>CAYRHN010000001.1:0-461536 GCA_964424115.1 uncultured Anaerolineaceae bacterium
CTGTTTGTCATTGCTGTCTCCATCAACTTCATTTGGTAGCAACTTGAGTTAATTAATATTATAGGGCATATTCTGAAGCACTGCCTCAAAATATGCCCTATGGATCTTCAATCGCTTATTGAGAAGGAAATTAATCTTTCTTCTCGGCCTGTTCTTTTTGGCGGGCTGCGACGATCTCCTGGGTGATGTGCGAGGGAACCACTTCGTAGCGGGCCAGTTCCATGGTGAAGTATCCGCGGCCGCCGGTCATGGAGCGCAGCTGGGTGGTGTAGCGCTGCATTTCAGCCAACGGGACAAAGGCGGAAATGGTGGAATGGCCCTTTTCGGTCTCCATGCCCTGCACGCGCGCGCGGCGGGTGTTCAGGTCGCCCAGAACGTCGCCCATGTTCGCTTCGGGGACGATGATGCGCACATCCATGATCGGCTCGAGCAGGACGGGGCCGGCTTCCATGAAGGCCAGCTTGAAGGCTTCGCGGCCGGCGATTTCGAAGGCGATCGGTTTGGAGTCTACCGGGTGTTCCTTGCCGTCAAAGACGGAAACGATCACGCCGTTGATCGGGTAACCGGCAATAACGCCTTCTTTCAAGACGCTTTGGATACCCTTCTGGATGGAGGAGGAATAGGACTGGGAAATGGAGCCGCCAAAGACGTCCCAAACCAGTTCAAAGTCTTTCTCGGTGCTGCCTTCCACGCGCAGGTGAACCTCACCAAACTGCCCGGCGCCGCCGGTCTGTTTCTTGTGGCGGTACATAGCCGAGCCTTTTTTGGTGATGGCTTCCTGATAGGGAACCTTGGGCTCTTCCACATTCAGACCCACCTGGAATTTGGTGGTGGCGCGGCGGATGGCGACGTCGATGTGTTGGTCGCCCATTCCCTGCAGAATGGTCTGGTTGGTGGAGGGTTCCATGTGCCAGGAGAGGGTCTTGTCCTCTTCGCACAGGCGGGTGAGGGTGGGGCTGATCTTGGTGGAGTCGGCCTGGGTCTTGGGCGAGACAGCCACCTGGTAGAGGGCGTTCGGGTAAGCCGGCACCGGCAGGGTCAGCGGGTGGGCGCGGTCGCACATGGTGTTGGTGGTGGTGGTCTCAGCCAGCTTGGGGACCATGACCAAGTCGCCGGCGTGGCCAACTTTAACCGGCAGGGTCTCTTTGCCGCGGATCACATATAACTGACCTAGGCGCTCTTCCACGTTCTTAGTCTGGTTCCAGACGCGCGAGTCGGAGTTGAGCATGCCGGAATAAACGCGGAAGTAGGTCTGCTTACCGACGAAGGGATCGGCTGTGGTCTTCCAAACATAAGCCGCCAGGGGGCCGCTGTCGGAGCAGGGCAGTTCCTCGGGGCCTTCTTTCCCTTCGGCAACCACCTTCACGCCTTCGCCGGGGGCGGGCATGAGGGTAATGATCGCATCCAGCAGGGGCAGGATGCCGATCTCGGAAGCGCCGGCGGCCACAAAGACAGGGATGTAGGAGCGGTTCAGGAAGATGGTGCGCAGGCCTCGTTTGATCTCTTCGCTGGTCAGCGAACCGTTCTCAAAGTATTTCTCCATCAGGCCTTCGTCGCTTTCCGCGGCGGCTTCCATGAGGGTGGTGTAGGCGGTCTGGGCGGCATCTTTGTATTCGGCGGGGATATCCACGACCGTTTTCCCGTCGCCCTTGTAGGCTTTCATGGTCAGCAGGTCAATGACGCCCTTGAAGTCGGATTTTTCGCCCCAGGGGAGCTGGATCGGCAGCAGGCGGGTGTCGGAGAATTCCTGAACGGAGGCAAAGGCCTTCTGGTAGTTGGCGTTTTCGCGTTCCATCTTATTGATAATAATGAACCGGGGCAGTTGGAATTCGTCGCAGTGGCGCAGGGCGATCTCAGTGCCCACTTCGATGCCGGAGACGGAATCGACCAGGATCAAGGCGCCATCGGCAACCCGCAGAGCCGAGATCACTTCGCCGACGAAGTCGGTAAAGCCGGGGGTGTCGAGGAAATTGATCTTGATATCCTTGTACTCGACCGGGACAACGCTGGTGTAGATCGATATCTTACGGCGAGTTTCTTCCTCGTCGTAATCCGAGGCCGTGGTGCCTTCTTCGATCTTGCCCAGGCGTGTGGTGGCTCCCGAAGCGTGCAGGAAAGCCTCGGTCAGCATGGTCTTGCCGGAGCTGAGGTGCGAGGCAATGGCGATGTTGCGAATGAACGCGGAGGTATACTCTTTCATGAACATGACCCTTCTTTTCTTACTTATTTTTGGGGTGGAGGGGGCGTGAAAATCCAGCCAGCCCACCCGGAATTAATGAGTTGGACAGCTTTGATGCAACCATGCAATTCTAAAGGAAGAAGGCGTTCTTGTCAATTAAAATGGGAAATATGGTCGCTCGGGAATGGAATATTAGCATCTATTAACAAAATACACGCAAGAAGCATTATTTTATTCATTGGATTTATTAATGAAATACGATATACTTATCTTCTGAAAAGAGGAAGGATAACTCTATTAGCGAGGAGCAAAGTATGTCGAGTGTTTTAGAACGATTTTTGCGCTACATCAAGATCGACACCCAGGCCGATTATGACAACCTGGAACATACCCCCAGCACTGAGAAGCAGTTCGATCTGGCGCGCTTATTGGTAAAAGAGTTGGAAGAGCTGGGATTGAAAGATGTGATCCTGACCGATAAGTGTTACGTGATGGCGACGCTGCCCTCGAACATTGTGAAAGATGCTCCGGTGATCGGTTTTGTGGCGCACATGGACACCAGCCCAGATGCTTCCGGCAAGGATGTCAAGCCGCAGATCTTCCCCAATTACGACGGGAGCGATCTGATCTTGAACCGCGAGAAAAAGATCGTCCTTTCGCCCTCCCAGTTCCCGGAATTGCTCAAATATAAGGGGCAGAAGGTGATCACCACCAATGGCCTGACCCTGCTGGGCGCGGATGATAAAGCGGGCGTGGCGGCGATCATGGCGGCGATGGAAGTGCTGGCCCGCCATCCGGAGATCCCGCATGGAACGATCAAGGTGGGCTTTACCCCGGATGAAGAGATCGGCAACGGGCCGAAGTATTTCGATGTCAAACGCTTTGGCGCCGACTTTGCTTACACCCTGGACGGCGAAGAGGTGGGGCAGCTGCAATTTGAGAATTTCAACGCGGCTGAGGCGCGCATAACCATCCAGGGGCGCAGTGTTCACCCCGGCGCAGCCAAGGGCAAGATGATCAATGCCCTGCTGGTGGCAATGGATTTGTTTAACCTCCTCCCGGAGAACGAACGGCCGAACAATACCGAGAAATATGAGGGGTTCTTCCACCCGACGCGCTTCAGCGGGACGGTGGAGGAGGCCACGTTGGTGATGATCATCCGCGAACACGACCGGGAAAAGTTTGAGGCGCGCAAAGCGTTGATCTTGCAGATCACCAATGAGTTGAACGAGAAATACGGGACTGGCACGGTGACCACTGTGGTGCGCGACCAATATTACAATATGCGCGAGCGGATCATTCCGGAACGCAAGTATATTCTCGACCTGGCCGAGAAGGCGATGCACGAGCTGGGGATCACCCCGATCTATGCGCCGGTGCGGGGCGGGACGGACGGCGCGACCTTCTCCTACATGGGTCTGCCCACCCCCAACATCTTTACCGGCGGGTATCTTTCGCATGGAAGGTTCGAGTTCGTCTCTGAGGAGGCGATGGAAAAGGCAACTAGCGTGGTATTGAAGATCATCGAGCTGGCAGCCCGGCAATAAGACGAATGAATAATAAAAGAGGCCGGCCATTTCGCCGGTCTCTTTTTTTGAAGGGGGGTAGGAAAGGAAAGCCGATTATTCTTTGAGAACACCGGCGACAATCATGCCGATGGCGGAGATGAGGATGACCCAGTAGCCAATGCCGAGGTAAGAGGAGGCCGAGCCGCTGGTGATCAGGTCAAAAGCAGCCGCTACGGCAGCCAGAATACCGGCGTAGAGGATGAATTTGTATTTGTTCGCTTTGTTCATGAAGATCATCACCAGACCGACCACAGCCAGGATGAGGGCTACGGCATACAGGATGATCCCCAGAATACCGCTGCCGCCGCCGGCCTGCAGGACCAACATGATCGAGCTAAAAAGGGTCATATCAAGCAGGGTGATGTAGGGAAGTACAAAGAAGGCAAAGATAAACACCACGGCAGCAACGATCGCTAAAATCTTTTTCATTTTAATTTCTCCTATTGGGATTTGGAAACGAAAGAAATGAGTATTGAATTGTGCTTGTCAGAATTGAGAGGGACCTACCCCACAACTATTGTACAGAAATTTGAGGGTCGTGTCAACCAAACCACAGCAATATATTTCCGCGCTTTCTTCTATTGAAATCGGGACTTCGTTAAAGCATTTCCTTGGGATCCAACATGGCGTCCTGCCCCTACCAAAAAATCATTTTGTTGCAGGTGCTGCAAGGTTGGATCCGCATCAGACGTGAATGGTACTTGCTTTTAAATGAAAGAACAAGAAACCCTGCGGACATAGGAATCCGCAGGGTGAGAGGAAGTGGTAAATCTACCAGTCTTTAGGGCTGCTGAGGGGGATTCTGGGGCGGATACTGCTGGGGGGGATTCTGGGGCGGATATTGAGGAGGGTACTGGGGAGGGTACTGCTGAGGAGGATAAGGGGGATAGGGCGGGTATTGGGGCTGGGGCGCCTTCATGAAGTGGCTGATCATCATGACGATACTGGCGGCCAGCAGCAGCCAGAAGCCGATGCTGAAGAGCGACATGACCGATATGTCCACCGAAACCTGCGACATTTGCGATTGCCCGGTGATGAATTCCAGAACGCAGCCGATCAGGCCAAACAAGCCGGCAGTGAAGACCGTGCCGGTGCCCTTTCCCGCCAGGACCATGATCAGGCCAATGACTGCCAGGATGAAGGCCAGGGAGAAGGCAATGATATCCAGGGCAAAGACACCGTATTGGATGGAGGTGGTGAGAATGGTGAACAGGTTGATGGTTACGCCCAGATAGCCCATGAAGGGCAGGAAGTAACTGATCAAGAACACAATCGTGGCAATAAGCGCGAGAGTCTTTTTCATGATTATCTCCTTGGGAATGAGGGAAGTAATTTCATTGTACAAATTCCATTTGGAAAAGTCAATCAAAATCCCTACTCAAAGCGGGATTATCATCAGACATATTTTTAGAAAGTCGGAGGGATATCTCGTCCCCCTTCCTGTGCAAAGGGGGAGAATAATTGGGTTAGATTTGCGGCGGCGGAGCGATTGGTGGTACTGGAGGCGCAGATTCCGGCTCTTTGAGCAGATGGCTGACGATCATGGCAATGGAAGCTATCACCAGCAGCCAGAAGGCAATGCCGAGGATCTCCAGCACGGACATTCCCAACGATTGGAGGGATTCCTGGGCGCCGCCGAGGAACAATTCCAGAGCGCAGCCGATCAATCCCATAATCCCGGCACCCATCACGGCGCGGGTCTTTGTGCCTTTATTGAGGATGACCATGATCAATCCCAGTATTGCGGCGATGAAAGCCAGGTCAAAGAGCAGAATATCAACGGCAAATTTGCCGTATTGGAGGGCGGTGGTCAGGATAGTCCACAAACTGATCGTGGTGCCTTGATAGGTAAAGAATGGCAGGAAATAGCAGATTAAAAAGACCACCGTTGCAATGATGGCCAAAGGTCTTTTCATAAAGTATTCTCCTTTGTGGAACCGGAAGGTTGCCCGGAAGAGAGAATTGGTTCGATCTTCGTTTGAATTCGATATGGGATGGAACAACGGCTCTAGAATCTATTGTATATACAACTACACGGAAAGTCAATAATGATATAATCTAGCCCAATCACACAGATCAAGAGGTAGATATGACAGACGATTATTTGTGGTGGCGCGACGGGATCATTTACCAGATCTATCCGCGTTCGTTCGCGGACAGCAACGGCGACGGCATCGGCGACCTGAACGGGATCACAGGCAGGTTGGACTACCTGGCCGACCTGGGCGTGGATGGGCTGTGGCTTTCGCCGATCTATCCTTCCCCGGATGTGGATTTTGGCTATGATGTGGCGGATTATACGGCGATCGATCCGAAATTCGGCACGATGGAAGATTTTGACCGGCTGGTGCGCGAGGCGAAGAAGCGCGACCTTCATATCGTGATGGACCTGGTGCTGAACCACACTTCCGATCAACACGCCTGGTTCCAGCAGTCGCGCCAATCGCGCGATAATCCCTACCGCGACTATTATTTGTGGCGCCCGGCCCAACCCGGCGGAGGAAAACCCAACAACTGGCAGTCGATCTTTGGCGGCGGGGGTTGGGAATTGGATGCGCAAACAGGCGAGTATTATTTCCACATGTTCTGCAAGGAGCAGCCGGATGTGAACTGGCGTAATCCAAAGGTGCGCCAGGCGATGCTGGATGTATTCCGCTTCTGGCTGGGGCGCGGCGTGGACGGCTTCCGCCTGGATGTCTTCAACGCTTACTTCAAGGATGAGCAACTGCGCAGCAATCCGCCCAAATGGGGCATCCGGCCCTTCGACTGGCAGCGGCATGTGCACGATATCGACCAGCCGGAGATGCTGCCGCTGCTGCGCGAGATCCGCGGCGTCCTGGACGAGCAGCCCGGGCGTTTTGCCGTGGGAGAAACCTTCCTGGGCGGTTCGGAGCGGGCAGCCAGCTACGTCGGAGACGACCTGCTGCATGCCGCGTTTGATTTCACCCTGCTGAACAGCCCCTGGCAGCCGCAGCGCTTCCTGCAAGCAGTTCAGGGTTGGGAGGCCGTGCTGCCGCCCGGCGCCTGGCCGAATTATGTGCTGAACAACCACGACCAGCCGCGTTCCGCCACCCGCTATGGGGTAGGTGAACATGACGGGCGGCTGAAGGTGGCGGCGGCCATGCTGCTGACCCTGCGCGGGACGCCCTTTCTTTACTACGGCGAGGAGATCGGCATGCGGGATGTGCCGGTGGCACGCAACGAGATCCAGGACCCAGTCGGGCGGCATTACTGGCCTTTTCACAAGGGGCGCGACGGCTGCCGGGCTCCGATGCAGTGGGGCGAGGGGCCCAATTACGGCTTTAGTAGCGGCATGCCCTGGTTGAAGATGCACCCCAACAGCGCCGAACGCAATGTGGCGCGCCAGATGGAAGATCCGAATTCCTTGTTGAACTTTTACCGCAAGCTGATCGCGCTGCGCAAGGCGACCCCGGCTCTGCGGCGGGGATTATTCCAGCCGGTGAGCTTTGACCCGCAGCGGGTGCTGGCCTACCTGCGCACAGACGGCGAGCAGTCGGTGTTGGTGGCGCTCAATTTCGGCCGGCGGCGCACGCGCCTGGTGCTGGGGCGCACGCTGCGCGAGCGGCCGTGGAAGCTGCTGCTATCCAGCCACCGCACGGAGCTGCCGGAGATGGCAGACGGCCTGCTGCCGCTGCTGCCAAATGAGGTGATGATCCTGGCCTGACCCCCGGCCCCTTCTCTTCGGGAAGGGGAGCTAAATGTCGAGGTTGCGCACGTCGCGGGCGTGGGTCTGGATGAATTTGGTGCGCGGGGGCACCGCCTCGCCCATCAGCATGTCGAAGGTGCGGTCGGCCACGGCGGCATCTTCGACGGTGACCAGCAGGAGGGTGCGGTTCTCGGGATTCATGGTGGTCTCCCAGAGCTGCTGCGGGTTCATTTCACCCAACCCCTTGTAGCGGGATATGCTGGCTTTGTCGCTGGTGATGCCCATTTCCTTGAGCAGGCGCTCCAGGTCGGAATCGGTATAGGCGTAGCGGACAGTGTTCTTGTAAGCCACGCGGAAGAGCGGCGGCTGGGCGATGTAAAGGTGCCCATCCTCGATCAATTGCTGCATGTAGCGGAAGAAGAAGGTCAGCAGCAGGGTGCGGATGTGGCTGCCGTCCACATCGGCATCGGTCATAATGATGACCTTGCCATAGCGCAGGCCGCTGATATCGAAGGTATCGCCGATGCTGGTGCCGAGGGCGGAAATGAGCGCCTTGACCTCGTTGTTGCCGAGGATCTTGTCCAGGCGGGCGCGCTCGGTGTTGAGGATCTTGCCGCGCAGGGGCAGGATGGCCTGGAAGTGGCGGTCACGGCCCTGTTTGGCCGAACCACCGGCGCTATCGCCCTCGACGATGTACATTTCGGTCTTGGAGGAATCACGCTCGGAGCAATCGGCCAGCTTGCCGGGCAAGGTCAGGCTCTCCAGGGCGGATTTACGGATGACCAGGTCGCGGGCCTTGCGGGCGGCATCGCGCGCGCGGGCAGAGGTGAGGCACTTGGAGATGATGGCCTTGGCTGCCTGGGGATTTTCCTCTAAGAAAGCGGCAAACCCTTCATTAACTACCTGGGTGACGTAAGTTTGCACCTCGGGGTTCATCAGCTTGACCTTGGTCTGGCTTTCAAACTGCGGATCGGGGTGTTTGATGCTGACGATGGCGGTCATGCCCTCGCGGGTATCGTCGCCGTTGAAATTGGGGTCGGCCTCTTTGAGCAGATTGGTGCGGCGGGCGTAATCATTGATCACACGCGTGGTGGCGGTGCGCAGGCCGGTCATGTGCGTGCCGCCGTCGATCGTGTTGATGGTATTGGCAAAGGAATAGACCGATTCGGCATAGGCATCGGTGTATTGGATGGCGACTTCGATGCCGATCCCCTCAACCTCTTTTTCCACGCTGAAAACAGGGTGCAAGAATTCGCGGTTGCGGTTGAGGAAGCGCACAAAGGAGGTGATGCCGCCTTCGAAGTAGAAGGTCATGGTGCGCTGATTGTGCTCGTCCACCAGGCGGATCTGCACCTTGCGGGTGACAAAGGCCATCTCGCGTAAGCGCTGGGCGAGGGTATCGAAGCGGAAATCCAGGTCGCCTTTGAAGATCTCTGGGTCAAAGCGGAAGGTGGTGCGGGTGCCGGTGATCTTGGGATCGCATTTACCGATGGCCTTGACCTGGTCCTGGGGCACGCCGCGTTCGTAGCGCTGGAAATAGACG
This sequence comes from uncultured Anaerolineaceae bacterium, assembly GCA_964424115.1. Taxonomy (GTDB): domain Bacteria; phylum Chloroflexota; class Anaerolineae; order Anaerolineales; family Anaerolineaceae; genus CAYRHN01. The sequence goes on from CAYRHN010000001.1 coordinate 8,958, forward strand.
TGTCCGTCGCGGCGGACTTCCACCTCGCACCATTCGGAGAGGGCATTGACGGCCGAGACACCCACGCCGTGCAAACCGCCGGAGACCTTATAGCCGCCGCCGCCGAACTTGCCGCCGGCGTGGAGGATGGTCATGACCACTTCCAGGGCGGATTTTTTCTTTTCGGGATGGATATCCACCGGGATGCCGCGCCCGTTGTCCTCAACCGAGACACTGCTGTCGGGGTGGATGGTGATGGTGATGCGGGTGCAGGCGCCGGCCAGGGCTTCGTCGATCGAATTATCCACCACTTCATAGACGAGATGGTGGAGGGCTTTCAGGTCGGTGCCGCCGACATACATGCCGGGGCGGCGGCGAACGGCTTCCAGCCCTTCGAGAACCTGGATATCTTTAGCAGCGTATGAACTGGGGGGAGTGGTCAAGGAAAACCTCTGGATCGTTGATTAAGGAATAGGAGGAACAGGACGGGATTGCAGGCTGGAGATCTTCTGCATATATTCTTGCAGCCAATGGATCCCAACGCGATAATAAATGAAGGTGGCAGCCATGATGCCGGAGCTGATGAAGGCGTGGCCGATGATCCCTATCAGGGACATCCAGGATGAGGCCGGGGCGGAGAGCCAGAGCAGGTTCAACCCGTAGGTGAGGAGCGCCGTGACCAGGATGAAAAGGCTGACGCCGGGCAGGAACATGCGCACCAGTTTGCGGCTGGTGACAAGCGAGTTTACCGCAGTTTGCCCAAAGACAAAAATGCCCTGAGCGCAGAAATAGAAGGGCAGGGCAAACCAAAAAGCCACAAAAAATGCCAGGGTGAGCGAGAATTGGGCGGCGGCGGGCGCGATCATGACAAAGATGGAGGCCATGAAAATAAGCGGTACGGCCAGCAGGATGACCGCAGCGAAGAGTATACCAAAGAGGGTGATGGCATGGACAGTCTGGTGCAGAACGACCGGGAGGGAAAAAGGCTGAGGATCTTTGGCGCTCAGGCGGGAAAGCGTGTTGAAGAACAAGGAGCCAAGAATAATCCCGACCAACAGGATCAACACGGCGAAGATGATCGCCGTGGCAGGGGTGGCGGCTTCCAGGATCAGCGGTTGGCCGATGGGAGTATCCATAAAGCCGGATCCGGCGACCAGGCTGGGGACGCCAACCGGGAAGCCGCTGAGCAGGCTGAGCAGGTTGGTCTGTTCCAGCAGGATATGGATGTTCTGCTGCGCCACGCTGATGGACTGGCCCAGGTTTGCCGCATTGGATTGGGTGAACTCTGCCAGCCAGTTGTCTGCCAGCGGCCGGAGAAGGTTATTCAACCGCAGGCGCGGACCAAACCAGAGCAGCAGGTCGATCGCCAGGGGGAAGAGGATGATGCCAATGTGGTTTGTCACCAGGCTAAAACCAGCCGTAAGGCTGGAGATCAGCCGCGGCAAGGGGGCAGAAATCGATAGAGAAGGTGGTCTAATCATATTATCTGACATTCAGTTTTGAATTTTACCACAGGTTCGCAGCGGCGACCCGCGGGTTAATCTTTACCGGGAGGGTTTTAAGGTATACTAGGGGCATGAATGCACCCCAGGTCAGGAATCCGGAAGGTTCCGCGCTGCCGGAGATCAACCGGCTGAGCGTGGTTTTGTCGGCCATCCTGCTGGCCTATGCGCTGACGCCTTTCCTGCGCGGGGCTTCCCAGACGACCGAGGTGCGCCTGCCGGGGATCGTCTTCCCAATCCAGATCAGCTTTGCCGCGGCAGCTTCGCTGCTGGCGGCGGGGATGGCGGCCGTGGGCATGGTCTGGTTGCTCAGCGGACACCCGCGCTTGCCAGCCAACCAGGGGCCGTTGTGGCGGCATGGGTTGATCCCGGCCCTGACTGCCTGGGGGATCGGCATCCCCTTGAACACGCCGCAGGTGGGCGGGGAATGGTGGGTGGTGTTCGCCCTGGGCGGGCTGCTGCTGGGGATCGTCTTTGTGGCGGAATATATTTCGGTGGACTATAACGACCTGCGTTATGCGCTGGCGATGATGACATTGATCGGCGTTTCCTTTGCGCTGTTCCTGGTGCTGGCGATCGGCCTGAGCACGCTGGGGGCGCGTCTGTACCTGCTGGTCCCGGCGCTGGGATTGGCAGCCGGTCTGGTCTCGGCGCGGGTGTTGAACCTGCGTTTGAACGGGCGCTGGTGTTGGGCCTGGGCCGGGGGAATTGCCTGGGTGGTGGTGCAGGTGGGCCTTGGGCTGCATTACCTGGATATTTCTCCGCTGAGTTTCGGGTTAATGCTGCTGGGACCGGCCTACGCGCTGACCAGCCTGGCCTGGGCGGTAGAAGACGGGCACGAATGGCGTACGTTGTGGGTAGAGCCGCTGTTGATGCTGGCGGCTTTTTGGTTGCTGGCAATCCTGCTGATGTGAAGGCGCGGAAACTGGTCATCTCCCCGGCGCTGCGGCGCATGATCCTGGCGGAGGCAGCCCGCTGCGCTCCGGAAGAGGCCTGCGGCCTGGTGGGCGGGCGGAATGGGCGAGCAGAATTGGTGCTGCCGGTGGAGAACTGCCTGCACAGTTCAACGCGCTTTGAGATGGAGCCGCGGGCGTTGGTGCGCGGATTGCAGCGCATTGAGGATGAGGAAAAATTGGAGTTGGCGGCGATCTATCATTCCCATCCTTCCGGTCCGCGGCGCCCGTCGGAGACCGACCGGGCTGAATTTCTTTACCCGGAAGCGGCAATGATCATCGCCGCGCCGGACGAGAAGGGGGCGTGGAAGCTGGATGTGTTCTGGATGTATTGAATTGTCGGGTGGATTATTGTATATTTGAATAGGTACGCCGGTCCCTGTTTTGATTCAATTGAATAAGGAGGTTGATATGAAACAACAGCGCTTTGTTGCGGCAGCGGTGGGGCTTGTATTTCTTTTAATTTGCACCACCAGCCAGGTGGTTTCAGGTCAGTCGTTGCATCAAGAGGTTAAGGCTTATTCGGGCAGCACCTTCACCTACCAGGGATACTTGAGGGATGGGGAAAGTCCGGCCAACGGGGCTTATGACTTTGAATTCATGTTGTATTACGCGGCTTCGAAAGCGGAGGATGACCTTCAAAATGATCCCAAGATCATCACGCCTATCGCCAAGGATAACGTGCAGGTGACGGACGGATTGTTCACGGTGGAGCTGGATTTTGGAAATGTGTTTGATGGTCAGCAGCTTTATTTGGAAATCGGGGTGCGGCCAGGCAGCTCAAGCGGGGCTTATACGTATCTAACGCCGCGCCAACCGTTGCGGGCAGCGCCTTACGCGCTTGGATTGGCGCCGGGGGCCTCTATCATTGGAACTCTGGCCGGTACAAATATTTTGACCCTCCAGAACCTGGGGACGGGAGGCGCGATCTATGCAACGACAGCTTCGACCACCTACTCGGCCATCTTAGGCGAAGCTCTGTCCGGAACCGGCAGTGGTCTGTATGGCAAAAGCGCTGCCTCGGGCGGAAAAGGGGTGACCGGCGAAAACGTTGCGGCTACCGGCAGCGCGGTTGGCGTGTACGGGACGAGCAGTTCATCCAACGGTTATGGGATCAGCGGGCTGGGCGCGGTGGGGGTGTTTGGCAAAACAACAACCACCACCGGGAGCTATAGCGGCGTGGAAGGCTATGCCAGCGGCACCAGCGGGGATATCTATGGGGTGTACGGCCATACCAACTCCTCGGCCGGAAGAGGGGTTTTTGGGCTTGGGTACAGCACCAGCGGGATCAATTACGGGGTGTACGGGCAGAGCAATTCCACCACAGGCCGGGGAGTGTTTGGCTCAGTCACCGCGTCTAGCGGGATCAATTATGGGGTGCGCGGGGAAAGCAGCTCCACGGATGGACGGGGGGTGTTGGGTTACGGCACTTCTACCAGCGGTACCAATTACGGCGTGTATGGCCAGAGCGATTCCACCACGGGCAGGGGGGTATATGGGTATGCTTCGGCGGGTTCCGGCTCTAATTACGGCGTGTACGGACAGACCGATTCTACGTCGGGAAGAGGGGTGTATGGTTACGCCAGCGCAACCAGCGGTTCAACAGTGGCCGTGCGCGCGGAAACGAACTCTCCCGGCGGATATGGGGCTTATATCACCAATACCAATTACACCGAAGATCAAAATGCGGTTGGGCTGTATGCGGATGCTTACGGCGGGAAAGACCTGGTGTTAGGATTGTCGATCCCGGGCGGAACCGGTACTACCGGATCGATCTATGCAGGTACGGCAGCCCAGGATGGGATCCTCAACCTGTTCAGTTACAACCATGTTTGGGTGGACCTGGATAATGATAATGATACCTCGAATTCAAACTTCACGATCTGGAACGGCCTGGACGAATTGGTCTTCAGGGTGGATGAAGCCGGCAATGTCTACTATTATGGTTCAAAAACGCTGTTAGTGGCGGACAAAGTAGGCGAGATACGAGAAATGTATGATCTAGAGAGCACCGAGGTGTGGTTTGAAGATTTTGGCAGCGCCAGACTGGAAGGCGGGGAGGCAACCGTGATCCTGGATCCGCTCTATGCTCAAATGGTCAATCTGAACGTGGATTATCATGTTTTCCTCACCCCCCTGGGCGATTGCAGCCTGTATCTCTCTGAAAAGACCTCTGCTGGATTTACCGTCCGGGCGATAGGCGGGGCGTCCTGCAATGTGGATTTCGATTACCGCATTGTGGCGAAACGCCTGGGGTATGAAGATAAACGGCTGGAATCCGTCTCGTCCAACGATATACAAAGGGCGCCCGGCGAAGAATTTCAGGCCGCTGCCGGGGAGGAGGTGGAGCCGTGAAGCGCAGGTTTTGGGGCCTGTGGATCGGATTGGCGTTTCTGATGGTCCTTGTTGCCGGCGCGGCAGCCCAAAGCGCGCCCGGCTATGATCTGCACTGGAATACTCTGGATAACGGCGGGGTGTTCTTCAGCGGTGGAGGAGGCTACAGCCTGGGGAGTTCGCTCGGGCAAGCGGAAGCCGGAGGGTGGATGAGCGGCGGAGACTACGATCTGCGCGGGGGGTTCCTGGCGGGCGGGGTCACCTGGTATCACGTGGAGCTCCCGGTCATTTTACGGTAATGGTGTCGCGCGGGTGGGGATCCTTCCCGGTCTGAGCGAGAAGAATCCCCATTGCGGCGCAGAATATTGACGCGGCGGGGTGATTCTATGTTAAAATCGGGTTCTGTTTTTTCTCTAGACGCAACGCAGACGGCGCATGGGTGTTATTATCCATGCACAGGATAAACTCCCGCAGCAAAGAGGAGAGAGGGCATGGAATTATTGGCAATTCTTGGAAGCGCACTGCTGGCCTACCTGGCCGGTTCGATCCCGTTTGGGTTGCTGGTGGGATACATCTGGACCGGCAAAGATGTGCGCAAGATCGGCAGCGGCCGGACGGGTGGTACGAATGTGATGCGCGCGGCGGGTTGGGTTGCCGGGGCGGTCACGGCGGTTCTGGATGTGTTAAAGACTTATGCCTGCGGCTGGATCGCGGGCTGGCTGGCGCCGGGAAATGCCTGGGCATTGGCCGCGGCAGCCATCGGCGCCATGCTGGGGACGATCCATTCGGTCTTTATGGCCGAGCGGGACGAAAATGGCAAGTGGCGACTCCGCGGGGGAGCAGGCGGAGCGGCCACGCTGGGCACGGCGATGGCCTTATGGCTGCCGAGCTTTTGGATCATCCTGCCGGTTGGCGCGTTTGTCTACCTGGTGGTGGGCTATGCCTCGGTCACCAGCCTGGGAGCCGCATTCCTCTCGATGATGTTGTTCACCATCCGGGTGGCGATGGGCCTGGACCCCTGGCAGTATGTGATCTACGGGCTGGGTATCTTTGGATTGGTGTTATATGCGCTGCAACCAAATATTAAACGCTTGAAAGCAGGCACCGAGCGTGCAGTAGGCTTGCGGGCTTACCTGCAGAAGAAGAAGGAAGCAAAGCAATAAAGAAAATCCCGGCCTGGCCGGGATTTTGATTTATAGATCGGGTTCCTCGCCTTCAGAGGGCTGCGAATGGGGAACGTCCCCCAGCTCGCTGGCTATCTGCTTGTACAACGAGCGGACGTTGCGGCGGTGGAGTTCTTCGGCCAGTCCGCCCAGGTAGACGCGGCTCTTGCCGCAGGATTCGACATCGATCATCGCCACAGCATCCTGCGGATTGCGGCGCCTGGCTGCAGTGCGTACCGCCTTGCGCAGGTTGGAGAGATAGGCCAGGTTTTCCTTGACCGACTCGTCGATCTCTCCGCGCAGGATAATGTCGCCGTGGCCCTGGACAATGTTCTCCAGGCCCATTTTTCCAATGCGTTTGATCGTCTCGCCCAGCACTTCCAGATCGCCGTCCACTACATAGGGGAGGGGCAGGAAGGCGTCTCCGGCAAAGAGGACGCGGTCTTCTTCCACCAGGACAGAAATGCCGTCGCGGCTGTGGCCGGGGGTGGGGAAAAGGACGAGGGTCTTTTTGCCGACCCGCAGGGAGATCTCGCCGGTATCGAAGGTGAGGTGGGGCAAGGTGAGCTTGACATTGCGGAAGATGGGGTTCTGGCGCTTGGCGGCATCGATGGCGGCCTGTCCGCGTTCCTGCATCATCTGGCGGCATAAAGAATGGGCTAGGATGGTGGCGCCGGGAAAGAGGCAGTTGCCCCACGAGTGGTCGGCGTGGTTGTGCGTGTTGATGACATAACGCACCTGCACATTTAATTCATCTTCTATGAAATTGCGCATTGCAATGGTTTCATCGGGGATGGCGAGGGTATCGATCACCACAGCCCACTGGGGGCCGGTGATCACACCGGCTGTAACCTGAGCATAGACCTCGCTTTGGAACCAAAAAACATTTTCTGAGACACGTTCGCGCTGCATAAACCCTTCCCAATAACTTCAAAGTTGGGCAAAGAATAGCACAAATTGAGTAAAAAGTCAAAATTTTCGATTTTTTCCACCAGGCGCAGCAGCAGACCAGGACGCCCCCTGGTGGTGAGAATCTCCGAATGGAGGCGGCTCAGCTTACCTGGTCTTCTTCGTCCTCGTCGGACGGGGGCGGAGGCGGAGGGGCGTTACGGCGCAGGTAGCGCCAGGCCAGGCCGCCGCCAACCGCCAGGGCGGCCAGGATGAGCAGGATCAGCACGACCAGGCTGGTGGAGCCGCCGGAATCGGGCGCGGGGATGGCCGGGGAGGTGGCGGTGGGCGCCAGGGCGGTGAGGGTTTGGGCGCGCACCTGGGCGGTGACGGTCAGAGAGGCGGGGGTGAGGGTGGCAGTGAATTCCGGGGTGGTGGTGACGGCCAAGGTGGCTGCTGTGGGGGTGAACTGAACAGGATAGCCGCTGTCGGTAGTTTGGGGCGTACCGGTGACCGGATAACCCGCCAACGTAGGCGTGGAGGTGCCGGGGGTGCCGCGAGTGGGGGTGAGGGTGGCAGTGCCCAGGTTCGCCGGACGGGTGGGCGTGTTGGTGGAGGTGCGGAACAGATAAGTGGCCGTGGGGGTGAACGACGGCACGAGGGTGCGCGTGTTGGTGCGAACGGGTACAAATGTCCGCGTGCGCGTAGGCAAGAGGGTGGCTGTGCGCGAAGGGGTGAAGGTGTAGGTGGCGGAAAGGGTGGAAGTGATGGTGGGGGTGAGGGTGCGCGAGGGGGTGGGGGTGATGGTGGGGGTGGCGGTGGCCAGGGTAGCCGTGGCCGGGCCGATGAACTCGACGGTTTGCGCGCCGCTATCCAGAACTTCAAGTTTGTAGTAGTAAGTGGAACCGAGGGCCAGATTTGTATCCTGGTAGTTGTAAATTGCTCCGATGGTGGAGGAGCCTTTGGCGGCAATGTAGGTGCTGGTGCGGGCATAAGGACCGGCGGGATTGTTCAGGCTGCGCACCACATAGAAGCCGCCGATATTGTTCTCGCTGGAGGTTTGCCAATCGATCTGGGTGGCCTGTCCGACGACGGCAGCAGTGAACTGGGTGATATTCACGGAGGAATAGGGCAGGCCGACTACCAGGGGCGTGAAGCTGAGATCGTTGGCAAGGTTGGGGCGACCGCTGGAATCCAGGGCAAGTTCGATCTCGTCCGAATCCACCAGGCAGGTGGTAGTTTGTCCACTGACCCCGCCTGCGCCGCTGCCCTGGGGAGGCGCGCCGGTGTTATCCCATCCAGCGGTGATATTGGCGGAAGGGTCATACCACATGAGGGGGAAAAGGGCCGGGTCGGACTGGGCGCAATAAGCGGCGCTCTCCACCTGGTTGAGGCAGGCGGTGTTGAGATCGTACTTGAGCGAGATGGTTAACGTGGCGGGTGCCGCTGCGCCGTCCGCCAGGAAAACATCCCAGAAGGAGGAGCAGGCGGTCAGGGCGTTGGCGCCGGAGCCCAGGAAAGGAATATTGCTGGTGCTGCCCGCGCCGTGGTTAACCACGTACAGGTCGAAATTGGGCGAGTCGGGGTCGTGGCGGAAGGAGATGGCCTGGTTGAAATAGCCGGTCTTGGCATCGGTTACGGTGATGCGTTGCGCATTGACGCCGGGGGCAGAGTCGTTAAGTTGGATGGCAGCTCCCAAGCGCCTGCCATTGGAAACGGAGCAGTTGGACACGGCACTGGAAGGGAGAATCCCGGAACCCCAGAAATTATGATCGACCTGGCCGCGGTTATTGCATTCCACCTGGAAGCCGCTGCGGTTGCCGAAGATATTATTGCCTACGGCAAAGAGCGTGCCGCTGCTGGCGGCATTTTTCCAGTTGATGCCGTAACCGGTATTGCTGCCAATGTAGTTGAAGCGCACCAGGACGCTGCCGTTGTGAGCGGCGCCAACCGAGATGGCGTCTTTGCCAAAAGTGAGGTCGTTGGAGAGGATGCTGATCGGGGCGCTGCTTTCCAGGGAGAGCAGGTCGCGGCGGGCGGCGGCGCAGGTGCCACCGTTGACGGCAAGATTCTGCACTGTGGCGCCAGCGGTGATGCGCAACATGGGTTGGCTGCAAAGGCTGCCGGCGTAGGTCAGGCTGGCATTATTCACCCCTTGCAGGGTGTGGGCCTTGTCGAGCAACACGGTATTGGATTTGATGGTGTAATTGCCCAGGATGGTGATGACCGCCGGAGCCGATTGAGCGTCGATGGCGTCTTTAAGCCCGGTGCCGAGGCCGTCTGCCAGGTCGTCGCCGCTGTTGACATAGCAAGGCGCATAGCCTTCACAGGCGGCGCTATCGTTGCCGACATAAGCCGTGGAAGAGGCGGGGTAGACATCCAAAGTGCGTACCAGTTGGGCGCTTTGCGTCCAGGTGGTGCCATCAGACGCCGCCTGGTAGATGCGCACCAGCAGGGTGCCGGTGGAGGTCGCAACAGGATTAATGCGGAGGGCAAAGGTGAGCTGGTCGGCGAAGGCGCTGAGGGGAAGAGTGGCATAGCCGCTGCCGATCAGGGCGTAGCCGGAGGGCAGGTTGGCGCTGCACACCCCGCTGCTTTCGCCGGGGGTATAGGCCGCAGCGCTGACCAGTCCGGTGGGGTTGAGCTGCCAGGAGCCAGCCAACACCCAATCGGTGTTGGGCGCATAGGCGCAGACCTGGGTGTTGGGGCCTGAGGCAAGCTGGGGGGTAAGATCAAACTCAGCCCGAAAGTTCAGGCGCTGCCCGGCGGCGCAACCGCTGGATGGGCAGGACACAGGGCCGGTCATGACCAGGTTATTGGTCTTGATCCCGGCGCCCTGCGCCGCTCCTTGTGGGACGGGGAGGAAGAGCGTGAAGAGGAAAACGGCCAGGAGAAGCCAGGATGAGAAAGTGCGCATGCCCTTATTTTACAACACTTTGCTTAAAAACGCCTTGGTACGTTCCTGGGTGGGGTGGGAGAAGAGGATGTTTGGCGGAGCTTCCTCAATGATCTGCCCGCCGTCCATCAGGATAGCGCGGTTGGCAGCGGCGCGGGCGAAGCCCATTTCGTGGGAAACCACCACCATGGTCATGCCTTCGTGCGCCAGGTTGAGCATCACGTCCAGCACTTCCTGGATCATTTCCGGGTCGAGGGCCGAGGTGGGTTCGTCGAAGAGCATGATCTTAGGGTTCATGGCCAGGGCGCGGGCGATGGCCACGCGCTGCTGCTGACCGCCGGAAAGCTGGCCGGGGTAGGCGGCAGCTTTTTCGGGGATGCCGACCTTCTCCAGCAGGTACATGGCGTTTTTGGCAGCTTCGTCTTTGCTGCGCTTGCGGATGATGCGCTGGGCCAGGCAGATGTTCTCCAGCACGGTTTGATGCGGGAAGAGGTTGAACTGCTGGAAGACCATGCCGACCTCGGTGCGCACGGCGTTGATGTTGGCGGCAGTGTTAAGCGGGATGCCGTCGACAGTGATGGAACCGTGATCGAATTCTTCCAGGCGGTTGATGCAGCGCAGGAGGGTGGACTTTCCTGAGCCGGAGGGGCCGATGATGACCACCACTTCGCCTTTTTGCACATCCAGGCTGACGCCGCGCAAGGCGTGCACATGGCCAAAATGTTTGTGAATATCGCGGATTTGAATAATGGGTTCGCTCATAGCCTACCTCTCAATGCGGGTCTTGCGTTCAATCCAGGCCACAACGCGGGCGGAGAAGACGGTTAATACCAGGTAGAGCAGGGCCAACATCGTGTATCCTTCAACCGGAATGAACTTGTCAGCGACGAACTCACGGGTCTGGCGGGTCATATCGGCCACCGCAACCACGCTGACCAGGGAGGAATCCTTGAGCAGGGAGATGAATTCGTTGCCAATAGGGGGAAGAATGACACGGATGGCCTGGGGAATGATCACGTGGCGCATGGCCTGGAAGTAGGTCATGCCCAGAGAACGCGCGGCTTCCATCTGGCCTTTAGAAATGGATTGGATACCGGCGCGGTAGATTTCACTCATGTAAGCACTGTAGCAGAAGGTCAGGCCAAGGATGGCCATAGGGATCGCTTCCGCTTTGTATGAAGAGAGTGCAGCAATATGCCAGGAGTCGCCCAGATCACGGACAACGGATGGGAAAGCAAAGTACCAGAAGATCAGCTGGACCAGGAGGGGAATGCCGCGGATGGTTTCTACATACACGGTGGCAATGCCGCGAACGAAGCTGAGACGGGACAGGCGTCCAAGCGCAGCGATCAGACCAAAGATCAAGACCAGGAAGAACGAGATAAAAGTGACGTAGACAGTGACCCAAATCCCACCGGTGATGGACTTAAGCTGGTCCATGTAGGGGTGGGGACTGGTGAAGATCATCAGGAGGAGAAGGCCGATGACAAGGAATAACAGCCACCACCAGGGATCATACCGGGTGAAAGGGAAGATCTTTAAGAAGGCCTTCTTGACATTGGCCCAGACCAGCGCAAGGCCGGTGGGTCCTGGTCGATGGATCGCGGGTTGTTCCATAATTGCACCTCGCTTGAAAGATTAAGAATGGGGGCTGTCCTGAAATGCGGTCTGTCAATGGCGGCGGGGGAAGGACTTCTATAGAAGAAGCAGCTTCGCGTCAGCCTGCATGACAGGAGCCGGATATCGGGACAGCCCCCGGAAAGCGGATCAGCGCGGATCTACTGGCCGGCCAGCCACTTCTGCTCGAGCTTGGCCTCGGTTCCATCAGCCTTCACGGCAGCCAGGCCGTCGTTGATCAGCTTGAGGATCTCGGGTTTGGTCTTGCAGACCGCGATGCCGTAGGATTCGTCGGTGAATACTTCCCCGGTAACCTTAAGGGTGTCGCCGGCCTTGCCGACAAAATTCAACGCGGTGGGATAGTCGGCGATGACCGCATCCACCTGACCGTTTTGGAGGTCGAGGAACGCCAGGTCGTAGGCATCGTAGGTTTTGACCGTGACGCCTTCGATCTTTTCAGCTTGCATGGCCCCGGTGGTGCCGAGCTGGACGCCAACCGTCTTGCCGGTTAAATCGGCTTTGCCGGTGATGGCGGTCTCATCTTTGCGCACGGCAACGATCTGGCCGGCGTTGATGTAGGGGTCAGAGAAGAGCATGGCAGCCCTGCGTTCGTCGGTGATGGTGATGGCGGCAATGGCGGAGTCATACTGGCATTCGGCCAGGCCGGCCAGCATAGGATCGAAGGCGATATTGACAAATTCGACTTCGAAGCCGCCCTTTTCGGCGATAGCTTTCATCAGCTCTACGTCGAAACCGGTCAGCTCTTTGGTTTGGTCGTCAACGATCTCGAAAGGTGGAAAGGTAGCATCGGTGGCGACGGTGATCTTGACTTTGGGAGCCTCGGTAACGGGTAGGGGCGTGGCCGTGGGGGCAGCGCAGGCAGTGAGGATGAGACTGAACAGAAGCAGCCCCAACATGCTAAGATAAGAAATGCGTTTCACTTCTTCCTCCAAATAGGGTAACAAAAGGGGATTTTTGGGACAGGCCGAAACCCGCCCATGTAAAAATTATAGCATATCCCATCCAGACGGCCTATGGGTGTTTGTCAGTCATTTCGTATGACAAGCGGGAAATTGTCCGGGCTGCGAAATCCGCCGGCTTTATTTCGAAGGCGCAGTATGTTAGAATACACTTGCGGAGTTCGAACCGCGCGAACGATATTCGATAAAGAGGAATGGAGCCATTGCGATGCTGCGATCTTTCTTTATTTCTTTATCCAAGGCGGGTTGGGCGCAGAGGACGATCACGCGCTGGGGGGTAACGCGGCGGGCGGCGCGCCGCTTCGTGCCGGGGGAGAGTATCGCCGGGGCGATCCATGCGGTGCAGGAGTTGAACCAGATGGGGATCGACGCCACGCTGGATTTCTTGGGAGAGAATACCACCAATGTGGAGGAAGCGCACGCGGCGGTGGAGGAGATCTTAAATGCGTTGGACGCCATCCAGGCGGCGGGGGTGCGCAGCAATGTGTCGATCAAGTTAAGCCAGTTCGGGCTGACGTTGGATGAAGGCCTGTGCCGGGAAAATTTGCGGCGTATTCTGCAGCGGGCGCGGGAGTACGAAAATTTCATCCGCATCGACATGGAAGATTCCGTTGTGACAGAAAAAACCCTGGGGATGCTGGATTGGGCGCGCAGGGAAGGTTTTGAGAATGCAGGCATTGTCATCCAGGCCTACCTCCACCGCAGCCAGGCGGATATTGAGCGCCTGGCGGGTGAAGGCGCACGGGTACGGTTGTGCAAAGGAGCTTACAAAGAGCCGGGAACAGTGGCGTTTCAGAAGAAAGCGGATGTGTGTGCATCCTATGACCGCCTGACCACCCGCATGCTGGAGGAAGCCAAAACCCGCGGGATGGCACGCAGCGGTAAATTCCCCCCGCTGGGAGCGATCGCCACGCACGATCCGCAGCGGATTGAGCACGCGAAAAAAGAGATCAAACGTTTGAGTTTGCCGGTGGAGCTGGTGGAATTCCAACAGTTGTACGGCATGCGCCGCGATTTGCAGGAGGCGCTGGCGAAAGAAGGATTTGGGGTGCGGGTGTACGTCCCCTATGGGACGCACTGGTACCCGTATTTTATGCGCCGCCTGGCAGAGCGCCCGGAGAACGTATGGTTCTTCCTTTCGAATTTCTTTAGAAGGTAAGATGGAGACTACGCGACCCCTGGCATTAGTGACTGGCGCCGCGCACCGCCTGGGAAAGGCGATTGCGCTGGGCCTGGCGAAGCGCGGCTATCTGATCGGGCTGCATTACCATCATTCGGGTGAGGCTGCCGGGCAGACGGCGGCGGAGATCCGCGCCCTGGGGGGGCAGGCGCTGCTGCTGCCGGCCGACTTGCGCCAGCCGGAGGCGGTGCGGGGGATGTTCTCCCGGTTGGACGGAGCAGGAAGCCTGCGCCTGCTGGTCAACTGCGCCGGAGAAATGCCGCGAATGGATCTGATGGAGGCCGGGTTGGGGGATTGGGAGTCGGCAATGAATCTGAATCTGCGCGCGCCGTGGCTGTGCGCCCAGGAGGCGGCGCGCCGGATGCCGGAAGGCAGTTTAATGATCAATATCACCGATGCCGCGGTGGGGAAAGCCTGGCGCGGGATGGGCCTGTATTTACTGAGCAAGGCCGCGCTGGAGGAATTAACACGCTTGCTGGCGCGCCGCCTGGCGCCGGCTATTCGGGTGAACGCGGTGGCGCCAGGGCTGATCCTGGCGGATGCGCATACCACACCGGAGGAATGGCAGCGGCTGGTGGCGCGCCTGCCGCTGCAGCGGCAGGGCGATCCTCAGTCGGTGCTGGATGCGGTGCTGTTCCTGTTGGACAGTCCGCATATCACCGGGCAAACTATTGTCGTGGACGGCGGATACCAGTTGCTATGAATCGAAAACCATTAAACCAGGCGGATGAAAGACCCTCTCTGATCCAGTTAGCCTTGCGGGCTGCGCGGCCGTGGGATCTGTTGACCGGCTTCCTTTTCTATGTTCTGGGTGCGGGAGTGGCGCACTACCAGGGTTACCAGGTGGATTGGATGCGCTTCGCGGAGGGCCTGCTGGCAGCTGAACTGCTCTTATTGAGCATTTATTATTTGAAAGCCTTTTTCGACGAGGCGGAAACGCCGGCGCGGGTGCGGGGCGAGCTGCTGCCGCGCCAGTTTTACCTGACCGCGGGGCTGACCTGCATGACAGGCGCGGCGGTGATGATGGGGCTGCTGATGCAGCAGGGGGGCATGCCGACGGCGGGTTTTGTTGTGATGGGACTGGTGCTGCTGTTGGGGGTGCTGTATGCTGCACCGCCACTGCGCCTGGTTTACAGCGCCTACGGAGAGCTGATCCTGGCGATCATCCTGGTTAATTTGCTCCCGGCCCTGGCAGGGGCGCTGCAGACCGGGGAGATCTACCGGATCCTTCCGGCAGCGACCTTCCCGCTGACCGCGATGTATCTGGCGATGGCATTGGCGCACGCCTTTCCCGGCTACGGGGAAAACGCGGTGGAAGAACGCGACAAGAACCTGATCCGGCGCATCGGCTGGCAAAACGCGGTGGGGCTGCATAATATCCTGCTGTTGACAGCCTATCTGATCATGGGCGGCGCAAGTATGCTGGGGTTATCCTGGGGGATCTTTGGGCCGGCATTTCTGACGCTACCGGTGGCGTTGTTTCAAATCTATTACATTTTGCGTATAGCCAGTGGAGGGCGAGTGCAATGGCGGGTGCTGGTGATCACGGCCTCCGGCACGCTGGTGCTGACTGCTTATCTGCTGGCGTATCGGTTATGGACATGGTAACCCATGGGTGAATTTCTCGCTTTGCTTCCTCCTGATGAAGCGCTTGCGCGCTGGATGAGCCATATCTCATTCTCCCTGCCGCAGGGAGAGTGGGTGCCGACCGCCCAGGCGCTGGGGCGGGTGATTTCCCACCCGATTGTTTCCAAACAAGCTCTGCCGACCTTTGCACGTTCCACCGTGGACGGTTTTGCAGTGCGCGCGTCGGATACGTACGGCGCGTCCGAAAGCTTGCCGGGCTATTTAACCGTGGCAGGCGAGGTGCCGATGGGGCGCGCAGCGCAGGGTTTGGTGACACCTGGAGCGTGCTTGTTGATCCACACTGGCGGGATGATCCCGGAGGGGGCGGATGCGGTGGTCATGGTGGAATATACCCAGGTTTCCAGACCGGGCGAGATCGAGATCCTGCGCGCGGTGGCCGCCGGAGAGAATGTGATCCTGGCCGGAGAGGACGTGCAGCCTGGCGATGTGGTGATCCCATCCGGTTGCAAGCTGCGCCCGGCGGAGATCGGCGGGTTGATGTCCTTGGGGATGACCGCCGTTGAAGTTGTCCGCCGCCCGCGTGTGGGTATCCTTTCCAGCGGGGACGAGGTTGTCCCTCCGGATGTGGAGCCGGGCCCGGGGCAGGTGCGGGATGCTAACAGCTATGGCTTGGGGGCATTGATCGAACAATACGGCGGCCTGCCGGTTCAATTTGGCATTTTGCCGGACAGCGAAGAGGCGCTGGAGACGGCCATGCGCCAGGCGATGGATACTTGTGATGTTGTGGTGGTGACGGCTGGTTCCTCGGCCAGCGCGCGCGACCTGACCGCCGGAGTGATCGGCAAGATGGGCCAGCCGGGAGTGCTGGTGCATGGGGTGAACACGCGCCCCGGAAAACCGACCATCCTGGCTGTTTGCGATGGAAAGCCGGTCGTTGGGCTGCCGGGTAACCCGGTCAGCGCGTTGGTGATCGGCTGGTGGTTCTTAGCGCCGCTGCTGCAGCGCTGGCTGGGAATGCCGTCCCAACCCAGACCGCAGATCCCGGCGCGGTTAAAAGTGAACCTGGCCTCGCAAGCCGGGCGGGTAGATTGGATCCCGGTGCGGCTGGTGGAGGAGGGCGGCGAGCGCTGGGCGGACCCCATCTTTTTCAAGAGCAACCTGATCTTTATGCTGGCGCGCGCCGATGGACTGGTACGCATCCCGGCAGATGCCAATGGCCTGCCTGCGGGCGAGGCCGTACAGGTGTGGTTGTTGTAAGTCGTTCTTTTCCGCCAGGCAGAGGTGAGAATGGGCGTTTATTTACACGATATTCCTCTCGAAGAAGCGCAGGCTCATTTCCGCAAGGCGCTGGAAGCAGCCGGATTGTGGCAAAGATTGGAGGCGGAAGAGATCCGTCTGGATGAAAATGCGCTGGGCCGGGTGACCGCCGGGCCGGTGTGGGCGCGGATGTGCTCACCGCATTATCATGCCGCGGCCATGGACGGCTTCGCGGTGCGCTCGGCGGACACGGCTGGAGCAGACAGCAGCAGCCCAGTGGATCTGCGTGCGCCGGAGCGGGCAGCCTACGTGGATACAGGGGATGCACTGCCGGAATGGGCTGATGCGGTGGTACCGGTGGAGCAGGTGGAAGCCCTGGACGGTGAAAAACACCTGTGCGCCGAACTGCGCAGCCCGGTCTATATTCGTCTGCGGGCAGCGTTGACGCCCTGGATGCATGTTCGCCCGATGGGTGAGGATATTGTGGCAACCCAACTGGTGCTGCCCGGGGGGCAATGCCTGCGCGCGGTGGATTTGGGGGCCATCGCGGCCAGCGGGAGCAGTACGGTGGCCGTGGTGCGTAAGCCGCGCGTAGCGATCCTGCCGACGGGTACGGAGCTGGTGCCGATCGGCATGCCGGTGAACGCGGGCGAGATCATTGAGTATAACTCGCTGGTGCTGGCGGCGCAGGTGCGCGCCTGGGGCGGGGAAGCCACCCGTTTTCCCATCACCCCGGATGACCCGGAACAACTACGCAAGCGGCTGGAAGAAGCCGCAGCAGAAAATGACCTGGTGCTGCTCAACGCAGGTTCTTCGGCCGGTTCGGAGGATTTTTCAGCGCAGGTGATCGCCGAACTGGGCGAGGTGCTGGTACACGGGGTGGCGGTGCGTCCGGGGCATCCGGTGATCCTGGGGGTGCTGCGTTGCGGCCAACGCCCGGCAGCTGTGATCGGCGTGCCCGGCTACCCGGTCTCGGCAGCGCTGACGGGGGAGATCTTTGTCCAACCCGTGCTGGAGCATTGGCTGGGGCGAACCGCGCAGGCGCCGGTGGAAGTGCAGGCAACGTTGACGCGCAAGCTGGTCTCGCCGGCAGGGGACGACGATTACGTGCGTATGGTGGCGGGGCGAGTGGGGGATCGGCTGCTGGCGGCGCCTTTGCTGCGCGGGGCCGGGGTGATCACCTCGCTGGTGCGGGCAGACGGGATCACCGTGCTGCCGCGCGGTACGCAGGGGCTGGAGGCCGGAAGTCAGGTGACGGTGCGTTTGTACCGTCCGGCAGCCGACCTGGAGCGGACGATCTTTGCGATCGGTTCGCATGATATGACCCTCGATCTGGTGGCGCAGCACCTGGCCAGCGGTTCAGAGGAAAGTATGCGGCGGCTGGTCTCGGCCAATGTGGGCAGCCAGGGCGGCCTGGTGGCGCTGCGGCGGGGGGAGGCGCACCTGGCAGGCAGCCATTTGCTCGACCCTGCCAGTGGTGAATATAATCTGGCGGCGTTACGGCAGTATTTACCCGGAATGGAAGTACGCCTGGTAACCTGGGTGGAACGGGAGCAGGGGTTGATGTTCCGCAAGGGGAATCCCAAGCAGATCAGGGGGCTGGAGGACCTGGCGCGGAAGGAAGTCGGTTTCATCAACCGGCAGCGGGGGGCGGGGACGCGCGTACTGCTGGATTATCATTTGCAGCAGTCGGGGATCCCAACCAGAGCTGTGCGCGGGTACGAGCAGGAAGAATACACGCACCTGGGGGTAGCGGCAGCCATTGCTTCCGGGCGGGCGGACTGCGGTCTGGGGATTGCAGCAGCTGCCCAGGCGCTGGGATTGGATTTTCTACCGCTGTATCACGAACGGTACGACCTGGTGGTGCCGCGCGCGTTTGCGGAGAGCGAACTGCTGCGCCCATTGTTCGAGCTGATGCAGGACGACGAGTTCCGCCGGGCAGTGGAAGCCCTGCCGGGTTACCGGGTGAGCGAGATGGGCAAGGTGGTCTTCGAAGGAAGCGTTTCTGAACCATAGATGGACACAGATAAACGCAGAAAAGAAAAAAGATATGAGCTACAGAAGGTCACAGATGGACGCAAACAGGTGAAAAGATCAACCTGGAGACGGACGAAGAAAGAACAATTGATATAAAAGGAGAAAATTATGTTACAGGAAAATATACCCGCACCAGATTTTGAACTACCGGACGAAAACGGCAAATTGCATAAACTATCGGATTACAAAGGAAAATTTGTGGTGCTGTATTTTTACCCCAAGGATGATACCCCGGGCTGCACCACAGAAGCCTGCGGTTTCCGCGACAATTACACAGCATACACAAAAGCCGGCGCGGTGATCCTGGGGGTCAGCCCCGATTCGAGCAAGTCGCATACAAAGTTCAAGACCAAGTTTGAGCTGCCATTCACGCTGCTGGCGGACGAGGGGCACAAGGTGTGCGAACTTTACGGCGCATGGGGCCACAAGAAATTAATGGGACGTGAGTACGACGGGGTGCTGCGCACCACGTTTGTGATCGCGCCGGACGGGATGATCCGCAAGGTGTTCGAAGGCGTCAAACCGGATGGACACAGCACCGAGGTGCTGGCAGCCATCAGTTAGGCGAAAGTAATAGAGCGCGGCGATCTCCTTAACAGGATCTGCCTGGAGGGGGATCGCTGCGCTTGCCAAAGGGCGGCTCGCTGGCGCGGTGCGACCCCCGGGCGCTATGACGGTTCAGGGGTTGCTGGCGTCGGTCCAGAGGGAGGATTGCGCCACGGCAGGTCTGGCGGAAGCGTCGAAGCCAACCTTATCGGTGAAGGTGAAGTAAGTGATCGCGCCAGGGTGGATGGTGACCTGAGCGGTGTAACTGCGCAGGACCCTGTCTTCTTTGGTGATCTCCAACCCCAGACGATATTGCCCGGCGGGTAGATCGGCCAGGACAAGGTTCTCGCTGTAATACGGATCGCCGTTGACGCCGAGCAATCCGTAGGTGCGGGCGGTGCGGGTCTTGCCGGTTTCCAGCGAGGTGACGGTGATCTCAACTTCGGTGAAGAGCTTGCCGTGTTCATCCAGCATAGTGCCGGCCAGCACACCATCGCCCTGGGGTGGGGAGAGCCACAACTCGGGGTTGAAGGTGGCGTAATAATCATTTTGTTCCATGCGCACCTCAAAATGGAGGTGCGGGCCGGTGCTGTTGCCGGTTGAGCCGACCAGCCCGAGCTGGTCGCCAGCCTGGACATGCTGGCCGCCAATCACATCGATGCGCTGCATGTGGGCGTAGACCGTGTAAATTATTTTCCCTTGAAAGCCAAAGTCATGCTTGATCACGACCGCCTGGCCGTAGGGATCGTTGGGGTCGTCATGGTTGTAAAAAGCGCCGTAGCCTGCCCAGAGTACCGTTCCGGGGCCAGCGGCCACGACGGGCGTGCCGTCTTCAGCATCGATATCGATGCCGGTGTGAACCAGCGTGGCGCCTTCCCATATATAGCCGTAACGGTAATTGGCTAGCGGCCAGTTAACCTGGTCGGCTGCGATGGGGCGCGTGAAATAGAAATGATCGTATGGTCCCAGCGCCCAGGGTACTTCGTAAAGCGGAGGACGCCAAAGGGACTCGGCTTCCGGCGCGGGCGTGGGGAAAGTAAAGTGCAGCGGGACCATTTCCGACTGGGGAGGAGCGGACGAACCGCCGGAGGGTTGAAGGGGAACACCGGATTGTTCCGGCAACAGGGTGGCGGTGGGGGTAGGGGCGGGGGTGGATTGGACACTTTCACTAAGCTGCGATGGAGTTGGCGAAGAGGCAAGCGAAGACTGGCAGGCAGCCAGGAGAAGGGCAGCGGCGGAGAGCAAGAAACAGCAGGCCAAGGAAGTTTTACGGGTCATGGGGTACGGGTGCCCGGGGCGGCCGGAGTAAGCGAAGGGCCGGGGGTGCGGGTGGGCTGGATCGGTTGGGAGGTGTTGGTGGCAATGACCTTGAACGGAACCGTGGCGGTGGGCTGCGGGGTGCGGGTGGGGGTGGGGATGGCGGTGGGAGTCTGAATGGCTTCGATGGGGTAGATCTGGCGCATGGCGGAATACCAGTCCAGGCCACTGCGCAGCACAAGCTGGTTAAAGCGTACGCCGTTGTAATAGGAACGCCAGTTCATCAGGGAGGGCAATCGTTCCCAACCGTAGCGCAGGGCGATCTCGGTCAGGTCCACCCAGTAACCGGCAGGGATGGGGCCGTATTGCCCGCCTTGCTCAAAGGCAATAGTGGAAGAGGAATAGCGCGCGTCCAAATCCCAGGGGCTGCGGGTGAGCGGTGCGCCCTGGCTGCCATCCTGGAAGCGGGCCTTGACATACACGCGCCAGTAAGTCTGCCCGGCATAATCCTCGCGGACGATCACCATCCAGCCAGCCTGGAGAGCCATCGGGCTGATCTGCACAGCGCGCCCGGTGGCCAGCCAGTCTTCTTCCAGCATGGGCATGACCGGATTGGTGATGGGGACAAAAGCATTCTGTAAGTTGGCCAGCACATCCCAACCGGCTTCCTGGGCAACCTGCTGACGCAAGGCATTAAAGGATTCGTCCACCGCATCGCTCAGATAGGGGTACGGGACCAGCAGATCAAGCAGTTCAATGACACCCACACGGCCGTTGACCGGCGCGGGATAAACATCCAGGACTGCCTGCCATAATGCGGCGGCCGGGGCCTGGGCGTTGGCGGGAAGGTGATAGGTTTGCAGCAAGCCGGTCAGCGCTCCGGCTTTCCAGTCCAGGCCGTAGAGCATGCCGGGCAGGTTAGTGAGCGGATAGGCCAATCCGCTGCCGTCCACGCGGTAACTGCTGACAGCGGCCTGGTTGGCAGCAGAAACCTGGCTGATCACCAGTGAGCCGTCCGGGCTCCAGGTCGGCCAGGTACCGTTGCCGAGCGCAAGCGGGGGAAAATCGGGTTTTTCGCGATCCCAGATCACCACGCTGCGGTTGCCGTCTTCTGTGTCGGCGCTCCAGGCCAGGAAGCGGTCATCCGGCGACCAGGCCGGGTGCAGGTCAGAGGAGGAGGCATTGCCGCTGACATCGATAAAACGCTCGTCCAGATTGTCCAGACGGGCCATCCAGATCTCATCGTTTCCGGTGCGGGAAGAAACGAAGGCGATCTCGCGCCCGCCGGGAGACCAGACAGGAGAGTGGTCGGCGGCGGGATTGTCGGTGAGCTGAATCGGATCGGCGGCGGGGTCGGTAACCGAGCGGACGATGATCTCCAGGTTCCCGGCGGGAACGTAGCTTTCAAAAACGATCCACTGGCCGTCCGGCGACCAGGAGGGAGAGGCGTCGTATTCGGAGGTGTCGGTCAGTTGGGTAACCTGGCTGGTTTGCACATTCAGGATGTAGAGATCCCAATGTCCGCTGCGATTGGAGCTGAAGGCAATCCGCGAGCCGTCGGGGGAAACAGAGGGGGTGATGTCGTCCCAATCACCATCGGTAAGGCGAGTGAGGGGCAGAAAGAGGGGATGGTAGGCAAAGAGATGGGCACGGGCGCCGTCGCGCATGGAAAGAATAATGAGGCCTTCTTTGGCAAGGCCGGACTGCGCTTCGGCGTTGGGGGTGAGGGCATTGATGGGGGTGGATTGAGGAGCAACGACGAAGAGAGTGGCGGTCGGCTGGAGTGGATCGGCCGTGGGGGAGAGGGTGGCGGTGGGGGGCAGCGGACTGGCCGAGGGGGTGGTGAGGGCAGCGGTGGGGGTTGGATGGAGGAGGCTGGGAACAAGGACGAGCGCCAGAAGGCCAAGAATTGCCAAGCCCATGAAGATGACAACCAGTAAGAAGACCTTTTTTGAAATCACAGGTTTATTCTAACATTATTTGGAGAAAAGAATTCGGGCTGGAAAATTACAGTTTCTTAACAGATAAACCACGAAACGCACGAAATTAACGAAACAAGCGAAAATTCCACAATAGTCAATTACAGGCTTCAACCTGCGTCGATCTTTTGCCAGGTTGAAGCCTGTATAGCGAATTGGAAGGGATAAAGAGGCCGGGAAAAATCACAGGGTGAAACGGGTCTCCAGGTGGTGGACGCCGGGCAAATCCGGGTAGGAAAGGATTGCGCGCAGGAGATATTCCTGACCGGGGGCGGCTTCGCCGCGCAGGTGCATGGTGAAGACCAGTTTCTCCTCGGCGGTCTCGATAATGCTGGTACGGGCCAACTCCTCTGCCTTCCCATTGAGCAGGATGACTTCCAGATTAGGAAATTGCTGGAAGGGAGTGAGGGTGATCAAGACCTTGAAGCGGCGTCCGTCCGGCCAGGGCTCGGTGTGCATGTCGAGGATGCGCACTTCTGTAGGAGGAAGGGCGCCGGGAGGCGGAGGTTGACCAAAACGGCGTAACATAATCTGGATCAGGGAGTGATCTTGCGCGCTTCCACGTAGAAGCGTTTGTCTTTGGCTTCACCCATCGAGAAGGTCTTGCGAGGCAGGGCGCCGTCGAGGATGACCGTCTTGAACAGGTCGCTCTTGGGCATACCGGGCAGGAGCAGGCCGAGGTTGCCGGGCTGGCTGCCGAGCTTTTCCACCACGTCAGCGCCGTGGACATAATCGATCTTGCCGCCCTTGCCGGATTTGACCCATTCGTCCAGGAAGGCCTGTAAACTGCCAACCGGCAGGTTGGATTTAGGGTGGCTGAGGATGATGACGCCGAAGGACGAGCCTTCCACCACGCCAATGGCCTGCTTGTGGGCTGGTTGGTGCTGTACGGCATGCAACATTTCGTCTCGGCTGCAGGACTTATAATGGAAATCGGCGTCGTAGAAGCGCTGCATGGCGGAGCGGAAGTCTTCTTGAACGCCAAAGAGGACGCGGTGGATGGGTTCGAATTCCAATCCTTCGTCGTGGACGTTCTCAATCTCCACCAGGGCATAGCGGGCAGGATGATCCATGCCGACCGTGGGTTTAATTTTTTCCCAGATCGCTTTGGCAGTGGCGAGAGAGTGGTTCCCGTCGCCCATGGCAAAGAGCAAGACGCCCTTTTCGGGACCGACCTGGTATTTGTCCTGGAAGTGCGCCGGGTCAGCCAGCGATTCGAGGGCATGGATGACCTGTTTTTCCAATGCCAAATCCTGCACGTAGGAGCCGCGCAAGTGCCCGCTGCCGAGCATCAGCTCAAAGTCGTAGACGGAGGTGAGCTTTTCGCGGGCAGCCACCAGGGGTTCAATGACGGTGCGTTGGGGATCGTCGATCAGCACCAGGATGTGGGGCAGTTCCAGGGGGGCGCCTTCGCGGATCTTGATGCGGGGGGGCAGGCGGTCGAGGATGGTGCCTTCGGTGGCGCGAATGAGGGTTTGGGAACCTTTGTTGAAATCATATTGCTCCAGGTCGAGGGTAAGCATCAACCCGTGCCGGGTGCGTCCGCCGGCCTGGCGTTCCACAAGGATAAGGCCAGGGTAGGCGGTAAATAAGTGTTGATCCAGGTAGCGGCGCATGGATTGCTGGGTGGATTTCAGACGCGCGGCTTCTTCCGAACTGCCCAGGAAGACCTCGGGGAGGATGAGGTGGTAGGTGGAGGGGGCATCCCCAACGATCTGGGCAACTTGCTGCCAGTATTCCGGTTCAGAGGTGAACTGGTCGCAGGCGATCACACCCCATTTTTGCAGATCGGTGCCCTGCTTGGGCAGGAGAATATCGGAAATTTGCACGCCAACAGATGAATAGGTTCTCATAGGCTCCTCTTAAAAACTGATAGCCAGCAACGTACAGCTGACAGGGATCAACCTGTCAGCTGTACACTGTAAGCTGTAGATTAATTCTACTACATTCCGGCGAGAAAACCCAGCCCAAGCGCCCCGGGTCCGGCGTGGGTGCCAATCACGGGAGATACATCAGCGACCACTGCGTCGGCAACTTCGCTAACGCCAAAGTGGGCACGAACACGCTCCAGCAGCAGATTGGCTGCGGCGTGTTCGTTGGAATGCACGGCGGCAATGCGGATGGGGGTGCGTTTGCCAATAGCGGCCTCAAAAAGCTCGATCAACCGGTCAACGGATTTGGCCATGGTGCGCACGCGTTCAACCGCTTCAATGCGCCCGTCACGCAGCTCAAGGATCGGTTTTAGATTCAGCACAGTACCCAGGAAGGCGGCTGCGCCGCCGATGCGTCCGCCGCGGTGAAGGAATTCCAGGGTGTTGAGGGAGAAAAAGATGCCGGAATTATTGCGGGCCTGTTCTGCAAGGTGGGCGCACTCCTGGAGGGTGGCGCCTTGCACTGCTGCGCGGGCGGCGGTGAGCACCTGAAAGCCCATAGGCATACTGGTGGAGAGGCTGTCGAAGACGGTAATGTTCTTGCCGGGGAAGGAAGCCTGGGCCTGGAGGGCTGAATCGCAGGTGCCGGAGATCTTGGAGGAGATATGCACGCTGAGGATATCGTAATCTTGCTCCAGCAGTTCCTGGTACACTTTGATGAAGGCAGCGGGAGAGGGTTGGGAAGTGGAGGGCATCACTTTGGCAGTGGCCAGGCGTTCGTAGAACTGAGTGGGCTGGATATCGATGCTGTCGCGGTAGGTCTCTTCACCCCAGATGACCTGGAGCGGGATGATGTGGATGGGCAAGCCGCGAATGAGAGCGGCGGGGATCGCGGTGGTGCTGTCGGTGACAATTGCAACTTTTGCCATAATTAACCTCGAATAAAGAGACTGAAATCGGATGAATCTTACCGGAGATTATAACCCGCATCCGGTGCTTTGGTTGCGGAAAAGACTTATCAAGCGCGAAGGCTCAAATGCGCCGGATGTAATATGCCCTTTATTTGGAGAAAAGTAACTTAAAGAAGGAAAAACGGACACAAAATATTTCCCTTGACCAATCGGAGGTTACAGGCTAAAATCACAGTTCGTGTGACTCCCCTGGGTGGGAGTGTATTTTGAATTTGATGGAAACCAGGCATGTTTGAGAACCTGACCGAACGTCTGAACAATATCTTCCAGGAACTGCGCCGGCACGGGAAATTGACCGAAGCCGACGTGGACCTGGCTATGCGCGAAGTGCGCATGGCCCTGCTGGAAGCAGATGTGCATTACAGCGTGGTGAAGAGCTTTGTGGCGCGGGTGAAAGAACGTTCCATTGGAGCGGAGGTTTCGCGCGCGTTGAACCCGGCCCAACAGGTGATCAAGATCGTGAACGAAGAGTTGATCGCCACACTGGGCGAACCGGCGCGACTGAACCTGAGCGGTCCGCGCCCGCGGGTGATCATGATGGTGGGGTTGCAAGGCTCGGGCAAGACCACGGCAGCCGGGAAACTGGCGCGTTTACTGCGCAGCCAGGGAGAACGTGTGCTGTTGGTGGCGGCCGACCCGTACCGTCCGGCTGCGATCAAGCAGTTGCAGACGCTGGGTGAACGGGTGGGGGTGCCAGTCTTTACCCAGGACGGGATCAAGCCGCCGGAAGTGGCGGCGCACGCCTATGACCAGGCCCAAAAAGGCGGCGTAACGGTGATGATCATCGACACCGCCGGACGCTCGCAACTGGATAACCAGTTGATGGATGAGCTGCGCTCCATTTCCAAGCGTGTGCCAGCAGCCGAGATCCTGCTGGTGGTAGACTCGATGGTCGGGCAAGAAGCCCTGCACATTGCCGAAGGTTTCCGCGACACGGTCACGTTGACCGGGCTGGTGCTGACCAAGATGGACGGCGATTCGCGCGGCGGTGCGGCGATCTCGATCCGCTCTGTGACGGGAGTGCCGATCAAATTCCTGGGCACTGGCGAAGGCCTGGATGCCCTGGAGACCTACGATCCGGCGCGTTTGAGTTCGCGGATCCTGGGCATGGGCGATATGATCGGGCTGATCGAACAGGCCCAGGCAGCCTTTGACCAGAAGACTGCCCAGGAACAGGCCACGCGCATGATGAAAGGCCAGTTCACCCTGGAAGATTTTGCCAACCAGCTGCGCAGCCTGCGCAAGATGGGGCCGCTGACCAAGGTGCTGGAAATGCTGCCCGGCGGCCTGGGACAGGCGGCGCGCTCTGTGGACCCCAACGAGGCCGAAAAACAATTGAAAGTGACCGAGGCGGTGATCGCCTCGATGACCTTGCAAGAAAGGCGGAATCCGGATATCCTTAATGCCAGCCGGCGCCGCCGGATCGCGCGCGGGTCGGGAACCGATGTGCAGGATGTCAACCGCATCCTCAAGCAGTTCCGTGAAGCCCAGCGCATGATGAAAACCCTACAAAAAACCGGAGGTCGCGGTCTTTCGCGTCTGTTCGGCTAACCCGCTTCTGGTGGAGGAGACCCCCCCTAGCGCACCTTCAGCGCCCCTCCCTCCTCTACAGCATCCGGGTATCGATATTCAAATCAACATCAAGTTGGATAATAGGAGATATAAAGAAAATGGTACGCATTCGTTTACGCCGCATTGGCCTCAAGGCTCAGCCGAGCTATCGCCTGATCGCCGCCGACAAAGAAAGCCCCCGCGATGGGCGCTTCCTGGAGATCCTGGGATCATACAATCCCCGTATGAATCCGTTCACTTTTGATGTGGACGAAGCCCGCATTTATGATTGGATGCTGAAAGGCGCCCAACCGACCGAGTCCGTGGCCCGTCTGTTCAAGAGTGTGGGACTGGATAAGCGTTTTGCCCGCGTGAAAGCCGGTGAAGCGCTGGAAGCTGTTCTGGCCGACGCGAAAGCTTATTACGAGACGCGCAAATCCAACCCTAAGACCAGCGAAGCTTAGTCTACCGGGTAACTAGAGCTTCCGAAGGTTGAGGCAGATTTTTGGCCTTCGGGAGGACCGTTCTATCTTGAACGGAAGGGAGCCGGCATGAAAGAACTAGTCGAATATATTGCGCGATCGTTAGTGGATGATCCGAGCACTGTGAAGGTGTCCCAGAGCCGCAAGGGCAGCGAAACTGTCCTGGAATTGCATGTGGCAAAGGAAGATATGGGCCGGATTATTGGCAAAGGTGGACGGGTTGCCAATGCTTTGCGCATTTTGCTGCGCGTGGCAGCTGCGCGCGAAGGAAAACAGGTTAACCTGGAAGTGGTTGAACCGCGATGATGCAAAAATCCCCACGGGGAAAACATTCCGCGTCCAAACCAACGCCGGGGGCTGATCCGCAAGACCGACCAACGCAGGAAACCATCGGCTCGCCCAAACCGGGCGAGCCGACTTTCTTGGTGGTGGGGAAACTGCGCCGCCCGCATGGGGTGAAGGGCGAGATCATGATGGATATCCTGACGGATTTTCCGCAGCGCCTGCGTAAGGGCAAGCAGGTATTCGTGGGGCCGCAGCATACCCCGCAGACGATCACCAGTGTGCGCACCAAAAACCAGACCTTGCTGGTCAGTTTTGCAGGGTTTGAGGATTGCGACCAGGTGGGCGTTTTGCGCAATATGGATGTGTATGTACAGTCGGCTGGTCTGCCTGAACTGCCGGAAGGCGAGTATTATTTCCACCAATTGATCGGCCTGAAGGTGGTGGATGAGGCGGGAAATGCGTTGGGAGAATTGACCGAGATCTTAGAGACAGGCGCCAACAATGTTTACGTGGTGCGCAACGCGGAAGACCGGGAGATACTCCTGCCGGCAATTGACGGAGAAGTGATCTTAAAAGTGGATCTGGAGCGGGGTGAAATGCACGTATGCCCGCCGGTCTGGTAAGAAGGTACGGGGGATGGACGAACGCGCGTATTGGGTCGGGTTTAACAAGGTGCGGGGGATTGGTGCGGTGCGCCTGCGCGGGCTGCTGGATTTCTTTGGGAGGCTGGATGTGGCCTGGGAGGCGCCCGCGGAAGGATTGAAAGCGGCCGGTTTGCCCGCCAAAGTGATCGAGCAACAGCTTAAGCTGAGGCGCGAGCTGGACCTGGACAAGGAAATGGACGCCATCCAGCACAAAGGCATCCGGGTGATGACCTGGGAAGACGAAGATTACCCGCGCCGCTTGAAAGAGATCGACCAGCCGCCGCCCGTGTTGTACTGGTTAGGCAGCTTTGAGCCGGAGGATGAATGGGCAATCGCCATCGTCGGCACGCGTAAGGTCACAGCTTACGGGCGGCAGGTGACCGATGAACTGGCGGCCTTCCTGGCGCACAACGGTGTGACCGTGGTGAGCGGGATGGCGCGCGGGGTGGACGGCACGGCGCACGACAGCGCACTGCGCAACGGGGGGCGCACGTTGGGCGTGTTGGGCTGTGGGGTAGATGTGGTCTATCCCCCAGAACACCGTAAGCTGGCGGAGCGGATCGCTGCACAAGGCGCCCTGGTTTCGGATTACGCGCCCGGCACCCAGCCAGACGCGGTAAACTTTCCGCCGCGCAACCGGATCATTTCCGGTCTGTGCCCCGCCACGGTGGTGACCGAAGCCGATAAAGAAAGCGGAGCGTTGATCACGGCTGAATTTGCCAACAGTCAGGGTCGGGATGTTTTTGCGGTGCCGGGGAACATCAATGCGCCGCAGAGCAGAGGGACCAATCTGCTGATCGCGCGGGGAGCGCATCCGATGCTGCGTCCGCAGGATGTGTTGGAAGTGGTAGGAATGCAATATATTCAGGAGGAACGGGCAGCACGGCAAACGCTGCCGGCGGATGACGTGGAAAAAGCCTTGCTGGCCGTGTTGGGCTCGCAGCCGCTGCATATAGATGAAATTCGTAATTTATCGGACTTGCCAATTGAGAAAGTATCGGCTACACTCACCATGATGGAATTAAAAGGAATGGTCCAGCAGGTAGGCGGAATGAGCTATATTGCATTACGCGAAGAGCAAGCCGGTTATACCGCCGGCGATGCGGAGGACAATGTCCATTCTTGATCATACCTATGCGGTGATCATGGCGGGGGGCGGTGGAGTTCGTCTGTGGCCGCTGTCACGTAAAATGCGCCCCAAGCAGATGGTGCGGTTATTGAAGGATCGCACCCTGTTCCAATTGGCGGTGGATCGCCTGGCGGGTTTGTTGCCGGCGGAACGAGTGATTGTGGTGACGGCAGAAGAGCAAGCGCCAGAATTGATGCGTCAGGTGCCGGAGATCCCGGTTGAAAATTATTTACTGGAGCCTTCGCCAAAGAACACCGCTACGGTGGTGGGGTATGCGGCGGTGGCGGTGCGCCAGCGTGATGCGCAGGCCAACATGATCGTGCTGACGGCCGATCATTTTATTGAAAATATTGAGCATTTCCAACACCTGCTGCGGGCAGGGCTGGAGGCCGCCGGGCAAGGCTACCTGGTGACGCTGGGGATTGAACCAACTTATCCCACCAGCGGATACGGATATATCCAGCAAGGCCCGAAATTGCCCGATATTGACGGGTTGCAGGTTTTTGAGGTGGCCAAGTTCATCGAGAAACCTCCCCGAGAACTGGCGGAGCGTTTTCTGACAGAAGGTGGGTATGCCTGGAATTCGGGCATGTTTATCTGGAAAAGCGAGCGTATTTGGGAGGAATTTGGCAGGCATATGCCCGACCTGGCCAACCGGTTGGCGAAGCTGGAATCGGCCTGGCCCGATCCCGCGAAACGGGCAGAAACCCTGGCCGAGATCTGGCCGGGGATCCAGCCGCAACCGGTGGATAAAGGGATCATGGAGAAGGCCGAGATGGCGGCAGTGCTGCCGGCCCTGGATTTGGGTTGGAGCGATGTGGGCAACTGGGACTCGTTCTTCGAATTGTTGGAACCCGACGAGGACGGGAACCTGGTGTTGAGTGGAAAGACGCGCATGATGGATACTTCCGGTTCGCTGGTGTACGGGCAAGAAAACCGGCGGCTGGTGGCGATGATCGATGTGGAAGACCTGATCGTGGTGGATACCCCGGACGCTTTGCTGATCTGCAACCGGCATCAGGTGCAGAAGGTGCGGCAGATGGTTGAACTTCTTCGCGAAAAAGGCGATACAGAATATCTGTAAGGAGATGAGACAATGGAAGCCTATTGTGTAAAATGCAGAGAGAAGCGTGAGATCCTGGAGCCCGTGGCTGACTTTAATGCTGCCGGGGCAGCAGTGACGCGCGGGGTGTGCGGCGTGTGCGGGACGAAACTGTTCCGCACGGGCAAGACCCCGGCGCACGAGGGCATGGTAGCCCCGGACCGGGCAGCTTTGAACCGGCGCAGCGGCAAGTTGGTGATCGTCGAATCCCCGGCCAAAGCGCGCACGGTGGGGCGTTTCCTGGGAAAAGGTTACACGGTCAAGGCCTCGGTGGGCCATGTGCGTGATTTACTGCGTTCAGAACTTTCGGTGGATGTGGAACATGATTTTAAGCCGAAGTACCGCGTACCGAACGAAAAACGGGTGGTGGTGAAGGAGCTGAAAGAGCTGGCAAAGAAAGCCGCGGAAATCTACCTGGCTACCGACCCTGACCGCGAGGGCGAGGCGATTGCCTGGCACCTGATGGAAGCCGCGGCAATCGAACCGAAATTGTCGAAACGAGTGGTTTTCCACGAGATCACCGAACCGGCGATCAATGATGCCTTTTCACACCCACGCGAGATCGACATGGCCCTGGTGGATGCGCAGCAGGCGCGGCGCGTGCTGGACCGCCTGGTGGGCTACAGTATCAGCCCGATCTTGTGGGAAAAGGTGCGCAGCCGCCTTTCGGCTGGACGCGTGCAGTCGGTGGCGCTGCGCCTGATCGTGGAACGCGAACGCGAGATTGAGGCCTTCATTCCGGTGGAATACTGGACGATCCAGGCTGAGTTGCGCCCCGAAAAGTCGCGCAGCAAGTATATTGCGCGCCTGTCGCGGGTGGATGACAAGGAGCCGGAACTGCCCAACCAGGAAGTGGTGCAGGGCATTCTGGAAGATCTGGATAAGGCTGAGTATGTGATCTCGAAGATCAAGCGCGGGGAGCGGCGGCGTAAACCCTCCGCGCCGTTCATCACCAGCACACTGCAGCAGGAAGCCTCGCGGCGGCTGGGCTACACCGCCCGGCGCACGATGTCAATCGCGCAGCAGTTATACGAAGGGTTGGACCTGGGCGAAGGCACCACCGGCTTGATCACCTATATGCGCACGGATTCGACCAATATCTCGGAGATTGCCCTGCGGGAAGTGCGCGAGTATATCCAGGGCACCTTTGGGGCGGATTTCCTCCCTGCCACACCGCCAACCTATAAGACCCGCGCGGTGGGAGCGCAGGAAGCCCATGAGGCCATCCGGCCTACTTCGGTGCTGCGTCACCCGGAAAAGATCAAGGAATTTTTAAGCGCCGACCAATTCAAGCTGTACCAGTTGGTCTGGCAGCGCTTTGTTGCCTCGCAAATGGAAGCGGCCGTGTTCGACACGCTAGCGGTGGATGTGGATGCAGCCGGCAAGGCGCACCAGTACACCTTGCGCGCCTCTGGTTCGACCATGAAATTCCCCGGCTTCCTGGTGGTATACGAGGAAGCCCAGGACGAGGATTCCAAACCGGAAGAGAACGTACGCATTCCGTCCAACATTGCCGAAGGGCAGCGCCAGGATCTGGATCACCTGATCCCCGAGCAGCATTTCACCCAACCGCCGCCGCGCTTTACCGAGGCTTCGTTGGTGCAGGTGCTGGAGGAGTATGGGATTGGGCGCCCATCCACGTATGCACCGATCCTTTCGACGATCCAGCAGCGCGGGTATGTGATCCGGGATGCCAAGCGGCTGACCCCGACGGAGATTGGCATTCAGGTCAACGACCTGTTGGTGGAATATTTCTCGGAGATCGTTGATCCGAAATTCACCGCCGGAATGGAAGCGAGCCTGGATGAGGTGGCCAGCGGAGAGCAGGAGTGGGTGAAGGTGATGGACACGTTCTACCAGCGTTTTGCTCCGCAAATCACCCGTGCTCAGGCGGATATGCCGGTGCAAAAGGCCGAACTGGAAAAGATCGGCCGGGCCTGCCCGGAATGCGGCCTGGACCTGGTGATCCGTTGGGGCCGCTACGGCAAGTTCATCTCTTGCAGCGGGTTCCCGGCTTGCCGCCACACCGAAGCCTGGCTGGAAAAGATCGGCGTGAACTGCCCGAAGTGCGGCGGAGACGTGGTGGAGCGGAAAACGCGCAAGAACCGTATTTTCTTCGGCTGCGCCAATTACCCGACCTGCGATTTCACCTCCTGGAAACGACCGCTGGCGAAAGCCTGTCCAAGCTGCGGCGGCTTGCTGGTGGTGGCGAACAAGCGCGAAGCGCAATGTTCCAACTGCCAGGAATCCTTCCTGTTGGAGCAGGTGACTGAATCTGTGGAGCAATCGGCATAATTCCTGCGGGATGAGCCGTTTGCAGAGCGATCGGCATCATTCTTGCAACGAGTGGTTTTGTATCCATTTGACCGGCATGAGATAGTTGCCTTATTGTAAAATATGTTCTAAAATAAGTAGGTACTATTTCATGGCGATCACAAATTGATTGAGAACCCCTGGAGGACAGGAACATGAATAAATTGCTTGATATTTTCAAAAAACCATTGTGGGCCGGTGTAGCAGGTTTGGTTATCGGCCTGATCATCGGCTTGCCGATCCTTGGTTGGGGACTGTGGCCGGTCAAGTGGTATGATGCCGCGCCGTCTCACTTACGCGCCGACTTGCAAGAGGATTACATGCGCATGGCGGTTGAGTCCTACATTTTGGACGGAGACGCAGGGCAGGCCCTCACCCGGTATAACAACCTGGGAGATAACAAGGCTGCGATCCTGGACCAGGTGATCAAGAACCCAGGCAAGCTCAATCCGATGAACATCCAGGGATTCAAGGGCGTAGTAGAAGGTACAAACCCGGTCATTCCGGCCGGTACCACTCCGCAGGCTTCTGCGACAACCGCACCTGCAGCGCAAGGTGGTGGTTCTTCGCTGATCCCGATCTTGTGCGTTGTCCTGCTGGTGGTGGGCGGCATTGCGGCCTGGTGGTTCCTCTTCCGTCCTCGATACGGCCCGGCCAAGCAGAATGTCTATAGCGAGGCAGCTGAGATCAACCGGACTACCGAACGCACCGATTACGAATCACAGGGCATCCAGGTGGTGGGCCAGTTTATGACCACTTACAAACTGGGAACCGACCTGTATGACGACTCGTTCAGCATCGATTCGGCCAATGGTGAATTCCTGGGCGAGTGCGGTGTAGGAATTTCCGAGACGATCGGCGTGGGCGACCCGAAGAAGGTTACCGCTTTTGAGGTGTGGTTGTTCGATAAGAACGATATCCAGACGGTGACCAAAGTGATGATGAGCGAACATGCTTTCAATGATCCAGCCACGTTGCAAAAGCTGGCCTCGAAGGGCGAGCCGGTGGAGATCGGACCTGACAAACGCGTTTTGTTGGAAACCGCTACTCTCCAACTGGAAGCTCGCGTGGTGGATGTGATCTATGGACAGGGCGCGCTGCCTCCGAACAGTTTCTTTGAGAGGCTGACCCTGGAACTGGCCGTGTGGCCGAAACCGGCGGCATAAACAAAATAGAAAAACCACCCGTTCGCGGGTGGTTTTTTTTGTGCATGGAGGGAAAACAATCTACTCGATCTTGAGAATTTTGAGGTGGAGCTTGCCGCCGGGAGTCTCGGCTTCGACCACTTCTCCAACGGCGTGACCGATCAGGGCGCGGCCAATGGGGGATTCATGTGAGATCCGTCCGTTGCGCGGATCAGCTTCCTTGGGGCCAACCAGATGGTAAACCTCCTCGGGAAAATCATCTTCTTGAATGGTGATACGGGCGCCAATATCCACCACGGTGCGGTTCTGGGGCAGTTCATCAATGATGATGACGTTGGAGAGGATGCGGTCCAGTTCCTGGATGCGGCCTTCGAGGAAACCCTGCTCTTCTTTGGCGGCTGAATAATCGGCGTTTTCCGACAGGTCTCCTTGTTGGATGGCGGCCCGCAGCCTTTTTGCCAGCTCTTCACGGGCAGGGCCTTTGAGATATTCAAGTTCTTTGCGCAGGCGGTCTGCGCCTTCGGCGGTAAGATATGAGGCTTCGGGCATTTTCAACTCCTAAGGCAATAAAGTGGGAGAAAACATCTTTTGATGTTCTTCGATGGCGTAGCGGTCGGTCATTCCGGCAATGTAATCGCAGATGGTGCGTTCCAGGCCGCGTTCGGGAATCTGAGCTTGAACGTGGATGGGCAGGCTGCTGGGCTCGGATTGGAAGGTTTGGAAGAGGTCGGTGATGATGCGCTCGGCCTTCATGGCCATGCGCACCACGCGATAATGGCGGTAGAGGTTCTTATAGAGGAAATCCTTGAGCTGGCGGTTGCGGCGGTGGTTATCCTCACTGAAGCCGACCACGTTATAAGAAAGACGCTGGAGTTCTTCCACCGAGCGCACCCCGGAAGCGCGCAGGCGCTGATCGCTGGCTTCCAACAGGTCGGAGACATTGATCCCGATCAGCTTGCGGATGATGACATGACGGGTCAATTCATCCAACGGGCCGCCACGGTATCCGGCGCGGTCGCTGAGGATCTCCCACAGGTCAATGCCGCTGAGCATTTGTGGGGTGATCATTCCGGAGCGCAGGCCGTCATCCAGGTCGTGGGCGGTGTAAGCCATCTCGTCGGCGACGTTAGTGATCTGAGCTTCCAGGTTGCCGCGCAGATCCGGGTCAAAGTCGGAGGCGTCGGCGCGGTCGTATTCGGTTTCGTGTTTGACCATACCTTCCAGAACTTCCCAACTGAGGTTGAGGCCGTTGAAGTCCGGGTAACGGCGTTCCAGGAAGGTGACAATGCGCAGAGATTGTTTGTTGTGATCGAAACCGCCGTAATCGCGCATTAAGCGGTGGAGGGTCATCTCGCCGGAATGTCCAAAAGCGGGATGACCGACATCGTGGGCGAGGCAGATCGACTCGACCAGGTCCTCGTTGGCACCCAGGGCGCAGGCGATGCTGCGGCCAATTTGAGCCACTTCCAGGGTGTGTGTGAGGCGGGTGCGGTAGTAATCGCCTTCATAGTTGATAAAGACCTGGGTCTTGTATTCCAGGCGGCGAAAAGCAGTGGTGTGCAAAATGCGGTCGCGGTCACGTTGGTAGCAGGTACGGTTATCAGCTTCATCCTCGGCAAAGCGGCGGCCTTTGGAGTGCTTGCTGCGCATGCCGAAGGGGGCGAGGCTGCGGTCTTCGATGGCTTCAAGTTCTTGACGGTTAAGCATTTTACGTACTCCTTAAACTAAGAATGAGTAATCCGTGTCCCAGGGCGGCTGCCGAGCAGCGCGGCGGTGACAGCGCCGGGTTCGAGGCCGGAGAAGATGGATGCTTCCAGGCCGGGAACTTGAGCGGCAAGTTGGAGCATTAAATCTACTTTTTCGGCCATGCCTCCAGTGACATCCACTGCGGAAGAACCAGCCAACCCGCTTGAAAACTGTTGTCGCACAGCGGGGGTGATATTCTGGAGCAGTTCGGTGCAGCGCGGGAAATCAGCCCAAACACCGGGGTCAATCCCGGCCAGGAGGATGCGGCCCGGCAGCAAGCGGGGGGCCAGGAAGGCAAAACCATCCTCGGTGGAGGCGATCGTGCCGCCGCGGATACGATCAAAGACCACGTCGCCGTTGATGACGGGGATCAGCTCCGCTTGCAGGGCTGCACGGAGCGGCTCCAATTCCCATTGTACCACCGGACCATCCTGCGAAACAGCGCAGGCAGAAGGCGGAAACGCTATCACGGGCAGGCCGGCCTCGACCAGGGCCTGGAGGACATATTGATTCAATTCGCGGGCATGCAGCCAGACCTCGGCAAAACCCAGCCAGGCAGCGGGTGTATGCACGCCCTGGCGGGTGCCGTGTTTCCTGGCAGTGATGTGGCCAAAGGAACCGGAGCCGTGTCCAATAAGAAGAGGTAAGCCAGGGCTTTGACGGCGGGCCTCGGCAATCTCAGCCGACAGGCGCGCCAGAACTGCCCTGCGGACAGTGCGCGGGCGCGTCTTGTCGGTGATCAATGAGCCGCCCAGTTTGAGGAAGATCAGATTGGGCATGGATTTACTCTCCAGCAGGTGGGGCAATGCGGGTGAGAAAGGCGCGGCGGGCACCAGCATCCAGCAAGACCTGGGCAAGGGCATCTTCTTCGCCGGGGCGGGGCAAGGCGATCATGTTGCCGCCGCGGCCACCGCCGCAGAGTTTTGCGCCAGAAGCTCCGGCAGCTCGGGCGGCGGAGACGAGGGTATCCAGCTCTGGCGAAGAGACGCCGATCTCTTGCAGTAAGGCATGGTCGCGGTACATGAGCGGACCAAGCTGTTGGGGATCGCCTTTTTCGATGATCCGGCGGGCTTCTTCCACTATGGAACGTATCTGGTCAAAAAGAGACTGGTAATGGGCCGGATCCTGTTCGTACCAGCGCCGCACGTCCCCCACCGTCTCCCGGGTCGAGGATTGCACCCCGGTATCGGCGACGATCAGGGTGAACGGCTGGTGGACGCGAAGCAACCCCATCGGTTGTTCGCGCTGGTAGTAGATTGGGCGGTTGTAGGTGATGACGGTATTGTCGATCCCGGAAGGGGTGCCGTGATAGAGCTTTTCAATCTGATACGCCAGATGGCAAACGCGCTCATCTGGCAGAGGATGGCCAATGAAGGTGGATAGGGCGCGGAGAACCGCCACAGAAACAGCGGCGCCGGAGCCCAGCCCGGCGGCGGGGGGAATGGTGGCCCGGATGCGCAGGGTGAGGGCTGGAAATGCGGGGATGCCCAATTCCTGGCGCAGCATTTCCACCAACACGCGCAGGGGATGATCGGCGGGCAGGCGGTCGAGGTCGGAATCCAAATCCACCTGCGGGGAATGGAGATGCATCCAGCCGCGAGGTTGGAGGGGGGCGGCCTGGACCACGGCACGCGCCTCGACCTGGTTGACCGGCACAGCGATGGCCGGGCAGCCGTAGACGACGGCATGTTCACCCAGCAAAATGGCTTTTCCGGGAGCGGAGGCTGAAACGGCAGGCATGGTCTAATAGATCACATAAAGGATAAGGATCACGCTCAATGCCCAGAGGATGAGAGAGACCTGGAAGGGGCGGTCGGTGAGGAGCAGATCTTCCGGCGCGCCACCCATTTGCTTGACCTGCACCAGGTAGAGATAGCGGAAGATGGCGTAGATAACGAAGGGGATGGTGAGCATGATCGTGTGGTTCTCGGTGAAGTTGGGCGCCAAAAAGGTGTAGAGGGAATAGGCGATGATGGTGGCGCAAGAGACGATGACGATCAACTGATCCAGGAAGGGGATCGTATAGCCATCCAAAACCTTGCGGTGCGAATGGGCGCCTTCAGCGAGGGAGACCAGTTCAGCGCGGCGCTTACCAAAACCCATGTAGAGCGCCAGAAGGGTCATCACCACGTATAACCAGGGGGAGAAGCGTTCCACCACGATCAGACTGACGCCGGCTGCCACGCGCAAAACAAATCCGGCAGCGATGACCAGCACGTCCAGGATCGGGATGTGTTTGAGCCAGTTAGAGTAGGCCAGGTTGAGGACAAAGTAGAGCAGGCCGATCAGGGCAAAGAGGGGGGCGAGCAGGTAGGAAACGCCCAGAGTGCCTACCAGGAGAATGCCGGCGACAATAAAGGCTATCGGAACCGGCAGCTTGCCGGAAGCGATGGGGCGGTTGCGCTTTTTGGGGTGCTGGCGGTCGGCTTCGCGGTCCACGATATCGTTGAGGATGTAGATGGAGCTGGAGAGCAGGCAAAAAAGGAAGAAGCCGGCCAGGGTGCGCAGGAATGGGGTGGGGTTGGAAAGGGAAAGCTGATGGTCAAAGACCAGGGCGCCAAAAACAAAAACATTTTTTGGCCATTGGCGCAAGCGCATGGTTTTTATGATCGCGGTGAGCATAATAATAATGATATCATAAACGGCAAAGAAATACCGCTTCGTAAGGTGCAAGGAATGAACGAGAAAGAGACCCACCCCCTTCCCCCTACCGAAGGGAGGGGGAAACTTTCGAGGAGGGGACTTTCGAAGGGAGGGAGAATGAAGGTATAATCTCTGCATGAGCAAAGAACGGCTGGATGTGCTGGTGAGCAATCGCGGGTTGGCGGAGAGCCGGGCGCTGGCGCAACGCCTGATCATGGCAGGCGAGGTGCGGGTGAACGGGCAGGTGGTGGATAAACCCTCAGCGAAGGTGGATGAAGAGGCCGAGATCAGCCTGGAGCGCGGGCCGCGCTTTGTCTCGCGCGGGGGGGAGAAGCTGGAGGGCGCACTGGTTGCCTTTGGGCTGGAGCGATTGGACGGATCGGTGTGTGCAGATATCGGCGCATCGACGGGCGGGTTCACCGACTGCCTGCTGCAGCACGGAGCGGCAAAAGTGTATGCGATCGATGTAGGCTATGGGGTGCTGCACTGGAAGTTGCGCCAGGATGCGCGGGTGGCGAGCATGGAACGTACCAATGCGCGCTATGTGCCGGCTTTGCCGGAACCGGTCAGCCTGGTGACGGTGGATGCTTCATTTATCTCTCTGAACATCCTGCTGCCGGTCTTCAAAGGCTGGTTCGGGGCACAGGGCGGGCAGGCGGTGGTGTTGATCAAGCCGCAGTTCGAGGCGGGCAGGGAACAGGCAGCCCAGCACGCCGGGGTGATCCGCGATCCAGCGGTGCACCGGCAGGTGATCGAGGAGGTGCTGGAAGATGCCCAGCGGGAAGGCTTCGGGGTATTGGGGCTGATCCGGTCGCCGCTGGTGGGACCGAAAGGCAATGCCGAGTTCCTGGCCTGGCTAGGATACCCGGGGGAACGGCAGGATGTGGCGGAGATGGTAGAGAAGATTATCCTAGAGGGACAGGTTTAGAATTTCTTGGGGATTGCTTTGCTTCGCGTGCAATGACATGATTTGTTGGCAGGGAATGTAAGCAAGCGCATCATTCTTAGTCGAGGGACAAAAAATAGGGTATACTATCCCCGTCATGATTAAAGATCACATCCGTAATTTTTGTATCATTGCCCATATCGATCACGGAAAATCAACCCTGGCGGACCGCTTACTGCATCTGACCGGTACGATCTCTGACCGCGATATGACTGAGCAGGTGTTGGACTCGATGGAGTTGGAGCGTGAAAAAGGGGTGACGATCAAGGCCTCGGCAGTATTGATGAATTACACTGCCAGGGACGGCAGTAATTATGAGCTGAACCTGATCGATACGCCCGGACACGTGGACTTTAACTATGAGGTCAGCCGCGCGTTAGCGGCTTGCGAAGGCGCGCTGCTGATCGTAGATGCCACACAAGGGATCGAGGCACAGACACTGGCTAACCTGTATCTGGCCTTGGAATCCGACCTGACGATCATCCCGGTGATCAATAAGATCGATCTGATCTCGGCCCGTCCGGATGAAGTGGCGCAAGATATCCAGGCCCTGCTGGGGGTGCCGGCAGAAAAGATCGTGCGGATCTCGGCAAAAGACGGCACCAATGTAGACAAGGTGCTGGAAGAGATCGTAGAACAGATTCCCCCTCCGCACGGGGATATGGACGCACCGCTGCGGGCTTTGATCTTTGACTCGCATTACGACTCGTACAAAGGCGTTGTGGCTTACGTTCGTGTGATCGATGGACAGATGAACGGCACAGATATTCTGCGCCTGATGGCAAATAATACCGACATCCGGCCGGTGGAGATCGGAGTGTTCTCGCCGGGAATGTCCCCGGCGCCGCACCTGCAGGTGGGGGACGTGGGCTACGTGGCGACCGGGCTGAAAACGGTCACGGAATGCCGGGTGGGCGGGACGATCACCCTGATGAACAACCCGGCCAAAGAGCCCCTGCCAGGCTATCAGATGCCCAAACCAATGGTCTTTGCGGGTATTTACCCGGTGGAAAATGATGATTACCCAGATCTGAAGGAATCGCTTGAAAAGCTGCAATTGAATGACGCTTCTCTGGTGTACTCACCGGAAAAGTCGCAAGCGCTTAATTTTGGCTTCCGCTGTGGGTTCCTGGGTTTGTTCCACATGGATATCGTGCAGGAACGGTTGGAACGTGAATACGACCTGGATATCCTGGTCACGGCGCCTTCGGTGGAATACGAGGTCAAGCTGCGTGATGGGGAGACGATCCTGATCGATTCGCCGGCCAAGCTGCCGGACGAAGGCGATGTGGAGGAGATCCGCGAGCCGTGGATGAAGCTGGAGATCATCACGCCGACTGAGTTCTACGGAACGCTGATGGACCTGGTGACAAAACGGCGCGGTGTCTTCCTGGGGCAGGAATACCCGGCGCCCAACCGGGTGCAATTGAATTTTGATATCGCGCTGGCGGAGATCATCGTGGATTTCTTCGACGAGTTGAAATCGCGCAGCCGTGGGTACGCCTCGATGGATTACCAGTTCGCCGGATACCGTACCGGCAATTCGGTCAAGCTGGAGATCCTGGTCAACGGCGACCCGGTGGACGCGCTGGCTTCGATCGTACACAAGGAAGACGCCTACCACAAGGGGCAGCTGCTGGTAAGCAAGTTAAAGGAAATCATTCCCCGGCAGTTGTTTGATGTGCCGATCCAGGCTTATGCCCAGGGGCGGGTAATCTCGAGCGCCAAAGTCAAAGCGATGCGCAAGGATGTGTTGGCGAAATGCTACGGCGGCGATATCACGCGCAAGAAGAAATTACTGGAAAAACAAAAACGCGGCAAGCGGCGCATGAAGATGGTGGGGAATGTGGAAATTCCCCAGGAAGCTTTCATGGCCGTGCTGCGGTTGGAGCCTGAATGAGTCTCAATGAGCCGTTGAACCAACCGGATGAAGTTGCAGAGAAGATCAAAACCAGCCGGTGGCGCGGCGTGATGCGCTGGCTGCCGGGAGTGATCATCAGCGGGGTTGTGCTGGTGGTTGTTTTCCAGCTGGCTAATTGGAAGGATCTTGGAACCGCTTTCGCAGCAGTGCAGCTGCCTAACCTGCTGGTGGCGGTGGCGCTGATCGTTTTCTCGCTGGGGACGCGGGCGATGGCCTGGCGGACCTTGTTGAACAACAAGGCCAGATTCCTTGACTCTTTCTTTATCATAAACGAAGGTTATTTACTGAATAACATCTTTCCATTGAGAATGGGAGAGATCGGGCGGGCGGTGCTGATGGGGCGCACTTCAGGCCTGGGGGCCTTCCACGTGCTTTCGACGATCGTGATCGAGCGTGCCTTTGACCTGGTGGCGGCAGCGGTGCTGCTGCTGCTGACCTTGCCCCTGGCCCTGCAAATGGAATGGGCGAAAACAGTGGCGATCATTACCCTGTTCGTGGTAGGGATCGGCTTGGTGATGATGTACCTGGCCGGGCGCTATCGGGAACGGCTGGCGGAATGGTTGCATAAACTGGGGCAGCGAAGCCCCTTCTACCAAAAGCATATTTCATCCCGGATCAGTTCGCTGCTGGAGGGTTTGGGAGCGCTGACCAGCGCCAAGACTTTCCTGCTGAGCCTGTTCTGGATCGCCCTTTCCTGGGTGGTGTGGGTGCTGGTTTATTATGTGATGCTCTTGAGTATTGCGCCCCACGCGCCTTTGTGGTGGGCGGCCTTTGGCGACGCCGTGCTGGCGA
The DNA here is from genome assembly GCA_964424115.1 of uncultured Anaerolineaceae bacterium. Taxonomy (GTDB): domain Bacteria; phylum Chloroflexota; class Anaerolineae; order Anaerolineales; family Anaerolineaceae; genus CAYRHN01. The sequence continues at coordinate 50,654 of CAYRHN010000001.1, forward strand.
TGGGCGTGGCGGTGCCGTCAGCCCCGGCAGCCCTGGGCGTGTTTGAGGGTTCGTTGGCCGGTGCGTTGAGCCTGGTGCAAGGCGGCCCGTCCTTCTCGCTGGCCTTAGGCTACGCGATCTTGATGCATTTTATTCAATTTGTGATCACCGGCGTGCTGGGACTGTGGGGCCTGGCGCGGGATGGACGTTCGTTTTCTTCCATTTTCCGCGATCTGCAGCGCCCTCTGACCCCCGAGGTCAAGCCGGCGGAAGAGACACCTGCCAAACCATAAACAATCGTCTTTGCATTTCTTAAATCCTGGAGGTTCGCATGTCGCAGAATTACTTGATCACAGGGGGAGCCGGTTTTATCGGTTCAAATTATGTCTCGCGCCTGGTGCAGCGGGGCGAAAAAGTGACCATCTTTGACAACCTTTCGCGGGCTGGAGCGCGCCTGAACCTGGAATGGCTGCGCGAAACCTACGGCGACAATGCCTTTAAGTTGATTGCCGCGGATGTGCGGGATGCAGAGGCGATCCGCAAGGCTGCCGCAGATGCAGATGTGATCGTGCACCTGGCGGCGCAGGTGGCGGTGACCACTTCGGTCACCCACCCGCGCGAAGATTTTGAGATCAATGCCCAGGGGACCTTCAATGTTCTGGAAGCGGCGCGTGCCTCACGGCACAGCCCGGCCGTGCTGTACGCATCGACCAACAAGGTGTACGGCGGGATGGAAGATGTGGTCATCGCCGAGGACGAGAATCGCTATTTTTATGCAGATTACCCGAACGGGATGAGCGAAGCGCGCGGGTTGGATTTTCACTCTCCATACGGATGCTCTAAGGGCTGCGGAGACCAGTATGTGCGCGACTACCAGCGCATTTATGGACTGCGCACGCTGGTGTTCCGTCAGAGCTGCATTTACGGCACGCGCCAGTTTGGGATCGAAGACCAGGGCTGGGTGGCATGGTTTGTCATCGCAGCGATCACCGGGCGGCCGATCACCATTTACGGCGACGGCAAGCAGGTGCGCGACATCCTGTTCGTGGATGATCTACTGGATGCTTATGATGCCGGATTGAAGAATATCGACAGGGTTGCCGGGCAGGTCTATAACATTGGCGGTGGCCACGATAAGGTGATCTCGGTTTGGAAGCAATTCGGTCCGATGCTGGAAAAGTTGCTGGGACGGGAAATTCCCATTAGTTGGGGGGATTGGCGGCCTGGCGACCAGAAAGTGTATATTTCGGACATTTCCAAGGCGCAGCGAGAGCTGGGGTGGTCGCCAAAGATCGGCGTTCAGGAAGGTGTACGGCGCCTGTTCGATTGGGTTCAGGCCAGCCGGAGCAGTTTCTAGGATGCGCATTCTGACCGTTTTGACCTATTACCGCCCGCACATCAGCGGGTTGACGATCTATGCCGAGCGGTTGGCGCAGGCGCTGGTGAAACGCGGGCACGAGGTGACCATCCTGACTTCGCAATTCGACAAGAGCTTGCCGAAGGAAGAGGTGGTGGAAGGAGTGAGGATCGTGCGCGTGCCGGTGGCCTTCCGGGTGAGCAAGGGGGTGATCATGCCCTCTTTTGGTTACCTAGCGAGCAAGCTGGTAGCGCAGCACGATGTGATCCAGCTGCACCTGCCGCAATTCGATGCGGCGGGGGTGGCGCTGCGCGGGCGCTTGCTGAAAAAACCGACAGTGATCACCTATCATTGCGACCTGTTCATGCCGCCGGGGATAACCGCCTGGCTGGCGAACCAGGCGGTGCGGGTGATGAACAACCTCACAGCCATTTCTACTCACCGGATCGTAACCTATACGCGCGATTATGCGGAAAACTCTTCTTTCTTGCGCCGCTATATGCGCAAGCTGCACGTTATCCCACCGCCAGTAGTATTGCCTGAAGTGGGGAGCGAGGAGGTGGCGGCTTTTGCGCAGGAGAATAATGCGGAAAACCACCGCCCGGTGATCGGCATGGCGGCACGCTTCGCCACCGAAAAAGGGGTGGAGATTCTGTTGGATGCGCTGCCGCGGGTTCTGGAGGATTTCCCCAATGCGTTGGTGCTGTTTGCCGGACCGCACAAGAATATTCTGGGCGAGGAGCAATATGAACGCCGCCTGATGCCGCGTATTGAAGCATACGAGAAGAAAGGTAACTGGAAGTTTGTCGGCGTGTTGAACCCGCGCCAGATGGCAACCTTCTACCCCAATATTGATGCTTTGGTGCTGCCGAGCCTGAACTCAACCGAGGCCTTTGGGCTGGTGCAGATCGAGGCGATGATGAACGGCAAGCCGTGCGTGGCGTCCAGCCTGCCGGGAGTGCGCCAACCGGTGTTACAACATGAGATGGGCAAGGTGGTGCCGATCGGGGATGCGGCGGCGCTGGGTGAGGCGCTGGTGGAGATCTTTCACGATCCGCAGAAATTCCAACGCGATCCGCAGGCAATTGCGCGGCGCTATGTGCCGGATGCGATCGCGCAGGAATACGAGAAGTTGTTCGGCGAGATGCTGAAAAAGAAAAACCATTAACCGCGATATAGAAATCCAAGAGCGCACCGAAGGAAAAAGGGAAGAAAAAAGGAAAAAGCAAGGCAAAGCAGGAACTGGCAAGCAGAACGACAGAAAAGAGAGAAGGAACAGGTAAGCGATCTTATAGCATGGAAAATACCTCTCAAAAAGACTTCTTATGGCTGCAATTGCGCGATATGCCGTATTTCCGTGGACTGCTGCGGGCGGTGGAATCGCGTTTCTACCAGGATATCCCCCTGGAAGGTCCGGTGCTGGACCTGGGCTGTGGGGACGGACACTTTGTGACCGTCACCTTTGACCACCCGATCGAGGTCGGAATTGACCCGTGGAAAGGGCCAGTGCACGAGGCTGCCCGGCGCGGCGGGTATGAGATGGTCAATATTGGTTACGGCGATAAGCTGCCTTACCCGGATGCGTGTTTTGGAAGCGGGATGAGCAATTCGGTGCTGGAGCACATTCCTGAACTGGATCCGGTGCTGGCAGAGATGCACCGGGTGTTAAAACCGGGCGCGCCATTTGTATTCTGCGTGCCGAACCACAATTTCCTGGCCAATTTGTCGGTGAGCAATTTCTTTGATAAGGTTGGGCTGCGTTTCCTGGGTAATGCTTATCGGGCTTTCTTCAACCGAATATCGCGGCACCACCACTGCGACGACCCGCAGGTCTGGCAAGCGCGCCTGGAAAAGGCCGGTTTTAAGCTGGAACGCTGGTGGCACTACTTTTCCCCTCAGGCGCTGGGCGCGTTGGAATGGGGACATTATTTTGGGCTGCCTTCTCTGGTGGTGCGCAAGCTGTTTGGGCGTTGGATCCTGGTGCGTCAGCGCTGGAACCTGGCGCCGATCATGCGGGCGGTAGAGAAATATTATCACGAAGACCCTGAGCAACCCAAAGGTTCGTACACCTTTTACATCGCCCGGCGTATCTAACCTTACATTTCATCTTCGGACGGTCAAACCATGAAAGAAGAACCCAGTGTCCTGGATTACGTCAAGTGGATATTCTCCTTCAAGTGGAATCAACCGATGGAGATTCCGCCCCTATCCGAGGAAGAGCTTCCTGAGGTAGAGAGCGAAGAAACAGCCGGAGAGGCTGAAGGGGAAGGGATAAAGGGGGCGGTCAATGAAGAGGTGCCGCTCCTGGTAAGGGCGCGCAACTTTTCGCAAGCCCTGCCGTGGCGAAGTATCCTGGCGTTGATCTTTGGCCTGTTGGCGCAATTAGGGCTGGAGCCTCCGCGTTCGTACGAGAATCCTTCCATCATGGTGCTGATCTTTTACTGGGCGGCGGCCTGCTTCGTGGTATGGGGAGTGCTGGCGAAGGAGTGGGACGCGCCGGAGCCGGCAGAAGAAGCCGAAGCGCCGATGGCAAGTTTTGTGCGCTGGATTCCCCTGCTGGCCGGGTTCGTGGCCATGCCGCTGGCGCTGATCGCCTTGCTGGGCAACCGTTTTACCGAAGTGAACGTGCTGTTATGGGCGATGTGCCTGTTGTATATTGTGCTGGCATTCTGGCGTTTTGCGGCGGGAAACCAGTCGATTTTAGCCAGGGCGCGTGCGTTGTGGGAACGGGTAAAGGAACTGCGGCAGAGGGCGCCGGTGATCCATTTCAAGGTCACGCCGTTCCTGTTCCTGTTGGTGGTGGTGATCGGGGCGGCGTTGTTCTATCGCTTCCACCAGTTGAACCAGGTGCCGGCGGAAATGTGGAGCGACCACGCCGAGAAATTGCTGGATGTGAACGATTTGTTGAACGGGCAGCACAAGATATTCTTTGAGCGCAACACAGGCCGCGAGGCATTCCAGTTCTATTGGACGGCGCTGATCGTGCAGGTGACCGGGATGGATCTGGGCTTCATGGCTTTGAAGCTGGGAACCGTGCTGGCCGGGTTGATCACGTTGTTTTATATGTACCGGCTGGGAAAATTGGTAGGCAATCCCTGGGTGGGATTGCTGGCATTGCTGCTGGCAGGCGTGGCTTACTGGCCGAATGTGATGAGCCGGGCAGCGCTGCGTTATGCGCTTTACCCGTTATTCGTGGCGCCATTGATGTTCTACCTGATCCGCGGCATACGCAGTTCCAACCGCAACGACCTAATCAAGGCGGGGATTGCGTTGGGGTTGGGGCTGCACGGGTACAGCACCTACCGGATCGTGCCGTTCCTGGTGGTGCTGGCCTTTGGATTGTATTTGCTGCATGCGCAGTCGAAGAACAAACGTAAGCAGGCCCTGGGCGGTTTCTTTATCCTGGCGCTGGTTTCGCTGGCGGTGTTCCTGCCGCTGCTGAGCTACACATTGGAACACCCGGATATGTTTGGCGGGCGGGCGTTCAGCCGCCTGATCCCGAGCGGGCCGACGGAAAAACCGCTGACGGAAATCTTCTTGAACAACACGTGGAAAGCCAGCGTCATGTTTTTCTGGGATAATGGGGAGATCTGGGTACATTCGATCCCACACAGGCCGGCGCTGGACCCGGTCAGCGCGGTGCTGTTCTTTATTGGCGTGGTGCTGCTGGTGATCCGTTATGTGCGCAAGCGCAACTGGCTGGATCTGTTCTTGCTCCTGTCGATCCCGGTGTTGCTGCTGCCTTCGATCTTATCGCTGGCCTTTCCGTCGGAGAACCCTTCCTTGAACCGCACGGCAGGCGCGTATGTGCCGGTGTTTGTCATCGCAGCGATCGGATTGGAGAGCCTGGGGCGAGCCTGGTTGAGCCGGGCAAAATCCAAAATTGGGATCGCATCGGCGGTTTACGGATTGACCATGCTGATCATCTTGGTCTTTTCAAAGAACTATGATCTGGTCTTCGACCAATACGCCAACAGCTTCCGCGCTGGGGCGTGGAACACAAGCGAGATGGGCGAATTGATCAAGGATTTCTCCGCGTCGGTGGGCACATCAGACACGGCGTACGTTGTTCCGTATCCCTACTGGGTGGATACGCGCCTGGTAGGGATCAATGCAGGAAATATCGAGAAAGATTATGCTTTGTGGCCGGAGAATTTTGACACAACTCTGAGCGATCCGCGCACCAAGCTGTTTATTTTGAAGATGGAAGATACGGTTTCTTTGGATAAATTGCGCCAGTTATATCCCAACGCGATCTACTGGCTGCACCAGGTGCCCGATCTGGTGGGCAAGGATTATTATGTGGTGTTGGTGCCCGGACAGCCGGGCGAACGATTGGAATCGATCCCCACGCAGCCATGAACGGCGGGTTGGAGATTTATTATCCCGCCGCGTAAACGAGAGGTAATTATTTATGGATCAAGAAACTTACGTCCAACCCAATCTAGAAGAAGTAGCGACTTTGCCGCAGCCGCCGGCGCCATCCCCGCGTAAACGGCGCGGGCTGCGTTCGACAGTGATGCCGCTGGTGTGGGCGCTGCTGCTGGGCGCCATTCTGGCGGGGGGTGCTTATTTCCGTTATACAGGAATGCAATGGGACGAAGGGCAGGGGCTCCATCCGGATGAGCGCTTCCTGGGGCTGGTGCTTTCGGCGATCAAGCCGGTGGACAGCCTGGGAGAGTATTTCAATACCGAAACCTCTCCGCTCAACCCGAACAACCGCGGTTATACCTTCTATGTTTACGGCACGCTGCCGATCTTTATCGTGCGTTACCTGGGTTCGTGGCTGGGTGAATCGGGTTTTGGAGACCTTTCATTGGTGGGGAGGTATGTCTCAGCAACGCTGGACTTGGGAACGGTGCTGCTGGTTTTCTTGATCGCAATGAAATTGTATAAAAAGCCGTGGTTGGCCTTGTTAGCTGCGGCCTTTGCGTCGTTTTCAGTGCTGCCGATCCAGCTTTCGCATTACAACACGGTGGACACGTATGCGAACTTCTTCATCACGCTAACGGTCTATTTTGGGGTCAGCGTGATGACCCAGAACCTGGAACTGGTAAAAGAATCGGAAGAGACTGCACCCGCAGCGCGGCGCTCTGACTGGTACTGGCTGAAAGAGAGCTGGGGAAGCGCCTGGGGGTATATCTGGTTTGGAGTGGCAAGCGGAATGGCGTTGGCCTGCAAGGTGAGCGCAGCGCCAGTGGTGGTGCTGCTGCCGGGCGCGGCGGCGCTAGTCTTGTTGCGGATGAAAAAGATAGAGCGAGACCATTTCTGGCCGATCCTGGGGCGCAATCTGGTGCTGGGGGGGATTGCGGCCATTCTTTTGTTCCGTATTTTCCAGCCGTATGCTTTCAGCGGGCCGGGCTTCTTCAATCTCGGGCTGAATTCCAAGTGGGTGCAAAACCTGACCGAGTTGAGCATGCAAAGTGGCGGGAACGTGGATTTCCCTCCGGCGTTGCAGTGGGCGCGCCGTTCGATCACCTTCTCCTTCCAGAATTTGGTCATCTGGGGGCTGGGGCTGCCGCTGGGCATTGCCGCCTGGGGCGGGTTCTTGTTGATGGCCTGGCGGATGTTGAAGGGGGAGTTCCAAAAACACGCTTTGCTGTGGGTCTGGACGGGAGCATTCTTTGCCTGGCAGTCGATCAACTTTACGCGCAGCATGCGTTACCAGCTACCGGTCTATCCAACCCTGGCGGTCATTGCAGCGTGGGGAATTTGTGCGCTGTGGGAGCGGCGGGGCGAAGCGCGCGGCTGGCTGAGCCGGTTGTGGCAGAAGATCCAGCGTCCGCTGGCAGTGCTGGTAGGGGCTGTTGTGGTGGCGGGCACATTCCTGTGGGCATATGCTTTTGTGCAGATCTACATCCGCCCGGTGACACGCCTGGAGGCGAGTTATTGGATCTACCAGAACATTCCTGCAGCGATCAATTTGAAGGTGGAAACTGCAAACGGAACCTCGATGCGGTTGGTAAATTATGGGGATACCTACACCATCCGTCCAAATGAGCCGTACCTGACCAATTTTGTTGTGCATGAGGATACCGCCCTGACGAGCGTGCTGGTGGATGATGCCAGTTACCAGTTCGCGGAGAATGCGCCGGATACGGTGCGGGTGGGGGTGCGCATCCTGGATTACGAGAACAACGGCCAGGAGATCGGCTCGGGGGAGTTCCTGGTGAGCAAAGATCAGAACCAACCGGAGTACAGCGTAGCGATGAACTCCCTGGTGCCTCTCCAGAAGGGACGGCATTATGGGATGAAATTCGAGATCCTGGATGCTGCCGGGCAGGTTTATTTCACCTCGGCGCCTTCTTTGAAGTTGAACCGGGATTATGAGATCAACAAGGTCTCGGTGAACGAGACGGAGATCCTGCCGGATAGTTCCACCGCAATCAACTTTGTCCCACAAAAAGACGGCGCTCTGCGCCAGATCAACCTGCCGTTGACCTTCGACGATCAGCCCGGTACACGCACTTACACGCTGACGATCGAGGATGCGGAGGGTAATTCGCGCGGAGTAGCCGGATTTTCTTATGATCCGAGCACCGGGGTGGGTGGCATTCCGGCAGCCCGCTTCGATCCGTCGGTGGCGCTGGAGGCCGGCAAAGAATATACCCTGGTGGTGCAGACCATCCTGACCGAACAACGCAGTTGGTTGAAGGGAGAGGTGGAATTTGCCCAATATGGGGATGCGTACCAGTTCCTGTTGAACGATCCGGCTTATTTGATACGCGATGGAAAACCATACGAATCGAATTTTGTCCCATCTGAGAGCGGCACAGTGACGGAGATCTCCTTTGCGCACGCAGCCCAGGAAGACCTGAGCGTTGGCGGACCGCAAACGTTGGTGATCAAACTGTATGATACGGCGAATATGGATGCGGCATTGAGTGAAACGCGCCTGACCGCCGATCTGCGGCCTATGACGGGCAGCACCTATGGCGCTGAATATCATGTGGCGCTGGATACGCCGGTGAGCCTTGAGAGCGGCAGAATGTACCGGATCGTGATCGCGTTGCAAGGGCAAGGGGCGGTGGCATTGCGCGGCAGCGCCCCGGCCCACGAAAGCTCGTGGGATGACGGGCTGCCGATGCGCGTGGCAGGTTATGACGCTTACGGCGGCATGTATCAGCGTGACCTGAACTTCGAGATGTATTGGGATGATAACAGCGAAAAAGTACAGCGCTTTTTGAATGTTTTGAATAACGCGGATTATATTTTCATCACCTCCAACCGTCAGTGGGGAACGACTATCCGCGTGCCGGAACGCTACCCGTTGACGACCGCGTATTATAAAGCCTTGATCGGTTGCCCGGACGAGGAAGCCATTTTTACCTGTTATGCGGAAGCCAAACCAGGTATGTACCAGGGACAACTGGGTTTTGAGCTGGTGAAAGTATTCCAGTCCGAACCGAGCCTGGGCGACCTGACCTTCAATTCGCAGTATGCGGAAGAAGCTTTCAGCGTGTATGACCACCCGAAAGTGCTGATCTTCCGCAAAACAGCCGATTTTGACCTGGATAAGGACGCCGACCTTCTGAAAGCTGTGGATCTAAGCAATGTGATCCACCTGACCCCCTTACAGGCGACCAATTACAAAGGTAATCTGCTGCTCACCAGCGAACAGGAAGCACAGGTGACCGAACAAGGCACCTGGTCGGAGCTGTATAACCGCAATTCTGTGGTTAACGCATCGGATGTGATGGCAGTGGTGGTGTGGTACCTGACCATCAGCCTGCTGGGCTTCCTGGCCTATCCTTTTGTGCGGCTGGCTTTGGGACGGCTGGCGGATCACGGCTATCCCTTTACGCGACTGGTAGGGATGCTGTTGTTGACCCTGTTAACCTGGTGGGCCGGCTCATCGGGATTTTCGTTCAGCGCCGGGCATATCGCTCTGTTCATTGGCGTGTTGGCGGCGGCAAATGCGATCCTCTTCTGGGTGCAACGGCGGTCGATCCTGCGCGAAGTGCGTATGCGCTGGAAATATTACCTGATCGTGGAAGGCCTGATGCTGGCCTTCTTCCTGGCATTCCTGTTTGTGCGTGCACAAAACCCCGACCTGTGGCACCCTTACAAGGGCGGGGAAAAGCCGATGGATTTTTCATATTTCAACGCGATCCTGAAAAGCAGCACCTTCCCGCCCTATGACCCATGGTTTGCGGGTGGGTATATCAACTATTACTATTATGGAATGCTGCTGGTGGCAGTTCCGGTGAAACTGCTGGGAATTATTCCGGCAACTGCGTATAACCTTATCATCCCGACCCTGTTCAGTTTCCTGTGCATGGCCTTCTTCTCCGTGGTGTGGAATTTGGTGAGCGCCTGGCAGGTGCGCAAGAATGAGCATGCGGAGATTGAAGCGGAAACGGGACAGTCAACCGAATCCTCTCTGGCGGAGACCTGGGCCAGCGCCCCTTCCCGTCCGAAAACCACCCCGATCGACCGGCGGGTGCTGCGGATGAGTGTGTTTGCGTCGGTGATCGCGGTGGTGCTGGGCAACCTGGGAGTGACTGGGATGATCTGGCTGGGTTTGCAGCGGTTGTCGGTCCCACAGGAACAGGTGGCAAACGGCAACCTGATCGAGCGGATCGGCTGGACGGTAGATGGAATCGCCAAGGTATTGAATGGCGCGCAGCTGCCTTACCCGCCCGGGGAATGGTATTGGGAGCCGAGCCGGGTGATCCCGGATAATACGATCAACGAATTCCCGGCCTTTACCTTCCTGTATGCTGACCTGCACGCCCACATGGTGGCACTGCCCATCACGCTGTTGGGAGTGGCCTGGGCACTGTCGATCCTGCGCGGACGCTGGAAGTGGGGACAGGCAACCAGCGATGAAGAGGGTGCTGTTGACGAAGAGGCGTCGCCGACACGGGGTCGGAAGATCTTGCATTTTGGGGCCAGTTTCTTGCTGGCCGGGGTGACGATCGGTGCCTTGCAGCCGACCAACACCTGGGATTTGCCCACCTATACGATCCTGGGTGGGGTAACGGTGCTTTACACTGTCTTGAGTTACGCCGAAATCCCGACGAACTGGCTGCCGGGAATCCCGCTGTTCTGGAAGCGGCTGGCAACCGCGCTGGTGAGCATTGCAGTGCTTGCGGTGACCATGATAGTGCTTTACCAACCATTCGGGCGCTGGTATTCGCAAGGCTACGGGAATGTGAAGGCCTGGGACGGCCCGCACACCCCGTTATGGTCGTACATCACCCATTGGGGATTGTTCTTGTTGATCCTGGGCTTCTGGCTGGTGTGGGAGATCCGGGATTGGATGGATAAGACGCCGCTCTCGCGGCTGAACAAGCTGCGTCCCTATCGGGGGTTCTTCATTGTGACCGCGGTGGTGGTCTTCATGGGCTGGATCCTGTTGGTGGCGGTGTTTGATTTGCAGATCTTTTTCTTCGCGGTGCCGTATGGGCTGATGGCAGCAGCGTTGATCTTCCGCCCCGGCCAGCCGGACAGTAAACGGATCGTGCTGTTCATGACCGGGACCGGGTTGCTGTTGACCATGCTGGTGGAAGTGATCGTGCTGGAAGGTGATATTGGCCGGATGAACACGGTCTTCAAATTCTATTTGCAGGCCTGGACAATGTTTGCGATCAGCAGCGGAGCTGCGTTGTACTGGATGCTGCCGGACATTCGCGAGAAATTCTCCCGGGGTTGGCGTTGGGTTTGGAATGTGTTCTTCTATTTCTTCCTCTTCTCTGCGGCGCTCTTCCCGTTGGTGGCGGGGATCGACAAGATGACCGACCGGATGAGCAAGAGCGCACCGGCCACGTTGGACGGAATGGCCTACATGAACAGTTCGTTCTATGCGGATTTTGACCAGGATATGGACTTGAGCCAGGATTACCGGGCAATCCGCTGGATGCAAGATAACGTGCAGGGTACGCCGGTGATCGTGGAAGCCAATACGGTTGAGTATCATTGGGGCAGCCGGTTTACCATTTACACCGGCCTGCCGGGGGTGGTGGGCTGGAACTGGCACCAGCGCCAGCAGCGCGGGGTGGTGAGCGCCGAATGGGTTACCCAGAGGGTGGACCAGATCCGGCAGTTTTACACCACGGAGAGTCAAGAAGACGCCGCTGCATTCTTGAAGCGTTATAATGTGAAATATATTATCCTCGGACAGATGGAACGCGGCGAATACAAAGGCGCCGGGCTGGAAAAGTTCGAGAAGTACAACGGAGAGTTATGGGAGGCCGTCTATCGGGACGGCGACACAGTGATCTACGAGGTAAAGCCCTAGATGCTCAATATCCTTTTGTGGTTCTTGATCGTTTCCCTGGTGGGCTGGCTGGTCTTTCCGCTGGCCTACCGGTTCTTCCCGGGGCTGGCGGAACGCGGACTGGCCCTTCTGCGTCCGCTGGGGCTGCTGGCATGGGGATTTGTCTTCTGGTTGTTGGGATCGCTGGGGGTCATCGGCAACAGCGGTGGCGAAATGCTGTTGGCGTTGGCGCTGGTGGCAGGGCTGTCTGCCTGGGCGGGGCGCGGGCGGTGGCAGGAGATGCGCGCCTGGTTGAAAGATCATCTAGGGCAGGTGCTGTTTACAGAAGCTCTGTTCCTGCTGGCTTTCGTGGGGATGGTCTTATTCCGGGCGGCCTCGCCGAACATCACCGGCACAGAAAAGCCGATGGAATTAGCCTTTATTAATGCCATCCTGCGCTCGCCGGGCATGCCGCCGAATGATCCCTGGTTGTCGGGATATGCTATTTCGTATTATTACTTTGGATATGTGATGGTGGCGATGCTGACCCGTTTGAGTGGGGTGGTGAGCGGTGTGGGATTCAATTTGGCGATTGCCACCTGGTTCGCGATGACCGCTACGGCGGCTTACGGGGTGCTGTATAACCTGCTGGCAGCCTGGTCTGCAAAGAGAGAGAGCACGCAAGAGAAACCAGGTTTGAAAGGGATACGCGCCTGGGCTTTGCTGGCGCCGCTGTTCATCCTGGTATTAAGCAACACGGGCGGGCTGTTTGAGATGCTGCATTCCAGCGGCGCGTTCTGGACCAAAGATAGCAGCGGGCAATCTACATCGACATTCTGGCAGGGGTTGGGCATTCCGGATTGGAATGAGCCGCCAGGCGAACCGCTGAGCCTGCAACCCAACCGATTCTGGTGGTGGTGGCGCTCTTCGCGCGTTTTGCAGGATTTCAAGCTGAATGGAGAAGTAAGGGAAGTAATCGACGAGTTCCCGAATTTCTCCTACTTCCTGGCTGATCTGCACCCGCATGTGCTGGCGATGCCTTTTTCGCTGATGCTGGTGGGCTTGATGTTCAGTTTTTACCAGACGAAGCGCTGGGATGAAGATGAGCCTGAAAAGGCAGGGTTTGCGCCGTTGATCGATTGGATGCGCCATCCGGAATTTTGGATCACGGCTGTGGCACTGGGCGCGATGGGCTTTCTGAATATCTGGGATTTCCCAGTCTACCTGGTCATTTTCGGGTTGGTGTATGGGCTGATGCGCTATCAGCAATACGGTTGGAATTTCAGCCGCCGCCTGGGGGACCTGGTATGCTTCTTGATTGTGATGGGATTGGCGGGGTTGGTACTGTACCTGCCGTTCTACCTCGGCTTTACATCCCAGGCCGGCGGGCTGCTGCCTTTCTTGCCGTCCCTGGCCTTCTTTACGCCGGGGGTCAATTTCTGGATCATGTTTGCCACGCTTTTGATCCCGCTGCTGGCCTGGTTGATCTGGCTGGCGCTGCGCAAGCGCGGCTCTTTGAAGCATGGCTTGTTCTTTGGGTTGGCGGTGGTGTTTGGGTTGTGGCTGGTCTCGTATTTGGTGGGGTTGGCGTTCGTGTTGGTGCTGAATGCCGCGCCTGACCTGACCGTGAGTGGGGTGAACCTGGGGGCCACCTTTTACGGCTTACAGGGCAGCAGCGACGGCTCGCAAATCATTGGCACAACGCTGCTGAATCGTCTTATTCATCCGGGAACCTGGCTGACCTTATTGGCAGTGTTGAGCCTGGCCTGGGGATTAATGGCGAAAAGAAAAGAGCTTCCTCCAGCGGCCCATCTCCCTGTGGAACGAGAGCATTCTTTTGTGCTGGTGCTGGTGCTGGCGGGGGCAGGATTGGCCCTGGTGCCCGAATTCTTTTACCTGCGCGATGATTTTGGGACGCGGATGAACACCGTGTTCAAGTTCTACTTCCAAACCTGGAGCCTGTGGGCGGTTGCAGCAGCTTTTGGCAGCGTGGTGTTGTGGAATAGCCTGCGGCGAGTCTGGAAGGTTATCTTTGGTGTGATATCCGTGGCGGTGATCGGGGTGGGGCTGATCTACCCGTATTTTGGCATATTGGACCGCATGGGATTGTTGGATGTGGTGAGAGGGAATGATTTCGCGTTTTCCGATCTGGACGGCACGAAATATTTGCAAACAGCCAACCCGGAAGAGTGGGCCTCGGTGCAGTGGCTCAACCAGGCTCCAGACGGCGTGATCCTGGAGGCGGTGGGTGGACAGTATAGCACGTATGCACGTATTGCCACATTGACCGGCCTGCCGAACGTGCTTGGCTGGCCCGGGCACGAAGGCCAATGGCGCGGAACCAAGGTGAGTTTCTACGGGCGCATGGATGAGATCAAGCAATTTTATGAGACGCCGGATTGGGAGCAAGCCAAGGCGTTCCTGGATAAATACCATGTCCGGTATATTTATATTGGCGGGCTGGAAATCATCACATACGAAGTCAACACAGATAAGTTTGCCGGCAAGATCTCGCCGGTATTTCAGCAAGATTCGGTCGCCATTTACGAGTACATACCATGAACCATTTGATCAAGTTTCCTGTTGAAAAAGGTCTCTATGCGCTGGCAATTGTGCTGGCAATAGCGGTGCGCCTGTGGGGTGTGGGTGAAATGCCCCTCTCTGATCCTGAGGCATCTTTGGCGATGCAGTCGCTCAATATGGCGCGGGGGCAGGCGGCGGTCTCGCCGGTTGAGCCGGCTTATGTATTGCTGACGGGTGGGTTGTTCTTTTTCACCCAGGCAAGCGAATTCACAGCGCGATTCTGGCCGGCCCTGCTGGGCGGATTGCTGCCGCTGGCGGCGTACTGGCTGCGGGGAAAGATCGGACTGCGGCCGGCGGTGATCCTGGCCTTTGGATTGGCGCTTGATCCAGGGTTGGTGGCGATGGGCCGTCAGGCGAGCGGGGCGGGAATGGCCCTGCCGCTGGCGCTGTTGGCGGGAACGCTGTTCTTGCACGCCCGGGAAGCGGAAAGCGATGCCTGGTGGGCGGTCGGCATCCTGGGCGGGTTGGCCTTACTGGGCGGAACTGCCTTGTGGCCGGGCCTGGCTGGGCTGGGGGTGGCGATGTTGATCTACCGGCTGGCAGGCGCCAAATTTGAAGGGACGGGGAGCCTGTCCAAGACATGGAACTGGAAAGAAGCAGGATTGGGGGCATTGGGGGCGCTGTTGGTGGTGGGAACGATGATGATGCGGTCGCCACTGGGATTGGGGGGGATTGGCAGCAGCCTGGGAAGTTACCTGGGCGGATGGGGAGAGGCCGGCGGGCAGGTCCCGGTGGCACAACTGCTGGTGATGCTGCCGATTTACCATATCCTGCCATTGATCTTTGGATTTGTGGGCCTGATACGGGCTGTGTTTACCCCAGAGGATGAATTGGGCAGGGGGTTGGGAGTATGGTTTGCGGCGGCATTGCTGCTGGGGCTGCTCTACCCGTTGCGGCAGACCACCGACCTGAGTTGGGTGTTGATCCCGTTGTGGATGCTGGCGGCGCGGGAACTGGCGCGCATCCGCATCTCGCTGGACGAGCAGGGGTGGGCAGAAGTGGGACATGCCGTCTTGATCGTGATCTTGACTATCTTCCTGGTGTGGAGCTTCAGCCGTCTACCCAACCCGGCCTACGGGGTGACGGATCTGTTGCAGCAGGCGACGTTGCGGGTGCTGGCGGGATTTGGCCTGCTGGCGCTGACGTTTGCGCTGGTGGTGTGGGGATGGGGTTTGCGCGTAGCCACACACGGCTTCCGCCTGGGGGTTTGGATCGTGCTGGCGTTCTTTACCCTCTCGACCACCTTCAACTCGGCCGGGCTTTCTGGTACGCCGGAGACAGAAATGTGGCGGACAGGCGCACTGCCGAAGGAAGCTCACTTGATGGAGACGACTCTGGACGACCTGTCCATGTGGAATCATAAATTGCCCAACAAACTGGAAGTGGCGGTGGTCGGGGTAGACTCGGACAGTTTGCGCTGGCTGCTGCGGGAGTATTCCGGGGTGCGTTTCCTGGATGCGATCGCGGCAGAGGATACGCCGGAGGTGGTGATCACCCCGTGGCAAACGAAGCTTTCTCAGACGAGCGCATACCGCAGGCAGGATTTTGTGTGGTGGAGCCGCCCGGCCTGGTCGCAGATCTCTCCGTACGAATTTGTTCAGTGGACATTCTTCCGCAAGGTTCTGCTGGAAGATCAATCCATCATCTTGTGGATACGTAGTGATGTTTTCCCCGGCCAGTCCGGAAATAATTCAAATTTACCGTAAAGGATAAATCATGCTGCAGCCAATTGATTCCGCGCAAGACAGAGAGCCAAACCAGGTGACGATCATCGCTATCGATGGCCCTGCCGCTTCGGGAAAATCCACCCTGGGAGAAAAACTGGCCGAAGCCCTGGGGTACCTGTATTTTGATACGGGGGTCATGTACCGCACGGTGACGTATGCGGCATTGATTCGCCTGGGTGGGGTAAATGACCGCGAGCAGGTGTCACACCTGGCGGAGGAGATCCAGATTGACGTGCGCCGCCCAACCAAAGCCGATGGCCGCAAGTATGACGTACTGCTGGACGGCGTGGATGTGACCTGGGATATCCGCCACCCGACCGTGGAAGAAAATGTCTCGCAGGTTTCGGCTTATCCGGACGTAAGGCGGGCAATGACCGACCAACAGCGACGGATCGGCAGGCGCGGAAATGTGGTCATGGTTGGGCGGGATATCGGCACGGTGGTGTTCCCGGATGCCGCCTTAAAGATCTACCTGGATGCCTCGGTGGAAGAACGCGCACGGCGCCGGTTTGAAGAGGTGTGCAGGCGCGGCGAGCAGGCCTGTTATGAGGATATCCTGGCTTCGATGCGGCGCCGCGATCAGATCGATTCAACCCGCACGGTGGCCCCTTTGAAACCGGCGGAGGATGCAGTACGGATCAATACCGATTTTCTGAATATCGATGAAGTATTGGAACAGGTGATTAAATTAGTGCCATAAGGCACGAAAGGCCAGGTGCAGGATGTGCGATACTTTTGTAGCCCTGGGAAATTCCACCCCAGACGGAAAAGTATTATTCGCGAAGAATAGCGACCGCGATCCGAATGAGGCGCAGGCAGTGGAGATCATTGCCGCGGCAGACCATGCGCCAGGCAGTTTGTTGAAATGTACGTATCTTTCGATCCCCCAGGTAGAGCATACGCAGCGGGTGCTGCTTTCGCGCCCATTCTGGTTGTGGGGGGCGGAAATGGGTGCCAATGAGCATGGGGTGGTCATTGGGAATGAGGCTGTCTTCAGCAAGGTAGCGCGGGAAAAGAAACCTGGCTTGATCGGGATGGACTTGCTGCGTCTGGGATTGGAGCGCAGCACCAGCGCACACGAGGCGTTGGATGTGATCATTACATTATTAGAAAAATACGGGCAGGGGGGAAATTGCGGGTTCAGCCATGCGTTCTATTACGATAACAGCTTCCTGATCGCCGATCGAACGGAGGCATGGGTGTTGGAGACGGCTGGAAGGCAGTGGGCAGCGGTGAAGGTGAAGGATGTGCGCTCGATCTCGAACGCATTGACGATCGGCAGCGAATGGGATATGGCTTCAGCCAACCTGGTGAGTTATGCGGTTCAACGGGGGTGGTGTAAGAACGAGAAGGATTTCGATTTTGCACGCTGCTATTCCGATCTTATCTACACCAACGGCGGGGCAGGTCGTCCCCGGCAGGTTTGCACAAGCGGTCTGCTGGCGAAGGGCAAAGGCAATTTGACCCCAGAGGCTTTCTTAAGAATGCTGCGCACCCATAATCACGGCGCGCAGGCGGGTGTGGAAGGCGGGGAAGGTCCGTCTGGGCGAAAAGGCGGATGGTCCCCTGACCGGGCGATCCTGGGGGCACAGGTATGCATGCACACAGGCTGGGGGCCTGCCCGGGAGAGCAACACGGCTGGATCGCTGGTAGCCAGGTTGGGGGATCCGCTGGATGAATATTGGGTGACAGGAACTTCCACCCCCTGCACCGGGATCTTTAAGCCGATCTGGCTGGATGCCGGTCTGCCGGACCTGGGGCCCACCCCAGGCGCAACGTATGACGGGGAGAGCCTGTGGTGGAAGCACGAATTGCTGCACCGGGAAGTGCTGCGCGACTATGCGCTGCGGCTGGGGGAATATGCGCAGCGGCGCGACGCATTGGAAAAGGAATTTCTGGACGAAGCCAGAGGGGCAGACATCTGGAGCCGGGAGAAGCGCCTGCAATACAGTGCGGAATGCTTTTCCAGGGCTGAAACAGCCGAGGCAGAGTGGCTGCAAGCGGTGCTGAAAGTGAAGCCAGAACGGAAGCCGCGCTTTTATTATCGCCTGGCTTGGATGAAATTCAACCGATCGGCGGGGATGAGCGACCTGAGCAGGTTGACCTGGAAGAAGAGACCGTGATCGTCAATACGGTAAATAAAGGCTATGCTATAATCCTGGTATGGTAATTGCACCATTACCTTGCAGGAATCAGGCATGAATTTATCGTACATTGATCCTCCTTCCACGCTTGACACCTGGTTGGCCTGGCTAATATGGCTGGGTATGTTGGTGTGGGGGTTACGTGCCTGGTGGGAACCGTTGCGAAAGGCGCCGGGACGACGCTGGCTGATCGCGATGGTGTGTTTGGCTTTGGTGCCGGTCACCACGTTGGTGCTGCGCCTGAGCCTGCCGATTGAAGGATTGATGCCGGTGCCGGGACTGCCGGTGGAGCCGCTCAAACCAGTTTTGATGCTGCTGTTTGCGGTTCCGTATGTGCTGGCGGCTGGATTCTCGGGCCCCCTGGCAGCGGTGGGGGTTTCCTTGCTGGCAGGACTTTTGACTGCATTTTGGGACACGCACAGCCTTTTCACAGTGTTGGAAGTGGCAACGACAGGGCTGCTATTCAGCGCAGCCATCCGCCAGCGTTTCCGCACCTGGTTCTATAAATTGCTGCGCCATCCGCTGGGGGCAGCTCTGTTGTTGGCGGTGGCCTGTTCTCCCCTGTATATCCTGGGGGCATTCTTCACCACTACTGGCACATTGGCGGTGCGCATGGATTATGCGCTGACCCAAACCTGGCCGCTGATGCTGACGCGCGGGATTGAACTGGTGGTGGCCGGCCTGGTAGGCGAAGTAGTATATCTGATGCGCCCACGGCAATGGGGAAAACTAGGGACGCTCCAGCCGGCTTCGGCTGAGACGAGTATTCAGAAACGCTTTCTCTATGTGACATTTCCGATGGCGATCATCCTGCTGCTGGGATTGTTGATTGGCGATTGGATCGTGGCGGGCAACGCGGCGAGGCGGATGGTCGAAGACCGCGTCTCCAACTCGGCCAAGATCGCGTCCGACAGCATCCTGTTCTTTATGGAAACCGGGCAAAGTTATATTCAAAGCATTGCCAGACCGGATTTGGTGACCTCGCCGAACGCAGAAATGCAGGAAAAGCTCTCGGAAGGGATCCGCGCGGTCCCTTATTTCAAGCAATTATATGTTTATGACAGCCAGGGGAATTTCCTGAGCGGGTATCCCAACCACGAAGAGTCTGCTCTGGCACTGAGCCAGGAGGAGCGGTCGGGGATCGATCTGGCCCGGTTGGGGGTACCTTCCCAAACTTACACGGCTGTTCCAGACGCGAACGATGCCAGCCTGTCTGACCTGGAAAAAAAGACCGCCCAAATCTCTTTCATTGCGGCCATAAAGGGTGAAAATGGGCAGCCGGTGGGGGTGTTGTTGGGGCGTACGAACATGGCCTTCAACCCGCTCACCCGGCCTGCGGTGCAATCGCTGGAATCGCTGGGGGAGATGAATGGGGAAGGCGTGATTCTCGATGAGAACGGTAAGATCCTCTACGATACACTGCCGGGATTTGTGCTGCGCGACTATATTGGTCAGACCAGCCGCACCGGCAACCTGGTGGAAGAAGTTTCCTCGACAGGAACGAGGCGCCTGGCATATTACATAGGCGCAGCCGGGAAAAAGTGGGTGGTAGCTGCTTCGGTGCCGGCGGAACGCGCCCAAAGCCTGGCGTTGGAGATCGCTTTACCGTTACTGCTCCTGCTGCTGGTCGTGATGGGGGTGGTGATCCTGGCAATGATCCTGTCACTGCGAGGAGTGACCAGCTCGCTGCAAACGTTAGCCGAGGAGGCTACCAGCATAGCGCAAGGACAGCTGGATAATCCTCTGCCGGTGCGCGGCGTGGACGAAGTTGGGCGTTTCTCGCTGGCCTTTGAGCAGATGCGGCTGGGGCTGCGGGCGCGCATGGATGAATTAAACCGCCTGTTGACGGTCAGCCAGGGGGTGGCGACGAACCTGGAAGCGGGACAGGCCATCCGTCCAGTGCTGGAGGCGGCTCTGTTGAGCGATGGGGTCACGATGGCAAGGGCGGTATTGGTGCGGGAGGTCTCAATGGACATCCGCAGCGACCGGCCTTTTGGGGTGGGCGTAGGAGCCACAAGCGAGGCCTATTCTTACCTGGATGACCAAATGTATGAATTGATGCGCTTCCAGGATTTGCTGACGATCCCTAACGTGCCGCGCATGCGCCGGCTGACCATCCCGCCTGACGCACTACCGCCGGGAGCATTGGCGGCGATCAAATTGAAATATGAGGACCGCTTCTACGGCTGCATGTGGATCGCCTTTGACCAGCCGCACAACTTTAATGAAGAAGAGATCCGTTTCCTGAACACACTGGCCGGCGAGGCGGCATTGGCTGCGGCGAATGCGCGCCTGTACGCCAGCGCTGAGGTGGGACGGCAGCGTTTGGAGGCCACTTTGAGCGCCTCGCCAGACCCGGTGATGGTCATTGATGAGCAGATGCGCCTGCAATTGGTCAATCCGGCTGCCGTTGAAATGGCGGGTTTGTTCAACAAGCCGATCCTTGGGCGGCATATTGGCGAACTTATTGACCACAAGGATCTGCTGGACCTGATGGTCTCGCCGCTGGAGCAAAAGTTGATCTCGCGCGAGATCTCGATCAATGCCAAATCCTACTTTGTCAGCGTGGCGCCGGTGATGGTGGAAGATCAGCAGAGTCTGCCTGGGGGAGATGTGGTGGGCCGGGTATGCGTGATGCGCGATATCAGCCAATATAAGGAGTTGGACCAGTTGAAGTCCGACTTTGTATCCACGGTCAGCCATGATCTGCGTTCTCCGCTGACGCTAATGCGCGGATATGCCACGATGCTGACCATGGTGGGTGAACTGAATGAACAGCAAAAGGGTTATATTAAGAAGATCATCGGCGGGGTGGAAAACATGACCAAGCTGGTGAATAATTTGCTGGACCTGGGTCGCATTGAAACCGGGGTGGGCTTGCAGGTGGAGAAGATCCATTTGTTCGAGTTGATCGAGTCGGTAGTGTCCAGCTTGCAGCCGCAAGCGGCTCAAAAGAACCAGCAGCTGCGCTTTGAGCCGGGAGGAGTGGAGGCCGGATTGCAGCTGGAGGCTGACCGGGCTTTAATCAACCAGGCATTGTATAACCTGGTGGAGAATGCGATCAAGTATACGCCGATGGGGGGGCAGGTGAAGGTGAAGCTGCAATTGCGCCCGGAGACGGTAGTGCTGGAAGTGCACGATACCGGCATTGGGGTGGCGCCGTTGGATCTGCCGCACCTGTTTGAGAAGTTCTACCGCAGCGGGAGACGCGAGGCATACCAACAACGCGGCACCGGGCTGGGCCTGGCAATCGTCAAATCGATCGCAGAGCGGCACGGCGGGCGCGTGTGGGTGGAAAGCCAGCTGGGAAAGGGGAGCGTGTTCTTCCTGTTAATTCCCTTGAAGCAATACCACCAGTTGAACAAATAAACACCAGTGGGATTTATCGTGATATAATAGCGCCGTTCAGAGGGATTAATGGTGAAAATTGGTTGAAATTTTGGCAAATTGGTTGCTTGAAATTTCGAATCTTGTGTTATAATTTCAGTTTGCATGCACATATATGGCCGTCCCTTCTCAATATTTAGCGCTTGAGGCCGCTGTGGTTCTCATGCGCTTTATTGCGTCATTCGTAAAGATTCAGTTCATCCAGGAGGCGTCTTAGTGGAAACAAAAGGTTTGGTGGCACTGCGAATCAGCCTGGCCTCACCCGAAACAATTCGTAGCTGGTCTTATGGAGAGGTCCTAAAACCGGAAACGATCAATTACCGCCGTTTGCGCCCAGAAAAAGATGGTTTGTTCTGCGAAGCCATCTTTGGCCCAACGCGGGATTGGCAATGTTATTGTGGTAAGTATAAAAACCCCCGTTATAAGGGGATCGTTTGCGATAAATGCGGAGTCGAAGTGACCCGCTCGGCAGTCCGCCGAGAACGCATGGGGCATATCGACCTGGCGACGCCGGTGGCACACATCTGGTATACCCGCCGCATTCCCTCTTACCTGGGACTGCTGCTGGATATCTCGCGCCGCAACCTGGACCGTGTGCTGTATTTCGCGCAGTACATTGTCAGCTTTGTGGATGAGGA
Organism: uncultured Anaerolineaceae bacterium; assembly: GCA_964424115.1. Lineage (GTDB taxonomy): Bacteria > Chloroflexota > Anaerolineae > Anaerolineales > Anaerolineaceae > CAYRHN01. The sequence goes on from CAYRHN010000001.1 coordinate 72,670, forward strand.
TGCCCGCCAGAAAGCCTTGAAACGCCTGGAAGAAGAGATCAGCGTTTCGGAACGCGAGCAGGCCGGTGAAGTGAACAAAAAGATCCTCGAGATCAAGATGGTGCGCGACCGCAAATTGCAGGAATTACAGCAGCGCAAGAACGATCTTGAATCGCGCCGTGATGAACAAATCGCTTCCCGGTTGGAGCCGGTCATCCAGGAGGGACAACGCCTGGAGAGCACGCTGCAAGAAAAGATGGGCAGCGTGGTGCTGACCCCCATCGTGTTCAATGCCGCGAACGTGACCATTGTTGAAGCCGGGCTGACCGTGAATGCTCAGCATTTGGCTTCGGTGCAGCGCGTGGTGAAGGAACGCCTGAACGACCTGGAAAACGAATTCCGCGAACAACTGCAGCGTGATTTAGCCCAGATGGATCAGGAAAAAGCCATCATTCGCGCTGAAGGCGACGAACAGATGGAACTGCTGCGCAGCCAGTTGGAAGATCAATCCACGGAATCGCAGGGTCAGAACGCGCGCATGCGCGATGAATTAATGGAGCTGCGCCCGTTCACCTTCTTGAGCGAGAGCCGCTACCGCGAGTTAAAGCAGCGCTGGGGGCAGGTCTTCCGCGCGGACATGGGCGCTGAGGCGTTCTATGATATCCTGCGCCGCCTGGACCTGGATAAACTGTCGGATGAACTGTGGAATGAGATCCGCACTTCGAAGAGCAAACAAAAACGCAAGAAGGCGACCACCCGTTTGAAGGTGGTGGAATCCTTCCGCCGCTCTGGGAACCGCCCGGAGTGGATGATCATGACCGTTCTGCCGGTCATTCCGCCCGATCTGCGCCCGATGGTGCAGTTGGACGGCGGACGCTTCGCGACCAGCGACCTGAACGATCTGTATCGGCGCGTGATCAACCGCAATAACCGCTTGAAGCGGTTGTTGGAGTTGGGTGCGCCGGATGTGATCGTGCGCAATGAAAAGCGTATGCTTCAGGAAGCGGTCGACAGCTTGATCGATAATTCGCAGCGCGGCAAAGCGCTCTCCCGCCGCGGACGCCGCGAGCTGAAATCGCTGAGCGATATGCTGAAGGGTAAGAAAGGCCGCTTCCGCCGCAACCTGCTGGGCAAGCGCGTGGACTACTCCGGCCGCTCGGTAATCGTGGTAGGTCCCAAGCTTAAGCTGTACCAGTGCGGTCTGCCGAAAACAATGGCGCTGGAACTGTACCGCCCATTTGTCATTTCCCGCCTGGTGGCGCACAACTATGCCGCAAATGTGAAAGGCGCACGGCGCTTTATTGAGCGCAATCGCCCCGAAGTTTGGGAAGTGTTGGAAGAGGTGATCAAGGACCGCCCGGTGTTGTTGAACCGTGCGCCGACCCTGCACCGCCTGGGCATCCAGGCTTTTGAGCCGATCTTGATCGAAGGCAGCGCCATTCAACTGCACCCGTTGGTGACCACGGCGTTCAACGCTGACTTTGACGGCGACCAGATGGCCGTGCATGTGCCGCTTTCCGAAAAAGCTGTTTGGGAAGCGCGCAACCTGATGCTGGCTTCCAAGAACCTCTTGAAGCCTGCTGACGGCGAACCAATCATCAGCCCTTCCAAGGATATGGTGTTGGGTGTGTATTACCTGATGATGACCGACCCGCGCCCGCAAAAGGGCGACGGACGCGCCTTCTCGGATATGGACGACGTGGAACTGGCTTACCAGCTGGGCCAGGTGGCGATCCATGCCAATATCAAGGTGATGCTGACCAGTTATTATGATGATAAGGGCGACCGTCTGGCTGAACCGCAGCGCCGCCTGATCAACACGACGGTGGGGCGGGTGATCTTTAACCGCATCCTGCCGCCCCAGATCCAGTTCTTCAACCAGCCGTTGGATAAGGGCGGTGTGAAGGACCTGATCGCAGAAGTCTATGAGATCTGCGGACAGGATGTGACCACGGAAGTAGCCGACCACATCAAGGATATTGGTTTTGAGTTCGCAATGCGTTCCGGGTCGACCCTGGCGGTGGCGGATATTTCCGTCCCGGCGGCCAAGGCCGAGATCCTCTCCAAGGCTCAGGCAGATGTGGAAAACGTCAACCGTGCTTTCCGCCGCGGCTTGTTGACCGAACAAGAGCGCAACGAGCGTATTATTGAGATCTGGCAGCAAACCACCAAAGTAGTGGCTGATGCTGTTCGCAAGAATATGGACCCGAACGGCAATTTGTCCACCATGGCGAATTCCGGCGCGACCAAGGGCGGTTTTGGCCCAATCGCGCAGCTGGCCGGCATGCGCGGTTTGATGGCTGACCCGGCCGGGCGTATCATCCGCCTGCCGATCCAATCCAACTTCCGCGAAGGGTTGACCGCTCTGGAATACTTCATCTCTACCCACGGCGCACGCAAAGGCCTGGCCGATACCGCGCTGCGCACGGCTGACGCCGGTTACCTGACCCGCCGCCTGGTGGATGTGGCCCAAGATCTGATCATTAACGAGATCGATTGCGGCACCCAGGATGGTATCTGGATCCGCAAGAGCGATGATGTGGCCGGGCAATCGTTGAGCGCGCGCTTGTTTGGGCGTGTGCTGGCGCAGCGGGTGATCGATCCGCAAACTGGCGAAGTGCTGGCGGAACGCGATGATGTGCTGGGCCGCGACCTGGTGCGCAAGCTGGCTAATTCCGGCGTGGACACCTTTAAGGTACGCTCCCCGCTGACCTGTGACCTGACCCACGGCGTTTGCGCCAAATGCTACGGCATGGACCTGGGGCGCGGCATGATGGTGGAACTGGGCGCGGCGGTTGGTACCGTGGCGGCCCAATCCATCGGCGAGCCGGGCACGCAGCTGACCCTGCGCACCTTCCACACCGGCGGTGTGGCTGCGGGCGGCGATATTACCACTGGTCTGCCGCGCGTGGAGGAATTGTTCGAAGCCCGCCGCGCGCCGAAGGGCGAAGCGGTGATCACGCGCATTTCCGGCACAGCCAAAGTAATCCAGTCTGACCGCTACAGCGACATGCGCGTGGTGCGCGTGGAGCACGCCGAGATGGTCAGCGATGAATATGATATTCCGGTCGAGTGGACGATCCTGGCCAAGGATGAGACAACCATCTCGATGGGCGACCCGATTGCCATGATGGGCGAAGCCCAGTTGACCGCACAGCACAACGGGCGCGTGCGCCTGGAAGGGCATAAGGTCATCGTCTCTTACGAGCAGCGCGAGAACGAGGAGTACGAAATTCCCTCAACTTCCCGCCTGCTGATCCAGGACGGCGAACATGTGGTGGCCGGGCAGCCCTTGACCGAAGGCTCGCTTAACCCGCACACCATCCTGCGCATCAACGGCCGCGAAGGTTGTCAGATGTACCTGCTATCGGAAATCCAGAAGGTGTACCGCGCCCAGGGCCAGAACATCAACGACAAGCACTTTGAAGTGATCATCCGCAAGATGATCGGCAAAGTGCAGGTGACCCGGCCCGGCGATTCTCACTACCTGCCGCTGGACTTCGTGGACCGCCTGGACATCCGGCGCACGAATGAACGTCTGCTGTCGGAAGGCAAACAGCCGGCCAAGTACATTGAGGTGTTGCTGGGCGTGACCAAGGCTTCTCTCAGCACAGATTCGTTCCTTTCGGCTTCTTCCTTCCAGCACACGATCAAAGTGTTGGCAGGCGCAGCCATCGCTTCCAGCGAGGATCCGTTGTTCGGCTTGAAAGAGAACGTGATCATCGGCAAGCTGATCCCGGCTGGAACCGGCTTCGTGCACGGGCGTTTTGCTGACCTGCCGGAGTTCACAGGCTACCCGACCGACCGCGGTTCGACCAGCGATGTGCCGGAAATCAACGAATAATTGAGCCTATAAAGTACCTTAAACAGGGTTTCGAACGTCTGACGTTCGAAACCCTGTTCTTTTAATTCGAGTAAAATAAAGCATGCCAATTCACAGGAGCAGAGAAATGCATTCACGAGAGAGTTTGTTGGAGCGGTTGGAGGCCATCGGAAGGTCATTGGCGGCGAGCGGGCATGGGCGGGCGCTGCTGGGTCTGGGTTCTGTGGGCCGCGAAATGGAACGGCTGGACGAATATTCAGATCTGGATTTCTTTGTCATTGTTGAAGAGGGTTATAAGCAAGCTTTCATTAACAATATCGACTGGCTGGAACGGGTGCATCCGGTAGGATATGCCTTTATGAATACCGAGGACGGTTACAAGCTCATGTTCCTGGACGGCATCCTGTGCGAATTCGCCATATTTGAGGAAAAGGAACTGCGTACGGCGGTGTATGCGCCGGGGCGGATCGTCTGGCAGGCTGCAGATTTTGATCCTTCGATCCTCAAGGAAGAGCATCCGGTATTGAAAGCGGAAGAAAGGCCGGTGGAATGGCTGGTGGGAGAGACGCTGACCAACCTGTACGTGGGAATGAGCCGCTTCAGGCGCGGAGAAAGGTTGACCGCGATGCGTTTTATCCAGGTGTATGCGCTGGATCGGGTGGTGGAATTGGCAGAGCGGGTGGAGATTGCCAGGCCGTTCAAGGCGGATCTATTCGCACGGGAGAGACGCCTGGAGCAGCGCTATCCGCACCTGGCGGGTGAATTGCCTGCCCTGGCGCAGGGATATGAGCACACACCGCAATCGGCGTTGGCGATATTGGATTGGCTTTCCAGGTATTTTGAGGTCAATCCGGTCATTCGGGGAGAGATCATCCGCTTATGTGAAGGGATTGACGCCGGGGAGAATCAACTGTAAGATGGAAACGGTCCCGCAGAATGGTTGGCGGGGGAGAGAACACGGACTCAGGAGCAGCACATGGAAATCGGTTATGTTCGCAAAGTAGATATTGACCACGAGATGCAGCAATCCTACCTGGATTACGCGATGAGCGTGATCGTGGCGCGTGCGCTGCCGGATGCCCGCGACGGATTAAAGCCGGTCCAGCGACGAATCCTGTATGCCATGTATGATATGGGACTGAGGCCGAATACTTCATATAAAAAATCTGCCCGCATTGTTGGTGAGGTATTGGGCAAATACCATCCTCACGGGGATATGGCGGTATACGAAGCCATGGCGCGGCAAGCACAGGATTTCACCATGCGCTATACCCAGGTGGACGGGCAGGGCAATTTTGGCAGCATTGACGGCGACCCGCCGGCAGCCATGCGCTATACTGAGGCGCGCCTGACACCCTTTGCGATCGAGCTGTTGGCGCAATTGGACCGCAACACGGTGGATTTCACACCAAATTTCGACGGAACGTTGAACGAGCCGGATGTGTTGCCGGCAGCCGCGCCGAACCTGTTGATCAACGGGGCGAGCGGCATTGCGGTGGGCATGGCCACCAATATTCCTCCGCACAACTTAAGCGAGGTGGTGGATGCGCTGGTGTTCATGCTCAAGCAATGGGACCGGCTGGACGATATCAATGTGTCTGACCTGATGCGTTTTGTGAAAGGGCCGGATTTTCCGACGGGGGGGATCCTGCTACAGGAAGGCGGGCAGAATGAACTGCTGAGCGCCTACGGCAGCGGGCGCGGACGGGTGACCGTGCGCGGGCGGGTGCAGGCGGAAGATATGGGACGGGGAAAGAGCCGCCTGATCGTGACCGAGCTGCCATACCAGGTGAATAAATCGGCATTGATCGAGCGGATTGCCGACCTGGTGCGGGAAGGCTCGCTGGAGGGTATCACCGACCTGCGAGATGAATCTGACCGGCAGGGGATGCGGATTGTGATTGAGCTGGGCAAGGCGGCAGATACGGAGCAAGTGCTGCGAGAGCTGTTCAAGCGCACACCAATGCAAACCACCTTTGGGATCATTCTGCTGGCGCTGGTGGACGGCGAGCCGCGCCTGCTGACCTTGAAACAAGCTTTGAAAGTATACCTGGAACACCGCCTGACGGTGATCAAACGGCGCAGCGAATTCGACCTGGAGCGCGCGCGGCAGCGGGCACACATCCTGGATGGGCTGCGGATCGCTTTAAAGAACCTGGACGAGATCATCGCGTTGATCCGCCAATCTCCAGATGTGGAAACCGCCCATGCCCGGCTGGTCAAACGATATCATTTGAGCGATGTGCAGACGCAGGCGATTCTGGATATGCCCTTGAGGCGGCTGGCTGCACTGGAACGGAAGAAGATCGAGGAAGAATACAAGGAATTACAGGCACTGATCAAAGACCTGGAAGGATTGTTGAAATCACCCAGGAAGATGCGAGAGGCGGTAGAGACAGAATTGCTGGCCGTGAAGGCCAGTTATGGCGACAAGCGCCGCACGCAGGTGGTTTCTCTACAAGAAGGGGAGTCGGCGGCTGACTTGCTGAAATCCTCCGACCTGACCCCGGCCCTGGACGTGTGGGTGGGGGTGACCGAGGAAGGGCAGATCGGCCGGGTACCGGCGGAGAGCATTCCACGGTTGAGCGGTAAGCAGGCTCCCCGCTGGTTACTGAAGGCCAATACCCACCATACCTTATATCTGGTGGCGGAGGACGGGCGAGCAGCAGCAGCTTCGGTGGAAAGTCTGCCGCTGGTGGAGAAGTTCCAGGACGGGGTGCTGTTGACGCGCGTCTCGCCTTTTGAGGACGGCGAAAAGATCGCTTTCATGTTCTCGATGCCTCCGGCGAGTGAGGCCAAGGAAAACCGCTTTGTGCTGACCACCAGCAAGCTGGGGATGGTGAAGAAATCTGCCTGCGAGGAATTGCCGGGGCCTTCGACCCAGCGGTTTGTGCTGGCGAAGGTGAACCCAGGGGACAGTCTGCTCTCGGCGGTGGTCACGGATGGAGAATCGGATGTTCTGCTGGTTACGGCACAGGGCATGGGGATCCGGTTTAATGAGAATGAGGTGCGCCCAATGGGGATGGTGGCAGCCGGAGTGAACGGGATCAAGCTAGCGGCAGCCGACCAGGTGATCGGATTGGAGCGGGTGATGCCGGGCGGGGAGGTGATGCTGCTGGCAAATAATGGAATGGGCTGGCGGATGATATTCGACGAGTTCCCGCTGCAAGGTCGATATGGGCAGGGTGTGATCGCCTGCAAGCTGGAAAAGGGCGCCCGGTTGATCGCCACTTTCTCCGGCAAGAAGAATCAGACGGCAGGGGTGTATTTAATGAAAGCGGCAGCCCAGGCGATGCGTATGGATGATATTGATGCGGTCAAGCGTCCTCGAACGGGGACGGGGGTGATCGTGGTCAAGCCAGGAGATGCGGTAACCGGCGTTTGCCTGGCGTTTGATGGGGCAGCCTGGTGGGAAGATAAAAAAGCCCCGGCGCGAAAGAAACGCACGCCAAAGGAGGCCAAAGACGTGGTAGAAGAGATGGAGGAGGCGGTGGAGGAGGAAACTCCGAAACCAAAGCCACCCACTACCCGAAAAAAGAAAGTCGCAACGAGTGAAGCGGCCAGTCCCAAGAAGCAGCGCGCCCCAACCCGGGCGGAAAAGAAGACGGCTCCAGCAGCGAAACCAGCAGCAAAACCAGCGAGGGCAAGAAAAGGAACGGCAGCAGCGTCTGGGGCGGCTGGAGATGAACCTCCACAAAAGAAACCGGCGGCGAGGCGAACGAAGAAAGAAGCGACTGCCACCACACCGGCGGCGCCGAAACCGGCAGAGAAGACCCCGCGGCGGGTGAAGAAGCCCAGTTAGAGGAAAGAAATCAGGGAATGGATGCAAAAAGCGGCCATTCCCTGTCTTGGATAATTGCCCATCACGCGGAAGTGGACAGGTTGCCTTCCAGGCCCAGCTCCGGGGCTATTTTGCGCATAGCCAGGATGACATTATCTACGTGCTGCCAGAGCTCCAGGTCAAATTGTTGCGCTCCACGTTCCATTTCCTCGCGGTTGGCACCGGCGGCAAAGGCACGGTCTTTCCATTTCTTTTTGACCGAGGAAGCGGTCAGATCGTATAGGGAGCGGGAGGGACGAACCAGGGCGACCGCGGTAACCAGGCCGGTGATCTCGTCGCAGGCGTAGAGGGCTTTTTCCATCATCGTGACGCGGGGAATACCGGCGTGATCGGCGTGAGAAAGCACCGCGCGGATGATCTCTTCCGGTACGCCGGCCTGGCGCAGGATGGGCTCGCCGGCAAGGGGGTGTTCTTCCAAAGTGGGGTGGATCTCCCAGTCAAAGTCATGGATAAGACCGGTGATTCCCCAGGTTTCGACATCCTGGCCGAGCTTTTCGGCGTAGAAGCGCATGGCGGCTTCAACGGCCAGCATGTGATTGACCAGGTTCTGGTTTTTGACGTACTGGTAAACAAGTTCAAGTGCCTGGGAACGCTGCATGGGATTCCTCCTTATTCGGTCAATGGGTTGAATCGGGAAAGATAGGGGTGGGGTCGCCGAGGATGGGCTTGGGGTGGGTGATCCAGATATCCACCATGGAAACCAGGGTGGCAGGTAATTCGCGCAGGTGCCAGAAACCGTGCGAGGCGATGGAGTAAGCGCGGCGGTCGGAAAGCACCCCGACGGAATTGACGCCCAGGGCATTGCAGGTGAGCAAGGCGCGCGGCATGTGAAAACGCTGGGTGACCAGGATGGCATCAGAGATGCCGAAAATATATTTTGCGCGATAGCAGGTATCATACGTGCGCTGGCCGGCGTAGTCGATGACAATATCCTGCTCCGGTACGCCTAATTGGAGCGCATAATCGCGCATGGCAGCCGGTTCATTGTAATTGTCTGCGATGTTGTCGCCGCTCATCAGCAACTTTTGCACCTTACCGGACTGGTACAATTCCACGGCGGTTGCGACCCGGTCGCGGAGAACCGGCGTTGGAGAGCCGTCGCGGTAAAGGCCGGCGCCGAAAATGATCGCTACCGGTTTGGCCGGAATATCCGGCAAGGTGGAGGAGGCAAAGGTGAGCGAACCAGCGTAGATCTCGGTGATCGTACGCGGGACGGCCAGGACAAGGAAAGCGGCCAGGATTAGCCAGAACATAACACGCAAAAACCTGCGGAGGGATCGTTTGAACATGGCGGAAATTGTACCATGATGCTTACTTGCCGATCAAATCGCGCGTATTGCGGCCAGTGAGTGTAATGAGTTCGCGGAAGCGTTGGTAGAAGGAATCGTCAATGCTTTTAAGATCCTGGATCTCATATTCGTTAGCGGTGGTGAGCAGCTGCCGCCCATCCTCTGACTTTGAGAGATCCTGGAGGGCAAATTCGATGCTGGCTTCGATATTGGAAGGTACATCCGGCAGGAAGGCCAGACCGAGGTTTGGAATGACCGGATCGCTGCGCCAGATGATCGGGACGCGTTGAATGGCATCGGTCAGGTCTCCTTGCACCAGAGAGGAGGTGCGAGGGTCGCCGGAAATGGCAAATGTGGCGCCGAAATCGCAGATGCCTGTGATGTAAAGGGCGCGCACGATGCCCGTGTGGCTGCGCAGGTAAAGCGGCTCGGCCCAATCCACATGGTTCTCGGCCAGAATGGCGGTGGGAATGAGGAAGCCGGAAATGGAGTCAGGATCGATGAGACAGGGGATCTTTCCGGAAAATTGAGAGAGGGCGGTCAATGCGTCGGCAGCGTTTTGCCCCTGGAGCGGATCAAAGTATATTTGAAGGCCGCTGTTAGCGTTGGCGAGGAATTGCACTCCGTATTCATATACCCCAAAATGATTGCTTATCAGGCGGGCATCGGCAAAACCATGCTCATTGGCATAAAGGTAGGTGGCGGGTGGAAGCCAGGCAAGGTGGATGCGGCCGTTGCGCATTTCTTCGATCAGGGCATCATAGGTGGCAAACAAACGGGCGCGCACGGCATAGCCGGTTTGTTCGGACACCATGCGAGCAATCTCATCCGCAGCAGACAGGGCCTCTTGAGAAGTGCTTCCTGCAATACCCATCACGAGCGGGTTGCCGGGGTCGCCCAGAGGTGCGGGGGTGCTGGCGGCTGTGGGGTGGGGTGTGGCAGAGGCCTGGGAGGGAGCGGGTGTCTGGGTGGGCGCAGCAGCCTGACAGGCCAGGGCAGAAAAAAGCCAGGAAATAGCAACCAGAAGGAAAAGCGGGTGTTTAAGTATATGCTTCATGATCCACTTATTAATTTTGTTAGTTGAAAATTCTTATTTTGAGATATAATTAATTTCATAGAACAAAAGGACTAGCTTGTCTGGTAAGGAAGGGAAGGTTCGTGTAAATGGGAAAATTGGTTTTAGCGATCGTATTGGTGGGATTGATCATTCTGTGCTTGTTGCTCCCGGTGATCATCTATGGGGGATACGGCGAATTCATCAAGAATATCTTTTCTCCGCTAGATGGTATTTTACATCCAACCGCGGTTTTTAATGTGGATTCGCCCGCCATCATCCACCAGGTGAAAGCTCTGGCGAGGCTGGAAACGATCCAATACACTGTGGAGAAGGTAATCACGGCCGAAGTGGGGCAGGGCGACCTGGGCTTTCTGTTTGGAGACCGGCTGCTGCTGGTGGCGCATGGGGTGGTGATCGGCGGAGTGGACTTGAGCCTGATGAACGAAAGCGACATCAGCGTGGAAGGTAATGTGGCAACGGTGCGGCTGCCGCGAGCGGAAGTCTTCACCGCCACGCTGGATAATGCCAAATCCTATGTGTATGACCGGGATACCGGGATCCTTACACACGGCGATTATACGCTGGAATCGCGCGCCCGGCAGGTGGCGGAAAATGAGATATTGAAAGCGGCATTAGAAGATGGGATCCTGAACCTGGCCCAGCAGAATGCGGAACATTATTTGCGCAGCCTGCTGCTGGGGCTGGGTTTCACGGATGTGGTATTCCTGGAGCCGTTCACGCCAACGCCTGGATCTACGCAAATGCCGACATTTACCGCCGTGCCAATGATGACTGAAACCCCGGCGGCTCCGTAGCGGCAGGATTATAAACGATTGGTCCACAGCGGGCTGGCGTATTTTGATGCGCACAGTTCAAATGCCCGCGCCTCTTCGGCAGGGGAGAGATCGGATTCCTCGAACTGAAGGTCAAAGGTCTCCATGAAGGCCTGCTGAAATGCGCGGGCGGCTGTCTGCCAGGAGATGCGGCAGCCCAGCACCTGTTCGAGGGTGGCGGCATGCTCAAGCAAGCGCAGCGCGGCATCCTGGCGGTCCGATTCGGAAGGGAAGGCCAGGGCGCGGGTGATGCGGGCCAGGTCGCCGTGAAGAGGGAGAGAACCGTGCTGTAAGACACCCTGGAGCCGGCGCGATTGGGCGGAACCGATCAATTTCTTGCCGCCAGCAGTGATCTCATAATTGGAGGGAGTTTCAAAGCAAACCGGACCGGGCGGGGGGGCCTGGGGATAGGAGCGGTCAGCGCTGGCCCGAAGGCCAAGAATGGTGAGGGCGCGCAGTAAGGCGGCGGAAAGGCGGCAATAGCTATCCAACACACTGCCGGCGACGAGAGGGTTATCCTGGGGGGCTATGACAGCGTAGGTAAGTTCATCGGTATGGAGGATAGCGCGGCCACCGGTGGGTCGGCGGACGATCTGCCAGCCGAGATGATCGAGCGCCTGGGGGAGGACATCAGATAAATTTTGCGCGTAGCCGAGGGAAAGGCAAGGCGGTTGCCAGGCGTAAAGGCGCAGGGTGGGAGGGCTAATTTTCTGCGCGGAAAATTCCAACACCGCTTCATCCACGGCCATGTTCCAGGAACCGCTTTGACCAAGGGGGTGAAAAATAATTCTCCAGTGAGGGGGGGAAGAGATAGACATGAATGAATTATATCGTTAGATGGATTTCTTAACCTTAAAAACTTAAACCTGGGGGATTACTCTCTAGAATATTGACTCGGAAAGGTATATAATAGGTCTAATTTTGGACAAGTATTCTGGGATTGAATGGGTGATGATAAGTCGACAGAAAAAACGCTAGCATTTTTGATGTCCATGTGTTACAATTCAATCCGGACGACTTTGTCCAAACAAATCCCTACATACCACATTTTGTAGAAAGGAAGGAGATTAGAAAATATGAAGAAGTTCATGCCCTTGATCAGCGTAATCCTGATCGCCGTCTTCGTTCTGTCGGCTTGCGCCCCTGCGGCCACGCCTACGCCGGAGAATGTCAAGATCACCCTCTGGACCAAGGAAGGTGAGGTTGATGGTGGTTTGCAGTATGTGCAAGCATTGACCGACGCCTACACTGCTGCGCATCCGAATGTGACCTTCGAAGTGGTCAACAAGGATGTTGAGACCCTGCGCGAGGATTTCCAGACCTCCAGCCTGGCCGGCTCTGCGCCTGACCTGCTGTGGACGGTTAGCGATCACGCTGGTCCGTTCGTTGTGGCTGATTTGATTCAGCCCGTTGACGGCCTGGTTGACCTGACCAAGTACGTCGAATCGGTCAAGATGAACGACAAGACCTGGGCGGTTCCGATCTCGAGCGGCAACCACCTGATGCTCCTGTACAACAAGGACATCATTGCCAATCCCCCCAAGGACACCGATGAACTGTTCGCCCTGGCCGGCACTTTCGGCGCCGACGTTTATCCGCTGGTCTTCAACCAGACTGAACCCTTCTGGCTCGCTCCCTTCCTGGGCGGTTTCGGTGGCCAGGTCTTCGCCGCTGACGGCGTGACCCCCACCCTGAACACTCAGGCCATGATCGATACCCTTCAATTCATGTCCGATCTGAAGACCAAGGGCATCATCCCCGCCGAAGGCGATTACAACACCTCCGACACCCTCTTCAAAGAGGGCAAGGCTGCCATGATCATCAATGGCGACTGGTCGCTGGGTGGTTATCAGGAAGCCCTGGGCGACAAGCTCGGTGTTGCTCCGATCCCCATGATCAAAGCCACTGGCAAGTACCCGGCTCCTATGACCTCCGGTGTGTACTTCATGGTCCCCAAGGCCGTGACCGGCGCCAAGCTGGAAGCCATCAAGGACTTCATGGTGTTCGCAACCAACGATGCCAACCAACTCGACATGGTTGACAAGCTGAAGAGACTGCCCGCTCTGAAGACCGCGCTGGCCAACGAGAAGATCACAAGCGATCCGATCCTGGCCGCCTCCGCCCAGCAGATGAGCTATGGCACCCCGATGCCGACCGTGGTTGAGATGCGCTGCAACTGGGACTCGATGAAACCCGAACTGATCGCAGTTCTGGGCGGCACCGAAACCCCGGCTGACGCCGCTGCTAAGATGCAGACCTCCGCCGAAGCCTGCATCAAGGCCCAGCAGTAAGATTTTTCTGGTTCGTGAAACCAGGGGATGGGACCCCATCCCCTGGTTTTTTCTAAGTAAGCGCAAGTAAAAAATTCCCTGTTCTAGCTCTCAATCTCGCCAACTCCATAACGTCATTTCAGGAGGAAAGCCTTATGATTGATTTTAATCAAGTCATGACAAGCCTGGGGGAGATTGGCTCCACGGTTCTGTTCATATTTATCATCACCGTTGTCTTAGAGGGGCTGTTATACTTACTCCTGGTAAAACTATTAAAGTACAAACACGCCCTGGCCTTCATGCTTCTGGCTCCAGCCGCGATTGGTTTGATCCTGCTGGTTGTGTATCCCTTGATTTGGGAGCTCAATTTGTCATTCACAAATATGAGTCTCCGCCATTTCCAACAATGGGATTACATTGGTTTTGATCAATACGTGCGGGTCTTTACACAGCCGGTTTTGAAGTCAATGGGCTTTTTCCAACTTCTGGGCCAAACGGTACTGTGGACTTTCATCAACATATTCTTCCATGTTGTGTTTGGCATGGTCCTGGCCTTGCTGCTGAACCGCAAGATGAAATTGCGCGGTTTGTACCGCATGATCCTGATCCTGCCGTGGGCTATGCCGCAGGTCATCGCAGTCCTGGCCTGGCGTGGTGAATTCAACACCGAATATGGCTTCATCAATGTGATGCTAAAAGGGCTTGGGGTGACGCCAGTCTCCTGGCTGACCGATCCAACGGCTAACTTTGCAGCCATGTGCATTGTAAACATCTGGTTAGGTATTCCATTCATGATGGTGATCTTCCTGGGCGGTCTGCAAAGCATCGCCGGGGATTACTATGAAGCTGCCGAAATGGACGGCGCGAATAGCTGGCAGCAGTTCTGGACGGTAACCATGCCGTTGATGCGCCCGGTGATCACACCGGCGGTGATCCTGGGTACGGTTTGGACGTTTAACAACTTCAACGTACCCTTCTTCATAAACCAAAATGAATTGGAAACCTCCGATATCCTGGTGACCGCTTTGTTCCGCTCAGCCTTCCAGTACAACCAATATGGTTTTGCGGCAGCCTTCGCATTCGTCAACTTTGCGATTCTGCTGCTATATTCAGTCTGGTACTTGCGTGTCACGGGTGGACTGAAAGGAGCTTACGACTAATGAACCAAAACACTCCTATGGTCACTTCTCCAAAGCGGAAGTCATTCTTTGCTGGTGGACGAGAAGACAGCGGATTCAAACGTCTGTTGATTCACATTGTGTTGATCTTCTTCTGCGTCGTCTCGGTGTACCCGGTCTTGCGCGTGTTCAGCGTTTCCTTGCGGCCTGGTAACCGCCTTCTTTCCACCGACCTGTCGATCATTCCTGCGGATGCGACCTTTGAGGCGTATCGCGTGGTGCTGGTCGAAAAGCCGTTCTTGCAGTGGATCTGGAACTCGCTGGCGATCACAGTTGCGACGGCCATTATCGGTGTGATTCTGGCGGCTACCTCAGCTTATGCGTTCTCCCGGTTCAAATTCCCTGGCCGAGGGGTAGGATTAACCTTCCTGCTAACAACGCAGATGATACCGGCCTCGATGTTATTGGTGCCGCTATATATCCTGGCAGTGCAATTGGGATTGGTGGGCACTTATCGAGGCCTGGTGATCGCTTTCTCCGTCACGGCGGTGCCGTTTAGCGTCTGGATCCTCAAGGGGTATTACGATACCATCCCGATGGACTTGGAGGAAGCGGCGCGCATCGACGGTTGTTCGCCATTGGAAGCCTTCTGGAGGATCCTGCTGCCGCTCTCCACTCCGGCCCTGGCGATCGTGTTCCTGTTCAACTTCACCTCTGCCTGGAATGACTACCTGCTCTCGCGCATTATCCTGGCTGAAAAAGAGGCGCTGTTGACCTGGCCGCTGGGGTTGACCCGCTTGCAGGGACAATTCCAGACGGAATGGGGCCAGTTCTCTGCGGCTTCGATCATGGTGATGATCCCGGTGATGGCGTTGTTCCTGTATACATCCAAGTACTTGATCTCTGGCCTGACCCTGGGCAGTGTGAAGGGCTAGTCTCTGGAAGTGTTCTGTTAGTCGATATCCTTGAAGCCCGAGGGATGAGGCTGGCGCCGCCTGGCGAAAAGCATCAACCCCTCGGGCTTCAGTGTGCCTGGAGCGGGTTCTTACGCCAACTTGCCCGGGTGATATAATACAAACAATGGACCTGTTCGTAATTTGAAAACCCTAGCAACCTATTGAAGATGTAAGGAGGAGATAATGAAAGCTACGTATCGTCTGTTGAGTTTCCTGATGGTGCTGGCCTTTTTGGTTTCCGCGCTGAGCGCGTGCGGCCCCAGCGAAACTCCCACGCCGACATATAGTACGGATGTGCTGTACCTGAATATCACCTGGCACCAGCACCAGCCTATGTACTATAAGAATGATGACGGGGTGTATACCCGCCCGTGGGTGCGCGTGCATGCCACGAAAGATTACTACGACATGGCTTCCACCTTGGCGCAGTATCCTGACATCCATGTGACCTTCAATCTAACCCCGGTCTTGATCTCGCAGTTGGATGATTTTGCCAACAACGGGGCCAAAGATCTGTACTGGGTGATGGCCGAAGTACCGGCCAACCAGTTGACCGACGATCAAAAGCGCTTCATTCTGACCCGTTTCTATGATGTCAACTGGACGAATATTCTTTCTCGCTTCCCGCGCTACCAGGAATTGGCTGATAAGCGCGGCGGTTCGGACGACGCATCCATCGAAAAAGCGATGAAGAGCTTTTCCGAACAGGATTTCCGCGATCTGCAGGTGTGGTTCAACCTGGCCTGGTTTGATCCCGATTTCCTGGATCAGGAACCTTTGAAGGCGCTGGTGGAGAAGGGGCGCGATTTCACCGAAGCCGACAAGACGATTGTCTTTGAACAGGCGCGCAAGATAGTGAGCGAAGTGATCCCGCTGCATAAGGAAATGCAGGATAAGGGTCAGATCGAAGTGATCACCACGCCGTATGCTCACCCGATCCTGCCGCTGATCTACGATACCAACCTGGCGTTGGTGGGCAACCCGAGTGCGGACATGCCCGAGCGCTTCTCTTATCCGAATGATGCGATCGCACAACTGCAAAAATCGGTTGAGATCTACAAGGC
This sequence comes from uncultured Anaerolineaceae bacterium, assembly GCA_964424115.1. Classification (GTDB taxonomy): domain Bacteria; phylum Chloroflexota; class Anaerolineae; order Anaerolineales; family Anaerolineaceae; genus CAYRHN01. Next base: position 88,900 of record CAYRHN010000001.1, read on the forward strand.
GCATTATGGTGTGGCGCCCAAGGGCTTGTGGCCGGGCGAGGGAGCTGTGGCGCAGCAGATCGTACCGCTGGTGGCAAATGCCGGGTACCAGTTTATGGAGACCGGCGAGCCCGTCCTGGCGGCTTCGCTGGGGATTGGCGATTTCACCCGCGACTCCAAGGAGACCGTCCAACAGGCGGATGTCCTGTACCGTCCGTATTACGTGACTGACACGAACGGCAACAAGGTGGCGGTGTTCTTCCGGGATTGGACGCTTTCCGACAAGCTGGGGTTCACGTATTCCGGCACCCCTGGTAAGCAGGCGGCGGCTGATTTGATCCAGCGGTTGGAGAACATCCGCGAGGAACTCAAGAAAGAAGGAGCCACCGGTCCGCATATCGTCAGTATTGTGCTGGACGGCGAGAATGCCTGGGAATATTACAAGATGGATGGGAAGGAATTCTTGAATGAGCTGTACAAACAGCTCTCCGAGAGCACGACGATCAAAACTGTGACGCCTTCCGAATATCTGAAGATGTTCCCGGAACAGAAAACGCTGGATAACCTGTACCCCGGCGCCTGGTTCAGCGCGAACTATGACACCTGGATCGGTGAAGCTGAGGAAAAACAGGCCTGGAATTATCTGCTTAAGACGCGCAAGATGCTGTCGAAGTACGATATCACCAAGACGAAGACCGCCCCAAGCGAGGAAGCTCTGGCGCAGGCCCTGGATTATATGTACCTGGCAGAAGGCTCCGACTGGTTCTGGTGGTACGGCGCAGACCAGGACTCCGGTCAGGATTCCTACTTTGATATTGGTTTCCGCGCATTGCTGGCGAAAGTGTATGAGTCAGTGGGGGAGCCGGTGCCTACTTATGTGAATGTTCCGATCATAGCCAAAAGCCCGGCTGTGGCTACTCGCTCCTTGAATGGGGTGGCGACTGCCACGGTGGATGGAACGGTGATAGGCGCGGAATGGGACAGCGCTGCATATTATGCATCTTCTCAGAAGCCGGCCAGCGGATTGTATTACACGATGGATGCCAAGAACCTGTATTTGCGCCTGGACCTGACCAGCCCGCTGGCGGAAGGCAGCACGGTTGGCTTCTATTTGGTGAATCCGCGTGCTACGGGAGATGTCTATCCCTTTGCCCGCAACGGCGAACTGCAGTTGGGCCTGGCAGCCACCAACTTGTATGAGTATGACGGCGCCAAGGTAACCGCCTATACTGCTGGAGCAGACGGCTGGGTGGAGGTTGGCCCGGTGGGTTCGGCAGCGGTGGGCGACGGGGTGTTGGAAGTGGCAATCCCGTGGAACGCGATTGGTGAATTGGAAGCCGGCGATGATGTGCGCCTGGTGACCGCGGTGCAGCCGGAAAATGAGCTGCTGCCGTTGAGCGGCCCGGCGCAGGTGGTGCTGCCCGACCTGGGCACCTCGATCGTGATCCTGGAGGTGGCTGATCCCGAGCTGGATGACCACGGGCCGGGAACTTATACGTATCCGACCGACGGCGTTTTCTCGGCTCAGAATTACGATATCAAGACGTTCACAGTGGCCTACGACGAGAAGAATTTGATCTTCAAGTTCGCCTTCTACGGGCCGGTTCCGAATCCGTGGGGTTCGGGCGTCAACCTGTCGCTGCAGACCATGGATGTGTATGTGGATAAGGATCCGGGAGCGGGCACCGGCGCGCGTTTGCTGCTGCCTGGACGCAACGCTGCTTTGAAGGAAGGCGATGGTTGGGAATTTGCCGTCTGGGCAGAAGGCTGGACCCCCGAGTTCCTAGCGCCTGATGCTACCACCCTGGAACCGAAGACGGTGGCGAATTCACAGTTCAAGATCATTGTCGATCCGGCAGCGCAACTAGTGTCGATCCGCGTGCCGCGCGCCCTGTTTGGCGACGGCGACCCGACCACCTGGGGCTACGCAGCGGTGGTGATGGGGCAGGATGGGTATCCGGCGACAGGTGTGTGGCGCGTGCGCGATGTTGAAAAAGCCGCGGCTCAATGGCGGTTCGGCGGCGCTCCGGATGACGGCAACCATACCCGCATCATCGATATGGCCTGGCCGGCTGAAGCAACCCCGACGCAGGAAGATATGCTGAGCAACTACACTTCGGTGAGCGGCCCCTCAGGAGATTTGAAAGCCGATCAATTCGCACAAATCGACCTGTTATTGGTCAAATAGCGCAGCGATTGGAGTATAATATTCAGCCGCCAGAATATTTCTGGCGGCTGAATACTTATCTTATTGAGCAGGAAATATGGATAAAACGATCAGTTTGACAACCACACCCCGTGAAACTGTGGAGGTGATTCTGGCAGATGGGCGGGTATTGACCGGGCCCAGGGGAACATGTATTGGCAACTTCCTGCGAGCGCTGCCCGAATGGGGACAACCGCCAATGATGGGGGCGGTGGTGAATAATGAGCTGCGCGAACTCACGTATCCGATCGCGATCGACTCGCGCGTACGTCCGGTGACGATGGCGGATGCGGATGGCGCCCGTATTTACAGGCGTTCTTTGACTTTCCTGCTGGAATCGGCCTATGAGGACCTCTTTCCAGAAGCCGACCTGGCAGTAGACCACTCGGTCTCTTCGGGCGGATATTATTGCATGCCCATCGGGCGCGCCCCGCTTTCTGTCGAAGAATTGGCGCGCCTGGACGAGCGAATGAAAGAACTGGTGCAAATGGATCTGCCTTTTGAGCGCCAGAATGTGCCATTGCAAGAGGCAGTGGATTATTTCACGCAAAAAGGGCAGGACGAGAAGGTGCGCTTGTTGAAATACCGCCAGAAAGATCATCTGGTGCTGTATAAACTGCGCGAACGACGAGATTACCACCACGGCTATATGGTACCCTCAACAGGATATCTTCGCTGGTTTGCCTTCACGCCGATGGGTGAGGGTTTTGTGCTGCGCTTTACGCGACGGAACACTCCGACCGAGCTGCTGCCGATGCCCGATTATCCGAGGCTGGTGAAGACTTTCCGCCAGTACGGGGATTGGCTGAACCGGCTGGGAATCGAGAGCGTGGGAATGTTAAACGATGCGATTGCAGGGGGGCGGACGCGCGAGGTGGTGCTGGTATCTGAGGCGCTGCATGAACAGAAGATCGCGGATATCGCAAGGCAGATCGTAGCCCACAAAGACATGGCGCGAATCGTGCTGATCGCCGGACCGTCTTCTTCGGGAAAAACCACTTTTTCCAAGCGCTTGTCGGTGCAACTGTTGGCGCAGGGGATCTCGCCGTATCCGTTGGAGTTGGATAATTACTTTGTGGACCGCGAATTGACCCCACGCGACCGTAACGGGCAATATGATTATGAATCCTTGAGCGCTCTGGATACAGCCAAACTGGCTGTGAACTTGCGCGACCTGGTGGCTGGCCGGGAGACGCAGTTGCCGCATTACAATTTCAAAACGGGTCGCAGCGAAGACGGGGAAGTGGTGCGCCTGGAGGCCGGACAACTGGTCATCCTGGAAGGCATCCACGGCTTGAATCCCAAGCTGCTGCCGGATTTCCCCAAGGAACAGGCGTTCCGCATTTATGTGTCCTGTCTGACGCAGTTGAACCTTGACCGGCATAATCGAATTTCCACCACTGATTCGCGCCTGCTGCGGAGGATCGTGCGGGATGCGCGCGAGCGGGGGTATAGCGCACTGCAAACCATCCAGCGCTGGGAATCGGTGCGGCGTGGAGAAAAGACGCATATCTTCCCCTTCCAGGAAAATGCGGATGAAATGTTCAATTCAGCCCTGGTGTATGAGCTTTCGGCACTGAAGGCCGTGGCAGAGCCGCTGCTGCGCCAGGTGCCGTTCGGAACGCCGGAGTTCATTGAAGCCAAGCGCCTGCTGGCCTTCCTGGAATGGTTTGAGCCGATCGATATTGAATTGATCCCGGACAATTCGATCTTGCGAGAATTCGTGGGCAATTCGATCTTGCAAGATTTTAAGCTGTGGGCAACGCAGTAAAAAAACAGAGAAAAAAACATCCGGAGCAATGTCCGGATGTTTTTTTTGTGGTTATAGGAATTTTTTAGTGCTTATGCACCATGGCGGTCTTGATCACCTGGCCTAAGCGGGAGATGCCTTCATTAATAACCTCTGGTTTGCAGTAAGAGAAATTGAGACGCATGGTATTCTCGCCGCCGCCAACAGCAAAGAAAGATTCCCCGGGAACGAAGGCCACGCGCTTTTCCACAGCTTTGGGGAAGAGTTCGCTGGTGTTCATACCCTGGGGAAGGGTTGCCCAGAGGAACAGGCCGCCATGGGGGTGCGTCCAATGAACGCCTTCGGGCATGTGCTCGGCCAGCGATTCCAGCATAGCATCCCGACGGACGCGATAGACGTCGCGGATATGCTTGACGTGTTGGTCGATGAAGCCGTCCTTGCCGACCTCATAAGCGAGGATTTGGTTGAAGACCGCGGTGTTCAGATCGGCGCCCTGCTTGGCAAGCACCAGTTTGCGAATGACTTCAGCAGGAGCGATGATCCAGGCCAGGCGCAGGCCAGGGGCAAGGGTCTTGGAAAAGGTGCTCAGATAGATGACGTTGCCGCGGTAGGAATCCTTGGAACCATTCGACATGCTGTCCACGACCACGACTGAGTGAATGTGGTCGCCTTCGAAACGCAATTGTCCGTAAGGGTCATCTTCGACGATCGGCACACCAAAGTGATTGGCCATTTCGATCAATTTTTCGCGGCGCGCCAGCGGCATGGTGACACCAGTGGGGTTCTGGAAATTTGGCAGACAGTAGATGAATTTAGGTCCGCAGCGCAGGGCAGCTTCCAATTCATCGGTGATCATGCCGTCATCGTCGGAGGGCACGGCGATGTATTCTGCGCCGTAGGCATTCCAGGCCTGTAATGCGCCCAGGTAAGTAGGCGATTCGACCAGGATGCGGTCGCCGCGATTGATAAAGATCTTACCAAGCAGATCCAGAGCTTGCTGGGAGCCGGAGGTGATAAGAATATTATCCATCGTGACATCAATGCCGTAGCGGCGGGTATGTTTGAGGATCATTTCCCGCAAGGGGGCATAGCCTTCGGTCGTGCCATATTGCAAAGCCTGAGGGCCGTGATCGCGCAGAGTGCGCGCGGCGCCTTCGGCGATCTCCTGATAGGGGAATACGTCGGGGGCGGGCAATCCACCAGCAAAGGAAATCACATCCGGCTGCTCGGTGAGTTTGAGCAGTTCACGGATAGCCGAGCTTTTCATTCGCTGCGTCCGCATGGCGTAACGGTGATCCCACGGAGTCTGCATTTTTAAATTCTCCTTTTTTCGATATGAGTTGGAATTAAACCAGCTTGGGGAAGCGGCTGGCAACGGTAGCAGGGGTGGGGAGAGTGACCCGGTCGCCTGCTTTCAGTTCCGCAGGGGCTTTCCCGGCGGTCTTGGCCGCAGATTGGAAGATGAAGATGGGGGTGCCTTCTGCGGCGTATTTGGTCTCCACCAGCGCCTGGCCGGTGAGTAAACCATCTTTATCAATCGCGCAACTGGTGACTACGCCGATGGTGCGGCCTTTGGCGTCCAGGACGGGATCGTGGAGGTGGGCCATCCGGACCCCTTTTTCGTTGAAGCGGAAGCGGACAACCACGGACTGGCGCTGTTTTTCGCGGGTTACAAAGGCTTCTCGGCCGATGAACCAGGGCTTGTAAGGCTTGACATAGGATCCAAAACCGGCTTCGGCCACGCCCAGGCCCAGGTCGCCGCCCATTTCATGTCCGTAGAGAGGTAACCCGGCTTCGGTGCGGAGGGAGTCTCGGGCACCCAGGCCGCATGGTTTGAGGCCGAGCGGTTCGCCTGCTTTCAGGAGGGCGTTCCACAGGTCAACAGACTTGTTGGGATGGACAAACAATTCAAAGGCCATCCTTTCGCCGGTGTATCCGGTGCGAGAGACGACCAGATCAAAACCACCTACCACGGCATCGCATAATTCGGTGCGTTTGAGGGCTATGATGCGTTTGCGGGTGGGGGCATCCACGCCGAGGGCCAGGAGGATGTCGCGAGATTTTGGACCCTGGAGGGCGATATCAATGCGCATATCAGCGCCGGCCTTGGGGTCGCGTAAGTTACGCAGGACCACCTGGCGGCCAAAGGCTTGCACCCAGGGGCGGGCGGCATCGATAAGGACTTTACCTTCCCGAACAGCATTTAGCCAGGCCCAATCCTTATCATCATTGGAGGCGTTGACCACAACGAGATATTTTTCTTCTGCGCGCCGATAAACCAGCGTATCATCGATGACGTTGGAATCTGGATCAAGGAAGTGGGTGTAGCAGGATTCTCCCACGGCCAGCCCGGCAATATCGTTGCCGCAGACGCTGTCGAGGAAGGCCGCCGCGTGCGGGCCTTCAGCCTGGTAGACGCCCATGTGGGAGACGTCGAACAACCCGGCGGCCTGGCGGGTGGCAAGGTGCTCATCAACCACGGAGGAGTACCAGACCGGCATTTCCCAGCCCGCGAAGGGGATGATGCGGGCGCCCAACTGGCGATGAACCTCAAAGAGAGGAGTTCGGCGCAGGGTTTCGGGTTCTTTCTCTTCCCAGGTAAAGCGGGGGAGAGCTTTTCCCTGGCCTTGCGGGATACCGATGTAGTAGGGTTTGTTGGCGGCTACGGGTTCTCCCTGAGCGGAAGTAACAGGTTCTTGGGATGATTCTTCGACAATTACGGGGCCGGGAATGCGCCGGGTTACATCGGGGTCAAAGGAGGTGTAAGCATCGGAGAGATCGCGGAGGAAGGCCGCAGCCAATCCGGCATGTTCAGCCGGGACACTCAAGCGATAGGATTCAGCACCTTCGTTGGTGAGGATGCCCTTCACCTGGCCCTTGGGGGTGTGCAGTAAGGTGGGCTGGCTTTGGCCAGAGGAAAGGGCTTCGGTGTCGCTGGAAAGAACGTAACTGACGAAGTGGCGAACCTGTTCGCCGCGCAGGGTGTAGGAAGCCCAGGAGCCGGGGCGGGCAGGTTTGTCATCGATGTAGAAGAAATGAGGGTAGCCATGCAGGGTGGTATCGAGGTCGGCACCAGCCTTGCCTGCCAGGGCGCGTACGCGCAACCTGGCATCTTCTAAAACGTTGAAATCCACTTTGGCGCGGACAGCCTGACCCTGGCGGGTTTCGACCGTGTAGGGTTTGGTGGCAAGCAGGAGGTCGGCGATGATATCGGCGATCTCGCGCATGTCGGCTTCTTTCAGCCCGCGCTGAGTGAGCCAGGGGGTTCCGTAGCGGATCCCGGAAGCAAAGAGAGCGGTTTTGTCGCCAGGGATGGTGTTGCGGTTGACCACAATGCCGGCCACATCCAGGATGCGGGCGGCAATATCGCCGGAGAGAGGGGTGCTGTCTTCGCCAACGATGGTTTTGCAGTCCAGGTTGCCCAGATGGCTGTTAGTACCGCCAAAGGGGATGCGCAAGCCGCGGGCGCGAAGTTGCTCGGTGAGGGCCTGGCAGTTATTCAGAATCTGTTGTTGCAGGCGGGAAAATTCAATCGTTTGGGCAAGTTTGAAGGTAACAGCCAGGGCAGCAAAGATATGCACGTGAGGGCCGCCTTGCTCGCCGGGGAAGACCGCCCGGTCGATCTTGCGCCCAAGGGCGGCATCGTTGGTGATGATGCAGGCACCGCGCGGGCCGCAAAGGGTTTTGTGGGTGGTGAAGGTGATCACGTGGGCATACCCAACCGGAGAGGGAACTACCTTCCCTGCGATGAGGCCGGCGATATGGGAGACATCGGCCAGGAGAATGGCGCCGACTTCGTCAGCGATGGCGCGGTAACGGGCCCAGTCGGGGATGAAGGGGTAGGATGAATAGCCGGCGATGATGATCTTGGGTTTGTTTTCACGTGCCAGGGCGGCAATGGCGTCGTAATCGATCTGTTCGGTAACAGGATCGACGTTGTAATGGACGATCTTGTAGAGCTTTCCAGAGCGATTGACTGAGGAGCCGTGGCTGAGGTGACCGCCGTGGAGCAGGTTCATGCCGAGTACAACGTCTCCAGGGTTGATCAGAGCGGTGTATACGGCATTATTCGCCGGGGCGCCGGAGAGAGCCTGCACATTTACATATAGTTGATTGGCTGAAACCGTGGGGGTGGCAAAGGCTTCGGCGCAACGGCGGCGAGCAAGAGATTCGATGGCATCCGCGTATTCGACACCTTTGTAATAGCGGGGGTCAGCGTAGCGGCGATAATAAGCCAGACGAGCCGGATAATCCAGTATCTCTGCCTCGGTCATCCAGCGGGTTTCTTCATCCGGATACCCTTCGGCGTAAAGATTCTGAAAAACAGATCCCATGGCTTCGCGCACAGCTACGGGAGCGGTGCTTTCGCTGGGGATCATGATCAACTTTCGCACTTGTCGTTCGGCTTCCAACTGGCCCAGTTCGTAGACTTCGGGGGCAAGTTGAGACAGCGAACCACGAAAGAGAAAATCAGTCATCGGCAAATCTCCTTGGAGCAGGTTTTTGAGCATTCAGTTGTATTTTAGCCCCCGGTACGAGGGCGGTCAAGTTCAATTAATCATGCTTTCTGCGTGCGTTTATCCTCGCACGCAGAAAGCAGATAGGAAGAATATCATGGCCGCCAGGCCGGCCGCCAGGCATCCATGATGTCAGAAGTGAGGTTTTTCAGATTGCTGCCGTCAGGATTTATGGTGTAGACGCAGCGCGCGCCGGTGCGGTTGGAGCTAAAAGCGATCTGGCTGCCATCCGGCGCCCAGGCAGGGAATTCATCGGCACCATCGGTTGTATTGGTAATATTCACGATTTCCTTCGTGTCCAGATTAAGGATGAAAATGTTCTTGGTGCCGTTCTCTCGATCCGAATCGAAGGCAATCTTTTTTCCATCCGGTGACCAGGCAGGCGGGCCGTCATAGGAGGGGTTGTTGGTGAGGTTGGTGGCCGTAAGGCCATCCAGGGATTGGGTGTAGATATCCCAGTTGCCATCTCGATTGGAGATGAAGGCGATTTGCTTGCCGTCCGGCGACCAGGCCGGAGCGCCGTCTTCGCCGGGGTTGCGAGTGAGGTTTACAACGGCAGTACCATCGGTGTTCATGATGTAGATGTCATAATCTCCGCTGCGGTCGGATACAAAGGCGATCTTGCTGCCGTCCGGCGACCAGGCCGGCCAACCATCTGAGGCAGGGTCATTAGTGATCTGGCGCATTTCCTGTTTGTCGATATCCAGGATATAGATATCGAAATTACCCGGAGCGGTGGACATGAGGGCGAGGCGTTGACCATCCGGAGACCAGGAGGGCCATAATTCATCGGACGCCACATTGGTGATATTGAAGATTTTATTCGTGTCCGGTTTTAAGATATAAATTTCGCTAATTTCGTCATCGTTGGTGGAGATGAAGCTGATCTCACCAGGGTGTGCATTACCGGTTGAAGCACAGCCAGCCAGCACCAACCCGAACACGAGGAATGCGCCGAACAAACGTACATATTTAGACATAAATCTATCTCTCCTGTCTTATTAAGGTCAGCCGGGATGAGTTCCCAAGCTGCAAGCAATGCGGAAGTATACCACCAATACAAATAAACGCAGGGCGCTTGAAGCGGAGCCGCTGCAAACGCCCTGCGGATCTGGTAAATTATCGCCTCAACTATGCTGGTTGAGGAAATCCACCATCATTTGGATGACCTGATCTTTTTCTGGTTCATTGTGCAGTTCGTGATAGAAGCCATCCCACATTTTGAAAGTGAAGTCGGGACGTTTGACTGAAGCGGCGAACTGGGCGGTGGAAGGAGGGTTGACCAGGCGGTCGGCGCTGCCCTGCATCAGGAGGAGGGGGAGAGCCAATTCATTGGCGTGGGCAATGATCCATTGGCCGTTATTGAGCATATCCAGAGCCAAACGAGCCGAGATGAAGCCGTGCACCAGAGGATCGGCGGAGTAAACTTTCTCCACGTTGGGGTCGCGAGATAGGCCGGAGCGATCCAGACCGTTGGAAAGCTTCATGGAGGGATTGAGTTTGTACATGATCTTGCCAAGAAGCAAGGTGACAGGAGATACCGGTTTGGCAACCGCAAGGCCGGGGCTGGTGACGATGGCGCCGGCCAGGTTGGGTTTTTTGTTAAGAAGGAAGTAGAGGGTGAAGTTGCCGCCCATGCTGTGCCCATAAATAAAGCGCGGCTTGCCGGGGAAACGGGCAGCAGCCTCATCTAAAAAGTGCTGGATATCGCCCATCACCAGATCGTAGCTGGCGATGTGCCCACGCACTCCATCGGAGCGGCCGTGGCCGCGGTGGTCAAATCCCAAAAGTGCATAGCCGGCAGCCACAAATTTCTCGGCCACATGCTGATAACGCAGGCAATGCTCGCCCAGGCCGTGAACCAGAACGATCACGCCGCGTGGTTCAGCCTCTGGGGCCGAAAGGTGCCAGAACAAATTCATCCCATCTGCGGTCTTCCAGGTGAAATCTTCCTGTTTCATATGTTCTCCTCTGTTTGTTTTTAATCGCTTTAAATATTATAGCGCTTCTTTGGGAAAGATCATCTCGTAAAGGTCCTTTTCCGCCTGGTCGATCTTGCTCTGATAGATCTTTAATTGGGCATCAAAGGAGGATGAAAGGTGGGTGGCCTTAAAGCCGGCAATCATCTGCGAGAGCCAATCCTCTATCACTTGCGGGTCGGGAGGTAAATAGCTACTGCCCATGCAGATCTGCTGCATGGGCAATTTTGGCGGCATGGGGGGGTAGGAGCCCCGCGGATAACCAAAAACAATCGTCATGATTGGGAAAACATGCTCGGGAAGGGATAATTTTTCCTTGAGATAACCCACATCTAGCAGACCCGTGCGTCCGGTCTCAGAAAGCATGACAGAAGAAATTCCCAAGGCTTCGGCGGCAATGTTCATATTCATGGCGGCCAGAGAAGCATTCATCACCGCCATGGTGTACAAAACCAATGGGCGGTCGGGGAAATCCGGGATCGCTTTTCTGACGCGAGAGTTATCGCCCATGATGATGATAGCCCGGTTGGCCCTGAATGGAATGGACCGGCCCTCAAAAGAATCCTTCCAGGCCTGGGTATCGAAGGTGGCAAAGGTCCAGGTTTGCAGGTTAACCGTGCAGGGAGCAAGTCGCCCAGCCTCCAAAATGGCTGCAAAAACATCTTCCGGGATGGGTTGAGTAGTGAAGGTGCGCACGCTACGGCGATGAAGAATGGTATTGAGCAGGGGGTTATCCTGCAGGGAAGGGGGAACCTGTGGTTTCCCTGCCAATAGCCTGCCCAAACTGCGGATGTAGCCGAAAAATCCAAGCTTCTTATGCATGCGCACCTCCACAATCCTGATTCAACGGACTATCAGTCCTCGTCTTGCTTCTTTACGGTGACGAAACCACCGAACAAGCGGTATTCGTCCATGCGGCAGGAGTTAATGAGCTTGCCGTCATAGAAGGTGATGTCGGGGCAGCTGTCGCACATATCTGCGCGTCCATCCGGGAGGATATCGGGAGCCTGGATGATGCCGATGCTTTGCACCCGGATGCCTTTGAAAAGATACCAGGGCTTGCGAACGACGGTCAGGAACCAATTCTTGAAGGCACTGCGGACGTTTTTATCGAAGAGAGACATCAAGAAAATCTTGAAGCCGATGGTAGATTGGACGAGATAAGCCAGGTAGGTGCCGGTGAATATGTGATGTCCGACCTGTGCCACTTCCATGGTCTGTTTGCCGACCGATCCATAATGGATGTTCTTGCTGCCGATCAGGGCGCCGATCAACCACTTGTAGGAATCGTGTTTGATAGTCCCGCCAAGATAGCAGGCAGGTTGATATTCGGGGAAATTTTTGTTGATGATGTCGGCCACTTCGGGGGAAGTTACAAATTCTTCGTTGAAGGTTTCGGTAGAATAACTGAGCTTACTCAGTTCCACCTCGCGGTCACTGAGGTCGGTGGCAGTGGTATCTTTGGTGGTGGCAGTGCGGTAGGTGATGAAGACCAGGCCCTGCACGCGATCAAGATGAGCGCGTCCCCATTCAACGATATCGGGGATCTCGTGATAGGTGGATGGATAGACGGTGGAATTGAAGATCACGTAAAGCCCGCGCGCCTCATAGATCATATCCGCGTATTTCTGGCGCAGTTCGTTGAGATCTTTCTCCGTTTTCCCAGTCCAGTGCGGGCGGTTTTGGTGGCTGTCGATGTGAATGGTGAAGCCGGAGAGGCCGGCTTTTTTGAGCTCGCGAAGGATCTCAGGGTTGAGGGCAAATGCATTGGTCAGGATCACCGGCTTGATCTTCTGTTCTTTAATGAAGGCTACCAGGTCAATGATGTGCGGGTAGATCAACGGCTCGCCGCCTGCAATGGAAATATTATCCGGGTTGCGCCAGCGTTTGAAGAAGAGCACTTCTTCTTTGACTTGTTCCAGGGATTTGTGACCGGTGATGGTTTGGCGGTAACAACCTTCGCAATGGATATTGCAAATGTCGCTCACCTCCAACCAGGCGATGGCGTTGTCATTTAAAGACCACGGCATACGATACAGATTACGCTTTTCGAGCAGCATAATGACGTCTCCTATCTTAAATTGTACAATGGGTTGAAAATGTTCTGCCAATTATACTCGCAAACGTAAATTGTGTGAATTTATCGACAATCCTGTTACAATTAATTTCATTATCAGGGTGCCCCATGATCGAACCTATTCAGATTCGCGAAGTGCATCATTTGCTTGAACAACAGCTTCCCCGGACAGCCCTTCAGCGCCTGGGGCGGGATGCCGGGCATGAAGCAGCCTGTCTTGCTGCAGAAGCATGGATGATGCTGGATCAGATGAAAATGGCCCGGCAAATCCTGGAAGAGGTGATCACGCAGCTTAAGGGAGATTGGGGAGCCTACGCAAGACGGCTTTGGTCTGAAATCCAACTGACATTTGGGGCAGTGGATGAAGCCATTCTGGCTGCAAAAGAGGCGGCTGAAATGGCCGGTCAAAGTGGGCAACGCGCAGAAGCATTGGCCTGGGCGGGGGTGGGTTACGGGAAGAAACAATGCTGGGGTCTGGCGAAAAAGATGATGGATGAGGCGGCCAAGGAGGCTGTGGGGAATGTAACTGTGCAGGCGGCAAAGGCGCGCCTCTTGTTGATCATGGACCGGCGTTTGGAAGCCCGGGAAGCTTACGTGCAGTTGGGTCGATTGAAATCGGCGCGGGCGCAGATGATCTCGGGGGTGGGACAGGCCAATGTGGCCTGGTTGCTGGGCGAACTATCGCAGGCGGAAACCCTGGCAAGAAAAACCCTGCAGATCTCCAATGAGTTGATCCAACCGCTTTTTATCTCGGGCGATATCGCGCTGGCGAACGAAGACCAGAGCGCGCTGGCGAAGGTTGTGCAAGAAATGCGGCTGAGAAGTCCCGGAGCGGAGATCCTGGAGACCTGGATCAGGGAATTGGAAAACCTGAGACGGTTGGATGGGGCAAAAAGGCGGATGAGACTGAAGATCTTACCTCTGGCGGTGCAGCGCCGGGATCATTGCGCACCATGTACGATCGAGGTGGTGCTGCGTTATTGGAAAGAGGGATTGGATTACAGCAACGACCAGATTGCTCGGGCGGTGAAGTATGCGGAAGGTGGATCGCCTGTTTACCGGATGCGGGAATTCTTTCACCTGACAGGGTTTGAAACGGTGCGCTGCTTTGCAAATGAAAGCCAACTGCCGCGCCTTGTGGATGCGGGCTTCCCGGTGATCATCCAGGAGGCGTATTCGGAAAGCGCACATGTATCGGTTGTGGTTGGTTACGATGAGGAACGCCACGTGATCGAAGTGCAGGATCCGGTCAGCCACATCATCCGGGCGGTCAGTCCGGGCGAATTAGGGCGGTTAAGGCATAATTCCGGCGAATCGGCCCTGATGGCTTTTCCGCGCGGGCAGGGCCACGAGCTGAGATTGGCGAAGATGGGATTTGTGGATGATCCAATCCTGGAAAGCCTGGATCGGTGTGGATTGGCGCTGGATGAAGGGCGGCTGCAACTGGCATCCGAGCTAGCGGCCAGGGCCTTGGTGCGTCACCCGAAGCTGGAACTGGCGTGGATGATGCGTCTTGCAGCAGAACAGGCATGCGTGCAGCAGCTCGAAGCGGGCTTACAAGAGGGAATGCATCCGGGATCCGCCCGGGAAAACAGGCGAGAGGCAGCGCAGGCACACTTGCGGTTTAGGAGATTGTTGAAGGAAGCCCACAGATTTATCCCTGAGGCGTCGTTCCTGTTCGCCTTTGAGGGGGCGGAGGCATACCGAGAGGGGAACCTGGAAAGGGCAAAGGTGGCCTACCTGCGTGCGCTGGAACTGGATCCCAACGATGCTGCTACCCAGGCGAACCTGGCTGCCTGTTACGCCGCGAACCGCGAAGTGGAGGCGTGTATTGTGCATGCCGGGCAGGGATTGAAGATCAATTCGGCGCAAACAGGCGCGAATGCCTGGATGGCGCGGGCGTTGGCTGCGAGCGGAGATTCCCGGGCAATCCATTATGGAGAATGCGCGGTGGAACTGGATGCGACCTGGTGGTTGGCGCACCTGGCCTTGGGAGAGGCGTATCTTGCGGGGATTGAAAATTCGCCCGAAAATCTGGATCTGGCCCGCCGCGAAGCAGAGGAAGCCTTCTCGTTGGGAGGGGAGCAAGCAGAGACGCGTCTGCTGCAGGCGCGGTTACATGCGCAGGCAGACCAGCCGGAAGCGAGTATGGCAATCCTGGAGGAATTGGCGTGGGGGCCGATGAAAAAGTTTCCGGCGGTTGCGTACGAGATGCGAAGGACGATGTGCTTTCTCCATATTGCTGAACAGGAATATGAGCAGGCAGACCGGCAAATAGAAGAAATCCTGCGCCAATTTCCGGGAGACGGATGGGCGGTCACGCAACGGGTTTTGATCCATGGAAGGGTGTTTGTTGCAAAAGAACGTTACCGAGACGAACAGGCGGTTGAAGCCTTTCGCCAATCATTCGAACAAGCAATCCATGTGAACGAAGGAGCGGTGGATTTGGTGGAAGAATACCTCAACCATCTTGCCAGTTGGATGGGGTCAGGCGAGGTGGCCCGGGAGGCGCAGCGCCTGGTAAACGAATACCCGAATCAGGCAGGATTAAACTTTTTGGCGGGGCGCTGGCTGGCTCGTGGAGGAGAGGAAGAAGAGGGATCCCGGTATATGGCCAAGGCGATAAGCTATCCGGACGGTTTGCGTATAGCCGAGGAATTGGGTGAAGCGATGGGGGTGATGGCATCCGGCATGGATTTAACTGAAGGCGAGGCGGTGGTACGGGTATGCGCTGCCCAAAAAGGACGTTTTACCCCACGGGAGTTGTGGAAAGCTTGGGGATTGGCGCTGGCCGAGTTATCGGAACCTAAGGCGTGCATAATGAACAGGCCTGCAGCGAAAACCCGGGCGGTGGAACTGCTGGAAGATGCACTGCAACAGGATGACGAAGACAGCCTGGTCACCTTACGATTGGGGATGCTGAGCGAGGATAAGGAAACGCAAGAAGAATTGCTCAGGCGCGCTGTGTTGTTGGCGCCGCATTGGGCATACGCCCGGGCAGAATTGGTCAATTATTTGTTAGCTGACAATCGGGCATTGGAGGCACTGCGCTTCAGTGCAGGCTACGAGGAAGTAAGTGATGATCTGCGGCTGGTGCATGCCTTGGCTTTGCTGCGTTCTGGCTGGTTTGAACCGGCAGCGAGCCATTTCGAGCGTTACATACAAGAAACGGGAACTAATGATCCTGAGATCATGGTGGAATACTGGAATGCTTTGAATGGCAGCGGAGATGTGGAAAAAGCTCTGGGATTATACCGAAAATTGATCAAGAATGCGGCAGGCAGGGGAGATTGGCATCTGCGGTTGGCTCAAACATGGATGCGTATGGAACGGTATGATCAGGCGGAGGAGGCGCTGACCGGAGCGGAAGCACGGGGAGCAGAACCAAAGGCTGTATTGGCGGGGGTGTACGAGGTGGAAGCTGCACAAGGGAACTGGGAAATGGCTTTCCAGGCGGCTGACCAATTGTGCGGATTGGACGACGCAGCCGCAGAGATCAACGGCACCGCACGGAGGTTGCGCGCGTGGGTTGAATTGGGTGACCTGGGCGCAATCCGAGAATGGATGGAGACGGCAAACCTGTCTTCCCAATCCTGGGCAGCATGCGCCTGGGCGGCAATGGCAGCGGAGGATGGAATGGAGCGATCCGCGATAGCGGATTTGTGCCTGGAGTTCTGTAACCGGGCATTCGAGGGGGATCCGCAAAGCTTTCATGCCCGTTATGCACGCGCCCTGGCTCTGGTGCAGTTGGGCAAAGAAACCGAGGGTTGGAGAGAGATCGAAATCCTGGGCGGGGAGTATCCGCGCCAGCATCTTGTGTATTCCATGCGGGCAATGAAGTATTTGTCAGAACAGCGGTTGGAGGAAGGGTTGGACCTGGCGGAAAGAGCTGTAGAATACGGAGCAGGCGACGCATTCTCTTTTGCGGTAAGGGGCATGGCCTTCGTTTTGTGGGGGGATGCTGAAAAAGGATTGGCTGACCTGAGCCTGGCCTGGAAGCGGGCTTATCCTCAGCAGCGGCGGAGCGGGAAGCTGTTCTGGTGGTTGCTGGGGATGCTTGCCGGTGAGGATGAAAAGCGGTTGGAGGAATTGCGGCGAGGCGCTGCGGCGCCTACCCAGAGCCGAGTGAACCGCAAGATCCTCAAATTACTGGAGGATTATTTTACCCAGGGGCAGAAAGGAGAGGGTGTGCAATGAATATGTATTTGATCCGCCATGCACAATCGGTTAATAATCATTTGTGGGATTTGCACGGCTCCGATGAAATGCGGCAGGAAGACCCAAAACTCTCCAATCTTGGACAACTTCAGGCACTGCTGCTGGCGGATTTCTTAAGCAAGAACGACCCGGAATTTGAAGGGGCGATTGACCGCCAAAACGCGGCCGGTTTTCAATTAAGCCATATCTATGTCAGCCCGATGGTCCGTTCAGTCGCAACCGGGGTAGAGATCGGGCGCAAGGTTGGATTACAACCGAGGATGCATTTGGAAATCTTTGAAGGCGGGGGGATCTATTTAAGTAACCCGGAAACCGGCGAGCGGGAGGGCCAAGCAGGGAAAGACCGGGCTTATTTTGAAGCAGACTTTCCGGAAGTAGTCTTACCGGAGAGCTTGGGGGAAGGCGGCTGGTGGAACCGGCCGTTTGAAAATCGTGAAGAACGCCCCGCGCGCGCCAGGAGAGTATTGGATGAAATTTTGCAGCTGCATGGAGGAAAGGATGATAATATTGCGCTGGTCATCCATGCCGGGTTTTATAATCATTTGATGCACGCGCTGTTGAATATCCCGGAGGAGACCAAGGTGTGGTTCCGCCTGGACAACGCAGCGATCACGCGTGTGACGATTGATGAATTGGAAATACGGCTGGTCTATGCCAACCGGTTGGATTATTTACCGAAGGAATGGATCACTTAGTGGAATTTACTAACGCCAGGCAGGTTGGCTGGGTTTCGGGGTAGATCAGGGCTTCCCAGATTTGAAGGTAGGAGGGTTCGTCGGAATCGACGATCAGATGATTGTTTTCGGTCAACCGGCTGAGATGGACAGGCTGGGTTTGCCGGGATGAGGCCAGGGCGCCGCACAGCGCAGTGATTTGTTGGCTGCTGATCTTGTCTGCGGCTGCAAGGGGTACCTGATCCGGTATCCAACCGGACAGGATCGTGGAAGCACCCACCCGATCCAGGAGGATATAGCCGCTGGCATCGGAGACGGAATTCTTCGCCAGTTGGAGGAAATGGGGGGAGAGTTTTCGATCCTGGGTGATCGAGAAGGCGGTCAAGAAATCACTCCAGTTGCTTTCATTGGACATTTCGAGGAAATTAATGTTCGAAAGTTTTGGGTTTATGCTGATCGTCCAGAGCGAATCCAGCTGTGGAGAGGGGGTATTGAGATCATCGACGAGGATCAGGAAGAATTTTAACGTGCTGCTGGTGCGGGAAGGGGGTTCTGAAATTTTTGCGGAGGTCCGGGTGGTTTGAAGAAAACAGAAACCGCAAATAAATGCGGCGGCGAATGTGGCCAGGAAGATCGAGAAAGGGTGAATGTTGCGTTGGACAGGGTGAATTTGATTGGTCATTTGTTTCCCTTGATGATCTCATTCCCCTTGGGCCGCCCGGGCATATCTGCCAGGCTGCCGTTGGAATTTTGCTTGATCATGGTCTTGAGGATCTCGTAGTTTGCTGAATATTGGCTGTCGGTCAACAAGAGGGTATTGGGATTTGCGGGGTATTTCTCTGGGTTGGGTGGATTCAAGCTGTCATAAAAGACAACGCCCACGTATAGTTGGGAGCGAAGTTGGGCATAGGCCCGGGTAATCCAGGCGCTGGAGGAAGATTCCGTGTAAGCGCCGGGAACCCGCATGTGGCTGATCCACAGCAGGGCGTTGGCGTGTTGATTATCGACCATCACACGGCGGATATCCTCGTAACGGCGCAGCAGGCGGGGTTCGGTGGGAGAAGGAGGCGTGGTGGGATCGTTGGTGAGGGTGGAGAAATCCAGACTTAAGACCGCAACCTGGTCGCGAGCGCCGGAATTGTAGAGGCCCTGGAGGAACTCAAGGTCGGATAACACCCCGGCCTGGGGATCGGTTTGCGCGGGTTGCAGTCCACCCGCCACGAGCAGGAGGGAGGGGGCAGACGCCTGAAGCGAATTCTTGATGGTTGTATAGAGCGCCATGTAGGCGGCCGGATCTGGCTGGCTGCCCCATCCGGAGAGCGTGTTTGCACGGGGGAAAAGCTCGATTGCCTGAACACAATTGGGGTAACGGGAAAGTACCTGGCCCAGAAAAGCGGCGGCAAGGTTGGCGTCAGGCCCGCCTGGGGTCATAACCCAGGCTGGGGCATCGGTCAGGCTGAGCATGATCGAGGTGGAACGATTGTTGAAAAACGAGAGCGTTTGGTCAAGCTGGATCCAGTTGGCGGGTTGGGATGGATCCGGCCAAATCTCTTTCCAGGATACATCGATCTGAACCCAGTCCAGCCCCAGGTTTTGGGAGAGATAGAGGGCTTCGTTCAGGTATTGGCCATCGCTATAGATGGTGCCGCCAAAACCGAATTGTTGGGAACCGGGTTCACCTCGCGCCGCTTGGGCCCCAAGAAGAGGGACGAGGTTGGCGATGAGGATCAATCCGATGAGGAAAGCGAGACGCTTCATTCGAAATCCTTTAGAGGACCGAGTTGAGCAGATAGGCGGCCAGCAGGCCGGCGGTGCAACCAAAAATGGCGGCAGCGAAGACCAGAACCATAGCCCAATCAACGCCGCCTGTCTTTTGAATCACCTGGCGCAGGGCGGGTTTTTGCAGAGAGCGGATGAGGAAATTCCAGAAATTCAACTCGATCTTGTTAATCATGGCGACTCCGTTTAACGCGAGGTGGTCATTTTTATGATCTTTCCGAACGGGGAGACCACAACGCGTACTGTGCGGTCCATTTTCTTCCCGTCGCTGGTTTGGGCACTGCCGTGAAAGATGAATAGCAGGTTTTCTCCGGGGAAAGATTGTTGGCGCGGTTGGGAGCCTTCCACTTCTGGAAAGCGGCGGTAGACCTGGGCGCAAATCTCGGCAATCAGGTGGGCGTCCATCAGCGGATACGGCGGCGCAGGAAGGCCGGAATATCAAGATTGGTGGGAGCTCCGGCGGGAATTTCAGCCTGAGCCTGGATGGGACGGTTGACGCTCATGCCAAGAGAAGGGAGCGGGGCCACTACAGCCGGCTCAGGCGGGGTGGCTTTCTCTTGGACGGGGCAGGTCTCAACAGGGGTGGCACCCAACCCGGTCAGGACCAGGATCACTTCAACGCGACCCTGCAAGTTCTCGTCGGTAATGATGCCGGGAATGATCTCAGCCTGGTTGTTTGTGCGAGCCTGCAAGTTGCTGAGCGCCTCAACGACTTCCTGGAAGGATAAATCAGGACCGGCCGTGAAGTTGGCCACAATTCCGGTGACATTTTCCAGGCTGATCGATTCCAAGAGGGGATGGTGAAGAGCCTTTTCGATTGCCTGGCTGGCCTTGTTGGCGCCTTGACCGGAGCCCATGGTGAGCACGGAACCGCCGCCGCTTTGCATGATCTGGCGGATGTGGGCAAAGTCTACGTTGATCAAACCAGGGCGAGTGATCAATTCAGAGATGCCCTGGATGCCCTGACGGAGAACATCATCGGCCATGTGGAAGGCCAATTCCAGGGGCAGGTTGCGCGGCGCCACCTGGAGCAGGCGGTCATTGGGAACTGTGATGAGGGTATCGGTGTGCGGGCGGAGACGGCTGATGCCTTCACGGGCGTTGACCTGGCGGCGGCCGATCTCGAAGGAGAAGGGCGTGGACACGATCGCAATGGTAACGGCGCCAATGGCGCGGGCGGCCTGGGCTGCCACAGCAATGGAACCGGTGCCAGTACCGCCGCCCATCCCGGCAGTGAGGAATACCATGTCGGCGTTTTGTAAAGCAGCAGCCAGGTCGCGGTAGCTTTCCTCGCCGGCTTTCCGTCCGATCTCGGGGTTGCCGCCTGACCCCAGGCCGCGGGTGAGCTGCGGGCCGAGCTGGATGCGGGTGGGAGCGAGGGAGTTTTTGAGAGCCTGACTATCGGTATTGGCGGCGATGAATTCAACGCCCTTAACACCAATATCAATCATGCGGTTAATGGTATTGCAGCCGCCTCCACCCAGGCCGATGACCTTAATAGTGGGCATGCGGGCTTCGAGGGGAGTAAAAACGATTGGTTGGGAGTGAACATTTTGGTTCATGGCATCACCTCTGTGCAAGAATAGTTGCAATATCTGTGCCAGATGCGGCAATCCAATCGACCTGACATCCGGCCTGGTGTAATTGGTTGAGAACCTCAGGTGGGAAACAAAGGGCGTCGTTGATGACCGTGACGCGACGGGCGGTGGCTGCTTCAGCGGGGGAAAAGCCGATCGTAGGGCGGTATTTCTTGACAAAGGGGCGGATGATCTCCAGATGAAAATCGGAAACGCCCCAATCAAAAGAAGGGATTAGCAGATAGTGCTGGATGGCACGTTGTTCGGGAGGAAGGGAGCGCGGAACCGGGATGACCTTTGATTCGGCAGCTTGAGAAGCGAAAGTCTTCAAGGCCTGGGCTGCAGGAATCCCCACTTCTTTAGAAGGGAACCAGGCCAGGGGAAGGTAGGGACTGGAGGGAGCAGCAGCCAGGCAGAAATAATTGCATGCCAGAACGCTGGCGGGAAGTGGCTCCAAGAGGGTATCGGGTTGGAGGGCATCTGCGGCAGGTTGGTTGGCAGCCAAGCGAGCGATGTTCAGGCAATCGTTGGCCTGGCGCAAAAAGAAATTCTCATCCGTGCGCATTTCCTGAGGAGAGGTATCCAATCCGGCCTGGAGGATGATGACCGGGACGAGGTGGCCGAAAACTGCGTCAGCAATGGTCTGGTACCACTCATACGCACGGAAGCCCAACTGGTCCTGGCAGTCCGGAGGGGTGGCGTATGGGCGGGCATCTTTCCAACGCCGCGGTCCGCCGGAACCCCAATTCAGAGAATGTCCATATGACCAACCGTAGGAACTCAGGATCATATTTTCAGCGATGTCGGATTGGCGGCGGCGTTTGAGCCCTTGCAACACGCCGAGCAGGAAGGCGGTATCCCAATAAGCGCCACCCGGTTGTGGGGTAGGGAAGAGCGGAGCCAGGTTGGATTGAAGCCCAAGGTTTGCCAGCGGGACCCAGCGGTCCAGGAAGCGTTCAACCAAGTCGCGCTGATTCCAATCGGTATCCTGCCAGGGGCCGCGCGAATTGGGGCGGTCGAAGAATTGAATCACCTTGCATCCCCAGCGGGCATAGGATTGTAGCAAAGGGACCAGGGTCTGGGTATCCCAGGCGCGGTGCAGGGGAATGTCTGTGAACTGGATAATCGGTTCGATCCCTTCATCAGCCAGGCGGGAAAGGAATTGCTCGGGGATGGCGCGTTCAGGAGAGGAGAGCATCACCAGCCAACTGGCTCCCAACGCTCTAAGCTGTGGCAGCCAGATGTTTAAGTCGCTCTCGCGATAGTGCAGGCTATCGGGGTAATAGTGAAAGCCGATGCGTGATGGACGGTTAATGAGAGATGAAAGAACATTCATGGGGCAGGCTCCCGTACTTTTGGGGATATCCTTGAGGGGAGCAAAAAACGTGCCAGAAGAAGTTTTTGGAGGGATTCAGGCTATAATTGGCAGCATGATCTTGATCACCGGAGGTACCGGTTTTGTGGGGCGGGTGTTGACCCGCCACCTGGTTTCGTTAGGCAAGCCGGTGCGCTTGCTGCTGCGACCTTCCAGACAGTCGCCATCCCTGCCAGTAGGGGTTCCGGTGGAAGTGGCGGTGTGCAGCCTGAACGATGAACGCGGATTGAGGGCAGCCATGCAGGGTGTGGATTGCGTGATCCACCTGGTGGGGACTGAATGGATGGGCAGCCGCGCCAGGCTGGAGGAGGTGGATCTGGATAGCAGCCGGATGATAGCCAATGTTACCCGCCAGGCAGGCGTGGAGCGGCTCGTATACCTGAGCCACATTGGGGCAGACCGGGCTTCCGGGTTTCCGCTGCTAAAAACAAAGGGATTGGCCGAGGGGTATTTCATGCAAAGCGGTGTGCCATACACGATCTTCCGACCGGCTGTGATGTTTGGGCCGGGGGATCATTTCACCACGGCGCTGGCAAAACTGATCAAACGAAGCCCGTGGGTCTTTCTGATGCCGGGGGATGGCAAGTCGGTGCTGCAGCCGCTGTGGGTGGAGGATTTGGTGACTTGCATCGGCCTGGCGTTAGATGATGAGGGCATGCGCGACCAGGTGATCCCGGTTGGAGGCGGCGAGTTTTTGACTTTCCAGCAGGTCATCGAAACGGTGATGGAGCACAGCGGGGTAAAAAAGCCGATCGTAAAAGTGCAGAATAATTTTATGCGCGTGCTGTCGGTCATCATCGAAAACATGTTCCCCAGGTTCCCGGTCTCTCTGCTCTGGTTGGATTACCTGGCGATGAACCGAACTTGCGCAATCGATACCCTGCCGCGTATGTTTGGATTGATCCCGGCGCGATTTGGGCACCAATTAGATTACTTAAAAAAACAACCCGTAAAACGTAAGAATAGTAAAATATAGTATCTCTGTATGGCAATCCAGGCATTCTGCATTCACGGTCATTTCTACCAGCCGCCACGCGAGGATCCCTTGACCGGCGAGATTCCGCTTGAACAGGGGGCGATGCCGTACCGGAACTGGAATGAGCGAATTTTGGACCGATGTTACCGGCCAAATGCGCAATTGAATAATTTTGAGCATATCAGTTTCAATATGGGTCCCACCCTGGCGGATTGGCTGGACGAGGCCGACCGGCAAACTTACACCCAGATCATCATGCAGGACCGGGTAAATTATGAACGTTTCGGGATCGGAAATGCCATGGCGCAGGCTTACAATCATACGATCCTGCCGCTGGCTACCCGATTAGATAAGATTACCCAGGTGCGCTGGGGAATTGGTGATTTTCGATGTCGTTTTGGTCATGCTCCGGCAGGGTTGTGGCTGCCAGAGGCTGCTGTGGACACCGAGACCCTGGAGGTGCTGGCAGAACAGGGAATTGAGTTCGTTATTTTGGCTCCCTGGCAGGCAGATACTGACTCTCTGGATACCAACCGGCCATACCGGATTGAATTGAGCGGAGGGCGCCAGATTGCAGTCTTTTTCTACGATCAGGATCTGAGCACGCGGGTGAGCTTTGACCCGGGAGCAACGGTCAACGGGGATAATTTTCTACGGAACGGCGTGCTGCCGAAATATAAGCCGACTAACGGTAGTGAACACGGAGACCAACTGGTCTTGGTCGCATCGGATGGAGAGTTGTACGGTCACCATCAGCCGTTTCGAGATAAGTTCCTAGCATATTTACTGGACGGTGCATCACAGAATTTGCGCCTGCAAATCACCTATCCTGGATTGTGGTTGAAACAGCATCCGCCAGCAGATACGATCTCGATCCGACAGCGCACCTCCTGGAGCTGTTACCATGGGGTGACCCGATGGGCAGGCGCCTGCGACTGTACGCCGCACGGCGAGTGGAAAGCCCCCCTGCGGCAGGCGTTCAATAAGATCGCTGAGGCAGTGGATGAACAATACTTCAAGGTGCTTCAACCAATGGTACCTGACCCGTGGGAATTGCGGCACCGATTTATCGATGTGCTGTGCAATCAAATGTCGGTGGCGGAATTGTTCGCCTCAGAAGCGGGCAGGCAAGCCAGCGAAGCAGAATTACAGCAGGTGGAATTGCTGCTTGGGGCGCAATTTGACCGCCAGCGTATTTTTACTTCTTGCGGCTGGTTCTTTGAGGATTTTGATCGAATAGAGCCGCGCAATAATGTTCTATATGCGGCGCAAGCAGTTTGGAGCACTTACCTGGCAACAGGCGTGGATTTGAGCTACCAGGCGATGGCCTGGTTGAGGCCGGTCTTCAGCCCGCGCACGGGGCTGCGGGCGGACGCAGTTTTCAGCCAGCATCTTGAAAAAGCGCGCGAATTGACAAAGGAGAACGACCTATGATCCGAAATCAGTGGTACGTCGTGCTAGAGTCTAAGGAAGTGAAAAAGGGAGGGCTGGTTGGCGTTGTGCGGATGGGGGAACGGTTAGTCTTCTGGCGAAAGACGGACGGAAGCGTGGCGTGCGCGCGCGACTTGTGCCCGCACCTGGGCGCGAAGTTAAGCCAGGGAAAAGTCCACGACGATCACCTGGTTTGCCCATTCCATGGAATGGAGTTTGACCCAAGCGGGAAATGTGTTTACCTGCCCGCTTACGGACGGAATGGGGCCATTCCAAAGGCAATGCGGGCAGAGGTGTATCCTGTGCACGAAGCAAACGGCTTGATTTGGATCTTTTGGGGTGATCCGCCGCAAAATTTGAAGCCGCCGAAATTCTTTGATATTGACAATCAATTTTCTTACGGTTCCTTCCAGGAAGAATGGCATGTACACTATTCCCGGATGGTGGAAAATCAACTGGATGTGATGCATTTGCCTTTTGTGCATACGAATACCATTGGCCGTGGGGGGCGAGTGGTGGTGGACGGGCCACTGGTAAAGCTGGAAGATCATGTCATACGCCTGTGGGTGTATAACCGCCTGGATGATGGTACGCCACCGCGAAAAATGGAAGATCTTCCGGAACCCAAACGGCCGCCATTCCTGGTGTTCAATTTTCCCAACCTGTGGCAAAACCGCATTAATGAGAATTTGCGTATTGTGGCTGCTTTTGTGCCAGTCGATGAGGATCACAGCCGGATCATCCTGCGGTTTTATCAGCGTTTTATGCGCGTACCACTGCTGCAAAATGTGGTTAACTGGTTTGGGAATATTTCCAACCGATATATTGTGCATCAGGATCGGCGGGTGGTGCTGGAGCAGCGTCCCAAGAAAACCCAATTGAAGAAAATGGGCGAAAAATTAACCCAGTCCGACCAGGCAATCCTGACCTACCGGATGCACCGGGCAAAACTGATCGAGGAAAACGGGCAGGAAGAATAGCTAGAAAAGGACAGACGCCAACTCGGCGCGGTACTGGCGGGTTTGGGGATCTTCGGGATCGAGCAATTCCAGGATACCGACAAAGACTTTGCGGGCCAGATCACCGCGATAGCGGCGTTCGCGGCGGAGAACATCCAACAGACCATCCAGGGCTGAAGGCAGGTTGCCACGGCTGACCAGGCGAAGGGCGTTGCGAAAGAGCGCGTCGATAGGGAGCTCCTCGGGGAGGGGGGGTTCCTGGGACATTAACAGGGCTTCCACCAACGGCTGGAGGAGCTGCGCACCGGCCAGCTGGCGGCTATCGGGAAAATCAACCAGGATGGCCTGCGCCTCGCGGATGGAGCCTTGAGGCAGGAGCGATTTTGCCAGCCCAAGCAGAGCAGGCGGATAAGCCATATCCTGGGTGAGGATCTGGCGAAAGAGGGCTTCCGCAGCAGACCAACTGCCTTGCAAAAGCAGACCGTTGGCTTTTTCCAGGGCCAAGGCCAAGGGACTGGGAGGTGTAATGGTGGCAAAGAATTCCCGGACGCGAGATTCCGGCTGGACTCCGCTGAAGCCGCCGACCACCTCCCCGTTCGTGATGGCCTTGACAGCTGGAATGCTGCGCACCCCAAAGCGAATGGCCAGGTTGGGGGATTCATCAGTGTTGACCTTGGCCAGGCGAAGCGCTCCCCCGGCTTCAATGGTCAGACGCTCGAGGATGGGGCTGAGCGTTTGACAGGGACGGCACCATGGAGCCCAAAAGTCAACAACAACAGGCACATTTTGGGAGTAACTCAGCACCTCGTATTCGAAATTGGATTCTGTGACATGGATGATAAAGTCGGAGGTCATTCTTCCGGCCCTTCTCCTTCATCCGGCGCGGCAGCGGCAGGCTGGTCCACGCGGATCACTTCTCCATGCAGATTGATAATGATGCGCATGCCCATCATGCCCAGATAGGCGCGCGCTTCGTCGGGAATGCCGGTTTGGAAAAGCATGTCGAATTGTTGGTCAATGTTCTTGATCTGATTGAAGATCATCGCCCTGCTAAATATATCATCCTGTCCCAGCATTTTGCTGGTTTGCTCACTGATGGCATCCTCATGGCCTTCAATGCCCGCTTTGATAAAGTCCAGAACCTGACGGTCTACCTGTTCAGCGGGTATGTGGCGATGGAAGCCGGCATCGTTCACGACATAAAATGGCTCGTCCCCAATATAGGTGGTTTCGACCGGGTTGTCATTCTCGTCTATAACCAGTCCGGCAAAAAGCGCTTGGCGAGGCATAAGTTCATCCTGATCTTAAATGATGTCCACCGTGGTGCCTTCAGCGGTCATATAGAGGCGCTCGGTTGGCGGAGCCCAAGGCAATGACCAGCGGTAAAGCCAGCTGGAGATGGCAATGGGCAGGTTGATGCAGCCGTGGCTGCGAGGCTTTCCATAGTCATTATGCCAGTAAGTGCCGTGAAAAGCAACCCCTGAGATGGTAAGATAGATCACCCAGGGGACGCCAGGAAGGTCATAGCTGTTGGGGTCGAGGGGGTCGTGGTGGGCCATGTGACGGAGAGGGGCCTTGCGGTTGGTATAGTACTGACCTTTGGGGGTGTAGAGGTCCTGATCGCCGAATTTTGCACCAGTAGCGACCCGGCAGGCCAGCACCGGAATGTTATATTCGTAGGCAATCATGATCTGCTCGGAAATATACACTTCGATGCGCTTCTGATCGGCAGGAACATCGGCGGAAAGAGGGGTGGATTCTTCATCGGTGACGATGTGCAGATCAGTTGCGCGGGCATAATAAGGGGCGGTGATCGTGTCGTCGGCGAGGGCATACCAGACCTGGCCGTCATTACCCAAAGCGCTGGCTTTCACCCAGTGATTGGAGCCGTAATAGAGGCGGAAGGCGGTATTATCCTGGGGATAACGGTAGTTCCAAACTGCATCGGTGAACGGGACAGTGACGGTAGCGGCCTGGCCAGACTTGGGGAAGGTGCGCACCGGATCATTAGGAATATTTTTTACCGGCTGAATGACGCCAGAATGCGCGTAGCCGCCGCCTTCCATTTGGTACCAGATGCGGTTATATGTCGGTTCGCCGCTGCCGAGGGTGACCCACGTGATGGGTAACAGGTCATCCTTGACCAGGGTATCCACTACCCGGCTGGAGAGAGAAGGCTCGGCATATAATTGCGTGGTGGCATCCAGCGCCCGCCCCAGGGTGGGTAGATCGTTCTCATCCACAGATAGGGAGGCCAGGCGATTGAAGAGCTTCCAGTTGGCGGGAGGCAGCAAGGTCGCTCCCAGTAAAGCGCGGCCAGCCAGCTTGAGAAACTCGCGCCGAGTGAGCTGGGTGGAATCGCGATTTAGAAAGCGATACATATCCTAGTAATGAATATTCACCAGCGTGCCCACCGGCGCCCAGTCATAGATCCAACCAGCATCTTCAGTGCGCAGGTTAACGCAACCGTGGCTCATGGGGGTGCCAAAATTACTATGCCAATACGTGCCGTGAAGGCCGTAGCCGTCGTAGAAGTACATTGTGTAAGGCACGTCGGGAAGATAATATCCGGGGCCGCTCATGTCTGAGTAGCGGTATTTGACGTAGATGTGGAACTGGCCAACCACCGTTGGATGGGCTGCCACGCCGCTTGAGATGAGGAATGCATTGAGTAAACGGTGGCCTTCGTAGGCGTAGAGCATTTGCTCGCTCAGGTCAATATCGACCCATTTGGTATCTTCTCCAACCTCAGCCGGAATGACCACGTTTTCTGGGTTGCCGGGCAAAGGGGTATTAGTCGGCAGGGGAAGAGGCGTTTCGGTAGGAGTTTCCGTAGGCGTCTCGGTGGGAGTAAAGGTGGCTGTAGGCGTGGGGGTGGGGGTTGATGTGGGAGTGGAAGTGGCGGTGGCGGTATAGGTGAGGGTGGGTTTAACCAGAATTGCCTGGGGCCGGACTGACGAGGGGCTACCTGCGAGAGCGTCTTTGATCACCGGGTAACCAGCCCAAACCAGGATGGCTAAGCTGACCAAGAATATGCCCGCCAGAGCAATACGCCAGAGAAGCGGTTTGGGGCGGGCTGGCGCAGCCGCTCCTTTAGGTCTGGACGCTGGTTTGCGTGTGGGGGCGGTGCGCTGCCCGACAGGGGCGGAGGGTTGTGCCACCGCGCGCGAAACTGCCGGTACAGTTCCAGCGGAGGGGGCAACCGCCGCATTGAGAGGGGGGACCTGCTGGCGCTTGCGGGGGGCGGTGTCTGCCAGGGGGGCGGGTTTGACCGACGCTGTGAGCTGGGTGGCGCGCAGCTTCTGCACAGCCCATTGCATGCCCTTGCGGGCGCGCGGGCTGTTGGGGTTGATCTGTAATGCACGTTTAAGAAACTCGATGCTTGCCTGGGGGGTGCTGGAGGCAGCCGCAAGCAGCAGCCAGGCATCTTCCAGGGACGGATCGAGGCGAGCGGCCTCACCTGCCCAGCGCATGGCTTGCAGGCGATCTCCGCCGCGCAGGGCGCGGTAGGCTTGCTGGAGACAGGTTTGATACTGGATCGGGTCGGTATTGGTCATGGGGCGGAGGGAGTGAGTGTGGAACTGGGCTGCAAAGGCTCGTTATTTACGTAGCAAAGAATGCCATTGACCACTCCCTGAGCGATCACATCGGTGTCAGTGACCAGTCTATAACCATCCAGGTTGAGGAAACCGGTTTCGATGATGGCTGCCGGGGTGTTGCCGTCTATTTCATTAAAAACGTGGTAGTAGGTCATATCTTCGGTGATGGAATTGAAGTGAAATTTCATTCCGGTGGTGGCCTCGTATCGCTGGATCAGGCAGGTGGATAACCGCTCCGATTGGTCCGGAACATTAGAATTCATCATGGCGGCGGAAACCTTAAAACCAGTGGCTTCGTCGTTGATATAACCGCAGGAGTCGTTATGAATGGATACCAATGCAAGAGCAGAATAGTTTGCCAGACGACCATCAAATTCATCCAGCAGATCCACCTGATAACCCATAGCAGAGAGTTTTTGCATGACCAGGGTGGCGATACGTTCATTCACCTCAGCTTCGGTGGTCAGGCCGCCGGGTAAAAATCCGGTTGGGCAAACCGCGCCGGGATCGTCGTAGATGCCTTTATGACCGGAGATGATGCCGATGCGCGGCGCGCCGGAGGGGGTGGAGGTGGGCAGGGGTTGGGTGGGTTGAAGCTGAGGGTCAGCGGCCGTCATCATCTCGTCCAGGGATTTGTTGGAGAAGAGATTGGCGGGCATGAAGACGGTGAAGAGGGTGGCCATAAGGACGGCGATGGAGAGGATCGATTGCAGACTGCTCCAGGTGGAGAATCCGGAACGAGCGGTTTTGCGGTGAATGCGCACACTCTGCTGAGGGGTGGAAGGTTTGGCGGTGGTCATAATTGTTATGATAGTACCTAAATTATCCGAAAATGGCAAGTGTTTTGGGTTGTTGTGACGCGGGAATTGGAAAAAGCACTATAATCTATGGAGAGGATGTTGCAATTATGATACCAGAACAACTTACTTTGGAAGAACAAAGGATCTTGCTGGTGCTGGCGCGCCAATCGATCGAACTGGCAGTCAACCGGAAAGCGCTGCCGGGATTAAATCCAGGGGATTACGCGCTCCAGTTACGAGAAAAAGGAGCCAGTTTCGTCACATTGACGGAGGATGGGGATCTACGCGGGTGCATTGGCGCTCTGGAGGCCTACCAACCGCTGGTGTTGGACGTGCGCGAGCACGCCATCGCTGCAGCGTTGGAAGATTACCGCTTTCCCCCAGTCAAGCCGCGCGAGGTGGCGAACCTCCATATTGAAATCTCACGGCTGACAAACCCTCAACCGTTCTCCTATGAAAAACCTGATGAGCTTCTGACGGGGCTTAAACCCGGAGTGGATGGGGTGATCTTGCGGGATGGGATGCGGCGGGCAACTTTCCTGCCGCAGGTGTGGGAGCAGCTGCCGGATGCGACGGAGTTCTTGAGCCACCTGTGCCAAAAAATGGGCGCGGCGCCATTTACCTGGCGAAACAAGCACCTGGAGGTGTTGATCTACCAGGTGCAGGAGTTTCACGAATAGTATTGTGTGCGCGAGAGAATGGTTTGGCGAGTCAGGATCGGTATTGCCAGAACAAGATCAGGGCTGAGGGATAATCTCCGGAATGGTCGTTTCTGCCTGTTCCAGAATAAAGGGAATGGGGGTGGGCAGGACATTGGGATTGAACAGGTTCCAGGCGGCGTCGGAGATGACCCAACGGGCAGAGCGCCAGGATGGCTGGCGCGGGGCGGGCTGCGCCCAGGATAACCAGGAGAAGGCCTGGCTCCATTGTGGGTATTGCTGGCGAAAGGAGGTCAGGAAGTCGAGGGAGGAGATGCGTACCGGGAAGGAGGCGCTGGCGGAATCCATGCGCGCCAGGCGTTCCGGATCGATCATCCAGTGGATGAACAACCAGGCCGCCATCTGCTCTTGGGGAGAAGCCTGCAGGATCGCCAGGGAGGTACCGCTGACCACCAGGACGGGCAGACTGTCCTGGTGGGGATAAGGCAGGACTAGCCATTGGTCTTTATTTTCCGCGTTGTCCATCACGCGGGCTTGCATGGGGATATCGGTGAGGGAGCCGGAATAAACGAGCGCCTGGCGATTGGCGAAATAGAGGGCCGGGTCGGGCAAGCGACTGACCCAGGCGCAGTCCTGGGAGTAGAGATCTTGAAGATAGGTGAAGGCATTCAAGACGGCGGGAGTGTTGAGATGGTAGGCGCCCTCCGGCTCGTCCGGCATGCGGTCGGCGCCAAAGGAGAACATCCAGGAGAGGATAGGCAGGGGATCGGTGTCAATGATCCAGCCGCCAGTGCCGCGGTTGTTGGGATCGGCGTCATATTTACGGGATTTGGCAGCCGCGCAGGCCTGCGCCTTGAATTCTTCGGGTGTGGCAGGTGGGGAAGTGAAACCAAGCTCCTGCGCCCAGGTGAGATTATAGAACAGAACGTCGCCGGTACGCTGGAATGGGATGCCGTAGCGGTACCCGGCGATCTCATCCTGATCCCAGAATACCAGGGGAAAATCCAGTAATTCTTCGAGAGAAAGGCCGATCTCTGCGGAGTTCATGTAATCGTTGAGATTGACCAGCAGAGGGGATTGGATGGAAGTATCGGCTGCAGCGATCTGCTGCAGGGCGAGGAGCTGGTCAATGGAAGCAGCGACCAGATGGGGGCGGGTTTGCGGATCGGCGTATTCAGTCTGCAAAGCCTCAAATAACTGTCCGCTGGAGCCGATCTCACGGGCTTCGACGAAAATGCCCCAGTCATTGGTCCGGTTGAACTCATCCACCAGGGTCACCAACTGGAGGGCGGTGTTTCCACTATAGGGATGCCAAAAACGGACATGTATTCCATTCAAGCTTTGCGGGGTGACCAGCAAATTGGGAGAGGGGGTAGGGGTTACGGTGGGAGGAAGGGGTGTGGAGGTGGCGGAAGGAGCCGGGGTGCGGCTGGGAAGCGGGGTATTCTCGGCAGCGGGGGTAGAAGCGGTGGGAAGCGCTGCCTGGCAGGCGGAGAGCAGCAGGATAAGCGCCAACAGGAAAATAAAGGGACGGCGAGAGGTGTTCATACCGTCCCATTTTACCAGAAGTCAGAAATTGGCAAGCCCTATTCGGAACTTGAGGCTATCTCGATGATCTTCTTGAAGCGGCCCAGGCTGGGGAGAAGGATGAGGAGGAAGAAGGCGAGGGACGAGATCATGGCAACCAGGTAGTAAGGGATGATGTTGAAAGCCCAGAGAACGAAAGGAACAACAAAGAGGAGTGTGGCGGTGAAGGCGGTGATGGCAATGGGCATGATCGCTTCGGAGGCAGTGCGGATGATGCGAAAGATGGCTTCTAAACCCATGATGAGGAGGAAGAGGGCGCCGAAGAAGACACTCATGGTGGTGACGGTGGACAAGTAACCCTTATCCATGTCGGGTAGGGTCATCAGCAGGCCAAATGCCCAGACCAGCCAGGCCAGGACGAAGAGGAATTTCCAGCCCCGGCCGCGCTTGAGGTAGGCAGAAGCGGTCATGATGACCAGTAAGCCTGCACCAACGGCCAGAATGAGGCGCTGGTTGAGGAGGGTGAAAAGGTTTTCGAATCCTTCCACTGGAATTCGACGGTTGTTGCCAACCTCGGCCCACTGCCAGGTATCTCCGGCATGCACCAGAACACCTTCCACCCCCATGGCGAAGACGATGTTACCGGTCTGTGGATCCTCCACGGAGGCCAGCGGGCCGGGTTTGGTCATGTTGGAAAAGCCGCCGATCTGTTTTTCGTAAAGGGCTGATTGGGCTTCAGAATAGGGTTTGTTGGAATAGGCTACCTGCCAGGATTGACCGTTATCCGTGGATACCTCAATATCTGCGCCGGAAGCGTAGCGATAACGCACCCCGGACCCTGTGATCAGTTCGTTGGGGTTGGATGGGTCATCACCGGCTGAACAGGCAATGGACAGGTCGCTGAACTGCCAGGTGAGGCCGCCGTCCTGGCTGGTATAAACCCCATCGCGGTACATGGCGGAGGCATAAAGGGTGCCGCCTTGGGCCTGGAGGCAAATGACGCCCAGGTTGGGGGCGGCGGTGTTGCCAAGCGTGAGTAAAGCGACCAACGGCAGGGCGACCCAACCAGAAGCACATCGAAATTCGAGGGCGGGATCAGCTTTTTGCCAGATGAGCCAGCCAAGGCCCAGCACGGGTAGGGCGATCAGGTCCGTTGGATCGACCAGGATGCTGAGATGGACACCGGTGAGCGAGGTGAAGAGATCCAATACGGCTTGATTGACGGCCGGAATGAGCTTGCCAAGGGTGAATACAATTCCGACCAGGCCCAGCGAGAGCCATCCGGTCAGCTCAGTACGGCGGGGGAGCCGGCGGGGGAGCAGGAGGGCGAGGAGGGCGGCGATGAAGAAGGGGAAGAAAAGCAGCCAGGCAAAATCGCTCAGTTTTCCGGTCAACCAGGAAGGGGAAAGACGGCGCAGGAACTGGTCGTTCAGAAAGATCAAGGCCATGGCAGCCAGACTGGCGGGATGGACAAGAGCCGAGAGGGCCTTGGAAAAAGCAGGATTCTTAAACATATGAGCAACTCCTTCTCAGGTTTACAATAATCCTGAACTCCTACGGGGGGGCTGGTTCAAAAGGATACCTAATCCTATTATAGCCAGTTGTAGTTGAAATGCTTGACATAAAAGTGATATACTGATGACATTCTCGTATTTTTCTTTGTTGTGGGGTTCGCCCCAACCATTTTTTTAATCTAGAGAGGTTATTATGGTGCAAATCGAGCAGGTAGACACGCATAACAAGCGTCAGGTTCACCAATTTGTGCAGTTCCATTACGACCTGTACAAGAAATGCCCCTATTGGGTGCCGCCGTTCTACAGCGACATCGAAATGATGTTGAACAAGGAAAAACACCCGTTTTACGAACACTCGGAAGCTGACTTCTTCGTGGCCAAACGGGGGGATGAAGTAGTTGGCAGGGTGGCGGTAATGGTGAATAAGCACTACAACGAATACCACAACAGCCACCAGGGATTGTTCTATTTGTTTGACAGCATCGATGATCAGGAAGTGGTGAATAAGCTATTCGAGCGTGGATTTGCATGGCATAAGCAGCGCGGCGTCACCAAGGTGGTTGGCCCGGAAGGTTTCACTGCCTTTGACGGGTATGGGGTGCTGGTGGAAGGATATGAGCGCCGCCAGATGATGACGATGATGAACTACAACTACGAATATTATCCCCGCCTCCTGGAAGCCGTGGGATTCGAGAAAGAAGTGGATTTCAATTCCACCTATATTGACCCCGATACATACAATTTGCCTGAAAAGGTACGCGAGATCGCGCGACGTATCGAAGCCAAGGGCAATTTCAAGGTCAAGCGTTTCAAGAACAAGAAGGAATTGAAGGAATGGGCCTGGCGCATTGGACAGGCTTATAACAAAACCTTTGTCAATAACTGGGAATATTATCCGCTGACCGATGCAGAAGTAAAGTTCATGCTCGACAACCTGATGGTGGTGGCTGTGCCGGACCTGATCAAGATCATCACCTACGACGATGAGGTAGTGGGCTTTTTGTTCGGTTTCCCGGATATTTCTGCGGCGCTGCAGCGGCACGGCGGGAAGGTGTCGATGTGGACGCCCTGGGCGTTGATCGATATCTTCTCAGAACTAAAGAAGACCAAGTGGATTTCGTTGAACGGGGTAGGCGTGCTGCCCGAATACCACGGACGGGGCGGGAATGCGCTGTTATATTCCGAGTTCGAAAAGACGATCAAGGAGTACGGGTATGACAATGCCGAACTGACCCAGGTGGCTGAAACCGCCACCCAAATGCGCAAGGATCTGCAGAACCTAGGCGCAGTGCCGGTCAAGAATCACCGCGTGTATCGGAAATTCATTTAGAAGATCTGAAAGTTGAGAGCAGAGAGTGGAGAGCGATTCTCCACTCTCTTTATTTGCTTTCGCGAGAGCGCTGGAATTTTTCCAACAGGCGGGCTGCACAGTAGGCGCTCCACAGGCAGGCGAAGGGTAAAAGGGGAATGATGTAGCGTTGGAAGGGCAGCGGAATGAAGGCGACCTGAGAAAGAAATTGAAGCAGCGTGGCAAGGAGCAGCACGGCCAGGTTGCTGCGTTCTGCCGGTGGTCGTTTGAATGCGTCCCGGTTCGCGATGAGAAAGCCGAGCAGGGCAAGGGCGAAGAGCAAAGCCCCCCCGGTAGTATCACGCAGGAGAGTGTGGAGCGGATTGGCGAGGTAAGCGTTTGCGGCAGCACCAAGTTCGTCTTCATAATTCGCCACATCGGAGACAGCCGGTTGGTTAAGATAGAGATTGACCAGGGTGCCGAGGAAGCGTTTGGGCAGCGTATCCAGCACCTGATCTGGGGAGACCTTCTGCAATGTCTCCACCTGGGCAGTCACCAATTCCTGGCGTTGATCCCAGGCACGGGAAGCGGTATCCAGCGGAGAACTCCACAAGACGGGATTGAGAAGAAGGGTGACGGTCACGCAAATCCCTGAATAGAGAAGCGCATGGAGAAAGCGGCGTTTGAAGCGGACGGGCTGGATAGAAGGAAGGAAAATGGCAAACAGACCAACCAAAAGGAGAACAGCCGCAGATTGCTTGGCGTTAAAAGCCAGGGCGAGGGGAACGGCGGTCAGCCAGGGGTGTGACTTCCAGCGCAGCAAGGCCCAGAGAGAAAAAGCAACGCAAAACAGCAAGGCACTCTCGGCCATGGCGTGGCGGGTGTGGAGCAGGACAAGGCTGTTCGAAGCCATAAGCACCAGGGCGATCCAGCCCATGCGCGCCCCGCCCAATTTCTCGGCTGAGCGAAAGGTGAAGAAGAGTGTGAGCGGGAACAACCAGGCAACTGAAAAACGGGAAACCAGCAGCAAGGAAGAATCGGGCAAGGCGCCCGCGGTCTGGTTTTCCTGCCAGGTGAGGCTCCAGGACCAATCGGAGACGAGCTGAGGCTGGTTGAAGATCCACCGTCCGATGCCAATCATCCAACGGGTTAACGGGGCATCTACCAGGCGGTAATGTTGGCGAAGCTCATCCAGAGGCTGAGACTGCCAAAAAGTGTCGGATGGTTGATGGAAGAAGATCTCCAGGTCGCTGCTCATGTAGATCTGGGTGGCTTCGTCGGGATGGAAGGGAACCGAAGCCACGCCCAAACCATAGATCACAGATAAAACTAAGATGACCAGAATAAAGATACGGTTGGGCAGAAGGCGTTTCATAAGGCGATTCTCTCCAGTTGGGGTAAAATAATTATACGCGGAAAATTATGGGTAAGGATTAGCCTTAGCCAAGCCGCGTTGGAATTGCCATTATTCCTTTCCTTTCAAGGAGCCAACCTTGAAGAATAGTATGTTCAATCGAGGAAATCTGATCCTGCTGGGGATCTTGCTGGCGGCTGTGATCTGGAAGGTGCTGCTGCTGGTGCTGGATGTGCTGCCTTTCAATTCCGATGAGGCAGTAGTGGGGTTGATGGCGCGGCATATCCTGGCCGGGGAACTGCCGATCTTTTTCTATGGGCAGGCCTACATGGGCAGCCTGGACGCTTTCCTCGTGGCGGGCGGTTTTGCCATCTTTGGAGCTCAGGTGTGGGTTATCCGCCTAATCCAAATCCTGCTGTATCTGGGGACGATCGGGACAGCAGTTTGCCTGGGAAAACGAATCAACGGTTCGATGCGGAGCGGATTAATTGCCGGACTGCTGCTGGCGATCCCGACCGTGAATGTGACCCTGTATACAACAGTCAGTCTGGGTGGATACGGCGAGGCGCTGCTGATCGGAAATTTGATCGTGCTGGTTGGACTGCGCATCCTGGAACAAGAACTGGCGGAAAGCGGCTGGAAGAAGCTGCTGCCGTGGCTGTTCCTTTGGGCATTCCTAGCGGGGCTGGGATTGTGGGCGAATGGGTTGACCTTGATCTACAGTGCCCCGGTGGGGCTGGGCTTGGCCTGGCGGCTGGTGAGGCAAGCTCGTGAGCAAGGTTGGAAAGGGCTGCCGGCAGCTGCTGGGGTGCTGTTGTTGGGATTTGTGCTTGGTTCGCTGCCGTGGTGGATCCATGCTGCCCAAAATGGCCTGGCCTTTCTGGTCAACGAACTTTCTGGCTCTGCGGTGGCCGTGGAAGGGGGAGGTTGGCTGCAGCGCACTCTGGTGCACCTGCAAAATATGCTGCTGCTGGGCAGTACTGTGACGATCGGTTTTCGTCCCCCCTGGGAGGTGCGCTGGCTGGCGCTGCCGCTGCTGCCCTTCCTGCTGGTGTTTTGGTCGGCAGCTGTATTTGTGTTCGTGCGAGGAATGCGAAGAAAGCATCCTTCGTTCCGGCTGTACCGTCTTTGGGCCGGGGTGGCGTTGACCCTGGCAGCGGGGTTCGTGTTCACATCCTTTGGGGTAGATCCATCCGGGAGATATTTTATCCCCTTGGCGGTGCCGTTGGCGCTGGCAGCGGCTGACCTGGTGCAGTTGATCTCCACCAGGGTGCGCTGGCAGGCGCTGCTGGTGGGACTGGTGCTGGTATACCAGGGCTGGGGAACCCTTGACTGCGCCTTTCGTTATCCTCCCGGGATCACGACCCAATTCGATACCTCGACGGTGATCGATCACCGTACTATGCCGCAGTTAATTGAATTTTTGAAGGCCAATGGCGAGACGCGCGGGTATGCCAATTATTGGGTGGCTTACCCACTGGCCTTTGCCTCGGACGAAGAACTGATCTTTGTGCCGCGCCTGCCCTATCACCAGGATCTGCGCTATACAACGCGAGATGACCGCTATATACCATACGATGCGCAGGTGGCTGCCAGCAGCCACACGGCATACATCACCAGCAATACCCCCGAACTGGACGCGAAACTGCGAGAGGAATTCCAGCGGGTGGGGGTGAGCTGGAAGGAGATCGTGATCGGCGATTACCAGGTGTTCTACGGGCTTTCCAGGACTGTACGACCACAAGAGATCGGGCTTGGAGAAACAACGCAGCCATGAAGACGGCCCGACGGGATCATCTTTTCTTCATGGTGGCGGCACTGTTGGTTTTCATTATGGCAGCGCGCACGCCGCTGGATAGCGATCTGTGGTGGCATTTGCGCAGCGGGGAGCAGACCTTGCTGTCGGGGAGCCCGGTGGTGAAAGATGTATTTTCATACACCCGCGCGGGAGACGAATGGATCAATCATTCCTGGCTTTCGCAGGTGGGGTTGGCGCTGCTCTTTCGAGTCGGAGGATGGCCAGCATTAGGGCTGGCAATGGCGTTAACGGTGACCGCGAGCATCATGCTGACCTGGCCGCAGATGAAAGGGCCGGATTTCTGGAGAGCGGTGGTGATCCTGCTGGGGTGCCTGGTCTCGGCGCCGGTGTGGACACCACGTCCGCAGTTGGCTTCGTTCTTCTTGTTCTCGTTGTTGGGATACTTGCTGTACCGGTTCAAATGGAAAAGAGAAAATATTGGAGCACTGATCCCGCCGCTGTTCCTGGTGTGGTCAAACCTGCACGGGGGCTATGCGTTGGGTGCCATGCTGATCGGCTGTCTGCTGGCAGGGGAGGCGCTCAATCACTGGCTAGGACGCGTCGGACCGGAGGTGGTGAGCTGGAAGCGGCTGGCGCAGCTGATAGGCTGGTCGCTGCTGGGGGGCGGGTTGGTGCTGATCAACCCAAACGGATTGAATATGTGGAAGATCCCGTTCCAGACCGTGGGAGTAGGCGCGCTCCAGCAATTCATTCAAGAGTGGTCGTCGCCGGATTTCCACGCCATCGAGCTTCAACCTCTGTTGTGGATGTTGTTCGCGATCTTGGTGGCAGTGGGATTGAGCGAGCGAAGAGCGGATGCGACCGACCTCTTGAGTCTGGTGGTCTTTGGATATTGGGCGTTTGTGGCACAGCGGAATTTTGGACCTTTTGCGCTGGTGGGAATGCCGATGCTGGCCCGGTATGGCTGGCAAGCCATGCGAGGGGATGGGCAGAAGGATGAAGAGGCGCGCAAACGGCCAAAATGGCAACGGCGAATCAACCTGGCGCTGGTCGGGTTGTTGGGCCTGGTGGGAATGCTTAAATGGTACCTGGTGACTGAGCCGAATCTAGTATTTGCGTATAGTCAGAATGGTAACCCGGTGAAGGCAGTGGAGTATATCCGCGCGACTCATCCGGAAGGACGCATGTTCAACGAATACAACTGGGGTGGATACCTGACCTGGGCACTGCCGGAATATCCGGTATTTGTGGATGGAAGGACCGACCTGTTTGGGGATGAGATCCTGGGGGAATGGATTGATGTAGTGCAAGGCGGGGAGAACTGGCAGGAGATCCTGGACCGCTGGGAGGTGGGTTTTGTGCTGCTGCCGCCGGACCGCCCGGTGGTGAGGTTATTGGATGAGGCAGGCTGGGACGAAGTGTACCGAGATGAAACCGCGGTAATCTTTGTGTGGACTCCCTGATGATATAATAATGACGAAAAGATACGAGGAGACGAAATTGAGAAATCGCCGCGCGCTGGCTTGGCTTTCAATCCTGGGGGGGGCTGTTCTGTTTGTGGTGATCGTGTTGCTGGTGATCGGCAATTACAATTACGCCGGCCAAAATCCAGGGGGAAATGATTTCTTGGTGCATTGGGTGGGGGCGCGAGATTTCTTGACCACGGGCGTCAGTCCATACAGCGATGAGACCGCCCTACACATCCAGACCCTGGCATACGGGCGGGCGGCGCAAGAAGGGGAACACGAATTGCGAGTGGCTTATCCATTCTATTCGGTAGCATTGTTTGCTCCCTTTGCTCTGGTAGCCGATTTCAACCTGTCCAGGGCGTTGTGGATGACGGTGTTAGAACTGGCGCTGTTTGGATTGGCGGTGGCAGGCATTCGGCTGACGCGCTGGAAGATCAGCCCATTGATGCTCATCTTCTTTATTTTATTCTCTATTTTTTGGTATCATGCGGTGCGGCCGTTGATCAACGGTAATGCAGTGGTATTGATTGCCCTGGGGATCGCCGGGGTGTTGTTGGCAATCCGCAACGAGATGGATGAGCTGGCGGGATTCCTGCTGGCGCTGGTGACGATCAAACCGCAAGTGGTGATCTTGATCGTGGTATTTGTGCTGTTGTACGCCTTTTTTAACCGACGCTGGCGCCTGTTGGTGTGGTTCTTTGGATCGATGGTGCTGTTGATTGCGCTTGGAATGCTTTTCTTACCTGATTGGATCGCGCAAAATCTGCGAGAGGTGCTGCGGTATGCCAGTTATAATCCGCCAGGAACCCCGGGACAGGCCTTCGCGGTCTGGTT
The DNA here is from genome assembly GCA_964424115.1 of uncultured Anaerolineaceae bacterium. Classification (GTDB taxonomy): domain Bacteria; phylum Chloroflexota; class Anaerolineae; order Anaerolineales; family Anaerolineaceae; genus CAYRHN01. Next base: position 129,200 of record CAYRHN010000001.1, read on the forward strand.
GCCGGCAACTGGAGAGCGCCTGGGGTACATCTTGAGCGCTATCTTGGGGGTCATCTTGTTGGTGGAATGGTGGCTGGCGAGACGGGCGGATTTCCGACATTTCTTGTGGACAGCCTGTTTGACGTTGGTCATCTCGCAATGGATCGGGATCCAAACCGACCCCGGCAATTATATTGTTTGTTTTCCTGCTCTGGTGTTGATCTTTGCAACCTGGGAACGACGGTGGAGATTCAAAGGGAGCTTGTTGAATTTTTTCAGCATGCTGCTGTTAGGGGTGGGGTTATGGGTGCTGTTTATGGCAACCCTGGAGCCCGGTTACCAGCCGCAGCAAAGTCCGGTGATGATCTTCCCGTTGGTGAGTTTCCTGATCTTGGGGCTATATTGGGTGCGCTGGTGGGCGCTGCGTCCGCCGACGGTGTTGTTTGATATGTTGAATGAGAAGGATCGACCGCTGTTATGAAACGGCATCAAATCCAACTGGGGTTGATCTTCCTGCTGGGTTTGGTGCTGCGCTGCATCAGCCTGGAGGGGCGACCGCTGGCTTACGATGACGCATTCAGCATTTTCCTGGCACGCCAGGATCTGGGTGCGATCATTTCGGGTACGGCGGCGGATACGATGCCGCCGCTTTATTACTTTTTGCTGCATTTCTGGATGCAGATCTCCACATCTGTCTGGTTTATGCGTTTGATGTCGGTGGTCTTGAGCATGGCAACCATGTGGGTGCTTTACCTGTTGGTGCGGCAATTTGCCGGGCGAACAGCCGGGATGTGGGCAGCTTTCCTGGCGGCGATCTCTCCGCTTCAGATCTACCATGCGCAAGATCTTCGTATGTATGCGTTGATGGCTTTGTGCCAGATGTGTTACTTGTATTTTTTTGTACGAATATGGGAAACTCACCGCTCCAAACAAGCACACCGGCGTTATTGGGTGGGGATGGTAGTAAGCGGCGCCCTGGCAATGTATTCTCACAACCTGGCGGTGTTTGCGCTGGTAATCCCGGATTTGTTCTTGCTGTTGAAACGGGATTGGAAATTGCTGGGGAGGATCCTGATTGCCCAGGTATGTATCGGATTGCTGGCCTTACCCTGGCTGCTGGTGCTTCCAGGACAGTTGCAAAAGATCCAGCGTGCGTTTTGGACCCCTCAGCCGGGGATTGTGGAGATTGTGCAGGCATTGATCATGTCCTCTGCCAATCTTCCCATGCCTGACACACTGATGATCGTGGGGACGATCGCAAGTGTGCTGGCGGCCGCGCTGGTCTTCTTTGAAACCCTGCGCGTCTGGAAAGAGCACGGCAGAGACGGAATTATCTTTCTGGGTTTAACGGCGGTGGTTCTCCCAGCGATGTTGTTCCTGGTTTCTTATCTGATGCGGCCGATCTTTGTTCCGAGACAATTCCTGGCGGCTATGCTGGCCTACCTTGGGTTGGCGGGGGTGGTGCTGGCGCGGATCAAACGGCGAGCCATGTGCATGTTCTTGCTGGTGTGTTTCTTGGTGGCCTGCCTGGCAGCGCTGCCCTACCATTACGCGTTCCAGGAATTTCCGCGTTCACCATACAATAAAGCGGTTGATTATCTGGCAACTCGGGTGAAGCCAGGTGAGGTGGTGGTACACGATAATAAATTAAGCTATTTCCCTTCCTACTATTATGCGCCAGACCTGTCCCAGGTATTCCTGCCAGACGAACCGGGATCGCCAAACGACACCCTGGCAGCGGCCTCGCAAGAAGCGATGGGAATATACCCGGTCAGAGACCTGCAAAGCGCCGTGGCGGGCAAGACTCGCGTGTATTTTGTGGTATACCAGGAGACCCTGCAGGAATATGAACGAGCCAACCAGAAACATCCCCAGCTGGATTGGCTTGAAGCAAACTGGCACGAGACGGACTATCAATTCTTCAACGATCTTGAGATTTATGTGTTTGATCCTTAGACAGATAAGGGGCGAACGGTCTTGAGCACCCGGAATTACCTGATCTTGTGGGGCATTGGAGCGGTCATTTTGCTGCTGGCAGCGGCCTTTCAACCTGTTCCGGGTTATATGGATGCCGAATATTATTATGCGGGCGGCTTGCGGCTGGCTGAAGGGCAAGGCTTTACTGAGCCGTTCTTGTGGAATTACTTAAACGATCCGGATGCGTTGCCAGCACCATCGCATGTCTATTGGATGCCGCTGGCGTCGATCCTGGCGGCAGCGGGAATGGGCATCTCCGGTTCGACGAGCTACCTGGCAGCGCGAATTCTCTTTCTTCTGCTGGGCAGTCTGCTGCCGCCATTAACCGCATGGCTTTCCTGGCGGATGACGCGCCGAAAGCGCGGGGCGGTGTTGGCAGGGTTGTTGGCTGCATTCTCGGGTTTTTATACGATCTACACCGGTCTGGTAGAGACTTTCACGCCATACTTGCTTTTTGGCGGCATGTTTATCCTTCTGGCCGGCGAGAAAGAATGGAAATGGTTGAAGAGCGGCCCCGTGCGCTTTGGACTGTTGGGCTTGCTAGCCGGGTTGATGCACATGACGCGTGCGGACGGTCTGTTGTGGTTGGCGGCGGGGGTGGTGCTGGCGCTGGTTGAAGGGGTGCGGCAATCGAACCTGCCGAAACTCCACCGGTTGGGTCGAGGAGTGGGACTGGCATTGATCTGCGCGGCAGGGTATGCGCTGGTAAGCGGTGTGTGGTATGCCAGGAACGTCACTTTGTTCCACACCATGTTGCCCCCCGGTAATGGGAGGGCGATGTGGATCACAAATTACGATGAAACTTTTGATTTCCCCGCCGAGACTCTGACGGCAGGCCATTGGTTGGCAGCGGGACTGAGCACACACTTGAGCAGTCGATGGGAGGCATTGGGGGCGAACCTGTCCACCACCCTGGCTGTGCAGGGGGAGATCTACCTGCTGCCTTTGATGTTGATCGGCCTGTGGCGGCTACGAAAGGATGAGCGCGCGCAATTGGGGGCGGGCATGTGGGGGGCAACCTTCCTGGCGATGACCATAGTCTTCCCGTTTGCCGGGGCGCGGGGAGGTTTTCTTCATTCTGGGGCGGCCGTGCAAACCTTGTTGTGGGTTGCCGCTCCGGAGGGACTGTTGGGCGTGGTGGAATGGGCTGCTCGAAGGCGGAAATGGAAGAAAAAGAGCGCGGAGTCGGTTCTGGGGGCGATGATGGTTGGGCTGGCAGCGTTGTTCACGGTGGGAATTTTTGCTGTGAGAGTGATCCTGCCTACAGAAGGGGGATGGATGTCCAGCTACGAGCGTGCGGTTAAAGTGGATGCTGCGTTGACCTCTTTTGGAGCGGGAACTGACCGGGTGGTGATGATCAACAACCCGCCGGGATATTATCTGGCAAATCAACATGCGGCCATTGTCGTTCCAAACGGGGATATTTCTACCTTGTTGGAGGCCGGAAAACGTTATGGCGCGGAATACGTGGTATTGGAAAAAGATGTGGTGAGGGATTTGCAGGATCTATATGCCCATCCAGCCGACCAACCGGGATTAACCTACCTGGGAGAATCTGACGGCGCGCAATTTTTCAGGATTGAGCCATGAAAAGAAGCAGACCTTTACTTATCCTGGGATTATTGACCGGGGTGGCAGCGGCTGCTTACCTGCTGGCGAGCGCGGCGGTGTATCGCATAGGGTTCCCGCTGGATGATACCTGGATCCACCAGACATATGCGCGGAATCTTGGGCTGCGCGGGGAATGGACCTTTTTGCCGGGGGTGATCTCGGCAGGGTCCACGTCACCGTTGTGGACAGTGGTGCTGGCGTTGGGCTATCGCCTGGGATTAGGACCATACGTATGGACGTATGCCTGCGGAATGCTCAGCTTGCTGGGGTTAGCTTGGGCGGGAGAAAAGATCCTACGCCGGCAAACAGACCGGGTAGGTAATTTTCCCTGGATGGGGGCTTTCCTTGTGATGGAGTGGCACCTTGTGTGGTCGGCGTCCTCGGGGATGGAGACGCCCTTGTTTGCCGCATTGATCCTGATATGTTTCTTATTGCTTTCCAGCAAGGAGCCTAAGTGGCTTTCGGCAGGAATTGCAGCCGGGGCAGCGGTGTGGGTGCGCCCGGATGGGATCACCCTGCTGGGGCCGGTGGGATTATTGACGCTGCTGGCCTTGCGGGAAAGGAACGGTATTAAGGCCTTGCTGCGAGCGGCGGCGGGGTTTGGAATAGCATTTATCCCTTATATTCTGTTTAACTTCGCGATCTCCGGCAACATCTGGCCAAATACCCTTTATGCAAAACAAGCCGAATATGCCGCCAGCCTGCAACTTCCGCTGTTGGAACGGGTTGGATCTGTATTCTCGTTGCCGTTGATCGGTGCAGGGATCTTGCTGCTGCCAGGCATGATCTACGCATTGTGGCGCGGGTGGCGAGAAAGACGCTGGCTGCTCTTGACGATGGGTTTATGGTGGCTGGGATATAACTTGATCTACAGCCTGAGCCTGCCATTAACGTATCAGCACGGGCGGTATTTGATGCCCAGTATGCCGGTCTTTTTTGTGTTGGGCGGGATTGGCTTTGCGTGGTTGTGGAAAGATTGGCTGGCAAGAAAACGCTGGCGGAGATTGCTGCGTCTGGGGTGGTTTGGCTGTATTGGCGCGGTAGAGCTGGCTTTCCTGGGGGTGGGGGCAATCACTTATGCCCAGGATGTGGCAATCATTGAGACGGAAATGGTCAGCACAGCACATTGGCTTGCCGAGAATATACCGCATGGAGCCAGGGTGGCCGTGCATGACATTGGCGCGATCGGATATTTTTCCGAGGTGAACATCTTGGATACGGCAGGATTGATCTCGCCAGAGGTGATCCCCTTCATCCGAGATGAGACAAGGCTGGCGCAGTTTCTGGACAAGCAAGGCGTGGAGTACCTGGTCACGTTTCCGGGCTGGTATCCAAAGTTGGTGAAACGGGGAACGTTGATCCACCAGACAGATGGGAAATTCTCGCCGGAAGCCGGAGGGGAGAATATGGCGGTTTATCGTTGGGGAAAACCGTAGCGGCACGCATTCAATCTTCTTTAAAGCATTGTCTAGTTGATTGTGGTTGTGCTATACTTAACCTTTAGAATTAGCTGAGCAGATTTTAGGAGAGAGATTATGAACATGCCGGCAGGTGAAAATGTTAATCCAATCGAGGAATTTAAACTGGAATTGCAGACTGAGTTAGAGCAATCCAAACGTTCCTTGAAGGAAGTGGCATTAATGCTGGAGCAAAGCCAAACTGAATCCTCTAAACTGGTTCAACGTAATGCACAGATCACCGGGCATTTACAGCAAATCCAGATGCAATTTGAAAGTATGCCCCGGGCGGATATTCGCACCGCATATAACGCCGCCCTGGATGCACAGCAGCGCATGCTGGTGATGCGCGGCCAGTTAGAGAAATTGCAAGGAGACCACGCTTCATTAAAAAGGCAGATTGAAATGCTTGAAAAAGTCTTGCCTTTCCTGGGCGGGGGAGGAGCGGCCGGGGGAGCAGGTGGAAAATCAAGCAGCGGTTCCGCCATGCTGGAGATTGTAATCAGCGGTCAGGAATCCGAACGGCTGCGTCTTTCGCGCCAAATGCACGACGGCCCCGCCCAAGCACTCTCCAACTTTATCGTCCAGGCAGACATTGTGGCGCGCCTGTTTGAAATCGACCCTGGTCGGGCAAAAGAAGAATTGAATAATCTCAAGAATGCGGCGATGTCGACCTTCAAGAAGGTGCGCGCCTTCATTTTTGATCTGCGTCCGATGATGCTGGATGACCTGGGATTTGTGCCTACCATCCGCCGTTACGCCGATTCGATCCGCGAGCAAACAGGGGTTGAGGTGAACGTGGTGGTGAAAGGCCAGGAGCGCCGGATCGAATCCTACCTGGAGGTGATGATCTTCCGCGCCATCCAGGAATTGGTGGGCAACGCGATTAAGCATAATCAGGATATGCCCGGAAAATTGCAGGTAAATATCCAATTGATCATCGAAGATGTGTTGATCAAGGTATCTGTCAGCGACAACGGCAAAGGTTTTGATCCTCAGAGCCTGGACAAGGCGAGCGGATTGGGCCTGAAATTGATCCGCGAGCGGGTAGAGATGGTGGGCGGATTCCTTGAGGTGGATTCCTCGATTGGCTCGGGCTGCAAGATTTCCCTCCAGGTGCCCTGCGCTGCCCCCGCAAATATGTAATGCTGCCCGGTTGGATAATCCCATCCGGTTGCTTTATTCTCATTGAAAACAGGAGTTCGTGAAATAATATGGAAAAAACAATCGCAGTTTTAACTGGCGGCGGGGATGTGCCTGGCCTGAATCCAGCCATGAAAGCAGTTGTGATGAGCGCAATTGAAAGCGGTTATCGTGTATTGGGTATCCGCAAAGGTTGGGGAGGGCTGTTAAACTATAATCTGGATGAACCTGCCACGCATGATTATTATGTCCGGCCGCTGACCGCCGAGACGGTGCGCACAATCGATCGCACCGGCGGCACTTTCCTGCACACCTCGCGCACCAACCCGCAGCGGGTGAAACCGAGCAACATTCCGGATTTCTTGAAAGATTCTCCGTTGGGAAAACAGGTCGATGATAAAGGAACCATGGATTATACGGCGCATGTGATCAAGGTGCTGGAACACCTGGGTGTGGATGTCCTGGTGCCGATCGGCGGCGATGATACTTTAAGCTATGCGGTGAGATTGCATAAAGACGGTTACAAAGTGGTGGCGATCCCCAAGACCATGGATAATGATGTGTTTGGCACCGATTATTGCATTGGTTTCTCGACGGCGGTAACCCGCAGCGTGGATTTCATCACTAATATGCGCTCGGCAGTCGGTTCGCACGAACGGATCGGCGTGGTGGAGCTGTTCGGCCGCAATTCGGGCGAGACCAGCCTGATTTCCGCCTATCTGGCGTATGTTGACCGGGCGATCATCACGGAAGTGCCCTGCGACCTGGACCGGCTGGCGGCGATGATCATGGATGACAAGCGCTCCAATCCCTCCAACTATGCGATGTTGACCATTTCTGAAGGTGCGATCCTGGAGCATATGGGATCGGAAGTGGAAACCGGCGAAGCGGATGCTTATGGACATCGCAAGCTAGGCGGCGTGGGCCTTGTGCTTTCTGACGAGCTCAAACGGCGCACCGGACAGGATATTATGTACCAGCAGGTTGCCTACCTGATGCGTTCTGGCGCACCGGATTCCCTTGACCGGATGGTGGCAATGTCCTACGGACATTTGGCAGTGCAATTGATCCGCCGAAATGACACAGGCAAGATGGTTGCCCTGCATGGCGGTAAGTATACGACCGTTCCGGTGGATATGATCCTGGCAGGCAAGAAGCGCGTAGATGTTCCGAGCTTCTATGATATCGAAAATTACCGCCCAAAGATCCGTGATTTCATGGGCGTGCCGATGTTCTTGAGCTAGATGCCCAAGAGCGAGCAAGGCGTTTCTTCCGACCGATACCAGGTCATCCCGCGCACCCTCATTTTTGTGGTGCGGGATGACCTGGTGTTGTTGTTAAAGGGAGCACCAAACAAACGATTGTGGGCTAACCGCTATAACGGGATTGGCGGTCATGTGGAACGGGGCGAAGATATCCTCACGGCGGCGCGACGAGAATTATTGGAAGAAGCCGGGCTGGAAGCAGATTATTTGCGCTTGTGCGGCACTTTGTTGGTGGATGCCAGTGAAAAAACCGGAATCCTGATCTTTATATTTAGAGGAGATTATGCAGGGGGAGAGCCGCGTCCATCCGATGAGGGGACTTTAGAATGGGTCAAGATTTCTTGCGTGAAAGACCTGCCGCAGGTAGAGGACTTGCCCGTCATCCTGGCGAGGGTGCTATCGATTCGGGCCGGGGACGCTCCATTTCATGCCCGTTCCTATTACGATGAACAGGATCAGTTGAAGGTGGAGATCCAGTAGCTTATTCAGTCAGGTTGCGTTCGTAAAAAACGAGGATCGTACTGCCGTAATCCCGCTTGTCGAACTCGGACAAATTCTGGAGCTGAAGAGTTTCGTATTCGATCGGGTGGATCTGAACAATTACCCAGCTTTCTTGGGAAAGCCAGCCCATGTGGGTATCCAGTTCCCGCATAGCCTTTTGCCACATATCTTTATATTGCGGCGGGGCAACGTAAATATAATCAAAAGCTTTATCGGCTTGCCGGTTTAAGACAACAAAGGCGTCCATGTTCAACACTTCTGCCTGATCCTTGAAGCCGGTATGTTCAAGGTTGGATTTGATGATGTTTACAGCTGGACGGCTGAGTTCAACGATCCGGGCAAAAGATGCGCCCCGGCTGAGAGCCTCAATGGAAACTGCTCCCGTGCCGCCGAAAAGATCCAGAATGGTTGCCCCATCGACATCTGGGCCAAGAATATTAAACAGGGCTTCCTTGACCCGGTCGGTGATGGGGCGTGTGGTATCCCCAGGGACGGTTTGGATGCGCAGGCCGCGCGCTTTGCCTGCGATCACGCGCAGGGTTGTCATAGAGCTTCCTCATCTACAATGGACCGGGCGGCCATGAGGTTGCCATAAGGGGTGATGATAGGCGCAACACAACCTGTGCTGAGGATGAAGCGCTTGCCGCCGGTGAACTGGATCGCCTGGCGAGCTTCGGCGCGGACGTCAGCCTGGGTACCGTAGACCAGGGTTTCCCACTGGCGCAGCCCGCCGCACAGAAGACCCGGAAAGCGCTGTTGAGCCTGGGCAAGGGTGGGAGCGGTCTGGCGGTCGTGCCAATTCAACACAGCGACCGGGTAATCTTTGACCTGGTCAAAGAGAATATTTTCTCCGTGGATATGTGCCATGTTGAACCAGAGGTTGCGAGCTGGTTCCATGACAGGCAGATCAAATTGGCGGCCAAAGCGCTCGAATTCAGCAGGAGAAAGGAGGTGACTCTGGGCGTGTTGGACGGCAAAAAAGATGCCATCCACACCAATTTCTACAACCGCTTCGATGAATCGACGGGTGGTTTCAGCAATGACCACCAGGCCATTGGCCACCGCATCAGGGGCAACACGGAGATGCTCCAGGAGCCGGGATTTTCCGGCGAGGTTCTTGGCCTGCGCCAATGGGCTGAAAACGGTTTGCAGGATGGGCGTATGAGGGGGGAGCGAGTGCTTGATCAGGCGCAAGCATTCCAACTGGGCTCCCAAAGCACCTTTGTTGGGGTCCAGCACAGCAAGGCTGGTCCAATCCTCGGGCCTGGAGATCACCTGGTGAGTGTATTCCCGCGTTCCTTCGGTGCTGCCGGCCCAGCGATCCTGCACCCCCCAATCTTGGAGACAAAAAGATGAGGAAGGGGTAACTTTGACGAAGTCAAAATCAAACTGAGTTTGGAAAGCCAATGTGGCGGCGGCCAGCAATGAGGGCGATTGATCATCTACCGGGAAATGGCGCCAGAGGGCCACTGGAACGCGGTCGGGTGCGTTCCCCGCCAGACAGGTTTCCAGGCGTTCGCGATGATTTAGCGGGATTTCCAAATCTCTTTTTCCAGGTTCCAGTCGCCGGTTTTGATCTGGTTGATGTGGCCTAAGATCAAGCGGTGTAATACCTGGGCGCGAACCGGATCGCTGACGGTGTTCACCATCTGGAGTGCATATTCAAATTTTTGAAGTGCTTTATCAAGAGAGCCGGCCGCTTTGAGGGTTAGCCCAAGGGCATAGAGGAACTCCGGGTTATCCGGTTCTTGTTCAAGGGCGGTAACGAAATCTGCTTCGGCACGGGCAAATTCTTTCCGCCCGTAATATAACCAACCGCGCCGGGAAAAATCAGCGGGGGTTTGGGGGGTGAGGGACGCGGGATCGGGAACTTCATGAACTGGGATCAGGGATTTCTTGGCCATCTTGATTTGCTCCTCCTAAGGTTTTTGCGGCGGGAATAATTCCGCCAGGAACGATTCCATGTGCTGGGTTTCTTTTTGACAGTCCTTGAAATAAGCCGTGATAAACTCAGAACTCCGCAGGCGCAGCGCCATTGGGGCAATTTCGCGGATGTCCCTTAATTGTACCAGATTTCGGCCATCCGCGGCTGCGAAAGCGCGGGCGGCTTCAAACAAGGTGATTTCAGCGCGCAATGAATCGATCCTCATGTTTTGGATCAGGGTAATGGCACGCACCGCCACGTTTTCAGGCACCTCCACCCGGGGAAGGAGGGCTCGAGCAGACTGGATCTCACGTAAAGCGGTTTGAGTTTCAGCAAAAAAGCTAGCAGCCATTTGGCGCGGGCTAGACTGATAAGCGCGCACCCGTCGATAAGCCTCGTAGCGGCTTGATGGTTCCGAAAGGCCCTGAACAAGAATACGAAGGCCGAAGCGATCCATGATCTGAGGACGAAGATTGCCTTCTTCGGGGTTCATGGATCCGATCAGGGTGAACCTGGATCTGAAGGTGGCAGAGATCGGACCCCGGCGAACGGTGTAATTGCCCTGGGCGGCTGCATCCAGGATGGCATCCACAATCTCATCGCTGAGTAGATTGACTTCGTCGACGTAAAGAATGTTTTGATCAGCCTGGGCAAGCAAACCACGTTTGAGGCGCAAACGTTCTTGGACAACAGCGCGCTCGTCCAATCCACCGATCACATCCTCAACACGGGCGTTGAGTGGAAGTTCAATCAAGCGTACCCGTTCGGAGTGTGAAAGATCCTGCCCTTCGGCATACTTGCGGGCACAATCGGGGCAGACTGCGTCCATGCCGCCCTCTTCGATATCTTCGGAAGTGCAACCGTAATAACACAGGCTGCGTTTCACTTCGGGCAGCAGGTCAACCAGGCTGCGGACGGCAGTGGTCTTTCCTGTGCCGCGCGGACCAATGAGCAGCACACCGCCCACAGCGGGGTTGATCAGTGCCAGAATGAGAGCCAGCTTCATTTCTGTCTGCCCCACGAGGCCGAGGAAGGGAAATGGGGTCACCTCGGTTTGGGCAGTTGTTTCCTGCGGCTCCAAAGGAAGGTTGCGCCCGGTGACCAGGTCAATGAGTTCACGCAAGGAGCGAATTTCTGGAGCGGGAAGGCTGGAGGAAGAAGGATTATCCGTTTCCTGATTCATTAGCTAACATCATTATACGTCCAATAACGGTTGGCTGTATAGTTCCATAACATAACGATAAAGATAGCCAGCGCCAGAGTGACATTGTGGCCGATAATGGTAGGGGTGAGGAAATTGGGCGGGAAAATCTTTGTGCTGAGGTCGATGAGCGGCTGCTCAAGGACCATGAACATCACCGCACGGATCCCCAGTCCAACCAGGCTGACGATAAAGAACATGCCGGCCTGCCGCCAAACTGATTTGCTGCGCGAATCGGGGTAGGTCCAGGTGCGATTGAGCACATAATTATTGATCACCGCAGCGATAAAGGAGATCATGCTGGAGGGCAAAGCATCCATGTGGAAGGTGACGGTGAGGAGGTTGAACAGGCCAAAATCGATCACCGCACCAAGGATGCCAACCAGAGCAAAGCGGAAGAAGCGGGTGCGTTCTTTTGGATCGCGAAGGGTTTTCATCAAAGTCCCATTTTGGTGCGGAAGTACGGGATGGTGGCGCGAATACCTTCTTCAAGGGAGACCTTGGGTTCCCAACCAAGCAAAGCCTTGGCGCGGCTGATATCTGGGCGGCGTTTTTGAGGATCATCGCCAAGGCGAGCTTCGGGGCGGTATCCAAGACCGGCGGTGTTGCCGGTGATCCGGTTAATTGTTTCGGCGAACTCGCGGATGCTGATCTCGTACGGATTGCCGATATTCACTGGTTCGTGAATATCCGACATGAGGAGGCGATAGATGCCTTCGACGAGGTCATTGACATAGCAAAAGCTGCGGGTTTGCAGTCCTTCGCCGTACATGGTGAGCGGTTCACCGCGGAGAGCCTGCTGAATGAAATTGGGAACAACACGCCCATCATCCAGACGCATGCGTTGGCCATAGGTGTTGAAAATGCGCACAATACGTGTATCAATGCCGTGATAACGGTGGTAGGCCATGGTGAGGGCTTCAGCAAAGCGCTTGGCTTCATCGTATACCGAGCGCGGACCGATAGGGTCGCAATGGCCCCAATAAGTCTCTGTTTGAGGATGTTCAAGGGGGTCGCCGTAGATCTCACTGGTGGAGGCCAGCAAGAAACGGGCATTATGGGCGCGGGCAACGCCGAGCGTATTGTGCGTGCCGAGAGCACCAGCTTTCATGGTTTGGATGGGTAAGTTGGGATAGCCAAAGGGTGAGGTGGGATTGGGGCTGGCTGGTGAGGCAAAATGCATTACCGCATCGACCTTGCCGGGGACAAAGATGTATTCGGAAACGTCGTGGCGGATGAATGAAAAATGTTCATTGCCGGACAGGTGGGAAAGATTTTCAGGGCTGCCGGTAATGAAGTTGTCCATGCCGATCACGTCGTGACCTTCGGCCAAGAGACGGTCGCACAGGTGCGACCCCAGAAAACCCGCTGCTCCAGTGATTAAAATGCGCATATTACTCCTTGTTGAGATCCATTATTTCCAATCTATCTTTATTATAGAACCATCGCCAGTGATTTGTTGAGGGTCAGACCCATCAGCCCACACCAACCAGAGATCGCCCTGGGAGAGGACGGCCATGGCCAGGCCGTGCTGCTCCACCCCGTCAGGGGACCAGGTGACATTTTGAGGCTCCAATCCTCGCCCGCCCGCCAGGGGAAAGACTTCGCTCCTGTTTGAGCCGTCGCGGTCCATCAGAACGAGACGGTAGGAGCTGGAATCGGATTGGTCGGGAAAGATTGCTTGAAGATAAGCAATCCAAAAACTACTGCCGGATGTAGGCGAGGGGGAAGGGTAAGCAAACATGCCGGAGTTTTGAACGAGTTCGAGGGTGAGAGAACTTTTGATGCCCAAAGCAGTCAGGTTGAAGAGGGGAGAAGTTTCCTGGTCGGCCAGTCCGGATTGCGGCGCATGGGTGGTTATATAAAGGAAGGAGCTGTCTGGGGCCCAGGCGATTCCGGGAACCCAGGCCCAGTCGCCGTGAGTATTGTAATACTGGATATTCAAGAGGGGGGTCATTTGAGTGGTTTCACCGAATTCCACCAGGCCGATTTGATCGGGTTGAGCATAAGCCAGCATCTCTCCATCTGGAGACCAGTCAAAACTGGCGCCCCACCAGCCGGAAACCCCGCCGGTGTTTGCAGGGAGAAGTTCTTCCTGTTTGCGCAAGGCGCCGGAAAGAGGGCTGAAGGTGAGTAAGACCAGATTGTTGTTCGCCTGCCAACCCGGGGCGGCTGCGCGTGGTTCGACGGTGGAATAAGTGATGGTCGATTGAGTGTCGGGCACCCATTCAGCGTAGTGGACAATATTGCTGGCATTGAGGTCGTATTCCACTGGATTTTCTGCAGTGGAGACAACCCAAAGGGTGTTAATCTCTTCGGAAGGGCTTTTATTACTTTTCCGAGTAAAGAGGAGCCAATCTCCGTTCGGAGAAAGGGTGAAAATACGTCCGTCTAGATCGCCGCTGGTGACCAATGGTCGGCGGATGGCGGTGCTGTCTTCCATGATCCAGGCGTTGCCATTGGAGAGATAAACCAGCCGGCCAGGAATAGTGACAGAACGGAAATTGGATTGACGCCCGATGATCCAAATCTCTGCCTGTGGCTCCCGAATGGTTTCGGTCTTAAAAAGGGAGCGCGAGACTTCAACATTATCCTCGTACACGCGGCGGTAGGTGTTTTGCTGGATGCCGTTGATACCCTGCTGGACTGGCATTTTCTGATCCTTGGGCAGCGATTCACTGTAAACCTTTTGGGATTCAAAGGGGAGGATGGTCTCCTCGATCTCGAATTCCTCGCGCACACGAATGATGCGTACTTCGGATTGGTCACTCAGCAGGGTGTACACCGGAGGCTGAACGCGGTCCAGGCTGCCAAGGGAGATCCCGGCCTGGTCCAATGCGTTCTGGACGGTAGATCCGGCGGCCATATCTATCTGTATTTGTTTGCCGTCTGCGGTGAGGCTGACAAGGATCAATCCTTGAGTAACTTGCGGGGCAGCGCATCCGGCGGCAAAAGCCATCCCAACCATGCCGGTGAAAGCAATCAATAGATTTAAGATACGGAAGATTCTGTGAAAAAGAGCGGACATGGCAAAGGGATAATCGGGTATAATTTATTCCCGCAGTTGGATTTTTGTAAGAAATCAGATGGTAAAGCAGGGCTAATTATAGCATGAGTGACGCAAACCCAACCAAAATTGATTTATCCCTGGAAGCCCGCCTGGAGGCGCTGCTTTTTGTGGCTTCGGGGCCGGTTACTGCAGCGCAACTGGCTGAGGCTTTAGGGGAAGCTGCGGCAGACGTTGAAAGCGGCCTGAAAAGCCTGGAGGAACAATTGCTTGCCGGGCGGGGATTGCGCCTGCAATGGCACGCCGGTCGGGTGCAGTTGACCACCGCGTCAGAATTGGGCGAATTGGTAGAACATTATCTGGGGTTGGAAGCTACCAGCAGGTTGAGCCGGGCAGCCCTGGAGACTCTGGCGATTGTGGCTTACCGGCAGCCAATCACCCGTCCGGCGATCGATGCGGTGCGGGGAGTGAACAGCGACGGGGTTGTGAAAAGTCTATTAAGTAAAGGCCTTTTGGAAGAGGTGGGCCGGACAGATGGACCAGGCCGGCCCATTTTGTACGGTACGACGAGCGACTTTTTGCAGCATTTTGGGTTGGCATCATTGCAGGCATTACCGCCATACGAACTGGCAACAGACACAGAAGTTGTGCCAGAAAACAAGTTGTTAAAGGATTAGAGAAGAAATGGAAGAACGGTTGCAGAAAATCCTGGCTCAGGCTGGTTTTGGCTCTCGACGCTCTTGCGAAGAGTTGATTACAGCCCGGCGGGTGCAGGTGAACGGTAAGGTCGCCGAATTGGGTTCCAAAGCGGATCCCCAGACAGATAAGATCCTGGTGGACATGCAGCCCATCCCGCGAATTCCCGTGCAAAAGGTGTATATTGCGCTGAACAAGCCGCGCGGTGTGCTTTCGGATGTGGACACGGAAGATGCCCGCCAGACGGTGCGCGATCTGGTGCCTGTACCGGGACATTTGTTTGCTGTGGGCCGGCTGGATTTTGACAGCGAGGGCCTGATCTTGATGACCGATGATGGAGAGATGGCGCACCATTTAACCCATCCCCGCTACGAACACGAAAAAGAATATCAGGTATTGGTGGCAACCGTCCCGGATGAGAAACAGCTGGCGATCTGGCGGCGAGGGGTGGTGCTGCCGGACGGCCACCGTACTGCCCCGGCGCAAGTGAAGGTGGATCGTCAGGCAGGAAAAGGAGCCTGGCTGACGGTGATTTTACATGAAGGGCGCAAACGTCAAATCCGCGAGGTAGGTTCGACGATCGGCCTGCCTGTACAGCGAATACTTCGGGTGAGGATCGGCACCTTACAACTGGGCAACCTAAAACCAGGTGAATGGCGGTACCTTACCTCCAGCGAGGTCAAGTTGCTTAAGACGCTTTCAGCGAAGGAAGCCCCGATACGAAAACCGGTTAAAAGGACTTACCGGCCCAGAAAGCCGTCCGATAAGAAATAATATAAAAAAACGAGCCGTTTGAGCGGCTCGTTTTTTGTTGGAAAACAGGGCAATTATTCTGGGATTGACTCTTCTGGCAGAGCTTTTTCGAGCGCCTGGATGGAATTGGCAGGGGCTGGATTTTCGCGCGCCATGCGGCGGACAAAATCTTTCAACTTGTCGGTGTGGAGAGCTGGAATTGGTGCATCCTCTATGTTCCCCACCTCGGCTTTTGGATCAGTGAATACCAAGACCGCTTTGGGCTCGGGTAATGGTACTTGGGGAAGGCTGGTATTCAACTGCTTGGCCAGATCCTGCAACTGACCTTTTGCTTCCAACTCCGGGCGCCCCAGACCTTCCTGCCCGAAAAGTTTGAGGAAGAAATTTCCGCCAACATGATTCCAGCGCTTGCGGGAGCCGTCATAAGAAATACTGCCGCGCTGACCATACGCGACCAAAACCCAGACCCCAGCCGGACCCACGAGAAGGTGCGGAACAGGGGAGGTGTAGTGGTAGAGGGTGTATTTTTCATCCAAACCTTTGAGAGATTGGTTGATCCGCTCATCATAGCGCGGAGATTTGCCGAAACGGTTGCCGTAGTAGATGCCAACCTGCGAGAGAAGAAAGCCAACCATCAACGCCAGCAGCGCCCAAATGAAGAGCGAGGCATCGGTGTTGATCGAAATAACAAACCCGACCACAAGAACTACCAGACTAGCCAGGGTGGCAATTTGCCCGATCTTGCGGTTGCGTTTAATGATCTTGTTGTTGGTGATGATTTTCATGATCTTATTGTGTTTTTTCAGGAGAGATCAACCAGATTGATGCGAGACATGTTCTCTTGGATTGATTCGCGCAGGCTGGTGAGCATGTCGGCTTTGACGATCTGCTGGGCCAGCAAAACGGCGCTGGTGATGGCGCGCGCATCAGAGCGGCCATGACCGACAAAGACCAGACCATCAATACCCAGGAGCGGAGCTGCGCCAATAGCGGAGGGATCCACCAGACCGCGCACCTTTTTGAAAGCGGGTTTGGCGAGTAAGGCGCCCATTTTGCAGCGCAAGGAAGCAGTAAGTTCGGTCTTTAGGGTGTCGGTGATCAATTTGGCAATCGCTTCACAACCCTTCATTAAAATGTTACCCGTGAAGCCATCGGTAACAACCACATCTGCTTCACCTGCAAAAACCTCTTTGCCTTCAACATTGCCGATGAAATTGATGCCAACCTTCTCCAGAAGGTGGAATGTATCCTTGACGAGCTGATTACCCTTACCGGCTTCTTCGCCATTGGAGAGCAATCCGACGCGCGGATTGGCGATGCCCAGGGATTTTTGAGCGTAGACGCTGCCAAGAATGGCAAACTGGACGAGAAACTCAGGCCGGCAATCCACATTGGCGCCGATATCGGTGATGACGCAGCGGCCTTTGCGAGTGGGGGCGAGTGCACACAGACCAGGGCGTAGAACGCCGGGAAGGCGTCCGAGGGTGCGCAGAGCATTGAACATGGCGGCGCCGGTGGAACCGGCAGTGACGAAGGCAGATCCCCGGCCAGACTTGACGAGCTTGCAACCGATCGCCATCGAGTTGTTCGGCTTGGCGCGGGAGCTTTCGACAACCTTATCTCCCATTTCGACCATGTCGGGAGCGTGTTCGATCGTCACGAGTGCGCCGTGCGTATTAGCGGCTTTTAATTTTGGCTCCAGAATTTCCTGGTTACCAACCAGCACAACCTCATCTCCCATGCGTTCGGCGGCGTCAATTGCGCCGATGATCTCGGGATCCGGGAATCGGTCGCTGCCCATTGCGTCCAGAATAATTGCCATGAGATTACTCCTCTATCAGGGATTAAAACGCGCAGGGGGATGCCCTGCGCATTGAATTATACTATAAAGCTATTGGATTCCTTTGGTGCGCTGGGAGGGACTTGAACCCTCACGCCTTGCGGCACATGGCCCTCAACCATGCCTGTCTGCCAGTTCCAGCACCAGCGCATTTACTTTCCCAAGGGGAAAAGCATGCCAATTATATCCGACCGCTCCAGGATGTCAAGGCGCGGAAAAGGTCAAAATGTTCTGGCGACGATATATTCTGCCAGCGAGGCCAGGGCATCGCGGTACGGATTTGCAGGATAGCGGGTAAGAATTTCAAGAGATTGATCGACGTAGCGGTGGGCTTCGGCATAGGCTAATTCAATGGCCTGGCTCGCGCGAATTGAAGCCACGATATTGTTCACCTGGTCATCCTCGAGGCATTTTCCTTCCAGGATCAGGCGCGCTTCGGGATTTTCGGGGTGCGATTCTATGAAGTACAAGGCGGGGAGGGTGATCAGGCCCTGGCGCAGATCGCTGCCAACCGGTTTTCCGAGAGTGGATTGTTGACCGGTAAAATCAAGGATATCGTCAATGATCTGAAAAGCCATCCCCAGACCATATCCAATACTGCGCAGTTCCTCGACTTTAGGATCGGGTAATTCACAGAGAAGAGCTACAGATTGGGTGGCTGTCTCGAACATTGAGGCTGTCTTGGCATATATTCGTTTCTGGTAATCTTCCCGGCTAGCCAGGCAGCGGCTGGAAAATAACTGATTAATCTCGCCATTGACAATGATGCTGAGGGTGCGGGCAAAGAGGAGCATGGCGGGGATGGATTCGGTGTCGGCGGCCAGCTTGGCGGCGCGGGCAAAAAGAAAATCACCGGTCAGGATGGTGGCGCCCGCAGACCATTTTACGTTCAGGGTTGGAATTCCGCGGCGGAGAAGCGCGCCGTCGATCAGATCGTCGTGAACAAGGGTGGCGGTGTGGAGCAGCTCGATCGAACCAGCCAGGTTGAGCAGGTTCTTCTCCGGAGCCCCCAACATTTGCCCGGTGAGGAGGGTGAGGGTGGCGCGAATGCGTTTGCCACCAGAAGAGAGCAGGTGGTAAAGGGCGGCAATCAAATCCTGGTGAAAGCCGTCAGCCTGTCGATGCATTAGTTCTTCGACAAGCTTTAATTCCTCCATAACAGGGTTGGTAAAGGTGGTATTGGTCGGCTTGTTCAAATCAACTTAATCCCATAAGAATAATTCATTGGCATTTTGCGCACACGTTTGGACGACTGTCCCAATATCCAATTGTTTTAGAGCGGCTATCTTTTCAGCAACTGCGCCAACAAAGGCGGGTTCGTTGCGCATTCCCCGGTGAGGATGAGGAGCCAGAAAGGGAGCATCGGTTTCCAATAATAAGGCACTCAGGGGCAAATCGGTGACGGTCTGTTGGCGCTGAACTGCATTCTTGAAGGTGACTGGTCCACTGATTCCCAGGTAAAAATGATGGGAAATAACCTGTGAAGCGGCCGCGGTATCCCCTTCAAAGGAGTGAAGAACACCCGGCCGGGAAGCGAGAGGAGACCTGGAGGCCTGAAGCGATTCCTGCCATGCCGAAAGAAGCTTCCAAAGATGGTCAAATGAATCACGGCTGTGCAAGACGACCGGCTTGTTCAAGGTGTTTGCCAGATCGAGTTGAGCCTGCAAAACGCGCATTTGCACGTCTCTGGGAGCATGGTCACGGTAATAATCCAGACCAATTTCTCCAATGGCAAACACCCCAGGGGCGGAGGCTAGCTCCTCCAATGCCTGGTGCGCACTTTCGTCCCATTTGAGGGCATCGTTGGGGTGAAAACCTACGGCAGCGTGCAAGCGAGGATCACGTTGGGACAGCTCAACTGCCAGGCGACTGGTTTCCAGGTCGATGCCTGGGATTAGGATGTGTTGCACTCCTTGATCCCAGGCACGGGCCAGCACATCAGGCAGGTCTTCCTGGAATAAGTTAAGGTTCAGGTGACAATGGGTATCCGTCAGACCCAACAATCAGGATAACCCCGCGATCTTCAGTCCATCTTTGAGGATGGATTGAACTTTATCTTTGTGGGTGGTCTCGCAATAGACGCGCATGATCGGTTCGGTGCCGGAGAAGCGAATGAGGAGCCAGCCGCCGTCTTCCAGGCCGAATTTGAAACCGTCGGTGGTATTGAGACCGGTTACCTTCAGACCGCCTATGGTCTCTGGTTTGGCATCCAGGATGCGTTTTTCTCTTTCAGAACGATCGCCCTTGAAGCCGGTGTCCACGCGATCGTAATAATGGGCGCCAATCTTGCTGAAGAGCAGCTCGAGCAATTGGGAGGGCTTCATCTTCAAGCGGACCATCATGTCCAGGAGGTAAAGGCCGGCGAGGATGCCGTCGCGTTCGGGAACATTGCCGCGGAAGGCGTAACCACCGGATTCTTCACCGCCAATCATGGCGTTCAATTCCAACATCTTGGGGGCTACATACTTGAAACCCACACCGGTTTCAATAACTGGAACGCCGTAGATCTTGCCCAATTTTTCGAGCATGCTGGTGGTGGAGAGGGTCTTGACGATGGCGCCACGCTCTTTGCGGACTTCCAGGAGGTAATAGGCCAATAACGCGTATACCTGTAATTGGTTAATGAACACGCCTTTTTCGCTGCCCAGGCCAACCCGGTCGGCATCACCGTCTGTGATGAGCAGGACATCGGCGTCTCTATCCACGGTGGTTTGCAAACCGACATTGATGTTCGGGGGAATCGGTTCGGGGCGCTTCATCTCGGGGAAGATGGGGTTGCGGTCGTTATGGATCTCTTCGACCTTGATCTTGCCACCTTTAAGGATACGGCTGAACCAGCCTGCGCCGTTGCCCCACATGACATCCACAAGGACTTTCAAATCGGCCTTGCGAATGGGCTCCAGATCGATCAATTTCTCGATGTGGGCAATATAGGCGGGAGCGGGGTCGAAGATGACCACCTTGCCGTGGGCTTCCGCCTCGGCAAAAGGCGTCAGGTGAACATCTTTTACCGAATCGGGAATCAGACTTTCGATCTCTTTCAAGCCATCGGGAGGAATTGCGCCGCCGTTCTCGTCGCGGACTTTGAAACCATTATCTGTGGGCGGGTTGTGGGAGGCAGTGATGTTAACCGCACCGGCGGCTTTTTTGTTCACCACGCTGAAGGCGATGACGGGCGTGGGGGTGGGGCCATCGGTCAAGTATACCTTCATGCCGTTGCCAACCAGAACCTCGCTGACTGCGCGAGCAAAGTTTTCCGAATGGAAGCGTTTATCGTGCCCGACAACAATCCATTCGCCGGACTTCTTGTGTTTCTTGAGATAGCTGGCAAACCCCTGCGTACACCGACGCACGTTGTCAAAAGTATAATCTTCCGCGATCATGCCTCGCCAACCGTCAGTGCCAAATTGAATCTTTGTCATTGCCTGATCCTCCAGTTCATTAGGATGCCCTAATTATAAACCATCGCAGCGAGCGAGAACAGTAAAATTTGACAATTTTGCGTATCTCGTCTACACTTGGGCTACTTTGGAGTTGGAACCTGGGATTAATTATGGATGAATCAATTTACCTGGATTATGCGGCGACAACGCCGGTGGACGAACGCGTGATTGAAGCGATGCTGCCGTATTTCCGGCAGAATTTTGGGAATCCTTCCTCAATCCATTTTTGGGGTCAACAGGCCGAACACGCATTGGAAGCCAGCCGCCAGGATGTGGCGAAAGTGTTGCACGGCCGCCCGGAAGAGATCATTTTTACTTCCTGCGGGACAGAAAGCGATAACCTGGCCTTGAGAGGGGCGGCGCTGGCGCGCAGGCGCAAGCGCGGCGCAAAAACCATCTTGATCAGCCCGGTTGAACATCCTGCAGTGACGCAAACCGCACGCCAACTGGAAGCCGAATATGGGTTTGTGGTGGAAACGCTGCCGGTTGATCCGTACGGGCGGGTTCACGCTGCAGAAGTGGAAGCCAGCCTGACAGACGATACGGCTCTGGTTTCAGTTATGTACGCAAACAATGAGGTGGGAACGATCAACCCAGTTGGGGAGATCGGCGAAGTCTGCCGGAAACGGGGAATCCCATTTCATACTGACGCGGTTCAGGCGGCGGCGCACCTGGCGATCGATGTGGCGAGGGACAAGATCGACCTGCTTTCCATTGGGGCGCATAAATTCTACGGTCCCAAAGGGGTCGGTGTGTTATATGTTCGGCGTGGAATGGAACTGGCAGCAGCCCAGACCGGTGGAAAGCAGGAGTTCGGGTTGCGGGCTGGAACGCAGAACATCCCTTACATCGTCGGGCTGGCAAAGGCCTTGAGCCTGGCGAACGAGGAGCGCGAAAAACGCGCCGTGCACCTGTTGCCGCTGCGGGACCGGTTGGTCCGCGAGGTGCTTGAGCGGATCCCGCGGGCACGATTAACCGGACATCCGACCGAGCGCCTGCCCAATCACGCCAGCTTTGTATTCGAAGGGGTGGACGGTAACCATCTGTTAATGTTGCTGGATATGGCGGGATTTGCCTGTTCGTCCGGTTCAGCATGCAAGGTGGGCAATCCGAAACCTTCGGAGGTGCTGCTGGCCCTGGGGCTTTCTAAAAGTTGGGCGTTAGGGTCTTTGCGGGTTACGATTGGCAAAGATACCCGCGAGGAACAAATCAGCCGGTTCATTGACCGGTTGCCAGAGCTTGTGGAAAAGGCGCGGGCAAAGTAGGAATATGGCAGAGGATCATCCCCGAATTGTTGCAGCAATGAGCGGCGGAGTGGATAGTTCCGTGGCTGCTGCTTTGCTAGTTGAGCAGGGCTATCGCGTGGTGGGGATGATGCTGCGTTTGTGGAGCGAGGAGGGACAGGAAGAGCAGAACCGCTGTTGCGCGCCTGAGGCAATGGAAGAGGCACGCAGGATAGCGAGACAGTTGGGCATACCTTTTTATGTGGTAGATGCACGCGAAACCTTTCGACAGATCGTTGTGCAGGATTTTTTGGATGGATACGCGGGGGGGAGGACGCCCAATCCATGCATTGTATGCAACCGGCGGGTTCGATGGGGATTTATGTTAGAACAAGCTCTTGCGATCGGGGGTGAGAAAATTGCGACCGGTCATTACGTGCGCCTGCGGCAGGCAGCAAACGGGAAGATGGAATTGCTGCGAGCTAACGATCTGAGCAAAGATCAGAGTTATATGTTGAGCGGATTGAATCAGGAGCAACTGGCGCATTCCATGTTTCCTGTGGGAGAATTGACCAAGGTTGAAGTACGCCAGCGGGCGCGCGAAATGGGTCTTGAGGTGGCAGAAAAGCCGGACAGCCAGGATCTATGTTTTCTGGGAGACGCAGATTACCGAGAATTTCTGGCGCGCCATGTTCCAGAGGCAGTGAAATCGGGGGAGATCGTGGATTTGCACGGGGAGGTAGTGGGAAGACACCAGGGGCTGCCGTTCTACACGATTGGGCAACGCAAAGGCCTGGGGATCTATGCAGCGGAGCCGTATTATGTGGTGGGACGGGATATGGAAAAGAACCAGCTGGTGGTGGGGAGAGAAGATGAACTGGGAAAGAACGAGATGCGCGTAGCCAAGATAAATTGGATTGTTGGAGAGGTGCCACAGGAGGATTTTTCTGCCGAGGTAAAGATCCGTTACCGGGCAACGCCAGCCCGGGCGAAGGTAATACCAGAAGGCGAAGATGCGCGCATAAGCTTTGAGGCGCCCCTACGGGACATTACTCCAGGGCAGCAGGCCGTATTTTACCAGGGTGAAATATGCCTGGGCGGGGGAATAATTGTGGGATAATAGAGGGGAGGGAGATTTTCTTATGCACTTTCCAGCGATCCTATTTGGTACCTTAGTGGCAGGCCTGATTGGAGCTGCTTTTCATCTTTGGAAAGACGGCGGGCTGGGGCGTTTGCTGTTGGATTTGCTGTTGGCTTTGTGCGGTTTTTGGGCAGGGCATATCCTCGGCTCACAGATTGGATTGGCGTTTTGGACTTTTGGTCCGCTGTACCTGGGGGCCGGAATCTTGGGGTGCGTGATCTTCCTGGGCGTAGGGTATTGGCTCAGCCTGGGACAACCCCAGAAAAAGAAGTGAAAATCATCCAAATGCAGGATGCCGGAATAAGATGGAACGCCTATAATAGTCGGGGAGCGCGTAATCAAGGGGCGGCGCTCTAATAATCTTACCTGAAGGAGAAAAGTATGTTCCGTATCGAATCGCTACTGGCTGCCCGTTTGTTCATGGCTGCCCAACTTGTGGGTCGTCGTTTGTACTTTATCTCAAATATTTCCGGAAAATTGAGTTTGTATGCCATGGATTTCGGTGGAAGCGTGCCCGAACTGCTGCTGCCGCCAAACATCGCCATGCAAAATCCGCACCTGATTGGTGGATATTCGTTTAGGGTGTTCCCCAAGCTGCAGAAAATCCTGGTCATGCTGGACCAGGATGGAGATGAGAATTACCAGCCGATGTGGATCCCCTTGGAAGGCGGCTTCCCGGAACCTGCCTGCAATAATTTCTTTGCGGGAACACGAGACCATTTGGTGGATTGCGACCTGGAGCAGAACATATTTTACATTTCTGCTGAATCCAGGCAAAGCGGCGAACAAAGTTCTTACCGGTGCAACCTGGAATGCGGCGAAGTGGTGAAGATCTCGGCGAGCGAGTACGGCGCATATCCAGCCGCGAGTACGCCAGATCACAAACGGATTGTGATCGCAGACAGCTATACCGTAGGGGATGATGTGCTTTACCTGTGGGAGGAAGGCCAGGGCGAACGACGCCTGATCTTTGGCGTGCCAATGGAAAAGCGTCAGCCAGATCAGAAAGTGCCGTTCTATGGTTTGTCTTCCGTATCCTTTGTGGAAGGGCGCAACGGATTGTTGATGACCTCGGCGTTTTTCGATGATACTTACAGCCCGGTCTATCTGGATCTGGATCACCCCGGAGAATTAAAACCAGTCAAAGTGATCGGAACGGTGCATAGCGGCCAGGGAGAAATGGTGGGGCTACGCCACCTGACGGGAGCCCGATTTGTCCTGGAATACAATATCGACGGCGTTTCCTGGGCATATGAAGCCGAATTGGATATGGCGGCTTATTCGCTGAAGGTGCTGCACACACTGTGTGGAGAAGGTAAATTGGCGAATGGCGTATTGGAATCTTCGGATTACGATAAAAAGACCGACACATTCGTGGCAACATTCTCAACGGCTACCAGCCCGACTCAAATCTTCACTATGGGAGGAAAGAACCGAACGGAGATAATTCAGCATACGCGCGAACGCGTGCTGGGGGTAGACAGCAAGCTGCTTTCGGCCGGGGAGGACGCTTCGTTTGTGTCCTTTGATGGAACGCGTATCTCGGCGCGGCTGTATTTACCGGCCAAGGATTTGGGATTTAAGGGGAAGCGTCCGGTGGTGTACTATGTTCACGGCGGCCCGCAGGGCCAGGAACGGCCGGATTTTGCCTGGTTCTCAATGCCATTGATCCAGTTCCTGACCTTGAACGGATTTGCGGTTTTTGTTCCCAATGTGCGTGGGAGCACAGGCTATGGCTTGAATTACACCAAGCAGGTGGACCGGGATTGGGGCGGTCAGGATCGCCTGGATCACGTGCATGCGATGAAACTGCTCGGACAGGATAAGCGGTTAGATACCAACCGGGCGGCAGTGGTAGGCCGGTCCTACGGTGGTTATATGTCCTTGACCATGGCAGGAAGGCACCCGGATCTATGGAAAGCTTCGGTGGATATGTTCGGACCATTTGATCTGCTGACTTTCCTGGAACGGATCCCGCCGACGTGGAAGCCATATTACAAGATTGCATTGGGCGATGTGGAAGTGGAAGCAGACCGCAAATTCCTGGTAGAACGATCGCCGCGCACTTATATTGACCAGTTAGGCGCGCCGATGCTGGTGATCCAGGGGAAAAACGATCCGCGAGTGGTGGAACGTGAGTCGCATGACCTGGTTGTGCATTTGCGCGAGATCGGCAAGGAAGTGGATTATTTAATGTTTGAAAATGAAGGACACGACGTACTGAAGTACGAAAACCGTGTGCGCTGTTATAATGCGATCACGGATTTCTTCAAGAAGTATCTTAAACCATAAGACGAAGAGCGAATTTGGAGGAGCATTGACCTGGAATCTTCACGGCACCCATGTTCAGGACGGCGACCTGGTTGAGCTAGTCGGGCTGCGCCACAAACGGTTCATCATCCGCATGCAGGCAGGAACGGAGTTTCAAACGCACCGAGGTGTGTTGAAACATGATGATCTGATCGGAAAACCCTGGGGAAGCCAGGTGTTCAGCCATAACGGCGCGCCGTTCTTCTTGCTTCAGCCGCCGTTGGGCGACTTGATCAGCCATTTGCCGCGCAATTCACAAATTCTGTATCCCAAGGATGTCGGCTATATCTTGTTGAACATGGGGATCGGCGAGGGGCAGCAGGTGCTGGAAGCTGGGACAGGTTCCGGGTCAATGACCTGCGCACTGGCTTTTTCGATTGGCAAGGAAGGGCATGTATTTTCATACGATGTTCGCGAGGATATGCAAAAAACTGCGCGAAAGAACATCGAGCGGCTGGGATTGAGCGAGCGGGTAACCTTCAAGCTCCGCGATATTGCTGAGGGTCTGGATGAGACCAACATGGATGCTTTCTTCCTTGATGTGGCAAATCCCTATGATTACATCGCTCAGGTGCGGGCAGCACTTAAACCGGGTGGATTTTTTGGAAGCATCGTGCCCACGATCAACCAAGTGACGCGCCTGTTGACCGAACTGCGCTTGCATGACTTTGCTTTCTTAGAAGTGGTGGAGATCCTACTGCGCTTCTACAAACCAGAACCGACCCGGATCCGTCCCGTGGATCGGATGGTGGCCCATACCGGCTTCCTGGTCTTTGCTCGCCCTATGATCTTTGATCGTCAGGCTGGAGCCAACGAGTTAATGGAAGAGATCGGCGCGCCAATCCAAGAAGAGAGCAGCGAGCCTAAAGAAGAATAGAACTCAGGAGAAGTGACCTTATGCGCCCAAGACGGCCGTTCCGTAGAAATACGCTTCGACGTATCCCGCCAATCCCTGCCGGGCGGATCGTTCCGCCACAGTTGGTGGATGCCAATCAACTCTTTTTGGCCGAGCGTTACGTCCCGGCAGGCGAGCGGTACGCTTCTTTGGCAGCGGGAGCCGAAGAAAGGCTGCTGCCACAGGCAGCCCTCCTTTACCTACAAGCAACGCGTGCATTTCTCCTGGCGCATCATCCAGAGCGAGCGGAGCAACTGGCTCAGCAGGGGCTGCATCTGCTTTATTCCCAGGGACGGTTGGCGCAATTGGAACGGATGGGGCCGCGGGTGGTGTGGGAATTCGAGCATCAGGGACATAAGGTGGAGGCGGAGAGACTTGCCGCATGGCTGCGGGGGGTATTGCCGGAGCGGCTGGAAAAACCCGGCGGTCCAGTGCGCGTGAGTGAGCAACCTGCGGGAGATGTGAGGCAGACCGAACGGAATGGGCTTCCGCGTTTGTGTCCATCCTGTGGGGCACCGATCGATCCGCGAGATGTGGAGTGGGCGGATGAGAAAACGCCATTATGTGCTTTTTGTTCCAGCCCGCTGATTGAAAGCGAGTAGTAGGGGTGGAGATCATCACAGAACGAATCCGCGAAGTGCTTTATCAGCAGCCACCGCACGTAATGAACTTGCATACGGGGTCGCTCTTGCGCCGCGCCGCGGTATTGATGCCGTTGGTGCGCGTGAATGAAGATTGGCATTTGTTGTTCACGCGCCGGTCGGAAACGGTTCAGGATCACAAGGGGCAGGTGTCGTTTCCGGGCGGCGCAGTGGATCCCGGCGATACAAGTTGCGAGGGAACAGCGCTGCGGGAAGCTCATGAGGAGATTGGTCTACCCGGCGATAAGGTTGAACTGCTGGGACGTTTGCCGCAGATGCGGACCATTACCGAGTATCTGATCACACCGGTGGTGGGGATAGCTCCCTGGCCTTTTGAGATGAAATTATCTCCGTATGAGGTGGAACGGGTATTCACAATCCCATTAACATGGTTAGCCGAGGAGCGCCACTACGAGGAGAAGATGGTGATGGTGCGTAATGCCCGGCAAGAGCGCGTGGTGATCTTTGAGCCGTTCGATGGTGAAATTTTGTGGGGGATCACAGCCCGCCTGACACTGAACTTTCTTAGATTGCTGAAATTGACACAATAAAAGCCCTCTCCATCGTTTGACAGAGAGGGCTCTTTTTTGTACTGGAGGGCGAGATTACTCGGCCCCTTCCTCTTCTTCCTTCTTGCCCTTTTCGATCACTTCGGGTTCTTCGACGCCAGCAGCAGCAACTTCGGCGACAACCTCTTCTTCTTCCGCAGCGCCAGTTACGATGACAAGCATTTCATCCGGATTGCTGAGGATGACCACTTTGTCAACCGCAGGCAAATCGCGAACATAGATGCCGTCGCTAATGCGCTTGAGGGAGGAAATATCAATGGTGAAGCGTTCGGGGAGATCCCGCGGCAGGGCTTCCACTTCGATTTCATTGATGCCGTTAACCAAAACGCCATTGAAGTCCTTGACCGCGGGGGCAAAACCAACGATCTGGACAGCAACTTTGGCGCGGATCTTTTCGGTGAGCGATACCACCTGGAAATCCACATGCAGGAAAGCGCCGCGGATGTAATCCTTCTGTTTTTCGCGAACCAGAGCAGCGTTTTCTTTGCCATCCAGGACGATCGTCACCAGGCTGGAAGCAGACAGGCCACCGAGGACGGCGGCAGCATCACGTGCATCCATGCTGATGGGGGTGGGGTCGATGTTGTGACCATACAAGACACCCGGCAGTTGGCCATTGCGGCGGAGCTGTTTAACCTGCTTGCCTTTCACAGTCCGGTGCGTGGCGTTGAGAGTAATTTTTTCCATTCCATTTTCCTTCGAGCGCCTCTCACCCCAAAGGGTTACCTTCGCTCTATGATAAGATTAACCGGCTTACGCCAGGTTTTAACGATTTTTACGGAGCAAGCGGAAGATGCCGCTGATCAAACCAAGGGTGATGCCAAAGGCGATGCCAAATAGAATCACGCCGCGTTGATCGATGCTGGTTTCGATGGGGCCATCGGCTTTGCCAGCCAACAAGACAACGGTTTTGATCTTGCCACCGTGCACTTCGCGCGCAATGATAAGGCCAGAGTGGCCTTCATTGATGGTGACATTCCCACCGGTAATGACCGAAGCATTACCGGTGATGGTTATCTCTTCGCCTTTTGCGATACCGACACCGCCATCCGAGAGAGAAAAAGTGCCTGCTTTCACCACACCCACTCCGCCGTCTGTCAGGTTAACTTGCTGCCCGACAATCTCTTTGACGCCGGAATTGCTGATCTCCACCTGGTCAGCGGTGATCTGCGTGGCGCTGCTGCCAGTGACGACCACATGATGGCCTTCCACGTTTTGCACGGAAGTCCCTTTGATCTCGACCGGTTCGTTTTCCGGGGCTGCTTGAGGGGCCTGTTCTTCGGTCATGGCAATCTCCTGTTATGCGATCCGTTTGAAAAGAACAAATGAACTTGCACGAAGGATAATTTTATTCGGCTTTAAGCTATTCGTCAAGGATGAGGTTCCGGCGGTCTGAATGACTGAATCATTTGGAAGTTCGTGTTGAAAAGTACTTTGCTTTTTAATTAATTAGCACTATAATCGTACTAACTATACTTGTAAGTAAGGAGGAATGCATGGCTAGTGTAACGTACGATCATATTTGGAAGAAGTTCGGAGATTTTGTGGCTCTGAACGATCTCAACCTGCAGGTCGAGGATAAAGAATTCCTGGTCCTGGTAGGCCCCTCTGGCTGCGGCAAGACAACTGCGCTGCGCTGCCTGGCCGGATTGGAAGAAGTAACCAATGGGCGGATCCTGATCGGCGACCGTGTGGTCAATGACATTGCGCCTAAAGATCGCGATATTGCGATGGTGTTCCAGTCCTATGCGCTGTATCCGCACATGAGCGTGTTCGATAACATGGCCTTTGGTTTGAAATTGCGCAAGGTTCCAAAAGATGAGATCAAGCGCCGTGTTGAAGAAGCTGCCAAGACCCTGGGCATCGAACATCTGCTTAAGCGAAAACCGCGCGAGTTGTCCGGTGGTCAACGCCAGCGTGTGGCAGTAGGGCGCGCGATCGTTCGCGAGCCGCGTGTGTTCTTATTCGACGAACCTCTTTCCAACCTGGATGCCAAGTTGCGCGTCCAGACACGTGCCGAGATCAGCAAGTTACATCAGCGCCTGCAAACCACCTTTATTTACGTGACCCACGATCAGACGGAGGCCATGACCATGGCCACGCGCATTGCGGTCATGAATAAAGGTCTTTTGCAGCAGCTCGACACGCCGCAGAACTTGTATGATAAACCTGCCAATATGTTCGTGGCCGGCTTTATCGGGTCGCCTTCGATGAACTTCTTCCCGGCTCATATGCGTCGCGATGCGGGTGGATTGTTCGTTGACACTGGCGATTTTGCCGTCAAGCTGCCGGATAATAAGGTAGCGACCTATGCCCCGTATGACGGGAAGGAAATCATCTTTGGTATCCGCCCCGAGGATATCCATAACCCGAACTTTGCCCCGGCGGGGATCTCTGCGTCGCCGGTCGAGTCGAAGGTGGATGTTACGGAGTTGATGGGCAATGAAATATTCCTCTACCTGGTGAGCGGCAAGCACAATTATGTGGCACGTGTGGACCCGCGCACGCATTTCGCGATGGGGGATCAGGCTCGCGTTGTCTTCAACATGGACAATATCCAGATATTTGATCCTTCGGTGGACCGCGAAAATCCTGTCGCAATCCGCTAGATCCAGAGCAAGGATTGGAATGAAAGGGGCGGATCCAAAAGGTCCGCCCCTCTTGATTTGAAAACCAGGAAAAAAAGCATATCATTGCCAGCATGCCAAAACGGCGGGTAGAGTCTCCCTCTGCCACAATCATTCTAAACAAGGGAATAAGCGTATGATCAAGTTGGTTTTAGTTCGTCACGGTGAGAGTGTATGGAATCTTGAAAACCGTTTCACGGGATGGACGGATGTGGATCTTTCCGAGACCGGCGTGGCAGAAGCACACAAGGCCGGTAAACTACTGGTCGCTGAAGGTTATACTTTTGATATTGCATTAACCTCAGTGCTTAAGAGAGCGATCCGTACCCTGTGGATTGTGTTGGACGAGATGGATCTGATGTGGCTCCCGGTGGAACGTGCCTGGCAGCTGAATGAGCGCCATTACGGTGCTTTGCAGGGATTGAACAAAGCTGAAACGGCAGAGAAGTACGGGACGGAACAGGTGCATTTGTGGCGACGGAGCTACGCTACGCCACCTCCTGCCCTGGAGCTGGACGATCCTCGTCATCCGCGTTTTGACCGAAGGTATGCGGGATTGATGCAGGAGCAATTGCCGGCCTGCGAATCATTGAAGCTGACCCTCGACCGGGTATTGCCTTACTGGTATACCTCGATTGTGCCACGCTTGAAAAGCGGCCAACGGGTATTAATCGCCGCGCACGGGAACAGTATTCGCGCTTTGGTGAAGTACCTGGACAATATCTCCGAGGATGAGATCACCGAGCTGAATATTCCGACCGGTATCCCATTGGTGTATGAGCTGGATGATAACCTGAAGGCTATCCGCCATTATTATTTAGGTGATGCTGCCGAGGCAGAGCGGAAAGCTGCAGCGGTGGCCGCGCAGGCAAAGATCAAGAAATAAATTGCTCTCAAGAATATAAGATAAAACCGGGCAGGTGATGAAAGCCAGCCTGGTTTCTCTTTAATCCCTGGCGGAGGCCAATCTTTTCCCCACAAAACCGCAGACCAGCGCCATGATGGTGGTGAAGACGCCCATCAGGATAAAGGCGCTTTCCCAAAGAGGCAGAGGAAAGAGGCGGATCAGCGTGTCGCTGTAGTTGAATTGCCAGGAATTTCCCTCAAAGAAAATAGCATGAAACGCCGTGAAGAGGGCATCGAAATTAATGATCAGGAAGATCAAAATTGCCACAATGATCCCTATGGTGATCCAGCCGCCGCGGGAAATTCCGCGCCAAAAAACCCGCAACCACTTAAGCCGCCAGAGAAGCAGAGTGCCAAGCAAAAAGAGAGCAAGAAGAACATGCCAGGCAATAAGCATCCCTTGAACCACTTTCTTTACATCCACCATGTGAGAAAGCTCACGTTCATTGTAAAGAGCTGAACCATCAGGAAGGCGAAAATCACCGAGGAATGATGAATCGGCGTCATTCACCAGGTATTCGAGTGAGATCTTTCCCCAAAATAAGCGATCCTGGGTGGTGAAGCCGTAGGTATCGACAGGAAAATCGGGATTGTTATATTGGTAATCAAGGTACCAGGGATTAATAAGGATGCGGATCGAGGTCATCATAAGAAGGAAGGGAGTGAGGATCGCGACGATCCAAACGATGGTCTTTTGAAGGCGGGTCATTGAAACATCTCCGAATTGGAATTGAAGAGAAAGTCAAAGATCATCTGGTTGGTGATCTGTTCCACTGGCGCCAGATCATCGGTGAGGATTATCCCACCGGCATCCGGCAGCGGTTGGAGGTTCCTGGCGGCCAGGTCAAGCGAAGCGATTAGCAGGTCATTGCTGCCTGGCTGGTTGCGAAGCCATTCAAGATTGGCAGAAAGGTTGGAGGCCTGAGTGGGTTGGCGGGTGGCATAGATGAGGGTATTGAGGGTGTTGGGAAGATCGATGATGTAAATGGATGGGAAAACCGATTGAATGGTACTCGCCAGGGCGTCCACAATGCGGCGGTCGCTGGGCAAGCGCCCAACGTTGATGACCATTGCGCCATCATCCGTGAGGTGGTCGTAGACCAGCTGAAAAAATTCTCGGGTGGTCAGGTGCCAGGGAATATAGGGGGGACGGTAGGCATCCACGCTGATGATCTGGTAGCGGTAAGGGCTATTTTCCAGACCGAACCGGCCGTCTTGAAGGATAATATTCAAGTTGGGTTCGTTCATGCCGAAATATTCGCGTCCCACTTGCACAATCATTTCGTCCAGTTCGAATCCGTCAATCGGGATGGGACCGAGCGCTGCCGTGGCCTGGCGGGCACTGGTTCCAGCTGCCAGTCCGATGATGGCAATGCGTTGGATCGATTCCGGGGAATAAGGGGGAGGATTAAAGAAAGGCGCCGCAAGGATCTCTTCCCATGGACCGGCATAGAATAACTGGCTGGGGTGGTAAATGGAGTGGTAGCCCTGGCTTTCGTTGAGAAGCAAATAACGGTAATCGCCCTGCTGAATTACCTGGATGTAGTTATAAGAGGATTCTCCCTCGTATATTTGGCCATCGGTGGGGCGGTCACTGCCGGGTAAGCCCCAAACAAGAAGGGCAACCAGTAGAAAAGGAGTCCAGAGGAAAGGAAGGGTACGCTTCCAGCCGCTCGAAAAGCCCAGTCCCAAGATGGAAACGACCAGCAAGGTCCCGGCGAAGACAAAGAATGAGCGGTAGGTGCCAATGGAGGGCATTAAAACCAGAGCTGGAAGGAAAGTGCCGATGAATGAACCTAACGTGGATACCGCATAGATCTTACCGGAAGTACTGCCGATGTTTCGGGTCTGATGTGCGGCCAGACGAATGGCAAATGGCGAGGCGGCCCCGAGCAGAATGGTAGGAACAACCAGGAGCAACAAAGTGGAGAAAAAGGCTCCGACCATCGGGCCAGCCTGGAGGCGGTCAAAGGCGGAGGAAGCAAGCTGGAGGATTGGACGGCTGGCAACCGGAAGGAGCATTGTGGCAACCGCCGACCAGATGAGGATCTTGAAAAAAGTGCTATATGACGGAGAGCGATCTGCCCAGGCGCCGCCCAGAAAATAGCCAATGGCAAGATAAATTAAGATCAGGCCGATAACACTGGCCCATACCAAATTGGTCATGCCAAAGGTCCGTTCCAATAAGCGGGAGGCCAGCATTTCAATGCCCAGTGAAGTCATCCCCGCAAAGAAGACGGCAATATAGATCAGCCTGCGCATGGAAGTATTATATCCGAAAAACCCGCCTATCCCGCTTATCCGCCTTTTGGTATATTATAGAGGTTGGCAGGCGGCGATGATCCGCACGGAAGACTGCCGAAATTAATCCATTGAGAAGATTAAGGAACAGGCACATGAAACTGGTATCTGTTGTGGAAATGCAAACGATTGAAAAGGCCGCTAGTGCACGAGGGATAAGTTATGCGGATATGATGCAAAGGGCTGGGCAAGGTGTGGCAGAAGTAGTACTGAGAGAATTTGGAAATTTATTACCGGAGGGTGTCATTGGCCTGGTTGGGACGGGGAACAACGGCGGAGACACGCTGGTGGCTTTGACTACCCTCTCAAAGGCGGGTTGGCGCGCAAGAGCCTGGTTGACACAGTCCAGGGGAGCCGGGGACAAGCTGGTCGAAGAATTTCTAAAAACAGGCGGAGAAGTTATTTCGTCTCATGAAGATTTGGAATTAAAACAGATAGATACCTGGCTGGAAGAGGGTGGCGTTCTTTTGGATGGAATCCTTGGCACAGGTTTTCGATTGCCGTTGAAGCCGGAAATAAAAAAGGTGCTTGCACATATCCGCGACCGGTCCATTAACATTCATGTCGTGGCAGTGGATTGTCCATCAGGGGTGGATTGCGATAGCGGCGCGATATCGGAGGAGACATTGACGGCAGAAATCACAGTCTGCATGGCGGCAGTAAAGCGGGGGTTGCTGCGATTCCCAGCTTTTGAAAAAGCGGGGGAGCTTGAGGTGGTGAGCATCGGCCTGCCAGATGATCTGGCGGAATGGGAGGGCGTCCGAGCTGAGGTGATCGATGCGCAACGTGTAAAGGCGGTTCTGCCGATTCGAAGACGCGAATCCCACAAGGGAAGTTATGGGATCGTGCTGGCAGTAGGGGGATCTGTGAATTATACCGGGGCTATCGGACTGGCGGCGCGGGCGGCGTATGCTATGGGGTGCGGCCTTTTGCGCGTAGCCATTCCGAGTGGATTGCATCCGGCCCTGGCCGGTTCCATCCCGGAAGCCACCTGGCTGCTGCTACCACAATCAATGGGGGTGATTGCCAGCGAGGCAGCCGAGGTGGTTTTGCGGGCGATGGAAGGCGTGGATGTTCTGTTGATTGGCCCGGGAATGGGAGAAGAGGAAGCGACAAGCCAATTCATCCGGAGATTGGTCGGAGAGAAGGGAACCCGCAAGGCCAGAGGAAAGATGGGATTCCAGAATGAAACAAGCGGCGTTGTGAATGAGGTTGTCTCGCTGCCGCCTGTGGTGCTGGACGCAGATGCATTGCGGATGCTGGCGCATCTAGAAAACTGGAATGAATTAATCCCTCAGCCGGCGGTGCTCACCCCACATCCAGGAGAAATGGCTGCATTAACTGGATTATCGATAAGTGAGATCCAGGCAGACCGGGTAGAAGTGGCAAGACGATACGCTGCTCAATGGGGGCATGTGGTAACGTTGAAAGGCGCTATTACAGTGATCGCTGCTCCGGATGGACGATTGGCCATGATCCCGCTGGCGACCTCAGCCCTGGCTAAGGCGGGGACAGGAGATGTTTTGGCGGGAATGATCGCCAGCCTGCGAGCGCAGGGTGTGGGGGCGTATGAAGCTGCGCTGGCAGCCGCATGGATCCATGCCGAGGCGGGCATGGTTGCCGAATACAGGGTTGGCAGTCCGGCAAGCGTGTTGGCCAGCGATGTCATCCGGGCAATCCCAGAAGTATTGCAGCAACTAGGTTAAAGAAACAACCGCCACGGCACACCTAATATGTGCCCTGGCGGTTATCAAGAAAGGTCAAAGTGGTCTTACAGGGAAAGCAAAATCACTGGCGATCTGACGACCAGGTAATCTCTAACCGGCAGTCTCAGCGGGAGGAGTCTCACTGCCCTTGCGGCGAGACAATTTTGATTTTTGCTCTTCGATCACCACCTGACCACGTTGTTGAATTTCTTCAGCTTTTTGCTTCACAGTTTGGGCAGCCTCGTCGGCGCGGGTGCGTGCTTCAACTGCGATCTGATCGGCGCGTGTACGAGTTTCGTTTGCCAATTGTTCAGCCTTTGATCGGGCTTCTTCCGCGGTAACCTGTACTTTATCGCTCAATTCAATAGCCTTATCCTTGATCAATCCGCGAGTCTGTTCGCCGGATTGAGGAGCCAGCAAGAGGGCGGCAACGGCACCGGTCAAGCCACCAACGATGAAGCCAAGCAAGAAGGCGCCAAAATCATCATGTTCTGCCATTGTACGATTCTCCTTTCAAGAGAAGTTGGTTGGATATTGATATTATTTGCCCTTCGCCTTAGGGAAGAGCAATTGGAAAAATTTTCGTGTTGCGGCGAAGAAGGTGTTGGCCTTGATCACCGGGCTGGAAAGGTTATCGCTGAGAAAAGTGGCTGTTCCACGCAGGGTCTTTACGGTCTTGTCGGTAGACTCGATAACCGGTTTGATCTCATTTCTCACCAGGTTGATCAGCAGCGAAATTTGAACAACCAGGATGATCAAGACAGTTCCGATCACAAAGGTTTGCAAGGCGAGGAAGATCAGGAATACATCGCGGATCTTCGATGTGGTACTGACATCTTGTGAAAATAGAAAAATCACTAAGCCGATCATCACAAGGAGGAGTACCACAACCCCAATGATCAGCCAGACACTGGATTTCTTTTCTGGCTCTTCAGCCTTGGTCTCGGGGGCAGGGAGCGCCGGCGGGACGGGCTGCACAGGTTCGGGAGAAGTGGGAAGAGGAGAATCAGCCATAGTTGAATAGATTATAACATAAAGTAATATTGAATGTTTTCGGTGAGTTTCTAATAAATACAAAATCCATGAAAAGCAGAGTCGCGAGGGGTCTGGTATAATGTTCTTTTGTCGTCAAGCAGGAGGAAATCCTGAATGTCGCAATAAAACAAATGTGCTATAATCGGGGTGAATCCCTGTGAAAAGGTAAATCGTATGACACAAAATGTGATTCGAGTGGTTGGCGCCCGCCAACACAACTTAAAAAATATTACGGTGGAGATCCCGCGCGACCAATTGGTGGTCATTACGGGACTTTCGGGTTCAGGTAAATCTTCCCTGGCATTTGATACGATCTTCGCAGAAGGGCAGCGGCGGTATGTTGAATCGCTTTCTGCTTACGCGCGCCAATTCTTGGGGCAGATGAGCAAGCCGGATGTGGATTACATTGATGGGCTATCGCCAGCAGTATCGATTGATCAGAAGGCAACTTCGCATAATCCACGATCGACCGTAGGTACCGTCACTGAGATCTACGATTACCTGCGTCTGTTGTTTGCGCGGGTGGGGATTCCACACTGCCCGATTTGTGGTCGAGAGGTAGTCAAACAGTCGGCGCAGGAGATCGTTGATCATATCATGCAACTTCCGGATGGAACGCGCCTTTTGGTGCTGGCGCCAATCGTCCGGGGACGAAAGGGTACGTATCAGGCAGTTATTGACGAGATCCGGAAAGCCGGATTTGTGCGCTTACGGGTGGACGGTACAGTCTACAATTTGGATGACGATCCGGAAATTGTCCTGGATAAATATAAAATCCACACGATAGAAGCGGTTGTGGACCGGGTCGTGGTCTCGCATACAGGCAACGAAGAAGACCGGCGGTTGGCTCTATCACGGCTGACGGATTCGGTAGAAACTGCGTTGAAGGTTGGCGAAGGTTATTTGACCCTGAATAATTTATCGGCTGAGCCGGCTTTGGACCTCTTTTTCTCGGAGCACCTG
The DNA here is from genome assembly GCA_964424115.1 of uncultured Anaerolineaceae bacterium. Taxonomy (GTDB): domain Bacteria; phylum Chloroflexota; class Anaerolineae; order Anaerolineales; family Anaerolineaceae; genus CAYRHN01. The sequence goes on from CAYRHN010000001.1 coordinate 166,314, forward strand.
GCATGCCCAGAACACGGGGTCAGTTTGCCTGAGATCGAACCGCGTACTTTTTCATTCAATACCCCTCATGGGGCATGCCCAGATTGCCAGGGACTGGGAAGCAAGCTGGAAATTGATCCCGACCTGCTTATCCCAGATCCAGAGCGATCTCTGATGGATGGAGCAATCGCAGCGTTGGAGTGGAATGGACCGCGTGAAGAAGGTGGATATTATTGGCAAATGGTTGAATCAGTGGCGCATCAGTTCCATATCAACCTGGAGGCGCCGGTCAGCTCTCTGCCCAAAGAAAAGCTGGACCTTATCCTGTACGGGACTCAGGGACAGGAGGTAAGCGTATCTCTGCGCGGACGAAATGATCGGCAATCTTCATTCCAGACCGCTTTTGAGGGAGTGATCCCCAATCTGATGCGGCGCTACCGAGATACGCAATCGGAATTTATCCGAAATAAGGTCGCTGAATTTATGTCAGACCGCCCATGCCAGACTTGCAAAGGCGCGCGACTGCGACCAGAGGCAATGGCGGTGACGGTATTGGATGCCAATATCATCCAGGTGACTCACTGGCCGGTAAACCGTACATTGGAATGGGTGCGTGAGCTGTGCGGGGTAGATTCCCGTCTTTCCAACCGGCAAAAGGCGATCTCTGAAAGAATTCTAAAGGAGATTGAGGCGCGCTTGGGTTTCCTGGTGGATGTGGGATTGGATTATTTGACCCTGCACCGCTCTGCGGGATCGCTTTCGGGCGGCGAAGCCCAGCGCATCCGGCTGGCTACCCAGATCGGCTCGCGGTTGATGGGTGTTTTATATGTGTTGGATGAACCATCCATCGGGCTGCACCCGCGAGACAACGATCGTCTGTTAGCGACCCTGAAGAGCCTGCGCGACCTGGGCAATACTGTGCTGGTGGTGGAACACGACGAGGAAACCATTCGCAGCTCGGACTGGATCATTGACCTGGGACCAGGAGCCGGGGAACACGGCGGTCAGGTGATCGCCGAGGGGCCGGTGGAGGCCATCCTGGCCAATCCTAATTCACTCACCGGGGCCTATCTTTCAGGCCGAATGCGGGTAGAGATGCCAGAAAAGCGCCGGAAAGGGAACGGCAAGAAGCTGCGGATCGTGGGTGCGCGGTCCAATAACCTGAAGGATCTGACGGTAGACATCCCTCTGGGTGAGTTTGTGTGTATCACCGGCGTTTCGGGTTCGGGAAAATCCACCTTGATGGTGGATATCCTATATCAAGCCCTGGCGCGGGATTTGAACGGCGCACACACTTCGCCCGGTGAATATGACCGGCTTGAGGGCGTCGAAGCTTTGGATAAGATCATTAACATTGATCAGAGCCCGATTGGGCGGACGCCGCGTTCAAATCCCGGCACTTACAGCGGAGTATTCGATGAAGTGCGCCAATTATTTGCCGAGTTGCCCGAGAGTAAAATGCGCGGCTATAAGCCGGGACGGTTCTCTTTTAATGTGCACGGCGGGCGATGTGAAGCATGTCAGGGACAGGGACAGCTGCGAATCGAAATGCAATTCATGCCGGATGTGTACGTGCCATGCGATGTGTGTCACGGGGCACGTTTTAACCGAGAGACTTTGCAGGTGCATTTCAAGGGAAAGTCGATCGCGGACATCCTGGACACAACCGTTGAAGAAGGATTGGAATTGTTTGGGGCATTTCCGTCTATCGTAAACAAACTGCGAACCTTGATGGAGGTTGGGCTGGGGTATATCAAGATCGGTCAGCCGGCCACCACCTTATCGGGTGGAGAAGCTCAACGGGTGAAATTAAGCCGCGAACTTTCCCGAAGGGCCACTGGGCGGACTCTGTATGTATTGGATGAGCCTTCGGTTGGCCTGCATGCAGCGGATGTACACCGACTGATCGATGTACTGCAACGCCTGGTCAATACTGGAAATACGGTCTTGATTATTGAGCATAATTTGGATATTATCAAAGTATCCGATTACGTGATCGATCTTGGGCCGGAAGGCGGCGACCGCGGTGGAACTCTGGTTGCGGTTGGAACCCCGGAGGAAATTTGCAATGTGCCGGAATCTTATACCGGTCAGTTCTTGCAACATTACCTCAACCAAAACCATTCTTCTTGACATCTCGCAGGATTGTGAATTATCAGGTAAAATTTAAGCCAAGAAATCGTGGCAAATACAGCCGGCGATTTACGTGCGCCGGAACTTCGAAAGGATAATAATTTCTATGTCAAAATACGATCCTCAAAGCATGATCGACTCTTACCAAAAAAGGCGCAAAATGATGCCATATCTGGTTGCCGGATTGGCGATCCTTCTGGCAGTGGTGGGCCTCATCATTTTGATCGTGGCGCTCAGCGGCCCTGGCGGCCCGTTGAATAGTCTGTTCGCGTCTGCCACACCCACGGTCACCCTGACGCCCACACCTACCGTGACACGCACCCCTACACCAACCAATACTGCGACGGCAACGCCGACGATAACAGAAACTCCTACGATCACCCTCACGCCAACTCCAGTAGGACCGACCCAGCATACAGTTAAAGAAGGCGAAACCTGTTGGGGCATCTCACAGACTTATGGTGTATCCATGGATGTGATGATGGCGCTCAATCCCGGGGTAAATTGCGCAACGATCAAGGCCGGCGATATTCTGTTTATCCCGCTGCCTGGTCAAACCCTGCCCACCGAAACTCCTATTTCGCTGACCGGTATTCCAGTTGGAACCTATATCAACCATACGGTGAAAACCGGAGAGAGCCTGGCCACCATCGCTTCTATGTATAACAGTACGGTGGATCAGATCAAGAAAGACAACAATATCACCGATATTAATCTGATCCAGGCAGGAACTGTGCTGCGGGTGAAAGTGAACATTGTAACTCCCACTGCCACGCCAACGATTACGTCAACGCGCATACAGCCCTCAATTACCCTGATCAACGTTACTCTCACTTCTACCCCTGCAAAGACCCCATAGGCAGGTATTCCTGAGATGAATATGGGCGGGATTATCCCGCCCATATTCATTGACTTATGGGAGGGGGATGCGTGAATATGCATATTCGATGGTTGATTATTTTGCTGGCTGCTATTATCCTGACTGGCTGTGATTCCAGTCGGGAGATTGTGTTTGTCAGGGCGGAGGCGCAGGGCGGGGATTTGTTCCTCTTACGCGGTGAGGAGATCAAAGCGCTGACACAAACGGGAGGCAAAATTTACGAATTTTCAACGGCGGCGAATGGCGAGTCGTTGATTTTTTCCCGTTATAACGATTCCTCCGGATTGGATATCTGGCAAATTTCAAGCAATGGGAATGATGCAAGACAGTTGGTTGCATGCGGGGCGGATTGGTGCCAGGGCGGGGTGTTATCACCGGATGGAAGCTATCTGGCTTACAGCCGGATTGCCTTCTCAAGTGCTACCGCAGGTTCTGCGCAAGCAGAGATTTGGATCTTAGACATGAAAAAAGGCGAGAATGCGCCGTTGGACGATGTAGAAACAGGCGCGGGTGAGCAGCCGGTGTGGTCGCCGGATGGCGCCCGCCTGGCGTATTACGATCCGCTGGAAATGGGGATAAAGATCGTGAATATGAGCGATCGGTCCAGGCAATTCCTGGATGCAGGATATGTGGGGGGGAGTTGGTCCCCGGATGGAAAAGCCCTGGTTTTTACAGCGGTCACCCAGCAAGACCTGGAAGATCCACTGATGCAACTCTATATCGCAGATATTGAGCATCCGGCTATCCGAGAGGCGGGTAAAAGCGGTGAGATGCAGATCGATTTTAGCACTCCAATGTGGTCACCAGACGGTAAATGGTTGGCGGTCGGCTGGCGGTATGCCGGCGGACCTCCCGGAAAACAAATCAAGTTGATCCAGATCGACACCGGCGAGGAGATTGCGGTTGCCGAGGATTTAACCTACAGTCACACGGCATACCAGTGGTCACCTGACGGAGAATCGCTGGTTTATCAACGCACGAAATTAGGAGATTCGAAGGCCAAACCAGAGATCTGGGTGTGGGAATGGGAAAGCCGCTCGGCGCATTTATTAGTTAGGAACGGGTCGCTCCCACACTGGTTAAAATAAGTTGTTGTCAGCCCCCCGGGCATCCATTTGGGGTAAAATAGACATGTAAATCCATTTCGGAGGTGCCCGATGATCACAATCTTCAAAAACACCGATGTTGGGCTAACGCAGTTGCAGGAACCGGTTAACGGAGCCTGGCTGCATGTGATCGATCCAACCACAGATGAAATTGAATACTTAATGACCTTTGGGGTGCCTCAAGAATTCATCACGTATCCTCTTGACCTGGATGAACGTCCGCGCACGGAACGGGATGACGATGGGAAGGTGCTGATCGTTTTACGCATCCCATATTATCAGGGGGCAAAATTTGATGTGCCTTATATTTCCATTCCTCTGGGCATCATCCTGACTGACAACATGATCATCACGGTTTGCAGGTGGCAAAATGATGTGATGAGCGATTTTGCATCGGGACGGATGCGCGGGTTTTCCACCGGAAAGCGGCACAGGTTTATTTTGCGCATCTTGCTGGCCACCGCAAACAAGTACCTGGCTTACCTGCGCGAGGTGAACAAGATCACCGAAACCCTGGAGGATCGCTTGCAGGTATCCATGCAGAACAAAGAAGTGCTGGAATTGCTTAAATACCAAAAGAGCCTGGTGTATTTCACCACAGCACTGCGCTCCAATGAGCTGATGATGGAGCGACTGCAAAAAGGGCAAATGTTCCATCTTTATCCGGATGACGAGGATTTGCTGGAGGACGTATTGACGGAGAACCAACAAGCCATTGAAATGGTGAACATTTCCGGAAATATTCTCAGCTCCATGATGGACGCGTTTGCCTCGATCATTTCAAACAATTTGAACATTGTGATGAAATTCCTCACCTCGATCACTATTGTATTGAGCATTCCCACAATTGTGACCAGCTTCTTTGGAATGAACGTCAATTTACCATTCGCAGATATGGAACATGCCTATTTAATTGTGATCGGCATGTTCTCTGCGATTGCGCTGCTGGTAATCTATATATTTATCCGGCGCAAGTGGTTTTAGAAGAGACCGGATTTTACAAATTCACCCTGCTCGGGTAGAATTCGAGCATGAGTGGCGATGAATATTTACAGTTAAAACATGTGTCAAAATGCTATCTGGAGGGGGGGCGCAAACGGCCTGTCCTTCAACAAGTCAATTCGGCCTTCTTCCAGGGAGAGATCACGGCTATATTGGGGAAAAGCGGGAGTGGAAAAACCACTCTGCTCAACCTGGTAAGCGGGATTGACCGCATTGATGAGGGAGAGATCATCCTTGACGGGGTCAACCTGACCCACTTGAGCGACCGGCAATTCACTCTCTTCCGAAGGAAGAGCATTGGATTTGTTTTCCAATTCTTTAACTTGCTTCCTACATTAACTGTGTGGGAAAATATTATGCTGCCCCTGGAGCTGAATGGGTTGCTGGATATAACTTCCCGCCATCGGGCAATGGATTTGCTGGATGAAGTGGGATTGGGAGACAGGCAAAAAGCATTCCCAGACCGGCTTTCGGGGGGAGAGCAGCAACGGGTGGCGATTGCGCGGGCATTGGTGCACAATCCCCGGCTGGTGCTGGCGGATGAGCCGACCGGGAACCTGGACGAGGAAACCGGAAGGCAGATCATGCAGTTGCTTGATCGGCTGACACGCAGGGCGGGCAAAAATCTCCTGCTGGTGACGCACAGCTCTGAAGCGGCTGGATACGCCGACCGGGTGTACGAATTACACAACGGAAAGCTGGTGGACAGGGAGTCGGCCGGGGTATGATCTCGGCGACTTTGTGGAATGTCGGTTGGCGCTACCTGCTGCGCCACCGCTGGCAGACAGCCCTGATGGTTTTAGGGATTGTGCTGGGGGTGGCCGTGGTGGTTGCGGTGGATATTGCCAATACGAGTGCCGAGCGGGCGTTTGAATTGAGCTCTGAAGCGGTGGCAGGAAAGGCCACTCACCAGATCAGCGGCGGACCGCAAGGGTTGGATGAAGCCTTATATTTGAGGTTAAACCTGGAGCATCTGGCGCAGGCGGCTGCGCCTGTGGTAACCCAGGTGGTATCGTCAGCGGAATTGGGCGGACAGCCGATGCAGTTGCTGGGGATCGATCCGTTTGCCGAAACGCCCTTCCGCAATTACCTGGGGGGCGGGGGGAATGTCACTGCAGATAACCTGATCCTGTTTCTGACCCGCCCGGCGACAGTGATGCTTTCGGCAGAAGTGGCTCAGCGTTATGGAATAAACCTGGGAGATCGGTTCACGCTGGATGTAAGTGGAAATGAACGGCCTGTGCAGTTGGTGGGGGTAATCGAAGGCCCGGATGCGCTCACGCAGCGAGCATTGGAAGGCTTGATCCTGGCAGATATTTCAACAACGCAAGAATTGACCGGAAAATTGGGCAGGTTGGACCGCATTGATCTGATCTTGGATCCTGATGATGAACAAAGCCTGGCCAGGCTGAAAGCCTGGCTGCCCACTGAGGCAAACCTTGCAACCAGTCAAGCGCGGGCAAATGCGCTGGATGATATGACCGCTGCTTTCCGGCTGAACCTGACAGCGTTAAGTTTTCTGGCATTGATTGTTGGATTGTTCCTGATCTACAACACGATGACCTTCTCGGTAGTGAAGCGGCGACCTTTGTTTGGAACATTACGATGCCTGGGGGTGACTCGCCGGGAGATCTTTCGCCTGGTGACGGGTGAAGCGGCCGTAGTGGGAGTAATCGGATCGGTTTTGGGACTGCTGCTGGGTGTGCTCGTAGGACGCAGCATGGTTGGAATGGTGACCCAAACGATCAACGACCTGTATTTTGCCACCACCGTACAGAGCGTGGATTTGCCGTGGGAGAGCTTGTTCAAAGGGATTTTGGTGGGAGTAGCAGCAACCATAATAACCGCTGGTATTCCAGCCCTTGAAGCGGCGCGCACCCCTCCCAGAGCCATTTTGCTGCGGTCGGGAATTGAAACTCAAGCTCAATCCGGGCTGCCCTGGCTGGCTTTGGGTGGGATGGCTATGCTGGCAGCGGGAGCGGCCATTTTCGCTATTCCCGGTGCAAATCTATATGTGGGTTTTGGGGGGATCTTTGCTGTGGTCGTTGGTTTTGCCATGTTATCGGTGGTTGGAATGGTGTTCATGATGCGTTTGATCACGCCGTTGTTGGGACGCCTGTTTGGGGTGACAGGGAAGATGGCACCGCGCGGCCTGGTCAATTCGTTGAGTCGAACCTCTGTGGCTGTGGCAGCTTTGATGGTGGCTGTTGCTGTAGCGGTGGGGATGACGTTAATGATTGATTCTTTCCGCCAAACTGTGACGGTTTGGCTGGGGCAAACCTTACAAGGCGATATTTATATCCATGTTCCCAGTTTCACTGCAACGCAGCCAATGGAGCCGGTCGATCTGGGGGTGCTGGAACAATTGAAAAAATGGCCGGGCGTGGTGGAAGTGCAGGTGTTGCGTTCCAATTTAATGGATGTGGAAGGGGGGCCTGTGGTGGTCACAGCTACCAGCAACCAACGGATCGGGAAAGAGCGGCTGTATAAAGAATTGGCAGGCTCCCCGGAAGAAGTATGGACGGATATGCAGGCAGGGCAAATCCTGATATCAGAACCGCTGGCCAGCCGCCTGGGATTGAAAGTGGGCGATCTGGTCGGATTGCCAACCTTACAGGGTGTGAAGGAATTTCCTGTGCGTGGAATATTCTATGATTATGCGGCGAGCGAAGGCAGTCTGCTGATTGCCTGGGACGTTTACCAACGGGAGTGGCATGATGATGCAGTGACTGCAATCGACCTGCATATTGCTGCAGACCAGGATGTAGACGCGATGTCCAAACAAATTCAAGACGGCCTGGTGACAGAACAAAAGCTGCTGGTGCGGCCCAACCAGGCCCTGCGCAAGGATGTGATGGATGTGTTTGACCGGACTTTCTCAATTACCCTGGCAATGCGAGCGATCGCTACAGTAGTGGCGTTCATCGGTGTCTTAAGCGCAACTTTATTACTGCAGTTAGAGAAGAAAAGTGAATCGGGAGTAATGCGGGCAATGGGGCTGACGGCGAGGCAGTTGTGGGGGTTGACCATTTTAGAAACTGGCTTGATGGGATTGGCAGCGGGAATTTTGGCTGTGCCGACTTCATACGCCTTGACGGTTATCTTGATCGATGTCATTAATGTTCGTTCTTTTGGATGGACTTTGCAGATGGCCTGGGAACCCGGGGCGTTTGTGCAAGCTCTGGGGATCGCCATGATCGCAGCGCTACTGGCGGGAATCTATCCGGCCTGGCGCTTGAGCCAAATGGTGACTGCGGAGGCGATTCGAAATGAATAATCTACGACATATTCTGTTGTTCGGATGTTTGTTGATGCTGATATCTTCCTCGGGCTGCGGTCCGGCGCAAGATAGGCACGTAGTAAACATTGAAGGATTAAACAGTAACGACAGCCTGCTGTTTACCAGGGCTGCTCCGGGGTGGAACTTTGAATTTCCGCGGGATCACGGCGCACATGCGGAATTTCAGACAGAATGGTGGTATTACACCGGCAATTTGAACACCAAAGAAGGCCGGAGATTTGGATTTCAATTAACTTTCTTTCGACGAGGATTGCAGCCTCCATCTTTGGAAGCGCTGCGAAGTTCGGTTTGGGCAGCCGACCAGGTATATATGGCACACTTCACGATCACAGACGTGGAAGCGGGAAGCTTTAAGTATTATGAAAGATTACAACGAGGCGCAGCCGGATTAGCCGGGGCGCAGGCCGAAAACGGGTTGAAAGTTTGGCTGCTTGACTGGTTGGTGGAGCAGACTGCTGACAAAGAATACCGTTTGAATGCCGCGGAAGGCCAGATGACCCTGAATCTGGATCTCTTAGATGCGGGCGGGGTCGTTTTGCAGGGAAATGAAGGATACAGCCAGAAAGGCAGACAGCCCGGCAATGCTTCGTATTATTATTCCATGCCGCGCCTGGATGCCAAAGGAACCCTGGTAATTGAGGGGGCTACGTATCAGCTTGAGGGGGACATCTGGATGGATCACGAATTTTCGACCAGCGCGCTGGAAGAAGATCAGGTCGGGTGGGATTGGTTCGCGCTGCAACTGGACGACGGCAGTGAGCTGATGCTGACAATCTTGCGCAACACGGACGGTAGCATAAGCGAGTTTTCTCAGGGGTTGATGATTCGGCCGGACGGCAGCTTGCAGAGGCTTACACAGGAGGATGCCAGCATTCAAATTCTGGATACCTGGACCAGTCCCGTAAGCGGGGCGGTTTACCCTGCTCATTGGCGGATCCATGTGCCGGGCGAAGATTTGAACCTGGAGGTGACTCCGTTGGTTGAAGATCAAGAACTGCGTGTATCCATTACGTACTGGGAAGGAGCGGTATCGGTCAGCGGCGAGCGGAAAGGTATGAAAGTTAACGGGTACGGTTATGTGGAGCTGACTGGGTACGCTCACTCGATGCAAGGCAAGTTGTAGGTGGTTTCAGGCGGAGATTGGAGCCAATAAAATCCCGCACGCGCGCAGGGCGCTCAAAGCGCGCAAAGTCACATAGGGGTTGGGGCTTTTCTTAGAACCATAACTGCCCCAGGTTTTCCCCTGGTAATCATATTCCAACGCCCACTGGCCATTAGGATCCGCTTTGTCCAGGATCAGTTGAATGGCATGGGACAGGCGTGGATCGGAACCGGCACCCAGGCGGGCTAATGCGTCCACCAATTGCAGTAGATCGGTGATATAGAAAACCGGAAAGCCAAATTTCCACCAGTTGGGACTTGGGCGAGGGGCTTCACCGTGGGGATATTCGGCGGCAGCGGGGTCAATCCCGAGGCAAAATTCAATTCCCCGGTGGATAGCCTGTCGGATGAGCGGCGTGCGTTGAGAAGTGGGGATCTTGCCTAAGGCCAACAGGATCTTGACCCCTCCCCAGGCGCAGGGAGCTTTCAGATTGGGGCCGCAGGCAAAATCAGGACCGCAGTGGTAGGCATAATAGCGCACGGGGGCATTTTTATCTTCAACAGGGGCGATACCGTCTCCGGTGACGCTTCGGGCCATCCATTCGATCGCGCCTTGCAGGCGGGGATCCTGATACCCCATTTCCATTATGGACCATAGAAGATTACCCTGCAAGCAGGGAATGGTTCCAGAAGGCGCTCCATTGACGCTGAATTGACCACCTGCAGCAAGGGCGTGATCAAGCATGTAGGAGCAGGCGCGTTGAAGCCGCTGATCTTCGGATACCTGGGCGCCTAATTGAGCAAGGAGTATGAGTGACCAGACGCCGCTGCGGTATTTTGGGTTATATCCTGCTCCGGGAACTTCCCAGTACCCATCCGGATGCATATGGTCGAGGATGCGCGAGATCGGGCCAGACTGGTGGGCTTGCTGGCGGACGATCTGCAAATTTGGGTCATCATCCGCCGCATCTGAAAGCTGGCGCAAGGCAAGATAACGGATCGAGGGATCCTCGCTGTGGATCAAACGCGAGGCAGACTCATTCAGGGTTTGAATTGAGACAGCCATTTGACACCTGTATGGAAGGGATAATTAGATTATGGTGCGGAAAAACCCGGATGTCAAGATGTGAAAAAAGAGGGTCGGCGGGTGAGCAGCGTTGCGAATTCGGGGTACCTGATGTATGATTCATAGGGATCCAATCCGATTTACTACGATCCTCGATGAGGAGGGACTGGCATCTATGAAAAGAGATCTGGATGACCAAACAAGCAGCCTGTGGTTGGTGGTTCAGCGCTGCCTGGCTATACTTCGATGTATGCGGAGAGGGCCAGCCAGCGGAGAGACCCTGATGGAAGAGGTGGACCGGCTGGTTGGGCCGCAGGCTTATTCGAGCGAGGAAAGCGCGCGAAAGCGAGCCTTCAAACGGGACCGGGAGCATCTGCGCAATGAGCTTCAGGTGGAGTTCAGTTATGATCCCTGCAATCGAACCTACCAGTTGGAGGATCCAGGCCCATTTGGGCAGATCGATCTTTCGGAAAGCAGCCTGGCGACGGTGGCTACCTTGGTCATGACCTTTAAAGGCCCGGCAGAAGGGGGACTGGCGGCGGTACAATCCTTGTTAAACGACCTTTTACGGTCTCTGCCGCCAGAAACACGGCGGAGATTGGAATCGATCCGTCCAGGCATGGAGATCGATCTGCTGACGGTGATCGACCCTTCCCACATCAGCGAACGGGTGTGGAAGACCATCCAGCGGGCAATCGACCAGCGTCGGCGGCTGGGATTTCACTCCTGTTCCCCGCGGCACGAGGATGGATTACGCTATTACGAGGTGGCGGCGCACCGGCTGCGATTCCGAAATGGGCACTGGTACCTGGACGCCTTTCCTTTCTTTGCGCGGCACGCAGATGGAACGCAAAGGTCCATAGAGGAGCAGCGCACCTTCAGGTTGAGCTATATTTGCGACGATGACGCGCTGCAAGTGTTCCCGAGCAGAGTGCCGGAATCGCTGCGCCGCCCATTGCGACACGTGGTTCATTATCTGTTATTACCACCCCTGTCCAGGGGAAGCATTAGCCGGCATTTCATGGATATGCAAATCACCATGCTGCCGGATGGCTGCGCGGAAGTGACGGGGTATTCCGAGAATGATTGGGAAGCTGGACGCATCCTGCTCAGTTACGGGGAGCAATGCATCGTGAAAGGGGGGCCGGAGATCCATAACGTGATCCGGGAGAGGGTGCGAAAGATGGCTGAAAATTATGGTTTTGTGAAAAAAAGCGAGGGGGTGGCCCTTATCGACGGTCCCGAGGATGACATACAATAAATATATAAATAAGAACAAGGGACTGCAAGCGCCTGGCAGATACCAAGGGGAATCTGCCAGGCAGTTGATTTAATCTATAAGTGGGCGGAACAGGGCTCGAACCTGCGACCTCATCTGTGTAAGAGATGCGCTCTAACCGACTGAGCTACCCGCCCCAAAACGTGCACATTAGTAGCACTTTTGAAGAGTAATGTGGTCGTTTTGGGGGTTTGTTAAGAAAACTGACTTGACGTGTAATGTGGTCGTTTTGGACGAATAATGTGATCGTTAGATTTGAAGGGAATGTAGTCGTTTTTTTTGGTCGGCCGAACTCCTTTCTGGAGAAGTGATTATTGTATAAGCCCGATTCATTTTCGGAAAAATTGAAAAATAATCCTAAAAATAAATTTGGTCATCACTTCCTGATCTGTTTAATCTTAGAAATTATAGCACCAAGAAATTTCTTGAGGTCAATCGAGACCCCAAAAATTCCTGGCTTTAATTCAACAGATGAAATAACCTCTTCGGAGAAGCCGGTCGCTTTAGTTGTTTCTTCAATATGCCTAAATAATTTTGGGTTTTGTTGAGCCAAGAATTGGTTAAAGACGGTTTCGCGAAATCCAGTATCGCTGTTCCAAATAATATTGGTTAGATCACTGAAGGTAGTAGTATTTTTTTCCATGTCTGTAAAAGATAAAAATGAAGTTCTCCACAATAACGCATTAGAAAAATTGCTACTTGCGCAATTTGCTCCGTTAAAACAGCAGTGGGACAGGAGAGCACTATCGAAATTGCAATAACCGCAATCAGCGTTGGTGAACAGTCCCTGTGGGAAATAAGCCCCTTGAAATGCGACCCCATGACAAGTGCAATTACGCAAATCTATCTGACAACCTTTTGCTCCTATGAATTTGGCATTATAGAGATTTCCGCATATAGTGGTTAAATGACATTCGGAATAGCTTAAATCAACTTTGCGAAGATAAACTGGCGAATGGTTATTACCGATGGTGAGGCCACTTATGTCTACGCCCCGCAGGTCATCTTCTTCGAATGCTGGAAAGCCAGTTCCCTTAAGAACCTTATTCCACTTTCGCAATTGTTTATTAAGTACCAGGTTTTCTCGATCGTTATTTTGAAAAATATCTAACAGGATTCTTTTTAGTCGAGGGTGATCCTTCTCAATCATCCGCCATCTAGCTCTGTATAAATACACGTCAAACATAGTGTCCCCACCGTAGAGACCATGTTCACTGTGTGCATAATCAGATAGATATATTCTCGGCCACGGCGATTCAAATTCGCCATTGGCTTCCACAATTATATCGCCGAAAGCATTTTCGCCGTCAGGCAATTTTAATTTACCGTTTTCAATTGGATAATCTCTTTGAATTGAATCATTGAGTCGGTTATATTGATCTTGAGTAATATATTTTATTGTGCCAGCCCATGTGTTCCATGCCTCAGCTGCTTCTTCTTTGCTGGAATATGCACGAGTGCGTACCATAGTTATATTTCCTCTATCAATTCACGAATTCTCAATAATCCATAATTCAAGATTTGAACATCTTCATTTTACTGCCCTCTCCAAATTCAACGCCAGCAGTCTGGACAGGATCACCTCGTCGCTCAGATCATCCGGCCAGCCGTAGGCTGCAAACACAGCCCGGTCCAGCTTGTCGTGCGCCAGGTCAAGCCAGGTGGGGCGCTGATTTATACAGCCCGGTCAGCGTACCGCCGCTTTTGAGCGCGTTGTCGCGCTTTTCGACCAGTTCGTGGGCCGCCTCGGCGATGGCCTGCACGCGCGGGTGCAGGCCGAGCGGCTAGGGTGCCCCAAAGTCAAAGACCGCCAGCCAATAGTTGGTGTAACCTCCAGAATCTTCCTCAAACAAGGCGGCCAGGCTGCTGCCTTGCGGCGACCAGGCCAGGGTGCCAAAGGTCTGCCCGTCGCGGCTGATGCGGCGTGGAGCGCCCTGGCCGATTGTCTCTACCCACAACTGCCCGCTTTTATCCACATAGGCCACGTGGCTGCCGCCCGCCGAAAGCTGCCCCGGTGTGGTGCCCCGGAAAGCGGTCAGTTGTCCACTTTGCGGTTCGAGCAGTTCGTTATTCATCATCAGCAGAAATTGGCTGTCTGCCGACCAGATCAGCCAGCCTTTTTGTTTGACGCAGCCATATTCTTTGGCATGGAAAATGACCTGGGCCGTTTGCAGATCGAGAACGTAGGTGCCTTCTTCGGCCAGCGGCGCTTTCGGCTTGAGATTGGCGGCGTCATGCGCCACGGCCAGGTACCGTCCATCCGGCGAAAAAATGAGTACGCAAGCATTATCAAACAATCCATCTGACGAGGGCAGGTTCGGGGTGGCAAAAAAAGCCTTTTTGGGGTCGTATGCGGCGATCCCGTCGCCTTGATTATAGGTGATGACTTGCAGCAAGGTTCCGTCGGATGTCCATCTGATGGCGCGCATATAATCGTATTCAGCCGGGGAAACGAATTCACTGCCGTCCAGGCCGAGAATATCCACACCGGCAACCGCGATTTGGCGGCCGTCTGGCGACCAGGCCAGGTTGCGCACATTGAAGCTGGGATGCAGTTCGTGTAAGACTTCGAGGGTGGCAGCGTCGAAGATGTTGAGCTTTGTATACTCGCCCACCGCCAGCATGCTCCCATCCGGTGACCAGGCGAGGAGATTGGTGTTGCTCACGCGGCCAATGATGCCGACCTTCCAGCCTTCCAGCGTGGGGGTGGCGCTGAGGGGAAGGGTGGGGGTGCGGGTGGCTGGAACAGGGGTGGGGCTGCGGGTAACCGCCGCCGCCAGGGTGGGGCCAAATTGGGTGGGTGTTAAACTGGGGAGAGGGCTGACCTGGGGCGTGGCCTGGGGAGCCGCGCCGCCACCGCCCGCGGCCAGCAGAATGATCGCCAGCACGACCAGCGCCGCCAGCCCAACCACCAGCCAGGCAGGCTTTTTGGCTCCCAATTGGGCGCGGATCTTTCCTTCCACGGAGGAGGTGAGGGTGAAACGTTCTTCGACATAGGTAAGTTGGTCAAAAAAGATGCGCCGGGTATCTTTGCTGCCCCAGGCCTGGCGCAAGGCGGCCAGGGAACGTTCTTCCTCCCCCGGGGCAACGCCCAATCCGCGGATGATCTCCCAGCAGGCTTCCACCGTCCAGGCTTTTTCCAGCCCGGCAGACTGGATGCTCTGCAAGCGTTTATACAGGCGTTCGTATTTGGCCCGCTGCGGGGAAATATTGCCGAGCATTTTCTTTAAAACGTCGGGGGTCAACTGCTTGCTTTCCAGCATAGCCTGGGTCACTTTGAGCATTGCAAGTAATGGATCTTCCATATTCCGGGGTTCCCTTTCGAGAAAGAAATATGCGGGTAAAAGATTGGTAAATCAATCTCGCGGCGGTTATTGCTGTGCGCCTTTTGCCCGCTCCAGATTCAACGCCAACAACCTAGCTAATATCTCCTCATCGCTCAAATCCTCAGGCCAACCATAGGCCGCAAACACAGCCTGGTCCAGCTTGCGGTGTGCCAGGTCAAGCCAGGTGGGGCGTAGATTGTAGAGGTTGGTCAGAGTGCGCTTACTGAGTTCCTCTACGCTGATCTCTTTTGGATTAAGCCAGTTGTCGCGCATTTGAACAAGTTCGCGCGCTGCTTCGGCGATGGCTTGTACATGCGGATCGCTCTGGTTTTCCTTGCCTGGCGGCCAGGGGAAGGGAAAGGTTTCAAAGGTGCGCGAGGATGAGTAACTTGGATCGTTGCCCACTCCCATCCATGAACACTGAGCCAGTGACCATACCTCATGGGCGCGAGAATGTAGTACTCCAAAAAAATAATCATCGCTACGAGCAATCACATGAAGTTTATGATCTGGAACAATATCTGTGTCCATCCAGGAGAAGAGCCGATATTTTGCTACTTCTGGAGTCACGATGCATCGATGTAAATTTGATATGGCGTTTCTCAATCCAGGCCTTGTTTCACCAAATAACCACCATCTTTCGCGAGTCCTTTTTCTATTATTTAAATCCCGGATTGGTTTTACATTTAGCTTAACATATTCAAAGGGCAATTCATAAAAGGAAGCCTGATGGATCGATGTGTCAGCACCAAAATCTATAACCCATGCATCTCTAGCTCTTCCTGTTACATCTTGTCCCCCCATTCGTCTCTTTATCACATCAGAATTTCTGCGCCCATTTGGATTTATCGGCGCAGTCATAAATTGCTTCGCTATCGCTGCATCAATATCAAAAGGCCCAGCCTTCATCATGCCAAGAAAACATATGTCCGCATTTTCTAGGAGTGATTTCGCTGATGTAACATCCACACGAGAAGTTAAATCGGAATTTATTGTGTTAACTTGATTTCCATTCAAGCTTTTCTTGGTTTCTTTTCCAGAATCAAATCCTACAATAGATACCCTAACTGCTGCCCCGTCAAGCACCCACGAGCGATCATCCCAAGCCATGAAGATATCACCAGAGGTTTTGATTCTATCTAGCACCTTTCTGTTAGAGCCAGTCCTGATCGAATTCGTGGAAATTAGCCCTGCCCTTTGATTCCTTTTTTTCTCGATACCCTTTCGGGCAAGTTCAAACCAGTACGTAACAAGATCGGCACCTCCCGGAACATCAATATAGAGATTCCGAAGATCTGAGACGTACTTATCCCCTAATTCAGAGCGCATTTTCTTATCCCCCAAAAATGGCGGATTGCCGATGATCACATCCGCTTCCGGCCACTCGGGTTCGCAGGGCTTGCCTTCGGCGTCATAAGCCAGGATGGCGTCCATATGGCGGATGCCGTCCAGCGGCTTGAGGATCGGCTCGGAGGGGATGCCAAAGCCGTTGTCGCGCAGCCATTGGATATAACCGATCTGCACCGAGACCTGCGCCAGTTGGTGGGCGTACTCGTTGATCTCGATGCCCAAAAGCTGGGCAGGGATGACGCTGGGGAAGAAAGCCCCGATCTCATTCCGGGCGGCAAACGTGACAACTTCCTTCTCTAGATCGAGCAGGCGCCTGAGCGCCAGGTAGAGGAAGTTGCCGCTGCCGCAAGCCGGATCCAAGATCTTAACAGCGGCAATGCGGTCAGCGAATCCGCGCAGCAGGGTGGTTAGTTTGTTGTGATGTGTGCGCCGGTTGCTCTTATCCTCTTCGTCGCGTTGCTGGATGATCTCCGCAGCCTGGACTTGAATAGCTTCCCATTCGCGGCGCAAGGGCGCCATGAGCACCGGCTCGATGATCAGCAGGATGTCGTCCCGGCTGGTGTAATGCGCGCCCAGTTGGGAGCGTTTCGAAGGGTCCAGGCTGCGCTCGAAGAGCGTGCCAAAGATGGTCGGCTCGATCGACGACCAGTCCAGGCGGCTGACCTGGTAGAGGATCTCCATCCCGTCGCTGTTGAGCTCCAGCACCTGGGCGTCGTCGAACAGGCGGCCGTCGAAGTGCTTGATCAGCTCGAAGCCAAACGCGCCGCCAGTGGACATGGCCTGGAACAGCTGCGAGAGCTGGGCCGCAAAGGTCTGCGGGTGATTGCGGAAGGTATGCACCAGGCGGGTGAAGAGCGGGTTATCGAACAGCCCCGCGTCCTCCGCGAACAGGCAGAAAAGCAGGCGGATCAGGAAATGGGCGATCACCGGCGCGGGGTGGCCGTCCTTGCGCATCAGATCGGCCAGGCGCGAGAACTGCGCCGCAGCCTGTTCGGTGACGTTCTCGGCGGTCTGTTTGGAGCGCAGCGCCTCCGGATCGATGAAGACCTTGCGCAGCAGATCCAGCTTTTCCGGCTTGAGCAGGTCGTCCAGGCTGATGGTCTCTTCGCGCTTGAGCGAGTTGGTGAAATTGGTGTGGATCTTGATCGTGTCCAGGTCGCACACCACCAGGATGGGCGGGTTGCCCAGCGATTCGCGGTACTGCAGGAGCTGGTCATAGGCTTTTTGCAAATTGGCGTGCTTGCCCTTGTATTCCCAGGCGAAATGGTCGCGGTACCACACATCCGCAAAGCCCTCGCCGCCGGAGGATTTGGTGGCGTAGGCTTCGAAGGTGAAGAACTCGCCCCTGGGATCCATCTCGGCCGGGGTGGCGTGCCCGATCAGGTGGCAGAGATCCAGGAAGTGCTCTTTAGCGCCGGCGCTCTCTTTGAGCGCGTTCTTTTTCCATTTGGTGACGAAGGATTGGGGGGTGAGGGAGTTTGTCATTATCAGATTTGATTTTTTTTGGATGCTTTGGTAGCTGAAATATTATTAGAGTATATAAGGGACAATTTCATTGAACTAGGTGTTTAAATATTCTTTTCAAAAAATTTGAATGTTTTTCCTGGTTCGAATTTTGTTGAGAGATTGCCTTCTCGTATTCACTGGCTATACACGCCTCAATTATTATGCTTTGCGCGAATATATCGTTAAACATATTCGATAGAAGTTTGCACATTAAAAAAACAAAAGCTGTTGCCGTGAATAGAATTATAAAGCTTGCGAAGAATTCAAGAAACATCATAAGAGAATATTTGTTGGATGTCGCTATGAGCCACCAACCTCCCGAGAAAGAAACAAGATTATTGATAAATTGGATAAATGGCTGTATGTTTATAACAAGTCCAATTAGAGCGAAAACGACCAAAGTAGGAGTAATTCTTTTTTCAATTGAATCAAGGTTTGTTTGAGCAATCATTTTAAGATTTGAAAGTTCAAAACATGAAAGGTCAGTCATTTTCCAGGGAGGTGATGAGATTGGGGTCCTTTGTAATTCGATAATAAATTTGGTGAAAAGGGGCGAGGTATGATATGTAACAAGATATCTAAGTAGAGATTTGGATTTCTCTATGAGAGTTGCGCAAATATCGAACGCCAACAGCAATCCCGAAACTAACCCTGGAATAATGGTAAAAATTATTATGATAACGATTCTAGTTAATTGGGTAGTTAATAAAGGAGAGGAGAAGCTTGAGAAACAGTAGTCAAACCTGATCCAAAGCACATAGAACAATGAAAGGGCAATTATGATTGCTGTAAATGTTATGCGAACAGCGAGGCGGTATCTTTTTCTGGCAATAAAATTAGCCCAATAAATATATGGCGATGGAGTAAATAACATACCCAATCCCAAAACCAGAATTGGAAATAATTTTTCAATTGACAGTGGTTGTGAGGTATCAAAAAGTTTGTATGGAATATTGTTAATTTCAAGTAACAGGATATTTGTTCCGACCAACAACCACAGTATTATGATTGAGAAATATAAAAGAAGATAAAAAAAGGAGAAGAGGCCGCTACTCCTCACTAACCACTCGAAAGGGTTTGAGTAATTGTAAAGAAATCGTTTAATTTTTGACCATTTGCTGTAATTAGGATCGAAAAACTGATTTTGGGATGGGGGACGAATTATGTTTGAGGTTGATCGAACCAAGCTTTCGTATCGCGATAAAATAGTTTCTGATGTTTTTGTTTGAGTTAAAACAGGCGGTGTTGTCTGCATTTTAATCAGAGGCGAGGATGTTGTTTTTTTGTCTTTATTTTCTAAGCTTTGCGTAGGATCTTTGTTTGTTTCAGTTTTTAGTTTTCGTTTAATTTGAAGGAATTTGCTTCGAGCTTGCGCGTACTTGATTGAATCAATTGCAGAGTTAATTGAGCAAAACAAAGCATAACCAACCAATCCGAGATACACTCCGATTAGATATTTTGGATAAATTCCCGGTTGGATCAAATCCGCTTGGAAGAGAGTTGTTACAAATAGGAATATAGATATAAGGAGGACAAAAAAGAGAATGAAAAGAGTGTATCTGAAATACCAGATTATCTCTTTATACAATCCCACATCTTCCAGAAAAATAATAAATGCATCGTCCCCTGAAGAAATTAGTACAGCTAGCGCAGCAAAAAAAACCGAAAATATTATTGATAATGTGGATATTACTACGCTAAAAATTTCATTGCTGATCTTATAATTGATTTCTTCCGGGCCAATTCCAAAGAATAAAACCGCTACAAGAATGCCTAAAGCGAAATCCCACGAAATTACTATTTTGTGAATTGTCGAATTGGAGAAGTTATTGTTTTCGGCCATTGCGATTTATGATATGCTGGAAAGTTTTTAATAATTGCTTGATTAAGTTTGGGCTATTATTATCTATTATAGCGCCAACTTGAACGGGGTTTTCTTCAGTGCTAATTTTAACATCTCTGTCTTGGAGGTTCTTGCCAGAAATACTGGCAAAGCCATAACCATCTGCTGCCATTCTGATACCTTGATATGCTTCATCCCTCAATAACCTCTCATAATTTAATCCTCCAGGGCCTCCGGTTATAGTTTCAGATAGTTGGCTTGCTTCCAAATTCTGTAACCTTTTATCTAGTTGCTCCCAAGAATCTCTACTATTAGGATTTGATGGATGCACATTGATAGTTACCGAATATATTTTCTTAAATTCTTTTATCTGTTCCTCGATCGAAGAATCTTCGTTTATTGCCTCAACAGAAATGCTAATAAAGAAGTTGTGATAAGCGGCTTCAATTAACCTACTAAAGATTCTTCTAAATTGTTTATCGCTTATTCGGCCGGAAATTGGGCGATATGCGATAATCCCGCTTACCACATGAATGACAAAGTCTGATTTACCAACAATCTCGTCTTTTACAAAACTGGTCGTGATTTGATGAAGCGTTTTGTCAAAAGTTTCCTCGGGTAAGGTTTTATATTTTAATAATTTCCCGACAATAAACTCCTCAGTATTCAAGTTGACTCGATCACCATCGAAAATAGAATATTCATATTCTGTCTCTTCTCTATGAGATACATTGGAGGTAACGGCCTTATAGAGAAAATCAGATTTGGGTTCTTCTAAGCCTGAGATTATTCCTATTCTTCCAAAGAAAAAAGTGTGCAATTTGGCTGCCATATTATTTTTCCTTTCTTGTTGTTGTAGATTCTGAATGTAATTTTGAAGCGGAAATAGGTTTTCTTGCATCAATAATAATTGCCCTAACATCATAACCTAATGGGCTTGTAGCCTGTTCCACGAGGCTGGAAATGTCTTTAGCTTTTTCGGCATCGCTGTCGGAAAACATAATGACAATAAAAAATCCCAACTTTGTTTTTTCTGCATCGAGATAACACGGGAGTTGACTCTCGAAACCATCCCTGAACCTCGAGCTACTCGCTAACTTTAACTCCAGTAATGCTCTGTATCCATACCCTTGAGACAATTTAAAATCTACGGGGCCTCGTCCAATATCACTTTCCTTAGCTATATCAATATTATTAGCCTGGCAATAGTTCATAACTAGTCCCAGCAATAGACTTTGACAAATTCGTTCGGACCTATGCCGACCATTGTCATTCCATAAAAGCGCCCATCCCCCATTTTGCTCAATATAATGCTTAAATTGTTCTACAAAAAAAGTGATAGCCGTCTTAAATTCCTGTGACGAGGAAATAACTAATGGTTGAGGGTGTTCTAAACTATATTTCTTAGTGGTGTCGTACCAACTCTGGAGCATTTGAGGATCTTCGGAAATGTTGTAAGGCTGTTGAGGATTATTTTCTGTGAATTCAATGTACCGTTTTCGAAGATTGGGGTGATTTTGAGCGAATTCTACGATCGTTTCTTTATTTACATGACGGGTTACCTCATTAGAGAACTCTTGCCTCAGCGTTTCATTTTCGTAGTCGAAACAAAAATCCCAGAATGTTCCTGTATTAATGGTTGGTAAATCTCGTAAATAACGTTGTGGGACAAGAATGACTGGCTTTCTTATATATGGGTTAATTGGCAATTGGGTTATGAGAGGAATCCATCTTGAATTTGTAATATCAAACTTCCCATCACTATACCGAACTTCTCGAGTAGGAACGCCATGTTTTTGACATATATCCAATGTATAGGTGGCTAAACGATGCCTAAGAATCGTTGCGGTCATATCGCTAATTCGATCGGCTCCAAAACCGCTTCGCAAAATACAGATTTCCTCGAAGTGTTGGATTTCTCGAAGACCGGCTCTTATGGCTTCCCACATCGCTTCTGCAAAAATATTCCCCAGGCCCGTTCCAGAGCCCGAACCTTTTGTACCCGAAGAAACATATCCCAGACACAGTTCTTGGACTTCGCGAAAATGGAGCAATCCCAAACTTCGGATCCAATTTGGAGACTCTTTATTCCCTTTTGATCTGGCAATAAGATGAAAAACACAATCGAAGAAGCGGATCAATTCATCGTGACTGCCCGAAAAGATGCCATATTCATGCGCAAAAATTAGAAATGGATCTACAAAAAGAGGTGTGTCAACTGATAAAATTGGATCGAACCAGCCATCTTCTGACGTTTTATGAATTTTGAAAAACTCTGAAAATTTCATTATTATCTCATCCTGTTTGTTCGTTTGAGATTACCGTTACGACTCGCACCCCCATCCATCATGATTGCCATCAAAATTATGTGGGTCGGGGGGCAGGACGCGAAAATGACGAAAAGGAATATCTTTACAATCCAAATCAGGCGGTTTGGGTGGTATGCACACATCCGGATAAGAAGGGTCGCAATTTCCGCTAACAGATCCTGGCGTGGGTGTAAATGCGGGATGTATTGGGTTTACAGCCCTGGAGGTGATTACCAATTTTGGTGTGGGGGATCTAACCGGCGTTGGGCTCGGATTCCAAGATAATGCCGAAGAAAAAGAAATATAATCCACATCCAGCCATCCGCGTTCGGTATACACAAATTTATTGTCTTCGCTCCGTATCAATATCGGCATGCAATCGTTCAGATTCATGTAGGATATGACTTTAGCGTCATAAGATGGTGTGCTCCGAACATAGAGATCCTGGATATTGGCGCAGGCAAGCGATATCGGGGTCGGTGTGTACGTTGCTGTTTTGGTCTTCGTAGGTAAATTCGTTTTCGTTGGTGTGAAAGAACTGGTGTAAGTAGGCCTGGGCGTATCAGACATTCGGACTCTTGTGGCTTCCGGGTTGGAATTTTTAGACTGACCGGAAAACAGCGCCAGAAGAATGACAATAGCGATGATCAGGAATAGAATTGTTTTTTTCATGGTTGGAGAAAAATCATATCTGGGGGTGACGTACTATTTCATGGACATTCAGGCAGGCTTAGTAGATTGTTTGGTTCCTCGCCGTCGGCTTCGGTTTTTAGATATTTGTGACCAAAACGGCTTGTAGCGACAATCACATTTACCGGTTTTCTGTCACGCGATACATAGAATGCCCATTTTCCGGTTTCTATGCCGTCGATGGCTTCCTTCTGGGTTATTTTCCACCGGGTGCCATTTCCGTCTCTTCCCCCGATGTGCGTGATCCTTTCGTATATGGAAAGGCGGTCATCCTTATTAATGCACAGGATTTGATGAGCCACAGTAACCTCCATGATCGAACTGGGTGAGTGAATCCCCCAGATATGACCTTTGTTACACTCTTTTCATTTCCCCCAACTCTCATTGGGTTGATGATCCGACCTTGCGCTCTTCACATCTACCAATAATAAACAGGCTTATTCAATCCGCCTGGTCCTGCATCTATTCAATTGTCTTTACCGTGTGAAATTCTTGTTCAACGTGTGGGTTTGGTAAAACACTATCTCTTCGTTTCTTCCTCTTTCCCCCTGCGACGTAAAAATCGCGGGTTATGAAATTATGTATAGACATAATATACCCAATCGTAGCAAAATGCAATTGTTTATTCCTGGGAATTGCTCGAATCATTAATTCGACCGATATTTAAGCACCACGATCCCGCAGGCAAAAGTGGTTGCATTGACCAATGATAAGCTCAGGCGGGTATCCAGCTCCCTGAAAATCGGCAGCCCGGTTCCGATCGCGACGGGGTTGACGAAAAAGTGGTATTCGTCGATCAGTCCGTGCTTGATCAACGCCGAGACAAAGGAAGCGCCGCCATAGGCAATGATATCTTTTCCGTCCATCGTCTTTAGCCTAGTGATCTCTTCCACAAGGTCGCCTTTTGCCAGCGTGGTATCCGGCCAGATGGATTCCTCGAGGGTCTTGGTGAATACGACCTTCGGGGTGCTGTTGAATTTCTCTGCGCCTTCTTGTTCAGGATGGGAGGCCCAGTAGGGGATGAAGCCCTGGGCGAGCTTCCTCCCGAGAACGATGCAATCCACCGGCCTGGTGATTTCTCCCACGTAGTGTTTGAGCTCAACGTCCCAATCCCTGACCGTCCAATCCATTTCGCCATTCGGGCCGGCGATGAAGCCGTCGACGGTTATCTGAACCTGCAATTTTAGTTTTCTCATTGGCGTGCTCCTTTATGAGATTATTTATTCGTTCTAGTCGCTTGGACGGGCGCATTGAGCCGGATTATCGGAATATGTTTGCAAGGTATGTTTCATACGAATATTCAATCTGAAATCTGTACAGAGTATTTTTGTTATCGAAATTATAGACTTCAATGTGGTATCCGTGTGAATTTTCAACGCTGCACTTTTTCACCCATAGTTTAGACTCCTTTCCGCCGTTTCCGGCCACGAGAGTCTCTGCTAAGGCTATCCTGCTCCGCACTAAAGCGTCGTGCCCTAAGGGCTTTAATTTTCATCTCAAAAGGTTTACAATAAAATCATGCTCGCTTTTCAATCTTGCTCGGGTCTGTCGATTTGACAGAGTCTGGTGAGGCTGTGGTAACCGTGGGCGGACTGGGGCGGGTTGGAGTAGTGGGGGCTGGATTATTCGTTCCGCCACCCTGGCTGCCAGAGCCGCCAGAACCACCAGGATTATCGTTTTTGAACATTTTTACCTCCGGAGGAATAGTATGAGTGACACAACATCGGGTTTGACATCTGCAATTGAAGAGATGAAGAAAGTTATGAAAGATCAGGAAGATTCGCTGGTAAATTTGCGCGGGACCGCCCAGACCTTTTTTAGTGCGCTAAGTATCTTGATCGCCTTGATCACCGCTGTTCGCGCCGCGTTCTTATCTGTCGATCCGGTTTATTCCACTTGGTATATTGCCGGCTTGATTGGTAGTGGATTGCTTTACTTGGCTTTTGTGGTCGTAACCATCCAGGGCATGCGTCCGGTGGCGATGGTCCAACCGTTTCCGAGAGATTATCAAATTCTTACTGATTCGCTATGCAAGCCAGAGGCGGATAGGTTGGCAATGCAGCTCAGCGCTTATCTAAAAGCAATCGAGTGTAATCAGCCGATTGTGGTGAAGAAGGTTCGTCTGGTGACCACTTCGGCGATCCTGCTTGCGGTGGACGTGATTGTTTTGCTGGTAATGAGTTTTATACCAACCACAATTGTTTAGGACCAGGGCAAATTTACGGGTATAGAGTTCACATTTTCGGGATAAATCTGTCCTATTTTTGGATTGAGACGTCCTCCTAAGTATTTCTCTACGCCACTTCTCTCGAATAGGCTAACATGCGCCCATGTCGCTCGGACATCGTGCGATTTATATACGGCAAATTGAGGTTCCGAGCGGTGGGCATATAATCTATCTTTGATGACGCCTTGACCAATATATAGAACAGTCTCGCCAACCCATAAAATGTAAACACCTTCCAGATTGTCGAAATGATTGTTTGAGAGATCGACATTCCAAAACGGACACCACGTCTCATTCTGACACTTTATCCAACTTATGGTTTTCATGATTCTCCTTTGATACTAACCCCCAATTCTCATTGGGTTGATGATCCAACATTACTCTCCTTACAACTACCAATAATAAACAGCAAAATCAACTAAAATAATTATTCTTTTAGATTGGAGAGATGGATCGATGAGGCTGGGATATCTAAATAATGAAATAGTTGAGGAAAAGCGATATGAGCACTTTCAATAAAAGTGGATAAGATTGCATAGAATAATAAAACCAGGTTGTTTTCCTCCATTTCCGACCCGTTGGTAATATAAAGTTGTTGAGCATCCATCGCCGATGAAGTTAATCTACCGGAAGAGTAATATGATATTAGGAATTGTTTATAACTGCAAAATAAATTTGGCCACAATATTCTTGAGTTATTATTCATGAACGTCCGAAGTTGCTTTGTTATATTTGCCTCAGTCATACAATGTCCAGTAAAAATGAAACCAAATATTTGATCTTTGTGATTCAATACCGGCATAAAATCTTGAATATTACTGCTCGTAATCCCTGATCCAGTGCTGAGCCTATTATTTCCGCGGTTAAGCCTATCCAGAGATTTAACTGATTTGATCTTGTCTAACGCATCATCCAATGTCGCAGAATTGTCAATTCGGGTTTTTACTTCGCCGACCGCAAGCACAGTTTCACAGGGAAAAAATTTTATTCCATTAACTTCAAACATTGTGCCAACGGTCTGGTCGTAAATGATTATATCGATTTGTTTGCTACAACCACCAGTAGCATCTATTACAAAGCCGGTATCTACAGCGGCGCGTTTTGGCAAATATTTCTTTAAGAGCGCAGAAAGGGCAAACTCTCTACTTCGGCCAGCTTCTCCGTTGTGTTCGATCTGTTTTGCGAAATTCTCAAATTCTAAGTCAAAACTTTTGGCCACATCGTGAAAGAATTCATTTAGATTCATTCCCTACTCTTTTCTATACCTCGAAATCTAGATGATTATTTGGTTATCATCGCAACGACCACTCCGCTAATTATGGCTATCAATAAAGCAAAAGCACCACCCCAGATCAATTTTTCTCGAAGATCCTTAATCCTCTTATACCGTTCAATTCCTTTTCCGATTTCAAAAACAGCTGTTGGATACAATTTTCTATACCCGGCCCTGATTTTATCTTCTACAAAGGCAAGGAGAATGATGAACGCGAAGAGTAATGGTCCAAAAATCGAAGAAATATTTTTTTGCTGTTCAGATATATATTCTTTGGCTTTTAAATTCAACAAAAAATCCACTTTTTCTTCTACTGAACCAGTAGTTAAAATCTGTTGTATTTCTTGATACTTCGGATTGGTAGTGGGTGGATTGAGCAAATAATATGCGATAAGAAACACCACGGAACCGATCAATAAAACCAGTATGAAATAGTAAATTATTGGTATTGTGAAGGTAGCGGGCGCCTTTCTTAGTGTGCAAATTTCATTTTGAATGAACTGAACTAAATCTTCATTTAGCGAATTGACAATAGATTTATTGTCTCCATCTACAAATAGAGTTACTCTTTCGGAACCAACGGTAATTAAAATAAACAGATCGTCCTTACATTGGTAGCTCGAATGCCACGATATATTTATTTTAGTTATTGCTTCAGTCTCATAATTGTTTTCGGCAATTACTTGTTCTACATCGTTAGTTTCAAAGTCGGAATTATTGCTTCGATTAACGGTGAATTTAATCGGGGGAGGTGTTTCTTCGCAATCTTTGACTTTTTCGGATATCGTTTGATAAATTTTCCGTAAATTAGTTTCGTTTACTAGAAACCCTTTTTCAAAAATCTTTTCTTTCTTCGTGGTTAATGTCATAGTCCTACCCTCTCACCCTCACCACCTCGACCCCCGTGCGGTATGTCAGCGCGGCCATCTGCAGGATCCCGTTCAGGAACACATACAGCGCCGCGGTCAGGTAAGCATAGGTGAAGAAGATATTCACCTCCTTGCCGGGCAGCGCCAGCGTCATCAGCGCCGCCAGCAGACCGATCACCGCCACCCGCGCCGCGTAGGGCGCGATCGCGCTCCAGTTGAACTTCTTCGAGAGCGCCACGTACAGCGCCGCCAGCAGGGAGAGAGCGATCAGTGCCGAGGCTGTGACCAGGGGGATGTTCAGCAGGCCAGGGAGATAAGTGCAGCCGGCCGTGAACAACAGCGTCAGCAGGGTGGTGGGGGTGGAAAGATCATCCGGGGGCCTGGAAGAGCCGGCCCCAGCATCACCGCGGCCGGAGAAATTCCCGGCCATCCAGCGGACGAACGACTGGAGGAAGAGATTAGAAAGCGCGAGCGAAAGCCCGCCGCCGATGGCTGCCAGCGCGGCCAGCGTGGTCTTTGGGAACACGCACAACAACATCGCGGAGAACGCGACGGTATTGACCGCGATATTGAGCACCAGCGGCATGCGCGAGAGTTGAAATTGAAAGACAATAAAACGGGCGTACCAGATGGCCGCCCGTTTATTTTTTAATCGGAGCCATTCCTGAGGCAGCATTGATTTCCCCGCTTCCTTGTTCCTTTTCATAGAGTGCGCGAATGAAGCTGGCCACCTTTTCGCGCTGATCCGGCGGCAGTTTTTCCATCAGTTTGATCAGCTCCTGGGTTTGGGGATCGACGGCTGTTTGAGGGCGGGGAAGCGCAAGAATATCGTACACTTCTATGCCCAACTTAGAGGCGATTAAAGAAACATTCTTGGCCCCTGGCTTCTTTCCGTCTCGCTTCATCCAATCCGACATGACCGGTTGAGATACACCGACATACTTCGCGAATTCACTGATTGTGCGTCGAGAATCCGCTCGCCATTCTATATATTTCTTAGTCATCCATTCCCAGAATTCCATCATATTCATTATAGCAATCTGTAGCAATAAATAGTATTCGCTATTGACAATTCATGCTTAAAGACATAAAATATGTCTATAGACATGAAATATTGATATGGAGGTCAAATGGCTGAAACAATCCAAGTAAATTTCCGACTG
Organism: uncultured Anaerolineaceae bacterium; assembly: GCA_964424115.1. Lineage (GTDB taxonomy): Bacteria > Chloroflexota > Anaerolineae > Anaerolineales > Anaerolineaceae > CAYRHN01. Next base: position 194,717 of record CAYRHN010000001.1, read on the forward strand.
TTGCCTGAAACAGTAGAGCACATCGAACAGCTCTGTCGTGAAACATTCCGAAGCAAGGGGGACCTTATCGATTGGGCGATTGCCCGGGCATGGGAGGGGAGGGCTTTGCAGTCTTCGCCCGCGCAATCCACCACGCCCGCCGAAGCCGGCGAGCAGATCACCAAAGCCATGAATCTCGCAGCTCACGCCGCCATCATACAACGCATGCAAGAGAAATAGGGAGGACACATGGAGAGCCTTGAGAAGAATCGCGCCAAAACCATCAGCGAGATCATCGATGCGGGGTTTGCCGCCGCCGCCCAAGAAATGGTGACCACGATCGAAAACGCCGCCCAGCCGAAAGTCCTCTCGCAGGCAGAGCAGCCCCCAAGCGAAGCAGCCGCCCGCCTGTTCGAGCAGATCCGCGAGACGGTCTCCGCCAAACAGCCCGCCACCGCGGTGCGCATCGCCCCCGACCGCTGGCTGGTAGCCATCGTCATGGATGAGAGCACCAAAGCCAACCTGGAGATCCTCTGCCGCCGCGCCGGCAGCGACCCATCCCGGCGCATCGCGCAGCTGATCAACCAGGCCGCCGCCGCACGCCGGCGTCACAAATAGCCAGGAACAAGGAGCAATGGACATGAACTGGGAAATCATCATCGTATCACTCATCATCTGGGCCATCGGCGGCATCGCTGCCTGGGCCGGAATGCGGGGCTCCAAATGAGAGGCCGCGCCGTCAACAACGGCGGCATCCGCCGCACCGCTCAATGGGAAGCCATCCAGGAGCTGCGGGACGCTCAGAACGAAGCCGACAACGACCTGCATTATGAACTGGCCACCCGCCTGGGCAGGGAACGCTACGAAGCCTGGGCGCGCGCGCACCTCACCAGCCTGCACGAATGGCGCACCGCCGGCCGCGAACTGCTGCGCGAGCTGATCGTTGCCGAAGTTCAGGATGCCCATGCCGTACTTACCCTCACAGAAAAGGAATAAACCCATGCCCGCCAATCCCTCCACGCCCGGATACTGGCGCGTCACCTTCACCATCGAATCCAACCGCCTGCGCCAGCTGCTCGGCCGCAACCTGTACAGCCTGGTCGTCAGCACCATCCCCGATGACGGCACCCAGTGGGACGACCGCCGCTGGGTGAGCGCCCTGCGCGCCATCCGCCAGGCCTACGCCTCCGGCCAGACCGAACCCTGCCAACTGGTAGAAGCCGCCCTGCACAACACCAGTGTAGTGGAAGAGAGGCCGGCATGCTGAACGGGCAACCTTCCGTCATCCTTCCGGTACTGATCGGGCTGCTGCTCTTCGGCATCCTCTTCAACCTCTTCGTCGCCTGGCTGGGCATCCGCCAGCGCGGCTATACCGCCCTGCTGGTGGTGATCGGCGTCTCCGTCACACTCATCGCCGCCATCCCCGTCGTCGGGCTGGAATCCGCCCTGTTCATCGGCCTGGCCTTTGCCTGCTCCGGCCTGCCCATGATCCTCGGCGACATCTGGCGCGCCATCCGCGAGCGCGAACGCGCCGAACAGCTCTCCCGCCAGTTCATCACGCGTCTGTCCGAGGTGCACGATGACGAAACAGCGGGCCTGGCCCAATAACGCCGCCTGGGCCCGCGACGACGCCATCGCCGAAGCTGCCCTGGGCATGAAAGAGATCGTCAAAGCCATCCGCCGCAGCAACGTCTCCCGCGAAGAACTGCTGCAAACCATGACCAACCTGACCATCCGCCTGCACCACATCATCGAAACCCTATCCAAAGTCCGCTAATCCAGAAAGGAGATCCCATGCAAATCACCCAGATCAAAGCCACCGTCCAGGAACGCAACACCACCCTCGAACTGACCGCCGGCATCGGCGAGCTGGAAGATCCCATCGAAGCCGCCCAGATGCTGCTCGTCATCGCCAAATCCGCCGCCTGCGAGCCGGAGCTGGGCCTGGCCAGCCTGAACATGGATGCCGCCGCGGAGCGCAGCCCGCGCCAATCCCTCAATGCCGAACTGTACACCGCCTTCCAGGGATAGCCCATGAACACCCCCTTCATCACCCTCGAATCCCTGGCGCGCAAAGCCTACCAAAAGGAAAAGGATGAACTCAAATCCTCCTTTGCCCTCAACAGCGCAGACGAACGGATGCGCGACCGCCAGGCCATCCTGGAACGCCTGCACCACCTTCTGCCGGGGCAGCAGCTGGATTTTGAACTGCACCCCCAGACCAACACCGTGGTCCTGCTCGATGTCTGGTTCCGCTGGGAATTTTGCCTGATCAAGCGCGTCGTGGATGAAAAGACCACCATTGCCCACCTCGGCCTGATCCGCGCCTGCTCAAAATGCCGCCAGCAGGAAACCGTCGAGATCGTCTCCCTGGCCGACCTGGGCCAGGCGCTCGAGCTGGGCACCCATCCCAACGGCTGCCCCAAAGGATAATCATGAACCCCAACAATATCCTCTTTTTCGATATCGAAACCACCGCCCATCCGCAGGCGCAGGACTTCATCCAGGTCAAACCGCCGGCCAACTACAAGGATCCCGAGAAGATCGCCGCCTACGTGGCCGAGAAAGCCGCTGAGCAGCTCGCAATGGCTGCCCTGGATCCTGACCTGGGCGCCGTGCGCGCCATCGCCTGGCGCATCGGCCTGGATGGCGAGACCGTGGTGCGCAGCACCGCCCCCGATTACAGTGAAACCGACCTGCTGGACGATTTCTGGAGCGTGCTCTCCGGCTATAAGGTCATGGGGCGCTGCTGCGGCTACAACATCCTTGCCTTCGACCTGCCCTTCCTGCTCCACCGCAGCATGGATCTGGGCGTGCGTGTGGCCGCCATCCCCAACCTGGCCCGCTACCGCACCGACCCGATCGTGGATCTGTATGCGGTCCTCTACAACTGGGGGCCGGGCAAAGGCCTCAAGTGGGTGGCCAAACGCTTCGGACTGCACAACCCCTTGCCTGAACTGGAAGGCAGCCAGGTGGCCGGGATGGACGAAGCCACCCTGCGCGCGTACGTGGCCAACGACATCTGCCTCACCGTTCAATTGTATCGCCGCATGTGCGGCGTGTATTTCCCTGCTTTGCAGCAGGAAGAGCCCTTTTAAGCGCGAAACCCCGGCCGCAACCCGGGGTATCGCAACGACTGGGAAATCGTCATCTGGAGTATAGCATGGACGTTCTAAAAATTCAAGTGACCTGCGAAGAAAACCGGAAACCTGCCGGCCAGTCCTATGGCAGCCGCCCGCGCTGCCCCCACGCCAACGCCGAAGTGGTCACGCGCATCATCCACCCGGGCAGCATCTTTGCCGAAAGCGGCCCGGACTGGGAAGACCTGCTGTACTGTCCGGATTGCGGACAACCCATCTACGACGCCCACCGGGCTGTTGATCCCCGAGACAACCCCTCGGAAGAGATCCCGTTCTAGGAAGGAGAACCCACCATGAACGAAGAACAACATTTTGGATATGTCAAACTGTACCATGCCTGCGGCGTGCAGGTCAGCCTGCCGGTGCCGATGTTCGAGACCATCACCCTCGACGTTGCCCAGTCCATGTACCGCTCCGTGGATGCCTACATCCAGGCCGGCTGGGCAGCCAGTGTGGCCGGCCTCGAGCAGGGCGAAACATTGGAGAAAGTGACCCACCTCTGCCGGCGCGAAAAGCGCAACGACGACGGCACCGCCTCCCAGCTGGTGGACGTGTACACCGGCGGCAACTTCCGCACCGTGTGCGTCTATCACGACGACCAGGACGACCTGGAAACCTTCCAGGCCGCCTTTGGCCACCCGGTAACCGATCTGCCGCTCTACGACGGCGATGTGCCGATCGAGCGCGGCAAGAACCCGGACAAAGACCGCAAATATGTGCGCGCGGTCAACGGCGTCTCGGTGGTGTGGAAGGCCAACCCCAAGTACGAAGGCGATAACGACAAGAAGCACCCCAAGCGCCTCTTTGTCCGCTGGGAGCGCAGGCAGCCAAATGCAACCCAGCCCACCGCGGAAGCCCAACCGGCCGCGCCTGCCCAACCGGGCCAACCCACCCAGCCCGCTCAGCCTGTCAACGGCAATGGAAACGGCCAGGCGCCTATCCACCGCGCCCCCGCGGCCGTGCTGAACTTCATCAACAAGACCGCCGCGCAATACAGCGGTAAGCCGATCAGCGACGGCAAGCGCGGCGTGATCGCTCCGGTGCTGGAGATGTGCTTCGCCGCCGGGGATGCCAAAGGCAAACGCCACCAGCTCCAGAAGTTCCTCACCGGCCACGGCTCCATCCGCGAGATCCCCGATCACTTTCTGATCGCCCTGTACCTGTGGCTCAACCCGGCCAAAGACAGCGGCGGCGCCTGGATGCCCTCCTCCCAGGCCGCAGCCGAGGCCAACGCCATCATCGCCGAGATCGACAGAGCCGGCGGCGCCCAACCCGAACTGACCCCCGAGACGGAGAACGCTCCGCTCTTCTAGCCATCTTCTTCCTCCTTCCTCTCAAGGCCTGGCCGGGTAGGCTCCGGCCAGGCCGAAGGAAGACCTTATCAACCGAAAGGAGTCCTATGTCACAACGTTGTAACGGATATTGGGAAATGTACGAGAAGCTGTGCGCGCGCGACAACATTTCCACCGAGCAGATCAAGCAGAAGATGCAGGAGCACCTCCATTCCTGCCCGCAGTGCGGCGCCTGGTGGCGCGAAGTGCAGCGCAAATACCGCATCATGCCGGCGGCCAGGATCGCGCACGAAGGAGCTGCAGCATGAGTATCACTTCTTTTTACCAGAACATCCTCGACACGATGGAAGAAGGCCTGGAATACCGCGTCTTCGACTGCCTGGCCTCTGGCGGGCATATCGGCGAGGAGAACAAGATCACCCTCGAAGCGCTGGCTGTCCGCGTGCTGGGCAAGTACACCACCACCACCGAGCGCCAGATCCGCGAGGCGATTGAGACCCTGCGCCGTGATCACCGCGTGCCGGTGCTGAGCGAATCCGGCAAGGCCGGCCGCTGGCTGGCTGCCACCAAAGATGAACTGGATGCCTGTGTGGCGGAGATGGAAGCGCGTCACCGCAATCTGGGCGATGTGATCCGTTCCCTGCGCCAGGCGCATATCCCGGCTCAAGCTCCGAAAGAGCCTCAACGCGCGGTGCAGAACCGGTTATGGAGCTGACCGTCATGGCTGCGAAGTATTGGATCAAGCAGCCGGTGGATTATATCTACGACCGGCAGATCGCGATGCTGCCGGATTATCTGTGGCGTCGGTTAATGGAACTGCGAATGCTGGCAGGAAAAGTCAACAATGGCGGGATGCTACCGCCCGTAGTGGATGTGGCCTGGGAGTTGAGGGTTGGCGAGGAGCGCCTCACAGAAAACCTAGTGGAGCTTGCCCAAATCGGGGTAGTGACCCAAATGCCGGATGGTTGGAAACTGGTCGGATTTGCAGAAGAACAAGACGCGGACTCGGCAGCTGAGCGCCAAAGCCGCTTCCGGCGCAACGAAACGCGTAACGCGACCGTAACGAACCGTTACGACCCCGTTACGCAAACCTGTAACGAACCGCGTAACGCATCGTTACCAGAAGAAGAAGGAGAAGAAGAATCAGAATCAGATAAAGAGAGAGAAGAAGAAGCGCCAAAAACCGCGCGCGCTGCGCCTGTGGAGAATGGCGTAAAACCCATCCCAAGCCCGTCTGCCACCGCTGCGGGGCTGGCTCACTTCGGGGATATTCCCGATGAGGCCTTTGTCGAGCGTATCTACTGCCTTGTTACCGGCTTTACCACCATCCCCTCGAGCATCCGCGAGGTGGCCAACCAGATGATCATCCCGCTTCGTTCCCGTTATCCGGAGGAAAAGGCTCTGGTGGAGCATCTTAAGGCGGCCTACACCCGCTGGTGCACCACCCGCGGCAAGAACGGCAAGCCGTATAACCGCCTTTCTTCCGGCTGGCTGGAATGGGCGCTGGAGGATCCCAAACGTACGGCGGACCTGCCCGGCGGAAAGACCCGTTCCGGTCTGTCCACCTACAGCCCTGAGCAGATCGCCCAGATGCGAAAGGATTTGGTGCCATGATCGACAACCATACCACCTCTGTCAGGGAGTCCCTGCGGGCGATGATCGCCAAGATCGACGCAAAACCCGCCCCGGTGGATCCTCCCCGGACTGTTTCGGTGTTCCAGCGCGTCTGGCCGGCCGAGTTTGATATCTACCGCAGCGATCCCAAAGCGATACCGCTCAGTCCGGATCATTTCTACCCAAACCTGTGCCCGAACTGCGGCGGGACGGAGATCATGGCCGTCTACGTGATCAGCGAAGGCCCGTTCCAGTACCCGAAAGGCAAGTGCAAGTGGCTGGATTACCCCAAGAAAGGCTGGTACCTGGGCGAGATGAAAGTGGCCTGGTGTCCGGTTTGTAAGTCTGGCCATAACCGGCTCTTCCTGGAGCGCAACAGCGGCCTTTCGGGGAATGATCTGTACGTCAGCCTGGAGGATTTCAGCGCCAGAGGCACCTTTGTGGCCAAAGCGCCGGCGTTGGAGATTGCCCGCCGGGTGCTGGGCATGAACCGCGAGGCCTGCGGTTTTGTTACCTTCGCCAGCGAGGAATACGGGGTGGGCAAGACGCACCTGCTCAAGGCGCTGGTGAATGGTTTTCGCAACATCGAGGTGATGAGCCGCTATATCACCCTTCCCGATCTGCTCCAGGAGATCAAGGATCTCTTCGGAGAAACTGACAACGCAGCCGAACAGGCGGTGAAGAGCTACCGCTGCGCGCGGGTGCTGTGCCTGGATGAGCTGGATAAGGTCAACCTGACCGGTTGGGCGATGCAGACCATCTTCCGCCTGCTCAACACCCGCTACGAAGAGCGCGACAGCCTGTTGACCGTCATGGCCACCAACACGCTGCCGGATAACATGCCGCCCGAGATGGGCTACCTGGCCAGCCGCATGCGCGAGGGCGAGGTAGTGATCGTCGGCGGCCCGGATGTGCGCGCGATCAAGGGTGGTTTCCGCGGCGGGAAGGATGGGGAATAGCATGGATACTGTGCAATTATCATCGGTTACTAGGCCAGTCCTACGCTATTTTGGAGGTAAATTCCGGTTGGCACCGTGGATTATCGCTCAATTCCCCCCACATTTGTGCTATGTCGAACCCTTTGGCGGAGCTATGGGCGTCCTGCTGCGCAAGATCCCCAGCCTGTTTGAGGTCTACAACGATTTGGATACAGAAGTGGTCAACTTTTTTCGCGTTTTACGCGAAGAACCAGACGCTTTAATCCAGGCAATTCAAATGACTCCATACTCGCGCGAAGAGCAAAAACTGGCCTTTGAGTCTACGGAAGGCGTGAGCGATTTAGAACGTGCCCGTCGGCTCTACACGCGCTGCTGGCAAAGTCATGGTGGCGGCCGCACCCAGTGGCGCACAGGCTGGCGCTACCAGGTGAGTAACAAACGGGGACGCAGCCAAATAGAAGACTGGAACCAAATCGAACATCTTGAGGCGATTGTGAAACGCTTGAAGAATGTTCAGATCGAGCACGACGATGCGATCCGCGTGATCACTCGCTATGACCGACCTGATACATTGTTTTACATCGACCCACCCTATCTGATGCATACGAGATCGATCCGGTGGGGCAAGAAAGCATACACGTGCGAACTGGATGATGCTTATCACGTTCGTCTGGCAGAAGTGCTAAAGCAAGTTCAGGGGATGGTGTTGATCAGCGGAAAACCTTCGCCGATGTACGACGACCTCTACGCTGGCTGGTTTTGCGCAAGAATAACAGTTCCGACAGATTTTCAGTCCAGCACAGTGGAATGTTTGTGGGTATCGCCGAAAACGATGTCGAAACAACGACAAATGTCCCTGTTTACTGACCTGATATCCGGCGGCCTTTCCTGACAAGGAGGAAACTGTGAACAAAGTATTTGCTTTATTGGCTCTCATCCTGCTGCTGGTATTTGCACTACCCATGCTGCAAACCTGCAACGTGCCGGCAATGCAGGCGCAGGCGATGATCGAACAGGCCAAAGCCAACCAGGAGACGGCAAAGGCAGCCCAGGCGGCTGCCGGCGCGGCCAACACCTCCTCGTTCTTCTTCGGCCTGGTGGTGGCATTGGTAGTGGTTACCTTGTGCGGCTTGCTTGCCTACCTGGTCTATACCCGCGTCCGCCATCAACAGCAGCTGGAGCAAACCAACCAGTTCAACCAGCCGCGCCCATACCTTCCCCGTGTGACCCAGACACCGTCTTTGGTCCCCGGGGATCCGATCCAGCAGTTGATCCAGCTCCAGACCCTGCAAATGCTGCAAGGCATGAACCAGCGCAGCATTCCGGGGGGCATGCCGTCCCAGTTGCCTTCTCCGAGGCGATCTGCAGAAATCGAAGAGGAGTGGTGATGAAATACCTGATCATGGTCTTTCTTATCCTCGGCCTGGTTGTGCTGTGCGGCCTGTCGTTCTTCGGCATGCAGATTTCCAGCACATCCATCCACGCCACCCAGCAGGACGAAGTCAGCCGGGCGACCGCCACCGGCCAGGCGGAGGCCATTGCCTACACCGCTACTTCCGACATGCGCACAGCCACTGCGCAGCTGCGGGCTGCGACCGCCACTGCCCAGCGCCAGGCCACCGAAGTGCAGCAGATCTACGAGCGCAACAGCGCCAACGGCACCGCCCAGGCCGCTCAAAGCACAGCGGAATATCTGAACAGCCAGGCCACCGCCACGGCGGAAGAGGAAAACCGCCGGAGAATAGCTGAGGCCGTCCGCCGCACCGAAATCGCCGTGGCCAACCAGCAGACAGCAGAGGCGGAATCCGCTATCGCTACCTCCCAGGCGTATGCCACGGCCACCGAACGGGCCTGGATCATCACGCAAACCGCGCAGGCAGGGTACACATCCCAGACCGCCCAGGCATTCCAGGCAACCGCCACGCGCCAGGCAGATATCGCCGGAGTGGAACGCACTGCCGAATCGATCCAGGCTGAGAGCGCCATGCTTTCGCTGGAACAGAAACGGGCAACCAACCTGGTCAGCGCGGTGGCGCCCTGGGCGATCGGCATTGCGATGGCCGTGGTAGCTTTGTTCATCGCCTGGCGCTGGTCAAAGGTCCAGCAGGTGGGTAAGGTATTGGTCTTCAATGGCCAGCTGGCTTATGATCCCAACCGCAACCCGCTGCCCTGGATGCGCGTGATGGACGGCGGGCAGATCGATGCCCCGGTCCTTGCGCCGCCGCAGATGCACGCCGATACCGTTCGCCGCGACCAGGCCATCGACGCGCTCAAGGCCATGCCGTCCGGCTCTGCCAGGCCCCAGCTGCAGTCCGCTTTCATGGCGCCCAGGAAAGAAGAGCCGCAGCCCGCGCCGGCGATCATCTTGCCGGAGCAGGCCAACTGGGAGCGTCTGCTCAGCTGGAGCTTCGAGCGCAACAAGCGCCTGCCGCTGGGCATTGGGGCAGGGGAGCACGGCATCGGGGTGGATCCGGAGGAGACGCCGCACCTGATGATTGCCGGCACCTCCGGGGCTGGAAAATCACGCTGCGGGATCCTACCGATCTCTGCCTGCGCGTTATCCGCGGGCTTTCGTGTAGTCACGATGAATGCAGCAGGGGGGGACTACACTTCCCTGTCTTCCCATCCCAACTTCACAGAACTGGAGGGCGATGGTTCGGTGATCGCCGACGCGCTGGAAGCTGTGGTTGCGGAGATGGAGCGCCGGTCGCATGAGCTGCGCTCGATGGGGGTGTCCACGCTCTCGCGCGCCAACCGTCCGGACCTGGAGCCGGTGATGGTAGTGGTCGACGAGCTGGTGGCATTAGCCTGGCAATCATCTCCTGCCCTGCGCGACCGCATCTGGCGCTCGATCATCCAGATCACCAGCAAGGGCCGCAAGCTGGGGCTCATGCTGGTGGTGGCGACCACGGATCCCACGCACCGCACGCTGGGGCGCGAAGGCCTCACGGTGCGCGACAACTGCGCGGTGATGACCTTCCGCGTCAAGTCCGGTGCAGTATCCCAGGCGGTGCTTGGGCAATATGGCGCGGAGGAGCTTGGCAAGGATCAGTTCCTGGTGCGCCTGATCAACGACATGATCCGCGGGGTGGCCTTCCATCCTTCGGATGACGAGGTCAAGAGCTTCCTGGCCTCCCGGCCGGTAGTCGCTTTACCGATCTCCTCCTGGATAGGCGAAGGGAAAGGACAGCTTCAACCGGATATCTCGGACCTCAAATCCAGGATCATTGGTCTTCACCAGCAGGGTAAGACCATCACCCAGATCTGCAACGAGATCTATGGCACAACCGGAGGACGTTTCTGGTACCTGGTCAGGAAGACCGTCGAAGACAACACTTCTACTGCTACTTCTACCAACACTTCTACCAACACTTCTACCAAAACCGAGCCGGAAGTGGGCGCACAGACGGTAGAAGTAGAAGCTAATCAAAAGGAGAACTGATATGCAAGGACAGATGTACATCATTCGCGAGGGCGAGCTGATCGAGCGCGTCGCTGAGGCGGTAGCCAGGTTCAAGAAGCGCTTTCCCTACCTTGAGCCGGATACCTGCCTGGTCAACATCAAGGCGGTCCCGCAGGCAGTGGTGATCAATGGGATCATTGTTGAACCGGTTCAGCATATCTTACCTGATCATTTTTGGGTGTTGCAGGATACGAAGCCAACTAAGGACAGCCAATGAGCCGCACAACCAAGATCATCTGGGCGATCTACATCTCCCTGCTTGGCGTGCTGCTGCCTCACACTGCCTGGCTGTTCGTCCAATTCGAGGATCCCTCCTGGGGAATTTGGGCGCTAGTTGTGGCTGTGGCAGCTTCCTTTGCCTTCGAAGCGGCTATTGCAGTCCTGACCCACCGCCTGGCGCGGCATATCGAAACTACACCCAAACGGCTGAACGCCTGGCGGAAGTTCAACTACCGTTACCTGAACGCCTATTCGCTCGGCCTGTTGGTCAGCCTGGCGATCTCTGCCCTGGCGAATCTGGCCCATGCCGTGGAGTTCGGCGGGGAGCTGACCATCTTCACCCGCTGGGGGATTCCTCAGCAGGTGTACCAGTTGGGATTCGGGGCGGTGCTGCCGTTCGTCTCGCTGCTGTTCGCCCGGGTGCTTTCGAATGTCAGCGAAGCCGAATCCGAAGAGGATCCGGAGGTGACCGCGATTCGGGTCCAGTTATCCGAGTCTCGTACCCAATTGCGTGTAGTCGAGAAGGAACGTAATCAGGCGCTGACGGATGCGAAGCTCTCTCAGGAGCGCCTCGGTGCGGTCGGGGAATTGTTCACCAGGTTGTTCGCTCCGGCCAAACGGGAACGGATCCTGGCTGCGCGCGAGCAGTGGCCGGAGCTGCCGGCTTCGGCGATCGCGATCATGTGCGATTCGTCGCCGTCGTATGTTTGCGAAGTGTTGGGAGGGAAGTGATGAATATCCCTGATCCAATTCCCTGCAAGAAATGCGGGCGCATGCCTCAGATCCGTATTCGCAAGTACACGGCGATGATCTACTGCTCGCGCGGCTGCATGCGTTTGTTCAAGAAGGACGCCAATGAGGCGGTCCGAGCCTGGAACGAAGCGAACAAGAACGAGATGATCACGAAGGCATGAAATAGAAGTCACACGGAGGAATAATTGGAACCACAAACCATGACGCAGTTGCGGTGCTCATGCGGAGAGATCATTGGCACAACAGTACAGGTAGGACGGGAGCGGTGGTTGGAGGTTGGCGGGGCACAGCTTCAATATTTCAGGGGGCGGTGCAGCAAATGCAAACTGATCATATACTTCAATTCCCTGGATGGGCGGTTGAGTGACCTGCTTGAGAACGTCAGGCAATTACGATCCAAAAGTACCGAAAAGCCCTCTGAAATTGCTTGACATATTTATTTATGGGTTATAGAATAGCAATAACCAGCCACGAGGTGCCCCCCTCACCCCGTGGTTGGGGTTTTTAAGGGGGTGTATAATGATTTCAATCCGTTTTTGTGAAGTTATGATACATAGCAGGGAGAGGTTAGAAATGGAAGATGGGTTGATTATTAGAGAAATAATTGAGGGGGAAGGATATATTTACGAAAATGGTTACAAAGAAGCAACTCCTTGTGAATTCAAATTTAAGGTTCATTATACAGGTAGGATTTGCTTTGAAATAAGGATTGATTTATATCCCAGTCTTAAGAAAATATTTACAGACCAAATAACACTTAACGGCCATACTAAAGATGGAGTATTGCTCGAAGCAAAAGGTTTATCGATTAACAATCACCAGATATTTTTCAATGAAAATAGAAGAATTTATTCAGGGTATGTGTTTTCGAATGGTTATGTTGAGTTGATTTATTCCGACGAATCACCATTGATATCTTCCGCTGTATGTAAAATGACGAATTTAAAACTATCCCAATGTGATGGATTAAACTTTGATTTGGAGGCAAGTAAGGTAAAAATAAAGTTGGAGAATTTTTCTCAAGATGACCGGTGGCTAATGCAAACATTAGAAACAGGTGGCGTTTTAGCTAATTGCACTATCGAATTTCATGACAATGTTAGTTTTGAAGAAGCCGACAAATATTTAAATCAGTTGTGTAGTTTATTATCTTTATCGCAACGGTGTTATATTTTCCCGACGTGTACAGAAAAGGTTTTAAATAATGTAACTTTTAGAAAGAGGTATATAGAACCTGTATTCCTTAATTCTAGGCCAACATCTGGACCTCTGATAAGCGATAAGGATTTACCGGGTTTCTTGATATCTAGTTGGAAAAAGATTGAACGCAGCGCTGGAGATTGGAATTTCTATTTGGCTCTAGACTATTACCTTCAATCGCATATGATTAGGTCGGTATGGCCTTCTACACTGGGTTTCTTTACAGCGCTCGAGACTTTTAAACAAGCATTTATAAATCATCAAAGCGATGAAGAATATGAACAATATATAAGCAAGAAAGAATTTCACAAAAACCTAGCTCCTAATATTCTTTCGGTATTAAAGGATTCCAAATCTGAATTTCCTACAATTCTTCAAAACGATGATGAAAAACTTGTAATTCGTTCAAAAATTTTCGAGATAAATAGAAGAGGATACAAATCGATTTTAAGAGAAATGTTCGAATCTCTAAAAATTGATCTACCGTCTGAAGAGCTAAATGAATTGATTTCCTTTAGGAATAATATCATTCATAGAGGTGCTCCTCAAGAAGAGGATAGTACAACTTCATATATAATTTCTCTCAGGTTCTGTAATCTATTAGAAATGCTATTCTTAAAAACTCTTGACTATTATGGTCCATACGTTTCTTATGATAAAACAGTGCAAGTTGTAACGCATTCAGATGATTGATCATAGTCAATAGCGTGAAAAATTTATGAAGTCTATTTAATTAATGTCTTGTAATTTCAATCCATCTTTGTTATAACATAAGCAACTAAATATCCGGCTCAACCGAAACTAGCCGCTCGGAAACAGGCACAGCCTTCGCGCTGACCGCCTGTTTCCGGGCGGTTTTCGTTTAAGCCATTCCCACAATCTTCCGGAGGACCTATGGAACCAACCGCAATCGTGCAAGCCGCACAACCCGATTTTCTCTCCCAATTCCTGCAAAACCTGCTTCTGGCTTTGCTTCCCATATTGGCTGCCTCAGCTGCCACCTGGTTGCTGGCCAAAGCGCGCCAGGTCTGGGCTCAGTTCAAGGCCACCAAACCTGATCTGGCAACCGAGCTGGAGAGCATTGCCCGCACGGTGGTCATGGCCGCTGAACAGGCCGGCGCATCCCAGCTCATCAAGAACAAAAAGGACTATGCAATCCAGATGGCGCAAAACTACCTGGCCCTCAAAGGGCTGAAGATCGATCTTCCCTTGATCGACGCTGCCATCGAAGCGGCAGTGTACGAAGTGATCAACAGCCAGCCGGGTGGAAAGTTGTACAAATCCTCCGTTCCGCTTGGCGATCTGCTCCCGGATAATGAGATCTGATCCGGGGGAACGCCATGAGTGAAGCGATACTCACCATCATCCTGGCTTTGATCGGCAGCGGCCTGGTAACTGCCGCCTTCAATGCCGTTACCGAACGGCGCAAGCGCAAGGCGGACACGAAGAAAGCGGAAGCGGACACCAGGAAGACCGACGCCGAAACCGCCAGCCAGATTACCGAGGCGGCCCTTACCCTGGTCCAGCCGCTGCAGAACCGGATCGAAGTCCTGGAAAAGCTTGTTGCTGAGCAGGGAAAGAAACTGGACGAGCAGGACCACAGAATCGCTGACCAGGACAAGAAACTCGCTGACCAGGAACGCAAACTGGCGCGATCGAGCATGATCATCAAACGCTACGCCGAACGCATTGAAGAGCTGATGCGCGGTATTGAGAACTTACTTCAGCAATTGGCCGATAAGAAGATCGAGCCTTGCTGGAAACCTTCAGACTGGAGCCCTGACTGATGGCTGATCCGCGTCCCTTGACCCGCCGGCAGCGCCTATTTGTAGAAGAATATCTGACGTGTTGGAACGCGTCGGAAGCAGCGCGCCGCGCCGGGTATACAGGGAAGGCAAACGTGATCGGGGCCAAATTGTTAGCAAATATTAGCATCAAGGCCTTGATCGAACAACGCCTGCAGGAGAAAGCCATGCCGGCAAACGAAGTGCTCGCGCGACTCAGCGAACAGGCGCGTGCGAGCGTGGGCGAATTCCTGACCATTGTCCGGCGCCCGATCGCCATCAGTGGGGATGGGCCGGAAGCGGATGCGGTTGAGATCAACTGGCCTGAGCTCCTGCGCCGCGGGCACCTGGTTAAGAAGATCACCCCGACCCGCTACGGATTCGCCATCGAACTGCACGACGCGCAGGCCGCGCTCGTGCACATAGGCCAGCACCTCAAGCTGTTTACCCAGAACATTGACCTGACCAGCGGCGGAAAGCCGCTCGCAAGGACCCTGACCGATGATGAACTTGCCGCAATCATTGCCACGGAAGACGGCGGCTCTGGAACTCCAGAGTAGGCGCGCAGCTCGTCGCGGTCTGCTGCACTTTACCAACTTCACATTTCCGCAGTACAAAGCCGAACCTGCGCACTGCCTGATGGCAGATACCCTCGAACAGGTTGTAACCGGCAACATCCTGCGCCTGATGATCTTCGCCCCACCGCAGCACGGCAAGAGCGAGATCGTCAGCGTGCGGCTCCCGGCATACTGGCTCGGGCGCAGGCCCGATGACCCGGTGATCATCTCCAGCTATGCAGCCAACCTGGCCGAGAGTAAATCCCGCCAGGTACGCGACATCATCACCGGCGATGATTACCAAATGCTCTTCCCTGACATCAAGTTGCGCAGGGATAGCCGTGCGGTTGACCAGTGGCAGATCGCGGCAAAGCGTGGTTTTCTCAAAGCGGTAGGTGTCGGCGGCCCGGTAACCGGTCATGGAGGCCTGCTCGGCATCATCGATGATCCCATTGAAAACTGGGAACAGGCCCAATCCAAGACTATGCGTGACAGAGTTTGGGACTGGTACCGTACCACTTTCCGCACGCGCATCTGGGAAGGCGGCGCGATCATCCTGGTAATGACCCGCTGGCACGAGGACGATCTTGCTGGCAGGCTCTTGCAAGACCAGCCCGAAGAGTGGACCATCCTGCGCCTGCCGGCGATTGCTGAATCGCAGACCGAGCGTGACGAGAACAACCGCCGTCTCAACCTACCCACTGGCGAATCTGATCCGCTCAATCGCTTACCAGGTGAACCCCTTTGCCCAGGCCGATACAGCATTCAGGCACTGCTCTCGCTCAAACGGGATGTTGGCTCCCAGGCCTGGGCGGCTGAATACCAGGGCGTGCCGCGGCCAAATGAAGGCAGCCTGTTTAAGCGCGAATGGTTTGAGATCATCGAAGCCCTGCCTACCGGCTGCCGCCTGATCCGCTACTGGGATAAGGGCGGCACGCAGGGGGCTGGAAATCCCAGCGCTGGGGTACTGATGGCAGAGACACCTGACCGGATGTACATCGTGGTCGATGTGGTGCGCGGTCAATGGTCAGCAGCCCAGCGCGAAGCGGTGATCAAGCAAACTGCGCAGCTGGATCGGGACCGCTATGGGCGCGGCATCACCATCTGGGTCGAACAGGAAGGCGGCTCAGGCGGCAAGGAGAGCGCAGAGAATACGGTCAAGAACCTGGCAGGGTTCACAACTCGAGCGGAGCATCCGACTGGAAGCAAGGAAGTGCGCGCCGGCCCGCTGGCGGCACAGGCAGAAGTGCGGAATGTGAAATTACTCAAAGGCTCCTGGAACTGGGATTACCTGGAAGAACTTACAGCCTTCCCCAACGGCGTGAACGATGACCAGGTAGACGGATCCAGCGGAGCGTTTAATAAGCTTTTGAAACCAAACAAGGCACGAGCGAATGTAGCGTAAATATGGCCAATATCATTCAACGAATTGCATCAGCGATCGGCAAGGCAGTCAACGGCGGCGCACAGCGCCCGCGGATGCTGAGCACGTATGCAGAGCGCTCGCGCTGGAAAGGCGGCGATCTCGGGGAACGGGACGCAGCCCAACGGCGGGCGATCCAGAACTCCTGGGTGTATTCAGCGATCAATATGAAAGCCCTCGAGGTTTCATCTGCTGTGCTGGAGATCGTGCTTAATGGGCAAGACAGCGATGAAGTAGAGCCGGAGGTGGTCAAGAGCCACCCATTTATTCAGATCCTACGCAGGCCCAATCCTTCCATAGGTCGCGCATTCTTGTATTCCTTTACCCAGGCCTGGCTCGATCTGGACGGAAACGCATACTGGTTCATTTGCCCTGACCAATATGGAATGCCCGCAGAGATCTGGCCGCTGCCATCAAACGCGGTCACGGTGGTTCCAGGAGACAAGGACCGCTTTGTCGACTACTACGAATTCAATACCGGCGGGCCGATCTATAAGATCAACTCCGAATGGATCTGCCATTTCCGTTATCCCAATCCCTTCGATATCTATCGCGGCCTTTCTCCGTTGGTTTCAGCAATGATGCCCTCGGACGCGGATGCTGCGATGGCATATTGGAACGGGGCTTTGTTCGGAGAGAACAACGTCATGCCCAGCGCAGTGATCAACCTGTCCAGCGGAAACGCTGATGCCCCGATCGAGCAAGCTGACCTGGAGAATTTGAAAGCCAGGCTGCAGGCGGAGTACCAGGCCATCGCACGGAAGACCGCGGTGGTCAGCGCGTTCAGGATGGAGGTTGCCGCACTCGGATGGTCCCCGAAGGACGCTGATTTCCTGGCTGGGCGCACTTTCTCCCGGGACGAGATATTCACCATTTACGGGGTTCCTGTAGGTATGGTAGACAAGACCAGTACCGAAGCCAACGCCACGGTTGCAAGCGCGACTTTCAAGAGCAATATCTACGCTCACCTGTGTCTGCTGGCTGAGCAGCTCACCTCCCAGGTGATCATCCCGTTCTATGGCGACCAGTACGAGGCCCGGTTCCAGGATATCCGTCCGGTGGACCGACAGCTAAAGTTACAGGAAGCGGCACAGGCGGAGAGTGTCCTTACAGTCGATGAGCTGCGCGAACGGTATTTTGATGCCAAGCCGCTGCCGGATGGGCGCGGCGGGAAGCTGCTCTCCGAATTGAACAGCTTCGATCCAACCGGTGGATATATTCCTTCGGGCGTGTCCTTTGGCGCCGGAAGCACGACCGCGCCCGAAGCGAACAGCGCGCTGCCGGCGAACGTGCGCAGCGACCTGCGACTGTGGCGCGAGAAGGCGGTCAAGCGTTTCAAGGATACCGGTAAGGCGTTGGTGCCTTTCAAGAGCGCCCTGATCGATGTGGAACTCAACAACCAGATCGCCTTTGGCCTTACCCAGGCTGCGACTCTGGAGGAGATCAAGGCTGTATTCGATATTGCTCAGAAACCACGCAAGGGCAGGAATGACCCATACGCGAGGCTAAAGCAAGCTGCGACCCTGGAAATGTCGCAGGCCTTGAGTGAGTATTTCGCTGGCCTTACCCAGCGTATTGCACAGGTGGTGGAGAATGACCCAGCTGGGCGCTGATTTCTGGGATCAGGAGCTGCGCATCCTGGTGCAGCTTTTAGCGCCGCGCCTGGAACAGATGGCGTATTCCGCCATGCGCACCGCTGCGGACAAGGCACGCATTGTGTTCAACCCTGAGCTTTCCAATGCTCAAGCAGCGGTCTGGGCCCGCAAGTATACCGATGCTTTGCTTTCAGAGATAGGAGTAACCAATCAACGCATGGTCGGCCAGGTGTTGGAGGGCTGGATCTCCCGTTCTGGTGCCACGCTGGAAGATCTCAAGCAATCGCTCTACCAGGCCGGTTTCAATGACCGACGCGCGGACCTGATCGCGGTCACTGAGACCACCCGCGCATATGCCGAAGGGGAGCAGGTGGAATACACCTCGAATGGCATATCCCGTTGGCGCTGGAACACGAACAACGACGAAGTGGTCTGCCAGTTCTGTGGCCCTTTGAATGGCAAGGTGGTACAGATCGGGCAGGCGTTTGGTTCCTTCCGCGGCGCGCAGGTCACCAAGCCGCCGTTCCACCCTGGCTGCCGCTGCTGGGTCAGCCCGGAGGTGACGTTATGAGTGATTACGAGAGCTTCAAGTTGGAAGGGATGGATGAGCTAATCAAGGCCTTGAACGAGATGCCCAAGATTGCACTGCCGATCCTGGAAGAAGCCATGAACAAATCGGTTAAGCTGCTCCAGGCATATATGGCCAAGTATCCACCTTCAACCGAAGCCAACCGACCTGGGCGCGTTGACAAGAACGGCCGCCCGATGGGTTACTACGAACGCGGGCGCGGCTGGTGGTACCCGGTCTTGCGCCGGCAAACTGTTGAAATAGCCGGGAGATTAGCAGCCCTGCGGGCCGGCGAAACTGGCATGCTGTTTGGCAAGTCTCGCGGGGTGCTCCAGGCGGGCAGGAAGCTTCAGCAGTCCGGGGTTTCCGGTTATCGCTTGCAGGCTACCTCGCAGATGCTGGGCAAGTCCTGGACATCGGAGGTCTATGTGCTCGAAGACAGCGTGGAGGGCGTGGTGGGTAATGATTCCACCTATTCCCCGCAGGTGCAGGGCGATATGCAGCCGGGCTTGTTTGCCCAGCGCGGTTGGCAGACTCTCGAACAGGGACTGCGCGAAAACGTTGTCCCGATCACCAACTTTTTCAACCAGGCGAATGCGCAGATCGCAAGTCGCTGGAATGGAGTGTAGCGAATGAAGAAAACCGTTCTTGATTTCCTCAAATCTTTTATGGATCCTCAAGTCACGGGGCTACTGGAAAGCCGGATTCACGCATCCTTTACCCGGATAGCGGATGACCTGTATGGGTTAGGCTATCTGAACAAGGAGGAGCGCATTGGATTGAGTGGGGCGATCAGCAAGTCGCTGGATGCGTTTGCCGAGCAGGCCTCCGCGCTGGGTTTGGAGGGCCGCGAGGTGGAGCCAGTGCACGCTGAATTGCTCACGCAGTCGGTGAAGGCGATCACCGATCCGAACGTGTCGCTGGATGACTATATCAGCCAGGTGCGCGAGGCGATCTATGAGGTCGCCCGCCCGTTAGAACAGGATACTGTTTCACCTGCGCCTTCCAGTTGCTATGTGGTGGAGATCTATCCGGAGTATGCGATCGTCGAAGTGGACCTGAACCACTTCAAGGTGCCGTACTTTACTACCGATGGCAAGATCACCGTTGCCCAGCGCGCTGGCTGGGAACGGGTGCGCCAGACCTGGGAACCGATGATCTCGATTGGTGAGCCGCTCAAGTCCCTCAACGTCTCGTCGGATGGCCGTTTTGCCACGGTGGGCGGGCACCTGGTGCTGTGGGGCGGCCCTTCAAAAAAAGACCTGGTCGGCGACTATTTCACCCCCGACACCTATTTCGGGCGCGGGGACGGCGACGGGCGCGACACGATGGTGCATCATGGATCTGCGTTCAAGACCGGCGATCCACAGGTAGACAGGGATCTGGAATCGCTCTCCAGGACGCTGCTCCCGCCGATGAAAACCAAGCGTGATGCTGTGGGGATCTATGCGGAGGTGATGCTTGACCTTTCGGATGCCTACCAGCGCATGGTCTACGATCTTTCCAAGAAGGGGGCAATGATGTGGTCTTCCGGGACCGCGCCGCATATGATCCGGCGCGAGAATGACGGGAGGATCACGCAATGGCCGATCATCGAGGGTTCTTTTACCCCGACGCCGGCCGAATCCCGTATGTTGGAACACCGGGTGATGCCGCTCAAGGCGCTCCTGGATATTCCTGTAAATCTGGGTGGTTATAGCGGCAGTGGAGAGGGCGCGCGACCAGGCGGCCCTGCTGGCCGGAAACCGGCTCCAGAGATCAAGTTACCCAAATTCACAAAAGGAGTGAAAGCAATGGACAATATTCTTAAAGCCATCAAGAAACTGGTTCCGGGCCTGAACGAGGAACAACTGCAAGGGATTGCCGCTGTTCTGAGCCTGTCTTCCGGGACTCCCACTGAACCCGAAAAATCCAAAACCGAAACTCAGCCGGAGGGCGAGGGAAATCCTCCTCCGATCCGCTCGGTTGATCTGCCGGCTCTGGCTGCGCAGCTGAAGGCGTTGGGTTTTCAGGTTACCGAACCGGCTCCAGTGCAGGTGCGTAATCCTGCAGTCACCCGCCCGGTCTATAACGGCAATCCTGATCCTGCTGCGGCCAGCGGTCAGAAAGCGCTCAACGCGCTGTACATGACCCGCTTTGCCGGTGGGGCAGATGAGCCGGAAGCCACCAAAGCCATCCTGAGCGAGGTGATCGGTGACGATTACCGCCAGGTCATCCATGCGCAAAATGTTTCGTTCTTGAAATACTTGCGCGGTGGAGAGCGGAATTTGGACCGCGAGGACGTGAAGATCCTCAATCGCCAGATCTTCCCGCTTAAGGCGATCACGCAAATGATCAACGATGGCCTGGATATCCACGCAGTGAAGACTACGATGGTCGAAGCGCAGGGCGATCTGGGTGGCTTTGCCATCCCTCCGAACCTGCAGGCTGAGATCAGCGCCCGTCTGCCAGGCATGACCGCGGTCCGCTCCGGCGGCGCGCGCGTTGTGACCCTGGCCCAGGGCAACAGCGTGGATATCCCGCAGTATGACGGCGGGGATGATCGCTACCGTGGAAACCTGCGCGGCCAATGGGGCAGCGAGACCCAGACCCCGACCGAGCAGAACGCCAAGCTCAAGATGATCACCGTTGTGGCCAACATCTACACCTACAAGGTCATCGTGAGCCAGTCGATGGTCGAAGATGCCCAGAACCTGATGCAGTTCATCTCTGGGGATATCATCGATACCCTCGGCATTGATGAGGACGAGGTCTTCCTGGTTGGCGACGGCGTTGGCAAGCCTCTCGGCATTCTGCCTGGCGGCGCGAACGCCTTGAGCCTGAAGGAAGTGGTCAGCGTGTCGGCGAGCACACTGACTGCGGCCGGCATCAAGGCTCTGAAGCGCGGCATCGCCAGCCAGTACCGCTCGCGCGGTATCTGGGTCGGCAACTCCGATACCTTCGGTGTGGCTGAAGCCCTGTCCAATGCGGGTGTCTTCTACTTCGAAGACATTTCTGATAAGGGCGAACTCTTGGGACGCAAGGTCTTCGAGAGCGAAGCGATGGCCGATATCGCTGGTTCGGCATATCCGCTGCTCTTTAGCGATATGTCTGGCTACACCATCGTCGAACGTCTCGGAATGGCTATCGAGCGCTTCCACGACTCGAATACCGGTATCAACCAGACCGAGTTCCATGTTCGCCGGCGCGTTGGCGGGCGGGTTGAGAAACCCTGGCTGTTCGCGGTGCAGAAGATCGCCGCTTCCTGATCTTGATACATTGGTGAGGCGGGGCAACTCGCCTCACCAATCACACACAATCGAGGTGAAACCATGTTCAATAAATTATTGGTCGAAGCTGCGAAGATCAAGCAGCTGAATGCGGAAGATGCTCTGGCTGTGGCGAAATATCCGGCCAGCGGCAGCTTCATCGACGTGTCGGACTTTGAACGCTTCGCCTTCTTGATCCTGGCCGGCGCGCTTGACGACGCGATCGTTTGCCAGGTTCAACAGGCTACCGCTGCAAATGGCACGCCGAAGGATGTGACCGGCGCAACGTTGACCATTGCTGCCACCGGGGATGACAAATGGTATTTGATTGAAGTCGAAACCCGCAAGCTCGACATCAATAACGATTACCGCTATGTCACCCTGGACTTGACCGGCATTGTTGACGCTGACGACTTCGGCGCGATTGTCTTCTTAGGGTTGAACCCGGGCTCAATGCCTGTGACCCAGGGCGCCGATAAAGGCAACGCTGTCGCATTGGTCGGTTAGTAGTCTGTCTTTCCATTCCTGCCCCTGGTCTGGTAAAAGGCCAGGGGCAGGAGAAAGGTCTAGCATGCATATCAAAATTAACGTTCCCGGTGTCTACAACGATCAAAACCTGGAAGCGCACACGTGCAACGCCGGCGATGTACTCGAAACCCGCGCCTGGTACGGCCAGGAACTGATCAGGATTGGATGCGCTGAGAAGTGTACTCCTCCTGAATTGGCTCCTGCTGAGGAAGTGCAGCCCATGAAAGAGACAAAGCCGAAGGCTCCCCGAAAAGCCCAACCGAAGAATGCCTTCCTGGATTAACCCATGAACTATGCTACGCTGACCCAGCTCAAAGCCTACCTGAACCAGACTCCCAGCGGTGTGGATAATCTGCTGCTGGATTTCCTTGACCAGGCCAGCCGCTTTATTGAACATCAGAAAGGCCGGCGCTTCGATGTGCGTCAAGAAACCAGGCTATTCGATATCCCCGGCCTGGCCACGCGAACTCCGCTTGGTTATTATCCTGGCATCCGCCAGGAAAGCGGCAGCCAACGGGTCCTCAACCTGGACGAGGATCTGCTCTCCCTGGAAACTCTGACCAACGGCGACGGAACTGTAATCAGCGCATCGCAGTATGTGCTGGAGCCTGCCAATCTGTATCCTAAGAAGAGCGTTCGTCTCACAGACACTGTCTGGAGTATGCCGTCAACCGGTATCACCCGCCAGGCGATCTCGGTGACGGGGCATTGGGGCTTTCACGACAATTACAACGAGGCCTGGGTGGACAGTCTGGATAGCGTGCAGGACGAAGGCGGGATCAGCGCCAACGGGACCGCGCTCAGGGTGGCAGATAGCGATGGGATTGCCGGCGACCTGCGTGGGCCGCGGTTCCAATCCGGGCAGTTGGTCAGGATCGACGATGAATTGATCCTGGTCATCTCAACCAACCTCAACACTAACGACCTGGTCATCCGGCGCGGATATAACGGATCCACAGCTGCAGCGCATGCACAGGGAACAACGATCTCTATTTTCCACCCGATGGCGATCGTGGAGATCTCCTGCATCCGCCTGGCTGCCTGGCGCTACAAGCAAAAAGACGTGGACAGTTTCGATAAAACCTATATCCTCGGCAGTGGGGTGGTGAACGTGCCCACGGCTTTGCCCACAGACGTTATACGCTTCCTGGGTGCGCGAAAGGTGGATCTGTGAGCGCGGATGATCCGATCTCGGTTGTATGTGCTGGGATCCAGGCGGTAGGCAGCCTGGCAGAGGGTGTTGTGGCCTCATATAGCCAGGCGCCCGATACCCTGGAGACATCCTTGTTGCCGGCATTGTACCCGCTCACCGGGCAGGCGCGCCACGATGCAGAGATCCAGGGAGAGGGCTTTGTCCAGGTCACTCGAACCTACAATGTCCAGGTGGCTGTGCAAGCAACTGGTCAGGGAACGCCGTCAGAAGTCGAGCAGGATTGCCGCGCACTGATCAGTAGCGTTTGTATGGTCTTCCGGCGCTACCCGATGCTGAAGGATGCGCCCGGTGTGCTGCGTTCGATGATCGTTTCCGATTCCGGCCCGGCGCTCCTCACGGAGTGGGGCGGAAAGTATATCGGTTTTGAGATCCGGCTTGAGGTGACCACGATCGAGCCGTTAGAGATTGAAGAATAGGAGTTAGCAATGAGCAATACAAGTGGAAAACAATTACCAATCGGGCTGCGCTATGCAGCCATCTTTGCGCTGGATGCGACCGGGCGCCCGGCGGCTTCCGGTCTGACAGCCTATGAAGGTCTGGAGATCAATGGCCCGAAGACGTTTACTATCAATATCCCTAAGCCTCGCCAGGTGACCCACATAGGCAATGACCGGGTGCTGGCCGTGGACACTCTTCCGCCAACAGAGCCGATCACCGGCGAGCTGCGTGCATCGGTAAATGCCTTCGACGTGCACGCGCTGCTGACAGGCACCGAGGTCAACACGGTAGGCGAGGCAACTGAGATCGCCCACGCCACGGATCAGCAGGGCAACGAGCCGCAGGTGGGCTTGCTCCTGTACCAGATGTCCCTAAACACCGCCGATCGCCTGCGCTGCTACCGTTGCTTTGTCATCCCGCGGGTGGTGTGCATTCCCGTTCCTCCGGGAATGAGCGACAATCCCGAGGATGTCACCTACCTGATCAATCCGACCCCGACCAATGAGCGGTTGTGGGGCGCTGCGCTCTCCGAGTCCGTGGACGGCTACACCGAAGCCGGCGTCTTTGAGTACATGTGCGAAGGTAAGCCTAAGCTGATCTCCTTCCTCGGCGACGGCACAGAGGATGAGTTCTCCTTCCCGGCGGCTGCCCCAGCTAAAGCCACGGCCAAGATCGCAGTTTTCAAAAACGGAACGGAAATAACCGGCGCGGCGATCACCAAGACCACCACCAAGATCACTTTCACGGTGGCCCCATCGCTGAACGACAACATCACCGTCTTCTACGAGGTGTAGCATGACAGCCACGCGAAAACCTTCGCAATACGCAGCTGTGCGCCAGGCGCTGGCCCCACAGGCTGTGGGGACCAGCGCCACGGTCAACGGGAACACGATCGACACCCGCGGCTTTGAATACCTGATGGCTCAGGTAGATTTTGGGGCCATCGCCAGCGGCGCTGGGATCAGCCTGACCGTCAAGCTGCAGGAGTCGGATGACGGCAACACCTGGGCAGACATCGCCACCGCTACCACAGGCGCAGTGCTGAATGCCGGCCAGAACACGGTCAAGCTGTTTGACCTCCTGCTTTCGGCGCGCAAGGCCTTCATCCGCGCAGTGGCCACCGGCGGCGCATCCGGCGGCGGCCAGGTAAGCGTGGATATCCACCTCAGCCGGGACACGATCCTGCCGATCTGCGCCACCGCCACCGCCACGGAGGTTGGGTACTAATGGCAGAAAAAACGCTGGAGTTATCGGTAGAAAGTACCAGCCTGCAGGTCAAGGTGGAACGGGCCACGGTCCTGATCGGAATGCGCCGTACGCGGCTGAAATCCGAAGCGCTGCAGGAAAAGGATCTGGATCGCAAGTTGTTGCGCATGTACACCTATGCCGATTCGGCAGCCTGTTCCAGCGGAACGCTGACCATCGACGGGAAGGTTTTGGCCTGGCCGTGTGATTTTGAGACGTTCCTGAACTTGCCTGATGAGCTGATCGGCCCGGTGGAAGAACTGGTCTACCTGGTCAATCCACACTGGCTGCCGCAAGAGGAAGGGGCTGAGGTCGAAAAAAAAGCCCCGACAGTCTCTACGTCTGGCTGAGCCGTTTCCTGAATTCCACGCCGGATCCCAACCTTCCGGAAACGGTGGATCTGCATGATGAAGAGCTGGCCCGGCAGGTATTTGCGCTGTGCGAGATGTTTGAGTGGCGCTATCTGCCCAGCCAGCTCTTAGTTGAGGATGAAGCCTTGATGGATGATCTGGTCACCCTGCGCTGGTTGAAAGCCAAGCTGGAGACCCCGGAGGAAAAACCCAATGTATGAGGAACGTGTCCTGAAAGCGCTGCTTCGTTTTGGCCTGGACAAACAATCCCTGCAGCAGGTGCAGGCCGGTACGAAATCCGTTGGTGAAGCGCTCAAGCAGCTGGAGACCCAGGCCGAATCCACGCGCCGCAAGATGATGCAGTTCCGCGAGATCGGCAATACGCTCGGATCCATCTCCATGACCATGCGCGACATCGGTAAAGGGATTGGCGGGGATCTCGGGAAAGCGCTGGAAAAGGTTGGCAGTATTGGCGATGCAGCATCTCGCGGGATCCGTTTGATCGCGGATGTGCGGATGATCGCGGCATCTGCTCAACAGTTGCTGGCAGGCAAGATGATGGACAGCGCCGCCACCAAGAACCTGGCTGCCGCAACCCAGATGCAGACCTCCAGTGCAACCAGCGCAGCTGGTGGCATAGGCAGTACGCTCATGGCCGGCTTCTCGGCTGCCTTGCCTTATATCGGCCTGGCATTTGTTGCCGCGACGTTGCTGTCACAGATCGGTGACGGTGTCGCGGGAGCTGTCGCGGATGCGCTGGAAAAAAAGCGCGATTCCGGCCAAATGACCAACGCGGACTATCTCAAGCAAACCAACCCGGAAGTCTACAACAAAGGCCTCGACGCGTACCGCCAGATGCAGGAAGATCTCCAGGACATGGAAAGCGACTATGGAAAACGGCGGGTGGAGATCGTCGAAGCTTATGCCAAGCAGGTAGCCGAAACCGAAGCCAACTACGCCAAACAACGCGCCAGGATCATCCAGGACTTTGCGGATCAACAGCGGCAGGATCAGGAAAATTTCCAGACCAATCGAACCCGCCAGTTCCGCGATTTCTACGCCCAACAATCCCAGGCTGAGGCGGATTACTACGCTGAACGCGCCCAGATGGCCTCAGACTACAACCGCGAGATCCAGCGTATGGAAGAGGATCACCAGCGCGCCATGACCCGCTCCAAAGAGGATCATGATGCGCGCATGCAGGAGCTGCTCGAGGCCGGGGACGTCAAAGGCATGGAAAAGGAGATGCGCGATTATGAGCGCAACCGCAGCCGTGCTGAGGAAGACTATGGCGTCCAGGCCGGGCGCAAGAACGAGGACTACGGGGCTCAGCTGGCGGAACGCGAGGCGCAGTTTGCCCAGGAACGGGCGCAGAACCTGCGCGCCTTCCAACAGCGCCTGGCTGATGAATCCGCCGACTTTGCTACCCGCCAGGCGCAGGCCAGGCAGCAGTATGAAGAACGGCTCAAACAGCTGGATGAGCAGCACCAGGAAGAAATGGACAAGCTGGACCAGGCTAACAAGGAAAAGCTGGC
Source organism: uncultured Anaerolineaceae bacterium (assembly GCA_964424115.1). Taxonomy (GTDB): domain Bacteria; phylum Chloroflexota; class Anaerolineae; order Anaerolineales; family Anaerolineaceae; genus CAYRHN01. The sequence goes on from CAYRHN010000001.1 coordinate 221,799, forward strand.
CGATCTGGATACCCAGCTGCAGGAAGAGCGGATCAAACGGCGCAAGGCATACAATGATCAGCTCAATGATCTGGGTATCTTCCTGAACAAAGAGGCCAATTTCTGGAAATCCTTCTTCCAGGGTGTCCTGGATCAGCTCCAATACAATGCCGAACTGAACGGTGTTCCTGGGCGCGCAGCTGGTGGATATGCCGGCAGCGGCTTGTACCGGTTGGGCGAGAATGGGACCGAATACGTGCTGAACGCGCGCACTACTCGGGCAGCGGAAGTGGCGGCTGGTGGGCGGTTATCTCAGGAACGTGTGCTGGCTGCGCTGACCGGGCGTGGCAGCGCGGTCACCTGGAATGATCACCGGCGCTTCGATAGCCGCCTGAGCGTTGCCGACCGGCGCTCGATCCAGCAGGATACCCTGGCGACGATGAAACAGATCTACGGAGGCTGATCATGGAATTTGCGATTGGATCTACTCTGGCAGGGATGCAGGAAATACGGGATATGAACATCCCCGCTCCGCAATCCACCTACCGGCCATACTCCACCGATATTCGCCTCGGAGACGGCAGCATGCGCGGGATGGGATTTCCGGTGGCCACCTGGCATTGGGGATTTCTATCCGCTGTACAGCGCGATCTATTGAAATCGTTTTGTGTTGGCCAATCAGCGCTGGTATATATCCGCTCCATCAAAGATGATCTATCCTACGCGGATTACCAGGCTGTGATGGTCTGGCCAACGGAAGAGGAGCGCGCCGCCGGCCGCGTGTTGGACTTCACGCTGGAATTTCACCGCCTGGTGGAGGCCTGATGGCACGCGCATTGACTGCTACCGAATTGGCTTACATACGTTCCTCCGGTCAGCGCAGCCGGTTGTATCTGGCGATCCACAAGCCGGAGACAGTCTATACCGCCCGGGTCAACCAGACCTCCTTCACCGATCCGGTCACCGAGATCACATACGATGGCGCCTCAGGCACGCTGGGCAATGCCCTGGCGGGTATGACTGTCTGGGTGGGTACATCCGCCGGCGCGCGGGATGTGGGCATTACCCGGGTACGCAAGACACCCACCGCAAGTGTGCTGTATGTGCCCCCGGGCGAGATCGCCTGGCAGAATGATCTGTATCTCACGGTTGTGGATGAGTTCCGTCTCTGGACACGCATCCCTCAGCCGATTCTCAATGATCAACTGATGGATTGGGATGTGGCCTATTCCGACCAGCACAGCCTCTGCAACCCGGTGCCGGTGCTCGGATCGCACGCAGCAGCCTGGCTGGAGAATGGCCAGGCGCAGATATCCTTTGATGGCTCGGAGAGCTGGGTTCCGGACAGCACGATCAGCGCATACAGCTGGAGCGCGCCGGGATCCTCAGCGATCGATGACAACACCTCAGCCACCCCGCTGATCACCTATACCGCTCCCGGAACCTATCGCGTCAGCTGCACGGTCACGGCCGCCAATGGAAAGACGGCCACCGGCTATCGGTGCGTGTTTGTCTTTGATGCAGATCACCCTGCAGTAAGAGAATTCCAATTGCGCGGCAGCGTGCGCGGGGATGTGGATTCCGGCGGCTGGTCATTCAGCGTGGAGATGTTCGACCAATGCGCGCTGGACGAGCTGGTGGAAGGCGGCCTGGTGATGCTCTTCGCCCAGGACTGGTACGGGGATGACCAGGTCAGTATTGGCCCTGTTGCGGGCCGCGAGAATGTGATTGCCTGGGGCTGGATCGAAAACGAAAGCCTGGTGATCGAGCCGGAGACCGGTACTGCCTCGTTCAATGTGCAGGGGCCGGCCTGGTGGATGCAGCAGTGCCATGCCGCAGCTGCGCATGTGCGCCAGGTGGTAACGGCACCGGCCAAGTGGGTGGAATTCGAGGATCTCACGATCGACAAGTGGGTGTGGCACCTGATCACCTGGCGCAGCACAGCGGCAATGGTCATCGACGTGCTGCCGTCCTATGATCCTCGCTATTCTGGGGGTTTCGAGGCGGAAAGCGGATCGCTGTGGGATCATATCCGCGAGGTATGCCGCAACCGCATGGCAACCATCCTGCCGGTGTGTGACCGCTATGGCAGGTTGATCATCGAGGCCGATCCGCAGCTTGTTCCGGTGGCCAGCCGATCCAGCATCCCGGTGGTGCAGGCACTGGAAGATGGCGATTGGCGTGAGCAGATCGAGATCGAGCGCCGGACGATCCCTACCGCCAGCCAGGTGGAAGTATGCGGCGCGGGCAGCGAGACGGTCACGGCCTATTCCCAGCTCTGGTATGCCCGGGCGTTGTCGAAGTTCGAGCAGGCGCTGGGATCGATCCAGGTCTATGATCGAATTGTGGCCACAGATCAGGACGAGGTCAACGAGATCTGCGGCCTGATATATGGCAAGGCGAATAATCCATATCCCCTGATCGTGATCCAACTGGCCGGCAACCAGCGCATGGTGGATATCGGCCCGCAGCAATATCTCACGCTCAGCATCGATGCCGCACAAAATCCGCGCGGGATCACCTGGTCAGAGCAGCGCCTGGTCACGCGGCGGGTGACATTTGCCTATGACCAGGAGAACGGTGTGTTCCTGACCAGCGTGGAGTGCGAAGCGGAGAGCCTGCCGGCAGCGGCCGTTCCGTATTATCCCCCTCCGGAACCGGTGAACAACGATACGCCAGAGCCCTCCACAGGCACAAATTTCAACTGGAGTTGGCCAACTCTGATCAATCCTCCATCCTGGATCCCGCCGGAGATCCCCCCCGATGCGGATGTATGCCCCAGCTCAGCGCCGGCCAATGGGCCATTCGATTCCTGGATCCGGGGTACGTTGTATGACACGGATTTCAAAAGCAAGTATGGGGCCTTGCGCTGCCGTTTGCGGGGGTCCGGAGCTGCTCATCCATCGACGTACCAGATCAACGGCCGGTTCTACAAACGAAATATCGATGCCGGAGAAACAGCTTGGGCAGAAACCACCGAGGATGATTTCTATACCGTGTATGGAGTCGCCAGCGGCAGCCGGATCGTTACCGGGGTCAAAGATGCCGTGATCAGCCCGGGCCTCATCCGTACTGGTACATTCTCTCCACCGGCCAATGCCGAGATAACGCACATCGAAGTGTCCATGAACAACAATATCGGGCTGGGATTTTATGACTACGCCGAGAATGGATCGTTTGACCGCACCACGATCCTGGATACCAGCAAGTTCTTCAACCTGCGGACCGGCGGCGTGTATGCCTACGTCCTGTGGAGCTTGCAGGGCCAGGCAATCCCGGCCGGATGGTATTGCCAGCTGGATGATGTGGGTTTCCTCCTGTATTACAAGGACCTGCCCTCAGCCAAATATGCCCAGGTGCGCCGGAAGATCTCTGTTGGGAATGGAACTCTGAGCCTGTCAGCTACAACCTGGTCAATACGAAATCAGTCAACGATCCCGCCGCTGTATTCAGGAACTGCCACCTATGTGTCCGGGGTGAGTGATCACTCCGCGACAGTGCAGCTGGGAAGCGCAGGCAGCGGAGGACGCTATGTGAAGGTGGCAGATGCCTTGCGGGTGACCACGCCCACTCCGATGAGCACGTTCGACTATTTCCTCGTCTACCAGGTCTGGATCACGCCAATGGCATCCCGCCGCATCGACTTCGACAACGCCTATTTGTGGAACGTTTGCCCTCCGGAGGATTAATGGGAGAAGTACAGTTACGCAAGTTCGTACAGCAGCAGTTTGACCGCAAGCAGGATCTCTTGCGTGCCATGCCGGGTAATCTGGGGGATGGACAGGGCAATGTGGATGCCGGGGGAGGCATGGTCTATGCGCGCACATCGAACCAGGTGATCACTGTCGTGAATCGCAGGGCGCCGTTGATCAACGAGCTGCCGGTGTGGATCGGCGAGGATCCGCTCCAACCTGGTACGGTCCAGGTACTGTCGTATCGTGAAACGATGGTGGATCGATCGGCCAGCGGGCCGGTGATCGTGGATCATGGCGATAACCATCGCTTTCCCAACCTGGATACGGTCTGGGTCGAGTTGGAGCAATTCATGCCGTTTCGGTTGGTGGTTTCTGGTCTGGGATTGATCCTGTATGGCCGCCCGGTGTTCACTGGGACAGAATATGTTGATGTTCCGGTGACGGATCCCGCGAATCCGATCGACATCTCTCCGTATATTCCAACTACGAGCGATATGGCTGCCTGGGTGCTGATCACGATCTCGGACGCGGGGGCAGTGGTGAAGACCAAAGGTACAGAAGTGGCTCTTGCGAATCTAGGGCTGGATGATATTCCCGCTGCGCCATCCGGGACGCGGTTCGTTCTGGCTGCTGTGCGGGTGTATTACGGCCAGGAACGCATCATTCGTAGCCGGGACGGCTCTGACCTGCTGGATCTGCGTTATCCGCTGCGCCATACGCATGTGGCTGCTGAATTGCCGGCCACCATGACACCGGCAGCCCACGCATCTACCCACATCAGCACCGGATCGGATGCGATAGCCGGGGCGGTGGCGGGCGGAGCCAGCGGACTGATGACTGGAACGGATAAGACCAAGCTGGACGGGATCGCTGCCGGGGCGGAGGTCAACGTAAATGCCGACTGGAACGCTACCAGCGGCGACGCGGAAATTCTTAACAAGCCGACTACATTGGGGGACATGACTAAAGCCACCTATGACACGGATGCGGACGGGGTCGTGGATAATGCGGAAGCGGTTAATGGCTTGACACCTACAATGGTACCGACAGCAGGTAGTATTCCGGTCTCTCAAGAGGATGGAACTTTAAATGGTTGGATCTCCCAGGCCAGCGAGAGTGCAAAAGGGCTAGTTGAGTTGGCCACCAGCGCGGAAACAACCGCCGGGCTGGCTGTGCAGGCCAGCGACACCCGATTGTCGAACGCGCGCACTCCAACGGCTCACGCAGGAACACACATTACCGGAAGCGCAGACGTGATCGCCAGCGCAGTGGCGGGCGGGAACGCAGGCTTGATGACCGGGGCAGACAAGACTAAGTTGGACGGGATCGAATCGGCAGCAGATGTTACCGACGCCGGGAACGTAGGGAGCGCAATCAACGGGGTCGCAGCCAAAAAAATTCCGGTGGATGGAGATGAAACAGCGTTGATCGATAGCGCGGCGAGTAATGTGCTAAAGAAATTAACCTGGGTAGACATCAAAGATACACTCAAAACCTATTTTGACACGTTGTACGCGCTGGTAATCCACAATCACGCAGGCAGCGCAATCAATTCTGGCTCGGTCGGCGTGGCTTACGGCGGAACAGGGCAGACAAGTTATACCAATGGTCAATTGCTGATCGGCAACACGACCGGGAACACGCTCGCAAAAACGACGCTGACCGAAGGTGAAGGTATTGACATCACGAACGGGGCGGGGAGTATCACCATAGCCGGGGAAGATGCCAGCCCCAGCAATAAGGGGATCGTGGCAATTGCTACCGGCGCCGAGCTGGACACCGGAACGGATGACGCGAAAGCTGCAAGCGCGAAGGCGCTCGCCGACTCGAAGTACGTCACCGAGGACGCCACCGTGACCCTGTCGAATAAGCGGATCACCCCCCGGGTGGATACTACTGCCAGCGGCAGCACGATCACACCGACAGGTGACAGCAGCGATCTATACACCGTTACTGCACTTGCCGAGGCCGCCACGATCGCAGCTCCCAGCGGAACGCCGGTCAACGGGCAGCGCCTGGTATTGCGGATCAAGGACAACGGTGTTTCCAGGGCTTTGACCTGGAACGCAATTTACCGGGTTTGCGGCGTCACCCTCCCGACGGCGACCACGATCAGTAAGACCCACTACGTCGGCATGATCTACAACAGCGCGGATAGTAAGTGGGATGTCCTGGCGGTAGGAAAGGAAAGCTAATGAGCAGCGCCGGACCCACTTATCCAGGAACCGTAGCAGAAGTTTCCCCGACCGGGCTGTCCTGGACGAACCTGAACAATGTCAAAGCGCACGACGTGAACTATGCGACGGTGGCAAAATCCACTAGTGGAACGGCCTCAACGAAGATTGTCAAGGGAAATAACTTCGGCTTCAGCATCCCGACCGGCGCGACGATCAATGGGATCGAGGTAAAGATTTATCGAAAGGCGTCTGCGAATACATCCACAAATTACGTCAAGACGACCGAATTATTAATATCACCGGATGATGGCGCTACAGGATCGGACCTATCAGATATCGCGACGAAATGGGCAACGACGGACGAACTAATAACAGCAGGCGGTCCTACGGAATTATGGGATCTGACTTGGACGCCCTCGCAAATTAATGGGACGGGATTTAGCGTATTCATGACCGTCACACTAACGCGAGGAACAACGGGAACCGTGACCGCGTATTGGGAGAGCGTCAGCATCACCGTCTATTACACCGAGGTGGATGGTACGAGCAACTTTTTTACCTTTCTGATGCCAGGATAGGAGGCTACCATGAGACACGGAATTGACATTTCAGTCTATCAGGAACGCTACGACAGCAAGTCCAGAAAATATATCACTCTGGATTGGAACAAAACCGCGGCAGCCGGGACGCAGTTCGCTATGATCCGACTGACGAGTTGCGAGTACAACCTGGTTGCCCGGCGGATGAACCTGATCGTGGATCCAATCGCCGGCGCGCATATACAGGGCGCGCTGGATCGAGGCCTGGAGACGAACGGCTATTCGCTGTTGGACTACACTGGCAGGTACACGCCGGCATACCAGGCGAAAGTAGCCTTTGCCCTGGCGCCTGAGCTCAGGTGGTACTTTGCGGACTTCGAGCAGAAATACCTGTGGTGGCCTGGATTGCCTAGCCGGGCACGCTGTTTGGGTATCCTGGCGGAGTGGCGGGAGGAGATGATCAGCCTGGTCGGGTTGGAACGCTTGGGCTGGTATGGCAATCTTAGCTTGTGGCGCAAGCTGCAACCGCTGCCGGATTGGCTGGCCAGCATGCCGTTCTGGTTTGCTGGGCCCGGGTTTGCTCGGCCGCCGGCTGAGGTGAGCTGGCGCTGGTGGCAGTATTCCTGGAAGGGGAACGGGCAGGCTTACGGGTGCGGGAGCAAGAGCGTGGATCTGAACTGGGAGAAGGTTTAGCTATCCCACGCTGATCACGTGAGACAACCAGGTGTGCCACACTTCAAACCGTGGCACACTTTATTTATTGGGAATACAGACCCATGTATTAACTCCACAATTTTAATACCCACAATTCCCAAAATATTGGCTGAAAACACCCTGAAAAAGGCTGAAAAGCGGGTTTTTTGTAAGTATTGTGAATAAGTGGAATGTGTTTTGGTGTTTTTTCGCTATAGGAAACATGCCTGGCTCAAGACTTTGGGGGTGCTGGATCGATTTTGAAGTATTGTGACCAATAAAATGGGAATAGCGAAATGCGCCACGAGTGGTTTTGTTGAGCTCTGAGGATTAGGATGGCGAAGGAGAGCAGAAAACAGGCGGCTTTCACCCCGTTACGCCACTATTACCATTGCGTATACTTTCAATTTATAAAATATATCCAGTAGTTGTTTGGAAGATGTAAATTCCGAGCGCAGAAACAAATAAATCATTCTTCATCGGTTAAATCAGGCTCACTTAAATCATCTAATTCTGGGAACCAAACACAGGAGTCGTCTATACTAACGTTCACACTCATTATCAACTCACCAGTAACAGGTTTAAGAAGATTTCTTGCATGAATCTCGTAATCCAAATGATATTCCTTTGTTCCTAATATTCCCGGAAATATAAATTTTATGGGTCTTAAACGCTCTGGAATATTATGCATAATCTGTTCACAATTCCACTTAACCAATGTAAAAGAATTCTTCTGTTCTATTGTTGGAACTATTATTTCCTCATCAGTTTTACTTGGAGAACGATAAAGGTATTCTGAGGTAAAATCAGAAAAATCAATCATTGCGGACATTGAATAAGTTGGTTTTCTGGGACGATGGGGTTTTTGGGGGAGCGGGATGTGATCATACAGACTGCGGGCGATTATTAATTCATTGGGTGTATGCAGGTGAATTTGGGCACTTTCAGCCGCTCCATTCCCATTGTTAATAACTTGAAGATTAATATGAGCTAATAATCCTGAAGTTTTGTTTATCGTAAATAAATTATATAGATACCGCTTATAATCTTCTAAATACTTTTCTGATTGACGCTGATAACGATCTATTTCCACTTTGGGATACGAGTAACTTGAAGCTGCAATCATCGCAAGTGATATTAGTTCTTGGTCGGTTCTCGTAGAACCTGTGGATTTAATGCTTGGAGGTTCGGGAGGTTCCCAGGAAATCTCTATTCTTTCTTTTTCCACGAGAGATTCAATCAGATTAGTATCCGGGTCTTTAATTAGAGATAGCTGAACAGCGATAGATGAAGCGCTGTCTTCTCCATTTATGAAAACAAGTTTAGGTTGAGGTGTGCCCGTTTCCGATGATTTACTTTTCCGTTGATCATTGGATTGATCATCGACTAAATATTCCTCATTCATTGGAATATCCATTATTTGATAGGTTTGAGCTTTAATGAGCATTCCGATATCATGTGATATTAAGACGATGGGAGTACCTGTGTCCTGTTCATTCCTGAATTCAATAATTGACGCAATTATCAGGTCGTCACCAAACTTGTCTTGTAAGCCGTCAGGAAGGGGAGATTTTGGCCGACGAGGAAGAATAAGGGCACAGACATATGGACGGTCAGGAATAGGAACCTCACTATGAGCTGCTCCAGCCCTAGAAAGGTCGTATAGTCTTTTTAATATTTTCTTTGCGCGTTCTCTCTTGCGATCATTTGGGTTCGATATTTTATGATAATCTAATTCAGACATGAGCTGACTCGTAAAAACTAGACAAACTTCTTTGTACCCCAATAGAGTTGGCCAGTCTATTTGATCATATCCTTGAAATTCTAATAATACATTGGTATCCAAAAATGCATAGACCTTCTTGTTAACTTTGGTCATGGTGGCTCCTGAGCGCGTCAATATATTATTATTATATAGAGTTTCTTCGATTGTTCGATCTTATAATAACGGCAAGAAAATCTCACAACCTCCAGTTATCCACCGGGCTGGCCCGCTTGTGCGCCGTCTCCAGATCGGATTCGGCAATCGATAGATAGTGACGGACCATCTCCAGCGAGGAGTGTCCGAGCAGCACCTGCAGCTCGAAGATGTTCCCGCCGTTACGCAGGAACTCGATCGCAAACGTGTGTCTGAAACGATGTGGGTGTACGCCTTCGACTTGCGCACGGTTGCCGATACGCTCCAGGATGTTGCCCAATCCGTACCGCTCGAGCGGCTTGCCGGCATTGGTGGCCAGGAACGGCGTCGTTTTGGATTGTGGATCGGTCCGGCCGGAGATGTAGGACCATAGAACGCGCCTGGCGTTTGCGCCAAGCCGAACAACCCGCGGTTTTGATTTCTTGCCGTTGTGCCAGGCCCGAACACGCACACCGCCGCTTTCGAGATCTACGTCCTCCAGGGTCAGGCGCGCGGCTTCGGAAACGCGCAGGCCAGTGTCCAGGAGCAGCATGACGATGGCTTTATCGCGCTTGGAAAGGCAGGCTTTGAGCAGTTTGTATACCTCGTCTCGGGTGAATGGCTCGATGACCCGGGTAACAAAGCGCGGCGCCGGGATGGCGGCGTCCGGTCGCTTCTTGATCTCGAGCTCGGTGCTGGCCCAATTGTACAAAGAGCGGATCGTGCGCCAGTAGACCTGGACGGTGGATTCCGTTCGCTGGTTCTCGCGCAGGTAGGCAAAGAAGTCGGTGATCTGTTTTGTTGTGATTTCTTCTATTTGGGGGTTGTCGAGGTGCTCGGAGACGATCCTGAGGAATCTTCGGTAGTTTTCTGCGGTGGTCGGGGAGTAGTTTCCCGATATCATGTATAGATAGAAGCCGTGGATGGCGTCACTTAAAAACATAGAATGTGGTCTCCTATTTAAGATTTCTAATCTAAATGACCACATTTAGTGCCGAAAAGAGGTGTAATGCGCACGTTTGTGGGCGGAACAGGGCTCGAACCTGCGACCTCATCTGTGTAAGAGATGCGCTCTAACCGACTGAGCTACCCGCCCGGGCGGATTAAATTATAACACGGATAAGGAAAATGGCAATCAAGGAAGGGGTGGTTTATAATATGTGGTGGAGGAATACCCCGATGCGATTTGTGCGATATAAATACAATTCCGGCTCTGCTTCGTATGGTTGGTTGTTTGAAGACCAGATCGGTGCGGTGGAGGGGAATATTTTTGAAGAATACCGCCGGCTGGAAGCAGATATAACGCCTGGGCGGGCGCAATTGACTGCGCCGGTGGTGCCCTCCAAGGTGGTGTGCGTGGGACGCAATTATGCCGAACACGCACAGGAACACGGCGTGGAGGTTCCAGAGATCCCGCTATTATTCCTCAAGCCGCCATCATCGATCATTGGGCCGCAGGAGAAGATCATCTTGCCAACCCAGAGCGCACAGGTGGAGCATGAGGCCGAGCTGGCCGTAGTGATTGGAAGGCGAACGCGGTCGGTGACCGTGGAGGAGGCAACCCGCTGCATCTTCGGATACACGGCTGCGAATGATGTGACGGCGCGTGATCTGCAACGCAAGGATGGGCAGTGGACGCGGGCGAAAGGGTTCGATACCTTTTGTCCCATCGGCCCGTGGATCGAGACCGAGTTGGACACCGCCGACATTCTGATCACGTGCCGGGTGAACGAGGAATTGCGCCAGATGGCTTCCACCCGAGATATGGTTTTTAGCATTCCGGAATTGATCTCGTTTGCATCTTCAATCATGACCCTGGAAGCTGGGGATGTAATCCTAACCGGTACCCCGGCGGGTGTGGGTCCTCTATTACCTGGAGACCAGGTGGAAGTGACAATCGACGGGATCGGAACGCTAAGTAATCTGGTGGTTAAATAATCATCCCGCCTCAGATCTCAGATTCATGTGACAGCATGAAACGGCAGTGTGGTTTACTGGACAGCGGGTTCGGCCTGAGGAAGGAAGCCTCTGACCAGGTTGTGAAGGGATGAATTGAAAGAAGTAAGCAAAAGGATATCCTGTTTTTCCAACGGATGCGCCATGAGAAAAAGGCGGCCCCAGGAATCTTCTCCATCCGCGGCGATGCAGGTCTGAAGGATCAGGTTCTGTTCGCCGACGCCGTACGTTTTATAGAAGACCTCTTCCGCCGAGTAGGTGTTGTTGTCTTCCAGGCCAATAAATGAGCTACGCGGATCATTGGGATTGAGAGCCTGATAGCGTTGGATGGCATAGATGTGGTATAGACGAGTGCTCCCATCTCCATATATAAGAACAACGATCTGGTTGATGTCGGCTTTATCGAATCTGGAACCCGCCAGTTGGTTATGGGCCAGAAGGCCAATCGAGCCATAATCGGAGGCCATTGCAAATTGAGTAAGCACTCCATCCTCCGCGGAAACGTAACCGGCTTGATCGGAGGGTTGTTGAACAACAGGAAAAGCCATTAAATCCGGAACATAAACACCAACTAACTGGTTGGATTTTCCATTGGTTACTGAGGTGATAAAATCTGACAGGTGCGGCAGGGACGCTTCGGGGTGGGTATCCGCAACCGCGGTACCAGTAACTGGCAGGTATTGAAGGGGTGTGAGAAAGTTGGCAAGGATGAGCAAGAAATAAAGAACGATGTTCATAATTTATCCATAAAAGACAATTTAAGTGAAATTTGAACCTGATTGAATTTTATTGGATGACCTTCCTGTATGGCTTAACGTTTCTGTTAGGCTGCGTGAAAAACCTCGGGATTCGGGTAACCTTTCAATTTTGTTAGGGAAGAAAAGGCTCACGGGCAACATTTTAGGAACCGGGCGGAGACCCAGGTCTGGATTTCTTCGGAGCAAGTAAGAATTTTCCGAAAAAAGAAGATATGGTATAATTCGACAGTCTTTTAAGCTGGATAACAAGGAGTGTACGTATATGTCAGGTCATTCGCATTGGGCGACGATCAAACGAAAAAAGGGTGCCAGTGACGCAAAACGCGGCCAGGTCTACACCCGCCTAACCCGTGAAATTGCCATGGCTGTCCGTGAAGGCGGCGGTGGAGATATCGACAGCAATTTCCGTCTGCGTTTGGCTGTAGAAAAAGCACGCAGCCAAAACATGCCAAAAGATAATATTGAACGCGCCATCAAGCGCGCGTCTGGCGAGGGCAAAGATGGAATGACGTTTGAGCAGATCTTTTACGAGGGTTATGCTCCTCACGGCGTTGCGGTGATGATTGAATGCGTTACTGAGAACCGAAACCGCACGGTTGCCGAAGTACGGCATGCTCTTAGCCGGGCTGGCGGGAACATGGGCGAAGGCGGCTCAGTGGGCTGGCAGTTCACAAGGAAATCCTATTTCGTGATCGACGCAAAGGGCAAGGACTTCGACAAGATCTTTGAACTGGCTGTGGAAGGCGGCGCGGATGATGTGACTGAGGAAGATGGCGAGATCGAGATCATTGCCCCCGTGGAAGTCTTCAAGACGCTGAGCGATATGTTGCGCGCTGCAAAGATCGAGGTGTCCGAAGCCGGCCTGCGCATGGACGCAAACCAGGAAATGGACTTGGATGTTGACAAAACCGTCCAGGTGCTGCGCGCTATCGAAGGGCTTGAAGAATTGGATGATGTTCAGAATGTTTATTCCAATCTGCACATCACCGAAGAAGCCATGGAAGCGATGGAGTCGGACTCCTAGCAATATGCTTGTCTTGGGGATCGACCCGGGAACCGCCACCACCGGTTATGGTCTTGTGCAGGAGACTGAAACCGGTGAGATCAAGATGGTTGATTACGGCGTGATCCTGACCCCGGCCGGAATGCCCCTGGAACTGCGATTGTTGGAATTACACCGACAATTAAAAGCGTTATTACTTCTCCACCGCCCGCAATGCGCGGCAGTGGAGAAGTTATTTTTTCAAAAGAATGTTCGAACTGCAATGGCTGTGGGACAAGCTCGCGGGGTTGTTTTACTGGCGCTGGCAGAGAATGGGCTGGAGATTGGCGAATATACCCCTCTGGAAGTCAAGCAGGCGGTCGCTGGCTATGGGGCAGCGGACAAGAAACAAGTGCAAGAGATGGTGAAAGCGCTGCTTGACCTGGATAAGATACCCAAGCCGGATGATGCCGCTGATGCACTGGCGATCGCGATCTGTCACTTGCATTCCAGTCGGGTCGAACGACTGGCAAGGGGCGTGAGCGATGAATGAGGGTGTGGTCATTTCCAGCACTGCCAACCCTTTCGTTAAAAGGGTCCGCAAATTACGAGATCGGAAGGAGCGCGCACAGGAAGGCGTCTTTTATGCCGAAGGATTGCGCATCGTGGCAGAAGCGGCTGACCGGCCAGAACGAATAGAGACTCTTCTGGTTGCGCCGGAATTGCTTGTGGGGGCCTTTGGGCGCGAATTGGTTGAGCGTCTGGAAAAACAAGGCGTTCGCACGCTACGATTTTCCGCCAGCGTATTTGAGAATTTTGCGCTAAAAGAAGGGCCGCAGGGTTTGGCAGCGATCATCCGGCAAGAGTGGACGCCCCTGGAAAATGTTCATCCAAAGCCGGGGGAGAGCTGGGTGGTGCTGGAGGCGGTCGCCGACCCGGGCAACCTGGGAACGATCTTGCGCACCCATGATGCTGTTGGCGGCAAAGGGGTGATCTTGTTAGGACAATCGACCGATCCGTATGATCCCACCTCGATTCGGGCCAGTATGGGGGCGATCTTCTCACAAATATTAGTGAAGGCGCAACTGGCTGAGTTTGTGGAATGGGCGCGGATGGGACGCTGTGAAGTGATTGGAACCTCTGACGCAGCCAAGGCGGATTATCATTACGAGACTTATCCAGACCCAATGATTTTGATGATGGGGAGCGAAAGACAGGGACTTTCAGATGGTGCAAAGGTAGCTTGTCATCGCATGGTGAGTATTCCAATGCTGGGTAGAGGCGATTCACTGAACCTGGCCGTGGCTACAGCAGTTGTGCTCTACGAATGGCTGAACCAGCACCGCGAAATTCCCAACAGGTGACCTGGAATCCCTTACCTTTATATTATAAGGAGAAGTATACGCCATGATCGCGACAATTCAAGGAGAAGTGATTGCTTTGGAGCCAGGAGCGTTGGTCATTCGCGTGGGCGGAGTGGGGCTACGTGTATTTGCCCCAACGCCAACTTGCGCCGGCGCGCATATTGGGGATGAAATCTTCCTGCATACACATTTGGTGGTGCGGGAGGATTTGCTCAGTCTGTATGGATTTGAAAAGCAGGATGACCGCCATTTCTTTGAGTTATTATTGGGGGTCAATGGGGTGGGGCCGCGATTGGCGTTGGCGGTTCTGTCCTCTTTGAACGTAGATACCATCCGCCGTGCGGTGTTAAGCGAGCAAGCGGATGTGTTCAGCCGGGTTCCAGGGGTGGGTAAGAAAACCGGACAGAAGATCCTGCTTCATTTGCAGGGGAAGGTTGGCGGAACGGGCGAAGTATTGGCTGGCGCTCTGGCAGACGTGGATGGAGAGGTTTTGGAGGCGCTGACCGGATTAGGATACAGTGTGGTGGAAGCACAGGCGGCGATCCAATCTATCCCAAGGGATGCAGCACAAGATGTGGAGACCCGGCTCAGGTTGGCGCTGCAGTATTTTCGTTAAATTTGTAAGTGGTGGTTTCGTTTCCGGCGGGAGGAAAGCTGTCGGAGAAAATTCTGGACAAGAACCCTGCTTTCAGGTATGATTTAAGAGAAGTATTACACCATCCGGAGGATCCATGTCAGATTTGATCGGAAAATTGACCAACGAATTACAGGGAAAGATCGAATCCTATTCCCCTCAATATGAAGTACGTGATGTGGGGACGGTGATCGAGGCAGGAGACGGGATCGCTCAGGTGGATGGATTGAGCGGGGTCAGGTCTCAGGAATTGGTGGAATTTGAAAATGGAGTGAAGGGGGTGGCCTTCAATCTGCAAAGCGACCGGGTCGGCCTGATTATCTTGGGCGATTATTCCACTGTGGCCGAGGGGATGAAAGTGCGGGCATTAGGGCGGATTGCTTCCCTGCCGGTGGGGGATGCGATGATTGGCCGGGTGGTGAATGCGTTGGGAGAACCCCTGGACGGCCGCGGACCCATTATGACGAAGAATTACCGCCCGTTGGAAAGAATTGCTTCAGGCGTGGTGGAACGCCAGGACGTGGATTCTCCGGTCCAAACTGGTATCATCTCAATCGATGCGATGATCCCGGTGGGGCGGGGACAACGCGAATTGATCATTGGTGATCGTCAAACTGGAAAAACCGCCCTGGCTATTGACACGATCATCAATCAAAAAGGCAAAGACCTCATTTGCATCTATGTGGCGATTGGACAGAAAAAAGCGGCCGTGGCGCGGACAGTATCCTTGCTGGAAGAGCATGGTGCAATGCAGCATACGGTAGTGGTTATGGCGTCGGCTGATGAGCCGGCGGCCATGCAATATCTGGTGCCCTATGCGGGTTGTGCCATTGGCGAAGAGTTTATGGAAAACGGTCGAGATGCGCTGGTGGTGTATGACGATCTTTCCAAGCATGCCTGGGCTTACCGGCAAGTGTCGCTGCTTTTGCGCCGCCCACCGGGTCGTGAAGCATATCCGGGAGATGTATTCTATCTGCACTCCCGCTTATTGGAACGCGCGGCGCGCCTGGCCATCCAATATGTGATCGTGGATAAAAATTTCGAAGGCCAACAGGCTGAAAAGGCCGATGGTCTTGAGGGAAAAGTGTTTGAAGGCCCGCTGGCGAAACACGATGCTGAGACCACACTCGCGGGATTGGTTGATAAAGAAAAGTATAAGGTGGTGCAGGTGAAGGGCAGCGGCGGTTCTCTGACGGCTTTCCCAATCATTGAAACTCTCTTGGGTGATGTTTCGGCGTATATTCCCACCAACGTGATCTCGATCACCGACGGCCAGATCTATCTGGAATCCAGCCTCTTTAATGCAGGCATCCGTCCCGCGATCAACGTAGGTATTTCGGTATCGCGCGTGGGCGGATCGGCGCAAACCAAGGCCATGAAACAAGTGGCGGCGCGCCTACGCCTGGATATGGCAGGTTTCCGTGAGCTGGCTGCTTTTGCCCAATTTGGGTCTGACCTGGATAAATCTACTCAGGCTCAACTTAATCGGGGGCTTCGTCTTCAAGAAGTGCTTAAGCAACCGCAATACCAACCGATCCCGTTGGAGAATCAGGTGATGATCCTGTTCGCGGGTGTCAATGGTATGTTGGATCAGGTCCCGGTGGAAAGGATCAAGGATTGGGAAAAAGCCTTCATCCGACACATGGAGACGAGTCATCCTAATATTGGTCGCGATATTGCGGAGCGGAAGTTGATCACGCCAGAAAATGAAGCGGCGCTGCGGTCAGCTTTACAGACATTCAATATCACCTGGCAATAAGGCTGGAGCAAAGGACAGGAAGAAATGCCCTCTGCACGAGAGATGCGGCTCCGGATGCGGAGCGTAAAGAATATTGCGCAAGTCACCAAAGCGCTGGAGACGGTAAGTGCCAGCAAGGTGCGTAAAGCGGTTCAGCTGTATCAGGCAACCCGTCCATATGCGGAGAAAGCCTGGAAGGTGCTGGTTCACCTTGCCCGCCAACCCGGCCACAACAGTTTGCATCCTCTGCTGTGTGAGCGAGACGGCGTAAAGAATATCCTGGTGGTGATGGTCAGCAGCGACCGAGGACTGGCTGGATCGTATAACGTGAATATCCTGCGGCACACGCTATCCGAGTTCAACGGAAGCAATATGCCGGTTTCTTATATCGCGGTAGGCCGAAAAGGAAGGGATATGCTGGTGCGAAGGCGCAAAAATGTGGCTGCAGAATTTAGCGATCTTCCGGCAGCGCCTTCGTTTGTGGACGTGTCTGCTATCGGCCGCATGGCGGTGGATGATTATCTTTCCGGCACCTACGACCAGGTATACCTGGCTTATACGCGTTTTATATCAATGGTCAGCCAGCAAACGATTGTGAGTAAATTGCTACCATTGGAAATCCAATATGAGAAGAATGGTTTGAAGGATCAAAATCCGAACACGACCCATCGTAGTAGCGGGGTCTTTACCTATGAACCAGACCAGGAGCAGATCTTAAGCGAAATCGTTCCCCGCTTCACAGCGCTGCAAATTTACCAGGCAATCCTGTCGGCGATGGCGAGCGAACACGCGGCGCGGATGATGGCCATGCATAATGCCACAGACAACGCGCGCGAATTGATCGATATTTTGCAATTGGAATATAACAAAGCTCGCCAGCAATCGATTACCAGCGATATCCTGGACATTACCGGTGGCGCCGAAGCCCTGGCGCAAATGTTAGCCAAGTAAAGAACCCGATTAGAATATCTTGATTTGTTTGGAGGATTGGATGGAGCAGATTATCGGACGCGTCGTTCAAATTCAGGGCAGTGTGGTTGATGTGGAATTCCCACCTGAGCAACTTCCCGAAATCTATGAGGCTCTGGAAGTGATCGTGCCGGATAGACAGCCGATGGTTTTGGAGGTGGAAAAACATTTGGGCGATAATAAAGTGCGCTGTGTGGCAATGGATACCACCGATGGCATTCCGCGCGGCCTGCCTGCTCAACGGACATTCAATCCGATCATGGTACCTGTTGGGCCGGAAACGCTTGGGCGCGTGTTCAATGTGCTGGGCCGCCCAGTGGATAACGGCGGGGAAGTCATGAGCGATATGGGGTATCCTATTCACCGGCCAGCGCCGTCCTTTGACCAACAGTCTACCCGCGTGGAATTGTTCGAAACTGGGCTCAAAGTGATCGACTTGATAGCCCCATTTACGAAAGGTGGGAAGACGGGCATTTTTGGTGGAGCGGGTGTAGGAAAGACAGTCATCATCCAGGAGTTGATCCGTTCGATTGCCACAGTGCATAAAGGCAAATCGGTATTTGCGGGTGTGGGTGAACGAACGCGTGAAGGCACACAACTTTATCGGGAAATGATCGAATCCGGAGTTATGAAAGATACCGTGATGGTGTTTGGGCAAATGAACGAGCCGCCGGGTGTGCGCCTGCGGGTGGCCCTGACGGGGCTTGCCATGGCGGAATATTTCCGCGACCAGGGACTGGATGTTTTGCTATTTATCGATAATATTTTCCGCTTTACAATGTCTGGCTCTGAAGTCTCTGCGTTGCTGGGACGCATGCCTTCTGCGGTAGGCTATCAACCTACCCTGGCGACAGAAATGGGCGAGTTGCAAGAACGGATCACATCGACCCGCACAGGTTCTATCACCTCGATGCAGGCAGTATATGTTCCTGCAGACGATTATTCGGACCCGGCCCCGGTGGCCACATTCACGCATTTGGATGCAACCATTGCCCTCGAACGCTCGATCGCTGAAAAATCGATCTTCCCGGCGGTGGATCCGCTAACATCGACTTCGCGGGTGTTGGATCCCAATGTTGTAGGCGAGGAACATTACCGCACCGCACGGGAGGTTCAGCGCGTTTTACAACGCTACAAAGATTTACAAGATATCATTGCCATTCTGGGTATTGATGAATTGAGCGAGGATGATAAGTTGATCGTGACGCGGGCGCGGAAGATCGAACGGTTCTTCTCTCAGCCGATGTTCGTGGCAGAGCAGTTCACCGGACGACCCGGCCGCTATGTTCCGATGCGCGAAACTGTGCGCGGGTTCAAGGAAATCTTGGAAGGCAAGTATGACGATTTGCCGGAGCAAGCTTTCTATATGGTCGGCGGGATTGAAGAGGCCGTAGCTCAGGCCAAGAAGATGCAGGAGGCCTAAGGAGGCAATATGCCTATTCGCTGCGAGATCGTCTCTCAAGATCGAAGCGTGTTCTCCGGAGATGTTGATATTGTTGTGCTTCCGGGGTCGGATGGTGTGATGGGGATCCTTCCGCATCATTCACCAGTTCTGACCACGCTGCAATTTGGCGTGATCACCGTCCGCAGCGGAAAAGAGGAGTATGTATTTACTGTAGCTGGTGGAGTGGCTGAAGTGCAGCCGGACCAGGTTACAGTCTTGGCAGACGCGGCGGAAAATGTGATGGAAATTGATGTACAGCGCGCCGAAGCTGCGCGGCGCAGGGCAGAAGAGATGCTAAAGAATTTGCCGGCAGCAGATTCGGATGAGTATGCCAGGTTAAAGAATACATTGCGAAAATCCACCTTGCGTTTGGATGCTGTGCGAAGGTACCGACAAGGCCGGCGCCCAATCCCGTAAGGGGTCACTGAGAAAAGGAATCAGTAAATGCCGTTATTTCGAAGAGAATTTGGGATCGACCTGGGGTCGAATAATATTGTGGTGTGCGAAGGCAATCAGATCCTGTTGCAGGAGCCCACTGTTGTTGCCATTATTGTGGAAGAGCAAAAACTGGTGGAATGGGGCCAGGCAGCCAAGGATATGTATGGACGTGTGCCGGATAGCATTGAAGTGGTTTGGCCTGTCCACCACGGCGTGATCGCGGAGTACGAAATCACTGAGAAGTTGCTGGCCTTCTTGATCCGCAAAATGAGCGGATCTATGTCGGTTTTCAAGCCCAAGGTGATGATCACTGTTCCGTATGGGGCCACCAGCGTAGAAAGCCGGGCCGTCCACGAGGCTGGTTTAGGAGCCGGAACGCAAGACGTGATGTTGATTCCTCAGCCGTTAGCAGCGGCTATTGGAGTGGATTTGCCGATTGGGACACCTTCTGGGAATATGATCATTTCGATTGGCGGGGGTACTATCCAGGCGGCGGTGCTGGCGATGAACGGTATTGTATCAGCTGATACATCGCGGACTGGCGGGCAGAAATTTGATGAAGCAATCATTTCATACGTACGCAAAAAGTATGGAATCATAATCGGACAATCGACAGCCGAACAACTGAAGATCCGCATCGGGGCGGCGATTCCACAAGATCAACAGCTCTCGATGGAAGTGCAAGGGCAGGATCAAGTTTCAGGCTTGCCCAAGCCCATTAATTTAACAACAGACGATCTAATCGACGCAGTTCAAGAGCCGCTGACTGAACTTGTCAACACAGCCAAGCGGGTACTGGAAAAAACGCCGCCTGAGCTGATCTCGGATATTATTGACCGGGGCGTGGCATTGTGCGGCGGCGGAGTGCAGCTGAGGGGCATCGATAAATTCCTGACCAAGTCCCTTGGAATTCCAGCATATGCCGTGGATAATCCAATGACCTGCACCGCAGAAGGGGCTGCCAAAGCGTTAAATATGCGTGATGCGCTGAGGCGAAGTCTGTTGGCGGGGTAAAAATCGTATTTGCGCATAGCCAATAAGATATTAGACTGCCTTATCCAGGCAGTCTTTTTTAATCCAAGTAGTAGGTCATGTGTTGAAGTTCGATCAGAGGATCGATGTATTTAACCTGGATCTCTTTAGGAAGAGATAGAATTTGAGGGGCATAAGATAGAATGGCGCGGATGCCTGCTTTTACCAATTCATTCGCAGTATTCTGGGCTGCAGACGCAGGAACGGTCAACATGGCAATTTTGATGTTGTGGTCGCGAACGAATACAGGCGCCTCGGCGATGTCCATCACCTGAAAAACACCGATTTGTTGACCGATCTTATCGGGGTCATTGTCAAAGATTGCAACGATCTGGAAACCGCGGCGAGTAAAACCTTGATAACGGGCCAGTGCATGACCGAGATCGCCAACCCCAACCAGGATCATATCCCAAACACGGTTTGTCTTGAGGATGGTTTGAAGCCGATTCATCAAGAATGGAATTGAATAGCCGGTGCCTTGTTTTCCAAATTCGCCGAATTGTGACAGATCTTTGCGAATTTGGGCGGCGGAGAAACCCAGAAGGCTGCTCATCTCCTGCGACGAAGTAGTGGTTTTGCCAGAACGTTCCATTTCTTGCAAAATGCGCAGGTAAAGGGGGAGCCGGCCGATAATGATGTCAGGTACGGGAATTGTTTCCATGTTATGTCGGCCTTCTATAAATCAGATAGGTTCATGAGACAGCAAGAGGCATCAGATGGGTGAAGATCACATAGGATACACCTAATGCCAGAAGTGTGTTAAACACAGTAACGATCAAGAAAACGATCACAGGGCGCCAGCCCATCTTGCGGAATTCAGAGAGGGAAAACTCCAGGCCCATGCAAACAAAGGCCAGAGTGAAGGCCCAGTTCTTTATTGCCTCAAGCGATGTTCCTTTTCCTCCGTCAATCACACCAAGAGAATACAGAATAGATGCAACGACGAATCCAAGAACAAATTTGGGGAAGCGATCCCAGATCAAACGCGCACTGGGTCTGGCACCTTTTTCAGGATTGCGGACGGAATACCATAAAGCGAGGAGAAAAGCGACCACACCGATGAGTGTGTTTTGGGTGGATTTGACAATGCTGGCAACCTTCTGGGCTTGTTCTCCATAAATTGTGCCTGCGCCAACTACTGCTGCGGTGGTATCGATATTGGCACCAAACCAGGCTCCCGCAACCGGCTGGCTAAGATTCATAGCCTGGGCTAAAAGCGGAGCGATTACCATCATCGGAAGCGCCACTAAAATGACCAGTGTGGTGATATATGTAACCTGCTCCTTCCGGGCAGCTACAGATCCAGCTGCTGCGATGGCGGCGGAGACCCCACAAACAGAAATAGCGGTGGACATGACTGCACGTAGTTTTTCATCCAACCCAAATTTACCGGCCAACCACCAACAAAAGAAGAATACGCAGGGGAGGACAATCAATGTTTGAACTACGGCTCCACCTGCTGTGGTTCCAATCACAGCTAAATTAATACTGGCTCCTAAAAGGATCAAGCCTATCTTGAGAAAAAGTTCCGTACGGATGCCAGGCCTGATTAACGAGTAGATGCCGGTGATACGCACAATGACATTACCAAGCAGACCAATGATCACTGCCCAAAGCGGGTATTCCAGCACTTTTCCAGGAATACCCAAAGGAAGTTGAAAGGAGTAAATGGATTTGGTGATGGCCCAGGCAATGATCGAAAGGAGAACCACAATGGTCAAACCTGCCAGAAGGCCGAAAATATGGCGGCTAGAGGAATTCTGCTTCATGGGAGCTCCTTAGAACGTAACCATTATGAAATTGGGGCCAAAAAGGCCTATGGCTGCTAGAAAAATGATCACAAAGGCGATAATCACAGCCAGCCAATCTTCGTTGATAGGTTTAGTTCCTGATTCTTGCGGAGGTATGCTCATATTATTCTCCAAGAAATAGGGTAAATTTATTATAGCGCAATTCTGATTCGGGAATGTTGTGTATAAAGTCAAGTTTGGGGGATTGCCATGACCAATAACGCGGGTTAAAGAAGGGAGTATATTTTCGTTGTATAATTCTGGTATAGCTGTGCTGACAAGCGCGCCCTATCATAAGGGAGAATTAAAAATGGCAAAAATATTGATTATCGAAGATATGATGGATAACGCGGAATTAACCCGTAAAATCCTGGTATCAGCCGGATACGATGTTGTACACGCCGGCGAAGCAGAGTGCGGGTTGAGCCTGGCGATCTCGGAGCGTCCAGACCTCATTTTGTTGGATCTTGGATTACCGGATTTTGATGGACAGACCCTGGCTGGACTCTTGATGTCAGAGCCGCAAACGGCAGGGATCCCAATTGTGGCTTATACTGCCTGGCCTGAGGAAACAGTACGGCAAATGGTGACGAGTTATGGTTTTGCGGGCTATATTGGAAAGCCGATCGTCAAGGTAGCCGACTTCCTTTCAAAAATTGCGTTGTGTATGCGAGAGAAAAACTAACATGGTATTTCCATCTGAGTCACCGGTTGAATTGGTGCCTGCCAGTTGTTATACAATAGAGCAACTAACCGAATTGTATAACCAAACCCGGGTCGATTATTTGGTGCCAATGCCGATGAACGCGGCAAGACTGGCAGAGTATGTCAATACTTATGATGTAGATTTAGATGGTTCCCTAGTGGCAAGACAAGGGGATGATGTATTGGGACTGTCGATGTTGGGAGTGCGCAAAGATCGATCCTGGATCACCCGGCTGGGAGTGCTACCCAGAACACGCCGGCATGGGACGGGGCAGGCGCTGATGGAAGGTTTGCTTGAGCAAACAAAACGTTTGAATATTAAATTTTCGATGTTGGAGGTGATCAAGCATAATACGCCCGCTCATACATTATTCTTGAAGTTGGGCTATAAGGAAGTGGGCGAGCTTTTAGTGTTGCGGCGAGCACCCACATTCCAACCACTTGATCCAATTGTTGCCGATGCCCAACCCCTGGAATTGAGAGAGGCGCTTGATCTGGTTGGGCGGGATCGGGGAACCCAACCCTGGACCAACCAATCCGAAACGCTGCAAAATGCCCATGATGTGTCGGGCATGCGGGTTACCTTACCAGATGGCAGCCGAGGATGGCTAGTATTCCAGAGGCAAAAATTTATCCTAACCCGGTTTATTTATAAAACTGAAGTAGGTGATCCTGTGCGAGTGGCGATGGCGTTTCTTTCTCACTTGCACTATATGTATCCGCGATTGGATACACAGCTGGAGAATATCCAGGTATACGACCCTCATCTGCCAGCTTTTTATCAGATGGGATATGTAGAAGCGTTTCGAAGGATCGAGATGTGGTGGGGAGACCCCCCCGCCAGTCTTCTGGGCGGAAGAACGTAATTTTGATCCGATTCAGATGGCAATTCAGACATCCTCCAAATCAGATTCGTAGTCTATAATGAATGAGAATATGGTCGTTTAGTGAGCTATCTTGGATAAATGTTAAGAAAAGGGAACCAGATGCCAGCAGAAAAATTTGAGCCAGTTGATCCTGATGCTTCAAATCTCAAAGCCGGTAGGCTTATGGCTTCTTTCTCGTCTGAAGGATTAATGATGCACCGGGATGGAATTGTCTTATGCGCAAACCGGTCATTTGCAATCTTAACCGGTGTGAAGGATGAGGAAGGGTTGATCGGCAAGCGCATCTCTGAAATTATTCCTTTTACGGAGGAATCGAAACAAAGGTTTGCGGCTGCACTGCAGGCAGATGCCCATGAATTTAATGAGGTGGAATTAATTGGGGCTGATGGGGACGTCATAGCTGCTGAAATCCGTAACGAAGCCATTGTATGTCAAGGGGAGCCCGCCCAGTTAATTACCCTTCGAGACAACACCCGATATAAACAAATAGATATCAAGCTTGCCCGAATGGTTGAGCACATTGATGTTTTACATTCGCTAGATCAAGCAATCGCAAGCGTCATGGATCTGCCGTTGATCCTTAACCTATTGGTGCAAAAAATTGTTGAGGAAGTGAAAGTGGATGCCTGCGCGGTTTTGTTGTATAACCCGAAGCAGCGGACATTGGATTTTGCCGTTAAACAGGGTTTTTTGACAAATGCTTTGGAATTCACTCATTTAAACCTGGGAAGCGGGATTGCTGGAATAGCGGCCAAAGACCTGCGGGTAATCTACATCCCCAACCTGGCAAATATTGAGAACAATCCAACGCTAACCCGAGCGATTGCCCATGAAAATTTCAAGGTATATATCGGGGTGCCACTAGTGGTGAAAGGGAATTTGCTTGGGGTTTTGGAAATTTTCCACCGAACAAGTTTTGTTGTTGATGCAGATTGGCTTAAGTTCATTGAGATTTTAGCGAATAAAGCTGCTATTGCGATTGATAATGCCAGGTTGTTGGGTATTGTTCAACAGAGTTACAAGGAAACCAATGCGCTTTATCAAATTAACAAGAAGTTGATCGCTACAATTGACCCTCAGGAATTGATGGACGAAGTTGTTAACTTGCTGCACGCTCAATTCGGTTATTATTACGTGCAAATCTTTGTAGCAGATCCAAAAAGTGGGGATGTTGTTATGCGCGCCGGCAGCGGGGAATTGGGAAAAAGACTTAAAGCAGAGGGCTATCATCTATCCCCAGGGGATGGGATCGTGGGATTCACTGCAGATACAGGCAACCCGTTTTTTACCAATAATGTTGAGGATCTATTTGCTTATAAACGCCCTCCGCATCTCGTTGAAACCCAATCGGAGCTAGCGGTGCCCATTCGAATAGGGAACCAATTTTTAGGATTGCTGGATGTTCACCAGACTGCTCCCACCGCCCTTGAGGAGCGGGATGTGCAGCTGGTAACAGCTGTAGCAGACCAGTTGGCAGTGGCTTTGCAGAAGGCGGAATTATACACAAATCTACAGGAATCTTTGCGACAGGAAAAAGCAACCCGGGCGCAGCTTGTTCATCAAGAGAAGTTGATTGTAGCAGGGCGTCTATTGGCTTCGGTGTCACATGAGTTAAACAACCCTATCCAGGCCATTCAGAATGCACTCTTTTTGTTACGGGAAGAAGAGGGGATATCTACGCAAGGGAAACAAGACCTTGAAATTGTGCTTTCAGAAACGGAACGGATGGCTTCCATGCTGCAAAGACTGCGTGTCACCTATCAGCCGGTATCCACGGCGGATTTTAAGGATGTGAATATTAATAATCTCATTCGTGATGTGGCGATGCTGGTAGCCACCCATTTGCGGCACAGTAAGATCACATTCGAGTTTCTGGCGGACGAGGAATTGCCCGCTGTTTCCGGATTGGAAGATCAACTCCGGCAGGTGATGCTTAATCTTGTGATGAACTCAGTGGAGGCGATGAGAGGTGGCGGACATCTCAGCATCACCACCAAGTATTTGCACGATCCTCGCGAAACGCTGATCACGGTATCGGATACAGGCAAGGGGATCGATGAAGGAATTCTCCCCAATATCTTTGATGCATTTATCACCAACAAGGAGCGAGGAACGGGGTTGGGCCTGACCATATCGAACGAGATCATCATAAAACATGGGGGACGGATCCAGGCAAGGAATAATCCGGAGGGGGGAGCCATCTTTCAGATTTGGCTACCCGTTTCGAATATAAAAGGGATGCCATGAATATACCCGGAAAGATCTTGATCGTTGATGATGAGCCTGCACTGCGCCAGACCCTGGCGCGTATCCTGCATCAGGCAGGGATGGAAGTGACCACTGCCGAAAATGGGGAGCAAGGGTTGGCTTTCCTGGAAACCACATCTTTCGATGTGGTTTATATGGATATTCATATGCCCGGAATGGCGGGACTGGATGTGTTGGACGTGGTTCACAGTCGGTATCCGGGTTTGCCGGTGCTGCTTTTGACTGCGCAACCTGATTTGAATTCAGCGGTAGAGGCACTGAGGCGAGGCGCAACCGATTATTTGTTGAAACCAATTAAGCCCGAGGCGATCATTGAGCGTACGAGACAGTTGTTGGTCTTGCAAGCGAAAGAGCGGCGGAAACGAGAGATCCAGTCTCAAATTGAAGCTCTCCAAGCAGAATTAAGCAATCTAGAGACACAATCTGCCAGCAGTTCCGTTCCTACTCAGCCAGTATCGGGCACGAAAAGATATCTGAAGCGTGGAGATATTGCGCTTGATCTACATACACAGCGGGTGACTGTTGGTGAAAAGACGGTTGACCTTCCGCCAACATCTTTTGAGTTCTTAGTGGTGTTGGCGCGGCACGCGCCTGAGGTTGTGGATTATCAAACGTTGGTGGCTGAGGCGCAAGGATTTCGGGCAGATACCCGGGAGGCCCAGGAATTGGTGAAATGGCATATTCATCATATTCGACAAGCCATTGAGCCGGATGAACAGAACCCAAGATACGTGTTTAATGTTCGCGGAGTGGGCTACCGCTTGGTGGCCGAATGAGGGGACGCCCTGTTGTGGAGAGCCCCGGCTATTAGGCCGGAAGGTGAGATCTCCCAACTTTTCCCAACAAAGGCCGGGTAAAGGCAATCTGTAAATCAGAGCGGAATAGGGGAAAATATAAGCGATGGCTATGTATAGATTCCCCGATCATATTCATGCACGTATCATGGTGGTGGATGACCACCCAAACACTGCATCGACCCTGGCAAGAGCTTTTGGACATCTTGGAACCGGGATCGAAGCGGTTGCTGCTGTTGGGGGAAAACAGGCTTTGGAACTGGCGAATGATAAACCAGTAGATATTTTAATCACAGATTGGATGATGCCGGAAGTAAACGGATTAGAGTTGATCGAGAAATTACAAACGAATCCAGAGAGGCGGCCGGTTTATATCATTATGATCACGGCGTACGATGTAGCCAGCCTTAAGATGAATGCACAGCACCTGCATGTAGATGAAATTATTATGAAACCTGTGCGTCCGGAACGTATTTGCCAGTTGGTAGCTGACGCAATTAAGAAATATATTGGACCCATTTCTTTTAAGATGCCGGATGGAATTCCGGCGTGAGTGCGCATTTTCAAAAAAGGAGATTAGAAATGAACAAACGCTTTTTTTCGCTGGTCATGGCCCTCTTGATGGTTGTCCCGCTGCTGGCGGGCTGCGGAGGAGGTAATCAGGCTGATTCAAACACAGAAACAAAACTGACCCCAGTAACACTTTCTTTACAGTGGGTTACCCAGGCGCAGTTTGCAGGATATTATGTCGCCCTGGACAAGGGTTACTATACCGAAGAGGGGCTGGATGTGACCATTCGTCCCGGCGGCCCGGATATTTCGGCGATCGATTCCGTGCGAACTGGCTCGTCGCAGTTTGGCACCAGCTTATTGGCCGATATTATTGTGAATAGCCAAACAACCAACGACCTCGTCAGCGTCTTACAGGTTCAACAGCAGAACGGTCTGTTGCTGCTCGCCAAGAACTCGTCCGGAATCAACACCCCAGCCGATTTTGCTGGAAAGAAGGTTGGCGTATGGCTGGGAAACTGGGAAGCACAATTTGACGCGTTGATAGCCAAAGAAGGGCTTTCTCCCGACTCGTTTACGCTGGTCTCCCAAGGCTTCAGCATGGATGCCTTCATCAGCGGCGATCTGGATGTGGCTTCGGCAATGATCTACAATGAATATTATGTGGTGCTGGAGAGCGGTATCAGCGCAGATCAAATCAACATTATCAATTATGCGGATTACGGCCTTGATTTCCCCGGTGATACCCTGTTCACCTCCAAAAAATTAATCGATGAAAATCCAGAATTGGTACAAAAGATGGTGCGCGCCAGTCTGAAGGGGTGGCAATATGCCATTGAAAATCCTGAAGAGACGGTGGACATTGTGATGAAATATGATAAAAGCGGTACCCTGACCCGCGATCACCAGCTCTCTATGATGAAAGAAATTGCCAAGCTTGTCCAGGTTGGCATCCGCCCTGTTGGCTACACCGACCGCGCCGACGTGCGCAGAACGATCGACACGCTGTACTCGTACAAAGTGTTGACTACGCAGGTTGATCCTGACTCGGTTTTCAATAATACCTTTTGGGAAGCAGCCCAGAAATAACACGATTTCATTCTTGTGCGAAATGGGCATTTCACCAGCCCGAGGAGATTTAGATCATGCTAAATCGATTTTTTGACCAGTTCTTACGGCGAATTCCAGTACGTCTGCGTATTATTGGCGGTTTCTTACTGGTTTTGATCCTTGCCGGTTCGGTTTCTTTGATTGTCTTGGGAAATTTCAACACAGTGGTTACGCGGCTGGAGCAATTCACCAATGTTGATGCAAAGGTAGAGCGCTTACTGCTGATCACATCCCGACGTGTTGCAACTTCACAGTTGAATTTGAACCGGTACATCCAGGATTACGTCCCCAGTCCTTACGAAGCGCTGGACGATGTGGATCAGGCTGTTTCGGGTCTGAAAGGTGGTTTGGATCTGGCCATCAACACGGAAACGGCTGATAACATCAATCTGGTCATTCAATCGCTGACGGATTACCAGGCTAAGATCAACGAACTTCAACAGGCGAGGATCGCAGGGGACTCGGGTCAGGCCACACGCCTGGAGTCTAATCTGCAGAAGTTGGGGAATGATATCAGCGTCCGGCTGGAGTTGATGGTCAATGATAACGTGCAGAAGGTAACTGCAACAAACGAAACCGTGTTGAGCGATGCCCAAAGAAGTCTTCGAACTGGTTTGATCTTGATCATCATTGGTCTGGTATCTGCAATTGCCTCTTCAATTTTTAACTCGATCAGCATTACGCGGCCTCTGGCAGATCTACGGGCAGGAACAGAAGCGTTCGTAAAAGGAGATCTGTATGCGGAAGTTAAGACGGGAGGCCGGGATGAGTTTACTACTTTGTCAAGAATTTTCAACAACCTGGCCAAGCAAATCCGCGAATTAATTGTTGACCTTGAAAAGCGCGTGGCAGACCGCACCAAGGCGTTGGCAACTTCAACAGAGGTCAGCCGCCGCCTCTCCACCATTCTTGATCAGAAGCAATTGGTGACCGAAGTGGTAAAGCAGGTGAGTGATGCCTTCGGTTACTATCACGCGCAGATTTACTTCTTTGATGATGCCCGTGAGAACCTGGTCATGGCAGGCGGCACGGGCGAAGCCGGAGAGAGATTGATGGCGCAATTCCACAAGATCCGGTTAGGTCGCGGTCTGGTGGGGCGTGCTGCAGAAAGTAATCAGCCAATTCTTGTTTCGGATACGGCCGAAAGCCCTGAATGGCTGCCTAATCCATTGTTGCCTGAAACGAAATCTGAAATCGCCCTGCCAATCGCTTTGGGCGATCAGGTGTTGGGCGTTTTGGATGTTCAGCAAAATGAGACCAATGGCCTACAGCAAGCTGATGTGGATGCACTGCAATCCATTGCCAACCAGGTGGCAGTCGCTATTCAAAATATCCGCCAGTACGAAGGTACGCAGAAGATTGCGGCGGACATGGGCGTGGTTGCCAATGTGGGTATTGCTACATCAACGATCACAGATTCCGAACGTTTGCTGCAAGAAGTGGTGGACCTTTCCAAGAAATCCTTCAGCCTGTACCACGCTCATATTTACTTGTTGAATGAGACGGGAGACACATTGGTTCTTGCGGCCGGTGCAGGCGAGGTGGGGCAGAAGATGGTGGCGGAGAAACGCTCCATCCCCCTGGACCGCGAACAATCGCTTGTGGCGCGCGCTGCCCGTACCCGTCAGGGTGTGGTGGTAAATGATGTTACTGTGGCGCCTGACTTCCTGCCTAACCCACTATTACCGAATACCCGTTCCGAAATGGCAGTGCCTATGATCGTGGCGAACCGGGTGATCGGCGTATTGGATGTGCAAAGCGACCAGGTGAACTACTTTACGGATGTGGATGTCAGTATCCAAACCACATTGGCGTCTCAAATTGCGGTGGCTCTGCAAAATGCCCGCACATTCGAGAAAACACAACAACTGGCTAAACGCGAAACCGCTGTCAATATGATCTCTCAGAAGGTTCAAAGCACGACGAGTGTAGAAGATGCATTGCGCGTGGCTGTACGCGAGCTTGGCCATGCATTGGGAATGAAGCCCACATTGGTTACTCTCGAAGATGTTACAAAGGATCATAAAGAGGCAAATTGATGATGGGTTACCTCAGCAAGTCTTCGCTGCGGAAAAAGGATTGCTAACAGCTTGCGGCAATTACGGAGAAAATTATGGGTCTAACAATGGCTTCTAATTCAAATAATACGACAAATTCGGGGCGCGGCGCGATAAGTTTCCGAACCAGGTTGATCCTTTCGACCATGCTGATTGCCTTTTTGGCAGTTGCCGGGATGGGATTGTACGTGTTTTATCGCGCCCAACAAACGGATACTTATCTGACGCAACAACTGGATGCGACGGTTCGCCAACAAGCGGAGAGCAATTTGCAGAACGCCAGCATCGTTGAAGTGCAGAGCCTCAATGATTTCTTCCTTTCACTGCGAAAGGAAATTACCACTTTGAGTGGAACCTCTGGAAAACTGCTCGAGAATGAGGCTGTGCTCAACACTGGCGCTTATTGGGATGCTCTGAAATCGTTATCTCGACTATCAAATGGAAGCTGGGATAATTCGAACCAGGATCCTTTTTCGATCTTTATTCCTGGAACAACGATTTTGGGCGATTCGCTTATTTCCGAGATCAATACATTGGTCCAGCAAAATTTTAATATTACCGAGATCTTGAGAACGAACCCTGATGTGGTGGCGTTCTACTTTGGGGGCACCAAAGGTCAAACACTGTATTATCCAAATGTTGACCTGGCCGCACTCGTCCCGCCAGATTTTGATGTTACCCAACGGCCTTGGTTTACAAACGCAACCCAAGGTACAAACCCAAGCAGGACAGCGGTATGGTCGGCTCCATATTTGGATGCTGCTTCGAACGGGTTGATCATTACCGTCAGTGCCCCGGTGTATGACGCGGCGGGTATATTCCGCGGTGTAGACGCCATGGATATTCAGTTGAATAAAATCACTGAGATCGTATCCAATTTTAAGATCGGCGAAACCGGGCATGCATTTTTGATTGATAAAGAAATGCGGCTGATAGCCATGCCGGATGCCGCATATGCAGATTTCGGGATCACACCAGAGAATTATCCGTTGGGAAGCGTGATCGATAAGGATGTCCCGACGAAAAAATCATCGCCGGAGCTTCTGGTAGTTGTGGATAGAATGAGCAGGGGGTTGAGCGGGATTGAGACGCTCAATATCAATGGAGTGGAGAACTTCATTGTCTACTCTCCGGTGCCGGAGGTTGGATATAGCCTTGCCATCGTTGTTCCTTCGCAAGAACTACTGTCGGGCGCTACCGAAGCCAGAGCGCAAATTGCTCAATCCACGCAACAATCGCTGTTGTTGGGTGGCCTTTTGGTTGCGATCGTCTTGATTTTGACCTTCCTGGCGGCCCTGTTTATTGGCAATAGACTGCAAAAACCCATCAAAGATTTAACGAACGTCGCTGAAGAAATTACCAAAGGTAACCTGAATGTGGAGTCCAAGGTTACTGGTCAAGATGAGATCGGGGTTCTGGCGACAGCGTTTAACAGTATGACTGTACGGTTGCGCGAATCGATTGGCGCATTGGAACAGCGCGTGGCAGCTCGAACCGAAGATTTGGCGACTGTAGCAGACGTGAGTACCGCAACCGCGACGATTTTGGATACTCAGCGCCTCTTGCAATCTGTTGTGGATCTAACCAAGGAACGGTTCTATAATCTTTATCACGCGCACATTTATTTGCTGGATGAAGCAGGTGAGAACCTGGTCTTGGCAGCCGGCGCCGGAGAAGCCGGGCGGCAAATGGTGGCAGAGAAACGGTCCATCTCTATTCACCTGGAACAATCGTTGGTGGCGCGCGCCGCGCGCGAACAAAAAGGTGTTATTGCGAATGATGTCACCAAGGCCCCCGATTTCTTGCCCAATCCATACTTGCCGGATACGCGATCTGAGTTGGCGGTTCCAATGATGGTAGGCGGAAAGTTGATCGGCGTGTTTGATGTGCAATCGGATCAGGTAGACCGGTTCAATGAATCAGACGTAAACATCCAAACCACTCTTGCAGCTCAGGTTGCCACTTCGATCCAGAATGCCCGCTTATTTGAGCAATCCAAATCAAGGGCAGATGTGGAGGCGCTAACGGTTGCGATTGGGGAGAAGATCCAACGCGCATCTTCGGTGGAGGATGCATTGCAAACAGCTATTCGCGAGATTGGCGTGGCTTTAGGTGCAGCCCGAGTGCGTGCAAATATCACTGCAACCCGCGGGACCGAGGAAGACAGCAGGGAATTACCTGCAGCCTAATGGAGAATGAAAAATGACCATTAATTCAGCTTCCGATTTATCAAATAGGCGCATTGGGTTCAGGGGAATCCAGGCTCGTTTGACGGCATTGGTCTTGATCTTAGCTATTCCGTTATTGATCGCCATTACCGTTTATCTCAGCTCTCGCGCGGGTTCTGAAATTCAAAATCAAGCGCTTACCCATCTTCAGGAAAACACCGATGCTGTCTCGACGAATGTTACAACCTGGTTGGATATGCAGGTTCGCTCGATGCAATCTTTGGCATTGATGCCAGATATTATTGGCATGAATGCGGCTAAACAGAAGCCCTCCTTACAGGCTATTACGACAGCAAACCCGGATATCTTCCTGGTTCACACGCTTGATGTCAATGGTATGGATGTGGCCCGAAACGATGATGCAGCTCTTACTGATTATAAAGATCGCGTCTGGTTCCAGAGTGCGGCAAACGGGAATCCGGTAACTTATCAGGTATTGATCAGCCGAACCATTAATAAACCTGCTCTTTCAATTTCGACCCCCATTCATAATAGCTCGGGAGAGATAATCGGGGTGTTAGGATATACAAGCGAATTGACTCGAATCACTAATGAAGTGATTGGAACCGGGGAAGGAAGCGTAATTGTATACATTGTGGATGAAAATAACCGGGTGGTTGCTCATCCGGATCCAACATACACCTCTGGCGAATTGAAGGATCTGAGCACCTATCCGCCTGTGGCTGCGCTTGGACAAGGAATAACTGGACAATATTCCTTTACCGACGAAAATGGAGTTGCCTGGAATGCTTACCTGGGGAGCCTGAACAACGGATGGCGTATTATCACGCAAGAGCGAAGCGAAGATCTATTGGCCCCTGTACGACAATTTCAGATTGTTGCCGGTATATTGATGACTGGTGGTTCATTGCTCATGATCCTTGCACTGTGGTTCGCAATTCGGCGTCTGTTAAAGCCAATTGGGACTCTGACAAAGACTGTGTCTGCGATTGGAGCCGGGGATCTGAACCAGGTGGCTGATGTACAGGGATCGGATGAAATTGGTGTTCTGGCAGCCACCTTCAATGATATGACCGCGAAATTACGCGAATCATTCGCAACTTTGGAGCAGCGCGTTGCGGAACGTACGCAAGGTTTGGAACTGGCATCCGAAGTCGGACGCGCAGTATCCCAGGTGCGTGATCTGGATATCATGTTGAAGGACGCGGTTGAATTGATCCGCTCACGCTTTGGGTTGTATTATGTTCAGGTATATCTCACAGATCCCAGCCAGACCAGCCTGGTATTGAAAGCCGGTACTGGATCGGCGGGCGTTGAACTACTTGGACGCGGGCACTACCTGCCTCTGCAAACTAATTCTATTAATGGCCGTGCGGCAATTGAAAAACATCCGGTTGTGGTGTCGGATACGGCCACGAGCGCCTCTTTCAAACCCAATCCACTATTGCCGGATACCCGGTCGGAAATGGCTGTTCCCTTGATAGTAGGTGAAAAAGTGGTGGGTGTTTTGGATATGCAAAGCCATGAAGCGGGCATTTTGAATGAAGAAATAACAACTGCTTATGAAGCCCTGGCGGGACAATTGGCTATCGCGATCCAAAATGCCACCTTCCTTGAGGAGACTAAGAAAGCTCAATCCGAGTTGGAGAAACAAGCTGCCCGTCTCGCGCGAGCCAACTGGGAAGACTACCTAGACGCGATTAACAAGGCCGAAAGCATTGGCTTTACATTCGAGCATGACCAAATCACTCCTTTTGATGCCAAAGAGAATAATGCCCCGGTTGTTGAAGGCCAAAATGCTCTGGTCGCTCCGATCACGATCACTGGCGAGCCTTTGGGAAATTTGGTGGTTGAGCTGGAAGGCGATTCACCGGTTTCGCGCGCGAATGAGTTGGTGAACAATGTCGCGCGGCAGGTGGCACAACAGATTGAGAACCTGCGTTTGTTGGAAGCGGCTGAACGCTCGCGGCTTGAAGCGGAGAAGGCATCTCGCCGAGTCACCCGAGAGGGCTGGAAAGAATTTGTAGACGAGAAAGGTGGCGACCGTTTAGGTTATTTCTATAATCTCAGCGAAGTACAGCCCCTGACCCCTGCAACCCCTGTATCCGTTGACCGGGAAAGCAGCCTGATGGTTCCGGTGAAGGTTCGCGATGAATCCGTTGGAAAGATCGTTGTAGAAGGCCTTGACACGGATGACGAACCATCTATCGACCTAGTGAACGCGGTGGCTGAACGCCTTGGGGCGCATATTGAAAGCCTGCGCCAGCAGGATCAGACCCAGGCGGCCCTGGAACAAACCGAAAAACTTTCGGCAGCCAACTTGCGCCTGGCACAGGCTACTGATCTACAGGATATGCTGAAGATCATTGGCGAAACTATGGGCATTCCAGCCATTAATCGGTTGGTGTTGGATGTATTCAACTACAACTCCAATGGTGAGCTGGAGGAGATGGTTGTCTCAGCAAATTGGTGGGATGGAACCGGCCACGAGGCTTCTGAAATTGGCCGGCGGTTCAACCTTGAGGCGCTCAATGCTATCAAGTTATTCACAAATCCTACGCCAATTTTCTCCAACGACACGTTTAATGATGAGCGCATCAGCGGGTTGGCATTGAGTGTTGTCAAAGAACAAAACATGCGGGCGATGGCATCATTGCCTCTCTACATTGGCAACCGACAGATCGGCGTGCTGATGTTGGAGTCGGAGAATGTCTACAATTTCACAACGGCTAATATCCGACTGTTCACGGCTATGGCACCTCAGATCGCTACGGTGTTGGAAAACCGGCTCCAATTTGAGCGAGCTCAAAAGCAGGCTGAACGCCAAAGTACATTGAACATCATTAGCCAAAAGATCCAAAGCGCTACATCGGTAGAAGCTGTGTTGCAGATCGCGGCGCGCGAATTGGGTCACGCACTCGGTGCCCCACGCACAATCGCCCAATTGAGCATCAGGGACAAGAAATAGGTTCCGCGAGATAGAGGAGTCCTGACTTATGCCCAAAAAGAGATTCAACTCCGGGCTCCAGGCCTTGTTTGCGGGTTTTGAACATCGGGAAACTTCGCCTGATGTAGAAAACCAACAAGAGAGTGTTTCCGTATCAACTTCACCCGCGATAGCTGAAAGCGAGGTGCGGACGCCGGAAATAAAGGATGTGAACCCGCCCAAAGAGGTCTCCCCAGTTGTTGCTCCTGAAACGAGCAAACCTAAGGAAGTACCAAGCCAACCGATTCTTTATGAACCGGAGGAAGTTGGATTCGTTTTCACGGGGAGCACCCTGGAGCCCTTGCAAGGGACAGCATTAAAGAGTGTTGATCTGGAAAATGCGATCTCTGCGCCGCTGGTTGAGACTGGGCAACCCGTTGGGGCTATGGTGATCGAGCCCGATCCAAACCACCCCTGGTCAATTGAAGAACAAAATCTGGCTGAAGCAGTTGCACAACAAGTATCCTTGCAAATCCAAACCTTGCGTCTGCTCGATTCTGCTGAACGCGCAAAGGCTGAGGCGCAGGCTGCAACCCGGCAGTTCGCTCATAAGAGTTGGGATTCCTATATGGATGGGATCCACCAAAGTGAACGAATTGGTTACGCCTACGACCAGAAGAGTGTTGAGCCATTCAGCGAGCCCGTACCAGAAGATGGAGATTATCAGGAGACGGTGAGCGTTCTGGATGAGCAGGTGGGTCGAATGATCTTGAAAACCGACCCGAACCAACGGTTGAGCGAGGAGGACCGGAGATTAGTCTCTGCAGTGGCGCAACAGGTTGGGCAGCAGGTGGAAAACCTTCGCTTGTTGGCGGATGCTGCGCGCGCCCGCACTGAGGCCGAGGAAGCTACTCGCCGCTTGACGCAGGCCAGCTGGGAAGAATATGCTGGACGTTCCCAGGATGCTGAGTTCCGTTTTATGTACGATCAAAACCGGGTAGTTCCGCTGGCCGAAGCGCCAGCGGATGTGAGCGTGACACGGCCGCTGGTTGTTCGCGGTGAAACGGTTGGCGAACTGGCTGTGGCAGGATTGGAGCATGTTCCGCCAGAAAGCGCTCAACTACTCACGGAAATTGCGACACAAGCCAGTCTTCATTTGGAGACCATTCGTCTGAGCGAAGAATTACGCAGGCGTGCTGCAGAGCTACAGGAACTGGACCGCTTGAAGACCTCGTTCCTGGCAAATATGAGCCATGAATTGCGCACGCCGCTCAACTCAATCCTGGGCTTTTCAGATGTTATGCTGGAAGGCATCGATGGGCCGCTCTCCGAATTCATGGAAAATGATCTCAAGCTGATCCAGAAGAACGGACTGCACTTGCTTCACTTGATCAATGACGTGCTGGATATGGCAAAGATCGAATCCGGACGTATGAACCTGCACCCCGAGCCGCTTAAGTTGTATGATACATTTACCGAGGTGATCAATATTACATCGGCGCTGGCAGGCGCGAAGAATCTAGAAGTGTTCATTGAGCCGGATTCTAACCCGGAGATTGAGATCCTGGCCGATGTAACGCGCTTACGCCAGGTGATGATCAACTTGGTGAACAACTCGATCAAGTTTACCGACCAGGGTCATATCTCGATCCGGGCTGATGAATTGCCAGATGATCAGGTGATGATCTCGGTGAAAGACACGGGTATCGGGATTCCACCCGAACACCTGGAAAGCATTTTCCAGGAGTTCTCCCAGGTGGACACATCTACAACCCGAAAAGTTGGCGGCACGGGACTGGGCCTTCCTATCAGCCGTCGTTTGATTGAGCTACACGGTGGTAAAATGTGGGCCGAAAGTAAGAATGTTCCTGGAGAAGGCTCAGTTTTCAAGGTGGTCCTGCCCAGGCAGGCGGTCATTTCTGAGCATGTTGAGATCATCGCAAAGAAATAAGTATGGAGATGCTCGTCAATGTTTCAAAAAAGTCAGCTCATTGCTCCGCGTTTGTTCCTGCTCCTGCAAACACAACGGGACGAGTTGATCGACAATCAAGGTAAATAAGGAGATTTCACATGGGGCACAACGTTTTGTACATAGAAGATAATCCAGATAACATGATGCTGGTCCGGCGGGTGCTAGAATCCCGAGGATATACCTTGATCGCAGCGGAGAATGGGCTAACCGGGGTACAGATTGCCGAGAGCCAGGATGTAGATCTCATTTTGGTGGATATCAATTTGCCAGATATTGATGGTTATGAGGTGGCTCGCCGCCTGCGGCAAAGCTCTAAGGGCACGCTGGTGTATACACCTATCATTGCAATCACTGCTAATGCTTTGAAAGGTGATGCCGAGAAAGCGCTTTCAGCCGGATGTGATGTTTATATGTCGAAGCCGATCAATATCCGCGAGCTGATTGCCCGGGTAGAGGGATTCATTGATACGGCTGTTCAGTCTTAATCAGGCACGAATGTTCTGATTCAAAATACCCCCTGCGCCGGGGGTATTTATTTAGAAAGGCTTTAATTGCTTTTGAAGGTCGTTATATAATTAAGTAAAGGAAATTTATTAATGGCAAAACCATTGCATATTGTGTGTATGGATTGCGGAAATAAACAAGCGTATCATGGTGAAGGCGGACAGGCTGGAGCCTGCCAGAAATGTGGGGCGGAATGGCTGGAGCCGGTGTACGATTATGCGGCGTTCAAGCGTGAAGTGTTGCGAGGGTTACCAGGAAGGCCGTCAAACATCTGGCGATACCAGGATGTGTTGCCGGTTAATGAACCGGTCGAGATGGATTTCACCAATATTGGTGGGACGCCTTTATACCTCTCCCGGCGGTATGCCAACACTTTTGGATACAGCCAGATCTACGTCAAAGACGAGCGGTATGGGCCCACTTCTTCATTTAAAGATCGTCAGGCAGCTGTGGCAGTGGCGGGAATGGTACAAGAGGGAATCCGAGAGTGCGTGATCGCCTCAACCGGAAATGCAGCTGTAGCTTATGCAGCAGCATGCGCCCGAGCTGGTATCAAGTTGTGGGTGTTTATGACCAGTCTGGTGCCGCAGGATAAATTACGGGAAACCGCTCTGTTTGGCGCGGAAGTTATTAAAGTAAGCGGGACGTATGATCAAACGAAGCAAATTGCCCATGAATTTGCCAGCCGCCGCGGATTGTTATATGACCGAGGTGCTAAAAGCATTCCTGCCCGCGAGGCAATGAAAACGATTGCCTATGAGATTGTCGAACAACTGGGGTGGCGCGCGCCGGATTGGTATATCCAGGCCGTCAGCGGTGGATTAGGACCATTGGGAGTTCATCATGGATTTCGTGAACTTTTTGAGATGGGATTGATCGATCGTATCCCTAAGATCGCAGTGATCCAGGCCGAGGGCTGCTCGCCGATGGTGCGCGCGTTCAAGGCCGGGAAAGAGACTGCTCAACCTGTGGTGCCGGAAACCAGGATTGCTATTTTGTCCACTGGCGATCCTGGAAAAATTTACACTTATTTATTTCGGCTGATAAACGGCACAGGCGGGACGATGGAATGCGTTGAAGATGCCGAAGCATTCCGGTCGATGCTCACAATGGCCAAAGTCGAGGGTACAGCGATGGAACCGGCGGCAGCAGTGGCGTTTGCCGGCCTGGAAAAAATGATCCGTCACGAAAAGATCGGGGCAGATGAACTGGTTGTGGTAAATTGCACCGGGCATACTTTCCCGGTTGAGAAGCACATTCTGGGAGATCAATGGAGAGTGGATATCAGTGTTGGCGAAGAAGCTCCAGCGATCCCGCGAGAAGGATTGATCTCGGCTTTGGGAAGTCTGGATGAAAAAACCAAAACTGTTCTGATCGTAGATGATAATCCGGATGACGCGTTATTGGTAAGGCGGTTCCTTGAAGCCAAGAAATCTTACCGGGTTTTTCACGTGAATGACCCAGTAATTGGGCTGGAAGAGGCGCGGCAGCGGTTACCGGATCTGATCATTTTGGACCTGACCATGCCGGGCATGGACGGTTTTACATTCCTTGAACAAATCAAACATGAATCACGCACAGCAGGCATACCGGTGATCGTGGTCAGCGCCAAGGATATTAACAGCTCAGATCTGGAACGGTTGAATGGAATGATCGAAGGATTATATCAAAAGGGGTCGCTGCCAGTACAATCGTTTGTCAATCAGGTGGTGCAAACGATCGAGCAAAATAATCCTCCAGCGGCTCCCGATAATTCCACAAAGACAGAGTGAATTTGAGCCAGGGCTACAAGGAGAGGCTATGGCAAAAACAATTTTGTGCATAGAAGATAACCCGGATAATATGATGCTTGTTAAACGGGTGATGATGTCCTTGGGGTACCTGTTTGAGGCCGCTTCAAATGGCATTGGCGGAATTGATCGAGCAATGGATGTGCATCCCGACTTGATCTTGCTGGACATCAATCTTCCAGACATAGATGGGTATGAGGTGGCCAGGCAGATACGTGCCAGCGAGCAGGAGTGGTTGAAGGTTGTACCTATCATTGCATTGACGGCTAATGCTTTGAAAGGAGACGCCGAAAAGGCTATGGCAGCAGGCTGTGATGTTTACATGTCCAAGCCAATTAATATCCATGAACTATCGGAGCGGATTGACGAAATGCTGGGAATGCCTCCCCGCCCGGATTCTGATCTTTAGGATTTCCCAATGGACGAACATTATTCATACCTTTTGCACTTAGAGTGTACCGGCTGCAATGGGCAATACGACCCAAGGCAGATCCAACTATTCTGTCCCGAGTGTCAATCTCCTTTGATGGCTGTATATGATCTTGAAAAGGCGCGAGGGGAAGTAGACAGGGATTGTATTCGAGCCAGACGACCAGGGATGTGGCGTTGGCATGAACTGTTGCCGGTGTATATCCCTGAGAATGTCATCACATTGGGCGAGGGCGATACTCCTCTGTTGGAACTGCCACGCCTGGGAGGGGAGTTAAAGCTTGAGCATTTGTTGTTAAAAGACGAAGGGCATAATCCAACCGGATCCTTTAAAGCACGAGGATTGTCAGCAGCAATTTCCAAAGCCAAGGAATTAGAGGTAAGGAAGGTGATCATTCCCACCGCTGGAAATGCAGGAGGGGCAATGGCCGCTTATGCCAGCCGGGCGGGGCTGGAAGCGCATGTGTTCATGCCTAAAGACACACCGCCCGCAAATGTGCAGGAGTGTATCATCACAGGCGCAGGGGTGACCTTGATCGATGGCTTAATAAGCGAAGCGGCTGGGATGGCAGGCGAAAAAGCACGCAGCGAAGGGTGGTTCGATGTGTCCACCTTTAAAGAACCATATCGGGCTGAAGGCAAGAAGATCATGGGGTATGAGATTGCGGAATCCCTTGACTGGCAGGTTCCGGATGTGTTGATCTATCCAACCGGAGGGGGAACAGGATTGGTAGGCATTTGGAAGGCCTTTCAGGAGTTGCAAGCACTGGGATGGTTGGTGGGTGAGATCAAAACCCGTATTGTTGCGGTTCAGGCGGAAGGATGCGCGCCGATCGTCAGGGCATTTGACGCCGGTGCAAGATTTTGCGATTTTTGGATAGGAGCGCACACATTGGCGGCTGGTTTACGGGTGCCAAAGAGCTTTGCGGATCAAATTATCTTGCGTACTTTGCGCGACAGCGGAGGAACGGCCGTAGCTGTCAGTGAAAAGGAAATTATTCAAGCTCAGCGGCAGCTGGCGAGCTACGAGGGGGTCTTTGCTGCCCCAGAAGGGGCTGCAACCCTGGCAGGTTTACATAAACTGATAGAAACCGGTTGGGTGCGGCCGGATGAGAAGATTGTTCTGCTAAATACTGGGACCGGGCTTAAATATATTGAGCAAATGGGCTCATATAAAGGGATTGAAGAAGGGGCTTAAAACCTTTTCGGTTATTGTGAAGTCCTCTTC
Source organism: uncultured Anaerolineaceae bacterium (assembly GCA_964424115.1). Lineage (GTDB taxonomy): Bacteria > Chloroflexota > Anaerolineae > Anaerolineales > Anaerolineaceae > CAYRHN01. The sequence goes on from CAYRHN010000001.1 coordinate 263,253, forward strand.
TTAAGAGAAGCTGCGTATAGTTGCTTGATTTCTTCCATTAATTCTGCGCGGCGACGGGCAATGAAGGCTAAGAGGGCAGTCTTTGCGCGCAATGAAGCAGTGAAAGTTGTTGAAAAACGATCTTCGCTGAGAGATGGTTCTGCAGCGCCCAGTCTGCTGCGGCTTGAAAGTGAACGCGTCAGAATCTTGCCGTGAAGCTCGATCGGATTGTTGGGCTCATTAGGGAGGGTCATTTGAAGGCGGATCGGTTCTCCCGAAATAATCTGGAAAGTTTGGCTGCTGTCTAATAAAATTCCTGCCCCGCCCATAGATATATCAACGATCTTGCCAGTGGCTTTCTCTCCGCTTTCTTCGGATATGATGGTAACGGGAATCTTTTCGCCTGGTTCAACCCGGGCGATCTTCCGATTCCCGAATTTGAATCCCGGATAAGTTAACCGGGTTACTTCCAATATGCCGGTAACCAGATTGAAAGAAACGATATCGGCTTTCATTGCTTCAAAGAGCTCCCCACCGAGCAGCCAAACCGTTTTGGCTGATTCTAGGCACACTGAATTAGGCGGAGAAACCTTGAAAATTACCACGGTGTCTCGGACACCTTCGAATTTTGCAGGACAAGTTACAGGGAAATTCTTATAGTAAGAGAGAATATCCAATTCTTGCATGATATCCAAGATCTGGTAAATGGTTGTGCCACTCTGAGAAGGTTGGTTCACGGTCATTCTCCGGAAAAAGGAATCTTATGAGGAAGTGCCATCTAATTTATTCTACATGAAAGCATCACGAAAGGCAATTGTTTTATGAGCAATGCGGAGATTCTCATCGGAAGATGAGAATTCGCGCACCCATGATATACTTCGACAAAAAGAGGTGAGTATGGAAAGTCGATTAAATGAATTCCAGGCTTACAGAAGTCGAATGAATGAGCGGATTGCAGAAATTGATCATTTGGGAATCAAGCGTTTTTATAATCTGGATACGGCCGCATATAAAGACGGGGCAATTGATGCAAAGACCAAGGAATTGCTGGGCCTGGTGGCCTCAATGGTTCTGCGTTGCAATGATTGCATTGATTACCATATTTTGCAGTGCGTGAAGGCGGGCTGGAAAGACGAAGAATTGTATGACGCATTTAATGTGGCATTGGTGGTTGGCGGAAGCATCGTAATTCCGCACCTTCGTCATGCCGTGGAAACCCTCGATCTTGCCAGAGCGTAAATTGGGAGCACAACCTGAAGTAAATTTCATGGTAGGCCCGGTAGCTATCCGGGGAGATTTGATTTTGTCTCCTATGGATGGCTTTTCGATTTCGCCTTTCAGAGCGATGACCAGACGGTTAGGCTCGGCGGCCAGTTATACCGAATTCATCAACACGATGGATATCATCAACGGGCATCCTTATCAAGAAGAGCGATTGGGGTTTACCGAGGTGGAGAGGCCGGTTTTCTACCAGCTTTTAGACAATGAAGTTGACAGAATCGTTGAAGGAGCGCTGCGGCTGCGAGAGCGAAATCCGGATGTGATTGATATAAACCTCGGCTGCTGCGCCCGATCCGTGGCTGGCAGAGGGGCTGGGGCCGGTTGGCTAAGAGAGCCGAAGAAGTTGGGAAGATTGTTTCAGAAATTGCGCTCAGTATTGGATATTCCTGTGACGGCAAAGATCCGCCTGGGTTGGGATCATTTGAGCCGGAATTATTTGGAGGTTGCCAAAATCCTCGAGGATAACGGCTGCTATCTGCTGGCGGTGCATGGAAGGACCCGTATGCAGTTTTATGAGGGGTTGGCGGATTGGGATGCAATTGCAGAAGTAAAACAAGCTGTTTCCATCCCGGTGATTGGGAATGGTGATATTGTCAAAGTAGCCGATATTGACAGAATGAAAGCGCATACGGGTTGCGATGCTGTGATGATCGGTAGAGGGGCTATACAAAACCCATGGATATTCAGCCGGATGGAGCGGGAAGAAGTTCCCCATGAGACGGTGTTCAACACCATGGTGTCGCAATTGTCCGATATGCTCACTTTCTTTGGTCCCAAGCTGGGGCTCTTGCGGTTTCGAAAATTTGCTCATGGATATCTGAAGGTTTATTTGCCTGAAAAAGCTACCCGTCAGGAGCTATTAACATGTGAAGATCCCGGAAAATTTGTAGAATTATTAGCCGGGTTCTTTAAGCAGTTAGAAGATGGAATGGCGTGATTAGAAATCAATCCATTTATTTCGAATGGCCAGTAACACTGCAGCCGTGCGAGTTGAGACCCCTAATTTTACGTAAATAATGCTGACGTGGTTTTGAATTGTGCGGGTGGTGAGCTGAAGTTCTCTGGCGATGGAGTCGTTGTCCATACCAAGGGCTATCAGGCGCAATATATCCAATTCGCGAACTGAGAGGGTGGGCGACGGCTCGTTACTTCTTTTGGGGATCTGATCGGTAATTTGCGGACGGAGAGCCCGTTTTACAACTTCTTTGGCAATGCGGGGACTGAGCCAGGTTTCGCCTTGGGCTGTTATGCGCACTGCATTTAAGAGTGTTGAACCTGCCTCATCTTTCAGAACATAGCCTGTCACGCCGCTTTCCAAAAGGCGGAAGACGGTTGTGGGGTCATCTTGAATGGTCAGGATCAGAATGGCGGTCTTTTGGTTCGACTTGCGAATTTGGCGAGCCACTTCGTCGCCGTTCATATCTGGCAGGTTGACATCCAGGATCAAAACATCCGGCTCAAATTGAAGTGTCAGATCAATGGCATCCTTTCCGGTGGTTGCTACAGAAAGAATGTCAATATCTCCAGGCAGGGATAAAAGCGATTTCAAACCCGAATGGATGAGGGGATGATCATCGGCGATAATAACAGAGATCATAATGACAGTATAAGCATAGATAGGCTTCAAGTCAACGACGATTGCTCTGCCGACTTGCAAATCAAAACAATGACGCTTATAATTTATACAATATTTCTCAGATATGCAGTAGTCTACCAGGTAAACCGGCAAGTCCTAATTCTTTTATTGTCAGGAGGGATTTCTGACCACTCCACCTAAGACCTCAAGTTTAACCCCGGTTGAACCGGCGAATCAGCATCTTCAACCCGGCGTGATCCTGGCAGATCGATATGCGGTCCAGGATGTAATAGGTGTTGGAGGGATGGGGGCGGTCTATCGAGCACGAGACATGCATTTTCCTGCTGTGACCAAGCTGGTTGCGGTGAAGGAAATGATCATTCAAACCTCGGATCCATTGATTCGGGACACAATTGTTCAAAATTTTGAAAGAGAAGCACATATTCTGGTTACTCTGGCGCACCCCAGCATTCCCAAGATCTTTGATTTCTTTTCGAGAGACGAGAGGTCATATCTGGTGTTGGAATATATCCACGGTAAGGATCTTGAGGCTTTATTAAATGAAACGCCGACCTTCATGGCGGAGCAAAGTGTGATCCAGTGGGCGCTGGAATTATGTGATGTTTTGGAATATTTACATAATCACAAACCGGAGCCGATCATTTTTCGCGACATGAAGCCATCCAATATTATGATCAATCAGGATAACCATGTGGTGCTGGTGGATTTTGGGATCGCGAAGAATTTTCGATCGGGTCAGAAGGGGACAATGATCGGCACCGAAGGATACTCACCGCCAGAACAATATCGAGGGGAAGCCACGCCGCAGGCGGATATTTATGCGCTCGGCGCGACCTTACACCATTGTCTGACGCACCGTGATCCGCGGCTAGAACCACCTTTTACCTTTGGAGAGCGGCCTATTCGGCAAATCAATCCGTCTGTTTCTACTGAGCTCGAGTCGGTAATCAATACTTGCCTGCAATACAATCCGGCGGATCGGTTTCCGACTGCGAAATCCTTGAAAGATGCTCTCCTTAATGTGGCGGGGAAGATGCATATTGGCTATGAAAGCCCCGCAAGCAATGATTCTCGTTTTACTCCCCAAACCGGCATTGTTAACCCTAGTTCGATCCGACCGCTTTGGCAATTCAAATGCGAGGATGAGATCCGCGGATCTCCAACGGTGGACAATAATATTGTGTTTGTTGGGGCGTATGACAACAACCTATACGCGGTAAGTGCGGCCAATGGGCAATTTCTGTGGAAGTATGCTACTGAAGGCGGCGTTGTTGGTCAGCCGGCTGTGAACGAAGGGACTGTATTCTTTGGTTCGCAAGATGGCAATCTGTATGCGGTAATGGCTCGTTCGGGAAAAATCTCCTGGACATACCAGACGGCGGCACCGGTGCGAGGTTCTCCAAGGATCGCGGAGGGACACGTCTTCTTCGGCGGAGACGATGGATTTCTGCATGCGGTGAACACAATCACGGGGCGTTGTTCGTGGAAGGCGGAAATTGGCGGTCCGGTGCGGAGCTTGCCTTTTATCACAAAGGATGCCGTTTACGTCAGCAGCGAAGCCGGGGAAGTGTGTTGCCTGGATTTCCGCGGACAGGTGCGCTGGAGATTCCATGCCAAGCGGGCGGTCACTTCCTCGCCAGCGGTTGTTCAAGGGAATGTGTTTGTGGCGTCGTTGGACGGTAATTTTTATTCGCTGGATGCAAAATCGGGTTGGTCAGTGTGGCGGTTTAGAATGGGGAAAGGGTCAGTTTCCTCTCCCTGCCGGGTGGAGAACCTGGTGCTCTTTGGCTCGGCGGATGAATTCATTTATTGCCTGGATGCCGGCTCCGCAAAGGAGATCTGGCGCTTTAAGACCGAACACCAGGTGAGCGGTTCTCCTGTGACATATAAGGATGCAGTATATTGCGGATCGGCCGACGGCTTCTTATATTGTTTGGAGTACCGAACCGGACGTTTGCGATGGAAATTTGGCACCAATGGGCCGATCACGGGGCGGGTAGAGATTGTCAACGACGTTATTTATTTGGGCTCTTCGGATAAGACTTTGTATGCGCTGTCCGCATAATTCTTTTGCGCCTGGAGGTTATTGTGAAATTCTTTGAAAAATTATTCTCGAAGAAAGAGAACAAGCCAGATGTTCCTCCGCGGCCTTCAGCTGCGCAAGATATTTTGACTTCTCCGCTTTCGGAAAAACAACTTGAATCAGTGATTAAGCCTCAAGTTGCTTACAAGCCGCAACAATTGATCATGGGTACAGCGCAATCGATTGGCTTGCAGCGAGACCACAACGAAGATACCATTTTTGCCTTCACATCCATCCTGTCGGATGATATTACCGAATTGCCTTTTGGAGTTTATATTGTGGCGGATGGAATGGGAGGACATTTGCATGGTGAGGTTGCCAGCGGGGTTGCTGCAAGAACGGCCGCTCAATATATTCTTTCTCATTTGTATATGTCCATACTGGCAACAGATCCACCGGATCGATCTGAGAGCATCCAGGAAATTGTTGAAGACGCGATCATGGAGGCACAACCGGTGGTCATGCGAAAAGCACCGGGGGGAGGAACAACCATCACCGTTGCGGTTGTTTTGGGCGAACAAGTGACGCTTGGACAGGTGGGCGACAGCCGTGCTTATTTTATTTACCCCGACGGGAGGATGCAGGCTGTCACACAGGATCATTCGTTGGTGCGGAGATTGATCGATCTGGGACAGATCAGCGAAGAGCAAGCCCTGGTTGATTCACGCCGCAATGTTTTATACCGGGCTCTGGGGCAGATTGAACCGTTTAAGCCGGATATTGACACTAAAACATTCCCCAATTCGGGATATTTATTGTTATGTAGTGATGGCTTGTGGGGAGTGGTTCCGCAAACTGAAATTTTCAGAATCGTGCGATCGGCGAAGGATCCTTCTCAATCCTGCCATCAGCTGGTTGAAGCGGCGAATTCGGCAGGTGGTCCTGATAATATCAGTGCAATCCTGGTCCAGTTCTTAAATTAGGAAGGAAGAGAGATGGGTCAAGGACCTAACCTTTACGACCTGCTCAATATAACCAAGGATGCCACTAGAGATGAAATTCGCGAAGCATATCTGGAGGCGGCTCGTCGATACCATCCGGATGTAAACCTGGAGCCAAACGCGAACGATCAGTTTATGCGAATTCAACAAGCCTATGAAATCTTGTTGGATAACGATCGGCGCGCCCGGTACGATCAGGAACTTGCGAAAACCGAAGAGCCGGCTGGATTCAAGGTGAACGCGCATTATAGCGTGGCGAGTCTTCCTGAGATAACTCAAACTCAGGTGATGTACGCTCTGTTGGAGATCCAATGCACGGCTCTTAAAGAAAAATCTCAGCCGCCACCTGTGCATATATGCCTGGTTATCGACTGTTCGACATCGATGAAAGGTGAGCGGCTTGACCTGGTAAAAACTAATGTATTGCACGTTGTCCGCCAACTGAGAGTGCAGGATATCCTCTCTGTGGTTACTTTTAATGATCGGGCCGAAAAGTTGATCTTGGATGCGCGGGGAGCAGAACATAAACAGGCAGAGAATCAAATCAGCCTGATTGCCGCAAGCGGGGGAACTGAGATCTATAAAGGATTGGAAGCAGGCATGTCGCTGCTGCATACAACCAAGGGACGCGCCACGAGGTTGATGGTATTAATCACAGATGGGCGAACCTATGGGGATGAAGCGGCTTGTTTGGAGTTGGCCAAACAAGCTGCAGAAGACGGGGTTGTGCTGCATGCAGCAGGGATTGGCAACGAATGGAACGACGACCTGTTGGATAAGCTAGCAGGCCTAACAGGGGGAACGAGCGAATTTATCTCGCGGGCGAAGGACCTGTATCGATTCTTTGAGAACCAAATTGATTCGATGGAGCGGTTGTATGCCCGTAACCTGCGCTTGATGGGGAAAATGGATGACGGAATAGCGCTTCGATCGGCATGCAGAATTTCTCCGGAGGTGATGGTCCTCCAACCAGAAAATCCGTTGATGCTGGGATCCTTGCTGGTGGGGAAGCAATTAACCATATTGCTTGAGTATATGGTGCAGTCCATTCCAAGACATTATAAATTCATCCATTTCATGGACGGCGTTGTGAGGGCTGAACTGGTATCCACGGCACTCAGCGAAGAGGTAGTGCGGCTCAATTTGCGCAGACCAATTGGAGTCAGCGAGGCACCATTTGCGCCGACAAAAATGTTGGTTGATGCAGTAGCACGATATAATTTATTTAAGATCCAGGAGCGCGCAAGGCTCGAACTCGCAGCTGGTGAGTCAGACAAGGCTGCGCAACGGCTTCAACATGTGGCGACTCATCTTCTTGCGCAAGGGCAGAGCGAGATGGCTAATATGGTGATCAATGAGGTAAGGCACATCCAGGAAACCCATACGTTCAGCGAAGAAGGCGATAAACGGGTAAAATATGGAACGCGAGCATTGTTGTTGCCTTCAGGATTGGAGAACGAATAAATGGTAATCTGTCCTAATTGTAAACATCAGGAATATCCAGGAACGCTGTTTTGCAGCGAATGCGGGGCGCAATTAACCCTTGATGCAGGTACCAGAACCCAATCCTTTGAACGGGCGGGGATCGATAGTAAAGCGCTTGGACAAGCAGGACCAACGCCGGAACTTGAGAAATCGAAGGAAAAGGCCCTGGCCTATTTACGTTTGGTGGATCATGATGTAACGATTCCCTTAGCAGATAAATATGAGTTTACAATTGGACGAATTGCGGAGGGGCAGCCGATATTACCGGATATTGATGTATCCCCCTATGATGCGTATAGCCAGGGAGTGTCGAGATTGCATGCGTCCTTCAAGATCATGAATCAAAAGATCACCATTACAGATCTTGGCTCCTCGAATGGTACTCGCGTTAATGGACAACGAATCATGCCAAACATAGAGTATCCATTGAACCATGGAGATGTGATTGCATTGGGAAAATTAAAAATCCAGATCATTCTCCCAAAATGATGTCGAAAGAGAGGAAAACATGTATTTAGTGTTAATTCACGTTAATAATGAAGATCCTGTGCTTGGCGAAGTGGACGAATTACCCAAGCCAACTGATTTGATGATCACGGTAAAGAATCCGCGACGGAAAGATAATAAAGATCTGACATACCTGGAAGTAAATGTAACAACTGTGATTTGGCCCATGAGCCGGATCAATTATATTGAGATCTTGCCTAACGCTGAGGAAGATGAAATTATCAGCATGGTGCGGGAGTAGGTGTGTCGATGCCGGATGAACAATTCCAGAACCGGTTAGTCCTTGTTGTTGATGACGAGGAACGAATGGCGCGCTTTGTGCGCCTCAACCTGGAGCACGATGGATTTCGGGTGGTTGAGGCATATCGGGGCATGCAAGCAATGCAGGTCCTGCGCGATTCTATGCCGGATGTGGTGCTGTTAGATGTGATGTTGCCGGATTTTGATGGTTTTGAGGTGCTGCGGATGATCCGCGAGATCAGCGCGGTTCCGGTAATCATGCTTACTGCAAAAGGAGAAGAAGATGACCGGGTCAGGGGGTTGGAATTAGGTGCGGATGATTACGTGACAAAACCGTTCAGTCCGCGAGAGCTGGTGAGCCGGGTCAGGGCAGTTTTACGCAGGTTCGAGACACCCGGAAGCGGTCAAACCAGGGAGAAGGTGGATATTGACGACCATTTGAAGATCGATTTTTCCCGGCGCGAAGTGTGGTTGGACGGCGAACAGGTGAAGCTACGACCGACTGAGTATCGTTTGTTGTATCACCTGGTGCAGAACGCAGGCTGGGTGATGACTTATGACCAAATTCTGGCCAAGGTGTGGGGATACGAATACCGAGATGAAACCCATTATGTGCGTCTCTATATTAATTACTTACGCCAAAAGTTAGAAAAGGATCCAGCGAATCCAAAATATATTTTAACTGAAAGGGGGGTCGGTTATCGCTTTGTGGATTACCAGCGTCAAAGGGGAGAGAATAAAGAGTAAAAAGTTGAGCTGATCTATTTTGTGTTATACTCGAAACAACTTGCCAAAAAGGAGAACGAAATGGTAGAGGAAGTTATAAAGGAACCCGTTCATATTCACGACAACGAGTTTGAGGGTAAAGTACTTAAATCTGATTTGCCGGTAATTGTTGATTTCTGGGCGCCGTGGTGCGGCCCGTGCCGTATGGTGGCGCCTTTTCTGGATAAGATAGCCCTGGATTACAGCGGCCAATTGATTGTGGCCAAAGTGAACACAGACGAAGACAGCCAGAATGCAGGCGTTTATGGGGTGCAGGGCATTCCGACGATGTTGTTCATCCATCGCGGCAAGATCTTGCATACACAGGTTGGGGCATTGCCGGAGAAAGCGCTCCGCGAACTGGTATCCCAATTCCTGGAAGTGACAAAGGGCGACAATTAATAACCTAAAGAACTCGGGTGGTTTGAAGAACCACCCGAGTTCTTATTCCTATTCTGTTGCGCGTTCAATATGGGCGCCGAGCGCAAGCAATTTCTTATCCACCTCTTCATAACCACGCTCAATTTGACCAATGTTGCGGATGGTTGATCTCCCTTCTGCAGAGAGGGCCGCCAAAACCAATGCCATGCCGGCTCGGATATCAGGGCTTTCCATCTTTTCACCGAACAATTGACTGGGGCCGTTCACGATGCAGCGGTGGGGGTCGCAAAGAACAATTTGCGCGCCCATGCTCACCAATTTATCGGTGAAGAACATCCGGCTCGGGTACATCCAATCATGAAACAGCATTGATCCGCGAGATTGGGTGGCAACAACAATGGCAATGCTCACCAAGTCGGAAGGGAATGCTGGCCAGGGCATGACTTTGATCTCTGGGATCGCGCCGCCCAGGTCAGGCTCAATAATCAGCTTTTGTTCCGATGGAACAATGATATCTTCACCATCCACGATCCATTCGATGCCCATGCGGTTCATCACCAGGTGGATCATATCCAAGTATTGCGGTCCGGCTTTGCGGATGCGGATGGAGCCATGGGTAACCACTGCGGCCCCAATAAAGCTGACCACTTCCAAATAATCAGGGCCGACGGCAAATTCACCGCCATGAAGTTTCTTAACGCCACGGATGAGTAAAGTATTGGAACCAATATTTTCGATCTGTGCCCCAAGCCGATTGAGAAAATGACAGAGTTCTTGAATATGTGGCTCGGAGGCTGCGTTGCGAATGATGGTGGTGCCTTTGGCTGTGGCGGCGGCCATGATGGCATTTTCTGTACCGGTGACACTGGCTTCGTCCAGCAGAATATCGGCCCCATGTAGACTGCGAGCATTAAAATGAAAAGAGCGGTCGTATTCTACCTCAACCCCCAGGTGCTTGAGAGCAAGAAGATGCGTATCTACTCTGCGACGCCCAATTACATCACCACCGGGAGGAGGAAGACGTAATTCACCTGCGCGGGCTGACATGGGGCCAGCTAAGAGAATGGAGGCGCGAATCTTTCGACAGAGATCCGGATCAAGATCGGCTGGACGTACCTGGCTTGCTTGAATCCGCCAGGAGTGATTTTCTAATTTCTGAAATGAAACGCCCAGGCTCTCCAGAAGGGCGCGCATGTTGCGCACGTCGAGGATTTCGGGCAGATTATGCATAATAATCGGTTCATCGGTCAGCAAACAGGCGGCCAATAATGGCAGCGCAGCATTCTTGTTGCCCCCCGGGGTGATCTCTCCCTTAAGCGGATATCCGCCTTCAATAATGAATTTTTCCATGCCAAGCACTCCTTCGATAGTTGGGGGTAGGTTTCGGTTATACTTGAAGGGTATTTTGCAGGGTGATTAGATTGACATTTACCCAGAGCAATTCTATCATATCCTCAGGTTTTCGTTTTACACAAGGAACATCAAAGGTGCCATGATCATGGATGAGATACTGCGGTTAAATCTTCTGGATCCTTTTCCCGACGGTAGGAAACCAGTTCTTTTGCTACACGGGCTGGGGGCGGATGCCAGTTCATGGGAATATCAAATCCCAGCGCTGGGGACAAAGGGATTCCGACCCGTAGCGGTGGATCTGCCCGGATTTGGCAAGACTCCCAAGCCGGCGAGTGGCTGGTCTATCCACGATTCAGCCGTTGCTGCGTCACGGATGATGAATGAGCTGGTTGATTTGCCGTATGATGTAGTTGGAATTTCAATGGGGGGCGTGGTGGCACAGGTGCTGGCGCGACTTGACCTTGGTAGGGTCAGGAAGTTGGTTCTGGTGAATACCTTTGCCTGTTTGAGACCCAGGCGAGTGAACGAATGGTTTTATTTGTTGAAGCGAATTGTTGTGGCCAATTTCCGAGGGGTAAAATACCAGGCGGAAGCTGTAGCGGAGCGACTATTCCCGGAGCTGCATCAGGCGGTATTAAGAGAGGAGATCATCCGCAGGATCTTAGACTCGGATCCAATCGTGTATCGGACGGCGATGTGGCAACTGGCACGTTTTGATTCCACGCGATGGTTGAAGGAAATTGGCTGTCCAACGCTGGTAATAAGCGGTGAGTTGGACAGCACGGTTCCGTTGGACAACCAAAAGGAACTGGCAAATGGATTACCAACTGCGCATCAGGTGATCATTCCGGCAGCACGGCACGGGGTGATCGTCGATCAGCCCGAAAAATTCAATCAGGCGCTCCTGGAATTTCTTGAACAATGAGAACCTTCTGGCGCTGGTGGCCGGCTATTGTCATGATGACGGCAATCTTTCTCTTTTCGGCTATTCCATCCAATGAAATGATCAGTTTTGGATGGCTGGATCTATTGATCAAAAAAGGCGGGCACATGTGTGGGTATGCCTTGCTGGGAGCAACACTTTGGCGGGCGGTTTTTAATGAGAAAAAGAGCGGCTTTCTTTTCCCATTCATCATGACGATTGCATTTGCGGTGAGCGACGAATTTCATCAGAGCTTTGTGCCTGGAAGAAATGCCGCCTGGATAGATGTTGGAATTGACAGCCTGGGGGCCGGATTGGGCCTCTTATGGATCGCAAAAAATGAGTGGCTTCGTAAAATCCTTTTGTGGAAGTTGGTGCGCTAAACCAACTCCGTTGTATAATAATCATATCCATTTCAAGGCAACTAAAAGGAGATAATAACATGGAAGGTCAAACTGTTATTTGCGGGAATTGCCAGGCTCCTAATCCGGCAAGGAATCTATTCTGCCAATCTTGTGGGAAACCGTTGGCTCAGCAACCTGCTCCTGTTCCGCCGCCGATCCCCCCTGCGCAGCAGGCAGCATTTCCTCCCCAGCCGGTATACCCCCAGCAGGCATATCCCCCCCAACCACCAACACCGGCCGCTTATCCTCCTCAACAGCCAGGATACGGCATGGCTCAGCCCGGATATTATGCTCCGGCGCCTGTCCCCAGTGTTCATCTGGGAACCCGTTTTGATTCCTATGTAACGGTGATCGAAGGCGCAGCAGAGAAAGCGGCGGATGTGGAAGCCGCCTTTGTAGAAGAATTTAAGAAATGGGAAGTGCCGCAGACGAATGTTCAGCATGCCGATCTGCCGGTTGCAGGACAACGGCGGGGATTCCAGATGGTACAATCGTACCACGGGGTACATGCTGTGGGTATCAATGCAGCCGGCCCGAATTTACATGTAACATGGGGGTACTTCAAGAAATTGGATATCAACTGGCCGATGATCGGCTTATTGGCGGCAGCAGCTTTCGCTGTGGCTTTAATTTCTTCGCTGTTCAGCCTGATCCAATTCGCTGGAGCAGGATTCTTCTTCTCCAATTGGTTGACAGGAACGCTCGGGTATTTCCCGCTGGCGATCCTGGGCGGGGCGATCTATGGATTAGTGTTTAAGGGCAGCTTATTTGCGATGTTTGTGAAGCTACCGGATGCCCTGGCGGCGCAGGAAGCGGCCGGGTTGTCGTCGATCGTTCACCAATCCTTGACTGCGGCAGTTGAGAAGACTGTCAAAGGCGCGAAGTTACCCCCCAAGGGAAATTTCAAAGCTTTGTTCTAAATCAATATTGTCTTGATTAACAAATGACAATCTCCCGGGTTTTTTCAAACCGGGAGATTGTATTCTTCTAATAAAGTTGTTCCAAAAGGGCCGATCTAATATTCTTCTTCTTCCTCATCCCCCCAAACATCTTCGTCCTCTTCTTCTATTTCTTCCCATTCTTCCAATTCTTCTTCTTCTTCGTCCCATTCGTCTTCTGTGGTGGCGCCAGCAACGGGAGAGTAGGTTGCGCATCCGGTATCGGGGTCGATCTCAACCGCGGCAGCGCTGCAATAACCGTCATCCAGGAAACCGCAATCTAAATAATGGCATCGAATCTTTGGCATTTTTCCTCCTAAGGGAAAGTAGCTGAGGTTTGGATTGACTTATTTGCTGTGATATTTAGAGCGCAACTACGTATTGAAAAGTCATCCAAAGCAACCAATCTAAAGCGGTGCGATTTTACCTCATACCTTGGAATCCGTAAAGCATTTTGATGAATTTAACTTTTTCTTATCCGGGTTTGAGGCGATGGGCTTCCATGACATTGGGAAGGTTCTCCATGCGAGTTAATACACGCGAGAGTTGAGCGATATTGCTGACTTCGACCGTAAGATTGATGACGGCAAGGTTGGCAGCGGTTTTCACGTTGATATTGGTCAAATTGACGTCCTCATTGCTGAGAACAGTAGAAATATCCCCGAGAAGTCCTTGACGATCATACGCTTTTACCTGGATATCGACCGGGAAGGTGAGATTGGCTTCACCCCAAGAGACGCGGATCAATCTTTCGCGGTCAATGACGCGAAGGATGTTGGGACAGTCTGAACGGTGGATTGTGGCTCCGCGGCCGCGGGTGATGTAGCCAATGATCTCGTCGCCCGGAGCTGGATTGCAGCATTTCGCCAGGCTGGTCAGCAATCCTTTGAGGCCAAGGATCGAGATCGCTTCTGAGGTAGAACCGGAGGAGGCGGGGTGAGTCGGGAGTTCTTCGGGTTTGGGCTGACCAGTTTCGCTAAGCTGGGTGATTATCTTGGCCAAAGACAGATCCCCGCACCCCAAACCTTCGTAAAGGTCTTCTTCGGAGAATTCCGTCAACGTGATAATCTTATCGACGGCATCTTCGGTCATTCCCAGGCGGCGCAGTTCTTTATCCAGCATAGCTTTACCCTGGACAATATTTTGTTCACGATCTTGTTTCTTGAACCAAAAGCGGATCTTAGAACGGGCGCGTTGGGTCTTGACCAGACCTAAGGCGGGGTTAAGCCAGTCCCGGCTTGGACCACCTTGTTTTGCGGTGAGGATCTCCACCTGGTCGCCAGTTTTGAGCGTGTAATCCAGAGTAACCAATTTTCCGTTGATCTTAGCCCCACGACAACGGTTGCCGATCTCGGTATGGACAAGATAGGCGAAATCGATAGGTGTGGCACCAGCGGGCAGGTCGATAATGTCACCACGAGGTGTGAAAACGTAGACCCGATCCTGAAACACATCGGTGCGGATGCCTTCGACAAATTCCTGTGCGTCCTCCACTTCCTGACGCCATTCCATCAGTTTTCGAAGCCAGTTGATGCGTTGTTCGTACTCATCGTCGCGCTTTCCCTTTTCTTTATAGCGCCAGTGAGCAGCGATGCCGTACTCGGCATTTTGATGCATTTCCTGAGTGCGGATCTGGACTTCAAGCGGTTTGCCATCATCGTAGGATACAGCGGTATGGATGGATTGGTAGAAGTTATCCTTGGGGGCAGCGATGTAATCATCGAATTCGTGAGGATATGGCCGCCAATGGGTATGAATGACGCCAAGCGCTGCATAACACGAAGGAATATCCGCTACAATCAGGCGCACTCCGCGCAAATCGCGAACCAGGTCGAAGGTCTTGCCTTTTTCTACCATTTTCCTGTAAATGGAATAAATGTGCTTCGGGCGGCCGCTAATTTCAACGTGGATATTGGCCTTTTCCAAAACGGAACGCAGGTGTTGAATGATCTGATCTATTTGTTTCTCGCGGTCAGAACGTCGTTCAGCAAGCTGGTCCGCAATCTCTTTATATTTATCAGGTTCGGAATACCGGAATGCCAGATCTTCCATTTCCCATTTAATTTGCCAGATGCCCAGTCGATTGGCAAGCGGGGCATAAATCTCCAACGTTTCCTGGGCAATGCGTTTCCGTTTATTCTCTGGCATGTAACCAAGGGTACGCATGTTGTGCAAGCGATCCGCCAGCTTGATAAGGATCACTCGAATATCTTCCCCCATAGCCATAAATGTCTTTCGGATGGTCTCGTTACGTAAATCACGTTTTTTTGTTGCTCGGGTATTTTCTTCGAGCAGGAATTCGTCATCTCCGCGGCCTTCAATGCCGGTATCTTCCGATGGTTGATCGCCGCGGGTGAGGCGAGGAAGACGGGTCAACTTGGTCACTCCATCCACGAGAAGTGCGATCTCGTCGCCGAATTCTTTACGGATGTCTTCCAATTTAGCCTGTGTGTCTTCCACTGTGTCGTGCAACAAGCCAGCTGCCACAACTGCCGGGGGCATATTTAATTCTATGAGAATTGTGGCTACTGATTGGCAGTGGCTGATGAAAGGTTCCCCAGAAGCGCGTTTCTGTCCCTCGTGAGCCTTTTCTGCAAAACGGTAGGCGCGCGAGATAAGATCGCGTTCGAAGGTATTGTAATTGTCGGGCAATAATTTTAACAGGCTGTCCAGCATTTATTTTCCTCACATCGCAGTTGGCGAGGGAAGTATACCACTAAAGCAATTCTTGCAGTGTTGGACCAATATCCATTCGGGTCCAGAGGAATTCCGTCTTGTCCCGAATGGATATTGATGCATGATTCCCCTAAAGTTGAAGTATTTACATGCAAGCCAGCCAGATCTGCACCAGGTGGAACGGCCAGTTATCCGGAATGGGTTCAGGAAATTTCAGTTGGATGTGCAGCAAGCCAGCCAGACGTAGATCCTCAAAGGAATTGATCGTAGTGAGAGAATGCGTTACAGGCTGGTTGGAAAGGATCTGAGCAGCCAATTTCTCTAATTCTGTGGCTGGAGCCGGCAGTTGTCCCTGGAGGGTGAGTGATGTTTGCAGAAGGTCAGGCGCGTTCTGTTTATCAGCGAGCTCTCGCAGGGCAATGACGCGTACAAAGCCGGCAAAGCCACTATCAGCGGGGTGTGACAACAACCATTGGAGCGTCTTTCGGAGCTGACGACGGTAAAGACCATTTTGTGGGGTTTGACCCTGGCGAACGAACGCCAACAAAGCTGCAGCAGTAGCTTCGAGATCGTTATTCCACGAGCCGTTTAAATTCTGTGTACGGGCCAACAAGCGCAAGACCTCCTGCGGATTATGAACGAGAGACAATGGAGCATTCTGAGGGGCAGACTCCGCTTGAGTGTACTGGAGCTTGGCTTTATATCGGTCAGCTACTTGCCGGCGTTGGGCGTTGACCATGGCGGAAGGTGATGCTGCCATGAGGGGCCTGGGAATTCCAGTGGGGGGCGGCGCTGCCATGGCGCGCATTTGCAGTGCGGGTCCTCCCAAGAATCCATTGATATCTAACCCTTCCGGAAGTGGTTGGGCAATCTGGATCTTCTTGGCTTTTTCACCCGGTTCAAGTACTGCCTGGTCATCCAATGCCACGAATGCGGTGAACGGGGTGACAAGTTGATATTCCAGGGCGAGGCTGATGATGGCGTCGCGCAACTTAGGATGTTGGTGGATAGATTGATCCAGCAGGTCATCTACACGCGCCCTGGCCCATGCGCGCTCAATGGCAGGATCGGCAGGGACAGCGGTCAATTCAAGGCGCATGGTAACAGGATTCCCCTGCTGTTTGGCCTGAACTACCAATACCGGATTCTTTTTTCCGGATGTTTTAATGCGGCCAGTTAATTCAACTGGCTGACCAGCATATAGGTCGGGGAGTGCCGCAGGGTACACATCCCAGGTTTTGCAGTGTTCCAGTTGAACAGAGATATCGGTGAGGACAGGGTATGAAACGCGATCTTGAAAACGCATGATCGCTCCTTCGATATCCTCGTCCAATTGCAGGAACTCGGCCGTTCCCCGTCCAAAGCGAGCCAATTGTTGGAGAAGAGCGCGATTAACGGAAGGCCCAATTCCAAAGGTAAAAATTCGTTCTCCTTTCAGCCTCCGGCGCAATTCTTCCAGCATGCGTTCTTCCCCGGACACCGCTCCATCGGTCAGGAAAACGATATAGCGGGAGCGATCTTGGGCATCGGGAGGTAAGGATAAGGCGCAATCCAATGCGCGTAAGATCTCAGTTCCGCCGCGACCGGTGATACCGGCAAGGTATCGATCGGCAGCATCGACACGCTCTTGAGTTACCGGGCTGGATTCATTGGAAAACCACTCAATCTGATCATCAAAGAAGATGACGTAGAAAGTATCTTCCGGATTGAGAATACGCAAACAAGCTTGAAGAGCATTGCGCGCCTGGGCAATTGGTTCGCCACTCATGGATCCGGAGCGGTCAAAAACAAAAACAAATTCGCGGGCCGGGGGATTTTGTGGTTCTTCTGTGAGAGAAGGAGGTATCAGGGTGGCGAGGAAGCAGCCGGGATCTTTCGCGGGAGTGTACCAACCACCTGCAACAGCTTTTGCGTCGGTGACTGAATAGCGAAGAATAAAATCATGATCAGGAATGGCTGGAGAGGCCAATTGTAATGATAAACGGCGGTCATCCAAGCGGGTGATGGACAAGGAGTGAGAAGGGCTGGAGGGGGAGTCTACAGCTACCCCGGCATCTATAGAAATGAACATCTCAACTGGGCCAATTGTTTCATCTGCACCTGCTATGGGGGCGTCTACGCCTTCCCGCTCGTTTGCATGATCGGCTGTATGGTATTTGGGAGTGATGCCCATGGGGAATACAAACTCGTATTGGCCGTTATCAAAACCAAGACGTTCCTGGTATCGCAATACTGCGCGGACATTTTCGCCCGGAAGCACGTTTGCAATTCGTACTGCGAAAAGGTTAGGCCGCCGCTGTTCAAGCAAACCGGCTTGTTTTCCTTGTTCGCGGGCATCCTGATAAGCTTCCTGAGCCTTTTTGAGCTCCTGCAAATCTCCTTTAAGGGTGCGCTTTCCGATCAAGATCTCAAAACCTGCCAAGGCGGCTTTGTGCGGGAGAGGAAATAAGTATTCCAACTCAAGAGGTTGCGGGTACGGGTTGGCGTAGAATTGAGAGACGGAGACACTGCTTAGGGGGCCGGTGATTTGAACTTGAACGGAGGTTTTTTGGAGCGGCAAAGCACTTGCTTCCTGGCCTGGGATGATCAATTGGCCAAAAAGCGGGACTTCTGGAATTCTGATTGGTGTGGGCATTCTATTTATTCTCCTGGTCAAAATCTAAAGCAGATGGGTAAAAAATCTTCTGGGCTTCGCGAAGAAGCAGGTTCAATTTGCGCTGGTCCACGGGTGAAAGGCGCCGGGGAGCAGCAATATAAATCCCTCCACTGAGGGGGTATAGATCGTATGATTGGGGGGACAAAGGATTTGATGAAGGAGAAGGGGCAGGAGATGTGGTAAGTAATTGTTGGAGTTGTCGCGGGTCCATCTGGTTCAGCTTCTCGCGAATGGCGTCGAGGCGAAGACCTTGTTGGCGCAGGAGCGGAATCGCACGCAAACGAAACAGGTGATTCTCAGTATAACGCGCGCCTAAACCAGCACCTTCGGGAGCGGGCAACAGCCCTTGCTGCGTATAGAAATGGATCGTACGCCGGGGCAATCCGGTTTGATCACAAAGCTCTTGAATAGAATAAAAGGCGGCCATATTTTCTTCCTTATTTGCATTAATTATAACACTGTTATATTTAACTGTCAAGTTTGAGATAAAAAAAGTGCTTTGCGAGTTCTTGAGCAAAGCACTTTTAAGGTAATACAGAGTGTTATTTCAAGGCTTCCATACCGGCAAATTGACGGTACGGAGAGGTTATTTGCAAGATTTCATCATCACCTGGTTCGAGCCGGTTTTGCACCATACGGGCCAGAAGTTCTCCCACGCCAGGGCCGAGCATAAAGCCCTGCCCGCACATTCCTACTGCGAGGAGCATTCCCGGGGTTTCTTTCACCCAGCCAATAATCGGTCCGCCATCCGGGGTCATAGGATATAATCCTCGCCATGTGCGACGGACACGGATATTCTTCAGTCGCGGCATCACTTCAATCATGCGTTTGGCAACCATGGGGAGAAATTCGCTGGTTTCGCGCTGGTCAAAGCCCCACTTTTGCGGGCTGGGGGTGATGCAAAAGATGATCTGACCAGTGCAGTGCTGGTAAAAATAGTAGTTGGAAGAACCCGGGGCAGGACGGATGTCGACTACCATTGGATGAAGGAAACGCGCAACTGGTTCGGTGATAGCGGCCTCGTGGCTGTCGGGTTTAACGGGAATTACAAAGTCGGTAAGCTTTCCGACCTCGTCTGCCCATGGGCCAGCGGCATTAATGACGATATCACCGTAATAGGTGTCTTTATTGGTGCGCACGCCAATAACCCTACCGCTTTGAAGCAAAATTTCTTCTACGTGCTCTTCGAATTGGAAGGTGGCGCCATAAAGAAGGGCTCGTTCATAGAAAGAATGAACGGCGATCAATGAAGAACAGTTACCGTCCTCAGGGGAGAATGTGCCGCCAATTAAATCGTTGGGATTCAAATCGGGGACGATGGCCAGGAGTTGTTTCTTGTCCAACCAATCGATATTTAGCCCGAGGGATTTTTGAGTGGCGAGAAGGTCTTTGAGGGTTTTTGCTTCCTGGTCCCGATAGGCAACAAAGGCATAACCGCCCTTATACCATTCGATATCATCGCCGTAAGTCTCTTTCCAGGTGGAGAAGATATCGATGCTGCGCAGGCAGAGGCGGATCTTGGCAGGGTCGGAGTGAGTGGCACGAATGCCGCCAATTGCTTTTTTATTTGAACCCTGTCCAACGCTGGCAGCTTTTTCCAGAACCAATACACGTAATCCAGAACGGGAAAGCGAAAGGGCCGTGGGAACCCCCACAGAACCGGCACCGATCACAATAACGTCATAATGATTGGGGAGGATTGGGGTCATTTTTGGCCTTCCTGTTGGGCGCCATTCGTAGACGGATCGCCAGAACCGGCAAAGATCCCTAAGGGAACCTCGACAAAGATCGGGCGCTTGGTCTGATTCACAACCTCGGCCGCCGACACTCCTTCTTCGCGGAACAATCTGTGAACCAATGCGGTGCAAGTCTTGGCCCCACAGGCGCCCATCCCGCCGCGGGTGACTGTTTTTATTTCGTTAATGTCGTGGTATCCTTTACGGATGAGGGCGCGAATTTCACCGGCTGTAACCCGTTCGCAACGACAAATGATCGTATCGTCTGCCAGGTGATCTATATACTGCTCCAGAGGCTGGGTGACAACGGGTTCCTGGATACGGATACCTGCAATCAGGCGGGCATACTCTTTAGGAGCTTGAACTTGTACGATGAGCGTCCGATCGCTTTGGGGGATGGAATGAATTCCGAGCACTTCCAGCTTCCCCAATTCTTTGCCCTCGGTATCTAAAACATTGACCACATCGGTTTTTCTCAACTCTTCCCGTGTGAATTCGTAAGGGATTGAAACGATTGGCATATCGGCATTAGAACGATAATCTATCAGTGTGATTGCCAGCCCTGGACAACCAGCCACGCAGCGTTCGCAGTAGCCGCAGCAGTAATTGTTACCGAGGAATTTCGGAACCTTGCGTATATCCGTATCATCAATATAGATCAGTCCATGATCGCACAGCGCCGTGCACGGATCGCAGGGAATTTCTTGTGTGCAGTGAATTACGGGAACTACTCCCACATTCAACTCGGGTAATTCTTCTGAGAAGGTTTGTCCTGGGCGGGATTTGAGCATCTCGCCAGTCTGATACCATTCCTTTGGAATCTCTCCAACGGAATAGCCCAGGAAACGGGCAATCTCAAGGCCTTTGATCTTACCAGAATACATAGCAGCGGAGGCTTCTGCAATCTCCTCTGCATCACCGCCAGCAAAAACGGGCAGTTCAAATTCGCGGGCTTTATGATAGAACTCATTGACTGGATCAAGTCCGACAGCAATGAGAATGCTATCACATTCGTAGGAACGTTGAGTGCCAGGGATTGGTTTGAATTTTTCATCGACTTGCGCAATGGTAACCGATTCAACTTTATCGCGACCATTTGCGCTGAGGATGGTGTGGGAAGTGTAGATCGGAACTCCCATACGGACGAGCTTGTCTTTGTGAACTTTGTACCCCCCACATTCCGGCAGGGCTTCCACCAACCCTACTACCTGGATCCCTGCTTGCAGAGCATGATAACCTGCAATCAAGCCGACGTTGCCGCCACCAACGATGAAAAGCTTTTCGGCAGGACGAACCAGGTCGCGGTTCACCAAAGTTTGAAACGCTCCTGCGCCGTATACACCAGGAAGGGTATTTCCCTTGAACGCCAGGAATTTTTCGCGAGCACCGGTAGCCGCCATCAGTACCTGTGGCTTTATCAATACGTACTCAGTCCCTGCCCGGAGAACGCCTACTTTTTTGTCACTAAAGACAGCCAGGGCGGTACTGCCCAGCCAGGTTTCGACGCAGTCATACTTGCGCAGTTCACTTTCAAGACGAGTGGCGATATCAATGCCGCGCGTGCCAGCATAGACCGCGCTGGTGGAACCAAAGAAGCGGTGCGTCTGGAGAACCAGTTTTCCGCCGAGGCGGTGTTTATCATCGATCAAGAGGGTGCGAATGCCGAGTTTGCCCAATTCAATTGCGGCAGAAAGACCAGCGGGGCCACCTCCAAGGATTAACACAGGAACTTCAATCTCTCGAACGGGATGGGTTTGCGGTACCTTGTCAACCTCAGGCAGTACCGGCAATCCTTCCATCGGTTCCACTTTCTGACCTGGTTTTACTAAAACCATGCAGGATTTGACAGGGATCCCATCGGCCAATACCATACATTGTGAGCATTGTCCATTGGCGCAGAAGATCCCCTGTGGAGAGCCATCGTGGGGGTGGTGTCCAAAAACATGGATCCCGTGTGCAAACAAGGCGGCGGAGATCGTCTCGCCTTCTTTTGCGGTCAACTCCTGCCCTTGCCAGTAAAATTTGATCTCCGGCCGATCTGGGATAGGGAGAATTGGATGTTTCTTGACGCGGTAGTCTGTCATTCGTATCCTTTCAAAGCATAGAATGGACCGAAACCTTGCGTAACGGTGTTTGCATGCAAACCGTTTAGTATTGTAGCAAAATCCTCAAGGAGGGGGTACTGCTATTTAGCCCTACTTGTGGGATTGAGTGTCATAATTTTTACGGGAATCACTTATGACGCAGGAAGGCTTCAATAAATCCGTCCAGGTCTCCATCTAACACTGCCTGGGTATTACCCGTTTCGTACTCGGTGCGGTGATCTTTAACCATTTGGTAAGGATGAAGCACGTAGGATCGAATTTGGCTGCCCCATTCCGCCTTGGTGTATTCGCCGCGCAACTCAGCCAGTTGTTTGTCCTGTTCGATTTGAGAAATCTCGAACAGGCGGGCGCGCAAGACGCGCATGGCGTTCTCACGATTTTGCATTTGAGAACGTTCATTCTGACAGGCGACTACAATTCCGCTAGGGATATGGGTGATCCGTACAGCAGTTGAGTTCTTTTGAACATTCTGACCACCGGCGCCAGATGATCTAAACGTATCGATGCGAAGATCTTCTGGATTGATCTGGACATCCACGTCTTCGATTTCGGGTAGAACCTCAACCAGGGCAAAAGAGGTGTGACGGCGATGGGCAGCATCGAAAGGAGAGAGCCGCACCAGTCTGTGGACGCCCTTTTCGGCGCGCAGGTACCCGTAGGCGTATTTCCCATTAACACTGATAGTAACGCTTTTAATCCCGGCTTCTTCGCCTTCTGAGAGATCTAAAACCTCTACGTCAAATTTGCTGCGTTCTGTCCATCGCAAATACATGCGTTCGAGCATGGCGGCCCAATCTTGCGAATCGGTACCACCAGCACCGGCGTGAATCGCTAATAATGCGTTGCCTTGGTCGTAGGGACCGGAGAGAAGCGTGTTTAATTCCCGCTGCGCGATCTCTTTTTCAAGGAATGAGGTTTCAATCTCTAAATCATGTCGAAGACTTTCATCCTCCATTTCAGCCAATTCCAGGGCGTCATTTATCCTGTGGAGAACTGCATTCCATCCTTCCACGTGATCGCGCAGATCATTGATCTTCTTCATCATGGCCCGCGCATGATTCGGATTATTCCACAGGTCCGGATTTTCAGATTGTTTTTGAAGTTCTCTCAGCTCATTTTCGCTGGCAGACAGGTCAAAGATGCTCCTTCAAGCCCTCGGCAGTAGCCTGGACTTGCTTGAGCCGGTCAATTAAATCTTGCATTGAGTCAATACCTCCCATATGTTACTTGCTGCCAGCAAGGATGCCATCTACAAAGGCTTCCCGATCAAAGATTTGAAGATCTTCGGGTTTTTCTCCAAGACCTGCAAACAGGATGGGGAGGCCTAACTCTCGTTGAATGGCAAAAGCCATCCCGCCGCGAGCAGAGGAATCCAGCTTGGCCAGGATCACACCGTTTACCTTCACCGCATCACGAAAGGCCCGGGCTTGTTGAAGCGCGTTTTGCCCGGTGGTGGCATCCAAGACTAGCCAGGTGGCGTGGGGTGCGCCAGGAAGCGCTTTTCCCACTACCTTGTACACCTTCTTCAACTCTTCCATCAGATTGTAGCGGGTATGCAAACGGCCCGCAGTATCCACCAAGACCACATCCATTTGATGCGATATGGCGGACTGAACAGCATCGAATGCCACTGCGCCAGGATCTGCATTGGGTTGGCCGGCAATCACCGGGAGACCAAGTCGGTCACCCCATACCTGAAGCTGATCAACGGCGGCAGCCCGGTAAGTATCTGCGGCCGCGAGGAGCACTTTCTTGCCACGCGCAGCAAATTGTTTGCCAAGTTTGGCGGCAGTGGTGGTTTTCCCGGAGCCATTCACGCCGACCAGGAGGATGACAGCCGGGTGGAAAGCATCCAGTTCAAGGGGGGGAGTGGGATCCAAACGGTGGAGAAGCTCGCGACGCAAGACATCCTGAAATTCATGGCTATCAATGATGCCCTGGTCCTCCACTTCCTTACGGATCGAGGATAAAACCCCTTCGCTGGTTTCAATACCCAGATCGGATTGGACGAGAATACTTTCCAATTCGTCCCAGGTATTTTCATCAATATCGGATGTGCCAAGTAAACTAGCAACCCGTCCAAACGCGGCTTTTCGCGTTCGATCAAGGCCTTCTTTCCATTTTTTAAATAGATCAACCATAGGCGCAAATTATATCAGAAAATTTCAAAGGAATAGAAAATCATCCTGCCTGGGTAGCCAGCTGACCGCATCCAGCCTGAATATCAATCCCGCGGCGAAGTCGGATCGTGCAGGGAATGTGAAGATTCTCCAATGCCTGGCGAAACCCTTCTGCCGCTTCGCGTGAGGTGGGTTGCCCGGAATATTTCTGCGTGGGGTTGAGAGGAATGACATTGACATGGCAGAGCATTCCCTTGAGCAGGGAGGATAAGAGGCGGGCGTGCGTGGGAGAATCATTTACACCCTGGATTAAAGCCCACTCAAACGTGATGCGGCGGCTAGTCTTCGCGAGATAATATCGGCAGGCATCCATCAATTCTGCAAGTGGGTATTTACGGTTTATCGGCAGGATGGCAGAGCGTTCCTCGTCGGTTGCGGCATGCAGGCTAATAGCCAGATTAATCTGGCGTTCTTCATCGGCAAAACGACGGATCATTGGCACCAAACCCACGGTGGAAATCGTGAAACGACGTTCACCCAGGTTGATACCCTGTGGATCATTCAAAATATCGATGGCTGCCAGTGTGGCCTCGTAATTATGGAAAGGCTCTCCCATTCCCATTACCACTACATTTGTCACTCGTAAATTCTTAGGTTTAAGCAGACGGGAATGATAGATTACCTGAGCAACAATCTCACCAGTGGTCAAATGGCGCTTGAATCCGCCTTGTCCGGTGGCGCAAAAGACACAGTTCATGGCGCAACCGGCCTGCGTGGAGATGCATAGGGTTTGCCGCTCATCATATCCCATCCAGACAGTTTCGATAGATTTACCATCAAAGAGGGTAAAAAGGGTTTTTACTGTCTCCCCATCGCTGGAGGAAAGGGTCTTTGCGGGAGAAATTCCGGAGAAACGAAGACTCTCTGCAAGTTTAATGCGGAGCGCTTTGGGTAAGTTGCCAAAATCGTATGGAGATTCCCATAAATTTCGGTAAAGACCTTGCCAGACTTGCAAGGCGCGATAGGCGGGTTCTCCAGCCGTGATTAACCAGGTGCGAAGTTCGTCCAGCGAAAGATCAAAAATGAGAGGAAGATCACCGGTCATATAGCTTTATGAGGGCGGATAGATCGTTGATAATAAGGTCAGGCGCAGGTTGCCAGGCAGCCGCCTGGAGAGGAGAAGTGACCCCGGAGAGTACCAGGGCGGTGCGACATCCACAGGCCTGCCCGCTAAGAATATCCGTTTCCAGGCGATCTCCAACAACCAGGGTTTCTAGAGGCGACGTGCTCATACGGTTCAAGCAAATTTCGAGCATTGCTTTTTCGGGTTTCCCTGCAATGATAGGCGGAACATCTGTGGCAGTTTGGATTGCGGCCAGGATTGCACCAGCTCCGGGAATAAGGCCTTCGGGGGTTGGGAAGGTGCGATCTGGGTTGGTGCCATAAAAAGGGACTCCATTACGGATCAGCAGAGTGGCCTGGCGGAGTTTATCAAAATTAATACCCCGGTCGGCACCGGCAACAACGGCCAGGGCGTCCTTATTCGAGGGGAAGAAACCGCGCAAGGCCAGCGCTTCCTCTATGCCTGCTTCGCCGATCACAAATACAGGCCCTCCTTCTGGGAAACGACGCGCTAACAGTTCTGCAGCTGCAACGCTGGAAGTGACGATCTGCCAGGCTTCGGAGGGGATTCCAAAGCTTCCCAACCTCCTTTGGTATTGGTCGATCGTGCGAGTTGAGTTATTGGTGGCAAAAGTATATTGGAGACCCAACGCGGAAATGCGCGAAAAAATGAGCGGCAAGTCCCCGATTGGAAGACGATCTTGCCACAAGACCCCGTCCATATCAAGGATCAAGGCACTGAAGCTGATTGAAGAAGGATTCATAATCGTTTTTGATTGAAAGAAGGAAAACCATTGGCGGGTCAAACAAGCGTGGCCAGCTCAATGGTTTTCCAAAAGGTTTTGGCTAGAGGATTTGCAATTACTTGGCCGGGGGCTGGAGAACCTGATCTACCAGGCCATATTCAACAGCTTGTTGGGCGTTGAGATAATAGTCTCTCTCTGTATCGCGCTCGATCTCTTCGGTCGTCTTGCCAGTTGCGTCGGAGAGGATCTTGTTTAGGCGCTCTTTGAGGCGAAGGATCTCGCGGGCCTGGATCTGAATGTCAGAAGCCTGGCCTTGTGCGCCGCCGAGCGGCTGATGAATGTGGATTGTGGCGTGAGGAAGCGCAAAACGCAAGCCCTTTGTTCCTGCTGCTAAAAGGACGGTCCCGAAAGAGGCAGTTACGCCAATGGCATAAGTGCTGATCTTGTTGGGGATCATCTGCATGGTATCGTAGATCGCCAAACCAGCATAGATTTGCCCGCCAGGGGAATTAATGTACATTTTAATCTCGGCCTCGCTGTCCTCACGGTTGAGGAAAAGCAATTGGGCAACGATCAGGTTAGCGATTTGATCATCGATGGGGGTGCCGACAAAGATGATACGTTCTTTGAGCAGCAAGGAGTAGATGTCATAAGCGCGTTCACCGCGCCCAGAGGTTTCGATGACCATTGGGATCACGTTCTTGAAATCGGCAGAAGACATAATTTTCTCCTTTTTCTATGCATTAGACCGGCTGCCAAATATGGGTATTCGGAGCCCGGCAGATGTAGAGATTTTCTAAACCAGGCAATTATTGCTCGCCTTCGACCTTGGTTTCCTTGCGCTTCGTCTTGCGTTTGGCGGGCGCCGGTGCTTCTGTGTCTGCAGGAGCCGTTTCGGCTGGTTGGGACTCCATTTGTCCGGTAGCGATCGATTTGAGGCGTTCCAGGACAAGACGATTGAGCATACGAGAGGCAGTTTCAAGGGTAACGGCGTTGGCTAATTCGCGCTGGCGAGTCTGAGAAAGCTTTTGCTTTTCCACTTCGGCGGCAACTTGTTGCATATTCTCCACGGACTCTTTTTCCAGTTCTTCACTGTTCAAATGAATATTTTCGGCTTTAACAAGCTCTTCGATCACCATGGAGCGTTCCAGGCGGCGACGAGCGGAGGGCTTGATTTGGGTTTCAATGAATTCGGGTTCTTCCATATTCATCGATTTCAGGTATGTGGGCATATCCAATCCGCGGTCAGCTAGGTCGTGTTCCAGACGATGCTGCATTTCGTGGATTTCTTCATCAAGCGCCTGAGCCGGATAGAGCAGGGTAGAGCGAGTGATAACCTCATCCACCAACGCGGTGAAGAAATCCTGCGAATAGCGTTCTGTAGCGTTGGCTTCCAATTGCGTTCGGACCGTGTTACGCAGTTCCTCAACGGTGGAAAATTCACCGCCTAGGGATTGGACGAATTCATCAGTTAATTCCGGCATGTGCAGTTCTTTTACACTGGCGACTTCAAATCTAAATTCAACGAGCTGGTTCTTCAGTTTGTCGCTGGGAGCGTCTTCGCCGAAGGTGTGGGTAACCATCTTGGTGTCCTTGGCAGAAAGCCCGACCAATTCTTTAGAGAATCCAGGAAAGGGCCAATCATCAGGCTGAAGGGGATTGTCGCCGACCACAACCTGAACGGGGCGTTCTGGAATCACTTCGGGATCCTGTCCCTCGACTGGATTTGCAAGTTTTGCGCTGAGGCGGATGTAGCACATGTCGCCTTCCTGGGCGGGGCGCTCAACGGTTTCGGCAGTCGAGTTGTCTGCGCGAACATTGCGAACCACATCCTCGATCTCCTTATCTGACACTACCGGAGGAGTGAAATCGCGGCGGATACTCTTGTAATCGCCCAAATGCACTTCGGGAGCCAGAGGAACAATAAAAGAGATCTTGAGGGGATCATTGCTGATGATCTCGCCCAGCCGTCCGGGAGCCCCTGGTTCGACCTTCGCTTCGGTAAGGATTGTGCTGTATTGATTATCTATTAATAATTCAATGGCTTCCTGGGTGATTGATTCATCTCCAAACAGGCGGCGGACAACTTCAAAGGGGGCTTTGCCAGGGCGAAAACCGGGGATTTTTGAAGTTTGGGAGATCTTGCGAGCGGCCTGGCGGCGGAATTTTTCCAGCATTTCAGGTTCGAACTCGACAATGATCTTGGTCTCATGATTCTCGAGAGATTGGGTTTCGATTTTCAAAGTAAATATCCTCACTTAAAATTTGGTGTGGGGAAGAAGGGACTTGAACCCTTACGCCTTGCGGCACGCGGTCCTAAGCCGCGCCTGTCTGCCAATTCCAGCACTTCCCCGCGCGGGGAGATTATACCATTTCCTATTTTTTTACGCTATAATCGGGGAACATTGATGCAGGATTTGGAAAAAATCCGAAAGTGAGGTTCCATTGAGTCGAGTGATCAATCCAGAGGGGGTGGGGAAAGATAGAACGCGATTATGCCGATCGGTTGTGTTGGCATTGCGAGAGTTGATGCGCCAGACCGAACCAGGGAATACGAGCCGAGACCTGGCAGCTTATATCTCTTTGGCGTTGAATGAAATTTACCAAACCATCGATGTGGCGGTGACTGCCTGGGAGAAAAAAGGGTATTGGGTAAAGGCAGATCGGTTCAGAATGGAATGGGAATGGACGGCCCGCTTATCCGAAAAGATGCGCATAGCATTATTAGCCGAGGATTGGGCATCCGTGGCGGTTCTGAGCGCGCAAATAGGGCAAAAATTAATGGGGGTGAAACTGCCTGTAAGAAATCAACTGGGAGCACCCTGGGTTGGAGCCTGGGGAAAAATTGAAAAATAAAAGAGAGGCGCTGTGAAAACCAGCGCCTCTCTTTTGAGTTTTGTCTTATTTCTTCTTCAAAATGATACGAGCATCAACGACTTTGATCCCCTTGCCTTCTTCGTAGACAAGGACAGGATTAGCGTCAGATTCGCTGATTTCGTCTTTTAGATCCAGGATCAAATTGGAGTAGGTGCAGATCGTTTCTGCCATTGCCGCGCGATCGCGGGGAGCTTCACCGCGTACACCGGCAAGGATGGGGGCGCCGCGAATCTCGCCAAGCATGCGCAGCGCCTGGCTTTCGGAAACGGGAGCGACGCGGAAGGTAACATCTTTTAATACTTCAACGAAGATGCCGCCCAAACCAAACATCATGGTGGGGCCAAAGGTTGGGTCATTAACGGAGCCAAGGATAACTTCAGTGCCCCAAGGTGCCATTTCCTGAACAGCAATGCCATGGATGCGAGCATCGGCTTTGTATTTCTTGGCGTTTTCCAAAATGATTTTATGAGCTTCGCGAACGCCATTTTCATCCTTGATATTGACCTTTACACCACCGGCATCCGACTTGTGGAGGATATCTGGGGAGACGATTTTCATCACAATGGGGAAACCAATTTTCTTGGCTAGTTGAACGGCTTCCTCTTCATTGTGAGCAAGGTGGGTCTTGGTTACGGGGAGTCCATAGAGAGAGAAAACTTCTTTAGCTTCGATCTCAGTTAAGGAGTCGCGGCCATCGGCGCGGGCTTTCTCGATGATCTCCAGAGCCTTCTTGCGATTCTTGGCAACAAAGGGCTTGGCGACTTCACTGATGGATTCCTGGATGCGGGCATATTCGCGAAGAGCAGCCATAGCATTGACAGCCAGATCAGGAGCACCGTAGGCGGGGATGCCATGTTCCACAAGCCATTTCATGGCAGCGGCAGATTTCTCGCCGCCCACAAAGGACACAGTAACTGGTTTGTCGGTAATGCCGGTCTCTACAACTGCTTTGTGGATTGCCTGAGCGATCTCCAACGGATTGGTCATGGCGGTTTCACAGTAAAGGACTACCAGCCCATCTACCCACTTATGCGCAAAAGAGAATTTGACCGTGTCATAATACCAATCGTTTCCAGCCATACCGGTTAAATCGACGGGGTTCTTAGCAGAGCCAAATTCCGGCATGTGTTTCTTGAGTTCTGCCTGTACATCGGCGGGGGCAAAGGTCAAGGGAATTCCGTAACGTTCAGCAGAGTCAGTGGCCAAGACGCCAACACCGCCACCATTCGTAAGAACCAACATGTTGGTTCCCTTCATGGGCGGCTGGAGCGAGAGAGCCAGGGTGCGATTGAAGAGATTATCCAGATCGGTTGCTTGAACTACACCAGCTTGTTGCAGGGCAGCGCCATAGACCTTTGCGGCTCCGGCCAATGAGCCGGTGTGTGAGGCAGCTGCGGCTGCGCCGTGCGCGGAAACGCCCGCCTTGAGCGCAATGATGGGCTTGTGGGCCTTGCGGCCGGCTTCAATAAAGGCACGGCCATCTTTGAAGCCTTCAATGTAGAGAGAAATACAAGATGTATCTTTGTCCTGATCCAGCCAGGCAACCAGGTCAGCAAAATCGACATCGGACATATTGCCGATCGAAATCAGCTTGTCGAAGCCGATGCTGCGAGTGTAGGTGGCCGCATCAATAGCGATCAAAAGAGCACCGGATTGCGAAACCAGGGAGGCTTTCCCAGCCAGAGGAAGGAAGGGCGCAAACGAAGCATTGAGCCTGTCAGAATTGGAGAGTGTACCAACGATATTGGGACCCAGGATGCGCATACCATAGCTGTTGGCCTTCGAAACCAATTCGTTTTCAAGGTCGCGGTTGCCCACTTCGCTAAAGCCTGAGGTGATGATAATCAACCCCTTAATGCCTTTTTTCCCGCATTCGTCCACAACGGGGAGAACGAACTTGGCAGGGACGGTGATCACGGCGGCATCGATTGTTCCGGGCACATCCAGAACCGAGGGGTAGACTTTCATCCCTAATATCTCGGTGGCCTGGGGATTGATCGGATAAATCTTGCCTTTGTACTTGCTTTCCTGCAAATTGACTAAAACGGTATAGCCGATTTTGCCGGGTGTTGTAGATGCCCCCACAACTGCAATTGATTTAGGCCTCAGCAGGCCATTCAGAACTTTTAGATCCACTTTACGATCCTCCTGATGATATTATATTTATGAGCCGATCTAGAAAAACGGCTGTGATTTCTGCAGGCAAGTATAACTCATTTTCATGGGTTATCAGGCGAAAATTGGGTACAATTAAAGAATAATCGCCAGCCACCATACTATTTTAAGCACATTTCGAGGAACAAATGTACCCTTTCGATGGGTATTTTATCATTATTTCGGTTACATCCCGGTTACAGGAGATTATATGCACATACAGCTACCTGCGCTCATTGGAAAACATCCACAATTGCAGATTGTCAAACCGATGATTGAGGCTGCATTACAGGCTGTGGAACCGGGGGCTGCCGTTCGGCGCAACTTGCGCTGCCTGGATAATACTCTAACCGTCGCAGACAAAGATTATGATCTTGACGCGTATTCGAGGATCTTTGTGATTGGTTTTGGAAAAGCCGCCCTTGGAATGGGAGACGCTGCCGCGGAGGTGCTTGGAGGGCATTTCACCGGAGGAATATTGATCACGAAGAGTCTGGCGGGAAAATCACAATATGGTTCTCTGGAGAAGTTTAAGGTCTTAAAGGGAAATCATCCCGTGCCCGGTAAACAAAGTATTGCTGCAACTCAGGAAGTGTTACGGTTGGTCCAAGACCGACGTAAGGGTGACCTGTTCCTATGTCTAATCTCAGGGGGCGGTTCGGCGTTATTCACCCAGCCGTTTGAAGGAATTTCTCTTTCAGACCTTCAGGCAATGACAAAGTTGCTGCTTGAATGTGGAGCAAATATCAATGAAATGAATATTGTTCGAAAACATATAGACCTTGTGAAGGGCGGAGGATTGTGTAGATTGATGTTCCCGGCTGAAGTTGCAGCCCTGATCCTTTCTGATGTGATCGGAAATCCGCTGGATGCGATAGCTTCGGGACCCACTGCAGCAGATGGTCATACTTTTGCAGAAGCACGAGGGATTTTGCGCAAGTACGAACTGGAAAAACGCGCACCAGCATCGGTCCTTAGGACCCTTGAGGCAGGAGATCTTGGACTGATTGACGATACTGTGCGGAGTCACGATCCATGTATGATGAATACGGAAAACAGGGTGATTGCTTGCAATTACCTGGCCGCCAAAGCCGCATGTGATATTGCTGCCCAAAACGGGTGGAACACGATGTTGTTATCGACCTACTTACAGGGGGAGGCGTGCCAGGAGGGAGGTAATTTGGCTGGGATCATACGCCAAATCCAATCGAGTGGAGAACCCATCAAGCCGCCTGCCTGTATTGTGATTGGAGGCGAAACCACAGTAACTATTCGATGCCAGGACGGTCTGGGTGGGAGGAACCTGGAATTGGCAATGGGGGCAGTGGCGCCTCTAAGCGGTTTGGAACGGGTAGCTTTAATCACCCTGGCAACAGACGGCGAAGATGGGCCGACAGACGCAGCAGGTGCAGTTGTATTGGGGGATACATTAGAAAAAGGCCAGACCCTGGGCCTTGATCTCAAAGAATTCTTAAACAAGAATGATTCGTATCGATATTTTTCGGCATCAGGGAGCTTGATCAAAACTGGAAAAACCGGTACGAACGTTAACGATTTGACTTTTCTGCTGGCATGGTAATCTTGACGGGTACACTCGATCAGGAAGACTGGTACACCTGAGGGTTGGCACAGAAAGGCAGGCGCTCTCCCCGCAAGCCTGACAGAAGGTTGTCCACGGCTATTTCGGCCATGCGAAGGCGGGTCTGATAACCGGCGCTGGCGATGTGGGGTGTGATGACCACATTGGGCATGCCAAGGATGGGATGATCGGAGGGAATGGGTTCCGGTTCAAATACATCCAGGGCGGCTCCAGCA
Organism: uncultured Anaerolineaceae bacterium; assembly: GCA_964424115.1. Classification (GTDB taxonomy): domain Bacteria; phylum Chloroflexota; class Anaerolineae; order Anaerolineales; family Anaerolineaceae; genus CAYRHN01. The sequence continues at coordinate 296,136 of CAYRHN010000001.1, forward strand.
ATTTGCCCATGTTGTAATGCGCTTACCAGAGCAGGGGAGTCGATCACCGCTCCGCGGGAGGTATTGATCAAAATTGCGGATGGTTTCATAAGCGAGAGTTGAGGGGCGCCAATCAGCCCGCGTGTGGAGGTGGAGAGATATGGATGGAGGGTGATGAAATCGGATTGAATGAGCAATTCTTCGAGACTGGCGTACTGCACACCTAACCCGGCTTCCAATTCAGGGTGGCGTTTTGGGTCGTGGTAAAGGATACGCATATTAAACCCAACTGCGCGGCGCGCTACTGCCTGACCGATCCTGCCAAAACCAATAATTCCAAGCGTGGCACCAAACAGATCATAACCACAAAGCACATCAGGTCCCCAAAGACGCCAAATTCCCTGGTGAACTTCTCGGTCCGATTCGACAATCCGGCGCGCAGCAGACATCATCAACGACCAGGTGAAATCGGCGCATGTTTCTGTGAGAACTCCCGGTGTATGGCCGACGGGGATCTTTCGGCGCGTTGCCTCGGATATATCGATGTTATCGTATCCAACCGCCATCTGGCTGATCACTTTAAATTTGGGTCCTGCTGCCTGGAAAACCTGGGCATCCATCGGATCGGTCAAGAGGGTGATCATTCCATCCACAATTGCGGCTTTTTGGCAAAGAATTTGATGCGGGGGAGGAGCCTCTTCGGACCAAATATCGACAGATGCATGCGAACTAAGCCGTTCGAGAGCAACGGAGCCGATCTTGCGGGTAACAAAGATCAATGGCGGCATAGGGCTTTTCTTATTGAGCGGATGTCGGTAATTGGCGGGTAGTGTAGATGGTGTTTGCCTGGCGGACAAGCAAATAAGCGGTTTTGATAATACCTAATGAAGGGAGTAAAGGAGAGGTAATTTCGGCATCATAAACGCTGGTGAAGTTTTCCTTGGAAATCTCAAGATATTTCGCCAAAGTGGCCTGTGTGGACATTCGCAAGAAGCCATCCACCTTAAAATTTGAGACTATTGCTGAAACGGGCTCCATGCGGCGGTTGGGCTCCGAGGGATCATAATCAACAGGATCTTTGGCCGGGGGAACGAGGTGGAATGCAAGGATCGATTTCGCGGCCAGGTGGGCTTCTCGCATAAATAGCGGTTTGACGGATCCGCCGGAAGTGAAAAGGATGCGGGCGTTGTAAATACAGACATCATCAGGAGCGCTGTTGGTGCGCAACCAGGTGCTGACACGTACGATCTCTTTTACAACTACTTCACCCCAAATTAACTGATTGTGTGTGTAAGCCATCACGGCAGCTACTTTTTCGCCATCTCCAACAACGTAAGGTAGTGCAGGATTATCTGTCATGGTTACGGCTCCTTTTGGAGAAAAAGAAATCGGGCGCAGATGATTCGCGCCCGAAGTCGATTAAGCATAACGTTCTTTGATAGCAGGAATCAGATATTCTTCGAATGCGCGCCGCTGATCATAATCCGGTTTCCAGCCCCAATCTTTTTGGGCAGATGTATCATCTATATCTGCAGGCCAACTATCCACAATTGCCTGGCGGCTGAGGTGGGGCTTGAAGCTTATCTCCGCTTTCGGGAATGACTTCTTGACGATATTTGCAATCTCCTGGGCGCTAGGGCTGAAGCTGGTTACATTATAGACCAGGCGGGAAAGTCTTTCGCGAGGGGCTGCTTCCAATTCAAGCAGAGACTTAATAGCATCAGGCATTACCATGAAAGGCAATCGTGCATCTGGGCGAACAAAGCATGCGTAGGGAATATTTTGCGCTGCATGGTGAAGCATCTCCGGACCATAATCGCTGGTGCCGCCGGTAGGAATGGTTACAGCACTGATCAAACCCGGGAAGCGTAGACAGCGGAAATCGATGGTATTCTGCGCATGCTCCACAGCCAATTGACGGTAATAAAAATTGTAGTAGCGACCCAGATGTTCACAATACAACTTGTTACAGCCATACATGGTTGTGGGTTGCAAATATTCATCTTCCTTCACCTTTCCGGCCTGATTTTTCACCTCCAAACTGGGCATGCCATATGCTGCAATGGAGCTGGGGTAGATAAATTTTACCGGTCGTCCCTGCCACTGAGATTGTTCGACGGCAAGACGAAGAAGATTAAGCGTGCCTTCAACGTTAATTCGATGAGCGGTTTCCGGATTGTATTCCGCCTTGGTAGAGAGAATGGAGGCGAGGTGGTAGATGGCTGTAATCTCAAATTCAACCACCAAGCGGCCAAGCATCATCCCGTCCATGATGTCGCCTTGAATGAAGCGTGTGCAATATTTTTTGAGCGAGTCGTCCAGGGGTTGGACATCCAGAGCAACGATCTGCCTATCTCCACGTTCGCCCAGGTAGGAAATCAATCCGTGGCCGATTTCTCCATTTGCTCCTGTAATTAGCACAACTTCTTTACGCATAACATTCTCTCTTTCTTGAAATGGAATCAGGTACTTTTTTATTTTACACGAGAATGACGGGAACAAATGCCACGAAAAAAGGGAAACGCGTCACCTAAGGTATGGAAGAAAATCACTCAAGGGAAAATGAAAAAGGCAGCTGGAAAATCCAGCTGCCTTTGATTACGAAGGTTTATTTCAGGCTTCTTCAGTTTTGTTGCGGCGGAACCATGTGCGCCATTCCTTGTTTTCCCATACCACCAAGATCGGGGCGGCAATGAAGATCGAGGAATAAGTACCCATAGCCAGACCAACCAGGAGAATGACCGAGAATTCACGCAGCGTGACGCCACCGAAGAGGGCAAGTGCGAGAAGCATGAATTCAGAGGTCATCAACTGTGTGTTGATGGAGCGCTGCAGGGTTTGCACGATGGAGTGATTGGCCAATTTCTCGAAGGGAAGCTTACGGTAAATGGATGAGTTTTCGCGGATGCGATCAAAGACCACGATCTTGTCCTGAACCGAAAAGCCGATCACGGTTAATAACGCAGTAAGGAAGAGTGAGTCGATCTGCCAACCAAAGAAATTGCTACCAATGGCGGCAAGGCTGATGACCACCAAGACATCGTGAACCATGGCGATAATCGCGCAAATACCATAGCGCACAGCGTGTTGGATACCACGGAAAGCGAAGGTGATGAATAAAACCACACCTAAAGCAGCAATAGCAACCGCTAATCCAGCGCGTTGGGTAACTTCCTGCCCGATGGTTGGGCCAACGGATTCAATGGATAGTTTATTTGTGTCTACTGATCCACTAGCCGGGAATTGCGCCTCGATACGGTTGACAATTTCGATACCGGATATATTGTCAGTAGCATCCGGGTTCGCGTAAGCAAACTGGATGATCAGATCGTTGTCGCCAACGGTCTTCACCTGCGCGTCTTTGATACCCGGCAAAGAGTTGATGAATTCAGTAACATCTCCGGTAAGGGGCGCTGCACCAGAAAACACCAATTCCATGCGGTTTCCGCCTGCAAAGTCAATAGAAAGCGACCAACCTTTGACAGCGAGAATTACCAAGCCAGGAACAATGACGATCAGGGAGATCAAGAAAAAGAGGTAACGATTCTTAAGGATATTCATGACGACTCCCGTTTAGGCTCCAAACCATTTCTTATAATCAGTCGAATTGCTGAACCAATCCACAACATAGCTGAGGAAAGTGCGAGTAATGAAGGTTGCAGAAAACAGGCTGATGATGACACCCAGAGCTAGTGTGACAGCAAAGCCCTTCACGATTGTAGCGCCAAAAGAGGAGCCAAACCAGAACAGGATGGCGCTGGTAATGAGGGTGGCAAGGTTGGAGTCGCGGATCGAAGACCAAGCGCGTTTCCAACCCAGCTCTGAGGCCTGCTTGAGGTTGCGTCCCGAGCGAATTTCTTCTTTCATACGCTCGAAAAGGAGAATATTCGCGTCCAAAGCACCGCCGGTTGACAACAACAAACCAGCGATACCGGGGAGGGTAAGGGTGACAGGGATCAATTTGTAGAGGGTGAAGGTGATCAAGCCATAGATGATGATGGCAAGAATGGCAACCACTCCGGGGATCCGATAGAAGAGGATCATGAACAGCGCAACGATAATGAAACCAACGATACCCGCAAGGAGGCTCTTGTCCAGAGAATCTTTACCAAGGGTGGGGCCAATGGTTCTATCTTCTACAATCTTCATGGAGATGGGCAGAGAACCATATTGTAATTGCACCTTCAAGGCGTTGGCTTCTTCGGAAGTGAATTTTCCAGTAATCTGGCCTTTGCCGTCTGTGATGGCAGTGCTGATAGTGGGGGAGGAGATCACTTTCTTATCCAGAACCAGGGTAAGGAATTTGCCAATATTGTTGGCGGTGTGGGTGGCAAAAATCTTGGCGCCTTCGGCCTTGAGAATGAAGGCAACATGATATTCGCCCAATTGATTGGTGCCGACGCTTACAGAATCAAGCTGATCGCCGGTCATTACCGTGTTATAGACAACGGTATCAGATGCAATTGGGGCATCACCCTTATTGTAGTTGGTTACAATTGGATCGCCGGGGTTGAAGAAAGTATCGCCGGTATCCACAAATTCAAGAACACCGGTCGAGCCAATTGTATCCCGAACCGTCTGGGAATCGCTGTAACCAGGAAATTCTCCAACGATACGCCGATCACCTGCGATTTGCAAAGTGGCTTCGCTGACACCCAAGCCATTGGCGCGCTGTTCAAGAATTTGGCGAGCGACTTCCAATGAGTCTGGGTCAACAGCCTGGTCGGCGGGGACATCTGCATCGAGCAGGATTTGGATGCCACCCTGCAGATCCAGCCCCAGAACCAATTTCAATGGACGCCCAAGGAAGTTGGTGCTGGTGGTCATGGTCGCCCACAACGTGAAGGCAACGATAATCAAAATAATAATCATGTAGGTCGTGCGACGATTCATCGAAAAAGAGCCTCCGATTCAGACAAATACCAGCCGGGAGCTGGCGATGGGTTGGATTATACCCCCGATAATCTGAGCTGAGTAGGGATGGTAAAAATCATTCGGAGGGCGTGGATGCAGGTGGGACGATGCCGCGGCTGGATAGAAACTCAAGTACTGCTTTGGCCACTTGTTCTGGGCTGAGTGTATCGGTGAATAGATAGAGGTCGGCATGCTGGCGTGCATGCGCCAGGCGGCGTTTTTGTTCGTCGTATTCAGATTGATTCCAGACCAAATTTCGACGACGAACTGTTTCGGAGAATGACGCATCCAGATAAATTAAAATATCAGGATTGGTAATCCGTTGCCACATAGAGGGTACGTAGGAATGTTCTTGCGCAATATGCCGCATCGAAAAGCCGTAAAGTTGGAGTGCGCTGATCAAGGTGGTTTTTCCTGATCCGCAAGGCCCAACCACCCCAATTAATGGGCGTTTTTTAGAGGCGAGGATTTCATTTTTGGGCATCATGGATAAAACGATTGATGTGATCGGGTTGTCCTAAGACCACCAATGTATCTTCGTGGGCAATCTCTAAATCGTCTGATGGATGGTAATGCGATTGCCCAAGGTGTTTAAAAAACACGACACTGACTGCATACGTGTTCTCCACCTGCCGAATGGAGTATCCCACCATGCGAGACCCCACACTAATCTCTAGCCTGGCCAGGCTGTTGGGCTGGTCTTCAATAATGAGAGGGGCGGTGACATCGACATTAGAAGCATTTGCGGCAAAAATTGGGGCTGCCATGCCTGTTGCGCTGAGTGCTCGAAAGCCAAATTGTTTTTGTAATGAAGCGGCGAAATCATCATCAAAGATGCGGACCACCACCTGGATACCCGGGTTGAAATTACGCGCCTTAACCGCGATTTGTAAATTCAGGCTATCATTTTGAGTGCATAACACAATCCCTCTGGCTTCCCGAATTCCAGCAGCCAGAAGCGCCGAATCGTGTGTAGCATCATCTTCAATAACCGGAATGCCCATGCTGCGAACTGAGTTGACCAGATCAGTTTTACTTGGAATATCCAGTTCTATGACAACCACCTCTTGATCCATATCGTGGAGATTCTTGGCAACCCGGTACCCGAGGTGACCCAAACCAACTAAAATTAAGTGATTGTTGAAGGTGGACGCAACTGCCATTTCCCATTCCTTTCTCCTGCCGCGGCGGTTAAAAAGGAGAATACCAAAATCAGTCAGCCCTTCAGCTAATATTCCGATTCCCAGGAAGGGCATGACGAAGTGAAAAATTTGCAGATACCAGGTCTGTGGAAAATTTCCTACCGGTTGGAGGAAGGTCATGGTTAAGATCTGATAGATTGATTCCACGAGACTTCTAACCAGTTCAGAGGCGAGCTTTGATAATTCAAAATACAGCCATCCGCATCCGATGATGAGGACAAAGAAGGCTATTAGAGGAGCGCGAAATTCTCGCAGAAGGAGCAAGGTGTCACGCCAGACGGCGCGAACCTGACGCCACCTGGATGTTACCTCATTCCTCTTCATAAGGGGTTTTGTGGTAAGGTAAATTCGTTAACCGGCAGCCGCACGGTCATGCGTCTGACGGAATCGGTTTCGTTAGAAAGAACGCGTAATACTACAACGCTCATGTCGTCGTTGGGACGCTTTTGATCGAGGCGGATAGCTTCTGCCAAAAGCGTATCCGCGATTAATTGAGAGGTGGGCTCTTGCTCTTCCAATAGAGATTCCAGGATGGTGCAAACATCGATATCTTGTCCGATCCGCTCACCTGCGTGCATTACACCGTCGGTATAAATTACGATCGTCGTTCCGCTTTCAAGAGGCATTTCGGTGATCGACGGACGAATATTGCGCGAGGTACCGATGGGGGCAGAATCGGTGCCAATGCACTCGATTCTTTCCTGGCGGGCAACGAAGATGGGGGTAGGGTTGTTTCTGGTGATCACCAGGGTGCCGCTCTGTAAATCAGCTGATAGGATGTTCAAGCAAGCAGAAACTTTGCCGTTGCGCTCAGTAAAAAGATAATCAGAGGCAGCTCGCGCAGCAGCGCCATCCCGCACTCCCTCGGCGAGCAGCGAAATGACCCTTCGCACCACCATAGAGGATATGATTTTGGCACCTTTTCCAGAGGTTTGTCCATCCGACAAGACAATTGAAACCCCGCCGTTTGGGCGTTCCACAACCTCTAATGTATCACCGCTTTCAGATACAGCATATTTGTTGATCTTTGCGACTGCGACTTGGATTTCCATGTGTACATTTTACATCAAAAAATATTCAAGGAATAGGGCTTTAGATGAATATCTGGCGAACGGGAACCGGCGTATTTTCAGGAGAAGGAAAAATTTGTGAGTTCGAGATAAACCTTGACGCATAGGTATGATAAAAGTATAATTCATCGGCTTTACAGAAAAGCACATCTGGCTGGTATTAATTGGATAGGAGTAATTAGGCAATGGTTCCTCAACCGAAACGAAAACATTCTAAAGGCCGCCGCGATCGCCGCCGCGCCCATGACGGTTTGCAAGCCGCCAACCTGGTTCAATGCAATAATTGTGGTGAAATGCGCCTTCCCCACACTGTGTGCGCCAAGTGCGGGCACTATCAGGGGCGGGAAGTGGTTCATATCGCCAAAAAAGAAGAAAAGAAGCAATAATCAAAATCTTGGCCTATAAACAATCTGGCGAGAGCAAAGTTCTCGCCAGATTGTTTTATTTTAGAGCGCACGAGCCAGCAAAAAACCTATCACAGCGATAATGAACGCCAGATGAAGAAGCAAGTCTGAATCCACCAACCAGCCAGTAGTCGTAATCCGCAGCACAAGGTTGATCAAAGCCAGAAGGATTGCAAGAATGGGCAACAAACCTTTTCGGGCGGCGAAGAAGTTTGAAAGACGATCAACAAACCTGGAAAACGCCTGGATCATGATTACCTCTGCTCGGGTGATGGGGAAATGGACTTAATCAGGAAATTCTGGAAACGGGCCAGAAGGCGGCCCGGGATGAGACCAACCATGGTGACCCCGTTCTTGGAGTGGTCGACATGCTCTACCTGGCCTTGTTCATGGAATAAGGATATCAGGGCGCCTTCTGTATAGGGCAATTTAACGGCAATCGGTTGGTAGGTTTCGTACAGGTTCTCTTCAATGGCACGAAGGAAATCGGGGATGCCTTTTCCTGTCAGCCCCGAGATGGCAACTGCATTGGGATAATCGGCTATAGCCTGACGGGCAGTTTCGGGATCTGGGAGGCAGTCAATCTTGTTCAGGGCTGTGATCATTGGGATTTGATCGGCATCGATATCTTTAAGCGTTTGTTGTACAGATTGCCATTGAGCCAGTGCATTAAGGTGGGTAATATCAACAAGATGGACAAGCATATCCGCTTCGGAAATCTCTTCAAGTGTAGCACGGAAGGCAGCGACAAGCTGGGTGGGCAGTTTTTGAATGAATCCGACAGTATCGGTGAAGAGGATGGTGTGGCTTGGGGAGAGGGCGACGCGGCGGGTAGTGGGATCGAGCGTAGCGAAGAGCTGGTCGGCGACATAAACGGAAGACTTGGCGAGGTGATTCAGGAGAGTGGATTTTCCGGCATTCGTGTAGCCAACTATGGCGACTGTGGGGATGCGGGAGCGTTTGCGTTGAGCCCGATAACGCATGCGGTGGGCGCGTACCTTCTCAATTTCCGATTTCAAAAAAGATATTTTGCGGCGAATTTCGCGTCGATCAACTTCCAATTGTTTTTCACCGGGGCCGCGTAATCCAACGCCTCCCACGCTGCCAGATCGCCCAGCGGCACCGCCGGTCTGACGTGCCAAATGCGTCCAGGCGCGGGTAAGACGGGGCAGGCGGTATTCGTATTGGGCAAGCTCTACCTGCAAACTTCCTTCGCGCGTGCGGGCATGTTGGGCAAAGATATCCAGGATCAAGGCTGTCCGATCGGTGATCTGGACATTGGGGCCCAGACGATCTTCCAATTCACGCAAATGGCGAGGAGAAAGCTCATTGTCAAATATTACAACACTGGCAAGTGTCTCTTCGACAAGGATCTTGACTTCTTCAACCTTTCCACTGCCTATGTAGGTTTCGGAATTAGGTTGATCCAACCGCTGGGTGGTTTCACCGACCACTTCAAGCCCTGCGGTATCGGCAAGTAGAGCTAATTCTGACAGGGAATCTTCAAGAGTTAGCAGTGAAGGCTGTCCGTGTATCTCAACGCCAACGAGAAAGGCGCGGGGTTTGGGCGCAATGGTGGGATATGAGGTGTGTTTTGTCAACGTAATCCCTTAGGAATGTGGTGGAGGAGTGGTCTTCATCCAATGGACGATCCGCTGCATGGCTTCCTGGATGCGGTGCGTGGCCATTCCAAGAGAGATGCGTAAATAACCTTCTCCGAAATTTCCATAGACGATGCCAGGCGTGGTGGAAACACCAGCTTCTTCAAGCATGTGATTGCAGAAGGCGATGCTGTCCGAGTAACCATCTGGCAGCTGCGCCCAAACGTAAATGGCCGCGGGGGGAGTCTCTACCAAAAAGCCTGCCTGTCGAAGGCCATCCAGCACAATATTTCGGCGGTGGAGATAAATGTCGTTGCGTTCTTCCAACCAGGATTGATCTCCTGTTAATGCTACTACACCCGCATCTAAAACGGCCTGGAAGTGGGAGGAGTCCATTTGGCTTTTGTAGGTGTGGAGGTAATTTATCACTTGCTGGTTCCCAATGGCCATGCCCAGCCGCCAGCCGGCCATATTATAGGTCTTTGAAAGCGAATTAAATTCTACTGCGACGTCTTTGGCGCCAGGAACCTGCATGATGCTGGGAGCAATGTATCCATCGAAACAAACATCGACGTAAGGAGCATCATGGGCAACAACGATTTCATATTCACGGGCAAAATCCACCGCTTTTGCCAAATAGTCAAGGGAAGCTATGGCTCCGGTGGGATTGTTGGGGTAATTTAACCAGAGAATTTTTGCCCGGCGGGCAACATCAGAGGGGATAGCATCCAAATCGGCGAGATAATGATTCTTCTGTAAAAGAGGCATTGTGTAAATTTCGGCCCCGGCAATGATCCCGCTGGCCTGGTAAACAGGATATCCGGGATCGGGTACCAAAACCACGTCGCCTGGGTTGACTAACACCTGGCTAAGGTTGAAGAGACCTTCTTTTGAGCCGAGCAATGCCAATGTTTCTTTTTGTGGGTCGAGGGTTACATTAAATCGACGCTGATAGTATTCTGCAATGGCCTTTTTGAAGGCGGGCGTACCTCCGTTAGGGGTGTAGCCATGGCTGCTTTCCAGTCGAGCTGATCGAACCAATTCATTGGTGATGAAGTCAATGGGTGGTAAATCAGGGGAACCGATATCGATTCGAATGATATCCATTCCTTTGGCTTTAAGTGCATTCAGCTTTTGTCCAAGCTGAGCGAAAAAATAAGGCTTGAAAGAGGCAATGCGGTCAGCGGGCTTGATGTAAGGAGTAGATTGAGAAGACATTATGGGTTAAGTTTCCTTTCTAAAGTTAGTTGAGTCGGATTGCAAATACCAATTTCCAAATTGAATATCGGGAGGGCGGTCGCGAATGGGCAATAATACATGGAACGTAGATCCAGGGCAGGTGACCTCATCGAACCCGGGGGATTCTGCCCAAATGGCACCCCCGTGAGCCTCAATGATTCCCCGAGCAATGTGTAAACCTAAGCCAGGACCGCCGCCTTTGAACTTGGTTTTTCCACTAGAATGAAGCGAGGGATCTCCAATCCGGAAGAATTTTTCAAAAATACGAGATAAATCTTCCGGTGCTATGCCAATGCCAGTATCGCTCACCAATACTTCAATAAAGCCAGGAAGTTTTCGCCCACCCACCTGGATTTTTTTATCGTCTGGAGAGTACTTGATGGCGTTTGTTACCAGATTGCGGAATACTTGCAACAGGCGTTCCGGGTCTCCAAAGGTCATCTCGTTTGAACCTGGAAAATCCAAGATTTCCAAGGACTGATTACGCTCTTTTAGATTTTCGCGCAATTCATTGCGCAGGGCAGTAAAGAGGCGGTTAATCCAAACTGGTTGGAAATTCAAGTTAAGCAGGTTATTATCGATCATAGAGACATCCACCATATCATCAACAATCCCGCGTAAGCGGCGTGCACCGGTATGGATACCATCAAGGAGAAGGATGTTTCCCTCTTGGGTGGATGAATTCACAGATTGATGGGTCTCTCTTTCGAGGTTCTCGCGGAGAATGGCTGAGTATCCCTCAATTAGTGTCAAAGGTGTGCGCAATTCATGCGAAGCCACCGAAATGAAATCCGACTTGGTCTTATCCAGCCTTTCCATAGTCTGTTTCATCTGGTTTAATTGTTCAGTGACGTAGGAAACTCGGGATTGGATTTCGAATTGAGCTGCCCGGATAAAGGCGTAATTGAAACAAGGGATTAAAGCATCGATCAAAGTCCGGCTATATTCATCTGGGAGTCTGTCGCGACACACATGGTAGGTGATCTGGCTCAATTGGTCGATCATCATAGACAATGTCGGTTGGCGATTCTCTAAATCGGTGGTGGTTAAGGCAGATGCCCAATCCGAGATGACCGAATCCAGCCATTCCAGCTTGTTGCTTTCAATTGCATGTTCAAGAAGGTCGGCAAAAAGCTCCAATTGTTCTTTTACTTCTCCATGAGCCCCTTCACCGAGGGTTTTGGAGAGCGAATCCAGACATCGCGCCAACCAGTCCGGGCGGATCCCGCGCAATAAGAGAATCTCATCCATACATAATTAGTTTAAGCGAGGAATGGTTTTTTGCCAATAGGCACCCGGGGATGAACTAAAATCAGGATGCTATTCGATTATTGCCCCTGAGCGCGGATCTGCAGCCATTCGAGCAGAGTATCTCCGACAGCTTTTAAGCTCGCAGGAGAGACTTTATCCGGCGTGTCTTGGGTGGTATGCCAATAAGCGTAGTCGAAATCGATGATATCAATGGCAGGTATACCCGCATACAAAAAAGGGGTATGGTCGTCCAGAAGTGAGGGGCCTGGCTCTGTGACAAAAACCTTACCATAACCGATCTTCTCGGCAGCCTGCCAGACTTCCAAGGCAAGGGATTGGGTTGAATTTCTTTCAAGCAGCAATTGCAGATTGGCATCGCCTACCATATCGAGTAAAATCACGGCGTCGGGCTTTAAGGTGAGCGATTTGACGAAAGCCGATGAACCCAGAATCCAGTCCCATCCAGAAATGTTCCCCTGATCTTCGGCGTCGAAGAATACCAGCCAAATATTCAGGGGCAAGTCTTTAGGAAGAACACGGGCAAGCTCGAGTAGAATTGCGACACCAGATGCACCGTCATTTGCGCCAGGAACCGGTTGAGTTCGCAAGGCTGGATCCGCGTCATGATCGGCAACTAGGCGGGAATCGTAATGCGCACAGAGAATAATCCACGGTCCATTATTGCCATTTCTGGCAATCACATTTTGAACAGGCTGACCCAATTCAGATGTATCCTGCACTTCCACCCGCCAACCGTAGTTCTCCAGCTCAGTTTTCATCCAAGTAATCATTTTGGAATGTGCATCACTGCCCGGAATACGGGGACCGAGCTTAACCTGATATTCGACATCTTGCCAGGCGCTTTCTCCGTCGAAGGTTGTTTTCGGCTGAGAAGTGATTATGACAATGACGCCAACCGCAAACAGTGCGGTGAAAGTAGCAATCATAAGCAATATATTTCTGCGATTCATGCATTTTCCTTAACATCAGTTTGCAATGAAATCCATTCATCCAAACTCGAATGGGCGCGCATTACATATTGTTCTGAGCGTTCGTGCCGGGCACGGCGCGGATTCTTGAGGGTCGGTAAAATGCCAAAGATGGCTTTCACGGGTTGAAAAGTTAATGGATCCGCGTGAGTAATGTAAAAAGTCATGGCGCCCAACATGGTATCCGGTGGTAATTGAAGCAGTGGGAGAGAAAGGACCATGCGAGCCGCGTTAATCCCCGCCAACCAGCCGGTGGCAATATTCCCCATGTAGCCTTCCACGCCGGTGATCTGTCCAGCGAAGAACAATCCGGGATTCGATCTCATTTCCAGAGTTGGATCCAACAAGAGTGGTGAAGCAATGTAAGAATTCCTATGCATTTGGCCGAATCGAGCGAATTCAGCATTCTCCAGCCCGGGGATCAATCTAAGTACTCGCTTTTGTTCGGCAAAGGTCAGGTTGGTTTGAAAGCCTACCAGATTGTACAGGGAGCCGGCAAGGTTATCCTGACGGAGCTGGACAACGGCAAAGGGATGGCTACCATCATGTGGATTGGTTAGCCCAATTGGCCTCAACGGCCCATAGGGAAGGGAATTTGGCCCGCGAGAAGCTAAAATTTCAATCGGAAGGCAGCCTTCAAAGAAACTCTGATTCTGTTCGAATTCTCGAAGGGCGATTTTTTCTGCCGAGAGTAGTTCATTCCAAAAAAGGAGATACTGATCTTTTGTCATTGGGCAATTGATGTAATCGCCCTCTTTTTGTTCGCCGCGACCATATCTGGATGCGCGGAATGCGATGTTCATGTTGATCGTGTCAGAGATCACTGTGGGCGAAATAGCGTCGTAAAAGTGGAGATGTTCGTGTCCGGTGATCCGCTGGATAGAATTGGCAAGTGCATCCGAGGTTAAAGGGCCGGAAGCGATTATGCATGGAGATAGCGGAATTTCTTTAATCTCTTCACGAATGAGTTGAATTCTGGGATGAGAATAAATTGCCTGGGTGACCAGGGATGAGAAAGCCTCGCGATCCACAGCAAGAGAACCACCCGCTGGAACAGCTGTTTGATCGGCGCATTGGAGCAGAAGACTTGGAAAACCCAGGCGAGTTCCTCCCAGTGTTCTCAACTCATGTTGAAGTAGTCCACTGGCGCGGTCGGTTAGGCGAGATCCCAGGGAATTTGAGCAGATCAACTCAGCAAGATTGCTACCGACATGAGCCGGGGTCATCCTGAGCGGGCGCATTTCATAGAGGCAAACGGTCAGGCCGCATTGAGCGCTCTGCCAGGCTGCTTCGCTACCAGCGAGGCCAGCTCCAATAATTGTCAGATCAAATTTATTCTTGGTTGCCATTCTTCACAAGGCGAAAACACATTTCTACAGATGAAAGCGGTTTTTCTAGCGCAGTCTTGTTGCTTTTTGCAGTGAGGTTTATTCGATCATTTCGAATATTCATTATAAGCGATAAAAAGGGCGGAAAGGAAATGTTACAAGAAATTTCTCTGGCATAAAACTTGCAACCTTTTACAGTTGATACTATACTTCTTAAGAACCCCTTAAGGGGCGGCGGTGCTAATTATGCTGCAATCACACGTACAAATCCTTCGTTCGCTAACAACTGCTCACCTGGCACAAACCATGACCTTGCTAAGTTTGACCGCGGATGAACTGCGCCAACAGGTGGAAGCCGAACTATCCTCGAATCCTGCTCTAGAGCTGGTCGAAGAACGGCGATGTCCGGGATGTCGCCGGTTGCTGCCGCCAAACGGAACCTGTCCGATTTGTAGCCGACCGAATGAGATGCATCCTGAGGAAGCTGTTGTGTTTGTTTCCCAAGGTTACGAATTTGGGGAAGGTGCTCCGGTTGCCAATGAACGAAGTGATGATGAATTCCCGTCTGCAGAGACTGAGGATCTAGCAACATATGTAATGAAGCAGGTGTCAGCGGATCTCGCTCCAGAGGATAGGCGTTTGGCTGCATTTCTTCTTACCAATCTTGATGAAGATGGGCTATTAAACGTATCATTGATTGAAGCCGCCAGATATTTCCATGTTTCCCTTTCTCATGTTCAAGAAGTGCAATTAATGCTTCAACGAGCAGACCCAGCGGGGGTTGCGTCAGTGTCAACGCAAGAGGCTATGGTTGTTCAGCTGAGACTATTGGGCGAAACTGGGAGAGTTCCCGAACTGCCGTTGAAAATTGTAAGCGAGGCATACGATCTATTTATGCGACGGAAGATTGCGGAAATTGCCCGATTGTTTGGAGCGCCACAATCTCACGTTGATCGGGCAATGCGTTTTATTGCAGAAAATTTGAACCCGTACCCGGCCAGATCACATTGGGGAGAAGCTCAGGCGCGAAAATCAAGCGCTGTTTCATCCGGGGGAGGTGTTTATCAGCGTGCCGATATTATCATCTATCACCTTAATGACGATCCCAAGAATCCATTGGCGGTCGAAATCCTGCTTCCAATCCGGGGAACTTTGCGTGTCAACCCGCTATTTCGGGCTGCAATCCGGGAGGCGTCAGAAGAGCGCAAAGAGGAGTGGAAGGCGGACATGGAACGAGCTTCGTTGTTTGTTAAATGTCTCCAGCAGCGGAATCACACCATGGTGCGGCTGATGCAAAGGGTTGTAGCGATTCAAAAGAACTATATCCTATTCGGGGAGAAGCAGCACGAGCCTTGTACAAGATTCCGCGTGGCACAGGAATTAGAAGTGCACGAATCGACAATCTCCCGCGCCGTGGCCAATAAAGCAGTGCAATTGCCAAATAGACGCATTGTTCCACTTTCCTCATTCTTTGACCGCAGTCTAAATGCAAGGACATTCATCAAAGAAATCATAGCCAACGAGGATATCCCATTGAGCGATACAGAATTGGCGAATAAATTGGCAGATCGAGGGATTATTGTTGCCCGGCGGACTGTTGCAAAATATCGTGCCATGGAGGGCATTTTGCCGGCACACATGCGGCAAACTAATGTAGCTTCGGAGATGGTGCTGGAGGATCTGGCATGATCCTGCCCTGTATTAGTGCGCAATTGCTCAATTTGATACCCGATCCGGTGCTGATGTTGGAACGCATGCAAAACGTGGCTGTGATGGCGAATAGCCAATTCGTCAAGCTCACTGCCTATACCCAGACGGAGTTGGCCGGAATGCCAATCGCGAAGTTAGTTGAAGGCGTCGATCCTTCAGAGATGTCGAGCGGGGAAGAGCGGCTGGTGAACCTGACGAGGCGATCAAAGACCCCTATCAAAATGAAAATGTCATGCTCGCAGGCGGATACACCAGGGCAGTACCTAATGCTTTGCTTTAAGACACCAGACACTCTAGAGGAATCGAAAACGCATCCTGAAATCCTCCACATGTTCACTGAATTAACCGGCTTGTTGAGCCGTGAGGATTATGCGGGTGCTCTTGAAGAGACATCGCGAATGATAGCTAAAATCTGTGGTGCCGGATTTTCTGCCATTTATCTTGCGGAAAGCGCAAGGCCTTTTTTAAAGCGGGTGGCAGCTTATCCGAGCGATTCCTTGTTGCCTTTGGAGCTTCCCGCTTCTGATCTCTCGCAGTTAAATGAGTCGGCAACGTGGGTCCCTGGAAGGCGGCTGCATACTGAATTGTACAAATCCGCACGGGCATGCGGATTAGAATATCTTTCTTCGGCGCCAATTGGCGACCATCAGGGAGATCGACATTCGGCAGGTGGCCTGGTGGGATTGGTGGTAGTGTCAGATACAGATCGAGAACCTTCTAATAATCTCCTCGATCTCCTTGGCCTGGCCAGTTCACTAATCACCGTTATGTATGCGAACCGGATAAAATTAGACGAATTGTCCAACGAGCTTCAGTCCCAATCAGAGTTGTTGATCCTCAGGAATGGTCAGATGAATCATCAAAAGGAGGGTGTGATCGTGATTGCGCCCGATCTTTCCATTCTAGAAATCAACCCGGCGGCGGAATGGATGCTGGAATATACTCCGGAAGAAGTTCGCGGACAACCCATTCAAAATATCTTGATCGGCACAAAGAGTCTGCTTCCCGCGCTTCATGAGGCGTGCGGGGGAATCCCCACCCATAATTTGGGTGACATTTCACTGCACAGGAGAAGCGGCCAGTCGTTTCCTGCTCAGGTGCGAATTATACCTGTTCAAGCAGTCTACAAAGATGTGATCGAATCTGAAAACCATGTGATTGGTATTCTGGTATTTATATTTGATGTTAGTGAAAGACAACAAATTCAAGAAAGAACACAACAACTCGAACATCGTGCTTTATTGGGTGAGGTGATCGCTGTGTTTGCGCACGAAGTGCGGAATCCGATTAATAACATTGCAACGGGATTGCAGCTCATGGAATCCCGATTTGAATCGGGAGTGGATCCGGATGAAAACGGGAAACAAATTCAATTGGTTCAGCGGATGTTAGGAGATTGTCAGCGGCTAAATAACTTGATGGAATCGGTTCTCCAATTTTCAAGGCCGATTGAACCCAAACTGGAAGCTTTTGATATGTTGCCATTCTTACAGCGATTCCTGGATAGATGGCGGCCAAGATTGGCGCGGGTTAACGTAGTTCCGTATCTGAACGCTGAGGATCACTTACCACTTGTGATCGGCGATCCTCGGACGTTGGAGCAAGTTTTCACAAACTTGATCAGCAACGCTGTGCATGCCATGTCTAATTCTGGCGGAACCCTGGCGATACGACTCATGTCCAACCTGACTATTGCAAATTACCCCCAAGTGGAGATCACGGTTTCAGATACAGGGCCGGGTATCCCCGAGGAATTCCGAGAGCGATTGTTCGAGCCATTTGTGACCAGCAGTGCGTCAGGAACGGGTTTGGGGTTGGCAATTACAAAGCGAATTATTACAGCCCACCGGGGCTCCATTTGGTTAGAGAGTTTTCCGGGAGGAACCGTGTTCCATATCATGTTGCCGGCCGAAACCTTATCAGGCGGAGAGTAAATTATTATGGCAATTCATGTATTGATTGTTGATGATGAACAAAATGCCCGAGAAAATATAGGAGAATTCCTGGTGTCCCAGGGTTATGAGGTGACAGGAGCCGCCAGTTTGAGCGAGGCCCGGGATTACTTGCAGCGCGGCGTAGGAGATGTAGTTCTATTGGACGTCGTTTTGGGAGATGGTTATGGTCCAAGCTTGCTGCATGAGACTGCTCATTGGCCATTGCGCCCTCCGGTAATTTTAATCACGGCTTATCCAGAGGTGGAAATGGCTGTGGAAGCAATGAAAAGCGGTGCGCACGATTTCCTTACAAAGCCAGTGCAATTCAAACAATTGGAACGGTCGATAGAAAGAGCCAGTGAGATAGTGGCCATGCGGCGAGAGCTGGATCATTTTCACCAGGCGCAACAACAGCAGCATCGATTCGTTGCAGGAAAAAGCCCTCTGATGCAGTCGGTGTTAAACCAGGCGAAACGTGCGGCGATGGCATCCGTTTCTGTATTGATCACTGGAGAAACCGGCACGGGAAAAGAAGTATTGGCAAAGTTCATTCATCAGAGCGGCCCGCGGGCAAAGAAACCTTTTGTGGATATCAATTGCGCCGCGATCCAGAGTACCGTGTTGGAATCTGAATTATTTGGATATGAAGCGGGGGCCTTTACTGGTGCTGACCGGCGGAAAATCGGTTTAATGGAAGTGGCAGAAGGGGGCATTTTGTTCCTTGACGAGATCTCTTCAATGCCATTGGATATCCAGGCTAAGCTGTTACGGGCAATAGAAGAGCGTTCCTTCCGGAGAGTAGGAGGAACAAACCTGATCCATGTGGATGTCCAGATTGTAGCCGCGTCGAATCGAAACCTTCCCGCGATGATCAAGGATGGTAATTTTCGCGAAGATTTATATTACCGCTTGAAGGTAGTCGATTTGCATTTGCCTCCGTTGCGGGAGCGCAAACAAGATATTCCAGAGTTGGTAGGATTTTTTATTCGAAATAACAATCCCAGACTGGGCTTGGATATTCAGGATATCACTCCGCAGGCCATGCAGACGTTAATCAAATACGACTGGCCGGGAAATATCCGTGAATTGAGCAATGCGATTGAAAGAGCGATGCTATTTTGTGATGGAGCAGCAATCGAGCTCTCGCAATTACCCACGGATATTGTAAGAATCCATTAATTTAGCCGGCCAGGGGGAGTAATTTCCGGTATCGCTTCTGACGCCGGCCTGGCATGAATATTGCACCATAGAATAATGAATTGTTCTATTTCCAGGAGGCAGAGATGTTTCAATTTGACTTCGTGCAATTTGTTACTGTTTTGGCAGCTGCATTATTCATTCTTGGGGTCATTGGATTGGTTCTGGGGATCATCATCCTGTTTAGAAAAGTGATGGGAGAGGAAACGAAGATGATCTCCAAACAAACTGCCAGACTGGCTCAGAAAGGGATTGCCGAAGATGTATCAGGTCTGGTGGGGAACGCTTCTACTTTGTTGGAATCGTTGAATAACCTGATCAAAACTTCCAGCGGGGTAGGAATATTCCTGTCTATCCTTGGATTGATCCTGTTGGCGGCGGCATATTTCGCAGTGTGTCAAATTCGGTAAGGCAGAGGTTTTTTATGAGCCACAGCCTTTCCTCTGCAGATTTACAATTGATTGTCAGGGCATGCCGAGAAGTGAGATTGTTGGCAGATGCCATTCAACAAGAGGGATTTCTTGATCTGGCTGCCAGGCAGTTAGGAGGAGACCGGCGCGCGTGGACGCCGGTAAATATGGCTTTGATCTCCATGGGGATCAATTTAAGGGCTGAAGATTTGGCGTTGGTGAACCTTCCGCCAGCACCCCAAGAGGTCATCCAGCGCGCACAAGCAATATATGAGCAGTGGAGCAAAAATTATGCTCAACCACATTCGTTGGCAGAGGCGGGGTGGCTTGCCTTGGCGTTGCGCGAAATCCGAAGAGCGAGTGGAAACTGGAACGAAGTTCTTCGATTCATAAACCAATCAGGGCAATTTTCAGCCAGGGGTATTGAAGAAACAACTCACAACATCAACAGGAAATTTCCGGATTACAGCACCTGGGCAGGTATTTTGGTGTGCCTACATGGAATGGTCCCAGATGGAGATGCGTTGGTTAGGGGGTTGTTGGGGCGGAAGGTCACCAGTCCAAATTACGAATGGATTGAAGCCATATTATTCACTTATTCATTGACCCTTGAGGAACAAACTCAGCATCTTGTAATCTTGTTCAACCAACTTCCATCGAGCCAGCAATTAATTTGGTTGCGCAGATTAAGCTATGAAGGGCGGAAGCATTTACTCCAAAAGATTGCCTCTTTGTTTCTGGAAGAATCCTCCTCCCGGCTTTCGACTGATTTTTTGGGATTAAAACAAACGGAGATCAATGCTTGGGCAGAGGAAGGTGATCTTGAGGTGCGTTACAAGAGGTTGTATGAATTGGAAAGGTTGGCCGTATTGAATTATTACAGCGGACAACCTGCTCAAGCATTAAATCTATTACAGACAGCAAGGAAATTATATCAGCTCGGATTGGCCGGGATAGACATGCAATTATTGGGCCACAAGGAGAATCTGGATAGAGAGGATCTTGATCAAGAATTAATCCAGGTATTGAAATTAACTCCTCGATTGAGGGGAGAGCTGGCGCTGAATGGGGAGGTCAGTCAAAAATTAATTCCAGCACTACTGGAAAACAATGGCAGTTTTTGGGGCAGAGAAGAAGTAAGCGACGGCAAGGAACCATCGGCCGACGCATGCGAACCATTGATGCGCCTAAGGCAATCCAAGCTAATTGCGGACAGCGGGGATATCCCATTAGCACGTGAGATTGCCAGAAAAATTTGCTCGATGTGGTGCGACGCTGCGGAAAAGACCCCGGACAGTCATGCGCCAAGATTTATATTGGAATGGGATCCAATCCCATTCCTGAATATTTTTAAGGAATTAGGATTGCATGCCGAAGCAATTCGATTTGCAGAGGCGTGCCTCTTGATCCGTCCGAATGACCTTGCGCTCCTGGAAGCGTATCAACAAATCCTGCAGACGAATGGTATGTGGGAAAAAGGGTTACAGGTCACACGGAGCATGATATTGGATGACGCGAATAATCCCGATTGGCACCGTCGCTTGGCTGTAATTTATGCTGGGATGAAGGATTATGGCAAAACTCTCCAAGAACGGCAAATTGTGATGCATCTGGCTTCAGAGCCTGAAATCGATGACTGGCTTGCCCTGGCGAGTGCAGCAGAATTGAACAATAATTCTGCAATGGTGGTGAGCGCATGCCAGGAGATACTCAAGCATGACGCGGATCACGGTGGGGCGAATGCATTGGTTGGACGTGCATTGGTCAGGATGGGAAAAACCGACGAGGCGATTGAATACCTCTCGCGGGCGACGATTCTGGCGCCAGAGGAGCCTTTGCCGTGGCAGACCCTGGCTGAGGTTTATGAACAGAAGGGAGATCTCCAAAAATCCCTGGAAATTGCCCGGGCTGCGGTTCTCGCTGCACCAGAGTCAAGCGAACTCCATTACATGCTTGGAAAGAAATTATCCGTTATGGGGAAAGCTGCTGATGCGTTGCAATATCTAAAGGAGGCTTATCGAATTTCGCCGCATAATGAATCCATTACCCAGGCGTTAGGAAGTGAATTACATAGAGCGGGTAACCTCCATGAGAGCTGTCAGGTTCTTCAGGATGGTTGTGATAAATGGCCGGATAATTTAGACATTCTAATGGAATATGGACAGGCATGCCTGGGGTTGGGAAATCTAGATGCTGCGCTGGCAACGTACGAGAAAGCAATATCTCTGAGTCCAAAGCGAAGTGATTGTGTTAATCAATACGCAGAGACTTTGCTTGCGGTCACGGCTTCTTCATCAAATCCTAAGGAAGCCCCAAGGTACGGCCTGGCTCTCCAGCGAGCCAGGAAATTGCTGGAAGAGCAGGTTGTTGAAAATGGGGGGCCGCAAAGCAAGACGCAGTTCTTGTTAGCTGAGACTTTGAGAACCCTGGGTGAATTTGCATTAGCTAACGAGATGTATAAACTGCTGCTGGATGCCAACAAGAAAGATCGCCCCGATTGGTACTGGAAGGTGCAGGCGGGTTATGGAATATCGGCGCTGCAACTGAGTATGAATCAAGAAGCGTTGGTAGCACTTCGTGAAGCTTCACAAGAGCAGAGTCAGAATATTGGATTGATGCGACATGTAGTAGAAGCATTGTTGGCAAATCGTCTGGAAAAAGAAGCAGCAGACACAGCGCGATTTACTCTAAGATTGGCTCCAAACAACGTGGAATTATTGGCGTGGTTTGCGGATGTTATGGCCAAATTAGGTATGAGTGATGAGGCGGCGCAAGCTCTGGAATGTTCTCTTCAGCTTGACCCAACAAATTCTGGCAACTGGTTAAAATTAATCGAAGTGTATTTGCGGGCAGGGGAAAATTCAGCCGCCAGAACCGCTCTGCAAAAATTCTTAATTTATGGCAGTGAAGATGCAAATACGCTGCACGAAATCGCGATAGCTTGTGTGAGGTTAAGTGATTATTCTCAAGCAATCGATTGCCTGAAAAGGGCCGAACGCTTAAATGCCTCTAACCCCAAGGATCTTTGGGTCGAACTGGCATATTTACACGAAAAAACTGGCCAGCTTGAGCGAACTATGGATTATTTGCAAAAGTTGGATAAATCATTTCCGGATGATCCCGTCCGATTGGTTTATCAGGCGGATATTCTTCTGCGCACCGGACGTACTCAGGCTGCCAAGGCTTGCCTTGAACAAGCGGCAGGATTATGGGGGGGGATCGATGATAGAACTGGCACTACTTTTCTTGCCAGTTGGAGGAATTTGGTAGATCGTGGATTTGCTAATTCCAATTGGTTTGAAGCGATTGCATCTCCAGCGGCGATCCATGTACGGTTTGCGAAAATCAACCATCAAACCGGAAATTGGGAGGAAATGCTTAATCATGTGGAGAATGCATTGCGTATTAGCTCGAAAGATATCCACATGCGGTACGACGCAGCTTTGTGCGTGGCTAGTGCTCTGAAATTCGAACGGTCTCTTAAGATCGTTGACGGTGCTTTTAACTCGGTAAATCAGAACCAATCTGAAATTCCAGATGAAATACTTATCGAGCTGATCTCGCTTCGGGCTGAGTTGATGTTGGAGACTGGTCGATATGATGAGGCGAGCCTGGTCATCCAGCAAGGACTGGGTATTGCAAAGGATTCGGCGCGGATTTTGGCTTTGAAAGCTCGCGACCTCTCTCGCAAAGGGATGCAATTGGATGCAGAAAAAACGATGAGAAAGGTTATTGAACTCCAGCCGCAGTACACATCCTGGTTCGCTCAAGCGTTATTGGAAACGGGACGTTTTGATGAAGCTTTGGCCATATTCGCAGATACAAGCACCCGGTTAGAACAATGCAATGAACAGAATTGTCCGGAAAACGATTTGACGGGGTGGTCGTCCTGTGGGGCTAACGATCCGCGAGCTCAATTTGAATATGGTCGGGCATTGATTACGTGTGCGGAACAGGCCATTCTCCGTTCGGAATTGCGGATCACGGGACATCTCCCTTCGCCAGATTGTTTAGATGATATTCATTATGCGAGCATGATACAAGCGCTGAACAAGGCATATAATGCAACGAAGTACCCGGCGGTGGAGAGTTGGTTGGCGCGTGGAAAATTGGCATATCATCCTTCAGCGGCAGCTGCGTTAGAGCTGGCTAACCTGACGCCGGGGCGGGAGGAAGTGCCTGCGTTGGTGATGGGATTAAGGCGATTGAATAGAACTGGAAACGCACTGCAATGGTCTCAAAAATTCCCGGACGATCCCAATTGTTTGCTTCAAATGGCGTTATGTACTTTGAAATTCGATGTTGCCAACGGCGCGCAAAACATGAAACGCGCAGCAGAAATGCGACCTTGTGATCCGATATTCCAGGCAGGTTACGCCTTCGTCTCAGCTCAAAGTCAATCGGATGGGGGGCAGGAAACTGCTCTCCGCAGACTAAACCTGGCTTGTGAAATTTGGGCGGATGAACCCGAATGGCATTTTTGGGCAGCCGAGCTTGCGAGTGGAATACGAGAAGAAGCAGATATCCTGAGCCACCTAGAACGAGCATTTGTTCTTCGTCCACAATGGTTCGACGCTGCTTTTTCTTTGGGAAAAGCTTATCTGGCCAATGGTCAGAATGAGTTGGCAGAGGAAGTGTTAGACCGCGCTACTGAATTGTCGCCGTCGCGAAGTGATGTTTGGTATGCCCTGGCCATAGCTCACCGCAAGACAAATCATCTGAGCGAGGCGTTGATCTGCGCCGAACGATCTGCCGGCCTGGACAGGAATGCCACCGCACCAATCATGCTGTGCGGCGAAATAGCATTAGCATTGGGCAAAATTAGTGAAGCGGCAGGTTTTGCGCAGGCAGCAGTTGAAAGAGATAAAAAAGATGTTGGGGCTGTGTTGTTCCTGAGTGAGGTATTGGAAGCTCAATCGAGCCCGGTGAAGGCGCTATCCATTGTCGACGACGCTCTTAAAGGTTTACCAAACAATCTCCCACTGCAGGTAAAAAGGGCGCGCCTGGGCTGGCAAGTCAAGGGAGCTAAAACGGCGTTACCAATGATTGAAGAAATTCTACGCCAGTATCCGAACGAATTTCAGGCTGTGTCATTAATGGCGGAAGTTCAGTACGAAAGTGGAAATTTGGAACAGGCGGAGAGGTTGGCCTCGCATGCTCTGGAACTTCAACCAGATGATGCTTCCTTGATGTTCTTATTGGGACGTATTCATCACGCAAATGGCCAGCTTGACCTGGCAGTAAGGTATTTGACCGATGTTATCCGCAGGAAGCCAGATCGGCTTGACGCATTTTTGGAATTGGGAAGCACGTACCAGGATCGAAGAGAATATAAGAAGGCGATTGGAATCTATCAACGAGCTCAGGTATTGGCGCCAGCGAATTACCGGCCTTATTTTGAGTTGGCAAATGTGTTGAAGGAGATCAAAGATTACCCCAAAGCTGAAGAGATGCTTAAACGCGCAGCGGAGCTTTCTCCAACCGACATCAATATTCGAAAACAACTGAGCGCAGTAATGGCTCTGAACCTGATCCAAAATACTCCAATCCATAAGAATCATTCCCATCATTCCCCTGAAGGGGAGGAGGTTAAAAGGCAGCTATGAACCCGACTTCACCGCAATTATCCTCACCAAATTCAATCTCAGGTTCAACACCCAGAGAAGATGATGGGCGGAAAAAGGTCAACCGCACAGACTTGCTGCGCCTAATCGAAATTGGCCTGGATTCTGGTCAATGGAGGTTCGTTCGGCAATTGAGCCTGGCGTGGTTGGCTACTTATCCTGGTGATTTGCAAGTCAACTTAAAGCTAGCCAAGGCCTGGTTGGGGGATGATCGCCCCGCACCGGCGCGGACGATCTTAGAGAGGCTGGTTACATTGGATCCAGAATTTTTGGAGGCGTGGACGATTTTGGAGACTATCTACAGACCAGCGGGTGGAGAGGATTGGAACCGCGCAGTAGGAACTGTACAAGCCTTGGGAGGGAGGATTTCATCGGATTGGACTCCGCCAATTTGGGCCGCCTGGGTTCGCGATGCGTATAATCGATTGATGGAAGGCCGCCTCGAGGGGGCTGAACGAAGCATGCAGCATGCTGATGCAGAAGCGCAAGCGTTACCTATTAGTTGGTTGATTCGTCTGCGATTGGCACACGCAAGAAAAGACGGGGCACTGGTAAGTGAATTGGCCAAGAATGGAAAGGATCAATGGCCGGATACACTTGGTTTTCAACTGGCATGGGCAGAACGTTGTATGGAAGGCAGCGAAGCCCAACGAGCATTGGCCGTTCAAGCCATACATCGCTGTGCAGCACAAGATGCCTGCGGCCAGGTGGCAAAGCGTTTGTGGGGTGAAGGTCATTCATTTGTTCCGCTTTGGCCCGAGAAAATGGAGATTTATCTTGATCTTCCGATACCCGTAGAGGTCTCAAAACGGATGGGGTTAAATCGTTTGGATTCCGGTCCTGTTGCCTGTGAAGTAGCACAGGTTGCAGAAGGAAGCGTTGAAGAAGGAGCCAGTGGCCCCATCGAAGGACTGCTCCAGGTTGGCGAAGTCGATCCTCCGGGTATTGAGACTGCTGCAAAAACGCTGGAGAGACTCACAACAGACAAGCAACTGGATGATCTTCGCGCTGTTGAGCAGACCTTTGAGCGCTTGGCAAGACAAGTTAAAAGTCCGCAGGTCGGTAAAGAAGACGGGCGATTTCCGGTTTATGTCGTGTTCTCTTGCCGGGCCGGACTGGTAGCTCATTACGGGGAACAAACTACAACCATTCTTCTGAATGAGATGGAAGCGCTTGCAGAAAATTTCAAGAAGAAGCAAAGTTGGGATGGCGAATTATTTTTGGCAGATGACAGCAGTCTTTGCGCCAATCTGGGAGTTGCGCCGGTGCTGGTGGGAAGCTTAGAAGATTCTTCTCAATCGGGCACTAATATTGACCCCTGGAAATTAAAGCTTGCTTTGACGGATCTGGATCGAGCGCTGGCTAAGAAAGGGAAAATGATCGGGGCGGTTTTAATTGTAGGCGGGCCAGATGTGGTGCCTTTCCATCGATTACCGAATCCCGCAGACGATGGGGATCGGGAGGTGCTCTCTGACAACCCTTATGCAACTCTGGACGCTAATTATTTTGTGCCAGAATGGCCGGTGGGACGATTGCCGGGAGAACCTGGAACTGATGCTGGACTCCTAATGGGGCAGCTGCGGCAATTGAACAGACTGTATGCAAAACAGGGGAAAAATCGTAAGAATAATATTTTTATCCAGATCAGGGATTGGTTCGCGGCCCGATTCGGGAATTCAAGCGAGAGTGTGAGTAGCACAGGATACACGGCTGCGGTTTGGAGAAATTCATCAGAAGCTGTTTTCCGGGTGATTGGCAAGGATAAACGCCTGGTTGCTTCTCCACCTGAGGTAAGCAACACCGTGGATGTTCACCGAATCATGAATTCATCGCTTGGGTATTTCAATTTACATGGCTTGCCAGATAGTGGTGATTGGTATGGGCAGCGTGATGTGATGGAGGGATCGGCTTCAAACAGCCCCGATTATCCTGTGGCTTTGCGTTCGTCAGATCTTGTGAGAAATGGTCGCGCTCCAAAAATTATTTTTAGCGAGGCATGTTATGGGGCTCATATCGTAGGGAAAACTGATGAGCAGGCGATTGCCTTAAGATTTTTATCTCTGGGAACCTCGGTGGTTGTTGGTTCTACCTGTGTTTCTTATGGCTCGGTGGTAACACCATTGATTGGCGCAGATTTGTTAGCTTCTTTATTCTGGCGGTATTTACAGCAGGGATTGACGGCTGGACAGGCATTCATCCAGGCCAAGATTGAACTTGCCCAGGAGATGAACCGTCGGCAAGGGTATCTAGATGGGGAAGATCAGAAGAGCTTGATCTCTTTCGTGCTTTATGGAGACCCGATGATGGCCCTTGGTAAAAACGGAACAGCCTCAAGGCGGGTTATCCGCTTAAAACAGGCGCCCCAAATCCAGATGGTTCCAGATATACAGCAACCCGCGCAAACTGCAGCTCCAGAAATGGTTCGGTCGGTGAAGTTGGCTGTGGAGAAATATTTACCGGGTCTTGAAGAAGCCGAATTTTCGGTGAGGGCTCGTCCTGTGGAAATTGCCGTCCAGCACGAGACAGCAATTCAAGGCGCCAAAAAAGTAGTTGTAGGAGGAGAGAACAAAGTAGTCACGATTTCCAAGCAGGTGCAGGTGGCTGAGCATGTTCATTCCCAGGTGGCGCACGTCACGTTGAACGAAAAAGGTAAAATGGTTAAGATCGCACTATCCCGGTAATTGGTCGCAACATCTTTGAGATTCGCGGGGATTAGCTTTTCTATAAGCGGCTAATCCCCGCGTTTTATTGATTATCCGTGTTTACTCGCGTATAATACCCGGAGCATGATTTTCGTAGGAATGGAGAGATGTTATGAAAAAGACGATGTCGGGCGCTGAAATTCGGCAATCCTTTATTGATTTCTTTGTGAAAAATGGGCATACTTTTGTAGCTTCTTCTTCGTTAGTACCAGGCGGTGATCAGACCTTGTTATTCACCAATGCTGGAATGGTGCAGTTCAAGGATGTATTCCTTGGGACAGATCACCGTCCTTACACCCGTGCGGTAAATTCGCAGAAATGCATGCGCGTGGCGGGGAAGCACAATGATCTGGATGATGTTGGGCGGGATGATACGCACCACACCTTTTTTGAGATGTTGGGTAACTGGTCTTTTGGAGATTATTATAAGAAGGATGCCATCACCTGGGCCTGGCAGTTATTAACTGAGGTATGGGGTTTGGACAAGTCCGTTCTTTGGACGACTTATTTTAAAGATGACAAAGGTAATATTCCAATGGATGAGGAAGCCGCAGAAACATGGAGGGCCCAGCCAGGAATTAATCCTTTGCAGATCTTGCCTTTCGGACGTAAAGAGAATTTTTGGGAAATGGCTGACACGGGTCCATGTGGGCCGTGCAGCGAGATCCATATTGACCGCGGCATTCAATACTGTGACAAACAGAGCGTTGCGGGGCATGTATGCAGAGTGAATGGAGATTGCAAGAGGTTCACAGAGCTATGGAATTTGGTTTTTATCCAATATAACCGGCTTTCTCCGAATGAACTGGTGTCGCTCCCCGCAACCCATGTAGATACAGGGATGGGTTTTGAGCGAATTGTGTCTGTTATCCAAAACGTCGATTCTAATTACCGGACAGACCTGCTAATGCCCTTGGTTGAAAAAGTGCGCGAAATGACAGGGCAAACTTTAGAAGAGAGAGATGCCAACTTTACTCCTTATCGGGTAATTGCGGATCATGCCCGGGCTGCAGCTTTCTTGATTGCAGATGGAGTAATTCCAGGTAATGTTGGTAGAAATTATATTTGTCGAATGATCATCCGGCGGGCCGCTCGATTCGGCAGCAAGATTGGGCTGAACAGGCCCTTCCTTGCTGAAATTGCAGATGTAATGATCTCAGGTTATGAGTCTGCTTACCCGGAATTGAAGCGCAATCGGAATACCATTTTGACGCACTTAACCCGCGAAGAAGAGCGGTTCCAGCGTACAGTTGAGGCGGGCGTTTCGCACCTGGATGAATTGCTACAGATGTTGAAAACCTCGGGTGGAAGCGTGTTGGATGGATCCCAAGCATTTGACTTGTATGCCACGCATGGTTTACCTTTAGAAATTACCCGAGATATTGCCCGAGAGCAAAATTTGGAGGTTGATGAAGCAGGTTTCCGGGCTGCCATGGAAGAGCATCGCCTGGCGTCCGGCGCCGGGAAGGCATTTGGAGCCCTAGGTGGGGAAGATGTGGATATCTACCGAAGTATTTTATTGGACCTGATTTCTGCCGGAAAATTAATTGCGCCGGAAGGAGGCAGCGGCGGGGTTCAATATGATCCTTACCATTCTATTGAAGTTAAAGGCGAGGTGCTTTCAATTATTCGAGATGGTTTGGAGGTTGACGAAGCCCAAGAGGGCGACCGAGTCGAAGTGATTTTACCAACGACCTGTTTTTATATCGAATCCGGTGGGCAAGTATCCGATACAGGAACAATCGTCTCTGCCCAGGAACCCCATTGGGTAATTGCGGTAAAGGAGATTCGCAGGCCGGCAGCGGGGGTTATCGTACATGTAGGAGAGGTATTCAAAGGGACTGCCCGGAAGGGTGACAAAGCTTTGGCAACAGTGGATGTGCAACGCCGCCATGATATCATGCGTAATCATACAGCGACCCACTTGATGCACGCCGAATTACATGCCATTTTGGGCGAACATGCCCGGCAAGCAGGTTCGTTGGTAGCACCAGATCGGCTGCGTTTTGACTTTAACCATCCGCAAGCAGTAACGGTCGACCAACTGGAGAAGATCGAGGCGGGGGTTAATAAGGCTATCTTAGAGAATATGCCGCTAAAGATCGTTCAGAAGCCCCTGGCCCAGGCGATGTCCGAAGGGGCGATGGCGTTGTTTGGTGAAAAATATGGTGAAGTCGTTCGAACGATCACGATTGGCAAGGATGAACCTTACTCCTACGAACTGTGTGGAGGAACGCATGTTACCGAAACCGGGGACATTGGCCTGTTCTTGATTACCGGTGAAGGCAGCGCTGCTGCAGGCGTGCGTAGAATCGAAGCGGTTACTGGGCGCGCGGCCTACGATCTGGTGCAACGACGTTCCCGCTTGTTGAAGCAGGCCGCTGCAATTCTTAACAGCTCGGTAGAAGATCTGCCCAACAAAGTTCAAGGTGTTGAAAACGAGCTGGATGCGACTCGGAAACAGGTGAACAGGTTGCGGCAGGAATTGGTTGCGGCTGAATTCATCCAAAAGTTGCAGAAAATTCCAACATTTGGCGACGTGCCCTATTTGGTGACGCAACTGCCCAATGCTGATATGGATACATTGCGCCAGATGACTGATCGGTTCCGCCAACAATACCCGGGCGGCATAATTGTTCTGACCAGCGTAAAGGAGGGGCAACCCGTGATGGTGGCGGCAGTGGCCGAGGAATTGGTGAAGCGCGGGCTGCATGCAGGCGAGTTGGTCAAGTCAATTGCTCCTATATTAGGAGGAAGCGGCGGCGGTCGGCCAATTTTAGCACAAGCAGGAGGGAAGGATCCTGCACGGATAGACGAAGCCTTGGAACAGGCGGTCAAATACATTCAAGGAAAATTGGGATAAATTTCAGGGCCCCGGGATTTTTTCCGGGGCCCTTTCAATCTTATCCTTCGCACTTAATCTTCCAGATTTGAGAGAAAATCTAACAACAAGCGCACGCCGAAGCCCGTTGCACCTTTTGGACAATATGGCAATTCTTTGAGCGTGTCCGCCAGGCCAGCAATATCAAGATGAGCCCAGGGAATCTCCTCATTGACGAATTGTTTGAGGAATATCCCGCCTAAAACCGGATGTCCTTCGCGTCCCCCTGAATTCTTAAGGTCCGCATCATCTCCCTCGAGTAATTTCGCATAGTCATCATCTAAAGGGAGTCGCCACAAACGTTCATGGGTGCGTTCTCCGGACGCGATGAGAGCATTGGCCAAGTCGTCATTATTGCTCATTAATCCAGCACGAACGCGACCGAGCGCCACTACCACTCCGCCAGTTAGTGTTGCTAAATCAATGATAGCGCGAGCATTATACTCCCGTTGAGCGTAGGTGAGTGCGTCAGCGAGCACCAGGCGGCCTTCAGCATCCGTGGAAATAATCTCGATTGTTTTTCCAGAGAGGCTGATAAGAATATCGTCGGGACGATATGCAAGGCTGTCCACCATATTTTCAGCAGCGCCGATCACACCAACGAGAGGTTGGGTGAGATGAAGGGCTTGCGCAGCATATAGCGTGGCAATCACATCAATACCACCGCATTTATCGTACTTCATGCTTACAATCCCTTCAACAGATTTCAGGGAATAACCGCCAGAATCAAAAGTAAGGGCCTTTCCAACCAGTACAACAGGTTTGGTTCCTTGAGGGGGATTATTGCCGGGGTAATTCAGGGCGATCAAGCGAGGTGGGGTAGAACTGCCTTTTCCAACAGCCAATATGGCTCCCGCGCCAAGTTCATTGAGGGCTTTATCGTCTAATACGGTCACTTGTACAGGTGTATTTTCAAAAAGAGCAAGAATGCGTGCTGACAAAGTAACCGGATTAATCACATTAGCCGGTTCGTGGGCCCATTCTCTAGCCATGAGCGTTGATTGAATGATAATCTGGTTTCTCTGCAACTCGTGGAGAAGCTCTGCCGGGAACTTGAGCAAATAGAGTCTTTTCTCCCCAAGATTATCTTGGGAGGATTTGTAACGGTTGAATTGATAGGACCCAAGCAGGATGCCTTCGATAATTGCATTCGGAGCGCCTGAGAAACCCAATTCCGTCAATTGCGCATAGTCAATGGATAGTTCTTGCGCACCTGATTTAAGCATCCATTTTGCGAGTGAAGCCCCAGCCTGCCGGAATATTTCCAATGTCCATTTCTTTGGATCGCCAGTCGATACGAGAACTAATTGTTGATTTTCCGCGAGAGATTGCAGGACCAAATCTCCCGCTTTTTTCCCGGGCAGGGATGGAATGGGGGTGTCTGAGCCGGGAACAAATTTTGCAGAGAGCATCAAGGGGGATTCGAGTTCATTGGTCTTGATCACGATACGTTGGGCGGGGAATGGATCCATACTAAACTCCTGTAAAATTAATATTGGAATTAACGATCAATCAGACATCTCCCATATTATAACCTCGGGAGGGCAAAGAAAGCGCATTCGGGGGGCGGCAGCTCCCTCCATGCCGATTCCGCGGGTGATATAGAGCATCATATTATCCAAGCGGTAATTTCCACTTTGGAAGTCACGACCATAAAGGGAGCCGGTGAATAGAGCCCCAATCCAAGGGAGACGGAATTGTCCTCCGTGTGTGTGACCAGAAAGTTGTAAATCAACTCCCATTTGAGCCGCATGAGGAGCAAGGTCCGGACTATGGTAGAGAAGCAATGTGAAATTTTCTGTAGGGGCGATTTCCATGAGATTGTGTAATTTTTCAGCATCTTGATGAGGATGATGAGAACAAGACAATCCAATTAATTGCAGATTATTTTCCCCGTGGGGTAGAAGTACCATCTCATTCTGCAACCAGTGTACAGGGAGTCCTTCCAATATCATGGGAAGAGAAAGCGGCAAATCGACTGCGGGACTGCCGCTAACAAGAAAGACACCGAGAGGCGCGCTTAGTCTGCTCAAGAAGGACCGCGCATCACTGATGGCTTTTTCATCGTGCAAATATGAAAGATTTAGAATATCTCCGGAGAACAGGATCAAATCAGGTTGTTCTTGTTGGATAATTTCCAGTAACTTCTCTTCCCGGCAAGTGCAGCGTTCCATGTGCAAGTCGCCCAAATGGATTAGCTTAAGGGGGCGAGGAGCCAATTTTGGGGTTCGTAGTTGGAGGCGGGTGATCGTTATTCGGAAAGGTTCGATCCAGAAGGCGTAGACCACCAATAATGTGCCAATACCTTGGATGACCAGATTTATTGAAAAGGGAAAACAAAGCATAAAAGGCGAACGAAGGAGCGCAAGGATTAACAAAGTCGGTTTTTCGGGTCCAAATGATCTCTTAGTACGACGTAAACCGACCAAGAGTATCCAATCCAAAAGAAAGAAAACTAACATTACTCCCGATGCAGGAAGCTCAAATTTTCCAGAGAGGATGGATAGGCTTACAAGGATGAGGAAGATCAATATATCAGGAAGCGATTGAATTCGTTCCAGTTGATGAAGTGCAACGTCAAAAGGATTGCCGTGTTCGCCGGGGAAAGTTTTCCGATCAGAGAAATCCCGTGGTTGGATCATCCTTTTTTGGACCGCAGGTTGTGCAGGCCGTATGCTTCCAATATATTGATCACATGGTGAATGCGTCGCCCAGAGAGGAATACGATATCGAACAGGAATCTTGTTTTAAATCCGGGAACGATCATATAATGCCCACGAGCCACGCCGCTCAGAATCTCCTCGGCTACCTTGTCTGGAGACATAGGAGGACTATCTCCCCAAATTGCAGTAACGATCTCTGGGCGATGTTTCTTTTCTTCAGCGAATTGTGGTGTATCGGTATCATCCGGAAATACAACGGACACTTTAATTCCTGTTCGATTAAGCTCGGCACGGAGGGCGTCTGAAAAACCACGGATGGCATATTTAGTGCTGCTATACGCTGAATAGCCGTGAATGCTGACTACACCTAAGAAAGATGAGAGATTTACAATAATTCCCGACTTCCTTTGCAGCATACCAGGGAGAACGGCTTTTGTAACCTGGACTGTACCGAGAAAATTAACATCCATCATTTTCCGGTATTCTTCTACGGGCATTTGATCTACAAAGCCCGGCATGGCAATGCCGGCCGAATTTATCAACATGTCAGGGGTGCCATGTGCCCGACAAAAACTATCCAGGCAAGAATTGATCTCGGAGAGATTGGAGACGTCAGCGGAAATAGTCCCAAAAACCTGGGCGGTATCTATTCTAAAAGCTTCGATCTCTTTGACAGCCGCGTTTAGAATTTCTGGCCGCCGAGCCAAAATCCATACGTTTGCACCACCATAGGCCAATTTTTTGGCGATTGCCAATCCAATTCCACTTGATCCCCCGGTCACCAGAACATTCTTTTTGATATAGAAATTCTTATTCATAGGGAAATTAATGAGAACATGAGCTGCAATTGCCGTTGCAAGATCCGCAAGAGCAGCTTCCGCCGCTGGATCCTGCAACAGAATGTCCATCGCTGGATGCATAAAACAATGACAAAACCCGCCTGGTACGTGGGCTGTGGCAGGATTTGCATTCTATTTGAGCATCAGCATCTTTAATAGATCGCAAGGCGTCAAAACGAACACCACATTGCTGACAGATATATTCGTAGAGTGGCATAAGAGGCAACCTCCTGGGGAAAATTGTAACTGAAACCGGGTAAGATTACAATACGCTTAATTCCTGTAATATAAATTATGTCGATTGACAAAAAGATGAAAGTTCATTCCTTGTCAGAAAAGATAAAGTGCGATATCATTTTGACCAGTCTGGCCGGGAAATCCCGGTAAGCTAACCCGTATTTCTAGAGGAGAAGAAAATGTCCAAACGTGTTGTGTACACCCTGTTGGCTGTGTTGACCGTGATGGCGATCGTGCTGTCCGGCTGCGCAACCCCAACCGCTACCACGGCCCCTACGGCTGTTCCGACCAAAGCTCCGACCCCCGTACCGCCGACCGCGACTCCTGAACCCACCGCCATTCCGCTGGGTAGCCCGGAGAACCCGATCATCATGGCCCAGGCGCCCTCCGCCACCACTCAGGAACTGATCGCCGGTGGTGAGAAAGTAGCTGCCAAGCTGACCGAAATGACCGGTTATACAATCAAAGTGGTTGTCCCCAATAGCTACGCCGCGTTGGTGGAAGCCATGGGTTCCGGCAATGCGCACATTGGCTGGCTGCCCACCTTTGGCTACATGCTGGCGAAGGAAAAAGGCTATGCTGATGTTGTTCTGGCCGTTGTCCGCTCTGGCTCCGACCATTATGGCGCTCAGTACATCGCCCGCGCCGATGCTGGATTCACTCCCTATTTTGATCCCACCACCAATACCAACACCGCCGATGCAGCGACTGCTCTGGCTCAGTTCGATGGCAAGAAACCCTGCTGGACCGACCCGCTGTCTGTCTCCGGTTACATTATCCCCTTGGGCTTCTTGAATAATCTCGGTATCAAAACCCAGGCTGGCGCTTTCGTTCAGGGGCACCCGACTGTTGTCACCGCTGTGTACGCTGGCGGTATCTGCGACTTCGGCGCCACCTACATCGACGCCCGCACCAATAAAGGTGTCAATGAAGCCCATCCGGATGTTCAGGAAAAAGTGGTTGTGATTTGGCGCACCGACCCCGTGATCCCCAACGATAACGTTTCGATCGCCTCCTCCGTCCCCGCTGACGTCAAGGAAAAGATCGTGAACGCTCTCGTTGAGATCGCCAGCACCGAAGATGGCCAGGCGTTGCTCAAGGAAGGCGGCTTTGATGTTCAAGGCCTCGAGCCGGTTGATGACACCTTCTATGATGAATTCCGTGTCTATCTGCAGGCTTCCGGTATCGACGTTACCACCCTGTACCCCAAGTAAATCGACTGTGTGTATTAAAGAGAGGGGAGGAATTCCTCCCCTCTCTTTTCTTGTAAATCATTCCACCCATCTGGCAGGGGCGCAGTAAGGTAGTGTGCTGTTTTGGACGGGTAATGCCCTTCCAAAAGATCACATTCCCCTCAAGTATGCCTGATAATTATTGAGAATTTCCCATATAATTATATAGATAAATTAAGTACCCGAACAAGGGAGATGAACTGTGCTGCGCATTCAAAATGTAAGCAAAGTATATCCAAATGGAACCCAGGCTCTAAAGAACGTCTCCTTCGACGTAAAAGAGGGCGAGTTCCTGGTTGTTATTGGCCTTTCCGGATCTGGCAAGTCAACCTTGCTTCGTTGTATTAATCGATTGATCGATCCTACTGAAGGCCAGATTTTATGGGATGATATTGATATAACAGCTGCAAAAGGAAAAGATTTGCGCGTAATCCGCCGGAAGATCGCGATGGTGTTCCAGCAGTTCAATCTGGTAAAACGGTCCAGCGTCCTTACCAATGTGCTCAGCGGGCGGTTGGGGTATGCCAATCCGTGGTCAGCCATGGTCGGAATTTGGCCCAAGGAGGATCGTTCGCGGGCAATGCGGGCACTGGAAAGAGTCGGTATTCCTGATAAGGCAAAGGCGAGAGCAGATGCACTGTCGGGAGGCCAACAGCAGCGCGTAGGGATTGCGCGAGCTTTAATGCAGGAACCGAAGATCATCCTGGCGGATGAACCGGTGGCCAGTCTGGACCCGGTATTGTCACATAGTATTTTGCAATATCTTGAGCAACTGAACAAAACAGATGGAACCACTGTAATTTGCAGCTTGCACTTCCTCGACCTGGTACATCGTTACGCGACAAGAGTTGTAGCATTGAAGGATGGCATGAAAGTATTTGAAGGGCTGCCGTCTGAGATAAATCGAGAGAAATTTAAGGAAATTTATGGCGAAGAAGCGCAAGAAGTCCGCGCCACGTCCGTGGAGGCATAATGACTAGCGAAGCCCCCACCAAGGTATCTAAAGGGCGCAGCAAGATTCTTGCAGCAATTTTATCTTTCATTGCTCCGGGAGCAGGTCAAATCTTCCTGGGTGATTATAAACGCGGCCTAGCTTTGTTTTTCGCGTTTTTAACCGCATTAGGAACCACTCTCTGGTATGGACACTTAGGATGGTTCCTTGTTCCGTTACTTCTGTGGATGTGGATTATTTGGGACGCTTACCGTCTCCAGGATCAGGGCGCGCCGATCGTACTTCCGTTAATCATATGGTTGGTAATGGCGTTTGGGATAGGATGGCAGGTTACACAAGTAGATTTCGGTATTTTATTTTCCAATCCAGACAGAGCTGAATCCATCATTGGCCCAATGCTTAACCCTGATTTTGTTCAGGAGAGAAGCGAGTCGCAATACGCCAGGATAAAGGTTCAACTTCCATGTGGAAGTTATACGGGTGATTTGGCCGCCAGCAAGAACGGGATTTCTTTGGAAATCAGTAAGAATTGTGTGGTTGTGAATGATGAAATAACGATCACTGCTGAAGGTCTTTGGCCTGATTACGAGGTTTCGGTTAATTGGATCATTCCGCAAGGAAATACTGCCAAGAGCTTCTTAGGTAAAACAGATGCGAATGGTAAGGCCATGGTGACCTTTCATGTACCTCCACAGGCACTTTCGCAAGCCCCGGATGTCACTTTACCTCAGATACATGAAGTTGAAGTTCGCCAGAAAAGGGGGATTGGAGGGACCGAGATTTCTTCGAATGGTCAATATGTGGTCCAGGGGATTTATGAAACGCTCGCCATGGCTCTGCTGGCTACAACACTTGGCGCGTTATTGGCTATTCCCTTTGGTTTCCTGGCGGCTCGTAATTTGATGGGGGCGAACCCGATCACGCAGGCGATCTACTTCGTTGTTCGTACCGTGATGAATTTTGCCCGCTCAGTCGAAGCCTTGATTATGGCGATTGTCTTTGTAAAGATCGTAGGCCTGGGAACCTTTGCAGGTATGTTGGCTATCATGCTACACACGGTGGCAGCCCTGGCCAAGCTATACTCGGAAGTAATCGAAGGGATCGATTCAGGCCCGATTGAAGCAATCCGCGCTACCGGAGCGAATTGGTTTGAGATTGTTCGTTATGCAGTAGTTCCACAAATCGTACCCGCATTCACCTCGTTAACTATTTATCGATGGGATATCAACGTCCGTTCTTCAGTGGTCATCGGATTCGTTGGAGGCGGCGGAATTGGTCAGGTGTTGACGCAGTGGATTACCCTGGCTCAATACCGTGCGGTTGGTGCATCGTTCATTGCCATTATCATTGTTGTGATGATGATGGATTTCTTTAGCGCAAAGTTGCGCGAACGGCTGGTGTAATGATGAAATCTTTGACTCCATTTTTAAAACCAGCACGATTTCTTCTGCTTCTTGTGATCATCGTAATTGCTTATGGGTTGAGTATCCAGGTAGTTCAACCTGATTTTGGCAAATTGATCACATCGGCGCAGAATGCGGATCAGATGATTAAGGAATTGTTGTCGCCGGACTTGATAACGCAACGTTCCGTTGGAACAGTCGTGATCTCAGCAACGGTGCCTGTACCTTGCGGAAGCGCTGCAGAGTCGGAGCCTGTAACCAGTGGCCCAAGAATAAGCGTTGAACCAGGATGCGCCGCAGAACGTGAAAAGGTTACGCTAAAAGGTGAGGGATTGGCACCCAATGTGGAAGTGGCCTTGAAATGGAAATTACCAAGCGGTCAATACTTCAGCGTTTCTACTTCTAAGATCGAAACGGATGAAAACGGCACTTTTGAGCGGGAGATTGAAATTCGCCCGATTGTGGCCACGAAGGATGGAATAGCCTCCCAATTGGAAGTCGTGGTCAACAATCCAGAGACGGTGACAGAAATATCTCAAACGTTAAGAGATGTTATCAATGCGATGATGGTGACCATTTTCATGGCTCTCATTGCAACTGCGCTGGGAACTTTGATCGCTGTTCCGGTGGGCTTCCTGGCAGCATCTAATATTACACGTAAAGGGTGTCTCGGAACCGGTGTGTACTACGTGGCACGCACGCTGTTGAATATCACCAGATCTTTTGAGGCGCTGGTAATTGCGACCATCTTTGCATTGATGGTGGGATTTGGTAGTCCATTTGCTGGTGTCTTGGCATTGACGTTGGTTACGATCGCATCCTTGGGAAAAATGTTCTCTGAGGCGGTCGAATCCATCGATCGCGGCCCCATCGAGGCGATCACGGCAACAGGTGCAAATCCAGCAGAAGTGGTCCTGTATGGCATTCTTCCTCAAGTGTTGCAGGACTTCTTCTCGTTTGTTATCTATCATTGGGATATCAATGTCCGCATGTCCACGGTGATCGGTTTTGTGGGCGGTGGCGGCATTGGGTACTATCTCTCGCAACAAACCAACCAACTGCTTTGGTCTAAGGCGGGTACAGCGCTGTTGGCGATCATTATTGTTGTGTGGACGCTAGATTTCTTGAGCGCTCAGATTCGCAAGAAAATGGTGTAACATGAAAGGTGGCGGCGCGAGAAAGCGCCGCCACCTTTTTTATTTGAGCGATTCTGCAATGATTTCTTGGATCCTACCAATCATGCTGGCCGGATCTGGATGGAGGCCCTCAATTAAGAGGGCATTCTCAAAGATTTGAAAAATGACATTTTGCCGACGGGGATCATCAGAGGGCAGATTTAGCAACCTTTGCAATATGATATGATTTGGATTGATTTCCAATACTTTTTTAGGCGCTTCAAAATCCTTGTTTAAAAGGCGATAAACGCGTTGCATGGATTGGTCTGGAGAACCCTGCGGATCGACCAAACGGGCGGGGGAATCTACCAGACGGTCGCTGGTACGTACATCTGTGACTCTTTCGCCCAGTGTGGATTTAAAAGCTTCAACAAGGGCGGCGCATTTAATTTCATCTAAGGCGGGTTTGTTACTATCCTGTTCTGGCGACGTAACCTTTGGCGCCGTTTCATTGGCAATATTTGCCAGGTCGTGAGTGTGGTATTTGGTGAGCTTCAGGAGTAAAAAGGAATCAAGGGGATCCGTGAGATAAATAACTTCGATATCCTGGAGGCGATAAGGATCCAGATGAGGGCTATAGCGAATTGAGCGGTCATCATCCCCTAGAATGTAATAAATCTTTTCTTGAGCAGGTTTCATGCGAGAAAGGTAATCATCCAGAGAGACCCATTCGTCGGGATGCGTGTTGGTGTGAAACCGCAATAAGGGATATAGATTTTCGGGCTCAGAGGGGTCTGTTGCAATGCCTTGCTTGATAGCGCGACCAAAGCTCACCCAAAACCCTAGATATTTTTCGGGATTGTCTTTGGCGGTGTTTTTCAATGTATCGACAACTTTATTTGTAACCAACTTTTTGAGTTGAGCCATGACGCGGTTGGCTTGAATTGTCTCACGGGAAATATTCAGTGGAAGATCCTCTGAATCAACCACTCCCTCAATGAAATCGAGATACTCGGGAAGCAAATCCTTGCAATATTCTTGTATGAGGACTTTTCGGGAATAGAGCTTTAAGCCGGGCTCGTGTCGAGGGGAGAAGAAAGCTCGCTCTGATGAGGTCGGCACAAATAGCAGGGCATACATTTGTACGGGGGCATCCACATTCATGTGGGCGTATGCTAACGGAGGTTGATGATCCAGAGTGAGTTGTTTGTAGAATTCATGGATCTCACTCTCTTCGGTTTGTCGAGGTGCCTGCCTCCAAATAGCAGTTTGGCGGTTAATTTGTTCTGTTTGATCCGAGATGAAAATTGGGAAGGGAATAAAATCAGAATGTCTGCGAACTATCTCGCGAAGACGGGATTCTTGAGTAAATTCAACAGCGTCTTCTTTAAGAGTAATGATCACTTCGGTTCCGCGGTTTTGTTTTTCACACGGCTCAATGGTGTACGCATCATCCGCTGTGCTAAACCACGATACAGCCTCTGAGCCAAGTTTATAGGAACGAGAATTGACGCGGATGGATTCTGCTACCATGAACGCAGAGTAAAATCCAACGCCAAACTGGCCGATAATATCTGTTATTTTTGCATCTTTTTCCTGAGCTGCTTGCATAAATGCGCGAGCTCCGGAATGAGCAATTGTGCCTAAGTTTTGATCTATTTCGTCAGCAGTCATTCCCAGGCCTGTGTCGGTAATTGTCAGGGTTCTTTTCTCGGCATCTGGATAAAGGCGGATTTCAAGAGTTTTATCTGCGTCCAGAATGTTGTGGTTGGTTAGCATCTCAAAATTAAGACGGGTTAAGGCGTCGGATGCGTTGGAAATCAATTCGCGGAGAAAAATCTCCCGTTCAGTATAAAGGGAATGGATGAGAATATTGAGTAATTGACGAGTTTCTGCTTTGAATGGAATAGGGCTGTTGTTGGATGAAACCATAGGGATGCACCTCCGAATATTTATTTGCTTATATCTTAAGAAAATTAGAATTACGTAAGCACAGGGTCTTGTCTTGTTTCATGTATTGTTAATTGAACAATAATGATTGTAATCACAGCAGCTACAGCACTGGTAATAAAAGTCGCAGAATATCCGTAACTGTCAGCCAGCCAACCGCCGATGAGGGGAGCCCCAAATGTGGCCGGGAAGATTAGTGTGTTGGCAATCCCCACATAAGTAGGCCGTTCCTGTTCCGGCCCGTACTCAAGGGTCAGCGCCATTGTGATCACCCAGAAAGCTACACCCGCAAGCGCAGAAAGGGCCATTATTATATAAAAGTACGAAGAATCAGGCGCAATTAATGCCAAGATCGCGCCCAGAAAACTGGAAGCAACCCCGATTTGGAGAGCCATTTTCCGACTCAAGTGGTCGGCTACCCATCCAAGTAGTGGGTTGGCAATCACCTGGGCGATTAATTGTTCGCCTACGAGGATGCCTGCTGCAGCAGTGGTCATGCCAAGTTTTTGAGTGGGAAATACAACATAGAACGAAGAAGCCATCAACGCGAACTGAAAAAATAATCGAACAATCACAAACCAGCGAAATCCCTTGTCTTTTATTAGAATCCTACGAATATTAGCCCATAAAGAGCCGCGCATATGGGCATCCGGTTCGACCGGGCGAGTGGTTTCGCGTGTCATGTTAAGAAATATCCAGGATAGAGCCATGCCCAATGAGGCAAGTAAGAAACACCCAGCATAATTTGTGGGATAACTGACATAGAATAAAATCATACCTGCGATTGTTGAACTTGCTGCAGCCATAAGATTGGCGGCGGCAGATTGCAGCCCTAAGAAAGTGGCGCGATAATCTGATGGGATGATTTTAGCAATCAGGTTCTGCCAGGCGTTGGCGGTCAATCCAGCTCCCAAGCCTTGCCAGATCAATAAGATGAACGCGATCCAAATTGCGAGTTGGTTTCCCAAGAGCGGTATCAAATAGGCCGTGATGGCAAGGCCGAGGAAAGGCAGCCTCTCCTGAGTTGTCATCAGCATCACAAATGGACGAAAACGCTCCAATTTTTGTAATTTGCGTGCGGTTAGGAGCTGGGGAAGTTGCCATCCAGCAGAATGGATTGCCGGCACCAGGCCAATTAAAGTGGCTGATGAGGTTAATGTACCAATAAATAATTGAACAATTCCTACAAATGAAGCAAAACCGATCCCAAATCCGAAAAAGGCACCGTCCAGTAAATTGACGATATAGTTGTGTCTCAGATCGGGGCGCGTTGGAGATTCCATCTGTTGGATTATACCAGTCCTGTGTTAGAATTACCTTTCGAATGGAGAAACGAACATGATAGACCACGTTGAACACATTGCTCGAACTATGAATCTTACCAAGCCGCAAGTCAATGCGGTGGTTGACATGTTGGACGAGGGGAATACGATTCCCTTTATTGCGCGTTATCGAAAAGAGCGCACCGGTGGGTTGGACGAAGAACAACTCCGCCAAATTGAGGATTTGTTGGGGCGGCAACGGGCGTTGTCGGAGAGACGGGATACTATCCTTGCTTCTATTGAAGAGCAGGGAAAATTGACCCCGGAGCTAAAGGAAAAGGTGCTTGCAGCGGTAACTCTCACTGAACTTGAGGATATTTATCAACCATATAAACCTAAAAGAAGAACGCGTGCTATGATCGCTAAGGAACGCGGATTGTTGCCCCTGGCAGAGAGGATTTTGCAGCAGGCGTGGATGAATCAAAGCGCCGAGAAGTTAGCCGAAGCATTCTTGAATGAGGATGTTCCGACAATTGAAGATGCCCTTGCTGGAGCGCGCGATATTGTAGCTGAGACGATCAGTGATCAAACTGAAATTCGTCAATTAACCCGTCAACGAGCTATGCAATGGGGCACACTCTACGCGGAAAAAATTGATGACGCAGTAGATGAACGTGCTGTTTACGAGGCGTATTACCAATTTGAAGGGCGCGTGGATCGGATTCGCCCACATCAAACGCTGGCTATTAATAGAGGAGAAAACGAGAAAATATTGCGGGTGCGGATGCAAATCCCAGAGCGAGACTGGCAGGATATTATGAGAGCAAAATTCCCCCCCGATCGGCGCTCGCCTTTTCATGACCAGTTGATCCTTGCAATGGCTGATGGCGCGGAAAGATTATTGCTTCCGGCAATTGAACGGGATGTGCGGCGAGAATTGACGGAGCGGGCTGAAAAGTCAGCCATTGCGGTGTTCGCGTCTAATCTGAAGGCGTTGTTAAGCCAACCTCCATTGGTTGGTTATGTTGTAATGGGGCTTGACCCCGGATTTAGAACGGGCTGCAAGGTGGCAATTGTTGATGAAACGGGTAAGCTGCTTTGTGTTGATACTGTTTATCCCCATGAGCCTCAAAAGAGGTGGAAAGAAACCCTGGACAAACTCCGGGCGTTGGTAGAGAAGTATTGTGTTACTTTGATAACGATTGGGAATGGTACGGCATCTCGCGAAACAGAACGGCTAGCAGTGGATTTGATTCAGGCTACTGAAACTCCTTTGCATTACTTAATTACCAATGAGGCTGGCGCCAGTGTTTACAGCGCCAGCCCACTGGCGCGGGCAGAATTTCCGACGATTGATGTGAGCCTAAGGGGCGCTGTTTCGATTGCGCGCAGAGTTCAGGATCCGTTGGCCGAGTTAGTGAAGATCGATCCTAAATCGATCGGGGTTGGATTGTACCAACATGATGTTAACCAGAAAGAATTGGAAAAAGCTCTTTATGGGGTAGTAGAAGATATGGTCAACCGAGTCGGCGTGGATGTAAACACAGCTTCGGCATCTCTCTTGACTAACGTCGCAGGTATTGGCCCCAAATTGGCTGAACGCATTGTGGCCTATCGAGACGAAAAAGGTCCATATAGAACAAGGACCTCACTTAAAGAAGTGCAAGGATTAGGGCCAAAAGCATTTGAGCAATCTTCGGGGTTTTTACGGATCCGCGGGGGAGATCAACCGCTAGATGCAAGTGCCATCCACCCAGAGAGTTATGGCGTTGCGAGCAAGATCGTCCAATTTTGTGGGATTAAAATGGATATGCCTTTAGAGGATAAGCAAAAGAAGATCGACGCATTCATCAAAGCCAAGCCACTAACAGCATGGGCCGCGGAGATGAATTGCGGGGTTCCAACCCTTTCCGATATCCTGGAGCAGTTGATCCGGCCCGGACGCGATCCGCGGCAAGATCTGCCTTTGCCGATCCTGCGTAGTGACGTGCTTTCCATGGACCAATTGACAACAGGAATGTGCCTTAAGGGAACGGTAAGAAATGTAGTGGATTTTGGCGCGTTCGTTGACATTGGTGTCAAGCATGATGGCTTGCTTCACCGTAGCCAGGTACCACCAGGCACAAGTCTGCAGGTTGGTGATATTGTTGATGTGGAAATCCTGAAAGTTGAAATTGAGCGCGGCCGGATTTCATTAAAAGTGAGGTAAGCATGGCAACCACAGAATTGGCAGAATTTACTCTGAAATCCACTTTTAAGACTAACAGAAGAGGCCCAGTACGCTGGGTGTTATCTCATGCGGTGCGGCATTGGGCGATCTTGATCATTGCAATAGGGGGTGCGTTTGGAAATGCAGCATTAATGGGGGTGTCCTCGGTATTGATCGGGGAGGCTTTTTCGGCTGTTTTGGCCCCCGTGCCCCAGTTAGAGAGACTTTTGCAGATCGCCATCATCATTGCGCTTTCGCAACTGATGCGCGGCGTATTGCAATTTGGGAGAAATTTTGGTTTCGAGCTTGTTGCGCAACGCGTTGAACGAAATGTGCGAAATGAATTGTATGGAAATCTGCTAGGAAAAAGCATGACATTCCATAATCTGCAGCCTGTGGGGGATACTATGGCTCGGGCTACCAATGATGTTCGTGAAGTGAACTTCTTGTTCAGCCCCGGTGTGAATATGGTTATCGGTTCGATAAATTTCCTGATCATGCCCTTGATCTTGACCCCGGCAAGGTACAATCCGACCTTGATGCTGGTTCCTGCATTGTTCATCGTGGTATATTTCATCGCTTTACGAGCCTATTTACGCCGATTATCCCCGATC
Source organism: uncultured Anaerolineaceae bacterium (assembly GCA_964424115.1). Lineage (GTDB taxonomy): Bacteria > Chloroflexota > Anaerolineae > Anaerolineales > Anaerolineaceae > CAYRHN01. The sequence continues at coordinate 341,047 of CAYRHN010000001.1, forward strand.
ACGGATGAAGTGCGGGAATCCTTTGGAGAACTCAATACTCGGTTGAATGAGGCGCTGGACGGGATTGAAACCGTAAAAGGTTCTTCGCAAGAGGCAAGTGAAGTCAAATTGTTTGAGCGAAATGCAACCCGATACCGGAATGCTGCAGTTACCCAGGGGAATGAAGAGGCCCGTTTTATTCCGCTGTTGATTTACAGTGTTGCCCTCGCCGGGGGGTTACTCCATGCGCTGATCCTTTACCAACAAGGTGTATTGACTGATATCGGCGATGTGGTGGGGTATTTTGGACTGCTCATGATGTTAGACTTTCCAACCTTTACCTCGTTATGGGCATATTCTCAAATATCGCTTGGGTTGGCGGGTGCCAGACGCATTTTGGAATTAATGAATCGCGAAAACGACCTGGATCAGAATAATGCTGGTTATACGGGGCAGATGCGAGGCGAAATTGAATTTGCGAAAGTCTGTTTTGCTTACCCGGATGGAAATAATGACGAAAATGGACAACGTGATTGCACATTGACGGGGATTACTTTTGCGGTACCAGCTGGAAAGACTGTGGCAATCGTGGGACAAACGGGTAGCGGTAAAACTTCCCTGGCAAAATTGATCAATCGGATCTACGACGTGACAGATGGCAACGTGAAGGTTGATGGTGTGGATGTGCGTGATTGGAACCTTGAAACCCTCCGGCGTCGAATTTCGATCATTGAGCAAGATGTTTTTCTGTTCTCGGATACGATTGCACAAAATATTGCATTTGGCAAGCCTGGAGCTACCCAGGATGAAATTGAGGCAGCTGCAAAGGCCGCTCAGGCGCATGAATTTATCTCTTCCTTTGCAGACGGCTACCAGACAGTCATTGGCGAACGTGGAGTTACTCTTTCTGGAGGACAGCGACAACGTCTGGCTCTGGCACGGGCATTTCTTACCGATCCAAGAATATTAATTTTGGATGATTCCACCAGTGCCATCGACAGCGCCACAGAAGATAAGATCCAACAAGCCATTTTCAATGCGGCTCGTGGAAGAACCACATTGATCATTACACACCGGCTATCTCAAATTCGTTGGGCCGATCTCATTCTCGTAATGAAGCAAGGTGAGATCGCCGCTATAGGTTCCCACGAGGAATTAATGAAGAAATCGGAACCTTACCGACGGATATTTAGTGAATCGTAGCAAATATCAAGGAATACTGATATGGGATTCTTCGAAGGTCTAGATCAAGAACAATATGATCGGCAATATACCGACCAACAATTAATACGCAGGATTTTGCCCTACTTTAAGCCACAGACGAAACGAATTGCGATTGTGACCGGAATGGTTATTTTAATCGCATTATTGGCGGCAATCCAGCCGATCGTTGTATCGAAAGGGGTGGATCTCTTACGTGTCCAACCCAAGATAGAGAGTATTTTATTGATTGGAGCCTCTGTGCTGTTGCTGGGGGTATTGATCTGGGTCGCAAACTGGTTCAGCCGACGGGCAATGACCCGTGCTACAGCGGATATTGTATTAGCTCTGGCCAAAGATGCGTTTCGAGCTGCGACCATTCACGATTTGTCCTTTTATGATCAATTTTCATCAGGAAAAGTGGTTTCTCGCATTACTTCGGACACGAGAGACTTCGGACAATTATTTAGTTTATTAACTGATTTTATCTCTCAGGTAGTTGAAAGCGGGTTCCTGGCAATTGTCTTGTTGACGTATGAATGGCGACTTGCCCTGGGGCTCTTTACATTGATCCCAATTGTGTTTCTACTGGGCATATCTTATCGAAACCTGGCTCGCAAAGTGACCAAGCAAGGGATGCGCGCTATGGCAAATGTAAACTCGACGATCAAGGAGACCGTCAGCGGCATTGCTGTTGCCAAGAATTTCAGGCAGGAAGAAAGTATTTATAAGGAATTTGATAAGGCGAATCGCAAATCTTATCAGGTCAATGTGCGGAGGGGGTTGGTTCTTGCGATTATCTTCCCGACTATCAATACGATGGCCGGCATTGCAACGGCTCTTCTGGTGTACACAGGCGGAATGAGTGTAGTGCAAGGGGTGGTAACATTTGGGGCCTGGTATTTGTTCTTGCTAAGCCTGGATCGGTTCATGTTCCCAATTATGAACCTATCTTCGTTCTGGTCGACTGTGCAAAATAGTCTATCGGCAGCCGAACGTGTGTTCGCCCTTATTGATGCGACACCAGCTGTGATTCAAATTGGTAAGAACGAAGTTCCGCGCTTGCGGGGAGAGGTTGAATTTGATCATGTTCATTTCCAATATAAGGAAAACGAACCTGTTTTGGATGATTTCAGCTTAAAAATCCTACCTGCCGAAACGGTAGCCTTAGTGGGGCATACGGGCGCTGGTAAATCATCAATCGCCAAGTTAACTGCTCGTTTCTATGAATTTCAATCCGGAAGGATCTTAATCGATAGAAAGGATATTCGGGGTTTCGATTTGGAGAGTTATCGGCGGCAATTAGGAATTGTTTCGCAGGTACCTTTCCTTTTTTCAGGAACTGTGGCAGAAAACATCCGTTACGCGCGTCCCGAGGCTACTGCAGAAGAGATTGAACAACTTGCTTCTCAAATCGGAAATGGAGAATGGCTGGAGACTTTACCGCAAGGGTTGAGCACAGAGGTTGGGGAAAGAGGAGGACGGCTCTCGATGGGACAGCGGCAATTAGTATCTCTCATGCGGGTGCTTGTTCAAAAACCTGCCATTTTCATCCTTGACGAGGCGACCGCAAGCATTGATCCATTTACTGAATGGCAGATCCAACAAGCACTCAATTTAATTTTGAAACAAACAACAAGTATTCTAATCGCACATCGTCTTTCCACCGTAAAATCCGCAGATCGGATTGTGGTCGTTGAAAATGGCGGCATCATCGAAATGGGGAACCACACCGAATTGATGGCGAAAAACGGATATTATTCGGGACTTTATAATACTTATTTCAGGCATCAAAGTCTGGCGTATGTCGAGGAAGCGCGGAGGTTGGCTGAAATCGCGACTGGGTGAGCATCGTTATCAAAAACAAGAGCAGCTTCAAAAGGTTAAATGCCCGATGAAGCTGCTCTCTTTAAAACAATCTACATAGCAGCAATATGAAATGTCAGCCAGGCGCCGTAGATAATGGCAAAAGCTCCCAAAATAATGAAAGCCCAATTGGCGATACGCAGAACATTGTTTGATGGGTTCATGTCCAAAAGAATACTTCGAAGCCCAAGAATCGAATGAGTAACAGCAAATATTAAGAAGGCGATTTCTACAATTGGTATGATTGGATTGTCATAATAGTTCAGCACATCCTGGTATGAAAGCAATCCACCGGGGGCTACCAGATGGTTTACGATCATGTGGAGGATAAGGAGACCGACAAGGATCAAACCAAAGACAATTTTAATTAACCAAAGCCATCCGCCTTCTCTTGGTTTTGCGCGTGAGATGTTGTTCATGTTTTTATATTCTCCTAGGCGGCAGAAAACATGTGAAGGGCAAAATAGATGATCAATGCAATCGAAACAGCCATGAGGGCAATAAAGGTTTGCTTTTGATGGCGAACCCCAACGCCGAAGCTATTTAATGCAATCCGAATCCCGTTAAGGCCGTGGATCAATACGGCAGCCACAACCAGCAATTCACCGACTAATATGACGGGTGTCTTTGCCAGGGTGATAAAATCATTATAGGCGTTTTCTCCTACAGCTAGCTTGCTCAGCATGAAGAGATGCAAGGCCAAATATGCGGTCAAACCCAAAGCGGTTACTCGATTTAGAATAAAGGCCCAGGTTCCAATTTGACGGTAGCGAGGATCAAACCAGCGAAGAAGTTTTCGGGGAGAGGGTTCGTTCGTCATTCTTTACTCCTTGATGGATGAGGGGAAGAATTCTTCTTAAAAATCTTGCGAACTTGTTGGGCTATCACTTTCTTACGCAAATCCATGATCCTCCATCCGGGGTCAACCATCGATGGGCACACAGCAGAGCACTCATACGCGTTATGACATCGCCAGACACCGTCATGGTGATTGGCAAGATCCAGCAATGATATATCGCAAGGTGTAGAAAAATTGCTTTGGATTGCAGCAAGGACAGCAGGCCCCTGGTAGCTATCCGAGGTTAAGCCGGCAGGACAGGCGCTGATACACAAACCACACTCAATACAATCAACCAGGCGGGGAGAATTCTCCTCTCCCGGGGGCACTAATTTCTTCTTTTCAAAGGGCAGGTAGGCATTTTCGAGCGTGGTTACTTGATCGAAATGAACCTTCTCCATACGTTGATAGAACCCGCTCATGTCAACAGAGAGATCGCTGATGACCGGAAAGTTACGAAGTGGTTCAATGGTGAGCTTGCCACCGTTTCGGGTCACCGAGCGAATGGGAGTAATGCAGGTCAGTTTTTCCACACCATTGACCAGCATGCCGCAAGCCCCGCAGGTAGAGTGGTGGCAAGCGTGCCGATAAACCAGGCTGCGATCATGAAACGCCCAGACTCGCTCGATGGCATCCAGAACGTATTCATCAGGATCCACTTCGAGCTTGAAGGTTTCAAATCTCCGCGGACTACTCCCTTTCTGGCGGGAAATCTTGAATGTAACCGACCATGTGTTTTTCACGATGTTTTCCCTTTCGCCGAGGAATAAAAATCACGGTATGAGGCGAGCGGCAGTTCTCTTGTATGGCATTTTTCAGAGATGCCCATTTTCTTACAAACAAGATCGCTCGTTTTTTCAGCCATCACGCGACAGGTGGTGGCTTTACCTCCAATAATGCTGACAATACCAGTAATTCCTTCATTTTCCTGATGATCGTAGCACTTAAAGGTGCGGGAAAGACTGCGTCCGGCGCTGGCCGATTTGATTAATGGACGAGCAGACATATATACCCCGCGCACTTTTATTTGCCGTATCGCAGGGACCAATTCTTGGGCGCAGTGGCGCATTTGGTGAACCTGTTCATCATCGACTGGAATATAATCGGGATTTTCCACCTCGAATGAGGTAGTACCAATTACCATCATGCGTCGTTGGGGGATGATGATATCTCCGTCCCCTGGCATATTAAGGCGATTTATCACCCGTTGAATTAAGCGATGGTCGTATGCAACCATTACGCCGGGAGTTGGAATGACTTCCGTGGGAGCGCCAAACATTCTGCAAATTTCATTAGCCCAGGCCCCTGTTGCATTAATGGTAATGTCGGCGTTTATTTCGTAGTGTGCATTGGAAGTCCGGTCCCATACCTTCGCCCCTGAGATCTTACCTTGGCCATCCTTTAAGAGGCCTTCCACTTCATGATAGGCGCGAATATCGGCGCCGTGTTGGTGGGCAGAAGCAGCGAAAGCAAATGCCAAACGGAGCGGGTCAAAGGTGCCGTCCGGTACTAAATAGGCAAGTTTGAGGTCAGGGTTAAGTAGGGGTTCCAGCTTAAATGCTTGTTCTGGGGTTAATTTTTCAATTTCAATGTGGCTTTTTTCTGCGCCTTTTTCAAATAGAGGTGCGTAGGCTACATCTTCATCTGTCAGCGCCACAAATAAGCCCCGGTTGTAAACAACGCATTGGGAGGCAATTTTGCGGAGGAGGATATTCTCCTCAATGCATTCCTGGGCTGCCTCGGGGTCATTCACGCAATAGCGGGCACCACTGTGCAATAATCCGTGAGTCCGTCCTGATGTACCCGATGAGATCTCGCCTCTTTCGAGCAGTGTAACTAAAAAGCCTCGCAATGAGAGATCGTAGGCCACGGCGCAACCGGTGAATCCTCCACCAATGATGAGAGCGTGAGGTTTCGTGTTCATTCTTGTTCCACCCAATCAAAAGTGCGTGAGACAGCTTTTTTCCATCCGTGATACAGACGTTCGCGCAGTGGAGGCGTCATATTGGGAATCCATTTTTTATCTTCTCTCCAATTAGCGCGAAGCTCTTCAAAAGTGCTCCAAAAATCTACAGCCAGACCCGCTGCGTAAGCAGCTCCCAGAGATGTGGTTTCGGCAATGGCGGGGCGAACAACGGGGACGTTCAGAATATCTGCCTGGAATTGCATCAGCAATTCGTTGAACACCATGCCGCCATCGACTTTCAGACTTTTCAATTCAACGCCTGAGTCTGAGTTCATAGCTTCCAAGACTTCGCGGGTTTGATAGGCAGTAGACTCTAAAACTGCTCGGCAAATATGGCCGCGGTTGAGAAAACGTGTTAAGCCCACCATCACCCCGCGAGCGTCACTTCTCCAATAAGGCGCAAACAAGCCAGAGAACGCAGGCACAATATACATTCCACCGTTATCTTCAACTGTGCGGGCCAGGGTTTCGATATCCGATGATCTTTCTATCATTTTTAAATTATCTCGCAACCATTGAACTAATGCGCCGGCGATAGCTATTGAACCCTCCAGGCAATATACCGCTGGTTGGTTGCCAATCTGGTAGCCCAAGGTGGTTAACAATCCATTCTTTGAGGGAACAGGTCGGTTGCCGGTATTGAGAAGCATGAAACAACCGGTCCCATATGTGTTTTTAGCTTCGCCTGGTTCATAACATGCCTGTCCAAACAAAGCTGCCTGTTGATCACCAAGGTCTCCAGCTATCGGCACCCCTTGAACTGATGGGATTGTTGCGTACCCATAAATGGATGATGATGGGCGAATTGTTGGAAGCATACTGCCGGGAATTGTAAGGAGATCGAGTATTTCTTCATCCCATTTGAGCGTGTTCAGATCCATTAATAAAGTGCGAGAGGCATTGCTTACGTCCGTGACATGCACCCCTCCAGTCAAATTCCAAATCAGCCAGGTATCGATATTGCCAAACAGGGCATCCCCATGGTTAGCAGCATCGCGCACGCCGGGTACGTTATCAAGAATCCATTTAATCTTTGGCCCTGAAAAATAGGTGGCAAGTGGCAGCCCGGTCTTGATCTGAAAACGATTTTGCCCTCCAGATTGGGATAGTTCGTTGCAAATTTGATCTGTTCGGGTATCTTGCCAAACAATTGCGTTGTAGAACGGCTTACCAGTACGACGATCCCATACCAATGTGGTTTCGCGTTGATTGGTTATGCCAATAGAAGCCAAGTCGGATGGGGTAATATCTGATTTTCGCAAGGCGTTTGTAATCACTTCCTGGGTGCGCTCCCAGATCTCAAGGGGATCATGTTCTACCCAGCCCGGCTTGGGATAGATTTGGCGATGCTCTTTTTGATCCACAGCAACAACATTGCCAAAACGATCAAAAACCATGCAACGAGTGCTCGTTGTGCCCTGGTCAATCGCAGCAACGAATTTTGCCATAAGTCCTCCACCAAATTGGAATGAAATAATTATACCATCTCGAGACCGTTTTGCTTTGGATGGGAAGGTCGAACAAACGATTCGGAGAAACAAAGAGAATATGCGGCAATTCCAAATGCAATGGCGACATTGAGAGACCGTTTGTAGCCTAGCATCGGAATGGAAAGTACGTTATCGCACAAATCGATCAAACCAGGATCCACCCCGGTTACTTCATTCCCTACGATTAACAAAATGGGCGAGGGTTCCAGTGCGGTGGAGATTACTTCGAAAATATTTCGTGCAGTTGGTGTATTTTCCAAAGCCCATATTTGATAGTTCGCATCTTTCAAGGTCTTGGTTGCAAGTACAGCGTTTGTGTGATAAGTCCAGGATACCGCAAACTCGGCGCCCAGAGCGGTTTTTGATATCTTGGGATGAGTAGGCGGTGGAGTGGTACCGCATACATGGATATGCTTGATACCTGCGCCATCAGATGTTCGAAACATTGCGCCTACATTAAACGTGCTTCGGATATTATCCAATAACACTTCTACTGGATGGATTTGTGGTGTCCCTTGAGGCGCAAAAGCTTCTGGAATAATTGGAGAAGTCAGCGGAACTTGTTGGGCAGGTGAGCCACATCTAGGACAATTCATTTTCCGCCTTATCGGGGATGACAAGCTGGAGCTTTGAACCAAAATGGGAAAACGAAAATTGCAGGTTGGATCGCTACATTGCCAAATTTGAGCCTCCCCTGGCGAACTTGCATCCATCGTTTCCAAATTGTGCATTATTGCCCCCAACGAGTATCGGTTGGATTGATCTTAGGCGGATTCAGCCAGGCTAGCCAACCCGTCGTGCGTGTTTTTTGAGGTGGAAGCTTTTCAAAGCCCACCAAGAACAAGCTAGCTGCTAATAATCCTGCGCCAATCCATTGAAGAAGGCTCAAACTTTCGTGCAGCCACCAATTTGCGACTGCCACTGTGATAAAAAGTTCACCCAAGCCCAGCAAGGCAGTTTGCAGTCCCCCCAAATGCTTTACGCCAATAAATAAAGCAATTCTTGAAATTAACATAATTACGGCCATGCCGAGAATTGGCCACCAAGGAGTTCCATCGGCCGGTATTGTGGGACTTAGAGCCAAGTACGGGATTGTTACTGTAATGAACATGGCAAGGATGGTATAGAAAGTAACCGTTGGGGCTGGAACATCGTATAAAACGCGCTGATTTATTATCAGATGAAGTGCATATAGTATGGCCGAGACAACCATCATCCCGGCACCCAGTAAGTCAACCGGCTTGGAACCAGTGCGGATCAAGAGATACACACCAGGCAGGGATAGAACTAAACGGATCACTGTCAATTTTTGAATCGGTTGTCGGTCCAAAAGCAGCCAAAACGCAGTGAACATCGGATAAAACGAATACAGCACCTGGCCTACGCTGGCATCCAGAACGCTGAGCGAGCCATAATAAAAAATAGACGCTACACCATTGATGAATCCTGCAAAGAAACAGCCCGCAAGACCAAGAGGATAAATATATAAGAATTGGCGGCGAAATAACAGCATAAACACAAGCAAAGCAATTGTAGCAAGACCGGTTCGAAAGGTAACAACTGCCAGAGTTGAGAATCCCCACAACATTGCCTGTTTCCCAAATATTGGGGCAAGGCCAAGGAACACCGCAGAGGCGATTGCCGCAAGAATGCCGTTGTTCCTATCTTTTTTATCCATGTCAGGTTTTTTAAGCTCTCACGGGGTGTCAGGTTGTATCGAGGGATTAACGAAGCAAAGCGCGAACCTCATCTAATAATTCATCGCTCATAAAATCGCCTTTTTGCATCAAGGTCTTTATATGCCCTTCCAGGCGACTTTTTTCAGCGGGAGTCAGTTCCTTTGCAGTAACTACTATAACGGGAATATCTGCAGTGTCCTGAGCTGATTGTAATGCCTCCATGACTGCGAACCCATCCATTTCGGGCATCATCAGATCCAGGATCATCAAATTGGGATGCTCGCGATGGGCTAGCTCTACCGCTTCGCGTCCATTTGTTGCCTCATAGAGCGTGTAATTCCCCTGGGATTGGAGAATACGACGAATCAGACGGCGAACATCGGGATTATCATCAACAATAGCCACTCTTGGGAAACGGTCAACGGCAACATTGTTCAGCGCAGACAATAAACCTTCTTCCGGACTTTCCTCCATCATCTGAGTGGGCAGAACCAAGTTGCGCGCCCAGCCTTCGCCAAGAATATTCCGTTCGATCGGCATGGTATGGCCTGTGCAATTAATTACCACAACGTCAGTGGATTTGATGAGGCCGCTGCGAATCAGCTTAACAACCCCGGCTATTGCTACTGCTGCTGCTGGTTCAACGGAGAGGCCTTCCATTTTCGCCAGATAATGCATTGCGCGGAATGCTTCTTCGTCAGTAACGCTTTCCATTACACCACCCGAATAATCCAACATACGCTTCCGTAATTCAGTGTAGGTTCTACCGGGATCTCCAGTTGCAAGGGTGGCAATCAGAGTGTGAGGCGACTGGTATGGAATTGCCGTTGCTCTATTTTGTTTCCATGCTTGTACCATTGGTGAGCAGCCTTCTGCTTGAATACATGCCAGCTTTGGAACGTGAGTGGTAAGGCCCATTTTTTGTATTTCGGCAAATCCTTTTATTGCTCCCAAAGGGCCCAATCCACCGCTAACAGATTGGAAATACCAATCTGGAGCCCGCCATGGGGTGGAGCTTGGGGGAAGCTCTGCGATCCTGGATAGCTGTTCGCAGACTTCGTAGGATATGGATTTCATCCCTTCAACGCAAGGGATGCTGCGACTGCCCAGATCATAAAAGATGCCCTTTTGCTTGGCAAATTCGGCTGCTACTTGTTTTGCCTGGTCATATGACCCGGTAACTTTAATTACTTGGGTGCCGTAAAGTGCCACCTCCCGCATTTTAGCACCCGGTACCAAGCTGGTTAGAAACGCCCATAATTTAATGCCTGCACGGGCTGCGTAAGCCGAATAAGAAATAGCAACGTTTCCTGTGGAAGCCAGAACCATTTCAGTAATACCGGTTTCTTTTAGAGCCGAGATGCTTAGTGCTGCTTGCCTATCTTTAAATGAAGCGGTTGGCCCTTGTCTTTCGTCTTTAATATAAAGGTTCTGGCATCCCAACATGATCCCAAGGTTGTTTGCCCGTATCAAAGGAGTTCCACCTTCGCCAAGGGATAACTGAGGTTTGGGGCCTTCGATTGGAAGTACCTCGGCATACCGCCACAGATCGAATGGACGCTCCTTGATCTTATCTAACAGCTGCTTTGAAATTGTCTCGTAATCATAACGGGCTTCCCGCCATTGACTACTGCACTTGGGACATGTTGTGATAGCGGGGTTGAATTCTGCTTGCGTTCCGCAGTCCAAGCATTCAGCAATGACGCGTCCAGACATCCCACTAGCATGAATTTCATTAATAGGAGACATATGCATTATCTTTGAATAGAGTAATAATCAATGGTTGTTTAAGTCTGGTACCAATAATCTCACTTGGTTTTGATCTTTTCGAGAACATCGTTGAGGGAAACGAGCAATTCGTTTTGGGTAAGATACCCTTTGGTAAGCATGTGTTGGCCAAAATCGTTCAATTTTTTGTGCTGTTCTGGGGTCAGATCTGCGCCACTTAAGATAATTACGGGCATGCCCTTAAGTTCGTTGTCTGCACGAAGTTTTTCCAGAATAGAAAATCCATCCAGGTCGGGCATAAACAAGTCCAGGATCACTGCATCGGGCGGATCCTCTTGTATCGCGTCCCAGCCAGCAATTCCTCCAGCAGCAGTGCTGATAAACAATTGTCCACTGGTCACCTGCGGCTCCAAGATCTTCTTAACTAAACGTAAATCTGCTTCATCATCATCAACAACTAGTATTTTCCTAATCGCCCCATTGAAATTAAGCCGATTGACAGCATTAACAAGATCTTCCTGCAGGAAGGGTTTTACCAAGTAATCCGCTGCCCCAAGGCTGATACCGCGATCAGATTCCTCAACAATGCTACAGATAAGAACGGGTATATTGCGGGTTTCTGCATCGTTCTTTAATTCGTGGAGTACTTGCCAGCCATCTACTTCTGGCATCATGATATCCAGTGTGATGGCATATGGCTTGATAACTCGCGCCTGAGCGATAGCCTTCTTGGGATCAGTAAGAGCTACGACTTGATATCCTTGCGGAAGGAGGTATTTTTTGTATAAGTCGATCACTTGATCGTCATCGTCAATGCACAACACCACCTTTTGCCCATCCAACGGCTGCTGGGATGCATTTTCGTCTGACGACGGGGTTGGTTCTGGGGCTGGCGGCAAGGGGATTGGAAGGGTGAAGAAGAATTGGCTGCCCTTTCCAATTTCACTCCATGCAAGACCAATTCGACCTTTGTGCATATCAATCAGTGAACGCGTGATCGAAAGGCCCAGGCCCGTACCCCCAACCTTGCGCGTGGTGGAGTCATCTACCTGGCTAAAAGGTTGGAAGAGTTTATGTTGGTCAGCTTCTGGAATGCCCGGCCCTGTGTCTGTGACTGTGACCATGATCTCGGGATGCTGATCTTCGGGATGATTAACAAACGAAGCTTCAACGGTAATAGAACCTTCGTCTGTGAATTTTGCAGCATTGGAGAGGAAGTTGAGCAATACCTGGCGGATACGGGTTTGGTCAGCAATAACAGGCGGTATGTTCTCAGGAATAATTTGTATTAATTTCACCGGTTTGTCTTTAATCAACCCGGTTACAGTGGACATCATGCTGTTGATCACATCCACAATGCTGATTTCAGCAAATGCAAGCTGCATTTTGCCGGCTTCGATCTTGGATAAATCAAGGATATCATTAATCAAGGCAAGGAGGTGTTGACCAGAATTGTAGATTGCGCTTAAATCTTGACGTTGCGTATCATTAATTGGCCCATCGATGCCTTTCATGATGACACGCGAGAAGCCAATGATCGAATTCAGGGGAGTGCGAAGCTCGTGGCTCATATTAGCCAGGAACTGACTCTTAAGGCGATCCACTTCCATGATATCTTGATATGCTTTTTGTGATAATTCGTATGAGCGTGCGTTTTCAAGAGCCACCGCGATCTGATCCGAAAGGATACGCAGCACCGCGAGATCGTCTTGGGAGAAGGCGTTGATCCTGGTGGATTGAATATCCATAACCCCAATGACGCGATCGCCAAGTTTTAGAGGAACTCCCATTTCCGATTTTGTGTCTGGAAGCATGCTTTCGGGAAGATAGAGAAAGCTCTGAGAAACATCGTTAACAATGACTGGTTCTCCAGAGCTGGCAGCTGTACCGATGATAGAGCGCGATCCCACAAGAACTCGGAATTTGCGCTCCTTTAGCTTTTCTCCGGCCTCGCCTGAAGCTTCTTGAATAACAACGTATTTGTTCTCCTCTTCGAGCAGGTATATACCAACATGGTAGAAGCCAAACCGGCCAAAGATCAAGTTCACGATACGACTGAGAAGGGTTTCGCGAGAGAGGATGCTGGTAGTGTCGCGCGCGATCTCGGCTGCAGTTTGAAGTTCCAGCGCGCGCCGTTGAGCTTCGCGAAGCAGTCGCTGTCTTTCTAGCGCTACCGCTACCCCAGTTCCCATGATTTGGAGAAGACGGGTTTCTTCAAGGCTGTATTCAGCAGGTTTCGAAGATGAGGCTATGATCAAACCAATAAGGCGCCCGGCACTGCGGAGAGGAATCACACATCCGGAAAGCATATTGAACTGCGCCAGGGTTTTCTTGGAGACCGGATCAATTTCCGAACGCATAATATCGTTATATGCAACACCTTCCGAGCCGAGAGTATTGATAATAGGAAGGGCGGCAGCGGGTAAATGAACACCCATGCGTTGATACGCCCCACTCCGGTCATAAAATCCAATGACTTCCACCTCTCCTGGTTCGTTTTCGGCAGTGGTGGAGATGTGGAGAATCGAGGCGCGATCAGCGTTCTTGGGTAAAGCATATTGAGCAACCAGGGTGACAAGATCTTGGGCGTCTGAAGCTTGGGCGACACCGTCGCTAAATTTATACAATAAACCGGTTTCTGCCAAGGCTTTTTCGGTCTGTTCCAACAAGCTAAGGTTCTCGACCGCAATTGCCATTTGGTCAACAAGCGGCGGATATGATCGGATTTCTCGTCCACCAAAGCGATGTTTCTCTTCAGCTTCGAGGAGCAAGGCACCAAGTTGATGTTTACTGCTGAGGAGGGGAAGAACAGCAATAGAGCGGATATTATGTTGGGCTAACACATCGCGCAAAGGAGCGTCCATTTGATGTTCAAAGATATCGTCGATAAAAACCGGCGAGTCTGTGACGATCAGCCGTTCATATACTGACTTCAAGAATTCACTACCGACCGCTGGTGGGGGATTCCCGCGTCCACCATACCAGGTTGCGGTAACATTCATAGAGGCAACTTTGCCCATCGGATCATTATTGAACAGGACCAGAACGCCGCGATTTATTCGGGGTGAGCGGACTCCTTCGATGATTGCGGTAACCATTTCCTCCATTGTGTTCGCGAGAGCAAGGCGATGGCTGGTATTGTAGAGGTTTTCTGTTTCATCCAGAGATACTTGTAATTGATCCAGCAAATCTTCCCGAACATATGTATTGGAAATGGCGTTTGCCGCAACTTGAAGTACATTTATCTCTTCATTCAACCACACGCGATCGCGCTCCACTTCATCAAGTCCAATGAAGCTGGGCGTTGAACTTTTCCCTTGCACTGCTAACAACAAAGTGGATTTAATTCCCTGGCTGGAAAGAAAATCTTGTTCAGCAGCAGGAAGTTGAGAAATAGGCGTTGCAGAATACCCTTTTTCGCGTAATTCCTTCAACCAAAAGGAATATAGCGCAACGGGAATGTGTTGTCCCTTGCCATTGTCAAATTTGTGGGTTGAGTCTGGATTTACGTATTGTGCCGTGATCTGCCAGAAGCTGCCGCTTTCATCTTCTTTCAATTGAGCAAAATATACCCTGGTGTTCTGAGCGGCCAACCCAATGGCGCTCATGACATCGGGTAGCGCACGTGTACCAATTTCGGTCAATGTAGCGACGGATTTCGCGACATTAGCCTGATACCGTTCGCGATTTTCAATAGCTGTCAGAGCGTTTGTGATCTCCTGGAAAAGGTAGGCGTTTTCGAGGGATGTTGTGGTTTGGGTGGCAATAGTAGACAGTAATTCAACTTCAACGTCGGTGAATGCATCTTGCGATGTGGGTTCATGCAGGATAATTGCGCCGAGGTTGCGATCTCCAATCTTTAATGGCAACGCAAGTAACGAGGCAAGAGATGGTTCAAGAGATTTTAGACCCAGTTTATTTAACTCAAGTCCGGCATTCTTATTGAATAAAAGAGGTGATGCTTTCTGTAAGATGTACCTGGTGAGTTGTTCGACAAAAGTTGTGTCGGGATCTTCTTCAGGTATCCGTTCTCGCGAAGCTAATTGGACCGAAACACGGTCCTGGTCAATTGTGGAAATTATGATGTTGTGATTGTCGCTAAGATTAATGATGCTTTCTTCAACCAGCGCAAAAATTTCCGATCGTGATGTCAGGCGGCTTAGTTGCTGAGCGATCTGGTTAAGGGCCGCTAGATCTTGATTACGACGGAGAGTCTCTTGTTCCGCACGAACTCTTTCAGAAAGCTCGGTCTGAACAGCTGCATAAAGTTGCGCATTCTCCAGAGCTAAGGCCAGTTGATTTGCCACATCTTGAACCAGTTGGCGTTCGTCATCAGTCCAATTGCGCTGGTCGGCATCATCAAGTATTTCCAGGAGTCCTATGTCCTCTCCACTCATTTTTAACGGAACAGTGATAGATCCCGGCTCAATGTTTGGGGTTGAGGTATCGTATGTGCCAGATATGATTTTATTGCCCGCCGGAGTCCAGGGAGTAGTAGGCTTTTGTAGATTTCCGGAAGACAAAGCTGCTCCCAAGGGGCTTCGAGTTGCCGGTAACATCCCGAATGATGTTTCTCCAGAAGGTGGCAAAACCGGGTGCCTGGTAATCGGATATTGTTGTTGATGACTGGCAACGGCTTCGGATAGAAGCAGGTTGAAACCATGATAACCTGTGATTTCGCCACTTTCGTTAATATTAGCAAACAAGGCCAATTTCACAGGAGCTTTTTTCCCGGTGTCCGGATTAATAAAAATTACTTCTGTCTCAGCTGGAAATATCCGCTGTTTGATTATTTCCCGTATTTTTTCACCTGATTGTGGATCAATTGCAAACGAGTAAATAGACTGTTCGGAAAAATTAGCGGGCGACAAACCCAATAGAGAACCAACTTCCGGCCCGCAGTAAGTGTAAAAGCAAAACTGATTACATTCCCACGTCCAGCCTGCAGGAGTGGATGGTAGGTTTCCTGACAGCGGAGTAGGGATTGATTCGGCTGGAACGTTCTCTTGCGGGTGCGTTGAATGCCGCTGATCTTCCAGGGAAGTGAAGAGCGTTTTAAGCCGGTTGATGGGAGTTTTCTTTGGCATACTCTATGATCTCCTGGGAAAGTTGGCGGTATTGTAATGCAGCGCGACTCTTGGGAGCATGGAAAATAATTGGCAGGCCGACAATTGGGCTTTCTCGTAGTTTAGTGTCCACCTCGATCATGGTTTCTGTTAATCCACCTGCGAAGGTGCTACGCAGTTGCTCGCTGAGGGTACGGTGGGTACGGTTTCTCCTATCAAACATGGTGATGACCAAGCGATAAGTGAGTTGGGAGTTGTGTTGAGTGCGTACCCTCCGAACCAGTGCCATCAAATTGTGCAATGCATATATGGAAAAGTATTCGGGTTGAGTGGGAATCAGCAGTAATTGAGAGGCAATGAGGGCATTGAAAGTGACAGCGCCCAAGAAAGGTGGACAGTCAATAATGATGAAGTCATAATCAGATGGCAACTTCTTTAAGGCGTTCCGGAGTGTGTTTTCGTAATCGGGACGAGACGGAAGGAATCGTTCCGCCATCCCTACCTGGCTGTTGGATGGGACAATATCCAATCCGGGAATTCCGGTGGTTTGAATTATGGAGGCAACCGAGGCGGATTCCATTAAGACATTTGCCATTGAACGTTGAACTTTTGCCACATCTATCCCCAGGGCCAGGGAAAGATTAGACTGAGCATCTAGATCGATAAGGAGAACCTTCTTACCGCTTTCAACCAGTGCTGCGCCTAACGATGCTGTAGTGGTTGTTTTGGCCACACCGCCTTTTTCGTTTGAGATAGAAAGAATGTAGGTCATTTTTGCCACCTTTCATCTAATTAGCTTGCTCGATCCCGTCATCCGGGTTGAGAGTGGATCTATCTTGAGTTGAGGTCGAAGAGGGCTGAGAAGGATTCTTTGACAGTATGATTTGGGTTCGAGAAATATTTAAAGATCTTTGCAATTCTTGAAGTGCAATCTCGATCATTTGTTGTGCGTCATTGGTTGATCGAATCTTACTTGTGATATCCAAAACCTGCCGTTCGCGTTCGGCACGGCGGACGGTTTGCTCGAATAAGCGAGCATTTTCAAGGGCCTGCCCCACCTGATCGGCGACTGCCTGAACTGCCAGGATCTCATCATTGCTCCAAACGCGGTTGGGTGTGTTGGGATCCTGAATCTGTATGATACCAATCGTTTCGCCGCGCAAAGAAATCGGCGTTATAATCTCTTCTCGTGAAACCGTTTCGCCAGTTTCGAGTACCCGTTGTATATTTTCTGTAATGACAGGCTTTTGTGGAACAACTCCACGGTTTGTGTATAGGAAACTGCTGGTTTTTTGAGCTGATGAAGCCAGGTTCCACTCTTGCCTCAGGTATGTACGGTGGAGTGCCTGGGCTTCTTCCAGAGCACGATTGGTTTCTGCGTACAGACGATTGTTCATGATCGCGATAGCAATCTGATCCGCCAACGTGGTAAAGAGTGCGATGTCGCTTCCTGAAAACGCATTACTTTCCGTGCTTTGTACATCCAGGGCCCCAATCACATCATTCCCTACCTTCAGAGGAAGGGACATTTCAGATCGTGTTTGAGGAAGGTCGGGGTTGTTAAAGAATACAGCGTCTTGACCTACGTCTGTGGCAATGCGCGGTTCTCCACGATCAGTTACATAACCTACGATACCAACTTGCCCTACTTTTAGCTTATGTTGGCGAGCAAGCATGCGTTTTCCGCCGGGACTATTAGCTGCGCGCAACACCGCATAACCGCTGTCATCAGTCAGGAAAATACCGGCATGATAGAAACCGAACCGTTCACTAATGAGAACTGTCACACGGTCCAGCAGCTCATCCAGGTTACGAATTGAGGCGATGCTACGAGCTACATCAGCAACTGTCTGTAATTGCCGGCTGGAATAAAGCAAGAATTCATTTTGTTGAGCCAATTCTTTGGTGCGGTCCTGGACACGTGCTTCCAGGGTATTGATAGAGCCGCGCAATTGGGCAGTCATCAAATTGAATGTGTTTCCCAGAACGCCAATTTCATCTTTGCTGGTGATCTTCGCTTGCGCATTCAAATCGCCACCAGCAATCTTTTCAGCAGTTCCAGTCAGAGAAAGGATCGGGTCTGCAATAATCCGGGTAATCGCAGAAACGAACATGCCCAGGATACCCGCAATCAATGTGGCGACCAGAATAAACACTTGATTCTGCTGTGTTAGAAGTTGACTAAGAATTGATTGCTCTTGAACATAGAGGATATACCAGGGTTTTGTTTGAAGGGCGACAACGGCTCCAGCTTCGATGTGCCCGCCCGACGTAATGTGAAATTCGGTTGTGAAGTAGGGATCTTGCTGAAAATTCTTTATCTTTGAGACTAGATCAACCAAATTGGTTGACAAATCTTCATCAGAGAAGAATGGCAGGCGACGTTCACGGCGAAGAGCGGTGATCAGGGGGGGATCTAGCGGCGCCAGAGATTTAAACAACAAGTTCGGCGTAATTGTATCCGCCAAGCGGATATAATTTTCGTCCAAAAGGATTGGATAAGATCGTAGCCCGAGCAAGCTGACATTTTGTTCGAGTAATTTTTGAAAGATCAAACCGTTATAACGAAGCCGAAGTACGCCAATAACATTTTTGTTCGCATCAAAAACAGGACTGCTAAAGTAGATATAAGGATCGGTGTTCCAAGATGGGAATTGAACCTCAGAAACATAAACCTGCGCGTTATTTAAGGGTAGAAGAAAATGCTGTTGAGAGGCTTCTGAGGTGCCAATTTGGGCAGGATTCGTGTCGTAAACAACAATACCGCTCCGGTTAAGCAGTGCGTATGAAGTCAGATATGCCTGGGAACGTCGTTTTAGTGCCTCAACTGTGAGCAAAAGATCCTTTTCTTGCTGACTTCCGGGGCGTTGAGATTCAGGAAGAAGCAGGTACTCGGAAAAAACACTAAGGGACGAGTCTTTAGAAATTGTATCCTGGTTGTTGCGGATGAATTCATCTATCTTCGTTGCGGTTTGAGAAGCGACTAATTTAAGGGAATTAAAATTCTGATCAGAGATAGAACTTTGAATAAACCGGTTTTGTACAATTGATTGAATAATAAGAGGCAGAAGCACAATTACGAGAACAGCAGTGGTTAGCTTTGTGCGCAAATTTGCGGATGGCAGACTTTGATAGCGAAAAATCAAGCCCGCTGCCACCAACAAAACCAGAGAGGCTATTTGCATCCATGGGATTTCTAGCTGGCGAAAAGGTGCTAAAACACCCGCCAGGGAAATGAGAACACTCCCCAATATGTTGATAGTGATAAGGCGTTCTGTATGTTTTGTTTCTATTGTTGCTGCGTTCACAACAATGATGGTGAATAAAATTGCCACCAGGCCCAGGATCCAGCCAATCCCATTTACAAAAGCTGCCCATAAGAAAAAGGCCAGGTAAAGTATTGTGAATAATAGGTATACTCTAGTATTAGGCGTAAGATAAAATGTGGGTGCAATCAGTAATAATGCAAGAAAAGCAGAACCAAAGGTGATGATCAAAGCCCACAATTGCCACACGGGCGTTTGTTGGAGCGCAGTAAAAAAGAGCGGAAGTATTGCAATTCCAAATAAGGCTGCGGTAATGACAATGATTCTGAGCAATCTCACAGGCGATGGAAGAGATCGGGGTGATTGCAATGCGTTCATTTGCGTTTCAGGGATGATCTCTTGATCAGGGGCGTTGTTGGGTGAGGGGTTTTCGGGTTTATTCATTAGTTGAACTCCGAAGCTGAACCATGACCTCGGGAACTCCTAAAATCCGTCCCAATTCTGATGCGGCCGTTTGTAAAATACCGCTCACTTCGGTTGAGCTTCTCACGCGTGCGCTGATGTTGCTAACCAAATGCTCTCGATTGGCACGATTTTGGCTTTCTTCTAGCAGGCGCGCATTCTCCAACGCGATAGCAAGGCGAGCACTGGTTGATTCGAGGAGGGACAGGGTATCCTTCGATATATTCTCCCCCTCAAACCGAATATCGATTACACCCAAGATTTGATTGCGAAGCAGGATTGGGATTGCCAATGCTGTAACAGGTTTATCCAACACGTCAGATTTGACAATTGATTGGACGGGTTGTTGATTTTTTTGACTCAAGACGCCCTGAGCCATTTCGCTTAGCTCTTCAGATGGCTCAATTACAGATGCCCGGTAACGATAGGATCTTGTAATCTGGCTTGATCGGAGAAAATTCTGCCAGGCTGATTCTGTAAATTGTCTGTAACCTGTATCCATTTGTGAGAGGGTTTCTTGAAGGCGTTTAACCAAGTTTGAACGATCGAGCGAAGTTGCCAATTGATCTGAGATGGTTTGCAGGGTCTTTACTACGTCGCTGGAGAAGGCGTCTTCTACGATGCTTTGGACATCCAGGGCTCCAATGATCTGGTTTGCAGATATCAGCGGGATTGCAATTTCTGACTTTGTGTCAGGTAACAAGGGATTCTTAAAGTGAATAGGATCCAGCAGAACATTTTGGGATACTTTGGTTTCTCCACGGCTGACAACGTAGCCGACCATGCCGATCTCTCCAACTTTGAGGCTGTGCTTTCGCGCAAGTAGAGCCTTACCCGCATCTCCGGTTCCTGCCTTCAGGACGGCAAATTCTTTCTTGTCGTCCAGCAAGAAGACACTGGCGTAATAATATCCAAGTCGATCTTTAATTTCGTTAGCGACTTTCTCACATAACGTACTTGGATCAGTCTCGGATGTGATCAATTGCGATATCTGGTTAGCCGCCTCTAATTGATTTGCGCGCGATATTAACAGCTCTGTGCGATGTTCCGCTTCAGAAATGAGTTTTGTTTGTTCTTGCTTCAGATTCTCGGCCAGACTTTTCCCGGCAGCAATAATGTTCTGTAGATTTAATAGAATTATCTGAATTGAGCCTGTTAATATCACGTTCGCAATTAAGAAGATGAAAATTGCAGATATCCAAGTAGACCCTTGTTCAATCGAATATACCTCTCCAGCGTTTACAAGCGGAGAAGTAGAAGTTCTCAAGACAGCTGTAAAGATTAATGTCAAGAATCCTGTGAAAAAAGTGACACTTCCTGCACCTAAACCAAGTAACAGAGTACCCATCACAGAAAAGGTTAGAAGGAATTCTCGCCCGCCGCCTTGCAGGCCGTACTGTATTAAATTAATCAGAGAATTGGCGTAGACCAATACTAAGAAGGTTGTTGCGCGAAGTCGATAGTCGATCCTTCGTCTCAATGCTAAAAATAGTAAGATCGCGTATACGAACGAAAAAGCAATTATTAGAAAATACGAATTGCTGTTAATCGCAGGCACCAGATTTGAAATGTAAACGATCAACCCGGCAAAAGTGGCGGCCAATAACACCATCTGCAATATTCTTTCGCGGACAATGGTGAGATCGTCCGCGTTTTGGAGGTGGGGCGGAACAATATTGGGATAAAGGCTTTTCAGGAAGTTGATCATTTTGGTTATCCTCTGCCTTCGGTCGTTGCCCTTTTAGTACGAACACGCCTCTTGGTTGTTTCCTCTCCGGATGATTCTTGAACTTCGGCTTTGGGCGCCAAATCTTCAGATGATTGGTTTACGTGTGGAAGCGTTTCTTCGGAAACAAGATGGATAGAGACCTCTCCAATCGATGGTATTTGACCAATTTCCTTAACCGCAGTTTTTAGGATTTCTTCTACACTTAATGCTTGCGCAAATTGAGCGGAAATTTGGTTCAGAGATTGTTCCTGGATTGCACTGCGTTGAGTTTTTTCAATCAGACGAGCGTTATCGAGGGCAAGGGCTGTTTGTAAGGCAATCGCTTCGATGAATTCCAATTGGGAAGGGGTGTAATTCGTGGTATCGGATTCGATGGTGATTTGTCCGATGATTTGATCGCGCAGGGTGATTGGAAGGTCAATGGTGCCCAATTCGTTTGATGTTGAATTTTTGGTGGGGCTTGAAACCGAAGCAGCGTTTTGGTATTCGTATTCAATATTCCCATAAGTTGCGCCAACTTCAGCCCAAGACTTCTGTAGATACTCACGGTTCAGAGCTTGGATTTCTTCAAGATCTTTGCGTGATTGTTGGAACAAACGAGCGTTTTCGAAGGCAACCGCAAGAGAATCAACAATTCCTTGCAGGATGACAATATCATTCTCGTCAAAACTATTCGGCATGGTGGACTGAATGCTAATAGAACCAATCGAATTGCCTCGCGAAACAAATGGAAGGGCCATTTCGGAACGTGTCAGCGGCAGGTATGGGTTCTTGAAACGCACAGTTTCTTGTCCAACGTCCTGTGCGATGCGAGGCTTTTGAAAAAGAATAGACCATCCGATCATGGAATTCTCGGAAACCGGCAGACGGTAGTTGTTTGCGATCATATCCTTGCCGGCTTCGCCGGTTCCGGCTTGAAGGATGGCATATCTTTTATCTGAATCCAGCAGAAATATGCCGACATAATACAATTCGAACCGATCATGGATCAAATCAACGACTTGTTGCAGCAGTAGTTGCGGATCAAGAGTGGAGCTAATTACGCGAGAAATCTCTGATGCGGTACGGATTTGAACCAGGCGTTTTTCGAGAGAGGCAGTACTTTGCTCAACCTGGATCTTCATATTCAGGCGCTGGTATTCCAAATCCTGGGTCAGTTCCGTCTGAGTTTTAATAGATGATTGAAGGAAATTTACTAAGAGGGCAGCTGATACAGATGCGAGCAGGTTGATCACAACAAAGAAAACTACGTCAGAGATCCAATCTGGTAAAACGCCAACTGTGAAGAATAGACTGATCCCTGTTCCAACAAGCGTGATGAATAAGGCTGGCACCAAGCCAAGAAAAACAGATGCCAATACCGATGCAGCTATTAGGTAAATCTTGGCGTTGGCGTAAGTGCCAGCGGACGAAAACGTAATATAACCCGCGATTAGAAGGGTGATAATTAATATAGATGCTCGTAACAGGTAAGGGGTTCGGCGGAAGAGCGTGAAAGCTAATACTAATGCGCTTGATAAGGTGATAGAAATTAAGGTTCCCCAGTTTTGACGAATCAAGTTTTCGATGAACAGAATAATAAAGGCGACAAGAACCACTGCCGCAACAATCAACATGATACCCTGGAGGATTCGTTCTCGAAGGACGGTTAATTCTCCTCGGTTTTTAATGTGCGGGGGTGTATTTTGAGGAAGAAGAGAGCGAAGAAAATTTATCACAATTCCTCCACTTTTGGATCACCATTTTGAGAGGAACCTTTGGGTATTTCAAAAACGGCTTCTTCGGGGGATAGACCAGCAGTAATCTGTACTTTTGCACGGCGAGCTTGCATGGCGTTGCACACCTCGGAAGTAAAGGTCTGAAGAATGGTCTGTATGTCTACTGAGCGACGGATCTTGCTGGTAATCTCGTATAATTGCCGCTGACGTTCCACTTGTTGGCGGACTTCTGAAACCAATTGAGTGTTTGTCAAAATAGTTCCAAGATTCGTACCGAGGGTAGCAATAATTTCCTGGTCATTTTCATCGTAAGCTGCAGGAGTTGGATTTTCAAGATCCACGACACCCATCAGACGATCACCATAAAGGATCGGTACTGCTAATTCGGAGCGAATTTCGGGATCTATTGCCATGTATTCGGGCGTAGTTGATGTGTCATCAACGCGAATTGGGCGCCGTTCTTGGGCTACCTTCCCCACAATCCCTTCGCCTAGATGAATGCGGAGGTTAGAAAGGTCTATATTATCGTAGCCGATTGACGCCTGGACAACGAGCTGGTTGTTGGTGTCCATCAAGAACACACAAACGCGATCAGTTTCACGCAATTTATGAAGTGCTCGCGTGATAATTTCAACAGCTTTTTCCTTGGTGTCGGCCGCAGAGGCTTCGTTGGTAATGTCATGTAGGGTTTTGTGTTGGTCAAGTGTTTCTTTTGCTTCGGTAAATAGATTTGCGTTCAACACGGCAACGGCTAATTGGTCAGCTAGAATTTGCAAAATATTCACATCTTCGTCTGTAAAGGCGTTTAAACGATTGCTTTGCACGTCGATGGCGCCCATTAATTCACTGCCTACCTGAAGGGGAATGGCCAATTCAGAACGCGTATCGGGCAATAAGGGGTTTGCAAAGTAATTCGGGTCTTGTGTAACATCATTAATGACCAATGGTTTCCGATTGGCTGTTGCGCGCCCCACAATTGATTGCGATCCAACTGCAAGCCGATGTCCCCGCTCTTTCATGATCTGACCTACTTCACCAGTGGAGTCACGTAATACGGCGTACTCTTTCAATGGGTCCAAAAGGAAAATCGAGGCATGGTAAAAGCCGAAACGTTCACGAATCAGATTGATCGATTTGTTGAGAATCTCACTAACGTTTAATTCGGTTGTTGTATCGCGGGCAATTTCTGAAGCGGTACGAATTTGTTGAGCGCGCCGTTGTGCGATTTGTTCGGTTCGCTTTAGAGGGGTAATGTCACTTTCGATGCCCAATAGCCCCGCCAACTGCTTAGATACAGCATCATAAAGGGGAATTTTAGAAACGAGAGCCCATTTTTCGTTTTCCTGCCCCGGGTTATATTGGATCATTTCGTTAAGTTTGGATTCCTGCGTTGCTGCGATTTCTTCTTCCAGCGAGGCTGCTTTTGTTGCGATTTCTTCGCTCAGCCCGAGTTCAAAAACGGTTTTCGCGTTTAAATCTTGCTGAGTGCTGAGGCCAAAGGCAGCGACCGTGGATTTGCTTGCGCGAATGAACTTCCCTTGTGGATCTTTGAAATAGATTAGATCGGGAATATTGTCAAGCAACACATTCAGCAAGAACCGCTCCTGATCATACGCACGTAGTGCTTCTTGCATTTGAGTGAGAAGTTGAGCATTGCGGATTGCATTTGCCACTGGTGACGACAGGGTTATCATCAGGCGAAGGTCATTTTCTGTGAACCGTTCTTCTTTCTCGGTATCTTGTAAAATCAACGCGCCAAGCACGCGACCACCTACGACCAACGGGACTCCAAGCCAGGATTTAGCCGTTTTGCCAACTATTTTTGCACCCAGTTCAGCCGCTTTTCGTTCTGTATCTTTCACGAGAAGCAGGGGTTCGCGGTTGCGAATCAAAATGGAGGTCATGCCCTCGCCTAATGGGAATGGCTCGACAGTAAGTTGGGAGACCCCGTCAAATATATATGGAACCTTGATAAAGTTTGTCTCTTCATCGTATGTTGCGACAAGGAAGTGTACATCAGAACCAAACGCCTGAGAAATCTCCTCGTGCAATAATTTGTATAATTGATTCAAGTCAGTTTCGGCTGAAATTGCCTTTGAGACTTGAGCCAATGTTTGGAGTTCACCAATGCGTTGTTCCAAAAGGTTCATGGTTTGGAAATGCTCGAGCGTCGTGCTCATGACCCCTACTAGATTGAGGTACGGCTGCATTTGCTCAGGTTGTAGTGGATTTAGATCGCGTGAGCCGATTACAAATATTTTTGAAAGGTTTTCCTTGTTGAAAACGAAGAATAAAGCAGCTGAATGACAGCCCCGTCTTGAAAAGAACGAAAGCAAGTTGTCGAACTCTGTGGGTTGGGTCAGATATTCAACCAATACCATCGAATTAGGCTCAACCTTTTGGCCGATCTTCTGTAGAGGAAGGGTGATCCCTTGCGCGCTGGTTACACTAGGGCTTCGAGGGTCAATGATGCCTAATACCGATAGATAGAGTGGTTCAACAGAGAAAATACCACTAACATAATTGGTTTGAGCTAACGAGCGACTCAATATCTGGATCATTTCTTTTTCGTTACTTGCCTGTACAATTTCCTTGCTGGTAGTGTACAGCTTATTAAGCTCTTCGAGGTTTTCCTCCGTTGATTCGAATGCTTGAATATTTTGAATTCCGGACGCAATTTGAGCGGCAAGGCTGCCGAGCGCGCCTGCGGTAGATTCGTCAAAAGCATTAGGGGTCGAACTTTGAATACTGAGAACGCCGATTACATCACTTTCTCTTGTCTTATCATTACCATCAGCGGGGACAGCATGAATCGGTATGGCGATTTCAGAACGACTTGTGTCTGTAGTTAACAAAGACCGGAAAGCGGGCTCGTTGTTAAAATCTTGAACTGCACGCATTTGCCCATTCAATGCTACCCATCCAACAAGGCTGTCGGCCGCAACATTGAGACGGTAATTTTCCGGAATTTTCGGAGAATTCTTAACTTTACTGGTTCCTTCCAAAATCGCGTATGATTTACTTTCGTCGAGAATATACATACTCGCAAAAGAGAAGCCCAGTTTATCGATTAGTTGTTGACAAGTCCGATCGATCAAAACTTGCCGCTGAGTTGTGGAAGTGCTCTGGCGGGCAATTTCAGTGGCAGTTCTCAGCGCCTCTGTCCTTTTCTCAACTTGGGACTCGAGGGTGGATTCTAGGTTTTTTACCTGCCCAGCCAAGTCGTTGAAGGATGTTAGGATAACCCCAATTTCGTCGTTACGGTTGATGAGAATGGGTTCATTTATGTTCCCTTGAGAGATTGAACGACCAGATTGAGCTAATTGAACCAGAGGTTGAACCAAGCGATTGCTTCCAATCAAGACAACAGCAGTTGTAGCAACCAGAGCGAGAATCACCAACAAGAATGTGAAGGGAAGTTGAGAGTTGATTTGTTGATAAATGATATCTTCTCGAGCTTCAATTACTATCCCCAACGAAAGGTCGGGCATCCAAAGGCCATAACCCAGCACAGGAAGATTACCAGTTGATTGATAGCTTTTAGAAATGCCATTTTCGGACATCATGGATTTGATCGAGTTTTCAAAATTGGTACTGCCCAAGACCGTATTAAATCCATTATTTTCGGCAGATAGTTCGATAATCCTGGAATCGGAAGTGAAATAATAAGCACGGGAAAGAGGAAAAAATGAACTCGCTGAAGCAATAGTCAAACCGGGGATATTCGATGTGGCAGTAAGAATCAACGTGGCTACGGGATCGTTGTTCAAGTTCACAAGAATTCTAGAACTATAAAAAGCTAATTGCTTTGGATAAAACGGAGCAACGTCAAAGGCGACCAGGGTCCTTTCTTTACCTAGCAGATCCATGATGAATTGATTTTGGCTATAATCCTGATCTTGCCAGGCATTGTTCGTGGCGGCAATTACTTTGCCGGTATTGTCTACAACTAAAATGTGGTCTACGCGGGTTCCGCCTATATCCCGTTTACCTTGAATATACGAGAATAGCTTGATGTTGGTGCTGAATCGAATCGATTGAGAAGTCGGCTTTAGGAGTAGGTTGGCAAGGCCTGGCGCCACAGTAGGCGAACTGAGCATCTCTGCAAGATAATCCTCAATGAAAGCGCCTACTTGTTCGATCTGTTTACTTGAATTTGACGCGATCGTTTGAAGCTGTGATGAGACCTGGTCTGAAATTAATCCGCGACTAGTGAAATAATTTGTGGCAATGATCAAGAGTATCGGGATGAGCGTCAACACCAATATCCAGACAACAAATGATCGTCTCAGGCTTCCGCGAAATTCAGTTTTCTGCACATCTAGTACGTTGATGGGGGATTTTGCCAGAGACATGAAAGGCTCCTAAGTTATTCCATTTCCCAGACTGCTTCACCTGCTAATATCCGTTGAATCTGGTCTGGGAAGCGGTCGATATCCAGTGGCTTGCCAATAAAACCATTAAAACCAGATTTGCGCGCTTTCTCTATTTGCTCGAGACTCGCTTCGGCTGTAACTGCAATTACCGGAACAGAACTGAGATGAGGTGACAGGCGAATTTTTCGCAACGCAGAATATCCGTCCTCGTAAGGCAGGCGGATATCAAGCAAAATCATATCTAATCTCGGCAAAGTGTCAGCGTATTCCACAACTTCGTAACCGGATGTTTTCCATTCGCAATGAATACCCAAGAAACCTAAAAGTCGGGCGATGAGAACAAAATTAGACACGTTGTCTTCAACCACCAGAACAGTAATTTCTTTTCCGGAATTATTGGATTCTGTCATTTCAAACCCCTTATAATCCTAGATACCTGGATACTTCGGTCAAAAACCGGTCGATATCGATAGGCTTTTCAATGTAGCCGCTGCAACCAGCTTGTATGGTTTTCTCATAAACGCCTTTGGTTACATTGGCAGTCAGGGCAATTATTGGGGTGGAGGTAAATTCTGGAAAGGTTCGAAGAGTGGCAGTTAAGGTGAATCCGTCCATGTCGGGCATATTAATATCTACCAGAATCAATGCCGGGTTTACTTGTTTAGCTATCTCGATTGCGTCAATTGCTTTTTCCGCTTCTACGACTGTATACCCCTCAGATTCAAGCAGTCTGCGAACCAATAAACGGTTCTCAAAGTTGTCTTCAGCATAAAGGATTGTTGGACTGCCGGACATAAAGCATTCTCCTAATTGTATTACTACTTATCTAATCGATTTTAGCACAAAAGAAAAATTATAGAAACCAAAACAAGGCATTAAAAGGAGAGCGTTGCTTCCTAAACGCCTTACAGTTTTGTAAGAATTATTGCGTTGAGCGGGTGATGGGATTCGAACCCACGAAATGGTAGCTTGGGAAGCTACTGCCTTACCACTTGGCGACACCCGCAGAATGGATAAGATTATATATGTCTCCAGAATGTATGTCAAGAACCAAATAGATTCGATATGGTATAATTACAATCGGTTCGTAAACGTTGATGAGCGAGTTAACAAGGAGCTTCTTTGGCACGTAATCCGCTTAGTTGGTTGTTGGGTTTGTTCTCCCTGGATATTGGGATAGATCTGGGGACGGCAAACACGCTAGTATATGTTCGGGGAAAAGGTATTATGATCAACGAGCCGTCCTGGGTGGCAATCGATAAACGCACCCGGCAGGCATTGCAGATTGGCACGCAAGCAAAGGAGATGGTGGGGCGAACTCCCGCAAATGTTCTGGCCATTCGCCCTTTGCGCGATGGGGTAATCTCCGAATTTGAGATTACACAAGCTATGCTCGGATATTTTATAGGTAAGGCTCACCAACATACTGTGGTACCGGTTCCCCGCCCGCGGGTAGTCATTGGGCTTCCTTCGGGCGCCACTGAGGTAGAGAAACGGGCGGTTTTTGATGCGGCAATGACAGCCGGCGCCCGTGAAACTCATCTGATTGAAGAACCAAAAGCTGCCGCTTTAGGTGCCGGGTTGGCAATTTGGGATGTGCGCGGAACCATGGTAGTAGATATCGGCGGAGGCACAACCGAGGTTGCCATCATATCCATGGGCGATACGGTTGTGTCCCGATCGCTGCGCGTGGCGGGTGATGAATTAGATCAGGATATCATTACCTATATTCGAAATAAATATAATGTGCTGATAGGCGAACGAATGGCCGAACAAGCCAAGATGACGATTGGCTCTGCTTATCCACTGCAGGTTGAAAAAACGTTTGTTGTCAGAGGGCGGAACCTGGTGAGCGGTTTGCCAGAAGCAGTTGAGCTGTCTTCTGTTGAAATTCGCGAAGCGTTATCGGGATCTGTGCAGGTTATTGTTGACACCATCAAGGACGCAATTGATGAGGCCCCTCCAGAAATTGTGGCCGATCTCATTGAGACAGGCGTATGTCTTGCGGGGGGCACTTCTCAACTTCAGGGATTAGCCGAGCGATTGACAGACGAGTTGAATCTTAGAGTGTGGGTTGCTGAAGATCCCCTGACATGCGTTGTTAGAGGAGCAGGATTGGTGTTAGAGGATCTTGAGCGTTATCGTCCGCTGCTGGTTGGTCTAGAGCGGAGTGGTAGCGCCAGAAGTTAGCTTTTAAACCCGGAGACGGGAATTGGTTGGTCATTTTCAATTAGCAAAATGAATAGAATTTCCCCGCAAACCTGGCGGGTCGTGGTGATTTTATTAGTCGTGGTGGGGGTGTTATTTTTGGCGCTTGGTGGCTATTTAGGCCCGGTGCTTCGATCTGCTTTATCTCCATTGGTCGACCTTCAGCAATGGCTTTCAACGCGTTTTATGACAGTGTACCAACTGATCACTTCTCCACCCGAGGTAACTGATTTAATCTCAAAAAACACGGAACTACAAGCGGAAGTGGATTATTTGCGCAGCAGGCTTGTTGAAGTTGAAGAGAAGCTTGCAGAAGCAGAAGTAGTTTATTCTCTGTTAGATTATGCCAGGTCGCAGCCTACATATCGTTATGTGGCGGCGTCTGTCATTGGGCGTGATACAAGCCCATTTGTTCAATACGTTATCATCGATCATGGATCAGACGATGGAATTCAGCACGGAATGCCTGTGGTTACTCAAAGCGGTTTGGTAGGCCGCGTCGATGCTGTAAATTCTCGAGCTGCAAGGGTGCAATTAATTACAGATTCCTCCTCATCAGTGAATGTAAGAATCAAGTCAAAGGAAGGAGACATGGTCCTTATTGGATCTGTAACTGGTGATTTGACATTAAATATGGTGCCGCAAAGCATAACTTTACAGCCCGGTGACTTGATCTTAACATCGGGGTTGGGCGGCAGTTTCCCGGCAAATACAATTGTTGGGCAGGTAGCAAGCGTCAGAAAGCTCGAAACGGATTTGTTTCAAACGGCAAGTGTTCAACCGGTTGTCGATTTTGGCAATATACAGGCAGTTTTGGTTATTACTAATTTTACGCCTGTGGATATTTCGCCTCTAATCCCCACCCCAGCTCCTTAGGATGTTATGGGTTATATTTTAGCAATTCCAGTGTTAGTTATTATGATGATGCTGCAGTCAGCGATCTTTAGTCGATTGATGATGCTGCATGGAACTGCAGATCTACTATTAATATGTGTGGCAGCCTGGACGCTTCAGGAACGGGTTCAGAACGGATGGTTTTGGGCGTTGGTGGCTTCAATGCTAACTGCATATATTTCTGCTGTCCCTCCAATCATTCCAATCATCAGCTATTTTAGTGCGATGGGGGCTGCGCGGCTGCTCCAAATCCGCATTTGGCAGACCTCGATATTGGCAATGTTTCTTGTGATTATCGCAAGCACTCTAATTCAGCATTTGATTTCGATTGTGATATTAAATATTGGGAATTGGTCTATCCCAGTAGTTGAAAGTATCACTCAAATAACTCTGCCGAGCATTTTGCTGAACTTGGTATTGGCCCTGCCGATTTACGTTTTAATAAATTCGCTGGCACGTTCGATTTATCCAGCTATTGAAGGTTGATGATCATGAAAAGTCGCGAAGAAGGCTCTTCTGCAATTGAAAATTGGCGAACATGGATTTTTTACGGGCTGTTGGTTTTGGCCTTTGGTTTCTATATTGTCCGATTATTTGATTATCAAATTGTCCGCGGTGAAGATTATAAAACCGCTGCCATGGATCAACGGAAAAAAGTTATTAGCGAGCCGACGCAGCGAGGTATTATTTATGATCGAAATGGTTATATCCTGGCTCGCAACGTTCCATCTTACGACCTGGTAATAACCCCTGCTCTTTTACCAGAAGATGAAGGCGAGATTGAGGAAATCTATCGCGAGTTATCTGAACTAACTGGTCTACCAGTGAACCAGGGAGATATTAATGATGAAAACGTTATTAAGGGTTTCAAACCTTGTGATAACGAACTAGGTATTACGCAGATCATTTATATTGCCGACACAAACTGGCCTTTCAGCCCAGTGAAAGTTAAATGTAACATTGATGAAGCAATAGCGATGGTGATCAATGAAAAAGCCGCCGATTGGCCCGGCGTTGGTATTCAGGTGTCTCCGGTTCGGGATTATCCTAGCGGATCTGTTACGGCTGAGATCATTGGGTTCTTGGGTCCAATCCCGGCGGCGTTAAAGGATAAGTACCAATTGTTAGGTTTTGACCTTAACCGCGACAAAATCGGTTACGCCGGAATTGAATCTACAATGGATGATTATTTGGCGGGGACCAATGGGAAGCGTGTAGTTGAGGTTGATGTGGCAGGCAAGGAAGTGCGAGATTTAGAAGTTCCGATTGAGGCCGTACCGGGCGACAATGTGACACTAACAATCGACACTCGCCTTCAGCGAGCTGCGCGCGACGCATTGATTGCCGAGATGGCTAAAGTCAATCGGCAGTTTCCCCAATATGGGTTGTCAAATGGGGTTGTTATTGCCATGAATCCTAAAACGGGAGAGATATTGGCGTTGGTTTCGTTTCCAAATTACGAGAACAACCGAATGGCGCAACAAATTCCTGCCTATTACTACGAACAATTGCAGCGAGATCCGAACCGCCCATTGTTCAATCATGCTATTTCTGCTGAGCTTCCACCAGGGTCCGTTTTTAAATTGGCTGCCTCGCTAGGCATCCTGAATGAAGATGTCGTTACACCAGACCAATTGATCGATGACCCAGGGAAGATCACTATTCAAGAAAGGTTCCTGGAAAACGAAACTGGCCGCTCCAGGGATTATGTTTGCTACTTGTATAAAACAACTGGCGGTGGGCATGGGAAGCTAGATTTCTTGGGGGGATTGTCCCAATCGTGTGATGTATATTTCTACAAAGTTGGTGGCGGGTACCAAGACGAAGTGCCCAAAGGTTTGGGAATTTGGCGATTGGGAGAATATGCCAGAGCTTTAGGTTACGGAGAGGCCACTGGGATCGAATTGCCTGGTGAAGCCAGCGGGTTGATTCCTGATCCAAACTGGAAACGCTTGACTGTAGGGGAGAACTGGTCAACCGGCGACACATATATTTCGACGATTGGACAAGGTTACGTGCTTGCCACTCCTATTCAAGTATTGGTGTCTGCTGCCACAATAGCCAATGATGGCAAGATGATGAAACCCACGCTTATTAAACAGATTACAGATGCAAACGGAAACGTGGTTAAATCATTTGAACCAGTGGTTGTACGGGATATTACCGTTGATCCGGTTATAACAATCTACGATGAAAACAACTTCGCTACCGACCAAAAGATTCCTGTAGAAAAATGGGTGGTTGACAAAGTAAAAGAGGGAATGAGAAAAGTTGTGGTAGATGGCACAGCTCACACAATATTTAATGGGATGACAGTTCCTTCTGCGGGGAAGACGGGAACGGCTGAATATTGTGATAATGTAGCCCAGGAGAGGGGGGCTTGTGACTTTGGAAGATGGCCCTCCCACGCCTGGTATATTGGATATGCCCCGTACAACGACCCGGAAATTGCAGTTGTTGTATTTGTCTATAATGGTTCGGAAGGATCGACAGTTGCGGCGCCGATAGCCAGGAAAGTGATGGAAGCTTATTTTTGTCTGCAATCTACAGATCCAGCGGCTTGTCCGTAGTCCGCTGGTATTATTCCTGCTATAATTATCGAACGATGATTACCGAGAAGAAGTTACAAGTACAAATAAAAGGGATTCGTGATGGGCTCCTTATCACATTGGGAAATGGAGAATGGCCCGTTCTATTAGATGCGCTGTATCAACATATAGATGAAAGAGAAGCATTTTTTAAGGGAGCCAGGGTAGCTATCGATGTAGGGGATCAAATTCTGAAGGCTGCGGAAATGGGCAGCTTGCGAGAAAGGTTATCTGAAAAAGGGATTGCTCTATGGGCGGTTTTGGGAAATTCTCCAAAAACCGAAGAGACCGCTCGGTTATTAGGATTGGCCACAAAGATCTTTTCGCCGAAACCAGAAAGAGAAATGCGGGCTTTCAGCACAAACCTGGACGAATCTCTGAATGCGATATTGGTTCAGCGTACCTTGCGGTCGGGATTTAAAGTTCAGTCTCCCGGACACGCCATTGTTTTTGGAGATATTAACCCGGGGGCGGAAGTATTCGCGAGCGGAAACATCATTGTATGGGGCAGGCTGCGTGGAGTGGCGCATGCAGGGATAGATGGCGATGATCAGGCGTTTGTGGCAGCATTAGAGATGGCGCCAACGCAACTGCGTATAGCCAATACCGTGGCAATTCCTCCAAAACAAAAAGGAAAGCTGGTGCCAGAAGTGGCGCGAGTCCACCACGGACAAATTGTTGTTGAACCTTGGGATATCAAGAAAGAGGGAGGAAGATGAGCGCTACTGTTGTAACGATCAGTTCAGGGAAGGGCGGGGTTGGCAAGACTACTACAACGGCCAATTTGGCTGTGGCATTAGCCCTGACCGGTGACAAGGTAGTCTGCATAGATGGCGACATAGGTTTGCGCAACCTGGATGTGGTGATGGGGCTTGAAAACCGGATTGTGTATGATCTGGTGGACGTGGTAGAGGGGCGTTGTCGATTACGACAAGCCATGATCCGCGATAAGCGATTACCAGAGCTTCACTTAATTCCTGCTGCCCAAACGCGCGATAAATCGGCGGTTTCCCCAAGTGATATGGTCAGGTTGTGTGATGAATTAAGGCCAGAATGTGATTGGATAATTATCGATTCTCCTGCAGGGATAGAGCGTGGCTTCAGGAATGCACTTGCGCCTGCAGATATTGTGATCGTAGTCACCAATCCAGAAGTATCTGCAGTACGCGATGCAGATAGGATAGTAGGTCTTGTAGAGGCCGAGGAAAAAGGACCCGCAAGACTAATCATTAATCGCTTGAATCCCGCCATGGTAAAGCGGGGAGATATGCTAACAGCAGATGATGTATTAGAATTACTGGCCATAGATCTGATTGGGATCGTGCCAGAAGATGAAAATGTAATTATAAGCACCAATCGAGGACAGCCGATTGCTCTTGAGGGAAAAACTGTTGCGGGGCATGCTTTCCAAAATATTGCCCGACGGTTGAAAGGTGAAGATGTTCCGTTCCTAGATTTGGGTGAACATGATGGTTGGCGCAGTAAATTATCTCGGCTCTTTCGGGGAGGGTAAGAATGGCATCCTGGATGGATCAATTATTAGGACGGCAACCAAAGAGCGCGGATAAGGCCAAAGAACGATTAAAGCTGGTTCTGATTCATGATCGGACCGACATATCTCCGGATAATTTGGAACTGATGAAGAATGAGTTGCTGCAAGTGATCTCCCGATATGTTGAAATCGATCCGAGGGCGGTGCAGATCCGAATGACCCAGGATGGGCGAGAACAACGTCTTGTGGCGGATATCCCCCTCAAAGTATCCTCGCGTCGGAGGGCAGGGTAAGACTCTCGTATGAAAAGAGAGCTGTGGCGGCACTTTGATTTTTCGCTTTTTGGCGCAGTTTTATTGTTGTGTGTTTTTGGGATCGTAATGATCAATTCGGCTGCGGCCGGAAACGAAGAGATTGCCACATCGGTCGGACGACAAATTATTTTTGTTGCCATTGGAATGATCATCATCTTGGTGATGACCATAATCGATTATCATTATTGGTCAGCAATGGCACGGCCTATGTATTTTATCGCTGTTGGCGCTCTCATTGTTATTTTTGTAGTTGGGGAAGCACGATTTGGATCTGCGAGGTGGGTAGACACTGGCTTAATCCTGATTCAGCCTTCAGAATTAGCTAAAATTGTCATGATCATGGTTCTGGCGGATTATTTCGCTCGAAACAAAGAGGCGCCTCGGAACCTGCGCTGGATCATGGGGGGATTCTTATTGACGGCTGGTATGGTGGTTTGGATCATTCTCCAACCAAACTTAAGCACTTCGATTGTAATTTTTGTTTTGTGGTTCGCGTTGCTGTGGTTTAGTGGATTGCCGATAAAATACCTCGCCATATTTATTGGCGTTGCTGTCATTGGCGCAATTATTATATTTCCATTTCTGCAAGATTATCAGCAATTGCGAATTCTAAATTTCTTTTTCCCTAATCAGGAAGAACGATACGGCGAGACATTCAATGTGCAGCAAGCGCTGATTACGATTGGTTCAGGGGGATGGTTTGGCGAAGGATATGGTCAAAGCGGACAGGTGCAACTCCGCTTTCTTAAAGTTCGGCATACCGATTTTATTTTTTCTGTGATCGCTGGAGAATTTGGATTTGTTGGCGCGATTGTTGTTATTTTGGCGCTTGTTTTCGTAATCTACCGTTGTATTCGGGCAGGTCAAAGAGCAGTAGATATGTATGGCTCGTTGATGGCGTATGGGTTTGCTACATTGATCCTCTTCCAGACGGTAGTTAACATTGGGGTAAATCTAAATGTGCTTCCGGTCACTGGTCTGACATTGCCTTTTGTTAGTTATGGGGGCAGTTCGCTTCTCTCGCTGGTATTGGGAGTAGGATTGGTGGAGAGCGTAATTTCGCGTGGTAGAGCGTATGATTGAGAATGTCGCAGCATGTTTGACGCGTTGAATGGTTGGTTATTGTCTTAAAGGCCTGAGTGAATTTGTGGCAATACAGAAATTAACCCTAGACGAACCTAAACGGGAGTGGTAAAATACCGACCGTTCCTTAATTGGGGGCTCGTCTAATGGCAGGACTGCACACTCTGGATGTGCCTGTAGAGGTTCGAATCCTTTGCCCCCAGCCAAAAATGCTGTTGAACATAGAAAGCGCCGTAAGGCGTTTTTTATGTTAAAACCATTTGAACCTCCAAGGGAGTAGATTAATTGAAGAATCAAAAGCCCTTGTTGTATAATTTAACAAGGTGATTGGAGGTTCTATGAAAGCATTTCGAAAAAATGTGGCGATTGCGTTGGACGGCGGCGGAATTAAGGGAGTAATTTGTACTCGAGCGTTGAGCTTGCTGGAAAAATATCTTGGAAAAAAATCCCAAGATATTTTCCATATAGCGGTAGGTACATCTACAGGTTCAATCATTTCATCAGGGATCGGGTGTGGATTAACTGCAAAAGAATTAACTGATCTCTACGTACGATTTGGGCAACGGGTCTTTCCCCGTTCTTGGAGGACCGCATTTTGGCCTCTCAGTCGTTACAAATATCCCCAGGAACCAATCGAGAGTCTTTTGAAAGATTATTTTGGTAATAGGACGATGGGGGATTTTTGGACGCAAAAGCCCCAGATGGATGTTGTGATCACAACCTTTGACCTAAAAGAGAATCGGACGCGATTTATAAAACCGTGGAAGGTGGAATATAGTGGGTGGCCTTTGGTAAAGGCAATTCGCGGTTCTTGCACAGTGCCCACGTTTTTCCCAGTCCCTGACGGAAGGTATGTAGATGGCGGCGTGGGATCTTTTGCTAATCCATGCTATCTTGCGGCTTATGAAGCTGTTTTTTGCATGAATTGGGATCCAAAGGAAACTACAATCATCAGTCTGGGAACAGGGCGTGATCCTTATTCCTTTGATCCAAGAAATACTCCTAAAATGTTCGCGTGGAATTGGCTGATGCCTATGTTTGGTGCATTTTTACACTCGGCAGAGGATCAACAGGTTCATCTTGTTGACACATTCTTCACAAATATTGATTTCCGCAGATTTCAAATTGATCTAGCGTCTCCAATGGATATGGACGATCCTTCCAAAATCCCAGTCTTACTCGATTACGGAGACAAGATGGGCGAAATGATTCTTAAGGATCAGGTTGACCGCGCGATGCATGTTGTTGCTAAGAAGGCGTTTTAGATTCTTGTTTAGGAGATGATGGATCACCAGCGAGCATGGTGATCTTCCGCCCATCCTATCACATCGCCGACTTCAATTTTCTTGCCATCTTCGCCAATCACATAGCCCGAAAACCGACCAATCATCTGGTGAACGCTGGATGTGAGTATTATAAAATTTGTGCTTGCAATGCGCTCATAAAAAGGGGTAAATGTAAGAGCTACCTGATCGCTGTTTCTTGTTTGTAACTTCCACGGGGCCATGAAGTTTTTGGTGTCGTAAATAAAATCGACATCATCGCTTATCTTTATCAGCCGGCCATTGATAGTGAGCCCGTTCTCGGTATATCCACTGCCGTCTGTCCAGCGACCACCCAAGTTGATTCCCAGGCCTGGCGATGAAAAGGAAGCCCAATTCCAAAAACATTCGTATCGCCAGACTCCCCGGCCGAAATCAAGGCAGGCAAAGCCACCTTCGTTCTCGATTGAATATTTCTTTTCTCCAAGGATAAGATTGCCGGAGGCAGGCAAACAATTTTGTTTGCTGGTAAATTGGAATCGATTATTGCTCCAGGGAATCACAACATTAAGAGTTTCGTGATCAGGCGGGCGGACAATGGAGATCTCTGCGTTGAATTTCTTTCCTCCGAAATTTGGGCTATTGACTTTCAAGGTAACCCCAGAAGATGGTTCTTCGATGAACTCTAGAGAAAGGCTATTGTTGGCAAAATAAACGGAAGCATTAACCAAATCGGGAAGATCGCAGCCTTTCCCAAAGGGGGCCATAACCGTTTGTTCAATAAATTCTTTCGTGTGGAAATCAAGAAAATATACAAATGCCAATCCCATATAATCCAGGTTTGATAAAGTTACTGAGAATAGAAAGTTCTGAGTGGTAACACACCAGTAATTCCAACGTTTCTTTCTCATAGTATGTTTGGATAGGTTACAAATGTGAAGTGGCTGTCTTGACCATCCGACTGCTGCTGGATTAAGATTCCCCTCAAAGTCGCAAAGGTTTACTGTTGTTAGAACTTCTCGTTCGGCCATATATGTTATCCTTTTTAAGAATTTCCGGGCGATGGTTGAATTCGCCCGGAAATTCTTCTAAACGGAGATTATTTTGATAGAGTTGTGAAAAAACTAATCGCAATTGCACCAGGTCCGGCATGGGTGAGAATTGCAGGAGGAAGGTCAAATATCTTTATTTCGGGAATCTCCAGCGCCGTTTTGAATTCTTCGGCCAATGCTTTCGCATCTTCCAATGCGCCTCCATGGAAGATCGTCAGACCAGCTTGAGGACCGCGAGGGCACTCAGACAAGACAATCTCGCGCAAACGAGCCTGGGCGCGTTTTTTTGTGCGCAGCGATTCCACCGGCTCTGTATGACCACCGCGAAAAGTGAGCAAGGGTTTGACCTGCAGTAAAGTACCGATCAGGGCTTGTGCAGTTCCAATGCGGCCACCTTTGTGAAGGTATTCCAGAGTATCTACCAGAAAGTAAATCTTCTCCCTGCCAGCCATTTCTTTGATGCCGGCTTCCACTTCGTCGGCCGTTTTACCTTCCTGAATCCATTGATAGGCCTTCATGATCATTGTATATACACCGCCACCGATTGATAGGGTATCTATCACCCGAATATCCGCATCGGGGAAATCTTGGGCAGCAGTTTCGGCGGATCTAACCGTCCCGCTTACCTGAGCGGATGGGCAAACCACGATCGCTGTGTCTTTGTTTTGCTGAATCGTTTTGTAATATGGTGTATATAAAGCAGGAGGCGGAGCCGCTGTTTTAGGAAGAGATGCAGATTCCCGTAATTTTTTCAAAAAAGTAGGACTATCTATGTCCGTGTCATCACGATAAGAATCGTTCCCAAAAATAATAATTTGAGGGAAGAAGGGGATCCCAAGCTGGTCGGCTTCAGCTTTATTCATACAAGAGGTAGTGTCTGCAAATATCTTTATCATCACTGTGAATTCCTTTCAAAGATATATAAAGAAAAATCGAACAAAAGTAAAGGGATTTATTGATGAGTCTATTATATACTAAAACATCAAAGATCATTGGCGGCAGGTATTCCACCCGCTGCCCTGGCGTTAGAAATTGCATTTAGTACTGCAAGTGCCATGACTTCTGCGGCGAATGCACCAATAATATTAACATCCCCTTTTTTTCGGTTCATTGATAAACTAAAGATCGTATCCCCATCAAACATGGTGTGCGCCGGTCTAATGGTGCGTGCTAAACCATTATGAGCCATTTGGGCAACCTTGTTTGCTTCATCCTTGGTTAATTTCGCGTTTGTAGCTATTACTCCAATTACAGTGTTTGATTTACTGGCGAATTCCAGGATGGCTTTACCTGTCATGGATCTCATAACATCTAGAGTATTAGCAAATTTATTCTCAGCCCCAATCTTGATCGGTCCAGCACGTAGGGTACGAGCGCCTGCAATGATTTTCCCTGTACCGGGATCGACTATGTCACCAAATGCATTGACAGCTACTATAGCTCCCACAACAAGACCACCTCCAAGATCGAGGCTGGCTGTGCCGATCCCAGATTTGGTGGCTTGTTTCATCCCGAGGATTTTCCCTACAGTAGCCCCGGTGCCTGCCCCGAAATTCCCTTGTGCAGGAACAGACTCTGTGGCTGATAAACAAGCCCGATAACCCATTTCGGAGTCAGGGCGGATTGAGGAGCTGCCAATGGCGAGATCAAATAAGACTGCAGATGGAACGATGGGAACGCGAATCACGCCGGCGTTGTATCCAACCCCTTTTTCTTCCAAGTAACGCATCACTCCGCTGGCTGCGTCTAAACCAAAGGCTGAACCTCCTGTCAGGAGAACTCCCTGAACATGCTCAACCAAATGCATGGGGCGCAGCGCATCTGTTTCGCGGGTTCCTGGGGCGCCACCTCGTTGATCTACCCCGCCCGTAGCTCCTTGTTCGCAAAGAATTACTGTGCAGCCGGTTAATGCCTGCTCGTTTTGAGCATGACCCACTTTGATGCCGGGAACGTCAGTGATTGCGCCTTGATTAATTGCCATTAACCGTTATGTCTCCAATTCTCAGGCAGTTATCGATTGGGCTTTCCGCAGTTGGGGCAGTACCTTTCTGATTTTGTGATCACAAAGCCACAATTTTTGCAAGTTCCTGGTTGGACGTCGCCCAGTGGTGCTCCACATGCCACGCAGCGGGATTCACCGACTGGATTCGCCGCATTGCAATAACTACATACGATGCGGCGGAGTCGCTCGGAAAGCTGGTAGCCAGAGCCTAACGCCCGGGCTGTTCCATCGATTACTTTCCAAATCTCATCCACTAATTGGATATATTCAATATCCTGGGCAACGTCATCCAGGCGGCTCAGTAAATTCCATGGATTGGCCAAAGTGGATAGTGCTGTTAATCCAAGGCTGGCGGCTACTCCCAGCCAGGCCTGTTGTCCTACCTGTACCGAGACGCCATCCTCCACTTTTTGAAAGGTGGCGCTGATTGCCGTTTGACCTCCTGATGTAGCATAGCTGGATGTAGCAATTTGTACAGCTGCTTTTTCTGATGTACCAAATTGTTGTACCCGCATATTTCCGCGGTTGAAGTGAGCGATGAGCGCATTGGCCAGATCTGTGGGGGTTAATTTGCCGTGATAAATCCTAGTCTCCATACAATAGATTATAATCGGGATTGTGTTAATTTGATAATAATTAAAGAATGGAGTTGCTATGAGGCGCCGTGAGTTAATTGCGCTGATTGTTATCTTAATATCTACTATGATCTTTCTGCCGTTAGGATTTGCAGGGAGTGTTCATGCTTCTGGATTATCTCAAATCCCAACGATTGACATTCCCACTGTAACGGGAACTGCGGAGGGGCCGTACGTTGTTGTGCGCACAGATATCGACCAGGACTTTATAAATGTGCGTAGTGGACCTCACCCTAATTATGAGAAAATTGGTGTTCTCCAACTTGGGGTAAAAGCCCCGGCATTAGGAATTTCAGCCGGTCAGGATTGGATATTGATTGAATATCCGGGAGTACCGGGCGGAAAGGGTTGGGTCTTTGCTCCGTATGTGACCTTAAAGCCCGGAAGTTCACTTCCGATTATCGAAGCCATTGGTGAGCCAACGCCAGAATACACTGCTACCATTGATCCAACGCTGGCTGCGCAATTCTTGGTAACGGCAGCGCCAACGCAATTACCTACATTCACTGCACCCGCTGCTCTATCTATCCCTACTTTTGAAGATACCTCAACGACCAATTTGCCTGGCGGATTGCCGGCAGGCCTGATTATCATTGTCCTAGCAGGAATAGGCCTATTGATGGGGCTTTTTGCCCTTGTTCAAAACCGGTAAAAGGTAGGGTTATGAATTCTTCGGATTTGTCCGATCCGGAAGCCCAATGAGCGTGCCGGGAGGATCTATTTGTCTGAATTGCCGCGAGAATTGCCCAAGCCATGAAAGAGAATGCTCAATTTGGGGGAGCGCTTCTTGTACAGCAACCTCACCCCGGGAGATTATTTCTTCGGCGTCTATGCGGTCTAATAATCCGATTTCGGCAACATCAGGCCGAATTATTAAATCTGGTTTATCCAGTTGCATGTGTAATTCTGCCAGCATGCGCGAAGACAAATCCGACGATTCGGCAAAAATCTTAAACGCGTGTCCTAATGGAAACCGAAGGAACTGGTTGAGAATTGGCGCCGGAATTGGGGTGTCTTGAGGCAGTTTTAATTCGGGTAATGTTTTCCAAGATTCGTAAGCCGGCGATAGGCAGATCGCAAGAACTGGAAGGGAAGGGGCTAACCAACGGGCTAATTTTACAGGAACGGGGTCAAAAACGCCGCCATCCACAAGAACAGCATCTCCAATGATTTGAGGGGGAAAAATTCCAGGTACTGCCACTGTGGCCATAATTGCTTCAAGTAGTCTACCGCTATTAATAACCACTTCTTGATGAGAGTGAATATCAACTGCAACACACGCAAACGGTATTGATAATTGGGAAAATTGCTTGTCCCCCAAAATCTCTTGAAGTATATTAAAAAAACCTTGTAAGCCAAGCAAGGATGGTCCATCATCCCGTTTGTGTCCAAAGATCTTGGATTTCATGAGCCTGCGTAGAAGTCGTTCAATCTCATTTGTCGTGAAACCTGAAGCATATAAAGCGCCTACTATCCCGCCGGCGCTGGTCCCAGATATTGCCTTTATCCGGTACCCCGCATTTTCAAGCCCGCGAATAACGCCAATATGCGCTGCGCCGCGAACGCCTCCACCACCGAGAGCAAGAGCTACTTCATTCATGTTTCAATTATAATATTAGTTGTGGAAAACTAACCCGGATTAAAATTATGGAGAGCAGAGAAAGTTCATCGCCGATTGTAACGAGATCTGTAGCCGCTGGGCTGGCCGATAGGTTTGGCGATGCTTATCATTTTAGTTTCATTCAACGAATTGCGTTGCGCACGATTGGGTTATTCCCGCAGAGCGTTGCACAATTCTTAATTCCCCGAGCGCAAGGTCGAGATGTTCCAGAAGTGAAACGGCTTCAATCGCTGCAGATAGATCATCTAATCAGAGAGCGATTAAGAGATTATCAACCTCATGAAGGGACATATCCAGCAATCACGATAGGAGCGGCGTTGGGCGGTGCGGCAGCTCAAATTGCATTGGCGATGGGCGGACCATTTCTGCCCCAGGCTTTTGTCTTGACTTTGAGAGGCGGCTCGCCTAAGGGGGACGCACAAGAATATTTTCAAAGATGCGAACACGCTTCGCTTGAGTTGGCAAGCAAATATCCGGAAGTTATTACCATTCAGCACTTTGATCCCATACATGACGGTTGGTTAACCAAATCAGTCAATCATCTGAGGATTAAATTGTTGGGTTTGCCAAAGTTGTATCAGGATTTCATTCAAGAGCATTTGGCGCCAGGCGGTGTTGTAGTGTTTCTAGACTGCGGCGCTAAATGGCTTCGGTATCGGGTAGGAGAGCGTAGCTTTTTTCAAGTAGGGGGCTGGGGTGGAATTCCCGCAGAAGAATTTCTTACAGGCAGTCGAAGGATCGAAGATTATTGTCAACGGGAAAATTTTTCACATACTTCGTGGAAATTGAACAGTTTTCCTCTTGAAGAAGGAGCCGAATCTGAGTGGGGTTCAGAGCCTGGCATGCTGGATGTGATCCGAAAGTTCTGCCAAGAGCATGGATTTCAGTTTGTTCACTTGAAGTTTCCACAACCGCATGATTATTCTCGCGCAGCTTACTATTTAGTGAAGAAAAGACTGGAAAAGCTTGGAGAGCCCCCTCGCGGAATTTTGATTGAAATGTTCAGCCAATTTGACAGCAGCGCCGTTTTACGATCTGGTTTGCTTCCCCTTTGGTTGGTATTCAATACTCATGATTCCCTATCTTTCTTACAGCAGATGGCAGGTGAGTTTCCTGAAAAAATCCCCATCTTCTTCTCGCCACTAGCGACATTTTCCTTGACGCCGGATATTGTTCCCTGGGATGAATGGATGAAGGTGTTTACGAATAAGGAGTGGTTTAATGTGGGAACACGCGCAACCCACTATCCAGCAGACGCATGGGCATTATTAGCCTGGAATAGAAATCTACGGAAATTTGGAAAACGAACCAGGGACAGAAAAATTCCTTTGATAACAAAGGGAGAATTGGAAGATGTGAAAACAATGATTACTTCAAC
Source organism: uncultured Anaerolineaceae bacterium (assembly GCA_964424115.1). Lineage (GTDB taxonomy): Bacteria > Chloroflexota > Anaerolineae > Anaerolineales > Anaerolineaceae > CAYRHN01. The sequence goes on from CAYRHN010000001.1 coordinate 384,939, forward strand.
AGATCGCGAAGAGCCCTAAGGAGTTCTCGGGAATCCTTTTGTGAGTTATAGGCCTGGTATGAAATCCGGATGAGCGCTTTGTCTTCCCAGCGAAGTATCGGAACCTCAATGTGATAATGATCATAAAGGCCAGTTTTTAAACGATTTGTGTTAATAGAACTGGGCAAAAGGCAAGACGCCATTTGCATGAACCACTCACCGGTTTGAGGACTGATGGACTCTAGCCCAGTCAGCTTATTAATTTGGTAGGTCAGCTCCAGCAGATTTTTATGACATTCTGAACGCACCTGAGGCCAGGAGTGGTTGTTTTGGAACAGGATTGCATCTGGAACAGACAGAAATGCAGAGAGGTCACGAGTGCCTTGCCACTCTAAGTAATCTATGAATTGTGAACCACTTGGATTTTCGCTACGCCAACCCCAGCTCACTGTGAGAGGTTGGACCAGGTTCTGTACTCGTGGATGTGCATAGAGGAATGCGGCCCCCTTTGGAGCGCAAAGCCATTTGTGCAGGTTGCCAGAATAGAAATCACAATCTAGTTTTTCCAGGTTGAGAGTAATTTGGCCAGGGGCATGTGCTCCATCGATGACCGTGCAAATATTGCATTGGCGGGCTTTCCTACAAATGTCTTCAACCGGGAAAACGAGTGCTGTTGGTGAGGTTATGTGACTCAGGAAAATCACGCGTGTTCTAGGCGTAACCGCCTGCCAGAACCTTTCCACAAAAGCCTCCTTGGATGTCACCGGTAGAGGGATTGGGTGATTAATATACTTAAAACCCTGCTTCTCTGCTAGGAAAGTCCAAGTGCGATCCAATGCGCCATACTCATGATTGCTGGCCAGAACTTCGTCATCCGGACCAAGCATTAAGCTGCGAGCTACAGTATTAATCCCAACAGTGGCATTGGTTACAAACACCAGGTTTTGTGACTGAGTGCCAATGTATTCTGCTAGTAATTGTCTGGCTGATGCGAGATAACCACTTGCCTTACGCCCCAAGAATTCAACTGGTTGGAGCTCTAACTTGCGTTGCCATCTTTGATAAGAATTAAACACAGAACGAGGAGTTGCTCCAAAAGAACCATGATTTAAGAATATAACTTTAGGATCCAAAAGGAATTGTGATTTAAGGGATTTCATAGTTATCGATTATATCAATTGTTTGAAACGTTGGCGCAAAGAGGAGAGAATTGCCATACTCGGTTATAATGGGCAGGTTGAAAAGAGGTCGAACTCAGATGAAGGTTTCCAGGATATTACGCAGCTTCAATCCAAACCGGTCGGTTCCTGCCGAATACCGATCGAATTTCATGCATCTTTATGCGGATGTGTCTTGGTACGGAATTTTGAGCGGAAGTACGATCGCTTTTCTTTCAGTTTATGCTGCCCGCCTTGGAGCAAATGGAACCCAAATTGGTTTAATTAATGCAGCCCCAGCAGTGGTGAGCCTGTTGTTTTCTCTGCCATTTGGAGTTTTATTGGGCAAGGCGAATATCACAAAAGCTGTTTTTTGGACGGCAGCGACGCAGCGCATCTTTTACATTTTGATCGTTCCATTTCCGTTCTTGATTGCTCCACAGCCACAAATCTGGGCAATCATTTTTGTGACCCTTATTATGAGTATTCCCGGAACGGGAGTTTCGGTAGGCTTCAATACTCTTCTTGGTGAAGCTGTGCCATGTGAGTGGCGGGCAAGAGTGGTGGGAACTCGTAATGCGTTGCTGGCAATGGTGACTACTGTTACTACATTAGTGTGCGGTCAAATACTGACCTCTCAATCTCTTCAAACCGGTTATCAAATGATTTTTGCCATTGGGGGGTTGGGTGCCGCAATGAGTAATTTTCATCTTTGGTTTATCCGACCGGTGACAGTTAAGACAAACTGTGAAGTAAAACCGGCGGGAAAGAGTAGATTGCGATTTGAAATTGTAACAGGAAAGTTTGGTAGGGTTTTAGTACTTTTACTCTTCTTTCATTTTTCGCAATACCTGGCTATCCCGATTTTCCCAATTTATACTGTCAATGTACTCAGATTTAGCGATCGTATCATTGGCATAGGAACAGCGTTATTCAACATAACAGTATTCTTGGGGTCTTTACAATTGGAACGTTGGACTAATAAAATCGGGAATAAGAATGTGACTGGTATTGGTGTATTTTTGTTGGGGGTTTATCCTGCAATTCTTTCCATCACACAAGAAGAGATCCTTTATTATGTAATTTCATTGATCGGTGGAATTGTGTGGTCATTAGTGGGGGGAGCTTTATACAATTATCTTTTAGAGAAAGTTCCAGAAGATGATCGGCCTTCTCATATGGCATGGTATAGCATTTTTCTCAATGCCGCAATTTTGGGCGGCTCTTTGTTAGGACCTGTAATTGGAGGATGGCTAGGATTACCCCTGGCATTAATATTGATTGCTATTGTCCGTTCTCTATCTGGAGCGGCTATTCTGCGTTGGGGATAGTGTGTTAAAATCAACCCATGGAAGAGAAAATTGTAGCCACAAATCGGAAAGCACATTTTGAATATTTTTTACTCGAGCATTTCGAGGCTGGAATTGCATTGCATGGAAGTGAGATAAAATCGATTCGGGCGGGACAAATCAGTCTGGCAGAGGCTTTTGTTCAAGTAGATGGTTCACAAGCCTGGCTGATCAATGCTCACATCGCTCCATACAGCCTGGCCAATCGTTTTAACCATGATCCGCGAAGGGCGAGACGACTGTTGCTCCACAAGAGGCAGATTCGAGAATTGTGGGAAGCGATCCGTCAGAAAGGTGTCACCGTTGTTCCTGTGCGTGTATATCTTAAGAACGGTTTGGCAAAAGTGGATATAGCAATTGCCAAGGGCAAGAAATTGTACGATAAACGCCAGGAAATTGCCAAGAAAGATCAACAGCGAGAGCTTTCCCGCGGAAATCGCGGAGACGAATAAAAATAATGTAAAAAGAAGGATCATATGATTGAGATAGACGGCAACCACCTTTCCATCGAAGATGTTCTGGCTGTTTCGCGTTTTGGCGAACAAGTTCGAATTTCAGCTTCTGGTAAACGGGCGATCCTGGCCTCGAGGAAAAGGCTCGAAGATATTATTGAGCGGAACCACCCAGTTTACGGGATTAATACCGGTTTTGGGATTTTTGCCGATCGACGCATACCTTCTCATGATTCGGCGCGATTGAGTCGGAATTTGATTTTGAGCCATGCCGTCGGAACAGGGGAAGATCTACCACTTGAAATTGTCAGAGCTGCAATGCTGGTTCGGGCAAATACTCTATGCAAAGGCTTTTCTGGGGTGAGATTGGGGATAGTGCAAACCCTTGTCGATATGTTGAACCAGGGGGTCACACCGATCATTCCTTCGCAAGGATCTTTGGGTTCCTCGGGAGATCTCTGCCTGCTTTCTCATCTGGCGTTGGTTTTTACAACCGACGAGAATGATAAGGAAGACGAATCCGGATTAGCTAGATATGAGGGAAAAATCGTTTCCGGTAAGGCAGCCATGGAATCCGCCGGAATACCAAGAATTATTCTTGGGCCGAAGGAAGGATTGGCGATTAATAATGGGGCGACGTTCTCCGCTGCAATTGCAGCGCTGGCTGTAAAGGACGCGGAATTCTTATTAGAAGTCGCAGAAGGTTCGACGGCATTAACATTAGAGGCTTTACTTGGATGTTCGAATGCATTTGACGAGCGATTGCATGTAGCCAGGGAGCAGATTGGTCAGATCAAAGTCGCCGAAAATATCAGGGGATTCTTCCAGGGCAGCACCTTTATTAATGCCTCTGGGCGGGTGCAGGATGCGTACTCGTTACGGTGCGCACCCCAAGTGCAAGGTGCAGCCAGAGATACTCTGGAATTCGTAAAAGATATTATTCAGAGAGAAATCAATGCGGCTACTGATAACCCGTTGATTTTTGAAGATGGCGAAGCTTTATCTGGCGGAAATTTCCATGGGGAGCCGGTAGGTATGGCTGCTGATTATTTGAGCATTGCGATGGCTGAAATTGGGGCAATTTCGGAGAGACGCACTTTTCGATTGACTGACGGGAAACTTAATGGCGGGCTACCCGCGATGTTGGTTGATGATAATACAGCAGCCGGTTTGAATTCTGGTTTGATGATGCCTCAATATACAGCTGCCTCATTGGTTTTGGAGAACCAAACACTGGCCACCCCAGATTCTGTACATTCGCTCCCAACTTCAGGAGAACAAGAGGATCATAATGCAAATGCGACAACAGCTGCCCGTCACGCCAGAGATATCATTGAGAATGTAACTCATATTCTGGCAGTAGAATTATTTACAGCCGCAAGGGCAATCGACCTCCGCAAACGGATGATGCCGAATGCTATCCTGGGTGAAGGAACGGCAGTAATTTATGGAAATATCCGGAGAAATGTAGCATATCAGGCAGGAGACGCACTTTGGGGTCCGGAGATAAAAAAAATCAGCCTGATGATAAAAAACCGAGAAATTCGCGCTCTTTAATTTCTCCTGGTTGACATATTTCGTAGAACCGATTATCTTTGGAAACATGGAAAAAATAACCCGGAAATTTACACGACGAGAGATCATTAAATTGGGGATTGTAGGGGCAGGGATGATGGCTTTTCACCCAGCGATGAAGGCCTTTAAGCAATTGGTTGAATGGCCCGAAGTTGAATCGTTAGGGCGCGTTTGTGTTGAAAAAGTTAACATTCGCCAACGCCCATCTGCCGATAGTGCTTCGGTGGGAGAATTGTATTTTGATGATGTCGTCGCCTGGATCCGAGAAGTTGTTGGGGATGTTCCCGAATATCGGATCAGCAGCCGCTGGGTTGAGACTCCACAGGGGTATGTTTATGCCCCAAATCTTCAGCCTGTTCGGAACCGTCCTAATGTTCCTCTAACACAATTTCCTGATACGAGCGCTGCGGGGATGTGGGTTGAGGTTACATTGCCTTTTGTGGACGTTAAAGTGGATAATTATCCGCCGATTGGGTACTGGCTACAAAACAACTATGAACCGAGATACTACTATAGCCAGGTTCTATGGGCTGACCAGATCAAGACTGGCGAGGATGGAAAAATCTATTACCGTATTAATGAAAAATACGATCGGGGTGATATTTTATGGGGATCAGCAGAAGCTTTTCGTCCGATAACGCAAGAAGAGATTTCGCCGATCAATCCTGATGTCGAAGATAAAAAAATATTGGTGAATTTGTTCCAGGAGACATTATCCTGTTACGAGGGAAGCCGCGAAGTTTATTTTTGCAAAGTATCGGCTGGATTGCCCTTTGACGCAAAAGGAGACCCGGTACCGGTTTCTGCGACACCAATGGGCAGCCATCCTATTTGGCGGAAGTTGATATCAACACACATGGAGGGGGGATCTGCAGGTGGTGGTTTCGATCTTCCTGGCGTAGCCTGGACTTGCCTCTTTGCGGGAACTGGCGAGGCTATTCATTCAACATTTTGGCACAATGATTATGGTGCAAAGCGCTCACATGGATGTGTAAACGCTTCTCCAGAAGACGCCAAGTGGATTTTTCGATGGACTTCGCCGCAAGTAGAATATAATCCGGGAGAAATGACGGTATCAATGCCGGGAGGGACTAAGATTGAAGTCGTTGAAGGCAGATAAGAACAATGGATAACCTGAGCCTGGGAATTGCGTTTACCGCCGGGTTGGCTTCGTTTTTATCGCCTTGCGTTTTCCCGCTGGTGCCGGCTTATATCAGTTACCTTGGAGGCAGAGCAGCCAGTTCGAGCGGCACAAAAGTAATAAATCGATGGACCACATTTTTGCACGGGGTCGCTTTTGTGCTTGGATTTAGCATAGTCTTTATCTTAGTCGGCCTTGCTGCCTCTGCGCTGGGGGCTGTGATGTACGAATTAAGGCCTATTCTTGAAAAGATCGGCGGCATTTTAATAATCATATTTGGTCTGAATATGATTGGAATCATTAAGATTCCTATTCTTCAATACGATCTTCGCCCAGAAAATCAAGGAGGAATTCGTCAGGGATATTTTTCCTCCTTCCTGATGGGAATCTTTTTTTCGGCAGGCTGGTCACCTTGCGTTGGTCCAGTTCTAACGGCCATCCTAACTCTTGCGTATGATGTCGGTTCGGTAGGACAAGGCTTCTTATTATTAACTGCCTATTCTTTAGGTTTGGCCATTCCGTTCTTGGCAGCCGGGTTAGGTATTGGCTGGGTCACATTTGCATTACGAAGATATCGAAGAGCCATGCATTACGTGGAAATTGTTATGGGATTGTTGTTAATCATTGTTGGAATTCTTTTATTTTTGGGTTTTTTCCAACAATTAGCGACGGTCGGTAAAGGAATCTAGTGTGTGAATTATTATTATTATTATTCGGGTAAAGAATCCGCTCAAATGATCGGAGAATATTCTTATGATTAATGTTGTAGTCTATATAAAAACCGATTCTGAAGCATGCGCCAGAGTTATTGAGCATCTTAAATCAATTGAAAAAGAAATTCCTCACCGAATGATCGTAATCGATGTTGACAAAGATGAGCAAATGAAGAAGGCTTATGGAGATGATATCCCTTTGGTTCAAGTGGGGCCATTTAGTTTACGGGGAGATGTCTCGAGGGAACGATTAATAATCGCTCTGGGTGCATCTCGCGACAGGGAAAATCATCTCAAGAAATTGGGCGATGAATCAGATTCCCATGAGGGATTGGAAAACCTCCCCCTAAGGCGCTCCGAACGATTTTCAGCCTGGATGTCCGCTCACTATATCTGGGTGGTTAATATTGTCCTGGTGCTCTTCCTGGCAGGGGCGTTCCTGGCTCCCTTCTTTATGAAAATTGGTGCTGAGGGTGCAGCGAGGGTTATCTACTCTGTATATAGTCCATTTTGCCATCAACTTCCTTTCAGATCCTGGTTCCTTTATGGGGAACAAGCTTATTACCCGCGCGCATTGGCTCAAATACCAGACGTAATCACCTATGAAGAAGTGAGCAATACAACCGAGCTAGACCTCTTAACGGCACGTGAATTTATAGGAAATGATCAGGTGGGATATAAAACGGCTTTATGCCAACGCGACATTGCAATTTTTGGATCTATGTTAATTTTCGGAATTTTTTACGGGATGACAGGTAGAAGAACAAAGCCAATAAAATGGTATTTGTTGGTTCTTGTTGGCGTCCTTCCGATGTTACTAGATGGCTCTTCTCAGTTAAAAGGTGTTCTTGTGGATGAGTTACCTAATTGGCTGCCGTTGCGAGAAAGCACTCCTCTCCTTAGGACAATTACTGGGGCACTATTTGGTTCATTGACTGCCTGGTTTATCCTCCCATATTTAGATGAAAGTGCGCAAATGACTTTGCGAATGATTACCAGAAAGAAATTAATAGGACAGGAGTTACATAACCGGGAGGATAAATGACTTTTAGTTATTGCAACGGATTGAAGTATTATCATTTTCAATCTTTTGATCAAAAGGGAATCGTCCATGGTTTCTTTTCTCGTCAAGGAGGGGTTAGCCCGGAACCTTGGGCTTCTCTAAACCTGGGTGGAACCAACGGAGACAGCCGTGATCATGTAATCGAAAATCGGAAACGGATTTTTGATTGCGTTGGAAGAAAGCCGGAGTCGATCTTCGATGTGTGGCAGGTTCATGGGACCGATGTTATTTGTGCTGAACACCCCAGAGCCCTGGATGCGGAGCATCAAAAAGCCGACATCATCATTACCAACCGACCCGAGGTCACTCTATTGATGCGGTTCGCGGATTGCGTTCCAATATTGCTATTTGATCCAATTCAACATGTTGTGGGTCTTGTACATGCAGGTTGGATGGGGACGGTAAAGAAAGCGGTATCTGCTGCAGTAATGAGCATGGAAGAAAAATTCTCTTGCCAACCCAGAAATATACATGCGGGGATTGGCCCATCCATTGGCCCAGATCATTATACGATTGGGGATGATGTCATCCAATGGGTCAGGCGATCATTTGGTAATCGTGCAGATGAGATCCTGATTAACTCAAGTAATTCGACTAGATTTGACCTGTGGCGCGCGAACGAAATACTTATTCAAGAAGCAGGGGTGGAACAGATCGAAGTAGCAAGAATATGTACCGCGTGCGAGAACGATGATTGGTATTCTCATCGAGCTGAATACGGTATGACCGGGCGTTTTGGAGTCCTCATTGCGTTGGATTAGGATGTGGAATTATGAACATCAAGAAAAATTTGGTCCAGGTTAATCAGAACATCCAGAGGGTTGCGGAGCTAGCAGGAAGAGATCCGGCATCGATTAAACTGGTTGTGGTCACAAAATCTCAACCCGTTGCAAAAATCATCGCCGTAGTTGAGGCGGGACATAGGCTCTTTGGTGAAAATTATCCTGAAGAGACCCTGCCCAAAATTCTTGAGATGGGGAAGCTTTCAGGAATATCCTGGCACATGATCGGTCATTTGCAGAGTAGAAAAAGCGGTATTATTGCCGAGTATTTCAACATGATGCATTCTTTGGATAGCATTCGGATTGCACAGAAATTGGAGCTAAAACTTGAAGCTCAAGGCAGGATGCTCCCCGTTCTCCTGGAAATGAATGTTGGTGGAGAGGAAAGTAAATCTGGTTGGAAGGTACACGATGAGTCCATGTGGCCTACATTGCTAAGCGATCTTAATCTTATTCGAAGATTGCCGCATCTGGAAATTTGTGGTTTGATGACTATGCCCCCCTGGAACAATTCGCCTGAAGAAAACAGGCTTTACTTTAAGAAGATGCGGCACCTCCGAGATTATTTGCAGCGGGCTTTTCCGCAAATGAATCTTCAAGAGCTTTCCATGGGAACCAGCCAGGACTATGAGGTGGCCATTCAAGAAGGCGCAACGTATATTCGAATAGGCCGGGCAATTATGGGAGATCGCCTAGCGTTAAACTAGCCAAGAAATAAGTAAGAGTTGTATAATATATTTATCTCTCTATTCGTAAAAGGCAGGTGTTACAATGGCAAGAAAATTTCGTCTTCATGATGGCAAGAACGGAGCAGCAATTGCGATCCGTGTGACACCTCGTTCCAGCAAGAATGAGATTTCTGAAATACTAAATGATGGAACAGTGAAGGTTCGCCTTACTGCTCCACCGGTTGAAGGCCAAGCCAATCAGGCGTTGATTCAATTCCTGGCGGGCATTTTGGATGTGGCGCCGAGTCGGATTGAGGTTGTTGCCGGACAAACGGGGCGAGATAAATTAGTAACTGTTTTGGAAATGGACACTATTGCTGTCCAAGAAAAAATCCTTAAGAATTTAGTCTGACATTCAAATCAAGGCAATCCATTTAAGAAATCAACCAACACCGTATTGCGCTAGCGGTGGAAGTTTTGCGCCGCTAATTGAGATAAACCAGACGGCGTACAATCCGGCATCTGCAACAAAATTTTGTTCAAGATAAGCTGTCTGATATATGGCACCAATAATTCCTTCTTCATTCGCGAGGCGAAGATATCTTAATGCGGCAATGCGTTCTACAGAGGAGCCTGTTTTTAACACGTCTATAAGCATATCGGTTGGTGTTTGGTCGGGGCGTAATCCTACTCCTTTTTTTGCGGCATATTCCAGCAGCCACGGGGCTTGAGAGGCAGGGGGGAGTACATCCGGAATGTGAAGATGTGATTTTTGATGTTCTTCTAGCATATGAACGGCTGCATTCCTTACAACCCATTGTCCATCTTCAACAGCAACTTTTTCTAACAAATCAAGTGCCCATTTCTCGTGAATACGTGCAAGTCCCAAGATTGCTGCTCGCCGCACCAATAGATCTGGAGCTGTAATGGCTTCCCGCAGAATATTCCAACCCTCTTCGCCACGATACGCAAGCGATTCCGCGGCTGCCTGTTGCAAGGATTCGTCGCCTTTTAGCAGAATATCAATAAGTGCGTCACTGGCAGCCGGGGTGTGAATAGCGGCCAATGCAAGACAGGCGGCGTTGCGCACGTCAATAACCGGATCGGCGATCAATTCCAATAGTTGATCTATGTTCTTGTTTCCCGGTAAAGCCCCAAATACTAATGCAGCCAGGCGACGGATAATATGTGATTTTGAAGAAATGAACTGCTTGGTCAACATGAGCATGGAGGGATCGTTAGCGGAAATACAAACACTGAAGAGTCGGGCGCGAAGCGCGATTGGTAGGCTCTCTGACTGTAAAAGACCAATAAGTCGCTTCATATAAATTGATCGCCATGGGGCATTTAATGGCGCGTCCTTTATCCAGCGCCCAACCATAAGGACGTCGTTAAGTAGAGGCGATTGATCGCTCTTGATCAATGTTTCAATCCATGGAGCATTCGGTGTTTGAGCGGCGGTGTATTGCATGCTTACCCTGGCAAGCAACCAATTAGAATTATTGATGATTTCCGCAGGTGGCTCTTGTTGAACAGCAAAGCTTGAAAGGTAGCCTGTTATTATTGGATGCAGGAATGTGATTTGTTCGCCGGTATATTCCACAAGAAATCCTTGTTGGATTAGGATTTCTAAAATCCTTCCCCCGAGAGATTTACGAGGCTCTTTGGTCTTCTTGGATTTTCCGGTCGAATTCACGGCAACAGATGGATCTTCGGGAACTGGATTATCCAATTTCATAAGAAGGGATTCGGCCGGTAAACCAGAAAGATACTTTTCGCAATCCGAGAAGGATAACGTTGCCTTTCCCTCAGAGCATAATTTGAGAGCTAATTTCTCCATACCGTTTCGGATTATCGGCTCTTTGATAAACCGATGAACAAAGATATCTAGCCAATTGATGCCATTATATCCGTTCGATTCTCCCGAAAAAGATAACCAAGTTTTGACCGTCCATTCAAAAGGTGTGTAGACAACGTGATCGGATTCAAGCCAGTTGTTCATCAAATGCAGGGGGACTTCTTCGATTTCGGTCTGTTTTCTTACCTCGGGAGTGATATGTGATGACCACAGATAACCCCACTCATGTAAGAATTGAGTTTGCTCTGAATAACCCCACCCCGCAAGCGATAGGGGATAAAAGCCAAGCTCTAAGAAACCATTCAAGTATGAAGGCGAGCCGGCAAGTGCAATGCGCAATGACGGATTCTTTGCTAGCAGACTCGATACGAATCCGCTGGCTTGATGAATTTCTGAGGGCGGGAGTTCGTCAAGGCCGTCGACCAGGAGCAGGATTGATTTCTCGTTCAGCTTCCTTCGAAGGTATCCCGGTATCTGGGGTTGAACTAATATTGAAAATTGACTTGTAATAGATTTTATTAATACGTCGGTAGGGTCTTGGCTATCGATCGCACTCAGATTAATATCTTTGATGTTGACGAGGCAAGGGATAAAGTCAGCGAATAACCCCGCCTCCGGTGATTTCCGAGCAACCAAAGAAACAAAATGTGCTAACGCAACGGTCTTGCCGCTTCCAGGCTCTCCGATTAGAGCGACATTTGCCCCATTTTGCATGGCTTCGGGTAATGATATTGTTGTCACTGCATATGAAGTGGATAACTCGGGCCAATCTGGCGTATAAGGAACCGTCTGATCGATCAAGGTGTCTGATGATGAGGGGTCTATCGAATCGAGTTGAGCGGGGGGGGCTATCAGGCGGGGCTTGATCAAGATTTCATCCAGGGCAAACATACTACCCGCCAGGTGCATCCTTTGCGCTCGTTTTAGCGCCTCCCGACGAACCAAGGCATCGACACCAGCATTATTGCGGGAACGGATTTCACTAATCGTTTTCGTTATGAAAGCTCGAAGTCTGGGAAGGCGAGGGCGGATAAATGTGATTAATCCCCACACGATGGTCGCAGACAGGAAACCTAACCAAAAGGACATGAGATCAAAACGAAAATTTTGCATTGGATTATCCCATGTAGAGAATTCTACCGCAAGAAGAGCAATAAGTAATTTGAGAAGATGATTTAGCGGCCTGTATTTCGGCGGGCCGCAACGTAGCACCGCAGGCCGAACAACCACCTTCGCGAGCTAGTGCCACTGCGGTTCCTCGCTTTTGCTTTCGCAGCTGCAAGTAAACGCTCATTAAATCCGGAGAAATTGAACGCGCTGCGGCTTCTCTCTCGGCGAGCAGCAAATCCTTTTGTTTAAGATGGGCAGCTGATTCCCCCCGTAACGCAGATTTTAATTCTATATCTTCAGCCTGCGCAAGTGAAAACGCAGCGTCAGCCAGACGCACATTTTCAGCAGCGGCCTCAAAAGATATCATTGCGTCCAACTGATCATCTTCTAATTCTGCCAAATGTTTCCTTAGCGAAGCGATCTCTGTTTGGAGATCCTGTAATTCTTTTGGATTGTGAATCCTGCCTCCATATAGAGAGGATTCGTCGGTTGATATCTTGAGGCGTTGTTTTTTCGTGGAATCTTCGAGTTCGCTCAGCTTTCGTTCTGCAGCATCCATGGCTAAGTGAGATTCCCTCTTTTTATTCTCCGCTATCGTGAGAATATCACTCTTTCCGAGTAACGCAGAGATTTCGGCCAGGCGGGATTCTATCTTATCTAAATGATGGTCAAGTTGTTGGAGTTGGAAAAGGTGGGTGACTACATTCATGTATCCATTATAGATTTGCTTTGTTTGTAAGGCAAGTATTTGTTCTTCCTTCAATTGCCGAATTCGGTATTTGTATTTATACTTAGAATCATGTCCCATCGTACTCGAATCTTCTCAATCATTTTGTTATTGCTTTTGATCACTCTTCCCTATCTGCTTGCAATGACAGTTGATGACAAAATTTTCGGGGGGTTCTTATTGAACCCAATAGATGGTAACAGCTATTTAGCAAAAATGCAGCTGGGATGGAATGGAGATTGGAAATTTCATCTTTTATACTCTGCTGATGTAAGCGAAGGCATTTATATATTTCTTTTCTATATTTTTCTAGGACATCTTGCAAAGTGGTTGGGGATTTCTCTGATCGTCCTGTTTCATGCGGTCCGTATTCTGGCTAGTGCGTGGTTGATTTGGTCAATATGGAAATTCCTAAATTGGGCTTTTTCGGAGTCCCCGCCCATTATCGACAAGCTGTTTTTCATAATCCTATTGGGGACCGGGCTGGGGTGGCTACCCTTCTTTTTTGGTGTAACGACATCTGATTTTTGGGTTGCAGAAGCTTTCCCGTTTCTCTCAATGTATGAAAATCCGCATTTCCCATTAGGGATGGCGTGTCTATTGTGGGTACTATTAGCCAACAAGTACGGTTCTCCTACCAGGCAAATAATCCTGGCTATCAATGGATTTGCGCTCTCGATTATTATGCCTTTTGGACTGCTGATAGCTCTTATGGCAATTGGTGGAGAAACCTTATGGCTGTGGTTCAAAGAAAGAAAATTGGCCCCGGGAAATTTGTTGTTCTTGTTGATAAGTGGCGCTCCTATTGTGGCTTACCAATATTGGTTTACTCTACAAGATCCATTATTAAGAATTTGGAATTCTCAAAACCAAACACCTTCGCCATCCTTATGGGATTTTCTGATTTCTTTCTCGCCGGCGATAGTTTTCGCAATCTATGAGGTTTGGCAATACAGAAAAAAAGTATTTGCTTCGGAACCTGTCCGTCTGCTGGCAATCTGGATGATCATAGGATTGATATTAATTTACTTCCCGTTTGGGTTACAAAGGCGATTTATGTTTGCTTATGCCATTCCTTGTTTTGTGTTGGGAGGCATGGGCTTGCAGCAATTAATTAACCGATACCGAAAGAAAGGTTTATGGCTTGTTTTTATTGGCTCTTCGATCATAACCACATTCTTGATCATCATGTTAGGAATATTCGGAATTCAATCGAGGAATTCATTATTGTATTATGAGAAGAGTGAACAATTAGCTTTTGCTTGGATTATGGATAATACAGATGTCAATGCTGTATTTCTGAGTTCACCAGAGACCGGAATGTATATTCCGGCTTTAACTGGCAGGAGAGTGGTCTACGGGCATCCCTTCGAGACGGCTAACGCTGAGACAGAGAAGGAATTTGTTGAGGATTTCTACGGGGCGCCCTGGGATATAATGGATGCCGGGCTCCTAAAGCAGCTAGGGGTAGATTATATTTTCTGGGGACCCCGAGAGGAAGAGATCAACGGATTACCGGCAAGTTGTCATGAGGTCTTCCGAGTAGAGGATGTTGTCATATGTGATCTGGCGGAGCCTTAAATGAAAAAAAAATTCCTCCTCCTAATCCTGTTGACCATCCCTTTAATTATTTATATTCCGCATTTGAATGAGTTCGCTTATCCATTTCAGTCCCCGTATTCTGATGTCGCGGTAACTCATTTTCCCAATGCAGTTTATGTAAGGTATTCTTTGACAGAATGGGGGCAAATTCCTTTATGGTCTGAGACAATTCTTTCCGGTTACCCGTTTATTGCAAATCCATTGTCTGGTCTATTCTATTTTCCAGGTTGGTTACAATTTCTTTTAGATTTGCCATTGGCGTTTAACCTAACCATTCTAATTCATGTTGTATTGGCAGGGATTGGAATGTATCTGTTCTTGCGAGAAACGGGTTTTGACACCCTTCCAGCGATCACTGGCGGACTTATTTTTGAGCTGATGCCCAAGCTTTTTGGCCATTTTGCTGCAGGACACGTGACATTAGTTTATGCCGTGAGTTGGACGCCATGGCTTATGTTTGCTCAAAAAAGAAATCCATACAATTTTTCTATCTCGGCCGTCACGTCTTTTGTCTTGATTATTCTGGCTGATGTAAGATGGGCGGCGTATACTACAGTCTTATGGGGTTGTTATAGTTTTTATTTGACCGCTGGCTCAAAGAGAATTAAACATTGGCGTTTGTGCTTCAGAGAACTTATCCGAGAGGGGGGGAGATTTCTGGCTCAAGTGATTGTCGGGATCATGCTGGCTGCTCCACTCGTTCTGCTTCTATTTCAATATTCTTCATTATCTACAAGAAGTGAAATGATTGGCTCTGATGTCTTGATCAATTCTCTTCCACCATTAAATATGATTGGACTTATTTTCCCAAATTTTGGCTCTTATGCAGAATGGTTGGTATATCCAGGTGCCGTTTCAATTCTGATGTTTGTTTGGGTTCTTGTTGTGCCATCTTTGAGAGGACAATACAGATTTTGGATAGCTGTCTTGGCATTCAGTTTGCTGGCTTCCTTGGGTAGTTACAATCCGTTATTATCATGGGTTTTTACGCTTCCCGGGGTCAATCAATTGCGGGTACCAAGCCGCCTATTGTTCATCAGCGGGTTTGCATTTTCTTTTTTGTCCGCCGGGGGAATACAATGGTGGGTGAAAGATCGTGATAGTCTACCTTCTTTCATGAAGAAGAAATTCACCTGGTTGGTAATTCTGGTATTTATTGTCTGGGTAATCACGTTTGGCATGTGGTTTTTGTTAAAGCAATTCCCTGTAGAATTTATATGGGGAAGTGTTGTTATCACATCTGTAGTATTCCTGTTAATTATGAGAATGAGAAATATAATTGGAAGGGATGTGCTGGCGGTCGGGATTATTCTAATCACTATTATTGATCTGGTTGGCGTTGGTCTTACTCAATTTAATTTCCGAACCAAGGTTGATGTCTTGTCGGAGGGTATTGATCTTTCAGCTGCGCCCGTTGATTTGCAGGAAAACAGAGTGTATTCGGAAGATTACAACTCGTTGCCGCAACAGATGTCGGCTGAGCATAATCTACGTTTAATAGGAGGTGCAGATCCGCTTCAATTGAGAGCTTACGTTAATTATTTCAGTATGGCTTCTGGAATCCCGGTAACCCATTACAGTATTTTGCTTCCCCCGTCAGCATCAGATCTGGGTGTAATTGATTATGGTCAATTCACTCCCAATCCAGTTTTGCTAGGAAAATTGAATGTGCGATATTTGATTACAGACCACGATGTGGAGATTCGGGATCTGATTCTGATAAATACAACAAATTCGTATAGAATCTACGAAAATCTTGATCTACGGCCGGCCGCATGGGTTCAACCCGAATTAGATAGCCCAACTGATTATAAGCAGGTTCTTTCAACCTCCAGAACGCCCAACCAGGTCCTTGTTCGTGCTGAAGGCCCCGGCTACTTGGTTCTATCGGAAATCAACTATCCTGGATGGAAGGTTAGCGTTGACAACAAGATTGACGATGTGTTGTCAGTTGATGGACTTTTTCGATCTGTAAAGTTGGACGCGGGGGTTCACAATGTCAAGTTTAGTTTTGAGCCCCCTTTGTTATTCATGGGGATTATTATTCAAGTAATGACCGTTATTGGACTTGTGGTTTTCTGGATCATCCATGGACAGATGCCCAAAGAGAACAGCAGCGATCCAATTTTCCTTTATCCAGAAACAGAGAAATGTGACAATGAGTAAATTTATATTGAAGCACAGGGTTGAATTTATCACCGCTTTTCCACCCGTTTTGTTATTCCTTATCCCATTAATCTGTGGAAAAGTGATTTTCTGGGGAACTCCATCTTTTCAATTTATTCCATGGCAAAGTTATATCGTTCAGAATATCGTTGCTGGAAATTCCGTCTTGTGGAATCCTTTGAATGGGATGGGCGCCCCTCTGGTGGCGAATTACCAGGTGGGATTCTATTACCCACTGAATTGGCTATTATACATTTTGGGGTTTTTAGGTGGGGGAGGATGGATTGCATGGGGATATTCACTACTTAGCGTTTTTCATTTAGTGTGGGCGGGCTGGGGGATGGCAATGCTTATGCGCCGATTAGAGGTGGGCGAATTCGGCCAGGTTATTGCCGGAATTTCTTTTGAGTTGTGTGGGTTCCTTGTTGGGCGTCTGGAATTCTTTAGTATTATCTGGGCTGTTTCCTGGCTACCCTGGATCATTCGCGCGGTTAGCAAGATCGCAGCGCCGGTTCACTCTATAACGACTGAAGACAAAGATAAACTTCCCCCGTGGATACTCTTAGAATTAATCTTATGTCTGACCATGCAACTTCTAGCCGGACACGCCCAAATTACCTGGTACACATGGATATTGACGGGGGTGTGGTTAGTCGTAGGATTATCTATACGCGGTAATTGGCGGGTGGTTTGCCTTGGCGTGCTCAGGTTCGTATTTGCGGTATCTATTGCAATAATCATTTCGTCCGTTCAGCTTTTACCTACGGCAGAATATTTGGCACAATCGCAGCGCTCGGATGCAGTTGCTTATGACAATGCAATGACATATTCTTTCTGGCCTTGGCGAATAGCTACTATTGCGGCGCCTGATTTGTTTGGAAATCCCGGGGTCGGAACCTATTGGGGGTATGCCAGTTATTGGGAGGATGCTCTATATTTTGGCTTTCTTCCTCTCGCTCTTGCTTTAAGTACCTTGTCCCAGCTTTTTAAGAGACACGAGAATGATCAGGGGACTGCGAAGTATTCCACGTTGATAAGACTTTCATGGTCTCTAATATTATTGGTATTAATTTTGGCAATGGGTAAATTCACGCCAATTTTCCCATTCTTATATAACAACGCGCCCACGTTTAACATGTTCAATTCTCCGACCAGATGGATGATTATTGCTCAATTTCTATTGATTGTGTTAGCTAGTGTCGCTGGAGATAATTGGCGCACCCCTTCCAAAAAAATTCGGAACCGGTGGAAGTTGATTTTCACAGCAGCGCTCGCGCTTACTCTGGGTGCAATTGTGGCTTGGTTTGCACTTAAGTCCATCGAGACTACTTTAGTGCAATCAACGGTAATTGCTGGGGGTTCTGCACTCGCGGCTAGCCTTTGTGTAATTTTGATGCCGCGAGAGAATAACGCGAGAAAAATGAATATTTGGAGATCGGTTGTTGTAGGATGGATCGCATTGGATCTTCTTGTGTTCTCGTCTTTTCTTGTACCGATTACAAACCAGTCGCTATTTACCGAAACCAACGATCCGACTTGGGGTAATCTTACACAAGAAAACGGGGAAAGATTGTTTATATCAAAACATGATGAGTATTTGATCAAGTATTCCAGGATATTAAGATTCAAGGATTTCCGCCCTATTGAGCAAGTGGATGTCATAAAAAAAATCCTGCTTCCAAACATGAATCTTCTACATGGAGTTCCTTCTGTAAATAACTTTGATCCGCTTGTCCCCGAGCGGTATGCTCGATGGATGGCGAACTTAGAAAATTTGCCAGATGACGAATTGATCAATTGGCTTAAATTGATGAATGTGGGTGTGTGGGAGCAGAGAATTATTACATTACCACAAGGTGTACGGTTTGTAAAATTGGAGGCTTGGGGGAGGTATCAATGGTATGATAATTTCACTAGCGTTCAAAATGCTGATGAGGCATGGGAGATTCTCTGCAATGAGGTAAAAGCAATAAAGTCGGGAGAGAAGCTTAAGAAAGCAATCATTGAGGTCCCAGCGGGAAATGAGTTTAAAACAAATAGTCAGAACGAAAAGACTATCCAACCAATAACTCGAGAGATAGTAAATAAACCGGGATATTTGGAATTAAATGTAAATTTTTCGGGAAGCGGAATTCTTGTAATTGCAGATACGTGGTATCCTGGGTGGCAGGTACTTGTGGATGGACAAGAACGCGAATTGCTTCGCGCAAACTACCTGTTTATGGGTGTGATTTTAGACAAGGGTGACCACCAGGTTATTTTTCGATATTCGCCTAATTCCTCTGTGTTGGGCGGGATTTTAACGATTGGGGGGTGTGTGTTTTTGATTTCTTCATATATAATTCAGAGAACGAAAAAAGAAAAATATTCCCGGAAGGAAAAATAAACATGTCTGAGATGATGGATGCAAATATCGCACAAGTTCGTCCTTTTGCTCAACATATTATCCAAAACCTTGAAAAAGTAATTGTTGGAAAACGTAATGTTTTAGATCTAATAATAGTTGGTTTATTATGCCAGGGGCACTTATTGATTGAGGATGTTCCGGGCGTGGGAAAAACAATGGTGGCGCGCAGCCTTGCGAAATCATTAGGTTGTCAATTCAGCCGGATTCAATTCACGCCGGATATGTTGCCCAGCGATGTTACCGGTGTCTCGATATTTAATCAGGTAACGAGGCAATTTGAATTTCGACCAGGGCCAGTGATGGCTCAGATTGTATTGGCGGACGAGATCAACCGCGCAACTCCCAAGACGCAATCGGCATTATTAGAAGCCATGGAAGAGCGTCAGGTTACTGTGGACGGAATTACGCATAAGCTTCCTCAACACTTTATGGTGTTGGCTACAGAAAATCCAATTGAGTATGAAGGCACATTTCCCTTACCCGAGGCTCAATTGGACCGGTTTTTGATGCGAATACGCCTGGGATATCCGGGGGTAACAGACGAGATTCGTGTTTTGGAAATACAACAATTGCATCATCCGATCGAAGATCTCGAAGCAGTTGTTACTTCAGACGAACTGCAACTGGTACAGGAAGCGGTTAAGCACGTTTATGTTTCTGCGGGGATTAAGAGATACATGGTTGAGTTGACCAGGGCAACACGAGAAAGCTCGGATGTTTATCTAGGGGCAAGCCCTCGAGGCAGTCTTGGATTATTCCGCACTGCACAAGCTAAGGCCGCGGTTGATGGGCGCGATTATGTATTACCCGATGATGTAAAAGTTATGGCAGAGTATGTATTGGCGCATCGTACCATGGTCAGCCCCGCTGCTCGTCTACGAGACATCACGGCCGCGCAGGTCATTGCTGGAATTCTATCAAAAACACCTGTTCCCGGTGGTGATTTGGGCCGCAAGGGTGATATTTAGTACTGAATGAGACCCAAGAAAACGTTTTGGATTGTCCTGCTGGTGCTCTTGGGAGCATTTTTGGGAGCACTCACGACGAAATCGGATATATATAGCCGGTTGGTCTATTTTTGTATTGGCCTAATCATTTTTAGCGCGATTTGGACCCATTTTTCCGTCCAAGGAATTGATGTGAAGCGCGAAGCCAAAGGACTGAGACAGCAATTAGGGGAAGTCTTTGAAGAAAAATACGAAATAAGAAATCTGTACCGAATGATTCGGTTTCTTATCGAAATAAAAGATGGTTCAGATATGCCAATACCTGCAGGATCTCGGGCGATATCTTGGATAGAGCCCAAGGAAGTGCGAAAATATTCTTCGTATACTTTGCTCACCCAACGAGGAGAATTCACGTTAGGGCCAACCCTCATTTCTTCTGGCGATCCATTCGGTATGTTTGGAATTATAAGAGAAATTGGCAAGGGCGAAAAATTAGTTGTTTTACCTTATCTTGTAAGAATTCATCGCTTCCCTTTCCCTCCTGGGCTCTTACCCGGCGGAAGGGCTTTAAGAAGAAAGACCCACGAGGTCACGCCTCATGCTGCCGGGATTCGGGAATACGCATCAGGAGATTCCCTCAGTCGTATCCATTGGGCTAGCACAGCACGAAAAGGTGATCTAATGGTGAAGGAGTTTGAACAAGATCCTCAGTCTGATGTATGGATTATTATCGATGGAGAGAAAAGCGCACATTATCGCAGAGAATTAGATATTGACGGGGGAAAAGTGGACAAGATATGGCTTTGGAGGCATCGATTTGATATCACTCTTCCCATGGATACTTTTGAATATTGTGTAAGTTTAGCCGCGTCAATTAGCGGTTATTTTATACGGGATGGACAAGCAGTTGGCCTAGCTTGCGCAGGCCAAATTTTAACCGTTCTTCCTGCGGAAAAGGGAGTTCGTCAACAAGATAAAATTTTAGAAACCCTGGCGTTTTTACATTGTGCTGGAAACATGCCGCTGCATGGACTTGTTCAGGCGCAAGTCCAGCATATTCAAAGAGGTAGTACGGTAGTCCTGGTGACTGCATCCAATAATGACAGCGTGGCCTATTCAGCACAGTCATTGCTTTCTCGTAATTTACGCCCAGTGGTTGTCTTTGTCGACCCCGAATCGTTTGGCGGAGCAGCATCAGTCAGGAATATGGCGTTGAGTCTTAGAAATAAGAATATCCCCGTGGTACTTATCTCGCGCGGGGATGATTTAGGGATGGCTCTCGAGCGAACCATTTAACCTGTAAGACTCGCAGAGAAATGGCCGGCCTCAGAAGATGGGTCGTTCCGTATTAATTGAACGGCATGGGGGATTACTTCTTGAAACGCAGCGAGATTTTCAACCGCTGCTTTAGGGCTACCTGGAAGGTTTACAATTAGTGTAGAATATCTTGTGCCCGCTATTGCTCTGGAAAGCATGGCGTGAGGATTGATTGCCGCGCTTATTGATCTCATTGCCTCTGGAATTCCCGGTACCAGTCTTTGAATAACCTTAAGTGTGGCTTCGGGAGTAACATCGCTGGGAGATAGGCCCGTTCCTCCGGTTGTTAAGATAAGATCAAACTCACTGGAATCCGACCATTCTATCAAGGTATTGACCAATTGATCCAAATCATCAGGAATGATTGTGGAGCGGATAACCTTCCAACCCAGTTTTGTTACCGCCTGGTTGAGTGCAGGCCCTGAAGCGTCGGGGCGCTCACCGCGTGCCGATCTGTCGGAAACGGTAATTATTCCGACTCGTGTAGGATCAACTTTCATCTTCATCCCCAAATACTTTCCAGGATCCGTGAATTCCATTGGGAGTAACCCCAAAGAAATAGCGATAGGTATTTCCTTCGCGATGAATCAAATCGTAAAGGGTAGTGTTCCCTTGCTTGTACTTCTTAATCAGGCCAATATCGCCCTGCCAAAGAACCGAGGAAGGCAATTCTTTGATAAGATCATTAAATCGGGTGATTGCGTAATGCCACAACCGACGTGCTGAAGAAATAGTCACGTTCTTGACTACATTCCCGTTTCGTAGATCTCTGACAGTATAATAGCGTGTCTTATCTCGGTCTTGATAGGAAACAACTTCCACACCAGTTCTCGGGGATGAGATGGACGGTTCTTCTAAAGACGGGGCTGGATTCTCGATGAGTATGGCCGCTTCAGGTTTGATCGTGTCAACCGAAGTAGTCGTTGATTGTTTTCCGCGCAGCACCAAGCCTACAATTTCATCTCGAACTGCCAATTCGGTATCTGTTTCGTTTCGAACATAGATCTTATTGTCGTCCAGAGCGTATGGTGCATCATCGCCTCGGGGAATAAGAATTCGCAATATCTTTTTGCCCTTATAGTCATGAATGTCGAGCGTGCAAGCTAGAGGAGGGCTGATACGGGAGCTAATCTCCTTCTCTAATTGAGTAACAGCTTGCTCGGGAGCTGAGATTCCAATAGGGGGTTGTCGTAAATCGGCCGATAAACCAACATAAAGCGTTCCGCCATTGGTATTAGCAAATGCGCAAATATCAGTAAGTATCGAGAAGAGCTTTCCACCGCGAGCAGTGATAGATTCATGGAAGTCTTGAACAATATTAGGTCCTTCTTCTATTGCGACTTGAATGAAATCATAAACTGGTTCTTCTTTGTGACGGCGAGGGCGAGTTCTTGAAAAATCGTTACCGTTAAACAATGCGAGAATCGCCTCAAATGAGAGGTACGGGAGTAGTAAATCAGTGGCACGCTCTCCTAAAGCTAAGTTCTTCTTCCTCAATGGATCTTGAGTGAGGCGATGACAATCAGACCCTTGAATACAATGCATTCTTCGTGGATATTCAGGTTTAGTGCCGTTGAAGAACGTTGCCGTGGCGTGTTTTCCTTTTTGATCCAGATCAGTCACTTCGAGTGCATGTAAATTTGCGTCTTGCGTATAGGCAATTTTGGTTTGGCCTCCAAAGTTGAAACCACGCATCGCAACACCATTACTGGAATTGGCGTGTGCGGCAATAACTAATCCGCCTGCGTTGTTGATCAGTAGATACGCGTTAAGAACATCTGTTGTCGCCCCTACGACTTGAGATCCCTCATCCAACAGGGCAGGAGGAATGTTAAGAGCGAGAAGCAAGTGTTCAATTTCGCGGATGGGTTTATCGGGAGGGAAGATTCCTAGAATATGGAATCCAAAAGTAGCGGTGAATTCAAAACCTGGCAGAATAAGCAAGGTTTGAAAAAGACGGCGGTATTCAGCGAGGCGATGCTTTTCTTCAGGAAGGAGACGATTTAATTTTTCAAGGAGTTCAAGTTCTTCAAACTCCTTCCGCATTTTCCTGTAACCAGAAATTGTATTGTGATCGGTAATTGCAATAATATCCATGCCGCGGGCTTCCGCTTTTTGAAGAATATCCAGGTAGGTAGTCTCGGGCTGTTGGTAATCGCTGGAAGCAGGTGTGTGAATATGCAAATCTGCAGAATACCACTTTAAATCGGGGTTGGTTGGTTTTTTAGGCAAGTAATTCTCTCCTATTGTTTTTTCTCGAGTTTTGAGGGAGCGTTTCTCATTAATTTTATTAGATCATCCGGCATGTATGGCTTTAGCAAGAAACCATCCGCTCCGTTCTGCATACAGATGTCTTGAAGATCCATTCCGGATGTCATAAATACAACCAATGAACGAGTGGATTCGTTTTCTCTTATGTTTTTTAACAATGAAATGCCATTCCCGGTTTTTAGATGCACATCTAACAATACAATCTCAGGATTTTCGCAGAGGATCACTTCCATGAGATCGTCGTCGGGATTTGCGGCTGACACTTCAAACCCTTCAATTTCGAGTAAAGTTTTTAGAAGGGAACGCATGGTGTCATCATCTTCAATAATCGCGATTTTTGGCATATTTGCTTCTCTGGTTACTGGTCAGGATGGTTGGAAGACAGGGTGTTACGTTTCCTATCTTTGCGAAGTGCAAGGCGGAATACATCATCCACCGTGTCAGCGAACACAAATCGTAAAGACGCTCGAATTTCCTTGGGGATTCCTTCTAAATCAAGTTTATTTTCACGAGGAAGGATAATCGTTTTTAACCCGGCCCGGTGAGCGGCTAATACTTTTTCTTTTATTCCGCCAACCGGAAGAACCTGCCCTCGCAATGTGATTTCTCCAGTCATTCCTACGGTTGGATCAATAGAAATATTTGATAATAGAGACGCTATGGCAGTTGCAATAGTTACGCCGGCTGATGGACCATCCTTGGGCTGTGCCCCGGATGGTATGTGAAGATGAATATCCAGTTTGTTGTAAAAATTTGGATCGATATTTAAAGAGACAGCATTTGTGCGAATATAAGATAGCGCAGCTTGCGCTGATTCTTGCATAACATTGCCAACCGAGCCGGTTATGTTAAAGCTCTTACCGCCAGGCATGCTTGTGGCCTCAATAAACAATATATCGCCGCCAAATGGTGTCCATGCCAGCCCTGTTGCTACACCCGGGATGGATGTGCGTCGGTTAATTTCATTGTTGCTCAAATACAACGGCCGCCCTATCATTGATTTTAAATGCGATGATTTTATAATAAATTGTCGATGGCTTTTCTTGGACGAAACCTTAACAGCTATTTTCCGGCAAACTGCACCTATTTGTCTTTCAAGGTTTCTTACTCCAGCCTCCCGGGTGTAATTATTAATGATTGAAACTAAAGCGGTATCTTCAAATTGAATTTCATTATCGAGCAATCCGTTTTCTCTTATTTGGCGAGGAATAAGGTAGTGAGTGGCAATTTGCACTTTTTCTTGTTCGGTATACCCCGCCAGTCTGATTAACTCCATGCGGTCTAGTAATGGAGCTGGGATTGTCTCTGCTTGATTTGCGGTGGTAATAAACATAACTTGAGACAGGTCAAAGGCTACCTCAAGGTAGTTGTCTCTAAATTCAATGTTCTGTTCAGGGTCAAGAACTTCCAAAAGGGCCGCTGCTGGATCTCCATGAAAATCCATCGTAATCTTATCGATTTCGTCCAGCATGAAAACTGGATTCTGGGATCCGATTCGGCGGATGGCCTGAATAATCCTTCCGGGCATTGCTCCTATATAGGTTCGGCGATGTCCGCGAATTTCAGCTTCGTCGCGCATGCCGCCTAATGAAATGCGTAGAAATTTTCTTCCCATTGCTCTCGCAATGGATTTACCAAGGGATGTTTTTCCAACTCCGGGGGGACCAATGAAACACAGGATACCCCCCTCTCTTTCATGGCGGATCAAATCTTGATCGGGGAGGGCGCTAAGAGCCGACTTCCTATCCATGCGCAGTTTTCGGACCGCGAGGAATTCAATAATTCTTCTCTTAATCTCGTCCAATCCATAATGATCTTCGTTGAGTATTTTTTGGGCGTGTTCAATATCAAGGTTGTCTTCTTCTCGATTTTTCCATGGGAGCGAGGCAATCCATTCAATGTACGTTCGTATAACTCCATATTCAGCCGCTGCTGTAGGAAGACGGGTCAATCTATCCATCTCGCGATTGGCCATGGTTAAGGCCTCTTCGGTTGGGCTTGCTTTTTGAAGCTTTTCTCGCAGATCTTCGATGTCAGCGGCTTGTTCGTCAATCTCTCCTAATTCTTTCTTGATTGCCCGAATCTGCTCGCGAAGGAAATATTCGCGTTGAACTTTTTCAATCTCTGAACGAGCTTCATTTTGTATTTTTTGGCCCAGGTCCAGGACTTCGCTCTCCCGGGTAAGTATCGCAACGAGTTTACGCAATTTATCCATCAAGGAATCCTGCTCCAGGATGGTTTGAGCGTCGTTCAATTCCATACGCTGAAAATTGGCAATAGTATATACTGTTTGGAGGGGGTCTTGTATGGAAGAGATTGTGCCAATCAACTCGCGCGGAATCGAAGGAATTAATCCAGCAATATGTTCAAATTGATCGCGCGCGTTTCGACTTAATGCTTCAACTTCAATCCCTGTTTCGATAATTTCCGGCCTTGGGCTGACCCGGGCTTTAAAATAAGGTTCTTGTTGTGTATATTCAATGATATTAAATCTGCTTAGTCCTTGGATCAGAAGCCGGATGGTGCCATCTGGAGCTCGGAATAAGCGATGAATTATTCCCAAAGTGCCTATCCCAAATAAATCTTCAGCCCCTGGCGTTTCAATATCAGGGTTCTTGCTGGTCACTAAACCAATCAAGCGTTGCTCGCCGGCAACTACATCGTCCACAAGTTTGATCGAGCGAGGTTGACCTATTGTCAACGGAACAGCGGTTTGAGGAAATACAACCAGTCCCCGCAATGGTAGGATCGGGAGGATTTCAGGAGAAGTAATATCAACCTGTTCACCTTCTTGGATCGCACTTCCAGAAGGGGAGCCCAAGATATTGATCCAAGAATCAGAAAACACAAAAGCTTTCTCTTGGTCCTCCTCGTCATCCCATTGTGGGATTTGTTTGAGCCGTGGACGCGTTGGTGATTGTGGCATAGAAGTGTTATTAACCTTGGAAATTTCTAATAAAGTCTTATGCTTTGGGCAAAATGACAGTAAGGAAACCATCCTGATATTCTGCGGTAGTTGAAGAAATACTTAACAAACCCGGCAATTTGACTTTAACACAGAATTGTCCCGTATGGATTTCCATCTGATAGAAGGCGCCATGTGCTGCTGTATCCATCCGAGAGCCGCGAACAGTGAGATGATCTTGATCCAAATTGATCGAAAAACCCGACTTATCCATCCCTGCAATTTCAATTCGAACGATGATGGCCTCTTCGGTTTCAAAGATGTCAGTAGGCGGGTGCCAGGCGTTTTGATACACAACCAAATGCCAGTTGTCAATAGTGGAGACAAAATCGACAGCGTTATTATTAGTACGCGAGGATGCTTCTTTCGTCTTGCCAAAGGAGGTCTTATTATTTACGTTTATCATATTTCCTCGCTCCCAGAAAGAAACTGATCCAAACTTCTTGAAAATGAGCGCCCCTGGTGGGATTCGAACCCACAACCAACAGCTTAGAAGGCTGGTGCTCTGTCCGTTGCGCTACAGGGGCTAACTAATGATCTATAGCTGAAATGGGCGGAGACCTTTGTAGACTTGCGAGCCTGACAGGGTTCTTAAGATCAACCCAGCATCTTTTCCTGTTCGCCCCGCTAATTCAAGCGGGGTCAATGGGTGGTTCCCATTTGCAAGAAAAGCACGAAAAACGATATCTACCAGAGAGGTAATATCCGATAAGAAACCCGGTAATTGAGCGCAATGGCTCATTAAGGTGTGCTGCAAACCGTCGACTTGCTTTACTTCGGCAGTTACAGGATCTATCCAGTCTAGAAAGGTTTGTTCCCCCAGGTTTTCGAAAATTTCTTGATGATTGGGGCACAGACAGCTGTAAAGGTAAACCCTCCAATTGTTATCATGACGCATCCACCAATCGAAATCAATATGAATCGGTGTATTCAACGAAGGCTTCACCAAGCTGAAGTGTTTCACCTCATTCGTCATTGAAATTCTCCTGGGAGTTGTCTAAGAGGCGGAAGTACAAATCGCCCAGATGGGCAACTTTATTGCTTGTCTTAAGAATATGCAAGATGGGACCGGGAGGGCATCGGCGAATTGCGTTGACAGATGCATAAAGGTCCTGTGCGTGCACATGCCCTTGAGGACTCAATTTACTTAATTCGCGCATTGTATTAAATAGAGTGGTCTCGAGGGATACTTTACGCGAAATAACAGGTTGCCAAATTTGATCGAGTGATTCTGGATCCGGTATTGCGATAGCCATCCGCTCATCGAAATTCGCAGAAACTAGTTGTTTTAAGACGGCGAAGACTATCCCGCCATCCGCACCTACTAAAATGGTGCGCATCCACTCTCGAGTTGCGCGATGTTTTTCGGCGCGAATCAGGACCTCGCCGGGTTGTTTTGATTTACTCACATGAAGAATTACTCCGGGGAACAACCCTTGCTCAAGATACCACTCCCTCAATCCAAAAACATAATTAAATGGACGGACAACCCAACCTGAGAATTTTTGGTTTGAGTCGATATCACAGAATGTAAAACGGATACGGGGGGACTCAAGAGCAGATGGGAATATCCTCTGGAGGCCATTGCATAGAGGCAAAGTGCCCGCTCGCCAATGGGGATATGAAAGGCTGACGCTAATCTCTTCGCTTGAGCATTTTTCATCAAGCACAGACGGTTGAAGCTCGTCAAATACCAAGCTATCAAACTGATGTAACCAATCCTGGACAGCTCCCGGGTTGTAATCGCTTGGGGTATATCGTAAAGAAATCGGGGGGTCCTTTACTTCATTTGGCTCAAGGCGGCGTAAGAACCATAACACTTCACCGGTTGGGCCTACCTCGTCGAAACGGCCGTCTTCTTGCAAAGCAAGGTTCAATGAAAACTCTGTGAGCTTTAAATTAACATCGGTAGGAAGCTCTATTTGTTCAAGGAT
The DNA here is from genome assembly GCA_964424115.1 of uncultured Anaerolineaceae bacterium. Classification (GTDB taxonomy): domain Bacteria; phylum Chloroflexota; class Anaerolineae; order Anaerolineales; family Anaerolineaceae; genus CAYRHN01. Next base: position 413,122 of record CAYRHN010000001.1, read on the forward strand.
GGCAGATGTTGACAGTGGTCCCCCATTGGCCTCGTCTAGTACTGCTTCAGCCAAGTTTAAATGGCCAATGTTAACATCTACCAATAATGCCCGCGGGAACCATTTTCCGGCAATTTGTACCAGATCGGGATTAGATCGCAAATCTTCAACCAGTCGTTCTTCAACGATTGCGCCATATTTAGAGATCACATAATCACTATCAAGCAAATCATCAGCTATAGTTTTTGGTGAGGTCTGGTTCAACGAATGGGATTCAAGATCAGAGGCATATTGTTTCTTGTCGCCAGTTTCGAATTCAACCTCAATCACTGAAAAAGAAGGGATTTCCGGGTTGTTGCCTCGCCTAACTGAAGTGACCCGAGCATTCTGCCAATTATTGCCCGGAAATACAATCGATTCTCCAACCTCGTAGCTTTCTCGCGGAAGATAGGTCTTTCCAATAGTTAGTTGTTTTTGCTCTAAATTTTCTTTTTCGTCTGAAATGCGTTTCATAATGAGTGCAGTTGTCAACTCATTAGGGCTTTGCGGTGTTTCAATTTCCAATAAATATCCGTATAGGAACTCAAGATCGGAATCTTGTATCACTAAATTATCCCAATAATTTTTGGGAAGTGAAATTAGAGCGCTATTCATGAACCTTTTTTGACTCCCGAGAAAGTTAGCGACTTTCTACATATTTTCGAATTCAATTTATTATACCTTAATTCAATCGAGCATAAGATCTCTACGGGAAGGTGTTTTCAAGCCATGTTTGGGGATTGACGAGTTGCCCCCCAACCCATATTTCCCAATGCAGGTGAGGTCCCGAAACCCTGCCGGTATCTCCGATTAGCCCAATCAATTGCCCTTGCTCCACCATGTCCCCGACTTTGACATATACTTCTTTTTGATGATAAATTCCGCTGTACACTCCCCAGCCGTGGTCAATGATGGTAGCGTTCCCGCGTATTGTCAATGAGCCCGTATAAATGACTCTTCCGGCTGCAGGGGCATAAATATCCAAACTGGGTATGACACATACACCATAATCAATTCCTGTATGAAAGGATTTAAAAGTCCCATTGTATACTCGTTCATCTCCGAACCAGGCAGTAATGCAATCTGGTTCATTATTGGCTGGTTTGAATATTCCAGACCATAACCTCATGGGACTGGCAGGAGTGATCAGAGAACGGATATAGTCTTCTTCTGGCTGTGTGTTCTTAGGGTCGATGGTTTCAGGAGGAACAGTCAGCGGGGCGGAAATTCTGAAATAGCCATGTTGTACTAAAACGGATTGCTCCAACGAGAAGGAAGTTCCAGAAGAATTTTGTCCGGATATCTTGAGGGTGGTTAATCCAGTATCTGCATTGCGGTAAATTCCCTGCAGAGCGACATACTCTCCGGGAGCATTTTCAAAAAAATTCAGGGGATTCCCTTGTAAACTTCCTGTAAGTATCATTTCACCGGTAGTCGCCACCCTGATCGAAACAGTTTCTCCTTGCTTCAGAGGGAGGGGGGCTACCGAAATTTCTTTTACGTCAGGTGAAAACACACTGATTGACGAGTTGTCTTGTGAACTCGAATAGATGATATCGCCATTCAGGAATTCCCAATCTTGCTTGCTATTATTCTGACTTTTAATCCCCCATGGATTTTGCATGCTCTTTACGCTTAACTCTAGAAGTGATTCGCCGGTATGCATGGAGGCAATACGAACAAATCGTTTATTGTCATCGCGTTGAGGTAATATCAAAGGTGCGCCCGCATATACTTCAACGGGGCTGGTTAAGCGGTTGATGCGAGCTATTGTGTTTACAGGAAGAGCATAAGTTAAACTCAGATCTGAAATCTTCTGACCGAAAGGTATAGTTGAGGTGGTCAAAGTTCCGCTAATGCCCGCAAGACTTGGTATTACTAGAGAAGAGCCCACGAGCAAAACATCTGGATTGGCAAGATTATTGGCGTCAATGATATCTTGAGATGAAATCCCGAACTTTTGGGCAATTGATGTCAAGGTATCACCTTCTTGGACAATATATATTGGATAATCGTCCTGATTTTGCCCTAAAACCACGCTTTGAGGAAAGAAGAATGCCAAAATAATAATTGCTACCAGAATTTTATAAAGCTTCAAGGTTCAATTGATCTCCAACTTGAAAATCATGAAATCTCGCGGGATGAATTTCTAATATGTATTTGGCGGGCTGTGAGGGAACATATGCCGGCCGCCATTTCTTTGCTATTTGAACATCTACTATTCGATAGTTGCGGTTTAGCCACACAACCGCTATGTCAAACCGCATAAATAACATATGAATACTGGAGTCTGTGCGGCTTTCGCGTGTTTCAATGAACAGCAATCCCTCGTCCTCATTCATTGATTTACGAAACATTAAACCCCGAAAACGAGATAGAAAGGATTCGCACACTTCTGTGCGGATTGGCAACTTATTAGGTTTGGTAATGTTGGTAATTCGTACGAAGCGCATTGAATTTACTAAAGCGGATTGGCTTTGGCGTCACTGGAGATATTGAGGACTTTCTCAATACTATCAATCAATTCTTGAGGCCGGAATGGCTTGCAGATATAATCATCTACTTTTGCTATATGCAAGCCAAGAACCCTATCTATCGCCTGAGCTTTTGCAGTAATCACAATGACCGGGATATGTTTCGTCGCATCGTGGGATTTTAGTTGCTGATACACATCCCACCCATCCATATCTGGCATCATCAGGTCTAATAGGATTAAATCAGGCTTTTCTTGTTCTACCATATTCAGACCGGGGCGGCCCCCATGAGCTCCTTTCACTAAGAAGCCCTTACGCGCCAGGATCAATGTCACAAGATCGATGATTTCTGGATCATCTTCAATATATACAACGGTTTTTGTGTATTCAGTAGCCATGGTTTATTTCTCTGTTATTGTCTAGTTTACCACATGGTAAAATAAAAGCAATATAAAATCTGGCTCTAATTTGGTATAATCATTTTATTCTTTCTATTTCTAGGTGTTTGGGAGATTCCTCATGGGAAAACAGCGAATTCTGTTGGTGGATGATCACGAAGTTGTTCGGTTGGGGTTGCGGGCTTTACTTGAACATCACCCACAATTCGAAGTTGTAGGCGAGGCCGGTACCTCCAAGGAAGCGATAGAGCAAGTTGATAGATGCCATCCAGATATTGTTTTATTGGATATTAGACTGCCTGGTGTTTCAGGAATAGAGGTGTGCGAAGAAATCACTCGCAATTACCCAAATATTCGAGTAGTGATGTTGACATCCTACGCAGAAGACGAGATGTTGTTTTCGGCGATTCGCGCTGGCGCATCAGGGTATGTGTTAAAGCAGATCGGAGGGGAGGACCTTATCCGGGCATTAGACGCGGTTGGGAGAGGCGAGGCGCTATTGGACTCTGCGGTAACTCAGCGTGTTTTCCAAGAAGTTCGTCGCGCAGTTAAAGAAGAGGAAGCTTCTGCGTTTGCAAATTTGAGCCAACAAGAAAAGCATGTACTATTATTAGTTTCTGAAGGAAAGACGAATCGAGAAATTGCCAAGGCGTTGTTTTTAGGTGAGGGTACCGTTCGTAATTACGTGAGTAGTATTCTATCAAAACTTGGTGTTAGCAACCGGGCAGAGGCAGCTGCCTATGCTGTAGAACACAACCTAAAGGACCATTTAAACGTGTAGATTTTGGCGATACACGGGGGAACACCGGCGTGGACCAACTGGTCCTTTAGGTATTTAATTCCTCCCAGAGTTGTTGCATATAGATAGCATCCTCTTCCATCAATGGGCTTTCACACAAAATCCGGCCCCCGCAATTATAGTGTTTTAGGGCCAGGAATATCCCTTTAATATCCAAGTCTGACTCCCGGATAGGAAGATGATTGCGTTCCCCCCCTTGTGAATACTCAATTCCGGATAAATGAATGTGAAGCCTCGATAGAGATTCGCCATTCAAGGAGTTTCCATAGAACTCAACTGCAGTTGAAAACTCTTCGAAGGAGTTGAATGAACCATTCCCTGTCCGTGCATGCAAATGAGCAAAATCTAAACAGGGTAATACACCCGGTATCTGTTTTGCCAGATAAATCACATCTTCCAATGAGCCAAGCAACGCTTTTTTCCCCATCGTCTCGGGACGAAGTAGAACAGGATTGTTGTTGGCTCTCAGTTCATCAATGCAGCTTTGTAGACGAGGCAAAATCATTTTCATAACATCGCCTGATGGTTTGCCAAAATAGGAACCGGGATGGAAGATTATATCTGTCGCGCCTGAAAGAAATCCATAGTAAGCAGCATCCATGAGCCTTTTTCGCGATTTCGGCCATTCTTTGTCAGTAGCATTCAGGTTAATAAAGTAAGGTGCGTGCACACTGACCGCCACATTATTGTCCTCGGACGCTCTCTTAATAGCAAGACAGGTGGCTTCACTCACTCGGACAGCTTGCACCCACCCCAGTTCGAGGGCGCCCAGAGACAAAGCGTTGAGCTGTGTAATTGCTCCTACGCTACCGCCGGGTTTGGGCGGCGTTGATTTCGGAGATCCAACCGTACCAAACCTGAAGGTTCTCTATTGTGTCATTTTATTCCTGCTTTCTTTTTTATGAAAGAAGATTAATCAGGATATTTAGCCAATGGGCAATGCATGCTGTCCAGGATTTCGCGTTGATCTTCCCACATTATTAATTTCTCGGATTCTTCGCTATGGTCATGGCCTAATAGATGTAACGTTCCATGAACTACTAATAATTGTAATTCCGCCATGACGGGATGACCTGCTTGAGCAGCTTGCGATTGAGCCATAGGAAAAGAAATTATAATATCTCCTAGATAAAGAAAGCCGGTCTCCGGATCGATTTCGTTTGCCGTAAAAGAAAGAACATCGGTAGGTGCATCAATTCCCAGAAATTCACGATTTAATTCCTGGACGCGTTCATTATCTTCAATTACTATGGAAAGGTCTATGGTTGCTCTTGCGTTTTGATGCAATAGTGTTGTTTCGGCTGCCATGCGAAGTTGTTCAGAATTGACGCTATCAGAATATTCTTGATTTATCTCAATAAAAATCATCTTAAACCTTCCGCTTTTTGCTTTTCTATTCCACTGGATTGATCTTCGGGGTATTTCATTCTTGGGTGGTAGGTATTTTGCAATGCTTTAATGAACGCTTCTCGAGCCTGGTATAGATCCTGGAGAGTCAGACTTGTTTTGTCTAACTGGCCTTCGGTCTGACAAAAATCAAAGGTTTTTTGGACTATTGCTCGTAAGTCGGATTCATTTTGCGGCAGCTCTGCTCGAACTCGTGCTTCGCATCCATCTGCTAACATGAGAAGGGCAGTTTCTTTTGAGCGAGGACGCGGTCCAGGATAACGAAACAGTTTTTCATTAACAGCCTGACGATTATTTTGAGCAATTGTTAATGCCTTTGAATATTGATACCGGGTTAATAATGTTCCGTGATGCTCGCGAATGAAATCCTGAATGCGAGGCGGTAAACGATATTTTCTCGCTAATTGAATTCCGTCGGTTACGTGTTTGATGATTATGCCAGCACTTTGCGCAGGATCCATATCATCGTGCGTATTGATTTGTCCAGGAGGTTGATTTTCGATAAAAAACGAAGGATTGCTCACCTTTCCAGCATCATGGTATAAGGCTCCAACACGAGTGAGCAGTGCATCTGCTCCAATTGCCTCAGCGGCTTGCTCGGCAAGATTGGCTACCTGAAGACTGTGTTGATAGCTTCCCGGAATATTTCTAAGCATATGTTGTAGGAGTGGATGATCAGAACGTGAGAAATCCAGCAATTGAAGGGAAGTCGTGAGGCCGAGGATCTGGGATATGAGGAATTGCAGTAATAACGTAAGGCTGGCGGACGCCATTCCGTTCAGGAACGATGCGCCGATAAGTGTGGCGATTCCAACCAAATCCATATTTGGGTCAGTAAGTTTATACGCAATTACTACAGCTGTTCCCACAAGTCCAATTGCCAGGCCAGCCCAAAAGAAATTGATTACTCTTTTCCCTTTTCCAAGAACTAGGATGCCGCCTATCGTAGAGACCAAGTAATACAACATAATATCGAGGCTTGATGATAGGCCGAAGGTCGCAAGTACATTCAAGGCGAGTGAAAGAATTACCCCGGCCTCGATCGAATATAGGCTAGCAATAGTCAAGCCAAAAGCAGCCATGGGGAAAATGTACGGCACGACAGTCCGATTTGGAATGGCGAGCTGGGCGCCTATGAAGAAGATCAGAAATAGCGCTTCAGAAACCAGAAGACCGCGAGTTTCATTTACAGGGGCAAGATTCCTGATCGAGAAATACAAGGCCGCTATTGTAGCCAGCAAAATAACAATAAACCCAGCAGCGATAAATGTTGGGGTTGTAGTTTCGGGTTTGATAAGATTAAAGACTTCGAGAGCTTCTCTATCCAAACTGGTTATGATTGAGCCGCGGGCGACAATGATTTGCCCTTGAATATAAGTTTTAGTAACAGGAGACACGTTCTCGCGCGCCATTCTTCTTGCAGCTATTGTAGCCCCTTCGTTGTATAGACTATTTGGTACTACAAAAGCCGTAGCGATCTGCGCGATCGTGGCGGCTTGATCTTCCGGGATGGAAAAACTGATCATGGCAGGTATGTTTTGCAAGATTTCGGTTAGTTGATTCTCCCGAATCGTTTTTCTCATTACTTGCTCAAGAACGTTTACTGTTTCTTCAGAATCCACCTGCCAATGGGAATCGGACAACTCCAGAATGGCGACGATCGCATCCTCGCCCAGAGATAAATCGGCCATGGAGGAAATGTCGGCAATCTTCTGAGATTGCGTCGCATAGACGTCTTCTCTTATTGATGTAATGTAGGCTAAGGCAATACGCAGGCGCTCGATTTGCCGGCGAGCGATAACAGGGTCGGCAGAATCGTAGATTGGAGCAATAGATTCTTCTGCGTTGCGGCGCGCTTGCTCGGTTAAGATATTGCTGGTGTAGGTGAGGTTTTCTGGCGCTTGAATATCTTGAGAAGCTACATCGCCTTCTGCGAGGGAATATCCTGACGGTCTCGATGAAATTGGAATTACAAGGCTGAGAAATGAAATAAGCGCGGTAAGGATCAACGCACCAAGGCGAAGCGCCGGGCGTTTTTTCGCGGTGCTTATGTTCTCTTGTCTCCCGTGTTCCCTTGATACATCCAAAGGCGCTTACCCTTGAAGAATTTCTTTTACCAAGGCGCTGACAGCATCGCCCGGTGCTCGTCCCTGGATTTTGGGCATTAATGCTTTCATGACCCTACCCATTTCAGAAACGCCGCTGGGATTTACTTCTGCAATTGTGGCGTGGATTATTTCACGGATTTCTTCTTGGCTAAGTTGCTTAGGTAGATAATTTTCCAATATTCTGATCTCGGCTTCATTCTCGTTGACGAGATCTATCCGGTTTACTTTCTGCGCTTCTTGGATAGCCTCTTTCCGAGATTTTATTTCTTTTTGAATAATCCCTATTACGCTAGAATTGTCGAGCGATCCTCCTCTTTCAACGCGAAGCAATTTGATCGAGGCAACAACCATCCGAATCGTTCGTTTTGCAACTTCGTCTCCGGCGCGGAGGGCGTTTTTTAGATCGGCATCTAATTGTTGTTGGATATCCATTCTTCCTCCTAATAGCCTATTGTTATTAGATCCTTTATTTGTTCGAGGGTTTTTTCTCCAATTCCAGATACCTCGAGCAATTCATCAACGGATATGAACAGACCATTATTATTACGATAATCGATTATACTTTGCGCCTTGACCATGCCGATACCGGGTAGAGTCTGTAATTCTTCAATGGTTGCAGAATTAATATTGATCAGGATCGAGGTATCTCCGGAGGGGGCTAGATCTTGAGTTTTTATTGTTTTTTCGTTTCCTGAATTTTCGTCGATTGCTGAATACACAATGATTTTCTGACCATCTGTAACAAATCCAGCTTGGTTGATTTGAGCGAGATCGGCGCAATTTGAAAATCCACCTGCAGCATTGACCGCATCCAGCACCCTGCTTTTAAGAGGTAATTCGTAGATGCCTGGCGACAATACGCAACCAGCCACATCTACCACCAGTGGCGATTGTGTAGGTGCAGGTTTTAGAACGATTGGATTCCCATGCGGTTGACGGGCAACAAGAATGAATATGGCCATTAAACCGCCGCCTAAAAAAATGCCAAGCAATATGCTTTGCCAGGTTTTCATCGCGTTTTTGGAGTCAAGGAACAATCGTCTCGATTTGCGTAGAAGTTTCCTCCTTTATCATAGCATTAAATGCGCCAATGGAAACCTCAAGCATTTTAAGGTCAGGTTGCCTGGTCGTTAAATGTTGTAGGGCGAGATTGGGCTTTACCAAAATTTTGACCAGGGAAGAGTTCAAATTCTTGGATGTCCAGCGGATGTATTCATAAGAAATTCCTGCCAAAAGGGGGATAAGGCATAGTTGAACGAGAAGACGCAAGAGCAAAGGGAGTGGTTTTAATGGAGCGAAAAGGAGAATCGCTATGAACACCAGTGTAAGCAAGAAACCAGTTCCGCATCGTGGATGCTCTACAGAATAAGAGGCGACGATTTCAGGGCTCAATACAGCCCCAGCCTCATATGCGTTAATGGTTTTGTGTTCAGCACCATGGTAAGCAAAAACCCTTTGGATTTCGGGCATTCGTCCAATTAGCCAAATATACCCAATGAGAAGGAATAGCCGTATAAAGGCTTCCAGGAAGAGAGAAAGCACAACACTCAAGCCAATGAGCTTGCTAATCCACTCAACAAGGGCTGTGGGAGCCAGGAAAAACAAACCTATTCCAAGTAAGAGAGATAATGCAACCGTGCCATAGAGAGCAGGCCCTTCAATTTTTTCCTCTTCGTTGACTGCTTGATTGTTGGCCGAAATTGAGAGAAATCTCATCCCTAGAACCAGGGAATCCCATAACAAGATCAACCCGCGAAGGAAGGGGATGTCTTTGATTTTACTTGAATAGAGTTTATTCAGTTGTTCGGTTTGGATTATTATCTGCCCATCCGGTTTACGCATGGCTGCTGCAACAGCGCGAGACCCGCGCATCATCACACCTTCTATTATTGCCTGACCTCCATAAGAGGGCATCCGTTCATTCATGAGTAACCTATCCAAGATAATAGATGAAATTCACCAACGCATCGATCCCTTTTTGCCACGTTGGGATATGGAGGCGCTCGTTAGGAGAATGTACGTTATCGTCTGGCAAACCAAAACCTGTTAGAACTGAATCCACGCCCAGAATCTTTTGCATCTCTGAGACAATCGGAACCGATCCGCCTTCACGTTTGTAAACTGGCTTTTTGCCCCACGTTGTCGCAAGAGCTTTGTCCAGCGCTTTAGCAGCCGGTAAATCTATATTAGAAATCGCCGCAGGTCCGCCAGCCATGGGAATTAATTCCCAGGTAACGGTTTTGGGAACATTCATTTCCAGATACTGAACCAATTGTTGGCGCACTTCAGAAGGATCCTGATCCGGGACGAGACGCATGGATATTTTTGCCATTGCATAAGACGGGATAATGGTCTTTGATCCTTTGCCGGTGAATCCTGAATATAATCCATTGACATCTAATGTTGGACGAGCGCCAATTCGTTCAATGTCGGTATAACCCTTTTCGCCATATAAGGCCGGGGCTCCGGTTTGGGCCAACAAAATTTCTTCTGTGATCGGCAATTTTGAAAGGCGCCTTTTTTCTTCTTTGTTTAGCTCTCGAACTTTAGAATAGAAATTCGGTAGTGTGACCCGTCCGTTCTTGTCATGCATTCCAGCAATAAGCTCCGTCAATACGATGGCGGGATTGTGAATTGTTCCACCGAATAAGCCGGAGTGTAAATCTTGGCGAGGACCATTAATACGTAATTCAAAGTAGGCGAGGCCTCGTAATGAGTATACGATTGTGGGAACATCGGGAGCAATCATGCCGGCGTCTGGATTAAGGACAATATCGCATGCAAGCAATGATTTGTGATCTTTGAGGAAATCCCCAAGGCTAGGGGATCCGATTTCTTCTTCGCCTTCAATCATAAACTTGATGTTTATAGGCAATGGGCCTTGCTTTAACGCAGATTCCACTGCGCTCAGTGTCGCGATGATCTGCCCTTTCATGTCCGATGCTCCCCGGGCATATAAATATCCGTCTCGTATCTCCGCATTAAAAGGATCGCTCTTCCAAAGGTCTATTGGGTCGACGGGTTGAACATCATAATGGCCGTAGATTAAGACTGTAGGTGCGCCGGGCTGAGCCTGAATATGTTCTGCGTATACTATCGGGTGTTTGGCAGTTTCAAATAAGATTGTCTTTTCAAAACCGAGCTGGCTAATATAGTCTTTTACCCAATTGGCTGCTTTATACATATCCTGGGCATGGTTGGGATCGGTTGAAACAGAGGGAATCGATATGAACGAGGTAAGACGATCAATGAATTTCTGGCGATTTTGTGAGCTGTATTGAAGTGCCAGTTTCAATTTTTCAGTCATTATAAACACTCCTAATTAATTTGATTTGATTATATTTCATTTTTGGATTTGTGCGTGGTAGAATAAAATTCCTTCATGTATAATTTTAACATCATTCTTGTTCGGGAGGTTGTATGATAATTCTTAATTCGAAAGTGATTACATGGACTGATCCGAACCAAATAATTGAGAACGCGGCGGTACTAATCCGGGGAGGTATCATCACCGAGATAGGTGGCACAGCCGAATTGAGGGAAAAATACCCGCTAGAGGAAAGATTGGATGCCGGCGGCCAGTATTTACTGCCTGGACAAATCTGTGCCCACACGCATTTCTACGGTGCTTTCTCGCGTGGAATGGCCATTCCAGGGTCTGCTCCCAAGGATTTTCCAGAGATTCTCGAAAAGCTTTGGTGGCCTTTGGATAAATCATTGACCAGAGAGGATGTAAGGGACTCGGCTCTTGTATGTGTCATTGACGCTATCCGTCACGGAACGACCACATTAATTGACCATCACGCATCTCCCAATGCTATTGACGGCTCTCTGGACGAGATAGCCGAGGTTGTAACATCTGGTGGGGTGAGGGCAGCCTTGTGTTACGAGGTGACTGATCGAAATGGCAACGAAGGGGCTCTTGCCGGGATAAAAGAAAACGCTCGTTTCATCAATAGATTGAAAACGAATTCCAGCCCTTTATTAGGCGCCAAGTTTGGGTTGCATGCATCTTTGACGTTGTCTGAGGGGACTCTTGAAAAGGCTCGTGAAGCGTGCCCGGACCAAATAGGATTTCATATTCATGTCGCAGAACACCCGGTCGATGAGTATGACAGTATTAATAAGTACGGCTCAAGAGTCGTAGATCGTTTGCAGAGGCGCGGAATTCTAGGTCCTGAAACTATTGTTGTTCATGGTGTTCATGTTGATGCAAAAGAGATCGAAATTTTAAAGGATACAAAAACCTGGGTTTCGCATCAACCGCGATCTAATATGAATAATGCTGTCGGTCTACCTATGGTTGAATCTATAATGCGAGCAGGAGTTAGGGTATGCTTAGGCAATGATGGCTTTTCGAATGCAATGTGGGAAGAATGGAAAGCTGCTTATTTTTCCCACAAATTATACGGGCGTGATCCAAGAATAATGCCCGCAGATAAAATTGCACAAATGGCAATATATAATAATGCCAGCCTGGCCGAAGGCATATTCAAAGCGAATGGATTGGGAAAAATAGAAATTGGGGCACCCGCAGATTTAATCCTGGTAAATTACCAACCCTTTACTCCTCTGCATACTGGAAATTTACCGTGGCATATTATCTTTGGCTTCCATGAAAGCATGATAACAATGACCATGGTGGCGGGTGAAGTCTTAATGTTAAACAGACAGTTAACTAAACTAGACGAAGAGAAAATTGCCTCGCGGATTCGGCAAAGAATTCCATCTGTATGGCAACGATATCAGCGTGAATTTTAAGGAGGTGTGAAATGATGAATAGTCCAATCAAACAAGGGATGAAAATTGCAATCATTGGAGGAACGGGCAAGGAAGGAAAGGGATTGGCATATCGATGGGCGAAGGCCGGCCATCAAATATTTGTAGGATCGAGGCAATTGGAAAAAGCGCAATTGGCTGCGAATGAGATAATGGAACTCTTAGGTGTAGGTAATTACTCGATTTCAGGTTTGGGTAACTTGGAGGCAGCCCAGCTCTGCGATTTGGCCGTTCTAACAGTCCCTTTCAACGTACATATTCCTATGTTAGAGAGCCTCAGATCATCATTACACGGGAAGATATTAATTGATGTAACTGTTCCATTGGTTCCGCCAAAAATAACTCGCGTGCAGATGCCATCTGCTGGAAGCGCTGCGCAGGAAGCACAAAACGTGTTAGGATCAGAAGTTCGCGTAGTCTCAGCTTTCCAAAACATATCATACGAAAATCTTTTACATGAAGAAGACGTGGAATGCGACGTTTTGGTGTGCGGAGGGGATAAGGAAGCTCGCGAACTGGTTCTTGGTCTGGTGGCAGATGCAGGACTTGTGGGATGGAATGCTGGGCCAATAGAGAATTCAGTCGTTGCGGAAGGTCTAACATCGATATTGATTGGGCTAAACAAACAATATGGGGTTCAGGCATCTGGAATTCGATTGACGGGTCTGCCAAGTCGTCAGGCATAACAACCATGCGGCCATTGGTTCTAACACCATTGATTGAAATACCAATTGTAAATCCCGGCGATGATGTCGCCGGAATGATTATCCATTCTCTGCAGAAGACTGACATAAAAATCGTGAATGATGATATTCTTGTGGTTGCGCAGAAGATTGTATCCAAGGCTGAAGGTCGTTTCGTCGACTTAAGAACAGTAGAACCATCCTCTCAAGCTTTGGGCCTTGCAGAAAAGACTGGGAAAGATCCTCGTCTCATTGAACTTGTTTTGGAAGAAAGCAATTGCGTTTTGCGGACCAGAAAAGATTTGATCATAGTAGAACACAGAAATGGTTTTGTGTGTGCTAACGCGGGGATAGATCATTCGAATGTTCAATCTTTTGGAGGTAATGCTGAAGAATGGGTATTGCTATTACCCAAAGATGCCAATCGCTCCGCCGATTTAATTCGTAAGAAACTCGAAGAACATTACGGGTGCAAGCTTGGCGTATTAATTATCGATTCTCACGGAAGAGCATGGCGGATGGGCACGGTTGGCGTTTCAATTGGTTTTTCGGGAATTCCCGGGATCGTTGATTTGCGCGGCCAACAGGATTTATTTGGGTATATTTTACACGCCACCTTTGTGGCAGCCGCAGACGAGTTGGCTGCCGCAGCCTCACTAATTATGGGACAGGCAAACGAAAGGGTCCCCGTTATTCATGTTAGAGGGTTCCCTTATCCATTACGTGAAGGTAATCTGGCGGAGTTGATTCGTCCGATTGAGTTGGATATGTTCCGGTGAAGATATGTATGCAATCGCTTCGTTGTTGGACACAACCTCTGATAGGCAAACCAGGGAACTATGGCAATTATTATGGGGGGATTGCGGACTACAAGGTATATTAGAAACGCCTACTCCTCACTTAACATGGCATGTGGCCGATTCATATCAGCCGGATGCAGTACAAATATTAGGGCAGTTGTCGCAGTCCGTTTCCCCATTTCGGATGCGGATTGCCGGATTGGGAATTTTCTCGGGCGAGGTCCCGGTGCTACATCTCTCAGTTGTGAAAACACAGGAGATCATTTCTCTTCATAAAATATTAATTGCCTTGATTTCACCCCTGGCGGTTAACGGGAGTTTGTATTATTTGCCCGAGAGATGGATGCCCCATATTACATTGGCGTATCGAGACACAACTCCCGAAAATATGATGTGCGCACTGGAGAGGTTGGCTTTCAGAACTCTCGAAGCCGAAGTGCTTATTGATAATTTTGCTTTAATATTCTCTTCGGGAGCGGAAAATGGCATCCTGAAGAAGTTTGCTTTGTCCAGATAGAAGGAGACTGACGTTGTGAAAATTGCGGCCCTGGCAGGAGGTGTTGGTGGAGCAAAACTTATAGACGGCTTATCAAGGGTGTTACCGAAAGGTTGCTTGACGGCTATTGTTAATGTGGGGGATGATTTTGAATTCTTCGGCCTCAAAATTTGTCCAGATCTTGACACCGTCATATACACACTTGCCAATAAAGAAAACACCAAGACCGGGTGGGGGAGGGCGAATGACACCTGGCATGCACTAGAGGTGATTCGCGATTTGGGGGGAACTACCTGGTTCCAGTTGGGAGATGCAGACTTGGGCCTGCATTTAGAACGAACCAGGTTAATAAGATCTGGAACAACATTGAATGAGTTTTGCGACTTGTTATGTAAGAAGTGGAACATTGCACAGCATGTTTGTCCAGCTACTAATGATCTATTACAGACGATCGTTCACACTTTTAAACAGGGGGACCTCCCTTTCCAGGAGTATTTTGTGAAAGAAAGATTTGAGCCGCAAGTATCGGGTTTTTCGTTTTCTGGGGCCGATACAGCATTGCCGGCGCCCGGGGTCTTGGAGAGTTTAACAGAAGCGGATTATGTGATTATTTGTCCTTCCAATCCGTGGGTCAGTATTGATCCAATCCTGGCAATTCACGGAATTCGAGAAGTGTTATTTAGCAAGAAGGTCATTGCGGTATCGCCGATTGTTGGGGGGCATGCAATAAAAGGACCGGCAGCCAAGATTTTTAATGAATTGGGCATTGATGCTTCAGCATACGCTGTAGCCGAGCATTATAAGGATATCATTGACATGTTAGTAGTTGACGAGGCGGATGCCGGGCTGATTGATAAGATCGCGGAGCTTGGGATTGTTCCGGTGTTATTGAAGTCAATCATGACCGATAAAAAAGATCGGGAACGTTTTGCCTCAGAAATAATCCAAATATGCAATACTTATCATTAATAAATCAAACCGTATGGATCATTATTCCGGTTAAGCCGCTACGGCTCGGAAAATCCAGGCTGATGAAGGTGCTCACTCCCGACCAGCGAAAAAATATTAATACTAAAATGCTGGAACACACTTTGGGCGAATGCAGTAACCTTCATAAGGTTGCTACTTTGGCTGTGATTAGTCTGGATGAGCAGGTTCTGTCAATTGCGGAGAGGTATAAAGCCGTGACCATCCAGGAAAGTTCACGTTCGGGGCTCAATGCGGCAGCAAAAACAGCGACAGAAATTGCTCTCGCAAACGACGCAAGGGGTGTTTTGATATTGCCGGCAGATTTGCCACTGTTGAAGTCCAACCATTTGCTTGCATTATTTGAGGAATCAACTTACGAAAAACAAATGATAATAACGCCGGATTCTAAGGAATATGGGACAAATGCAATGTTGCTCTTTCCGCCAGGAATGGTAGAATATTGTTATGGTCCGAATTCCTTTTCATTACATACCAGACAAGCCCTTGAGAAAGGAATGAGCCTGATCATTCATCGCAACCCGTGCCTCGAATTTGATCTTGATCTACCCGAAGATTTGATTGCGCTTCGAGATCGACTGGGCAAGGATATTTTAGAATAATCTAAGGAGATGCCATGAAACAACGAGTCGCTCTATATCTTCAAGACGCTCATGATTTACGCGATGGTTTGGAATATGCGCGATATGCCGAGCAAAAAGGGTTTGAAGCTGTGTGGCAGGCTGAAAGCCGCCTTGTCAGAGACGCCATTGTCCCAATGGCTGCATATGCTGCAGTTACAGAGAAGTTGAAAGTTGGATCAGGGGTTATTAACAACTGGACGAGGAATATTGGTCTGCTTGCAGCCACGTATCTGACCCTTGATGATCTGGCCCCCGATCGAATTCTTTGTGGTATTGGAGCCTGGTGGGATCCATTAGCTAGAAATGTGGGCATTGACCGGAGGAAGCCACTGTTGGCGATGAAGGAAACTGTGATAACAATGCGGCGATTGTTGAATATGGAACGGGTCACATTCCACGGAGAATTTGTTCATGTAGATGGCATTGAGTTGGATGTCGTTCATGGTAGGCGCGAGCCCCGGAATGTTCCCATTTATATAGGCGCAACTGGCGATCAAATGATGGAAATGACCGGCGAGATTGCTGATGGAGCGCTCTTGAATTATTGTGTTCCTCCCGAATATAATCTTAAGGCGATCGAACAATTGGAAAAAGGGGCAAAAAAGGCCGGGCGCGCAATTGAGGATATTGATCGGCCTCAATTAATTGTTTGTTCAGTAGATAAAGACCATGATCGGGCGATCGATTTTACTAGGGGTTTATTAACCCAATATCTGGCACAACAGCCACATATTGCGAAAGCATCAGGTGTTTCCGAGGATGTTGTAAGAGAAATCCAGGGCATCTTGGGGTGGCCCGCCACAAAAGAGCAAATCAACCAAGCAAAGCACCTTGTTCCTGAAGATTTGATATTACGGATCACCGCTTCCGGCACTCCGGACGAAGCTCGTGCAAAGGTAGCAGAATATATCAAGAACGGATGCACATGCCCAGTATTGTACCCGGTTGGTGGCGACTACAGATTGTTAATTGACGCATTTGCTCAGTCTTAATTTATACATTGCGCGTAGTCATCACATCGATTGTGAATTGGCCCAAAAGAGGAAATTATGATACTTGAATATTTTAGACCGAAAACCATTACTGAGGCTCAGGAGCTTCTATCAAGAAAAGATATTTCGGTTCGGCCGCTGGGAGGGGGAGGGCGTATCACACATGCCCAGAATAGCGATTTCTCGGTAGTTGATTTACAGTTGCTTGGACTCGATTATATTCGAAACAAGGCCGAAGAAATTATCGTAGGTGCTACTACTACTCTTAACGCCCTACTAACATCAGGAGACTTTGAGGAAGATTTCAGGAACGCGATCAAACATAGCGCTTCGAATAATCTCCGTAATACTGCCACAATTGCGGGGGCTATTGTTTCAGGATCTGGAAATTCGCCAATTCTTACTGCTTTGCTGGCTCTGGACGCCGACATGATATGGTTGCCAGAGGATAAATCAATAGCAATTGGAAATTGGATAACTGGTGTAACGGACCCCGCTGGAGTTTTGATTAAAGAATTCACGTGGAGCAAAAAAGCCATTTTTGGTTATGACAGCGTAGGCAGAAGTCCTACGGATAGCCCATTTTTGTGTGTTGGCGTATCGCGTTGGTCCTCGGGGAGAACTAGAATAGCGCTAGGCAGCGATCAACTGCCCAAGCCGGTATTAGTCATCGACGGAGAGCTAGGCGATCAATATGAATTGGCCGTTAAAAATGCGTGTAGCCAATTCATTAACGAAAACTACATATCAACACTTGCTATTACTACAATAAAAAGAATCCTGAAAAAAGGGCAAATAGCAAAATGAAATACTACAACTTGAAACTAAGAATTAATAACAAATACCATATTTTTGAACGCGTTACCGCATCGGATACTCTACTGGAGATTCTACGGCGCGAGGGTTTCTTTGGGACAAAATTTGGGGGATGTCAAAAGGGGGAGTGCGGCGCCTGTACAATCCTCATGGATCAAAAGGCAGTGAATTCTTGTGGAATCCTAGCGCTGCAGGCTGAGGGGCACGATATCGTAACCATAGAAGGTATTGGAGAGCATCCTGAACAGGGATGGAAGAACACGCAGGGATTGCATATTATTCAACAGGCATTTATAGAAAGCGGCGCAATCCAATGTGGGTATTGCACCCCTGCTATGGTTTTAGCCAGTAAGGCGTTGTTAGAGAAAAACCCTAATCCGGCAGAAACAGAAGTTCGAGAAGCATTATCGGGAATTTTATGTCGTTGCACAGGTTATTTAAAACCTGTACAAGCGGTTTTAAAGGCCGCAGAATATCTACGAGAAAATGGTACTTTTGGAGGTTCGGAACCGACCAACGTGATAAGAGTCCCCGAATCCAAAACCTTCAGCCAAGTGGGGAAACCTGAAACGAAGGTAGATGCAGTTAAGCTGGTGCAAGGGAAGCCTGCCTTTACTGCAGATATTGAATTGAGGGGTATGCTAGTTGCGAAAATTTTACATAGCCCTGTTGCCCATGCAAGAATTAAGAAGATTGACACTACAAAAGCTAAATCGCTCCCAGGTGTAGCGGCTGTGCTAACCTGGCAAGATATCCCGCGGGTCATTTATTCGACTGCAGGTCAATCAGATCCAATTCCTGGCCCCTTGGATACATTTTCTTTGGATAACAAAGTGCGTTTTGTTGGAGATCGGGTCGCGTTTGTAGCCGCTGAAACTGAAGAAATTGCCGAAATGGCATTGAAATTAATTGACGTTGAATACGAACCTCTTCCAGCAATTCTTAATCCCCGGCAATCGATGGAAAAGGGAAGCGTTGTCATTCATGACGAAAGCGAATTCCAAAATTTTGCAGATTCGAATCCTTCCATCAACCTGGCGGCGGAAATCAAGATAGATATCGGAGACTTAGATAAAGGATTTGAAGAGGCCGACCAAATCTTTGAGGCTGATTATGAGGTTCCAAAAGTCCAACAAGCACATATCGAACCTCATGTTGCCATTTCGTATTGGGATGAGGATGACCGACTTGTCATTCGCACAAGCACCCAGGTGCCATTTCACGCCCGACGCGTTCTCGCTCCAGTTCTTGGGCTCCCCGTTAAACGAATTCGAGTCATAAAGCCACGTGTAGGGGGTGGTTTTGGTGGAAAACAAGAGATATTGGTTGAGGATGTAGCAGCGCATCTTACTATTGCTACAGGGCGACCAGTTAGAATTGAATACAGCCGCGAAGAGGAGTTTATTGCTTCTCGATCTCGACATCCGATGCATATCCACATGAAAACCGGCGTAAAGAAAGACGGTACAATTACTGCTAATTCAATGTATGTATTGACTGATACCGGGGCGTATGGCTGTCATGCATTAACAGTAACAGGGAACACTGGGCATAAGGCCATGGCCCTATATGTAGGGGATGGGGTGTATCGAAATTCGCCTAATATTCGATTCTATGCCGATATTGTATACACTAACCATCCACCTGCCGGAGCCTATCGGGGGTATGGAGTTCCTCAAGGCTTTTGGGCGGTGGAAAGGCACATGGAAAAGATTGCAAGGTCTTTGGGGATTGATCCTATTGAATTCCGCTTGAAGAATGCAATAAGACCCGGCGAATTACATCCATTCAGCACTGCTTGGAGCGAAGGAAGAGAACCTCGACCAGAAACGATAGAGACTGTTGGCCTGGAGGAGTGCCTAAAACAAGCCAGAAATGCAATAGGGTGGGATCAAAAATACGGCAATAAAGAATGGCATTCTGTAAAAGGGAAGCCCAACCTGCGACGAGGAATCGGTGTAGCTGCTGTGATGCAGGGCACTGCTATCCCATACTTGGATATGGGGGGGGCCAGCCTTAAAATAAATGATGACGGTTCGTTCAATTTGTTAATTGGGGCAACAGATCTCGGTACAGGTTCAGACACAATCCTGGCACAAATGGCTGCAGAAGTACTTGGAACCACAGCGCAAGAAATTTTAGTTTATTCGTCTGATACGGATTTCACGCCATTTGACAAGGGTGCATATGCATCGAGCACTACATACATATCTGGAACTGCAGTTGTAAAAGCTGCTGAACAAGTAGCTAATAGAATCCGCATTCGAGCCGCCAAGATGTTTAAGGAACAGATGGGTCTCGATCTTCTCCCAGCCGACATACGTCTGGCGGAGCAGTGCGCTATCGCTCCATCGGGTGAAAAAATAACTCTATCTGATATTGCGCATAATGCGCTGCATCATTCAGAACAAGAACAGATCATGGCGGTAGCGTCATACTATTCTCCCGTTTCCCCCCCACCTTTTGCTGCGCAATTTGCCGAGGTCACAGTGGATGTTGAGACCGGGCAGGTTACAGTGGAAAAATTGGTAATGGCTGTAGACGGGGGCGTGATAGTAAATCCGGTTACCGCATCTGGACAGGTAGAGGGCGGCATGAGCCAGGCATTAGGTTATGCTGTGTGCGAAGAAATGACTTATGACACCCAGGGCGCTGCAAAGGAACGCGATTTAGAAGGTTATCATATTTTCCGCGCCAATGAAATGCCCGAAATGCAGACCATATTTGTTGAAACCTATGAGCCGAGTCATCCTTTCGGTGCCAAAGCCGTGGCAGAAATACCAATGGATGGAGTAGCTCCTGCTGTTGGAAATGCTATACTTGATGCTTGCGGAGCTGAACTGTACACAATCCCTGCCACCCCTCAAAGAGTCTGGGAGGCAATTCAGAAAATTAATCGATAACTATTGTGGGCACAGCCATGAATTCACCAGTCTATGTAGTCGGTCATGTAAATCCAGATACTGATTCTATTGCCTCAGCCATTGGTTATGCCTGGTTGCTTAGGGAAAGAGATGGCCTAGACACAATGCCAGCCCGAGCAGGTGCGATTAATCCTCAGACTGCGTGGGTTCTCAAGCAACTGTCTCTTGACTTACCGCACCTTCTCACAGATGCATCTCCTAAATTCGAATCAGTTTTTCGAAGATTAGATACCACCTTGCCTGAAAGCCCTCTTAGGGAAGCATGGTCGATTGCAAATAAAACTGGAGGAATAGCACCGGTCATCAAACCAGATGGGACTCCTTATGGGATGATCAACGGGCGAAGCCTTTTCACCTATATTGGAAAGTTGGTAGGTCCTCGACTACGCGCCCAGGAGATGAGTATCAGCGAAATATTAAACCAGCCATCCAGGCTAGCCGCCGACACAAAGGTTCCTCGAGTCCAGTTGGGTACAAGAATTCGGGATGTGCTTAATCGTCTTCTTCGCGAAGAAGGTGATGAATTTTGGGTTTTGGATGAAGATGGTCGATATGTTGGCATATGCCGCCAGCGCGATCTTCTTGCACCGCCCAGAATTAAAGTTGTCCTGGTGGATCACAACGAAATGCAACAAGCAATCGGGTCATTGGAAGAAGCTGAGCTGATTGAGATTCTGGATCACCACCGTTTGGGCAATCCATCCACCCATGTTCCGATTCGGTTTACAGTGGATATCGTAGGAAGTACAAGCACTCTGGTATCTGAGCGAATAGAGGACGCGGGTTTGAGCGCTCCTCCGAATATAGCAGGACTTCTCTTAGCCGGGTTGTTGTCTGATACTTTGATCTTGACATCTCCGACTACTACTCAACGAGATCGAGAAGCTGCCGAACGATTAGGTAGATGGGCGTTTGTTGGGGGGAGCCCGCTTGAGGGCGAATCAATCCGATCCTACGGCGAAAAAATCCTGTCCGCCGGTACCGGCCTTGGAGCCAGAACGCCAAAAGAAGTTGTCGGCACCGACATGAAGGTTTACAGCACCGACAGGTTTACTTTTGCCATTTCGCAAGCTGAGGTCAGCGATCTTTACGAGTTGACAGAACACATCCAACCGCTTAGTAAAGCCCTTTCGGAATTGCGCGAGAGCAAAGGTCTAAGCTTTGCGATGCTAATGGTAACGGATGTCGTTCGAGGATCAAGCAGATTGTTGCTCGACAATCCCCCCGCCATTTTAGAGAATCTGCCATATCCTCCGCAGACGGACGGCACAAGACTAGCCAATGATGTGGTTTCTAGAAAGAAGCAATTACTACCGGTAATATTGGGCTTGTTAGAGTCCTAACATAATTGGAGTAAATGATATGAATTCGTTGTACAAGGCCCTATTTGAAATTGATCAACAGGGAATATCAGCCGCTCTATGCACAATCATAGAAAGCAAAGGATCAACCCCGCGTCATGAAACCAGTAAGATGTTGGTGTATTCTGGCGGAAACATAGTCGGAAGTGTAGGAGGGGGCGAGATTGAAAATCGGGTGATTAAGGAAGCTCTTCAAGTAATTTCTGAGGGCAAAGCAAGGTTGGTATATTATAAATTAGATGATCCAAAAGCCGGTGATCCTGGTATTTGTGGCGGACAGGTAAGCGTATTTATTGAGCCATTAGGTCATAAGGACAAATTGGTGATTATAGGTGCAGGGCATGTAGGCAAAGCTGTTGCACATCTTGGGAGATGGCTTGGATTTCGAATCGTTGTTAGCGATGATCGGGCAGAATTTTGTAATGCCGACCTGATCCCTGACGCGGACGAATTTATTGTTTGTCAGATGAAGGATTTACCAAAACAGATTGATATTTCAAAATCAACATACCTTGTTCTAACCACACGCGGCAGCGATGTTGACGCTGTTGGATTGCCCAAGCTTTTAAAAACCGAGCCCGCTTATCTTGGGATTATTGGCTCTAAACGCAGATGGCTTCAGACACAAAAAGTTCTGCGCGAAGTTGGAATTGATGAGGTTGTTCTTAAGTCAATCCATTCTCCAATAGGCCTGGAATTAGAAGCTGAAAGCCCGGAAGAGATTGCTGTAAGCATCTTGGCCGAGGTCATTATGCTTCGAAATCGTGGAACTGGAAAGACGATGCGTTTGTGAGGAGACTACTATATGTGGCGCGAGTACATTAATGCGGATACAGTTGAAGAAGTAGTGAGTATTCTAGGAAAACTCGGACGAGAGTCCAGGATTGTGGCTGGGGCTACAGATCTTATGCTCGAAATTGAACGAGGTCAAAAATCCCCCACATTAACATTGATCGATATTTCGCGGATCCAGCATCTTGGGGATATAAGATTAGATGAACATAATGTAATTCATATCGGCCCGATGGTTACTCACAATCAATGTATTGCCTCAAAACTTATTTGTGAATGCGCATTGCCCTTGGCGCAAGCATCATGGGAAGTGGGATCTCCGCAAATACGGAATAGAGGTACGATAGCCGGGAACGTGATCACGGGATCGCCTGCAAATGATACCATAACACCCTTGGTGGCTTTGGGAGGTCAGGTCGTATTAAAATCCATTCGAGGCGAAAGGGTTGTCTCTCTGGAAGATTTTTACACAGGAGTAAGAAAAACAGTCATGCAACCCGACGAGATGTTGATTGATATCTTTTTCCCAGCTCTAAAAGATAATCAAAAAGGCATCTATGTGAAGTACGCCCTTAGACAGGCACAAGCAATATCTGTCATTAATCTGTCAATAATTCTAGAATATAATGCTGATCTAGTTAATAAGGCGGCCATTACTCTTGGAGCGGTAGCTCCCACCATTATGCATGCAAAGGAAGCAGAATTTTATCTGCGAGGGAAACGTCTTACCCCTGAGGTAATTGAAAAGGCGGGAGAATATGTTCATCAAGCCGTAAAGCCAATCGATGATATCCGCGGATCAGCAAAATATCGGCGAAAGATTGCAGAAGTTATTACCAAAAGGGCGCTTAAATCAATAGCCGAAAACACGAACGATCTGCTGGCCCCCCGTGACCCTATCTTATTGGCGAGCGCCCAAAACGGTCACTCCAAGTCGGCCGGGAAAACTATCATCGATGATCATACTCCAATCACAACGACAATTAACGGAAAGAAATTCACTTTTCTAACCGGCCAAAATAAGACTCTCTCGAGATTGCTGAGAGAGGAAGGTCTGATGACAGGTGTTAAAGAGGGGTGTGGAGAGGGCGAATGTGGGGCTTGTACTGTATTTTTAGATGGAAAAGCCGTCATGAGCTGTATAGTGCCAGCACCAAGAGCCGATGGGGCGGATATTATTACGATTGAAGGAATTGCCTCTGAAGAAAATCTACATCCTGTTCAACAAGCATTTATTGATGCTGGAGCGGTGCAATGTGGTTATTGTACTCCTGGTTTGATCATGTCCACAGTGAAGCTTCTAGAAGAAAAGCCCAATCCCAATCGTAATCAAATCCAGCAAGCGTTAACAGGCAACTTATGCAGATGTACTGGGTATTACAAGATCATTGAGGCGGTCGAAAAATCCGCGCGGGAGATAAACCATGGGAAGATATAATTTTACAGAAAGAAACGAAAAGCCAGAAAAGGAAATTCATCCGATTTGGAGAGCTGTTGGCTTTGCCATGATTGTTATCATTCCCCTAATGGGATTTGCCGCAGCATCTCTAATTCTTGATGAAAATCGAAAGCGAGCCTGGTTTTCAATTCCTAAAGATATCATTGGGCCTAAAGGTGATCCTGAATTATGGATGCGGGTTATTATTGCCGCGGCAGTAATGTTTGTATTGTATATTATATATATGCTCATTGCTTTCCTACTTACCAAAGCAATTTCGCCCACGCGTTACGGACCATACGATGTACCCCCATCGTCCCGCAAAGTGAAACGATATAAGAGGTAGGGCCAGGAGGATCATGGACTATATAGGTAAAACTGTCAGCAGAATTGACGCAGCATCAAAAGTCACTGGAAAGGCTCTGTATCCGGGCGATTTTAATCTACCAAACCAGGCCTACATGAAGATATTATTTTCTGATAGGCCTCATGCCATCATTACAAGGATTGATACTGAAAAAGCCGAGAAGATTCCGGGGGTTTTAGCCATTTTTACTGCCAAAGATGTACCCAACAACGAATATGGTTTGATTTTTCCAGATCAACCCGTTCTTTGTGGCCCCGGATCCAACAAACTATATGCTGACCGAGTGCGGTTTATTGGGGACCAAATTGCATTGGTTGTTGCGGATTCAGAAGATATAGCCCGAGAAGCGATTAGGAAAATCGAAGTATCATATGATGACTTGCCCCTGATTGTTGATCCAATCGAGGCGATGGAGGCCGAATCATTTACTATTCACCCTGAAAAAGAAAATAATATCTTGTCTCATTTCCGGATCCGGAAAGGCAATATCGAAGAAGGTTTTGCAGATGCAGATGTAATTATCGAGGGAGAATACCGAACCCCTTTTCAAGAGCATGCGTATCTGCAACCGGAAGCTGGCATTTCTTACATTGATGAACAAGGCCGTATTTCCGTGATTGTAGCAGGACAATGGACGCATGAAGATCAAGAGCAAATCGCGCACGCATTGGGTCTTCCACTCGAGAGCATCCGGGTGATCTACCCTGCCATCGGTGGAGCTTTTGGTGGCAGGGAGGACATGTCGGTACAGATCGTACTAGCGTTAGCCACCTGGAGATTAAAAGAGAGAGGGATACTGCGTCCTATTAAGATCATTTGGAGTCGCGAAGAGTCGATAATAGGTCACCATAAGAGACATCCATTTCATATTTTCGCTCGATGGGGCGTAAAAAAGAACGGACAATTAGTTGCAGCAGAAATTAGAGCAATCGCAGATAGCGGCGCTTACGCATATACCTCCACGAAGGTCTTGGCAAATGCGACCTTGATGTGCACGGGCCCGTATGAAATTCCCAATGTGAAAGTTGATACTTTTGCAGTATACACAAATAATGTTCCCTCAGGTGCATTTCGCGGTTTTGGCGGGCCGCAAGCCGCCTTTGAGGCTGAATCCCAAATGGACAAATTAGCGGATGCCCTGGGAATGGACCCAGTGGAGTTGAGATTAAGAAATACCCTAAAAGAGGGTTCTCTCCTTTCTGTTGGCACGCCTTTACCTCCGGGGGTTTCTATCTCCTATGTGATCGAGCAATGCGCGCTTGCTGCAGGATGGAAGAAGGGCCCAAATGGATGGGAAAAACCGCAATCTAGTTCACATGAAAAGTCATTCATTACTCGGGGAATTGGTTTTGCATGTTCTTTCAAGAATGTAGGATTTTCTTTTGGTGCGCCTGAGCAATGCACAGCCAAAGTTGAACTGTATGGGGACAAAGAAATCGAACGGGCTGTTCTTTATCATTCTGGAGCAGAGGTAGGGCAGGGAGCCCATACTGCATTTGCCCAAATGTTAGCGACTGCTTTGAATATCGACATAAATCGAATTGTATTGGTTGTATCCGATACTTCCCAGACCTTAGACTCTGGCAGCGCCTCCGCCTCGCGACTCACTTTTATGGCAGGAAATTCTATTAAAGGTGCCGCCGAGCAGGCATTAGAAAAATGGAAAAACGAAGATCGTCCCGCCGTTGCAGTATATCAATACAGACCTCCAAAAACGACACCTTATGACCCTGAAACGGGCAAATCGGAACCGAATTTTGCTTATGGCTATGTGGCTGAAACAGTTGAGGTCGAAGTAGATACTGAAACCGGACAAATACGGCTTCGCAAAGTTATTTGCTCAGATGATGTAGGGCGGGCTGTAAATCCAACAAATGTTCAAGGACAGGTCGAAGGAGCAGTAGTTCAAGCAACCGGTTATGCGATAATGGAAAATCTTATCTTGAAAGACGGGAATATCTTGACGCGCGGATTGTCTACTTATCTCATCCCAACCGTTTTGGATATTCCCGACGAAGTAGTGTCCCTGATCATTGAGAACAATGATCCAATAGGACCTTGGGGGGCTCGTGGGATGGGCGAGATGCCTTACCTTCCATTAGTACCCGCAATTACATCCGCCTTGCATAACGCAACCGGTGTTTGGTTCGATGAATTTCCGCTTACTCCCGAAAGAATTCTTTGTGGTTTGGGAAAATTGGAATGATATTCTTGCAGATTCACCGCATCTCTCTCTGCAACATAATCCTGCAATGAATATTCTTCGCGCATTGAGATGGAAAGAAAATAAATCACTCGCACTCATCGGAGCGGGTGGAAAAACATCGCTACTTTTTCAACTCGGGCATGCTGTTGGAGGGAAAGCTGTTTTAACAACAAGTACACATCTTTCGGTGCAACAGGCACAATCGATTGAAAATCATTTCAGCGTGTGCGATTTAATAGAGCTAGAACGAGTGTTAGGTTCTCTTAAGCCAACAGCTAACCTAATTACTGGCGGAGAAGAACCCAATAGTGGACGAGTAATGGGTTTACCCCCATCCCTTTTAGATAAATTACATCAATTTGCTTCCAGCGCTGGAATTCCATTAATAATTGAAGCCGATGGAGCGCGTTCCAGGTTGCTCAAGGCCCCTGCCAGCCATGAACCAGTTGTACCGGATTGGATTGATGCAACCGTTGTTATCTCTGCTATTACTGCATTGGGAAAACCACTAACAGAGGAGTATGTTCACCGTCCTGACCGAATTACCAGTTTATGTGGTCTTTGTTATGGAGATATTATCACTAGCGAAGTTATCTTTAAGATACTTACCCATAGTGAAGGTGGATTAAAAGGAATCCCGAGGGATTCAGAAAGAATTGCGATGATTAACCAAGCAGATAATGCTTTTTTACAAGCCCAGGCTTTTTCTCTAAGCAAATCCCTGCTCCCTTATTACTCTCGTGCAATTGTAACTTCGCTTGGCAAACAACCTGAACAAGCTTTCACATGTTATGAAAATATTGCCGGAATCATCTTGGCCGGAGGCCAATCCAAGAGGTTCGGATCAAATAAAGCTACTTTGATGTATAAAGGAAAACCTTTCATCCGTGTGGTGACAGAGACGGCTATCACGGCCGGACTTTGGCCAGTTATAGTTGTTTTAGGAGCTGATGCTCAAGATATTAGCGCGTTTCTGGATGGGTTACCCGTTCACATTGTGGTAAACAACCGGTGGCAAAACGGACAATCTACATCAATACATAAAGGAATTCGAGCTCTTCCAAAGGATATCGGCGGAGCCATCTTCTTGTTAGTGGATCAACCGCAATTACCTCACACATTGATCCAGTTCTTGTTAGAGCGCCATTACCAAACTCAAAATCCTATCATTGCTCCTTTAGTTAATGGGCAAAGAGGCACCCCAGTCTTGTTTGACAAAGTTACGTTTGATGATCTTCTGTCGATTTCAGGTGATGTTGGAGGCAGAGCAATTTTCTCTAATTATTCCATTGATTGGGTACAATGGGTGGATTCTAGAGCTCTTGTGGATATCGACACTCAACGAGATTACGACACCCTCATAGAGGAAGAGAAATTATGATCAATATTGGAGCGGTAATTTTAGCTGCCGGCTTATCCAGCCGAATGGGACAACCGAAAATGCTCTTGCAGTGGAAAAATAGCACAGTGATTGAGACTGTAGTCCACACAGTAATGGCATCCACATTGCAGAAGATTGTAGTTGTCACTGGTTCTCACCGCGACGAGATTAAATCGCTGCTTGAGCTGCTTCCCGTTGAGTTGGTCTTTAATCCGGATTTTGCCAATGGCGAAATGCTCGTATCTTTTCAAAAGGGTCTGCGAGCTCTTTCGGATTGTGATGCCGCCATGCTTTTCTTGGGAGATCAGCCTCAAATCCAAATTAGAACTGTTGAACAACTCATCGCTGACTATTCGGGACAAGCGATACTAATTCCAAGTTATAACATGAAGCGTGGACATCCATGGATTATTAACCAAAACATCTGGAACGATATATTTTCATTACATCCTCCCCAATCCTTGCGAGATTTTGTAAAACTTCATCAAGCGCAAATCCATTATATAGATGTGGATGCCCCTGAAATCTTGCAGGACATGGACACTGCTGAGGATTATCATAAATTATTGAAACATCAATCGGGCCAGAAAATCTAATGAGCCTACATACCTGGAAGCTAAGTATTTCAGAACAGCGGACTAAAGAACTTTGCCACATCACCGAGTTTGAAAGATTTCATAACCTGGATGAAATTAACATTCAGCTCCCAGATGGCGCATATTCCACTTTTCGCACATATCAACATCACAAAGTCCTTGCGATCAATGCCCATTTAGAACGACTTAGAGAAACTGCCCGTCTGTCCGGTTACAATCTGGATTTTGACAAGGATATGGTGCGGACCGTTATAAGAGAAATTGTTCATATGACGGAACCTGCATGTGAATTAAGGGTAAGGGTTACATTATTATTCCAGGATAAAATCGAATTCTATGTATCTATCGAATCGCTAAAACTGCCTGATAAAGAATCATATCTGGAGGGTGTAAAAGTAATAACACAACAATTCCAGAGAATAAACGCAAGGGCCAAACGCACCACCTTCATACCGACAGCCCACAAAATTCGTAAATCAATCCCTGGCGACGTAAATGAAGTGATCATGTTGGATAACGATCAGAATTATCTTGAAGGACTTAGCAGCAATTTCTTTGCAGTTAAAAATAATGTGGTATGGACTGCCAATGAAAATGTGTTATTGGGAACTACAAGAAAAATTGTTATAGATCTGTTGAAAACGCTTGATATCCCCGTTATATTGGAGCCTTTGTCTTCATCATCCTGTATACAAGAAGCTTTTATAACGAGCGTCAGCCGGGGTATCTTACCAGTTAAGCAAATTAATCAGGCTGTAATTGGTAAACCGGGAATAATTACGAAGAAAGCCATGAATTTGTACAGCGATTATATCGAGAGTCATCTAGAAGATATTTAGGTGGTCGGCAATCTCGCAAAAATACTTGCGATTGCCTTTGTACCATTTTTTGAATTCGGGAGCCATCCTTCGCGATAATCTAAAATTTCCCATTCTGAAAATAACTCTTTTAATTCTCCCTTATCCAACAAGAGCTCTGAAGAAATATCAGGTCGAACAACCTGCATGGATTTTGTTAGGGTTTCCATGAGTAAAAATCCACCGGGCTTAACTAGATATCTAAAACTTGGAATGAGATTACGCTCCAGATAATAGAAATTCATTACCAAATCAAATTTATGTTTTGTGAATAAAGGGCTTGTCAAATCGGCAATAACTGGCAAAATATTCGGATATTTCGTTTTGGCTTTCATTGCCGCAATGCTGGAGATATCTACTCCAATGACGCGCCAGCCCTTATTGGACAAGAATCCTGCGTTTTCTCCCAGCCCCATAGCCAAATCTAGGGCAACTCCCATGTTGGAAATTTGAGAAATATGATTAATCAACCAGTCCCGAGGACGGGCTCTCCTTTCGCTCTCCTGTGTGTATCTCTTATTCCACCGAAGCGCATCTTCAGCCGGCATACTTCGGTTCCCCGCGTTGAATTTTCATTTCTAACCTCGTTTTACGCTTTTGGAATTCTTGTATCCAGAACTGTTTTTTGTTTTCCGGTAAGCTGGAGAGCCCAAGATGAGAGAATGCTTTATCTATCCATTGCAAAGCATCAATGTAGTTTTTCTTTTGATGCTCGTAATATTTACTTAACTCAATGCATGCTTCAATGTGCCCGAATTCAGCAGCCCGTTGCCAAAGGCCCAAAGTCAAATCTGATTGCTGGCGGGAACGATAGATTTCAGCGTATCGCATTAACGTCTGGACAAAGAGCGCCTCCGGCAGTCCTTGCAGCAAACTTCTCTCATACAATCGGATTGCTTCATCAATTTTATTGGCCTCTTCGTGAAGTCGAGCGATGGCGATTAAATCCAGGCTATCAATATCTGAATTACGGAGAGGTGCTTCCAGAAGGCCAGAGAGGAATTCCATTAAGGCGGCTAACGAAACAATATCATATAGATTATGATAGAAAACACCAGAGAGCGGAGTTGCATCCCCTGTTTTGAGATAATCAAAATAAATCTCCGGAACCATCCAACCGGGCACTTCCTCCAAATTGCGTCGGTAATCCAGAATTTGCACCTCTAGATTCTTTAACGATCGGTCATCAATACGATTCTTCCAAATTCTTCTTGATAGAGGAAGCAAATCTATGTGAGCCATTTGTTTTAGGGGATTGGAAATGCCATGTAAAATATGGCGACCGTTCAACAAAGGAATATCAAACGATTTTCCATTAAATGTAACGATCCCATAATGTTGACTCACGTAATAGGCCAAAGTAGCCAACAAAGAATCCTCTTGGCTTGGGTCCCTCATAAATATCTGAGACACTTGAAAGCCTTTATCAGTAAAATAGCCAAGGCCTATCAGGAAAGCAAAGGTTCCTGTACCCCCAGATAATCCACTGGTTTCAGCATCTAGAAAGATATAATTTTGAAGGCTCTTAAGGCGATCTCCAGAAGGGATCTTGGCCCAGGCGAGAATCATATCAATGTTTGCGGC
The DNA here is from genome assembly GCA_964424115.1 of uncultured Anaerolineaceae bacterium. Classification (GTDB taxonomy): domain Bacteria; phylum Chloroflexota; class Anaerolineae; order Anaerolineales; family Anaerolineaceae; genus CAYRHN01. The sequence goes on from CAYRHN010000001.1 coordinate 444,008, forward strand.
ACCAGACAATGTAACGGTTCCGTGTACATAATCCTCTGGGAAAAGAATTGTACGCGTGAATGTTTCTCCGTAGATCGTCGCGTGATTACATCCTTCTAACACCCGCTCGATTGGAATAGCCTTTATACCCGCATTTTCTTTGTGATGTCCAGAATCGCTGCCAATATTTAATCCCAGCGATTTAAGTTTATCCGATAAAGATTCGACCATTTATTCCAATCCCGTCAGGACCCTCAACAACTCTAGTGTCTCTAGTTTACCACCAATCCCGTTCTCTCCAGAGGGGCCGACACAAGCAGGACATCCTTCCTGGCAAGAGCATGATTTTACTTGATCAAAAGCGCCCTGAAATAATTCTGACTGAATCTGGAATAAGGCGTGCGCCATCCCCACACCCCCAGGAACGTGTTCGTATAAGAATATACTGGGCGCAGCCCCTTCGTCAGCACTCTGTGGATTTTGGTAAACCCCGAGGTCCCCAATATCGCACATCATAAACACCGGAGCCAAGTTATGCAGGAGATATCCCAGGCCAGCCATCCCTGAACGCATTCTTACAGCTGATTCTACTTTCTTATGACAAGAAGGACATAATGTAATTAAATTATCAAGCACATTTGCTTCCAGATAGGAATGAAATTGCCTAAATGGAGTCTTGTGATGGACATGATGTGTAACCAAAATCTCCTTTGCTCCGCACACCTGGCAAATGTGACGATCCCGTTCTTTGGCTTTCCTGCGCTGCTCATCCCAGTTGGGACCATAATTAATTCGATCGTTCAGCCAAAACCCCTTTTCTCGAAGCAAGTTTATCGTGAATGCGTTGATCTCAAACCAAAATGCAGTTGTCCTAAGTTGAGTGATAGGCATATCCAGCGGGTATTGCCCCAAGCGTTCTTGAGTATCCCAACGGATCTGTTGGAAGCCAGTAACGCGCGAGTTTACAATTACTTCGCCGCTGTATTTCTTACCCCATATTTCTTCTGAGCTTTCTTGAATTGCAAGAATTTCTATTTCAACTTCAGTGGCTGGCATTGTGTAATATTCGCCATTGAATGATGCTAGAGTTGCTCGATGAGCTTCAAAATCCAGGTCGTTGACCAGGTATGTTTGTCCCTCGTGAATGTAGATTGCCTGGGGGTGAACCATCCAGGTGGAACTTAGTTCATCGACTTCACCTACTATATGGTAGCTCCCATTTTCGACTACTTGTAATTTTATTTGGCTAACCGACGACGAACGAAGCGAAATAGAATTGGCGGGATACTTGTCGGAAATCCAATAATTGCATGAATTTGTGTTATGGATGATTTTCTCATTACATAACAGACTCAAAAGACCCGAGAGCAAATCTTTATCCACATTCCCATAGAGTTCATCGTCACGGAATGGCAACTCAAATACGGCGCATTTCAAGTGTTGTAACAGAATCAATAAATTGTTAGGATCTATCAAGGCTTTCTCGGGAGATCGTCCTAATATAAATTCGGGATGGTTAATCATAAATTGGTCTAGGGGATTATTAGTTGCTAAATAGATGGTTAGTGACGCTTCTGACCTCCTCCCGGCACGTCCTGATTGTTGTATCGTGGCAGAAATGGTGCCGGGATAACCAACTAAAATTACGCAGTCTAAATCACCTATGTCAATACCCAATTCAAGAGCATTGGTTGCTGCTACTACCATTGTTTGGCCATTGCGGAGATCTCGTTCAATAATTCTCCTCTCAGCCGGCAGGTAACCAGAACGATATCCCCTAACTAATTCATGGGGATATCGTTGTCGCAATCGCATCATAATACTCTCAACAGATCGCCTAGTACGACAAAAGAGGATCGACTGGATTCGGTAATCAATTAAATCCGAAGCCAAATGCTCACACTCGGATATCGCGCTTCTTCTTAGACCAATGTCCGGGCGAATAATCGGAGGGTTATAAAAAATAAAATTTCGTTCACCTTTTGGTGAATAGTCATCTAGAATAACCTCCACTGGTTTCTCAATTAATTTACACGCAAGTTCAGAGGGATTGTCAATGGTTGCAGAGGTTAGAACGAATTGTGGTGATGCGCCGTAGAAACTTGCGATTCGCTTTAATCTTCGTATCAGATTAGCGACATGAGAGCCAAACACTCCACGGTAAATGTGTATTTCGTCAATTACGATGTAACGAAGATGAGAAAAGAAATCCGCCCATAATGTATGATGGGGTAGTATCCCAATATGAAGCATATCAGGGTTTGTTAATATAATAGTTGACTTTTCTCTAATTGCCGTTTTCAAACCAGCGGGGGTATCCCCATCATAAATTTGAGGAAGGAATTTCTTCTCTGTAATTTCAAAAATACTTTGGTTTAATTCTTCGAGGTTATTAAATTGGTCTTGGGCTAATGCTTTGGTTGGAAATATATATAAGGCTCTTGAGAGTTCCTGATTTATCCAGGTGTTAATAACTGGCAGATTGTAGCATAAAGTTTTTCCACTTGCTGTGCCAGTGGAAATGACTATATTTTTTCCTTGTTGGATAAGTTGAATCGCCAAATTCTGATGTTCATAAAGGTTTTTAATCCCTTTTTGGAGAAGTACACGGATCAGGTTTTTATCCAATGATGACGGAAAGGGGCAAAATTTTCCAGGGCGGGCTGGTATGCTGTCCAAACGAGTTATATTCCCGCCAATTTCGGGAATTCTTCTCCACGCTGATAGTAAAGTTTTCACATTTCCCATAAATATTCTCAAGATCTTAGATGGCGTATGGCCGGGTTTCGCAAATGAATAATGGCGTACATAATCAGGCAAATAGCTCCTCCAGCAAGTACAGCTGATTTAGCGCCTAAGGTTTGGGCTATAAATCCAATAAGTAAACTGCCAAATGGCGTTGCTCCTTGTTGAACCCATAAATATGCGCTGATCACTCGCCCTCTTAGCCTATCAGGAATCCGCTGCTGAATTATCGTATTTGTCGATGCCAGATGGGAAACCAAACCCCAGCCAGCTATTGTAATGAAGAAATAGGCATACTCTACTTGAGGAGATAAACAGATACCAATCAGCGCTGCACCAAAAGCAAATTGTCCTAATGTCAGAAGAATGCCTCTACGCGGGTTAGCGCTAAGAAATGCCAACAGTATTGAGGCAATTAATGCACCTACACCTTGAAATGAAACCATCAGGCTATTTCGAGCAGCAATAGAATCTGCGTTATCAACCGCTGTTCCAAATACATCTCTTGCAAACACTGGGATTTGCTGCGAAAAGGGTACTCCGAAAAAACTTAGAACCAAGATCATTGAAAGAAGGAGAAAAATTGTGCGCTCATGACGGATATAGTTCAAACCTTCTGCCATTTGGCTAAAAGAGAAACGTGGTCCGTCAATTTGTTCTATGTGGGATGTCGTTCGTACAAAGAGTAAACCTACTATTACAAATAGGTAGCTGATACCATTCGCGAAAAAGGCCCATCCTTCTCCGGAATTCTGAATTAATACCAGGAATGGCACAGAAAGTACGGGGCCAATTACTCTGGCTGAATTAAAAAGAGAGGAATTTAGGGCAATTGCATTGGGCAGAACATCTCTTCCAACCAGTTCGATCAACATGGACTGTCTGGCAGTTATTTCCAGGCTGTTTGCGGTACCTAAAACAAATGCCAATAGCACAATATGCCATATAGTAATCAATCCTGTCAGTGTCAGGATAGCCAAAACAAAGGCCTGACACATCATAATTACCTGCATTACAATTACAGTCTTACGTTTATCCAAATGTTCAATTAGGACTCCACCGGGCAGCGTAAAGAGCAGCCCCGGTAAAGTACCCGCAAAACCAATAAGACCTAAATAGAACGGCTGCCCGGTAATCCGGTATGCTAAATATGGCTGCACTGTTGATTGCATCCAGGTTCCAATAAGCGAAAAAAATTGACCGACAAAAAAAATCGTGAAGTTACGTGAAGAAAATGCAGGAAAACGATTTGTTTTCACAGAAAAATTGCCTCAATTTATTATTTCATGTATACTTGTCTGTGTCCAATTTTACCAGTGATAGGAGATAACGATGAAGTCTTCCAAGTATCGATGGGTGGTCTTTTCAATTTTTTTCCTGTTCATGCTTTTACATCAGTCAGATAAATTACTAATTGGCCCATTAACTACGATGATCCAGAAAGAATTTGGGCTGGATGATACCGGAATGGGGGCAATATCAACCGGGGCGTTGATTGTTGCCGCATTATTCTACCCGATATGGGGATATTTATATGATCGGTTTGCGCGTCCTAAACTATTGGCATTGGCATCTTTCATATGGGGAGCCACAACTTGGATTAGCGCAATTGCTGTTACTCCCACCGCATTTTTATTAACTCGTGCTTCGACTGGAATTGATGATTCGAGTTACCCGGGTTTGTACAGCATGGTCTCCGATTATTTTGGGCCTCGTATGCGCGGGAGAATCATAGGCTTTCTGGAGCTCACCGGTCCGTTTGGCTATATGATCGGCATGGTGTTAGCACTTATGTTAGGCGGAAGTTTAGGATGGAGGTCAATTTTTTATATCACCGGATCATTGGGGATATTAGTCGCAATCCTAATTTTCTTTGGTGTCAGAGATATTCCTCGCGGACGAAGCGAATCAGAATTTGACGATGTCGCAGAAATGCGGACTTATAAATTTGAATGGCGAACGGTGCGGGGCTTGTTCAAGAAACGCGGTTTGCTCATGATGTACATCCAAGGATTCTTTGGCGTTTTTCCTTGGAACGTAATCACCTTCTGGATTTTCAAATACCTTGAAACCGAGCGGCATTACACTTCAGATGAGCAGTTATTTACGATGGTGCCCGCGATCATTTTTCTTGCCGCTGGTTATCCCTTGGGAGGGTACCTGGGGGATCGGCTTTTCAAACGCACACCACGCGGTAGACTAATCATAGCAACTATCGGCGTACTGTCAGGGGCGATTATGCTTTGGCTTACATTAAGCATTCCACCAGAAAACCATCTCCTTTTTGCGATTTTATTTTGTCTTACCGGGTTGTTCATCCCTTGGGCCGCGCCTAACGTTATTTCAACAGTTTACGATGTAACATTGCCCGAGGTACGAAGCAGTGCTTTATCGGTACAGTACTTTATTGAATCGAGTGGAGCTGCGCTTTCACCTTTAATCGCCGGCTTCATTTCAGACACATCTGGTTCTTTAGGATTTGCCATTCTGGTAATTTGTGTTTCAACGTGGTTATTGTGTGGTTTGTTCTTCATGGGCGCGACAAAATTCATTCCAGAGGAGATCAAAGCAATGCATCATCAACTTGAAGAACGTGCGAGCCTTACTAAATAATGTCATGATTATTACTCGCAATATTTCTCCCGTCGAAATAATATTGTTTGCCTGCCTAGGATGGTTGATTGGTTTACTGATAAATTATCTGGCCGATGTATTACCTGTAACACGCAGAATCAGCCAGCCCTCCTGTTTATTTTGTGCTAATCCAATTACAATTCTGGATTACTTCTTGCTTCGCAATTGCAGACAATGCTGCGCAAGGCGGTCTTTTAGAACTTGGGTAGTCCAAATAGGTTCTGTGCTTTTTGTGGTTGGGTTAGGGGTAATTGTTTTACGAAGAATAGGGTTTTGGATCGCTATTCCCTTATATACCTATTTTGCATTAATTGCAGTAATAGATATTGAATACAAAATTATTTTGAACCCTCTAAGCTTAGTAGGTGTGATTGGTGGAACTCTGCTTGGTTGGATGCTGAATGGGTTTGAGTCTACAGTCTTAGGGGGATTGGCTGGCTTTTTGATAATGCTAGGTTTATATTTCTTGGGTAAATTATTTGTAAGGATAGTCAACCGCTCCAATACTTTCCAAACTGATGAAACTGCGTTAGGGTTCGGGGATGTGAATTTAAGTGGGGTGATAGGATTGATGCTGGGCTGGATGGACATCATTGGCGGATTATTAATTGCTATCCTTTTGGGAGGGATCATCAGCGGGCTGATTATGCTACTAAACTGGATCGCTAGAAGATACCGCCCGATGACTGCTATTCCATATGGGCCCTTCCTGATTATAGGAGCAATGATTTACCTGTTTATCCCAGCTTTTTATTAGGCCTATCCCTAGAGGTAGCCATTAATAAAACCTGCAGAAATTGCTCTCTTTCTGCAGGTTTTATTGTCCTACGCTCTTTATCAATTATGATTTACTGGGACCTGATGCAATTACGTCGGGGTCAACCCCGTCTTTAAATTGTTCAAAATTCTTAACAAAACGTGAAATTAAGGAGGCAACTTGTTCATTGTAAGCATGCTTATCCTGCCAGGTTGTTTGAGGATCTAAAACCGAGGCGGGAACGTCCGGACAGGTTTCGGGGATCATCAATCCGAACTTGAGGTCTTTTCGCATAGCTACGTTGTCTAATTTATGAGTCAAGACAGCGCGAATCATTGCGCGCGTGTAAGGAAGGCTAATTCGGCTCCCTACTCCATAAGGTCCACCGGTCCATCCTGTGTTCACCAACCAAACCTTGGTTTTGTAATTACGCAATCTCTCACCAAGAAGTCTGGCATATACCTGAGGGGGGAGGGGGAGGAATGGTGAACCAAAACATGCCGAATATGTTGCTTCGGGTTCCATTCCGAGTCCCTTTTCTGTTCCGGCAAGTTTCGAGGTGTATCCAGATAGGAAGTAATACATGGCCTGTTCTGGAGACAAATGTGCTATAGGCGGCATAACCCCGAAAGCATCTGCCGTCAAGAAGAAAATATTCTCCGGATGCCCAGCATATCCTTCAGGGACATGATTGGGAACAAAATCTATTGGGTAGGCTCCACGAGTGTTCTCTGTCAGGCTGCCGTCATCAAAATCTACCTGACGAGTTATTGGATCATACACTACATTCTCAAGTACGGTTCCAAATCGGCGAGTCGCTTCCCAAATTAATGGCTCTAGCTGGGGACGCAATTTAATCGTTTTGGCGTAACAACCGCCCTCAAAATTAAAGACAAATTTATCAGACCAACCATGTTCGTCGTCACCGATCAATTTTCGCTCTGGATCTGAAGATAACGTCGTTTTTCCGGTTCCAGAAAGTCCGAAGAACAAAGCTGTATCTCCATCGGCGCCAACATTCGCGGAGCAATGCATCGACAAAACGCCTCTACGAGGCATCAGGTAATTCATCACACTAAAAACGGATTTCTTAATTTCACCCGCGTAAGAGGTTCCGCCGATGAGAATTAGTTTTTTCTCAAAATCCAAAATAATGAATGTCGAAGATCTTGTTCCGTCTTCTTTCGGGTTTGCTAGAAAACCAGGGCATGCCAAGACTGTAAATTGAGGAATATGCTCGGCTAATTGATCGGCAGGAAGCCGAACAAACAGATCTTTTGCAAATAAGCTTTGCCAGGCGTTTTCGGTTATCACCCGCAAGGGCAAAGCGTAATCCGGGTGCGCTCCAGCCAACAAATCTTGAACGAAAACGTCCTTTCCCTGAAGATACGCTTTCATTTTTGAACAAATATGGCTTGCCGAAACAGGCGAAATGGACTGGTTCACTTTACCCCACCATATTCCAGCAGAAGAATCGTTGTAATCCACGATATATTTATCATTGGGTGATCGGCCTGTATGTTGACCGGTAGCAACAGTCACCGCACCCTGGTTAGTTAATACTCCTTCATTACGTAGAATTACCTGTTCAGCCAGTTCTGAAGCAGATAAATTCCAATACACCGCGTGCAGGTTCGTCAAACCCTCATTCTCGATACCAACTCGACTAGGAATCCCATATTGTTTCATTTTGGAAGTCTCCATAAATTAGTTTATTGAACAATCCCCAAAATTCGGGGGAACCAATACCAAAGTAAATCTCCCGCCGGCTTACCATTAATGGATGCCGACTTGTCTTTTAATGAAACTGCTGGATAATAACCGCGAGCAACAAACCCGTTAATCCACGAACGGTTATTAGTCTCAATCAACAGAGCGTTATATATATTCGCTTGCTCATTTAAGTCTACCGGTTCGGTATAGTCAAACGACCGGCAAGTATCCTCCGGGAGGCTGCAGCCATTGCTGGCATTTTTTATCGATGGATAAAAAACGCCAAGAATGATTGGCCTTTGAAATTCCTCATACAATGGATAAATTTGCATATCCAAAATCCCGCCCGCCGTAGATCTTAATGTGTCCAGATCAGTATTCGAGGTGCTGCTTAAAGGTTCTGAAAACAACACATAGATTTGGTCAATATCATTTAAAAATCCGGGGGCATTAGATATTAGATTGGATGGAATCGCCCAAACGATCTGTCCTCCGTAAACGTTTCGAATGTGTTCAATTATTCTTTCCCATCGTTCAATGGCGTCAACAGGTGCTCCTGAAGGAATATCAGTGTTTGGAATTGTACCTCCGGGTAACGAAGGAGCAGCCTCGGCTCCGCCAATTATTAAGGCCGGAACGTTGTTTTGGGAAGCAATGATGGCATAGTTAACGATAAATTCTTCGTATTCGTCGTACCATGCATTCCACCAACCGGCATCCAGAGCCTGTTTTTTCCACCATAATTCATCTACATTTTGAGATAATAACCTTGGAAATACGGCAACCTTTAAACCCTTGGATTGTGCCAGCGAGATCATTCCCTTAACATCATCCAATGATGCATCAACTCCAGGTTTCATTGCCGCGACGGGAGAAGTGGTTATCTTTTCAGAGTAATGCCATGATGGATCAATAATGAACCAGTTTGCGCCGATATCAACAAAACGACTGTAGGCAGAAGCTAAATAAGGCACTTGACCCGGATGGAAGTATTCGGTTTGTTCAATTCCAGCAAAAAAAGTGTCGCCCACCGGATTTACATTTACTGCCACGATGGTGGTAGGCGCGCTGTTAGCCGGCCAATAAGACCATTCATCTACAACGTCTTCCACTACTTCAGGGGCTTCAGCGAGATCGATCTCACGAACGTAAGATTCTTCTACGCCGATTTTTTGATCGTACGCAATATCACATTGATCATTCCGACAAAACCGATATTGAATTTTATCAAAGAGGTTGAGAGGATTTGTTAATGTAAATATCCAATGATTATTCCCGGCTGAGTACATCGGTATCGGTTCAAACCATGTATATGTCCGAAATTGTATCGAGACCGAATCGGTGGGTGGGGTGTTCGCGGGGGTGGTTACTTCAAATCTTATAGATTTTTTGTCAGTCGTATTCCAAGTACTTACAACATCATTGATTATTGTATCTTGCGAAGGAATAACGAGTTGATGCGTAACAAAGCCACCCGTGCTAGTAAGCTCGGCATTCCAAAAGCCATCTCCCAGTGAATACTTGTACCTGAAGTCATATCCAACAGGTAACTCTACTGTTATTGAGTAAAGCCCATTTCCCAAGGAGGTGAGGATTGGTGCCCGGGAGGCAATTACACTAAGACCGGCCCGAACATCTCCGTAAGTATTTCCAAAACTTGGATGATTCGCGATAAGCCTCAAGGTAACATCAGGGGGTGTATTAGCAGGAACCTGTACTTTAAATGTAATTTTCACAACAGAGGAATTATTCTGGATAACAATGTTAGCGGGAGTAACTGCATTTTGGGCTATCTCAACCCCTTGCTGAAATGTTTGGTGATTTCCATCCATGCTAAATATAACTAAATTGTGCACCCCGGGTTCGATATTTATAATTCGGAATAATCCATTCGATCCTGAAATATATGTTTTCCCGGCAACAGAAATCAGCTGATTCCCGACAGGCTCCCCATTTTGATCGACTACTTTTCCTTCAAGAATGCCGGTCTCGCCGGAATATGGGATATCAATCCACGCAGCAACCATATCGCTTACACTTGTGTGGCCAGCAACAGAGAGCACGCGGTACCGCACTTGTTCTTGATCGGCATTGTACTCGACAGTCGATAGGCTACCTTGCCTTGAATAGCGATATTTCACTATTGATCCTATGGTAACAGGAACTCGTATTTGAAAAATGCGCGGTGAAACCCGCTCCATTTGATATCTTGTAATATTAAACGCTAAGCCGGTCACTTCATCAACCAAGTCAAGATAAATAACATCCGAATCCGGTGTGCCGTCGGGAACCTGGACTTTAAATACCACCTCGGCTTGAACATTCGGTTCAGCGGCTGCACTGGTAGGAACAGATTGATTATCACATCCAACCAGAAGGAAAATAGACAATAAACAGACGATGATAACAAGGGGTAATCGCTGTAATGAATACATATTATGCCTTCTTTGAAGAAAGAGAGTATTAAAATTACTTCTTAAAAGATTGTGCTATTTCATTTTGCCGTGCAGCAAGGCTTCCTAGTACACCATTGACGAACCTGGGAGTGCTATCTGATCCATAAAGTTTCGCTAGCTCAATAGCTTCATTGATCGAGACTTTGGTCGGAGTATTGCATGCAATGGCAAATTCCCATAGGGCGATGCGTAAAATATTGCGATCGATCACCGCTACCTGATCGAGCGGCCATTCGGGCGCATGTTGGGCAATGAGTGCATCTAACCGATCAATGATTGGATAAACCCCCATCACAATTTGATGAGCAAATTCAGACAATTTTAGCTCAAGAGCCTCATCCTGCAGACGAGCATTAAGAACTTCTCCCGCTGGATGTCCGGTAAGGTCTATTTCGTAAAGTACTTGCAAGGCGATGCTTCTCGCCTTGGTTCTAGATTTCATGCCGTTTCTTCGCTCTCCGCAGTGTAATCGATGTCTTCAACATGTACATTTACCTTGCCGACTTCCATACCTACTGTCTCAGAAATGGCTCTTGCCACTTGATACTGAATCGCTCTACTGACATCGCGCACATTTGTGTCGCGGCGAATAACGACATGAATATCGGCGTATACGGTATTATTTTCAACGCCAATTTCCACACCTTCGTGCGATCCTCGCTTAAAAATCAGATTAGCCCCCGTGCCAGGTACCAATCGGCTAACCCCAGGAACATTCAAAACGGTTAACCTAGCAACAGAAACTAGCACATCTGGTGCAATCGTTGTTTTGCCGGGCGGACGAAGTTTATCGGTCATCAGAGGCTCCTTTGGATAGGATAAGCTAATTATAACGCAAACTTATATTACTTTTGATATATAATTACCTGACTTAATCAAACAGGATCCAACATGGGTAATAAATCCATTCTCTATGAGCTTGTTATTGAGCTTGATAAAAATCAATGGGGTGTCAGTTGTCCAATAGACCAGGCGCTTATTGGGCCAGTACAATACGGCTGGGACCGGTACAAGAAGGACCCATCCTCTTTGACTTTTGGGGGCGGACTTCTTGCCGGTTCTCCATTGCCCGGAACACGCCGAATGATATTTTGCGGTTATTCTCCATCCTGGGAAGGTTTTTATGTTTCTGCTCTCGGCGGAGCTATGCATGTTTTTCATAGAGTGGGGGTCAATTATGTCTGGCTAAGAGGGCGAGCCAAAGAAGACACGGTCATAGTAATCAATCATAAGAATGGAGAGTATTCTGTAAGTTTTGATCCGATCAATCCAGAAGATTACTGGAGTGGGTATAAAGATGCGTCTGGACGCGTATGGGAAGGATTCTACGGTCTCCAAACTTACTTGTTCGAACGTTATCAGACATTATATAGCGATGATTGGTTCAGAATACTCACAGTCGGTCCAGCTGCTCGCCTTACTTCATTTGGATCAATCGGTTCGAATCAAATACGAAAAGGTAAATTGAGCGTTGTTGACGATTGGGCCGGCCGGGGAGGTCTCGGCTCGCGTATGTTACAACAACATAGAATTGCTGGGATTGTGTTCGGCGGTGATTGGCAAGATCCTGCATTGAAAGAAGCTAAAGAACTCGACCAATATTTCCTCGATCACTTTGGTCAGCGAACCATGGTTGCAGATATTGCATTAAGCCAAAAATACCGCTACGTTCCCAAGTTCGAAACTGGTGGAACATTCGGTGTTAACATGTATGAAGGCGAAGATAGATTATTTAGTTTTAACTACCAATCCATCTATCAACCGGATGATCTTCGCCTCTTACAGCACGATCAATTCATTATCAAACATTACCTCCATCAATTTAATGAAGAAACAATAGTACCGCGCAATTTTGATCATTGCGGAGAACCATGCGCAGTTGTATGCAAAAAATATCTAGGCGAATTCAAAAAAGATTATGAGCCTTATCAAGCATTAGGGCCTAATTGTGGAATATTTGATCAACGTGCAGCAGAACGGTTAAACAAATACGCGGACACTCTGGGGATAGATGCAATACAGGCAGGGGGAATTGTGTCTTGGATCATGGAATTGGCTTATGAAAACCTTATTCCCGCCGCAAGAGATTTTGGATTGCCACCTGAACCGCCCAAGTTTAAATTTGTCAGCCAACCCCAAGAATTCGATATTGAAAAAGACTCAAGCAAAAATGCTGACTATGCAATGGCGGTTTTAAGAATGGTATTATTTTCTCCTCAGGGTGAACCATTCAGGGCAAATATTCGCCAAGCGGCCAAGCATTTGGACAAAAATTACGGGATCCGGTCCATTGATCTTGCTGTGTATAATGCACACGGTGAAAACGGATGCATGGTTCCCAATCAATATTGGGTGCCGGGGATGTTTGCGCCAATGCCAGTAATGGGAAAATATTTCTCTTATTATGGAGTAGACTTCATCCCACCTTATGAATTGGGGCGTAAGCATGTTGAACGTTTTATTTATGAACTATATTCCGAAAATAGTGGGGCGTGCAGATTTCATCGCAAATGGGTTGAAGATACAATAGATGAGATTATCCTCAGCCATTTTGATTTGGATTTTGATTTTTGGAGAACCAATTTCCAGCTCGCAAACGAAATTACCCATTTTCAAAAAGAAAAAAATGTATTTTGGGAAAGCGAAAGAACCGTTGATATTATCTTTGGATATTTAGAGCGGTGGCAAAGAATAGGAATTAACAACCCAATTCTGGATGATTGGATTAGGCGATTTAATGAAGATAAATGGAAAGCGGCCAGAGATTATTGGGATGAAATGGTTCGTGGAATAGAGGCTGCGTATCAAGAAAATATACAGGAACCATCCCATATAGAGCACGGGTTCATCTCAGACGTCAAAAAAGAGGGTAAATAAATACTAGAACCTTTTCATGCCATGTCCAGCGCAAATCAACTTGGGATTTAATTCAAGTTGAAGCTCGAAAGCTTTTTGGGCCAAATCTTCATTCCATGTGTTGGCGCCTTTGGATGGACGTATCTTACCGGCCATGAGGTCTATTGAGTCGCCAGCAAATAATATCGATTCGGTCCTGGAGAATAGCGAAATATGACCGGGGGTGTGTCCGCGTGTATCTAGGATCTCTAATCCGCCCAAAAACGGCAATATCTCTCCTGGCGTTAAAAATTGATCGATATTGGTTGGCGTGGCGCGGAAAAATTTTCCCGAAAACCAATACAGTAATTTTTCCATACCACGGGGAGTAAGTGGCCTGGATGAGATCCCTTTTGATATAGCATCAGCCTCCAAGGCGCTGGCGCATAACTGCGCGCCACTAGCGGTCTTCACTCGATTTGCTCCCCCAAAGTGATCAACATCGGCGTGCGTGATCACGATTTGTTTCAGATTACCTGGTTGGAATCCTATAGCTTTGATTCCTCTCAAAATTATTTCTCCCGAACTTATGATTCCCGAATCTATAAGAAGTAATTTAGAACCTTCAACAATAAGATATTGATAAAGAATTGTCTGACAAAACATATATACTCTTGGATGTATCTGCATTGTTAACCTCCTTCAACATGGATTTCTTATTTTAGCATAGCCCTACTAGGTGGGGGAGGGGAGAGGAACAGTGGCGAATAATACAAATTACTTGGCGACCAGGCACAAGAATTTATTTTTGGGGTTTTATCCAGAAATACGAATGCTTTACTTATTTGATAACATCATCTCTGTTATAAGAAGGGGGGGCTTTTCTATTCTTACAAATTATTGCTTTTGATAAGTATTATTATCATAAGCAATAATTATTAGTTGCAGAGATCAATTTTTATTAAAATATCCAGGTTTTTAGGTTGCTCAGTTACTGTGCTCTCCACAAAAGCCCCCTAATATTTATGCATTACACAAGTATACGCGATTAATGTATTATCTATTTGTAACGGCATGTACTGGCCCCCCCGGCAGATCAATCGATCACCGTTGGAATTCAGCTCATCTGCAGATGTAATAATTGCTCTGGCAGGAATAAAGAAGCAACAAAATGTATACCTATACGAAATATTCAATTTGTTCGGCGTCATATAAAGAAAGACCGAAAAGGTCGAATAGCGCAATGAAGATTTGTTGTAAAATATAAGGAATGACAGAAAATTATCACCCAATCACTATTTCTGAGGCTATCAAGGCGTATTTACGAACCGTTGATGATTCTAGAAGCGCCAATACCGGAAGAACATATCGCAATGCTATGAAAACCTTTTTGTCAATATTGATTGAAAACGGAGTTGATGCGGAAAAATGTCCTGTCACCTCTCTTTCTGAGGATGCGATAGTTTGGCTGGCGAACGGATTGAGAGATCTCTCTCCAGCCACAGAACGTCTCTACCTGACTGCTCTTACCGGTTTCTACGAATACCTTGCGGCGGAGAAGCTCCAAGAAGTAAATTTACCACGAGTGAGGATGCTTATTCGCAAAAGGGGCCGTCGGCCCGGGCAACGCCTTCCACAATTCCCAAAGGATGCGATTGATAAAGTGCTGGATTATGCAGAGGGAATGGTTCGGTTGATCCCCGAAAATGAAACTGAAAGATTGCGCCTGTTCCGAGATCGTGCATTCCTTCTTACGCTCGCTGATACCGGGCTCCGAGTACACGAAGCCTGTAACTTGCGCCGTGGGGATATTGATTGGGACGAGGGACACGCGTTGATCATTGGCAAAGGAAATCAACAGGCAATGGTTCGATTCTCTCGTAGATGCCAGGAAGCCATTCGCGTTTACTTAAATGCCAGAAGTCTTTTGGATGGAGGGACCGGAAAAGCTTTAACCGCCCTCCCCCTCTTCGCTCGCCATGACAAAGGCTCCGGAAGGAAAGTGAAACCTATTACTACAGCAACCGGGCGGAATATTGTGAATCAACGCGTGACTGAAGCTCTGGGGCCTGAAGCGGAAGGACATATTACCCCCCACTCCTTTAGGCACTATTTTGTAAGCAAAGTGCTAATCGTGTCCGGTAATCTCAAATTGGCACAAGAATTAGCCAGGCACAAAAACATAGCCGTAACCCAAAGGTACGCTCATTTGTCTGACAATGAATTGGATGCGGGTTACTGGAATGTTTTTGAAGATGACTCGTCTCATTCATCCAGTCAGGATTGAATACGTTCGACGAATGATATAATAAATTAGTGTGATCCATTTCCGTGAACATAAAATTGAGACAGGTTATTTTTGGCAGCCCATTGCCCAATAGAAGCAGAGGCAAGGATGTAGGTGTAAGATTATGAGATCCAATAAATTTGATGTTATTCTCCTGATTGGGAGGCCAGGTGCTGGGAAAAGCGAGATTATTGATTATCTCAAAAAAACGCCTTCGAATTTGCGGAAAAAGAGGTTTCATATTGGAAGATTTGAGGAGATCGATGATTTCCCAATGCTATGGAGCTGGTTTGAAGAGGATGCCATCTTAGAGAAATTAGGACACCCGAGAATTCACTCGGATAAGGATGGGTATTTTTTGTGGAATTATTTATGGGATGTTCTAATTGAACGATTGGACCTGGAATATTTAAAAAAGCTTCGCGAAAATAGATATGCCTCTCGTTTTTCAACAATCATCGAGTTTTCCAGAGGCAAACAACACGGTGGATTTTCCCAAGCGTTTGAACATTTTTCCGGTATTACTCTTGCACATTGTGCTATTTTATACATTAATGTTTCTTGGGATCAATCTTTACTAAAGAATCGACGAAGGTTCAATCCAGATCGCCCTGACAGTATTTTGGAGCATGGTTTATCTGATGAAAAGCTGGAGTTTTTATACAAAAGGCAGAGATGAAAGGCTGGGCGAAAGGCTCGAATTTGTTCTTGGTAAGTTATGGAATTTATATTCTAAGAGATAAGACATTGTGATAGTTGCCCGAGGCTCAAAAATGGATTTTGACGGTGCTGTTAATTATGCTCTCCGGAGATTGGAAGGTGAACTCTCTCCCAAATTAACCTATCATTCGTTTGCGCACACAAAAGATGAGGTTGTCGTTGCGGTTGAACGGTTGGCAAAAATGGAAGGTGTCTTGGGTACGGATAAGGCCCTATTACTGACGGCCGCATATTTTCATGACCTTGGATTTATTTATCAACGCAAAGAACACGAGAGGAAAAGCGCTGATATTGCTCTTGATGTGCTGCCCGGCTTTCGATACACAGAGATTCAGGTTGGCATTATAGAAGGGATCATCCTTGCTACGAGGCTTCCGCAATGTCCTAAGACTCACCTGGAACAGATCATGGCCGATGGAGATTTAGATGGCCTGGGACAAGGTAATTTCTTCGATCGGGGTTTAGATCTAAGAAAAGAGTTGGCGTCTTTTGGGATAATCAGTTCGGATCAGGATTGGTATTTGCAGGAATTAGATTTGTTGATGCGACATCGCTATTTTACGAAATCGGCCAGACGATTGCGCAATAGAGGCAAGCAAGATAATTTAAGAAAATTAAGAGCATTGATTGAAGAATCCAAGCGCCTTAATGAACCAAACTGATATTCCAATTCTTTACGAGGATGACGACATTGTATGTATCAACAAGCCGCCCGGTTTGTTGTCGATTCGAGATGGCTACGATCCACTTCTCCCCCATGTTGCCAGTTGCATGCTATCCAAATATCCTCGATTATATATTGTACATCGTTTGGATCGCGAAACCAGCGGGGTAATGGTTTTGGCTAAAAACCAACAAGCTCATAAAGTATTAAATTACTGCTTCAGCGCCAAGAAAATCCAGAAAGAATATTATGCCATAGTAATTGGCAAGCCTTTACAGGACCAAATAGAAATAACTTCTCCCCTATTGGTAAACGGGGATCGAAAACACCGCACAATAATTTCTGAAGAGCTTGGTAAAGCCGCAAGAACAGTTTTAATTTTTTGTTCTGGTTATAATAGATATTCCTTGGTAAAGATATTACCTTATAATGGCTATACGCATCAAATTAGAGCGCATCTAGCCTCAATAAATCTTCCGATTTTGTCTGATTTGCTTTACCAGACTTCTTTAATCCCAATCCCAGAGGACGACCAGCGTAGAATTATTCAAAGAATAGCGCTCCATGCGGCACGAATCAACCTCCCCTACCCCGCTGCGGATCAAACAAAAGTTATCGAAGCGCCGTTTCCTGACGATTTTCGGAATGCAATGGAGCGATTAAACTTATCCATATAAAAAATCACCCCTGGACTTTGGCTCTTTGAGCGAAAGTCAGGAGGAGGAAGAAGAAGCGGGAT
>CAYRHN010000002.1:0-162460 GCA_964424115.1 uncultured Anaerolineaceae bacterium
ACTCAAGAGGCTTCTTTTTTTCAACTACCCCTGGAATATAGCCAAACTCCAGGCCATTTTTTGTTGCACTAATAATTTGATCTAAAATTTGATATTAAGGCGCAGACGTAGGATTCGGCACAGGGGTGCTGATCCCACACTGGTTGAGTTCCATGTCGACCTTCATGGTAAGGCGCTGCTTGCCCGCGGCATGCGCTTCTGCCACCGTGCCGGAGTAGATGGTATTATCCTGGGATTCCTGTTGAAGATCCGAGGACGACTGGCAAAGGTGATATACCTCGCCCGACTTGGTCCAGTATACAAGGTCCTGGCCGGTGTAACCCATGACCACGGAAACCTCAGTGTCGTACTGCTCAACAGATGGCGGGTTGAAAGAGACGCCAAATAGGGTGGCGATGACCAGCACCACAGCGCCGACGACCCCAGCGATCGTCTTCTGCTGTTTATCCATATCCTTGTTGGTCAGGATCAGGATGATCAGAGGCAGGAAAGCGATGATCGCGATTATCGCGCCGAGCTGGTTTTGGATGAAGAAACGCACAGAGTCTGCCTTGGAGGCCGGATCCAGCACGTTGGCTTTCTTCCATAACAGGCTGCCGACAACGGCCAGAATACCGATCACGACAATTGCGCCGATCAGCAGCACCATATTGACAGGGGTCTGCTTGAGAACCCAGAAGATGGTGAGCAATTCACCGGCAATGGCCAGCACCCACAATACAACCGCAATGATGCGGAAAGTGGTGGCTTTCTGTTTTGCCTCGGCTGTAGGCTTCCAGGTTGGCTCGGCAGGCTTGCCGGTCGAATCTGATTTGACGCGAACAACATTCTTCTTTGGCATACATCTCCTCCTAGTTGGACTTTCAATTAAAGTGTGGTATGAGATAAGGTCTTGCAAGACATTCAGCCGGGAGCAGCTGAATTGTAGATATAAATGATTATAGCACAAAAATAATTTTGCTCTATAAACATACCAGGGCGGCTGGTTTAGCCGCCCTGATCGTATTTATCCCGTTAGTTAGAAAGCACTTGTGCAAAATCAGCCGGAGTGATGCCCGGCGATTCCACATGGTGTTCTTCATAAAAACTCGCCACAGCCTGGATGACAAGTTCGGCCTGGGCGGGATTGATGGTGGTGGGCGCGAAAAGAATCCGGCCCTCTCGCCTGGGGGTTCCCAGTAGACAGGGCGGGAAAGGGCTACAGGAAAGGGAACATGCTTTTTGGTAAGACGTGTAGAATTAAGATGTTAGAGAGTAGGACCGAGTGCTCACACGAGGAGAACCAATGAAACACTGTCTCACCACCACCCGCGATTCTGTGGTATACGAGAGTGGGGGACGCAAAATCTTTGGGGTCATCCATGCGGGCGTGAAACAATTGCATCCTATTGACAATTTGGCGCATGCCAGCGGCCCCGTGGCTTACATATATGGCACCAAAGACCCCGTGTTCGGTGTCGGTTCGACTGCTCTTGAAGATTTGACGAAACGCTTGAACACAGCTAATGTTCCACTTGAGGTAATTCCCATTGTTGATGGCAACCATGTCTTCATGGCCCCCGCATTGCAGCGGCTGGTGCTTGACGCGACAGTCGCGTGGATCCAGCGGACGTCGCTGGTACAAATATAATGATGGTTGCCGCCTAATAACCGCTTCCGTCTGACCGCCTTCGGCGCGGATGCGCGCGCACTGTGAGGCAGCATAAGCTCCGGTTTCGAAAAGCTGCTGTGCCAGAGGCGGCGGCAGGTGAAGTAGAACGTTAGGCAGTGACCGAACCTATTCACACCTGAAAGGAGACTTTCCACAATGGATATTCCGCGAATATTCAACATCACTGAGAGCGCTCACCGTATCCACAACCCGTTCACGCCCGAAAAGCTTGCCACCCTTGGCGCGGCGCTGCGTCTGGAATCGGGAGCCCTGGTGCTCGACCTCGGCAGCGGTTCGGGGGAGATGCTGTGCACCTGGGCGCGCGATCACGGCATCATCGGCATCGGCGTCGACATGAGCCAGTTGTTCAGCGAGCAAGCGAGACTCCGCGCTGAAGAACTCGGCGTCGCCGGACAAGTCAGGTTCATCCATGGCGACGCGGCGGGCTATGTCGCAGAGGAGAAGGTCAGCGTGGCAGCCTGTGTCGGCGCCACCTGGATCGGCGGGGGAGTCGCCGGCACGATCGAGCTTCTGGCGCGCAGCCTGCGCACCGGAGGGATCATCCTCATCGGCGAGCCCTACTGGCGGCAGTTACCGCCGACGGAAGATGTTGCCAGGGGGTGCCTTGCCCACGCGATCTCCGACTTCCTCCTGCTTCCGGACCTTCTCGCATCTTTCGGCCGCCTTGGCTACGACGTCGTTGAAATGGTCCTGGCTGACCAGGACGACTGGGACAGATACGAGGCGGCCAAATGGCTCACCATGCGCCGATGGCTTGAAGCCAATCCCGGTGACGAGTTCGCGAAAGAGGTTCGAGCCGAACTGACCTCCGAACCCCAGCGCTACGCCACTTACACACGTGAATACCTGGGCTGGGGAGTGTTCGCGCTAATGCCCAGGTGATGCGTTGGCGAAGGCCGAGATTTGATCACGCATGAATTCATTGCTTGTGGTCTGGGAGGAACCTATCATGATGTCACCACTATCCTTTAATGAAAGGAAAAGCCTGCTCCAATGGTGGCTCCTATTGTTCGTTGTATTTGTGATCCACAACCTTGAAGAGATCCTGTTTGATATGTATGGATGGGAAATGACACATCGCCTACCCAGTTGGATGGAAGCAGGTCGCGAACTCCATACTGCAATCCAGTTAACCCC
Source organism: uncultured Anaerolineaceae bacterium (assembly GCA_964424115.1). Lineage (GTDB taxonomy): Bacteria > Chloroflexota > Anaerolineae > Anaerolineales > Anaerolineaceae > CAYRHN01. The sequence goes on from CAYRHN010000002.1 coordinate 2,810, forward strand.
TTTAAGATTTTCCGCGATCATTCTCGTCATCTGCCTTGTGATCAGTGGTCTGGCATTCCTTCTTCGAAATCATCCCCAGGCTTCAAGATATTGGATGATGATCTTTGTTTTGATTATGCTAGGGGTTTACATGGGACACGTGGTCACCAGTTTATACGCCGGTTCACCTCAACCAGGCGTTTATTCTGCGGTGCTACAAGGTGTGCCCGTTTATGGCTTTGTGCTCTACCATCTATGGCGAACGCCAGCAAACAAACGTGGCTAGATGTGCTTTGCTGAGGGTTAGTAATCTGATTACTTGAACCCAACAAAAAAAGGCCTCGCGGCCGTTGTGGGATTTTTGTGACCGACCAGGGACTTGAATACCATCCCCGTAGGGGGCCCTGAATCCAACAAGAAACGGCCTCGCGGCCGTTGTGGGATTTTTGTGACCGACCAGGGACTTGAACCCTGAACCCATTGATTAAGAGGGAAAATATCGATAGTACAGGAGGTGCAAAGAGACCAATATAGACGTTATACCCCCATATATGGGGGGTGGGTTGTGCGTTGTGTACACTAAATACAGGGGGTACCAATTCAATTGCACACATATTGCACACATTTTCAAGAAACACAGCACGGCATATTTAGGGGTCTGGCTTCTGTCATATTGAGACCAACAATCTCACCGCGAAGAAACAAAGTAGCGAAGATAGACAAAGGAATTAGGGATTTCAACCTGATCCTTCCCTTTGCATTTTTCGCGCCTTCGCGGTGAAAATTTCTTTTCTCTCAAAGGAGCATGATCATGATTTCTGTTGTTGCATTGGATCCCGGCTACGGGAACACCAAAATTTGTTTGACCGACCCAACTGGACAGGGGATGAAGAGCGTGCTGCTGCAATCTGCGGTAGCACGCGGGCGCAGCTTTGGCATGGCCGGCATCGGCATGCGCCTGGCGCAGCAGGCCACCCAGGTGCGCTTTGATGGCTATGACCTGCTGGTTGGCCCGGGCGCCTGGAACTGGAACACCCCGGAGAACAACCTGGACTATACCGCACTGACCTCTCCTGGCCGGCAGGGTCTGTTCTACGCGGCCCTGGCCGAAGCACTGCCGCCCGGCGCTTACGAGATCGGGCAGCTGGTGGTTGGCCTGCCGGTGCCATTGCTGCAAGACGAGATTCAGGCGGGCGGGGTGATGACCTCGCTCAAGGCTTACAAAGGCAGCCACCACTTCTGGGTGGGGGAGGGCGAATACAGGCTCGAAATTGAGCGCCTGAAAGTGCTGCCGCAGCCGGTCGGCGCGTATGCGGACTGGCTGATCGATGAAGAACTTCACTTTCGTATAGGCAACACAAAGGCTGAGATCGGAGTGCTGGACCTGGGCCAGAACACGCTCGACCTGTATGCGCTGCAGGGTGGCAAGGTCACTCCGCGCTTTGTGGGCGGAGGCAAACTGGGCGTGCGCCGGCTGCTGGATCTGATGGATGGCAGCCTGGCCGGGCGGGATGCGGTGGAAATTGACGCCGAACTGCGCTCTGGGCGGCGCAAGCCCTCCCAGAGTCACCTGCAATCCTGGCTGGGTGAGGTGATGGGCGCCATCGAGCGCGTTTGGCCCAACCTGCGCCGTTTCACCGCCATCATCCCCGGTGGCGGGGGCAGCCTGCTGCTGGGCGATCTGCTGCGCGGGGCGCTGGCCTTGCATGGTGCGGCGGTCTACTGGCCAACTGATCCGGTGCAGACCAACGCAATTGGTTTATGGAAATATGCATCTGCTTTGCAGCGCAAGGAAGGAGACAATCATGGCAGCCATTAAATTCCCCGATGGAACGGTCAGCGTGCTGGTGCATCTGACGCTCAAGCCGGGGCGGGATGACGCCCTGATCGACCTGGTGCTCAGCGCGCCGCACCGCAGCCTGGCGCCGCTGGTGCGCGAGGCGATGCGCAGCGGGGTGCTGCATGGTCAGGATTCCGGCGTGGATGAGGAGTTTGACCTGCCGGATCTATCGCTGGAACTGTGAGGTAACGCAGAGGGGAGGCAGTCACAAGGGGGCTGCCTCCCTATTTATTCCGGAAATTGGGATTACAAGAAATTCACCGGAATTACTTTGTCCTCGCCCTTCAAAGTGATGAGATGGTCATACATGCAGACCACCCCGCCGCTGCCGCGAACAATATTTGGAATTTTATCCAGGAGGTCAAAGACGCTTACGTCTTCGCGTCTGGGATTTGCATGCTTTTTAACCTCTACAGGATGAAGCGTGTTACCAACCTGAATGAGAAGATCGATTTCGCGCTGGTCCTTATCCCGGTAAAAATACAGCGGCGGCTCGATCACTCCGGCGTTGTAATAGCTCTTGTAAATCTCCGCGATGACAAAATTCTCAAAGAAGGCGCCAGCCTGCGCTCCCGCTTGCAGGATTTCCGGAGTTGGCCAGCGGGTCAGGTAGGCTGCCAGCCCGGTATCCATGAAGTAGATTTTGGGGGTCTTGATGGTTCTTTTGGTGATGTTGTTGTAGTAGGGCTGCAACAGGCAGATGACATTCGAGGTCTGCAAGATTGAAAGCCAGCGGCTGGCTGTGGGTTGACTGATGCCAATATCTCTGGAAATAGCTGCAAAGTTAACCAGCTGCCCAATCGATGCTGCCATAGCGGTCATGAATTGATAGAATTTCAATTCATCTCCTACCTGGGTGAGATCGCGCACATCTCTTTCGATGTAGGTTTTGGTGTAAGATGCATAATACGCCTGCCAATCGGTCTGCGGGTCAGCCACAAGCGCCGGCATACCGCCACGGTGAATCCGCTGCCAGATATCCGCATAGGGGACTTCCTTCAAATCCTCCTTACGTTCTGTGAAATAACTTATTTCAGGGACGAAGGGTTTGTTGTATCTCACACCGCCTATCTCGCGTAAAGACAGCCCGGGTAGATTGAGAATCCCAATTCTGCCGGCCAATGATTCGCTGATGTTTTTCATCATCCTGAATTGTTGAGAACCGGAAAGGAAGAATTGTCCTTTTTTCTGCTCCGCATCGATGTGCATCTTGATATAGGGGAACAAATTCGGCGCATACTGAATTTCGTCTACAAATACAGGCGGTGGAAAATCTTTGAAGAATGTTCCAGATTCGTTCAGGGCAGCCTGGAGTCGAATGGGGTCATCCAAAGTGACATAGGCGCAGTCAGAGGCAACTGCTTTGAGCATGGTTGTTTTTCCAACCTGTCTTGAGCCGGTGACCAGGACGGCGCCAAACATCCTGGCATAGCGATTAACCGTATCTTCCATGTGTCGTTTGATATACATGGCGTCAACTCCTTCGTCCAATATAACATCCAATATTATTATAGACGAAATCCAACCGTGCGCAATAGACCAGTTTGTTATGTGTTTGTCTACAGAATGATCCCTGAAACCGGATTATTTGACAGAGGGAGGGTCTCCATAGACCTTACGGGCCAGATCCTCGCCAAGTAAAATATTTGCCAGGCGGCGGCGAATTTCCTCTTCACTGGCACCTGCATAACGGCTGCGTAACCCTGCCAAAGCAAGTTCCCGGGTTGAATTATTCATGCTCACCATGATTTCCTGTTTGCGCCAGCCAGGGATTTGCGAAGGAGATCAACCTGAAGGGCCTCCATTTCTGGATGGGTATCGGAATAATATCCGGGCATGGTTAGGATTTTAGCACATCAATGTTGACACAGGTCATATACATCCAAACAATCCTTCTTATCAACCGCTGTCTTGAAATCAGTCTTCCAGATCATCCAACGAGAATACTTCCGGATCGACCTTGCCGTCCGTTATGGCTTTGGTAATTAACGGGATTGCTTTGGGCACCTCAAGATTGGTCAATACAAAAACCAGGTGGCCATTGAACTCAGCCTCCTGGGCTGATGTGTTTTGCAGGAGGCCAAACCAGGCTTGCGTAATCGCGGCACGTTGGGCGGGGTAGCGCTTGTAGAATTCTTGCGTGCCGGCCAGCAAGACCAGGCGGCGATTGAGGCTGTAGGCAGCCTTTTGAAGCTCAGGGAATAGGGCTGTGTGGAAGGTCTCCCCAAAATCAGCCCAAAGCGCCGGCAGGCGGTGCGAGAGCCAATCATTGGGATCATCAGCTAAAACTGCCAGGTCGGAACCGGCCTGCTGGGAGTGTAACAGATCCAGGATACGCAGGGCATAAGCTGGCGCCCAGGCGGCTGGCAGGCCAGGCCATTCTTGCAGCAGCCCGGGATCCACGACCACGCGCGCCAGATCTTTTTCGTGGGGCTGCCAGGCTTTGATGTCGCCAATTCGCGGACGCAGCGCTTTTTCATCGAGATCGATGCCCCAGGTCAGGATTTTGTGAACCGGGGAGGGATACTCACCAGCTTCGGGCGATGCAAAGTCGGCGGGACGGGGTGGCGTCTCAGGCGGATAAATTCCCTCGCGCAGTTCTGCATTCGCGATCAACACATCTGCCAGTTCCCGTTCGCGCCGGTTGGCTCTCAAAGGGATCGGCGCTGTCATCCGCTCCAGGCTTTCCATTCCGTATTGGCCGGCCAGATCTTGCTGTTCCGAGCGAGAAAGAAAACGGCGGTTCCCACCGAAGCGGGCAAACGCGCGCCGGTACTCGTTGTACAACCAGGAATCCTCAGTCAACATATCCGGACGTTCACGCGATCTGGACATGCAGAGCATGATTGCCAGCCCATCTTCCTGGCCGATGCTGTTATAAAATTCACGCGCCCGGTGCTGCTGGTCTTTAGCAGCAGCGGAGAACATTTCTTCAATTGCTTCAGCCATCGCATCAATGCGCTGGAAGAACCGGGCCTCCCGTTGGGCTGGCGGAGGGTAGTCGTGCCCGGAAGCCATTGCTCGCAGGGTTTCTATCACCAGATCGGAATCTGGCTTTGCTGTTTTGGCTGAAGAAGAAGATTTGTGCGGCATATAATTTCCTCTCGTGGTTTGTGCTTGTATTTTAGCAGATTGCAGACTAATTAAAACAAGAAATCTGGTTGGGTGTGTCTTGACAAATTAGCCAATTTACTGTACAGTAATGCTGTACAGAATGGAGCATGAGATGACAATTCAAACAACCTATACCCAGGCGCGGGATGGCCTGGCGAAACTTTTGGATCAGGTAACCCACAATCGCGAGGTGGTGGTGATCCAGCGCCGCGGCGAGGAGGAGGTGGCGATGATTGCCGCCTCGGAACTGGAAAGCCTGATGGAAACCGCCTACCTGCTGCGTTCGCCGAAGAACGCGGAACGCCTGCTTTCTGCATTGGGGCGGGCGCTGAAGGAGGAGGGGGAACTCAAAACACTGGATGCCTTGCGGCGCGAGGTCAAGTTTGAGCAAGAGTAAGCGGCTGGCGGTATTTCAGCCGGAATTCCTGGAGGATCTGCGTTATTGGGTTGAGACGGATCGCAAACTGGCTTTGAGAGCTTTTGATCTGATTGAGGCTATATTGCGCGACCCGTTTGAAGGGATTGGCAAGCCAGAACCATTGAAATACCTGACCCCGGGAGCCTGGTCGCGGAGATTGACCCAGGAACATCGCATTGTCTATTGGGTGCGCGACGAGCGCATTGATTTCTTGCAGGCCAGATACCATTACGGATGATTCGGATGTAACCCAAAAGTGTAGCATCTGCCATAGGGAGGTTTCGCATAGACCTTGTGGGCCAGACCGCCGATAAACTGCCGATAAACCGCCGTTATTTCGCCGGAAAACGATAGCCTCGAGATTTCCGTCCGCATAGTATAATTTTCGCATGCGAACCTTGATCATCGGGGATGTCCACGGCTGCTTTGATGAACTGCAAGATCTGCTGGCCCTGGCAGGGCTAGGGGACAGCGACGCCATCCTGGGCACGGGCGATATTGTGGATCGCGGCCCAGGCACGCCGGAGGTGCTGCGCTTCTTTGCCGCGCATCCCAATGCCTGTTCGGTGGCCGGCAACCACGAACGCAAGCATGTCCGCTCTTTTGCGAACGAAATCCGGCCCGCCAAATCCCAGTTGATCGCCAGGGCGCAGCTGGGCGCAGACTATCCGGATTGGGTGGCCTACATGAGTACCTTCCCGCTCTACCTGGATCTGCCGGAAGCGCTCCTGGTGCATGCATTTTTTGAGCCTGGGATCGCCCTGGCAGAGCAAAAAATCGCGGTGCTGTGCGGGCATCTGTCGGGGGAATTCTATCTCCAGAAGGAGTATGCGCGCCCGTGGTATGAACTCTACGACCTGGATAAGCCGATCATCGTCGGCCATCACGATATCCTGCACAACGGGCAGGTATTTGTTTATCAGGAGCGCGTTTTTGGCCTGGATACCAGCTGTGTGCACGGCGGTCGCCTGAGCGGATTGCTGCTGCCGGATTTCAAGATCCTTTCGGTGCCCAGCCGGGAAAACTACTGGCAGCGGATCAGCGAGGAATACCGCCTGAGTATTCGAGCAACCAGGAATCTGCAACGGCCCGCATTGGCCGATTCAGTTCAGCAGGATTTGGAGACCATCGTTGAATTTGCGCATGCCCAGAACGCGCAACTGATGGCTATTTTGAACCAGAACCCGGACTATGACAGCCTACCGACGCGCCAGCAGGCAAAACAATATGCGGACTTGGTAGGGAATTCTCCCATCGCGGTACTGCTGCACCTGGCGCGCAAAGGACAGCTGGATCTGCCGCGCGCGCGGGATGTTCTGCGCAGCCCGGAGCAGATCGCGGCGATGGTTCGACGACTGGGGATTTCTGAACGGGGGGCTGTCGATCAATAAGTGCGCATGGCTGTTTGTGAGCTGAATTTGGTGATGGGGCAGCAGCCTTTTATGCCAGGGATATTTTTAAGCGTTTTCCCAATGCGCGAGCCGCATGATCCAATGTTTGCAGAGTGACAGAGCGATTTCCGGGATTCAAGAAGCGGTCTAACGCAGCCCGGCTGGTGCTCATCCGGTGTGACATTTCTGCTTTAGATAGTTCTTGCCCTTTCATCATTTCTCAACTTGAAAGACAATGACCCTTTTAACAGCCATGGCTTCTGTTTCTGCGAGGATGCCTTCTTCCTCGAGGAAGTCGTCAAAGTTACTGCCCTTATGTTGATCGCCGATTCTGCACCTCGTACTTTTAGAAGATCACATTCTATAAAAATAAGTTGCGTAGATTATCCTGGCCTGAAGACATTCTGGTAATGCCATTCCAAAGATTCGGTATGCGGCCACATATTTGCATCTTGAGGACCAATTATCACACGGCTCTCCAGGGTCAACAAATGGCCGGGAACATTTTGGGTGATTCGTAATTCATTCGAAAGTAAAACAATATATTTGGACGAAATTCCAACCAAACCCTCATCAAATGTCCAATGGCATAGACCACATAAGGCCATGCCATTATGTGGATCATCGTTGTGACTAAGGCTCCAGGGAATAATATGTGCCGCATCTACAGCTGTTCGTCCGTCAGAAGTCAACATGCGCACGCCACACAGAGCACAGCGATGATAATAGATACGCACAATAGCTCGGCGAAAACCCTGGTCACGAACAGCTTGGTAAACATCATCATCCCTGTGCGTTTCCTTCACTTGTTTACGCGCAAGTTCGATTAAGTGCTGGCTGTATTCAAAAGCCTGAAGCTTGATCTCACCTAAGGCCATTAGAGTTGAATGATAGTCCGGGGAAAAATAGGTCTGGATCAACATGGTACGCAATGTGTTTCGAGCATCAGTTTCCTGCAATAAATGGAATAGTTCTTCATCCAAACGAACACCCAGGATTAATTTCCCTAATTGACCAATCGTATCTACCTGACGAACAAGCGTCAGAGCCGTTTCCTGACCAGGAATTGGCAACAAGTGCCAAAAACCACTGGACCGCAAGTGGAAAAAGGGCAAGGCAAAATTACCACGCCTCTCGGCTGGCATCACTTTTGACCAATAAGATGAAAATAACTCGCCTAACTCAGGAGTTATCTCAATCAAATTTGAAATGACGTCCCCCTGAGCAAACAAATCCATAATTGATAAAAGCAGAAAGGGTTTATGCGGCGCTTGCCCACAAGTAGCAGCGTTCCATCTACCGGTGCGATCAAGACGCAAGCGAGAAAATTTTTGCAGGTAATAAGCCAAATCTTTGATTGATTCCATAAGTTTTCCTAATGTGTTTATCTAGGAATAAGTCGCGAAGACTTTTTTATCTATATTCCTAGGGCAACCACTGCACCTGAATTAGGTTTTCTATTCCGTGAAATTCCGGATCCCCGGTCAGTAAGGTGGCCTCAAGAACTTGAGCAGCTGCTGCGGCAAAAGCATCTGCAAAGGATAAGCGGTGATGGGCTTTGATATGTGCTGCTGCAAGAACCGCATCCTGATCAACAGGAAAAAGCTGGATGGGCAGCTGCTGCACCGCTGCCAGCACTTCTTGGGCGCAAGTTAGTCCCTGCTCGCGTTCGGTGATATAAGCCACTTCGCCCAGGTTGATCAACGACATCCAAACAATGGCTTTCTCTTGTTCTGCGTTTTGCAATACCAGGCGCACTTCCTCGGCGCCGTTCTCGCCCTCAAGATAAGCCAATAATGCATAACTATCCAGTACAAATGGTGCTGGATTGCTACTCATTTTCTAGCTCCTGTTGGTGTTCTTCCAGTAGCGCTTTGCGCAAGGATCGCCCTTTTTCTTTCAACATTCCCATAGAATGGGCAATGGGATTATCCAGGGAAGGAACCAGTGCCAAAACACCACCATAATCCACAATTTGAACCATGCGGCCAGGATGTAATTTGTATTTTTTTCGTAAATCGGATGGGATCACTACCCAGCCCTTTTGAGAAATTGTCAGTGTCATACGGCCTCCTATGTTTGTTATACTAATATCAATAATAGTATAACGAATTACGTTGAATAATTCAAGCTTGTTTTTCGTTGAAACTCTGCACTCCTTGCACACCCTGGACGGCTGCTTATAGGGGCAACCGTTTTCATTTGTGCTACACTGCCTACCCCCTGCGGGGATATCATCCCCCCTGCGGGGATATCATCCCCCCTGCGGGGATATCATCCCCCCTGCGGGGACCCTGAACCCAAAAAAAACGGCCTTGCGGCCGTTAAGGTTTTGTGACCGACCAGGGACTTGAACCCTGAACCCATTGATTAAGAGGACAGATATTGGTAGTACAGGAGGCACAAAGAGACCATTAAGAGCATGAAACCCCCATATATGGGGGGTGGTCAGTGCATTAAATGCACTAAATACAGAGGGTGCATATTCAATTGCACACCTATTGCACACATTTTCAAGAAATGCAGCACGGCATATTTAGGGGTCTGGCTTCTGTCGCATTGAGACCATCGATTTCACCACAAAAAAGTGGCGAAGATACGCAAAGGAATTAGGGCTCTCCGCCTTATTTTATCCTTTGTGTTCTTCCCGCCTTCGCGGTGAAATATTTTTTCTTTTCAAAGGAGTTGGACCATGATCTCTGTTGTTGCATTGGATCCCGGCTACGGGAACACCAAAATTTGTTTGAGCGACCCTGACGGGCAGGGGATGAAGAGCGTGCTGCTGCAATCGGCGGTGGCGCGCGGGCGCAGCTTTGGCATGGCTGGGATTGGCATGCGCCTGGCGCAGCAGGCCACCCCGGTGCAATTTGACGGCTATGACCTGCTGGTGGGTCCAGGTGCCTGGAACTGGAACACCCCGGAGAACAACCTGGACTACACCGCGCTGACCTCGCCTGGCCGGCAGGGCCTGTTCTACGCGGCCCTGGCGCAGGCTTTGCCGCCCGGCGCCTACCAGATCGGGCAGCTGGTGGTTGGGCTGCCGGTGCCGCTGCTGCAGGATGAAGTCCAGGCGGGCGGGGTGATGAACGCGCTCAAGGCCTATAAAGGCGGCCACCACTTCTGGGTGGGGGAGGGCGAATACTGCCTGGAAATTGAGCGCCTGAAGGTGCTGCCGCAGCCGGTTGGCGCGTACGCGGACTGGCTGATCGACGAAGAACTCCGCTTTCGTATAGGCAACACGAAGGCCGAGATCGGGGTGTTGGACCTGGGCCAGAACACGCTGGACCTGTATGCCCTGCAGGGCGGCAAAGTCACCCCGCGCTTTGTGGGCGGTGGCAAGCTGGGCGTGCGCCGGCTGCTGGATCTGATGGATGGCAGCCTGGCCGGGCGGGACGCGGTAGAAATTGACGCCGAACTGCGCTCCGGAAAACGCAAACCAGCTCAAGTGCACTTGCAATCCTGGCTGGGTGAGGTGATGGGTGCTATCGAGCGCGTATGGCCCAACCTGCGCCGTTTCACTGCGATCATTCCTGGTGGCGGGGGCAGCCTGCTCTTGGGCGATCTGCTGCGCGGGGCGCTGGCCTTGCACGGTGCGGCGGTCTACTGGCCGGCTGATCCGGTGATGACGAATGCGATTGGCTTGTGGAAATATGCGTCTGCCTTGCAGCGCAAGGAGGGAGACAATCATGGCAGCCATTAAATTCCCCGATGGAACGGTCAGCGTGTTGGTGCATCTGACGCTCAAGCCTGGGCGGGATGATGCCTTGATCGACCTGGTGCTCAAGGCGCCGCACCGCAGCCTGGCGCCGCTGGTGCGCGAGGCGATGCGCAGCGGGGTGCTGCGCGGCCAGGAAGCTGGAGCAGATGAGGAGTTCGACCTGCCGGATTTGTCGCTGGAACTGTGAAGTAACGCAATGGGTAGGCAGTCACAAGGGGGCTGCCTACCCCCAATGCATATTAGCTGACTTATAATCCTGATCTAGCGTAGTTGGCGCAGGAAAACATCTGTGAATCCGTTGGTGTCGTTAAGAACCAGATTGGTTGCCGCAGAGGAGAAAACCAGAAACCTGCCACTTCCTGAGATGGATGGGGAAATACTGGCGCTGTTGCCATGTTCTCCACTACTGCTCACAGATGCCAGTACTGTTTGCCCGGTGGGCCGGATGTGGATGAATACATCGTTGTTATTGTTCGTGTCGCCGCTGATCAGGTTGCGGGCGATGCTCTCAAAGGCCACATGCTGCCCGTTGCCAGAGATGGTGGCACTAAACGAAGTACCATCCGCCTGCGTCCCGTCTGAGGCCAGTGAAGCGCGCAGCAGATTGCCGGTGCTGCGGTCAAAGACAAAGATATCCTTGCAGGCATTGGTATCCCCATCCACCAGGTTGCTGGCATCGGATTCAAAAGCCACATAACGCCCATCATCCGAAATGGTGGGCAGGGAACTGTCGCCGTTGCTTTGCGCGCCGCCCATACCTGGCGAGACCAGTGTGGTCTGCCCGCTTTGCCGGTCGCGCACAAAGATATCCTGTTTGGCGTTGCTATCCCCGGCCACCAGGTTAGTGGCGGAAGAGTGAAAAGCCACATAGCGACCGTCGGAGGAGATGGCGCAGCCCCAGCTAGAGCTGTTCGCCTGTTCGCCGCTGGAGGAGACCGAGACCCTCTCAGTCACCCCGGCGGAGAGATCGCGCACAAAGACATCCAGCGTGGCGTTGCTGTCGCCGCTCACCAGGTTGGTGGCATAAGAGGAAAAACAAACATAACCACCCGCGCGCGCAAGGCGCGATTGCATGCTCGAATCGTTGGCTTGCGCCCCGCCGGTGGCTACCGAGACCCGCAGGGTGGTGCTGGTTCCTAAGTAGCGCACAAAAATATCCGGGACGCTGTTGGTATCTCCGCTGACCAGTGCGGTCGAGTAGGAAGTGAAAGACACCATCTGTCCGTCGCCGGAAAGGGACGCCGCGCTGCTGTCGCCGGTGCTGAGCACACCCGCCGAGGAAACCGAGGCGATCACGGATTGTTTGGTGAGCATGTCGCGGACGAAGATCTTTTTGACACTTCCCGTGCTGTCACCCGGCACAAAAGCGGTGGATTTGGATTCAAAGGCCACATAGCGCCCATCCGTGGACACGCTGGGGTTCAGGCTGACGCTGTTGCTTTGCATCGGCGCATACAGCCGGCTGACCACGCTGGTCTGTCCGGCATTGCGGTCGTGGAGAAAAATATCCGATCCGGTGATGAAAACGCCATCCGGAATGGCTGTGTCGCCCACGACCAGGTTGTTGGCGGTGGATTGGAAGGCCACCTGCGCCCCATCCGCCGAGATGGCGGGATATCCGCTGTTGTTGTTGGCTTCCTCCCCGGCAGAGGTGATCGACAAACGCGAGGTTGTCCCGCTTTGCAAATCGCGCAGGAAGATGTCGTCTTTGGCATTGCCATCGCCGGAGACCAGATTGGTCGCTGGGCTGTCAAAGACCACGTAACGACCTGCGGAGGCGATGCGGGCGCTGCCGCTGTAATCGTTGGCCTGCGCTCCGGCGCTGGAAACTGAAACTCGCTGTGTGGTGCCCGCCTGGCAGTCGCGCACAAAGATATCGCTATTGGCATTGGTGTCGCCGCTGACCAGGTTGGTGGCGCTGGAGGAAAAAACGACATAGCGCCCGTCGGCGGTCAGGCTGGGATAGCCGCTGCCGCCATTGCTTTGCCCCTCTTCGTTGGTCACCGAGGCCAGCGAAATTTGGCCTGCCTGCCGGTCAACGACAAACACATCCACAGCGTTGTTGCTGTCGCCAACCACAAAACTGTTCCAGGATTGGAAGGCAACGTAGCGCCCATCGTCCGAGATGAACGGATAGGAGGAGGAATCGCTTCCCTGTGCGCCGTTATAAGCCAGCGAAACGCGCGTGGTCTGCGCCAGCTGGCGGTCGTACAAGAAAACATCCGTGTTGCTGTTGGTATCGTCTGCCACCAGGGTGGAAGCACTGCTCTCATAGACGATGTAATTCCCGTCCGCGGAGATCTGCGGATTGTAGATGTCCTCGTTGGCCTGGACGCCGCCGGTGGAAACGGAGACCAGCGTGGTCTGGTTGGAGTGCAAATCGCGCAGGAAGACATCCCGCTGTGAATTGACATCCCCACCGACCAGGGTGGTGGCGGAAGAACTGAAGGCCACATAGCGCCCGTCGCTGGAAATGGAAGGCTCATCGCAGGCGCCGTTGGCTTCCACCCCGCCGCTGGAGAGGGAAACGCGCACAATGCTGTTCAAGGTGCGATCGACCACGAAAATATCTTTTTTGCCGTTGGTGTCGCCGGGCAAGAGATTGGTGGCTTCGGAGGCAAAGGCCACATAGCGCCCATCCGCGGAGATGGCCGCGGCGCTGCTGTCCTTATTGGGCAGCTGCCAGTCCGGGCCAATCGAGGCGCGTTGGGTGCTTTCCCCGTTGTCATAAGCGATCATCGGCAAATAGACCTTGAATCCCTCATCTAACGGAAACTGCGGCGCGGGATCATCGCCGGAGGTCTGGGCGCCGGCGGCTGCGGCGGGCCAAAAGAGCAGGTTGGCCAGGCATAAGGTTGCAAGGAGTAAAGAGAGGTAGCGGCGCATATCATTTATCCTTTTAGCGGGTGATCGCTGGCAAATAAACGCGGTTACCGCTGAAACCGGTGGCAAAAGGCGTGCCATCCAGGTCGTTCAGGCTGGGAGAGGTAGAAGCGTTGACCGTGATGGTCACGCAGCCGGTGGCCCAATCGTAAGATTGGTTGGATGCCGCCTGCCAGATACTGCCGTTCCACCAGTAAGCCAGGTTGCCGCCGTTCAAAGCGCAGTTGACGATGCTCAGGCTGGTGAAGGCGCTGCCGGGGGCAACATGCACATCCGTGTATGCGCCGGTATTGTTGGCAAAGCTCACCGCGCCGCCGGGGTTGGCGCTGTAGCGCGCCACCACAACCGTCCCAACACCCGCGCCGCTGGCCGTGATGCCGTAGGCGCTGGCGGTGGCGCTGCCTTGCGCCGTGCTGCTGGCGCCGCTGCCCTGGCTGGAGACCCCCGCCCCGGTGGAAGTGACAAAAACATAACGCGCGTTGGAGGTGGCAGCTTCGGGCGCAGGGTTGACCACGCGCACGGCATACACCCCCGCATCGACAATTTTATTCGCTGGAACAACAGCGGTCAGGGTGGTGGCATTGACAAAGGTGGTCGCCAGGGCGGAACCGTTCCACTGCACCACTGCCCCCTCCAGGAACTTCTTTCCGGTCACAGTCAGGGTGAACTGCGCGTCGTCTTCGGCGGCCGCATACTGGCTGAGGGTCGTCAGGCTGAACAGGTCATAACTGTACTTGACGATGTAAGCGCTGCCCAGGAAGGCCTGCAGCGGCGCCTGCCCGTCGGGACCGTTCCAGGCGACGCGCGAAGTGCCATCCATCACCAGGTTGTCCTGCCCGTCCAGATCCAGGCCAAAGCCAGGCGTTTTGGATTCAAAGAACATGTGCCACTGATAAGCTCCGGCGGCGGTTAATTTCAAAACAAAAAAGTTGTTGTTGCTGCCCACTTTGTAGGGGCGCAGGGGCGCCTGCCCATCCGGCCCATTCCAGCTTGAAGCGCCGTAGGTTTCAAGACCTTCTGCTCCCACCACAAATACATTGCCCTGGTTATCTGTGACCGGTTTGGTGCTGTAGCCAACTTCTTCTCCGGGCGAACCGTACCAGGTGTGCCAGAGGTAATCCCCGGCAGGGGTCAATTTCAAGACAAAGGTATCGTTGTTATGGGCCGTCTCGCCGTCGTCGCTGAAAGGATGCAAAGGCTGTTGACCGGATGAACCCAGGAAGGGCCGTCCGATACCGGCAACATAGATATATCCATTGCGGTCCAGGGTGATGCCCTTGGCCTCATCAACTCTCAGCGCATCCGGAGAACCATAATAGGTGTGCCACTGGTATGCCCCGGCAGGATTCAGCTTGAGCACCAGGATATCCGAAGCGCCGCTGTGGGCATGCAGCGGACTTTCCCACGAGGTGGCGCCGCCGGTAATATACGCATTTCCGCCGGCATCCACGGCAATATCCTGGGCATAATTTCCCAATCTTAAATCTGGATCCGCGTCCTGGGTGCCATAGAAAGTGTGCCACTGGTAGGCCCCGTTTGAATTCAGCTTGAGGATCAGCAAATTATCCTCCCAGGTCGCGCCATCCGGTATCCCGCTGTAGGGATGCAGCGGCGAGAGGGTCAAATCATTCCAGGGAAGTTTGACCGCGGTGGCGACATAGGCATTTCCAGCGGCGTCCAGCGCCAACTGGCGTCCGCCGACGGTTGCCACCGAGCGCGTTTGTTCATAAAAGGCGTGCCATTGATAGGCTCCGGCAGGCGACAGTTTCATCACAAAAAAATTTCCGCGCAAAGCCTCGGATAGGCCGCTGTGCGCATGCAGCGGAGCGCCCCAACTATTGCGGCTGGTACCCAGTACATAGATGTTGCCGCTGGCATCCAGTTCAATATCATAGGCATCATTGGTGCTGTTATTGGTATCGCTAAGCGGCGCGGACAGCCCGCCGTAAAAGGTGTGCCACTGGTATTCCCCGGCGCTGTTGAGCTTCATAATATAGACATCCATGTTGCTGCCGGGGTTGTGGGCGTGCAGGGGGGCCTGACCGGCCGGGCCGTTCCAGGTACTCATCGATGTCCCAAAAATATAGCTGTTGCCCTCGGCATCCAGCGCCACGGCATCTGCCGATTCGTTGATATTCGAGGAGCCGTAGAAGGTATGCCAGGTGTAGCTGGTGTCCACCAGCGGGGCGGGCGCGGTGGCCATGCCAATGGCGTACACCCCGGCGTGATAGCCGGAATAGTACATCTTGAGCGTGCTGCCCACCTGCAAGACTTGCGCATGGTCGGCGGCTCCGTCGTCAAAGGCTCCGGATGCGCCCATGGGCAGCACCGCCTGGCGGCGTGTCCAAACTGCGCCGTCCGGCGAGGTGGCATAGCCTTCCTGGCAGGTGGAACCGCCATAATCACAGCCCGAATACCACATGTGGTAGCCTTTGCCATCGTAGATCACGCTGGGATGGTAGGGGGTGGCATCCCAATCGTAGCCCAGGTTGGGCAGCACCGCCGCCGTGCCGGATTTTGTCCAGGCGATGCCGTCCGGCGAGGTGGCGTAACCGATCCCGCCGCTGGTCTCGTTCCCGCCGCGGTACCACAGTTTGAAGGCTGTGCCAACCTTGACCACGCCGACCATGCCAACGTAGGTTGAATCCCATGTTCCCGCCGCGCCAACATTCAGCACCGGGTTGGAGGCAGATTTCGTCCAGGTAATGCCGTCCGGGGAAGTGGCGTAGCCCACCCGCCCGATGCCGGAGGCGTCCATGCCGGTGTACCACAGCTTATAAGTGCTGCCGTCTTTGATCACCATCGGGAAGCTGACCCCATTGGCGTCCCAACTGCCCGCCACGCCGGGGGAAAGCAGCGGGGCGCTGCCGTATTTCGTCCAGGTCAGCCCCTCCGGCGAGGTGGCGTAGCCGATCTTGCGGCTGGGGCTGGCAACGCTGGAAGCGGCGTACCACATCTTGTAGGTGCCGCCGTCCAGGATCACGTTGGGGGCAAAGGCGTATTGGTCATCCCACGCGCCGGGCGCGCCGGGGCTGAGCAGCGGATTGCCGGCTGCCTTGACCCACCCGCCGGGCAGGAAAGGCTCAGCCTGCGCCGCAGAGAGTCCGCTGGTCAACACAAGCGCCAGCGCCAGGAATAAAGCATTGAAACGGATAAAAATAGATTTTAGATTCATAGGGTCCTCTTCAAACAAAATTGTCGATCTATTGATTCACACCTTCTGTCAGGGTCGTTCCTTCATGCCCATCCCCGGTCTGATTGCTCAAGAAAGCCGCCAGATCCTCCAGGCTTTCAAAGCCGCGGCGGTGATGGGTGGCAGGACTTTCCAGACTGAAGCGCCAGGCGGCTTCTGCGCCGTCCGCGCACGGATTTTCGCGCCACAGGCGCAGCATAAAGACCTGGTAATCGGATGGCCTGATTGGGGGTTTGCGGGTTTCCATGATAATATTTAGCATACTCTCCACGCGTTTAAAAAACGTTGAAAGCAACCATGCCCTCCTCCACTCCTCCCTTCCACTTTGAATTCTTAGGCCGCTGCACCTTCAATGGCCCAGACAACCCCACGCGCCTGGAAACCGCCAAAACCGCCGCCCTGCTGGTCTACCTGGCGCTCAGCCCGGCGCCGCAGTCACGCCGCCGACTGGCGGACCTGCTGTGGGGCGAGCAAAGCCAGGAGAGCGCCAACCGCAGCCTGCGCCGTGCGCTGTGGGATGTGCGCCGCAAGTTCAACCAGCCCGGCCTGCCGCCGCTGATCGAAGCGGACGGGCAGCAGGTGCGCTTTGCGCAGAACTTGTGTCTTGTCGATGTGAACGAGCTGCAAATTCTGGCCGGGCGGCTGGAACGCGCTGACCCTGCCGCGCTGAAGCCCGCGGACCTGGCGGCGGCGCAAACGCTATACCGCGGCCACTTTTTGGGCGACTTTTCCGGCGGGGGCGCCGCCGGCTTTGAAGAATGGGCCATGTTGGAACGCGAACGGCTGCACGCGCTGGACCTATCCCTGTTGGAAAAACTTACCCAGGGCTATATCACGCAAGGAGACAGTCTCTCCGCGCTGAACGCGGCGCGCAGCCTGCTGGCGTTGGATACCTGGCGTGAGGAATCGCACCGCCTGGTGATGGGCCTGCTGGCTGAACGCGGCGAGCGCGCCGCAGCGCTGGCACAATTCGAGCAGTGCCGGCGTATTTTGGCTGAAGAATTGGGGATCGAACCCAGCGCGCCAACGCTGGCGCTGTACGAGATGATCCAAAACGGCCAGCTCGCGAATTCTCTACCAGAAGGCTCCCCGGCTGTGCTGCCGGCTTTACCAGCACAAAGCACGCCTTTCGTCGGGCGAGAGGCAGAGTTGATGCAACTGTCTGGGCTGTTCGCAAACCAAGACTGCCGCCTGGTGACCATCGTTGGGCCGGGCGGGATGGGAAAAACGCGCCTGGTCTTGAGTGCCGGGGAACACCTGCGCCGGGAAGGGCAGCTTTTTCGCGGCGGAATCTTCTTCATTCCGCTGGTCGGACTGAACAGCGCAGCGGAAATGCTCTCATCCATCGCGGCAGCCCTGGGATTGGCTGCCCCGGGCAGCGATATCACCCTGGCGCAGATCGCCGCATTCTTGCGCCCGCGGCAGGCGCTGCTGATCCTGGATAACTTTGAACATCTGTTGGTACCAGCCAGCGAAGCCGCCCAACAGGCAGCGCAACTGTTGCAAATGGCCGCCGGGGTGAGGCTGCTGGTCACCTCGCGTGAGCGCCTGAACCTGAGCGGCGAATGGGCGCTGCCCCTGGAAGGGCTGGATGCACCCCCTGCAGATACATCCGCCGAGCAGGCGCAGCATTTCAGCGCGGTGCAGTTGTTCCTCAATACAGCCCGGCGCAGCCGCCCCGGCTTTGCCCTGCTGCCCGAAGACCTGCCCTGGGTGACGCACCTGTGCCGCCAGGTGGAAGGCCTGCCGCTGGCAATCGAACTGGCGGCCAGCTGGGTGCGCAGCTTGAACTGCCGGGAAATTGCCGAGGAAGTGGAACGCGGCACAGGCCTGCTGGTCTCGCGCCTGCGGGATGCGCCAGAACGCCATCGCAGCCTGCAAATCGTGTTCGAAAATTCCTGGCGGTTGCTTTCGGCCGCCGAACAGCGCGTTTTCTGTCAGATGGCGGTCTTCCGCGGTGGTTTTCGCCGCCCGGCAGCCGAACGGGTGACGGGGGCCTCGCTGGCTACGCTGACCGGGCTGACAGACAAATCCCTGCTGCGGCGCACTCCGGATGGACGCTACCAGATGCATATCCTGCTGGCACAGTTGGCGCTGGAGCAGTTGAACACCAACTCTGAGCTGGAACACGCCGCGCGGCACGCACACTGCTATTATTACGCCATGCTGATGCAGGAATGCGAAGAATTCTCACGGCGCAACCCGCATGTCTGGCATGTGCGCGAGTATCAAGAAGAACTGGAAAACTTCCACGCTGCGCTGGCCTGGGCAGTGGCTCAGCCTGAACTGGAAGCGCTGGATAAATTGGCGCGCGGATTCTATTACCTCAGCCACACCCTGGGGGTCTATCGCCGGGGGGTGAAGATCTTCACCCAGGTGCGCGCCGCCCTCGCCTGGCAAGCCATGCCCCAACCCAAAGATAAACCGCTGGCCTGGAAACTGGCGGCTTTCCAATCCTCGTTCGAGGTCTACCTCGGGCAGGCTGCAGACGCGGTCCCCATCCTGGAAAGCTGCGCCGCGTATTTTGCGCCGCGCAACCTGTGGTTCGAGAGCGCCGAAAGCAATTTCTTCGCCGGGGAAGGCGCGCGCTTGAATGGCGATTTCGACAAAGCGCGCCAGTGCCTGCACGCCGCTACCGGCTTTTACCAAAAGATCGGCCAGCGCAATGGCGAGGCGCTATGCCTGAACGTACTGGGCCTGACCGCGTTGGCCGAAAAGGATTTTCCCACCGCCTTGCGCTTGCTGGAAGAAAGCCTGCAAATCTTTATCGATAGCGGGCTGCTCTTCGGGCAGATGCTGGTCAACATCAACCTGGGCAGCCTGCTCAAGGGATTAGGCGACCTTCCCGGCGCGCAAAAGCGCCTGGAGGCCAGCCTGCCGATCTGCCGCGACATGCACCACCACCTGGGCATCGCCACCTGCCTGCAGCGCCTGGGAGAAATCTACCAGGCCAGCGACCAAGCAGAAAAGGCGCAAGCCCATTTTAAAGAAGCAGGAGAAATCTTCCGAGAATTAGGGGTTGGCGGATAGATTATCCGCTCACCTTTCCAGATGAAGGTTCGCGTTGGTAGCGGCTTGAGTATTTAGGGCGATTCGGCTGCAGGGCAGTTGTTGCTCCAGGCGCTGCACTGCAGCTTGGTGCGCGAGGCGATGCGCAGCGGGGTGCTGCACGGCCAGGATGCCAGCGCGGATGAGGAGTTCGACCTGCCGGATCTGTCGCTGGCACTGTGAAGGTACGCAAGGGGTAGGCAGTCACAAGGGGGCTGCCTACCCTACCTTTCTAAAGATTGTTTCTCTTTGATTGATCCCTGAAACCGGATCACTTGACATAGGGAGGCTCCCCATAGACCTTACGGGCCAGACCCTTGCCAAGAAAAATATCTGCCAGGCGGCAGCGAATTTCCTCTTCACTGGCACCCGCAAACCGCCGATAATCCGCCGTTATTTCGCCGATAAACGATAGCGCCGCAATTTACGCGATGGGTCGCTGATTTCCAGCCAACCATCGGCCAACCAAACCCTCAACAGATCGCGCACATGCCGTGGGGAGAGCTCCAGGATGCGGGCAATATTGTTTGGTCCTGTTCAGGTCGAAATACCAGGGTTTATTTCTTTTGATTTTCCATGAGCAAAGAAATTCCTGATTTCAGGCTGGCGTGCGGTCAGTCTTCCAGATCATCCAACGAGAATACTTCCGGATCGACCTTGCCGTCCGTTATGGCTTTGGCAATTAACGGTGTTGCTTTGGGTACCTCAAGATTGGTCAATATAAAAACCAGGTGGCCATTGAACTCAGTCTCTTGGGTTGATGCGTTTTGCAGGAGGCCAAACCAGGCTTGCGTAATCGCGGCGCGTTGGGCGGGGTAGCGCTTGTAGAATTCCTGCGTGCCGGCCAGCAGGACCAGGCGGCGATTGAGGCTGTAAGCAGCCTTTTGAAGCTCTGGGAATAGGGCTTGGTGGAAGGTCTCCCCAAAATCAGCCCAAAGTGCCGGCAGGCGGTGTGAAAGCCAATCGTTTGGATCGTCAGCCAAAACAGCCAGGTCGGCACCGGCCTGCTGGGAGTGTAACAGTTCCAGGATGCGCAGGGCATAAGCCGGCGCCCAGGCGGCCGGCAGTCCAGGCCATTCTTGCAGCAGCCCAGGATCCAAGACCATGCGCGCCAGGTCATATGCGTGGGGCTGCCAGGCCTTGATATCACCAATCCGCGATAGCAGCGCTTTCTCATTGAGATTGATGCCCCAGGCCAGGATTTTGTGAACCGGGGAGGGATACTCACCCGCTTTAGGCGAGGCAAAGTTGGCGGGACGGGGTGGCGTCTCAGGCGGATAAATTCCCTCGCGCAGTTCTGCATTCGCGATCAACACATCTACCAGTTCTCGTTCGCGCCGGTTGGGTCTCAAAGGGATTGGCGCGGTCATCCGCTCCAGGCTTTCCATTCCGTATTGGGCGGACAGATCTTGCTGTTCCGTGCGCGGGAGAAAACGGCGGTTCCCACCGAAACGGGCAAACGCGCGCCGGTACTCGTTGTACAACCAGGAATCCTCAGTCAGCATATCCGGACGTTCCCGCGATTTGAACATGCAGAGCATGATCGCCAGCCCATCTTCCTGGCCGATGCGGTTATAAAATTCACGCGCGCGCTGCTGCTGATCCTTGCCGGCAGGGGAGAACATTTCTTCCACGGCTTCGGCCATCGCATCAATTCGCTGGAAGAAACGGGCCTCCCGCTGAGCAGGTGGGGGGTAGTCGTGCCCGGAAGCCATTGCGCGCAGGTTTTCTAACAGCAGGTCAGAATCCGGTCTTGCTTTTTTGGCTGAGGAAGAAGGTTTGTGCGGCATAGAATATCCTTTTGTAGTGTGTGCTTGTATTTTAGCAGATTGCAGGCCAATAAAAACAAGGATTCTGGTTTGATGAGTCTTGACAAACCCGATAATTTGTTGTACAGTAATCCTGTACAGAACGGAGCTAATGATGACAATTCAAACAACCTATACCCAGGCGCGGGATGGCCTGGCAAAGCTATTGGATCAGGTAACCCATAATCGCGAGGTGGTGGTTATCCAGCGTCGCGGCGAGGAAGAAGTGGCGATGATCGCTGCCTCGGAACTGGAAAGCCTGATGGAGACCGCTTACCTGCTGCGTTCGCCAAAGAACGCGGAACGCTTGCTTTCCGCATTGGGCCGGGCACTCAAGGAGGAGGGGGAGCTCAAAACACTGGATGCCTTGCGGCGCGAGATCAATCTTGAGCAAGAGTAAGCGGCTGGCGGTATTTCAACCCGAATTCCTTGAGGATCTTCGTTATTGGGTTGAGAATGATAGAAAACTGGCTTTGAGAGCTTTTGATTTGATCGAGGCAATTCTGCGTGACCCGTTTGAGGGGATTGGCAAGCCAGAGCCGCTGAAATACCTGACACCGGGAGCTTGGTCGCGGAGATTAACCCAGGAACATCGCATCGTCTATCTGGTGCGCGATGAGCGCATTGATTTCTTGCAGGCCAGATACCATTACGGATGATTTTGATGGTACCTGAATGGTGATTGAATCAGGATTGTTTACCGTATGGATGTGAATCGCTTTCAAAAACCGCCGTTATTTCGCCGATAAACGATAGCGCTGCGATTTACGCGATGGGTCGCTGATTTCCAGCCAACCACCCGCCACCCAACCACTCAACAGATCGCGCACCTGCCGTGGGGAGAGCCCCAGGACACAGGCAGCATCGTTGGTGGCAGGCTGATCAATGCATCATCAATCCATGCCGATTTAATTTCTACTGCATAGTATAATTTTCTCATGCGAACATTGATCATTGGGGATATTCATGGTTGCTTTGATGAACTGCAAGACCTGCTGGCCCTGGCAGGTCTTGGGGAAGGGGATGCCATCCTGGCTACCGGCGATATTGTGGATCGCGGTCCAGGCACGCCAGAGGTGCTGCGGTTCTTTGCCGCGTACCCCAATGCCCATTCGGTAGCCGGCAACCATGAGCGCAAACACATTCGCTCTTTTGCGCACGAGATCAGTCCATCCCTGTCCCAACTGATCGCCAGAGAACAGATCGGCGAGAGCTACCCGGATTGGGTGGCTTTCATGAAAACCTTCCCGACCTATATTGAACTACCTGAGGCGATCCTGGTGCATGCTTATTTCGAACCCGGAATTCCACTGCCAGACCAGCAAGTTCCGGTCCTGTGTGGTCAGATGTCGGGAGAGTTTTACCTTAAGAAAAAATATACCCGCCCCTGGTATGAACTCTATGATGGGGATAAGCCAATTATTGTCGGCCATCACGATATCCTGTTTAATGGACAGGTTTTCGTCCACCGTGACCGCGTTTTTGGCCTGGATACCAGCTGCGTGCACGGCAGGCGTCTGAGCGGGCTGCTGCTGCCGGGCTTTAAAATTATCTCTGTCCCCAGCCGTGGAGACCATTGGCTGCGGATCAGCCGGGAGTATCGTCTGAAAAAAGCTGAAGCCAGACAGCAGATGGCTTCCCGGATAAGGTTCGAATGTCCGGCGCTGGAGGAGCCATTCCAACGTGCTTTGGAGATGATTATCGAGATCGCGCAGAGACAAAATACGCAGTTGTTGGCAGAATTGAGCCGGGACCCGCATTATGCCGAGCTTCAACAGCGCCAGCAGGCAAAGCGTTATGCGGAGTTGATGGGGAATTCTCCCATCGCGGCCCTACTGCACCTGGCGCGCAAGGATCAATTGGATTTGAAAAAGGCGCGGGATGTCTTGCAAAGCCCTGAGCAGATCGTTAATTTGGCTAAAGCATTAGGGGTATTCGATCCGTAAGCCGTTCAACATGTCGTGACACCCCCGATCTATTTATTATGGGTGATTTGGCTTGGTATGCCTCTGAACTGACATGACTGCTGCGGGGTTACTTTTTGGAAAATGTACGCGACCTTGAGCATATTTACTCTTGTGGTCTATGCTCAAGGTCGTGATGATTCATATTTTCATAACAGTCCCTTTGTGACTTCTACGGCATGACCAGCGAGTCCAGGATTTGCATGATCTCAGCCGGGGCCTGGGGCAAGAATTCTATGGGCTGGATGATCACGCCTGACTGCGGCCGTCCCAGTGAAATTTCACTCAATTCGATCACCTGGCCACTCTGCAAGTCCAACCAATACCATTCAATGAAATCCCGGGTGTAGGCATCATCCGGCCAGGCGATCTTGATCTCCAGGGCGGCCACGCCGTTGCGGGTGGTTTCCTGAACATTGATCTGTGCGCCTTGTTGCAGTGCCCGGCGCAGTCGATCCGGGAAGCCAAAATTCAGCACCAACTGGGAAGCAGGTTGGGAATTACTTTCGTTATAAGTGAAATTGTATGTCCATCCATTCTTCCAGGCCGCGGATTGCCAGACTATCCCTGCATCTGTCTTGCACAAAGTAACCCCTTGCGTGTCCCATCCGTTTTCGAGGTAGAACCAAACCTCGGTGGTGGATCTCTTTGGAAAGGGAGTGCCGTCTGGCAGCACAGAATCCTGGTTGGGGTTTTCTTGACTCTCCAAATATTTGACCCAACCCGTATAATTTGCGAAGCGGGCATCAAAACTCGTGGCCAGCGCGATCGCGCGATCCACTTCGGCGTTTCCGGAGGGTTGGATTGGCGTTGGCTCTTTCTCCTCAGCCGGGGTCACAGGCGTTGATGCAGGCAGCGCCGGCAGATCGGTGGGCATGAAGGGCTTCCAACTCACCTGCCAGGGTCCTTCCAGGCGGACAAAGAGCCGTTCCAGCCGAACCTCAAGGGGCGATGTCGGCAAAGAGGGGAAGAACAATGTGCTGGTGGTTGCTGGTGTTCCCTGGCGCCATTGCCATTGGGCGCCGCTGGCGCCATCTGCGTTGAGCACAGCCGCCTGTACCTCATCGCCAGGTTGGATTTCGAACTCGATTCCAGGTTCGCTTGAATCTTCTCGTTGCATTGCGCGGGCTCCCGTGATGTGCACGGTATAACCGTGGGCTTCTAGCGTCTCATCCAGCGCCCATTCCTGGCCAATATGTGGATTTGGGCCAGGGTCAAAGGTGAAAGGCTGCTCGCCGGGGTACTCAGCCATCGCGCTGTTCAGGATAAGTGTGTAGGTGCGTTTTGCATCCAAACGTGCGGTGGTATAGCGATTGACCTGCTGGTTGTGGCCCTCCATTTGGCTATGACCGTCCTCTTCCTCAAGGATCAGCGGCAGGATGCGCCCCAGATCGTCTTTTAGCAGCAACGGCTCTGAACCAGAGGGATCCATGCCCCAGGAAATCGTGGGCGGGGCATCCCAATCTACTGCCACTGCCAGCGAAGTGCGGTCAGCTGTGTAGGCAATCCTTTGCAGCGAGAGGGTTATGCCATGCAGGGTGGCGCTTTGCATCTGCAGAGCTTGCGCCTCGACCATCTGTCCGGAAAGCTCTCCGGGTTGTAAGCTGAAATCAATCAGCCAGTTCTCCGGTCCCGCGGCAGCACGCACCCCCGGCAGGCGCGGCCAGACCAATGCTGCCTGTAGGGTTCCGGCGGGGAGCGGTGGAAAGTCAAAGCGTCCAGAAAGGTGGACTACGCCACCTTGCAGTTCCTGGGTGGTGTATTGGCCTTCCAACCGCTGCAACAGGCTGCCATCCGGCAGGCGCAGGCTGGGCTCCCATTCGGCCACAAAACTATGCGCTTCTGCCTGGGTGATTTGCCACTCCTGAGAAATATTGCTGATCTCGAATAACAGGACGGTGCGTTGGTCATCTGCGCTAACTTGTTGGATTTCCAGGCGCACTCCGTTGCGTTCTTGCATCACCGGCGATGTCAGCAGTCGTGTTGTGGCAGGATTTTTCACAAACCCTGTCTGCGGCACAAACCCAAACAGGCGAGCCACCGCCGAAACCACCCGATCCGGGCCGGCGATGAAGAAAATTCCCAGCAATACAATCAGCGCGCCTGTTGCCAATCCCCAGGCCAGGCGTGGGGTGCGCTGGTGGGTTGGAGTGATGGCAGCCGTTTCTGCCAGGCGCTGCCCCAGCAAAGCGACAAATTGATCGCCGGGTTCTGCAGCGCGTAAAGCGGCGCGCAGTTTTTGATCCATCGCGTCATTCATGGTTTTCCTCCAATTCGCGCTGCAAGCGGGCTTGCAGGCGGTACAAAGTTTTTTTGATCGCGTCTTCCGATTTTCCCAACACGGTGCTAATCTCAGCGAAAGGAAGTCCAGCGCTGTAGCGCAGGCGTAGTAAATCCTGCTCTTCAGTTGCCAGGCTGCTGATTAGCTGTCGCAATTCAGCCTGCTCGGCTGGCGAGAGATCCTCAGCGGGTAAATCCTCAATCTGCTCCAGCCCCACTTCGTGGGATTGTCTGCGAAAGAGATCGTGGGCCTTGTTGCGGGCAATGGTGAAAAGCCAGCCGGCAAAATGGCCGCGGTGGTGGTACTGTGGCAGGGATTGAAGCGCGGCCAGGAATACCTGGGCGGTCAGTTCCTGCGCATCGGGAGCGTTGCCGGTTTTGGAGATCAGAAAACGGTAGATGGGCACCACCCAGCGCTGATAAAGCGGCTGGAAGGCTTTGGGGTTACGCTGCGCCTCGCGGATTAGTTTTGCTTCTTCCTCCGCTGTCAGCGCATCAATGAGATTGGACATTGGTTCCTCTGTACCCGTTCCATCTGATCTTGATGGATGGAATTATATAAGCTTTCATCAAGCAACTCTGCGACGCATCCATCCAATTTACAATGAACGGGTACTCTGTGGTTTGAGATGCATCTCTATGTTAACATAACGCAGCCAGAGGTGGAAAGGGACAAAAGGAACAGGATCGCTTGACGGGATTTCCATTTCAAGCCAAAAGGGTGAATGAGGAATCAGTGTATTTACACCAACCGGCAACCCGGCGCATAAGGTGGCCGGGGTGCTGCGCGGTGGTGGGGTAGTGGCCCTTCACGCCAGGGATATTTGCAATCGTTTTCCCAATGCGCGAGCGGCGTTATCCAGCGTCTGGAGGGTAACAGAGCGATTTGCAGGATCCAATAAACGGTCTAATGCTGCCCGGCTGGTATTCATGCGGCGTGACATTTCTGTCTTGGAGAGTTTTTGCTCTTTCATCATTAGCTCCACTTGAAATGCAATCACCCTTTTGACAGCCACGGCTTCTGTTTCTGTGAGGATTCCTTCTTCCTCAAGAAAGTCATCAAAATTACTTCCTATATATTGATCGCTCATTTTGCACCTCGTATCTTAGCCAGCCTTTGAGTGGCAAGGCTCAGATCATCCTTTGGGGTTTTATCACTCTTTTTGATGAATCCGTGTAATAAAACCATCTTGTTGTTTATTACCGTAAAGAGTACCCGGGCGATCCGGTCTTTCAATTGAGAGCGGACTTCCCAAAGACCAGGTCCCATTTTACGCACGATGGGCATCCCTACAGGCCAACCAAATTGAACCGTTTTGATGTCTTCCCCAATGATGCGCTTTTCGTCTTGGGGAAGAGACTTTAGCCATTCGCGCGCCGGTTCGCTACCGTATTCAGTTTTGAAAAAGAAAACTTGCAACCGCACGTCATCATCGTTCATGTTTGATTGTACCATAATTGATACATCTTTGCAATTAATTTAAATCAGTCTTTTCAGTGATCCAGGCGTAACGGGAAGTGATGTATTCCAACCAGGATTTTATTTCCGGCATTTGTTTTGCGGATAAATTACCAAAAAGCTGCTCGGTGGAGATACTGATAAACCGGCCTTCAGTTCTTACCAGTTTTTTCCAAACGCTGGTCGCGGATGAGCCGAGGGTTGCCAGAGTTGGGGATGTGACTTTGAGGAAATCAGTATTATGCGCCGGCGCAATGTGAAGAACGCTAACAATATCCGCGCCTAGCTCATGCGCTTTTTCCATCTCGTGGGCGAGAAACTGCTGGCGCATGAATTGATAGAAGGGCTCATAGAAAAGGGCGTCAAAACAAGGCAATAGATCTTTGTTCAACAGGCAATCCACGCTATTAAAAAGATGCTGGTAAATTGTGCTGCGGTCTGTGCCGGTCTTGGCATACTTTAAAGAAGTGCTGCTGTAAAATTCTGTGTACTTCCATTCGATCAGAACCGCCTGACGTTGCTTGTCCTTACGCTCAAACATAATGATTGCGTCAGCGCTGGTACAGTTCGCGCCCCGCGCACGTTTACTTCCACGGGCAACTCTCTCGCCCAGATAATTTTCTTGCCCGATCCATTCGAAGGAAACATATAGCCCATCTTCTATGGGAATCATTTTCTCTAATTCCGGAAATATTGTCCTACAAATTTTGGCTAATGCGTCGGGTTTATCGGCAAGGGGAAAAAGAAAATTTACGCAGGCTACCTGGGAACTACACATGTGATTGAAAGGTTTTCCGTTTTGACCCTGATGCCACTGAATGCCATGTTTTGAGAAAAAGTCCAGGGCGCTTTGGCGAATTTCCGGGAATAGATTTTGCTCAGCATGCTCTGTTGGCAAGCAAAAAGGATACAGCTTGTCTTTAAAAATCCCATCTACGCGTGCTGCATCAGTAAAATATGGGGAATGAAGTTTGAATTGTGCCTGCTTAGGCTTTTCGCTTGCAAGAAATTGGGCCATTATAAATCCGTCCTATTTTATATCTGGGAGAAGAAAGGGGATGTTGTTTTTTAATTTGGCGGGAGAATATATTTACTTGCCATCAACTTCTCCAACACATTCGCCACATCAGCCGCAGCAGATCCTTCAACCAACAGCGCAATCTCGTGATTGGTGACCAATCCGCGGTGGGATAAGTTGGAAGAGCCTATCAATGCGAATTTTCTATCCACTACAATTGTTTTAGCGTGAAGATCATTTTCTTCACCACCCTTAAAATCAAAAAGATGAAAATGGGGATAGGATTGTTGGAATTGCATCAGCCGGCTGACTACTGCGGCATGCTGCGTATCTAGTTGGTTAATCACCATCCTGATTTTGATCCCTTTTATCAATGCCTTCTCCAGCCATTCGAAAAGCAAATCGGTTGCGTTACTGATGGCATAGGAAGTGATCAGTATCTCATCGTGCGCATTGCGAAACAATTCTTCCATAGCTGATTCGATAGATCTGGTGCCTGACCCCATCCATGCCAAACCAGTGACAAG
The DNA here is from genome assembly GCA_964424115.1 of uncultured Anaerolineaceae bacterium. Lineage (GTDB taxonomy): Bacteria > Chloroflexota > Anaerolineae > Anaerolineales > Anaerolineaceae > CAYRHN01. Next base: position 31,450 of record CAYRHN010000002.1, read on the forward strand.
AACAGATATTTTGTTGCTCATGGCAAATTAGTCCTGAGTAGGTTTCGATCCAGGCGCATATTGCGATGCTCACAGGAGGTTTCAGATACCAGGCTACAGGCATAACAGGCAGCTCCGTTGTACTTCCCTGGGCCGAAGTGTTCTTCATTACATAATGGATCATTTGAACAGGCATCAATTGTCCGGAGGGCTCCGTTTAATACCTGCTCGAAAGCAGGAACTAAAGCAATCATGCCTCCCAGGGTGCCATCTCCGCCAGGTTGGGCGGTATAGAGAAGGATTCCCCCCGATCCTTCGCCAGTACTTTCATCAACATCAATAAAAATGCGTTCACGAACGGCAGCAGACGAATAACCCGAATCCACAGCCAGGGCATTGATTAACCGATGGGCTAAGGTATGCCACCAGACAAACACCGGGTGCAACTGGTTTCTGTCTTCGTTGTATAACATATTGTTAGTGTAGAGATTTGGTTGGTTCCATGCCTGCATCCAGGTATCAGCATCCTGACCAGACAGGACAAGGCGATTTTCTGGGCGATTCTCAATATCCAGGTCAATGAAAATTCCTTCTCCGAATTGTTCTATGCCTGTATACCAATTTCTACCTTCCATCTGGAATCCACAATCAACAACTGTTGAATTTAATGGATCTCCAGCCGGCACACGGCGATACCCTTTCTGAACCATGACCACACGTAAACGGTTAATGGGTGTAATTCGAAGGAGGTGTCCTCCTGGCCCCGGGATTGTTCGTACCTGATTTTGAATGATCTCAAATTGAGGAGGTCCTCCTGGTTGAGCAGAAGGTTGGGGAGGATGACCGTGCGTTGCAGATTCTCTTAAAGCACGGAATTCTTCAGTACGAAGAGAATGCAGATTAGCTGGAAGAGTACTTGAAATTGAATCACTGATTGCAGAAATGATGGTATCTTCCTCAAAATTATTATTGATTTCATTCAATATGGATTGAGTAATTAAATTTCCGCTGACCAAGTTCTGAAGAATAGAGATCAAACCGCTTTTACTATCAGGGCGCAATCCAACAATGGCTGATCGGATAGGGATCATTTCAAGAAGCCTGTGCAATTGTGTTGAACGCGGGGGAATAGTTAAGGAGGTTACAATTTCGGAAATTCTAAGGTTTGCTGCTCCACGCTGTAAAATTCTTGCTTCTTTATCACATCCCGGACGGGAGGGTGGCATTCCACCCGACACATTTTCTCTTTCTGGAAAGCGGCCTGAACAAGGCCAGGAACGAGAATATGCAAGACCTAAATTTATGTGTTGTCCGCAAAGGGGACATACTATATTAGTGTTTTTTAGTGATCCACCGGTACCTCGCCAAATAAGGTAAGAGGGCTGACATTGAGAACCGACATGAACCAAATAAGACCAATCTATTTCATCTAGATGCCCATCTGGACAGGCGCGGACAAAACGAATAGCCTGACGATTTGCCTGTGCCCAGGCATCGGAAGTGTTGGAATGTTGTGGACATCTCGGGCATGCTGACTGATCAGAGCTAGATTTACGATAGAGTATTTGATGTTTTGCACATAACGACCAGGTTGGGAATCGTTTTGTTTCATAAATGGGGGTTTGGTCTGGAATTCCTAATTCTGCATTAGATGGCAGTCGTACAATTCCCGCGCCATTTAGAAGAGCCTGAGACAAACGAAGGTCGGTTATCTCAAAAGTTGAGCAACTCCTGCCGTTTCCAAACACATTCGATTGCTCAATGGAAGGTATGATCTTGGGGCCATCTTGTCCTTCGAGGATTGCTCCCGGACCATAGGAGGTTATGTACTGTGATCTTCGCAGGTTTTGTGTCATAGTTTATGCCTTAAATCCTGTGGTTTCTTCTACATCCCGTAATGATTGAGGCGCATTCTCAAACGCCTCATCAAACCGTTGGTGATGCTGGGAGTCGCCTAAGACTACATGTCTGCCAGGTTGCCGCAAAACAGCCGGCTCGTTATAAACGAACATATTGGTATCCCGATGTTGGAGTGCGATGTTATGCCAGCGATCTAACTCTGAGGATGTCTCTTGGGAAGTGATTCCACCCCCTGGTCTTCTACCAGCAGGTTGCAATAAAGCACGATTTTCAAATAAATCAGGCAAGAGTTGTACTTCAGGATTGTAACGAAAATCGGCCATACGTCGCGCTTCAGAGTAGAAATTACTTCCTGTTCTTTGCTGGACCCGCCAGTTTTCATTAACCAAAATATTGGCGTTCAAAACGCGAGCCTGGCGGAGCAAAGCAACCGATAATGGGCCAAGACATTTTTCGCGTGCTCTTGGGGAGAATGGGGCAACCGTAACTGGCTCAACATAACGATATAAAGCCCGGTGATAGCCGGTGAAGAACTCGTAATGATCCAGGTCGCGGGGACGGCTGGCGCGGAAGAGACTCACCACAAGTCCACTGGTTTGCCGACCGACACGCCCGGTAGCCTGGATATATGCTGATGTTGTTTTAGGTTGACCCTGCATAACCATTAAACTCAGTCTGTCAATATCCACACCAGTACCAAACATAGATGTGGCGAATACCGCATCTATAGCTCCTGGCAAAGACTTCTCCAACTTTTGTAACATGACAGGCAGATTGGTTGAGCTGGCACGACTGGATAATTCTAATTTATTCCCATCATCCAGTTCCCGTCCAGATTGGCCAATTCGCTCTGGAATGTCCTGCCGGTAGAGAGAGAGCGCGCCGGCAAGTTCGCGGGTGGCGTTGAAGTAACCGACTAATGTCCAGAAGGGGTCAATGTGGTTGGAAGGGACATGGGATTGCACACAGGCGTTTTGTAGCAATGAAGACCAGATGCGGACAATAGGGGTTTGCGCACCTTTTCCGGGAGCGCAAACCGCAGCATATAATCGTCCCGGCCGGCTGTTATCCAGAGGATGGCTTTCGTGGTCGGTAGCAAAGAATCGTTCGTCTGCCGAGATGGCGGATGGGGGAAATTGCATCAATTGACGGTTGAACAGCGCCTGCACCTGTGTTTCCGCCTGGCGTACGGTGGCTGTAGAGGCAATATATTTGGGAATGATCGAATGCACTCCAACTGTACGATGGCACAAAATGTCGACAACTGTTTCGTAGAGACCGACCATGCTTCCCAGAGGGCCTTCAATTAGATGTAATTCGTCCTGCAAAATTAGATCCGGAGGAACAAAATGTGGAACTTCACAATGCAGGGGACTGGTTCTACCCAATCCTGGGGGATGCCTTTGGAAAGAAGCTCGCTGCCCACCGTCTGATGGCGGGCAGCCCTCACGATAATATCCCCAGCGACTGTGGTAATGAGAAACATTACCGAATAGTGAAGCAGCTTTCGCTTCAAACGGTAGTCGGGCAAATTTATCTACCGTGGCAATCACCATTGAGGGACAGCGGTGATAAATCTGATCATCTACGGTCATGGCAGGAATAGGGATGCTTCTCGATAACTTTTGCTTTCCCGGCAATTTGAATGCTTCTGGAATATCCTCCCATTCCATACGATCTGATAACAATATCGGCAGGCCATCGTTTTGATGTGCCGTTGACATTCCCAAAGCCAATTGCCGGGTTTGGTTGGTCCCGGTGCCGGCATATTCTCGGGACAAAGGCACTTGCTCGGCCCAGGCCTGAATATTTAATTCGCAATCAGGATTTGGACAATAAATTTCAAAATCCGCTTCTTTTGAGGTTCTTTGATTGGTTCGATATCTTAAGATAAAGTAGCCAGGACGGGCTGCTCGTGCGCTTTGCAAGACGACGTTTTGGCCCAAAGCAGGCACGATTTTCTGTGTCCACCACTCATCAATTTGATCAGCGGTCAGGTGTTTGTTTTCGGGAATGGTTAATGTTATGGAAACAGTTCGATATTGACTGTTATGATGGTTGTGTACACGTGCATTGTCAATAATAACATTGCCCACATTTGGGCGCAATAACGCGATTTGGGGAGCGGTTGGATTTCCACCCTGAAAAATAAAAAGCAGTGTATGTTGTCCGGCTTCGAGCCCTTTTTCTGGAACAGCTAATAAAGTATGACAACACGGGCAGTGGGTAATTTGGGCCGGTTCTCCCTCAACTTCGAGCCTGTTTCGAACCTGTTGAACAAACCCCTGTAGTTCCCGATCTGCGCCATCGTATCCAATCTTTAGTCCGCGTAAAATATGCAATGCGCCGGCAATCATCATCATTCCGGAGCTATTTGGAACTGGCATGGGACCAATGCTGTGCAGGCTGTTTGGAGTCACGCCGCCACCTACCCAGAGACCCAATGAAAAGCGGATTTTCCCCCACAAAAAATTGTCTGTATGCGAACAGGCCTGTGGCTTCCAACCAATACTTTGCTGGTTTTGTTCCGTCAATCCCCTGACGCGCAGGATTTCACAGGCGGTGATGACGCCCAGCGCGCGGCGGAATTGCTGGATAGTAAGCAGTCGCAAGGTGTAGCGGGATAACACGCCCGCGCCACCACCGGTCTGATCTTCGTTGCGATCATTATGCCTGGCGCGCAGGCGGCGCAAGCCAATCACAAAGGCTGCCAGTCCTAGATAGGCTTCAGTCTTGCCGCCACCGGTTGGGAACCAGAGTAAATCGCAAATGTTGCGATCTGGATGAGCAGGGTTCGCCAGTGGGGGAATATTGAGCAAGATAAAAGCCAGCTGAAACGAGCGCCAGATCAAGGGCCGATCAGGGTTTTTCCAACGTGCCTGCATTGATATGGCTTTATTGGCAAAACAGAAAGCCAGTCGGGCTTCCTCGTCGGAACATAACACCTGGAGGGCTTCTTGAATTCGATCTACCGTCCGATTGCATATTTCCAGGTGGGCCTGCGCCACTGAATGAAAATGTGGCTCAAGAAAATGGATTTGATTTTGTTGGTGCTCAATCCATCTGCGATAACCATCTACCAATGGCTGAAGCGCAGTCTGTATTTCTGCGGGCTGCCAGGTTTCGGCCAGGATTGCCGGGTCTAATTGCGGCGCGGGACCAAATTCAGACAACCATTGCATCTGGGGAGATTGGACCAGATATACAGGCACCATTTCACTGCGCACCAGAGCCGGGCTGAATTTCACGCGCTCTGATGCGGGAATAATTTCTGCATCGGTCCAGATGTAAGGGGCAGCGTCAGGAGGGGTATCGGAAGGAAATGGCTGTTCGGGATCGATGTCTTTCCACATTGCGCCACACATATGCCCGCGCGCCATTGCCAGGCGGCAGCGATAGAGCAACCCCAGGGAGAGATCTTCATGATTTTCTGGGGTTTCTGTACTTTGATTGTTTCTAAAATCAACCGGGATCAGTTTCGTTTTTTCAAGCAGATTAATTCGTATTTGTGGCTGAAAAAGATAATCTCCAGTGCCTGGACGTTCATTTGCAACGGCTGTGGTGTTGATGATAAATGCCGAAATTCGCCATATTCCTGATCCTAAGGCAAGAAACCGGACATGCACCCGCACGCCAGGGTCAGTTGGGGGATTCCAATTCTGTTGTGGCTGGCTGGCATCCACCGGGCCAGTCAGAAATCCATTGGGATAACGGTGCCAGCCGTCGCTTTCCAGGAAATAGCGCGCCCAGGTGGCGCATATTTCTATCGCAGGTCTACTGTTATCACAGGCTACGGTAAAAGAGATGCCAATCGACCTGGGGAGGGATTTGGGATCTAGTGCGGGGGAGAATACTCCTGGTGAGGCCACAAAGCCTTGCGTATCCTGATCTTCTTCTCCGCTGGTTTCCTCAATAACCTCATCTACTTCGTCCTCGATCTGGATTTCCGTAGTCGCGGCTTTTTCTGGCTCCAGGACGCCGGTGATATATTCACTGCGGGGGTCCAGTTCTTCAGGGAGAACTTCATGGGGTCCTCCACGCGGACCCAGAACTTCTTTAACCAGGGCGATTACCATTTGATCTCGTTCGGTCATGTTTCCTCCAGGAAATGGGTGGGGTTTTGTCCATGCTGACAAAACTGGAGAACAGGGCATTGATGACAGATTGGGGTCTGCTTTTTCAGGCAGATCAGGTGCGCCAGATCCAGCAAGGCATAATTGAAAGAACGGGGATGCTCTCGATCCAGCAATTCTTCGAGCAGCCGGTAGAAGATTGGATTGCGGCGGGAGGAATCCTGCGTGGGCAGGTTGAACAACTTCCCTACGATGCGAACGGTGTTGGTATCCATCAGAATTTCGGCTTCGTTCCAGGCGAAGCAGCGCACCGCTCCGGCAATGTATTCGCTGAGTCCGGGCAGGTTCATCAAGGCTTTTTTATCCTGCGGAATCTGGCCGGCATATTCTTTCGAGATCGCATTCAGCATTGATTCGATCAAATCAATGCGCCAGGTTAATCCTAAGGGGGTCAACATTCCTTTGATTTCTTCCCGATCTGCCAGGATCAAAGACTTCAGGGATGGGAAAGCCTGGATCAGCTTCTCGAAAACCGGAACAACCTGCACCACCTGGGTGCGATGCAACATGACTTCAGCGAGAAGGATAGGATAAGGATCATGCGTCTGACGCCAGGGGAAGGGTCTGAAATTGGCCTGTCCCCATTCCACCAACCGCTTTTGATAGGCTGATTTTTGTGCCGGATCTTGCAGCCATCCGGCAGCAACTGGATCTAAAACAGAAAAGATATCGTGTTTCGGCTTTCCCCCAACAGTCATCTCATCGGTCCTGTTCTACAAGGCCTGGCTCTGGTTCAGCTTTATGTAATAGCGAATGCAGAATAACCTCGATTAATGGCGGGCAGACGGCATTCCCAAGCATGTGGATCTTGTCCCGGCGAGAGCCGTAAGCTAGTTTGTAATCTTTTGGAAAACCCATTGCGGCCTGTAATTCGGGCACCTGCAACATGCGCATGACGTGCCCGTTTTCGTCGGGCTTGACCAATGCAAAGCGGTCCAATGTGGTCACGGTGCGTAAAGGGGAGCTCAGCAATTGATATCCACCATTACCAGTTCCCCCTGAACCATAATACACCATTAGAAACGGAGTTTCTGCGCCAACGGCATCGATGGCTGTCTGTGCCCTTGCTAACGTTTTCTTTGCCCGGCGTCCGTTATCGAGGGGTGTGGTCTTATAAGCGCCATTCATGTGGATGATATGGCCGGCGGTTTTTTGAGTTGTGTTTTCGGGGGGATGAATTTCCGGCGGGTCAGCCTCCAGATCGCAGAGAATATACAATCTCTTTCTGGATTGCGGCACGCCGAAATCGCTGGCGGTTAATTCCTGTTCGCTGACGTGATATCCCTGGCCTCGAAGTTTTCCAATAAAATCGCCGAATTCTTCCCAGTTCACCATTTGAGGTACGTTTTCTATCAGGATCCAACGCGGCTTGAATACCTTTGAAAAGCGTGTTACCTGATAAGCCAGTTTCATACTATATTTCAGCCGCCGTTTATTCCCTCGTGCAATACTATGATGGGTGCATTCAGGTGAAGCCAGGATTAAATCTACTTTTCCAATCTCAGGCTGGATATCCTTTGGACGGATATCTTCCAGCGCTTTGGTGTAGATCTTTGCCCCCGGGTGGTTCTCTTGATAGACCTGCGTGGCAAGTTCCCATTTGTCAAATCCAGCAACCACCTGGATGCCGGCATTTCTGGCGGCCAGGCTGTTGCCTCCGATGCCACAAAAAAGATCGATTGCCCGGCAGGCGTTTTGTTGTTGGGGATTGTTTTCAGAAATGAGCATCATAGTTTTTCCGGGAAGGTGAATTCTGAATCAAAGTATAGATGACAACCAGGTATGCGTCAAGCCAGACCAATTTTTGTTTGTCATTTTGTCCAATCTGGTATATGATTAATCATTCTTGTTACAAAGCCTCAACCTGGTGGGGGCGAAATCGAATCAGCAAACCCATACATGAGGCTGATTTTTATCTGTTAATGGATCCCACCCATGCCCGATGTAGTCATAGACAACCCGATCATCAACTCGCCGTTTGAAGAACCGGCGCGGCATTTCCGATTCACCGACGACGGTATCACCGACCAGGTGGATGCCGGGCGGCGCGAGAGCGCTTATTTTGTGCCGATTCCCTTGGCCAAAAAGAAGAACCCCCAGCAGCTTGCGTTTGATACGGAGTGGACCGCCAACCGGCTGGAGGAAAACAAGTTCATCAACCGGGTGCGTGAGCGGGTGGCGATCTGGCGCAAGGGCGGTTATGTCTCGGTGACCAACACCACCCGCCGCCTGCTGGAATACTGGAAGCACCCCAGACGCGAGCGCCGCCTGTTCTTCTGCCAGATCGAAGCCCTGGAGACTGCCATCTACATTGCGGAGGTGGCGGGGAAACATGGGGATGCCTGGATGGAGAATGATCTGCGCCGGGCGAACGAAAGCGCCAACCCCTTGCTCTACCGCATCGCGTTCAAGATGGCCACCGGCAGCGGCAAAACGGTGGTGATGGGCATGTTGATCGCCTGGCAGGCGCTGAACAAGCTGGCCAATCCGCAGGATGCGCGTTTTTCCGATTCGTTTCTAATCGTCACCCCTGGCATCACCATCCGCGACCGTCTGCGCGTGCTGCTGCCCAACGATCCGGAGAACTACTATCGCCACCACGACCTGGTGCCGCCTGACCTGTTCAACGAGCTGCAAAAAGCAAAGCTGGTGATCACCAATTTCCACGCTTTCATGCTGCACGAGCGCCTGCCGGCGGGCAAACTGACCAAAGAATTGTTGACCGGCGGGGCAGAGCAATCGCCTTTTACCGAGACGCCTGACCAGATGGTGCGGCGGGTGTGCCGCGAACTGGGCAACAAGCGCAACATCGTGGTGATCAACGATGAATCGCATCACTGCTACCGCCACCGTCCGGAGGAGGAAGAAGAGAAGCTGAGCGGCGACGAGAAGAAAGAGGCGCAAAAGCGTGAAGAGCAGGCGCGCATCTGGATCAGCGGGTTGGAAGCGGTCAAAGCAAAGCTGGGCATTCGCGCTGTGTATGACCTATCCGCCACGCCATTTTTCCTGCGCGGTTCGGGTTACAAGGAAGGCACGCTCTTCCCCTGGGTGGTTTCAGACTTTTCGTTGATCGACGCCATCGAAAGCGGGATCGTCAAGGTGCCGCGCGTGCCGGTCTCGGATAATGCCATGACCAGCGATCTGCCGACTTACCGCAATATCTGGCCGCATGTTGGCAAAGACCTGCCCAAAAAGGGACGGGGGACGGAGAAAGTGATAGAAGAACCCAACCTGCCGGCCGCACTGGAAGGCGCTCTGACAAGCCTGTATTCGAACTATACCCGCTATTACCAGCAGTGGGCGCAGGCTGGCGATGCCCAGGCGCGCGGGATGACCCCGCCGGTGTTCATCGTGGTGTGCAATAACACTAACGTCTCGCGCATGGTCTTTAATTACATCGCCGGGTGGGAAAAGCCGCTGGGAGAAGAACAGAGCGTGCTGGTGCCGGGCAAGCTGGAATTGTTCAGCAATGTGGAGGATGGACGCTGGCTGGCGCGCCCCAACACGATCCTGGTGGACAGCGAGCAGCTTGAATCCGGCGAGGGGATGAGCGACGAGTTCAAGAAGATCGCCAAAACCGAGATCGAGCGCTTCAAAGAGGAATATCAGAAGCGATTCCCCGGGCGCAGCGCGGAAAACCTGACCGATGAGGACCTGCTGCGCGAGGTGATGAACACGGTTGGCAAATCCGGCAAACTGGGCGAGCAGGTCAAGTGCGTGGTCTCGGTTTCGATGCTCACCGAGGGCTGGGACGCCACCACCGTGACGCATATCCTGGGAGTGCGCGCCTTTGGCACCCAGTTGATCTGCGAACAGGTAGTCGGGCGTGGGTTGCGCCGGATGAGCTTTGCGCTCAGCCGCCGCCAGGCGCAGGTGAATGGCAGCACAGTTGAATTTGACGCCTTCGAGCCGGAGTATGCCGAAGTGTACGGCGTGCCGTTCTCATTCATCCCGTGTTCGGGGTCGAACCCCGATCCGAAGCCACCCAAACCTTCCACGCGCGTACGCGCGATGGAAAACCGTGCGGCGCTGGAGATCACCTTCCCACGCCTGACCGGTTACCGCTATGACCAGCCGGATGAGCGGCTGGAAGCCCGTTTTGACGCCGACGCGCGCCTGGCGCTTTCGACCCAGGATGTGCCCACCAGCGTTGAAGTCTCCTCGTTCCTCGGCGAGCACAACGTCCACACTCTGGAGGATCTGAAAAAGCGCCGCGAGCAGGAGGTCGATTTCCGCCTGGCCAGCCGGACGCTGGAGAAGTATTTCCGCGACGGCGACAACAACCCTCGCCCGTGGCTGTTCCCGCAGTTGCTGGAGATCGCCCGCCGCTGGCGCGCGGAGTGCCTGACCTGCAAGGATGACACTTTCCCGCAGATGCTGCTGCTCAGCGAGCTGGCGCACAAGGCTGCCGACCGCATCCACCGTTCGATCGTCAAGGCAGCTTCCGATCCGCGCCGCTTGCGCCCGATCCTGCACCCTTACGATACACTCGGGTACTCGCGCTATGTAGATTTCGACACTACCCGCCCAACTTATGCCACCAATATATCCAAAAGCCATGTCTCGCATGTGGTGGCAGACACCAACTCCTGGGAGCAAAAGGTGGCCCAATCCCTGGAGGAGATGCCGGAGGTGCTGTCTTATGTGCGCAACGACCACCTGGGATTCTCGATCCCTTATACCCAAAAAGGCGAACAGCACGAGTTCATCCCGGATTTTATTGCGCGGGTGGCCCTGCCGGGAGAGGAGAGCATCCTCAACCTGATCCTGGAAGTCAGCGGGCAGGCATTGGAGGATAAGCTGGTCAAGGTTTCCAGCGCGCGCACCTTATGGGTGCCGGCGGTCAACAACCACGGTGGGTTTGGGCGCTGGGCTTTCCTGGAGATCACCGACCCGTGGAATGTCAAGAACACCATCCGCGCCTTCCTGGAAGGGAAGGATGTGGATGGTGTAGGACCTATCTTGAGGAGTGACAAATAACTATGACTTCATCATCACGAATTGACTCAGCGGATCTACCACTGGCAGATGTGTTTAAGGATTTTTATACGGTTCCAGATTTTCAACGCGAATATGTTTGGGGAGAGTATCATGTTGAAAAACTGTTACAAGATGTCTACGATGAATTCTATGGAGAAGATGGCACTCTCTCAAGAGAAGGAGAGTACTTCATTGGGAGCATCGTAACTTTTCGAGATGAGGAAGGTATTTTTCAGCTTATTGATGGACAACAAAGACTGACCACAAGTTACCTGGTGTTGTGTGTGATCCGGGATGTATTGGAGGCATTGAAGGAGAAACCTTCTGAATCCCTGATTGGGCAAATCGCATCAGTCAGCATGGATCAATCCGGTAATGATCTCTTCCGTTATCGGATGGTTCTCCAATATGAAGACAGTCAGAATGTATTGGAGACTATTGCGGGTCAAACAAAGAAAATAGAGGAAATTGAAATTCGCACTACCTCTGTTGACCACATTATCAACGCATATCGGACCATTCGTGAATTCTTGCAGGCGAATTTTAATCACAATCCAGCCGAGATAAAGAAATTCGCTGCAGCTTATACCCAGCGTGTGAAGTTAATCCGAATTGTAACTCCCAGCCTGTCCAGTGCTTTAAAGTTGTTTGAGACAATCAATGATCGTGGGGTTGGGTTGAATTCGATGGATCTGTTAAAGAACCTGCTTTTCATGCGTACCCAAAAAGACGCTTATGAGAAACTCAAGGTCAAATGGAAGGAATTGATTGATGCCCTGGATCAAAAGTGCCGTGAAAAGCCGTTGCGATTCTTGCGATATTTCATTCTTTCGACTTATGAATTGCCTGCCAATAAACGCGAGGTGCGCGAAGATGAAATTTACAAATGGTTTGCGGATAATCAGGCAAAAACAGGCATTGATAAGGACCCCATCGGATTTGTCAGGAAATTGATACAATATGCTCAGGCTTATGCCAATTTTGTTGCGGGGAAGAATGTTCTTGGACATGATAATCGCTACTTGCAGAATATTGCAAAATTAAGCAATCAAGCCAGACAACATTTTATTCTCTTATTGGCTGGGCAACACCTGCCGGAAAATTTGTTTGATAAGTTGACCCAGCAAATTGAAAACCTGTTCTTTTGTTATCTTATTACGCGTGAGCCTACCAAGAATTTCGAGCGTATTTTTGCTCGTTGGTCGGCAGAATTACGGTCAGTGATAACCGATGAACAACTGGATCAGTTTATCGCTAAAAATATTGTTGCTGACCTTGCTAACCGGTCCGCTGCGTTTGACTTTGCATTCAGAGAATTAGCCTCTACTAGAATTCAGCAATATCGGCTACGCTACATCCTGGCCAGACTCAGCCAATATATTGATGAGAATGCACTGAGTAAGACTATTCCATTGGGAAATTATTATTCGTCAGTTCAAATAGAGCATATTTTACCCCAGTGGCCTCGGGCGGATGTGCGAAACGCGTTTGATAGAGTAGAAGAATACGATGCTTTTAAGGTGAAGCTAGGAAATCTGACGCTGTTAGAGAAATCAATCAATGCTTCAATATCGAATAATCCATTTTCCGACAAGAGGAAGGGTTATAGCCAATCCCACATCTATTTGACCGCTTCTCTGGTTATTAAAACCACTGTAGGCGTAGATACCCAAATCAACCGCGCCACACAGGATTTGATCCAGTTTGAGGAATGGAATTCTGCGTCCATTCTGAAACGCCAAGAGATGTTGGGGCAACTGGCTCGAAAGGTATGGGAAATTCCCTCGCCTGATTCAATTTCAGAGAGATCAGCGACAGCAACAGGTGGTTAAGGGATGAACGAAAACAAAATCGGGTCACTTGGATTTCTCTGCTATCTTATGAATGATGAAACCAGAAAACATGAGGAGAAAAGTCGAAATGGCTGATAAATCCGTTCAGGAAATCCTTCTTGAGCAATACAAACTATACATAGAAATGATGGATCGTACTAGCTCCAGGCGGATTGATACCAGTAAATTTTATTTTGCTATAATTACAGGCCTTTTTGCTTTATTGCCGTTTGTAATTAACGAGACAACAATGATACCGCGCTCGAATTCAGGGATTTTTGTTTGCCTGATTTCTGTGCTGGTTATTTGTCTAAGCGTTTTATGGCTGATAAACACAATATCTTACCGGCGGATTAACAGGGCAAAATTTGATGTGATAGAAGATATGGAAGACAAATTGCCGTATAAATGTTACTCTGCAGAATGGGAAAGGCTCAAGCAATATCGTTATATTCCTTTCAGCAATATTGAACAAATAGTACCTATTTTAACGGCAGTTATTGGGGTTGGATTGGCAATTTATGGGATCTTGCTAATTACAGGATGAAAATGAGAGGGAACAGATGACGCTAAAATTATTTTTGAGCCATTCTACGTGTGACACCTATATTGCTCAAGCTATCAGAAGGATCATAAACGACGCTTTTGAAGGCCACGTAGATATTTATCTGGCAGTAGACGAGGTGGCAGGGGGAACCCGGTGGAAGCAGGAACTGATCGACACACTGGATCAAAGTGATGGAATTCTGTCGATTATTACGCCGGAATCGATTTCATCACCCTGGATATATGTTGAGTGGTCACCTTTCTGGTTGAATGGCAAGAAGATTTATACTTTAATTTCCGAAAAGATATTTGTTAAAGATTTGATTGATCCAATGCGGGATGTACAATGCACTAACATGACAGACACCGCTCAAGTGAGGCGATTTTTCAGTCGTTTACGAGATGACAGCGGTGCTGAATTTCCAGTCCCCTACGATTGGGTTTCTCGTTTTGTGTCTGAGGTGATTGCATCTCAAACCAGGCAACAACAGGAAAGATTTGATGTTTACAAAGAACAATTAAGCTGTTTGCCTTTCAGCGATACAGATCGTCTCGAAATAGCAGATTATTTTTTAGCGAAGGCGGATTATGATACATTTCTTCAAATTATCAATCGTGTCAGAAGTGATGATCAAAAACTTGAACTTGCTATTCGAATGTTGCACCATGAGAATGAGGATCTGATATCAAGAGTCCTGGAGACTATCTCTGCTGCAGATCGCTTAACCCTCTTTGCTTTATCTTTGATTGATAAGGGTTTGTCTGATTCAAAATTATTTAAATTCGTTTTGGAGAACTTATCCAGAAGGAATCAGCCGGAACTGAGAAAAGTTGTAATTCATTTGATAGAGGTTAATCTCGAGGATACGGATATTTTTGAGTTTGGGATTTCGTTGATAACAAGCATGCCTGAATATCGAAAAGTGATGATACATTTTATATACAATAATAGGTACAGCGAAGAAATATTTGACGAGATGGTCGCAAAGTGTGGGCGGCTTAATAAGGCGGAATTGAGAAAGGTTGGGCAGGAATTTATTCATAACGATTTATTGGGGAATCCACAATTTCTAAAGATAGTATTCTTTTTGTTTGATAATTCGCCAACACAAGCGACAATATTGATGGAGGAAGTGCTAAAAAGAAATTCTGAATTCTATTTGGATTTATGGAATCGTATAAAGAACAAAAGATTTCGCATAGATCCAGAAATTTTTGCAAAGCTTGAAAATCGAGATTTCCCAACCTATTAGTTGTCAAAACATGTTTTCCGACAAGGATATACCATTATGCCTCCTAAACCCATCTCCCACACCCGACACCAGGACAAACGCGCCAACATTCCTACCGAGGAATTGCGCGGCTTTGTCGCTGACGAAGAGCGCGCGCCGAAGGCCATGCTCTATCCGCGCGACCCTTCGCTGGACCCGCAACTGGTCTGGAAGGGCAAAGACGAGCAGGACGCCGGAGATCTGGAAGTGCCGGCTGTGCCGGTCTATATTCAGGAGAAGATCTCCCCGCAGGTGATCATTGAGAACGTGCGCGCCAACGCGGGGCGGGGAGATAGCATCGGCGAGGCTATGGGTGGCTACCAATTGAACCTGTTCAACGACTTCAACAACATTGAATTTGAAGACCTGGTGGACTTTTACCACCACGAGCAGAACTGGACCAACCGCATGATCCTGGGTGATTCGCTGCTGGTGATGACCAGCCTGGCGGAGAAGGAAGGCTTACGCGGGCGGGTACAGATGATCTACCTCGACCCGCCCTACGGGATCAAGTTTGGTTCCAACTGGCAGGTCAGCACGCGCAAGCGCGACGTGAAGGACGGCAAAGAGGATGACCTGACCCGCCAGCCGGAGCAGATCAAGGCCTTCCGCGATACCTGGGAACTGGGCATCCACTCCTACCTGGCTTACCTGCGTGACCGCTTTACTGTGGCGCGCGAACTGCTCACCGAGAGCGGCAGCATCTTTGTCCAGATCGGGGATGAAAATGTCCATCTGGTACGCAGTGTGATGGATGAAGTGTTTGGGAGCGAAAATTTCATTAGCCAGATACTTTATCGCAGAGGTGGTTTTCAAACAGGACAATTTATTGCAAACACATATGACTATATTCTTTGGTTTGCGAAATCGCAAGAAGCCATAAAAGTCCGAAGGGTTTTTGTTCAAAATTCTCCTCAAGATTGGTATGCAACGGGTGATCGTTGGCTTGAAAGTAATGATGGGTATCGAACTATATATAATCCTAATGACATTATTCCGAATGAATTTAGATTACATAGTGATAGATCATGTTTTTCAGCAACAGGCGGAGAATCTAGTAGTTTCAAGATTAATATAAATGGCCAAATTGCAGGCCCCTTACCTGGTCGTGGTTGGTCTACGAATGAGAGGGGGGTAAAGCGTTTATTGAACGCTAATAGGCTTATGATTAAAGGTAATCGTCCGCGTTTTAAGCCATATTATTTCGATTTCCCCTTCCAAACTCTTTCGAATGGGTGGTTTGATACCGTGCGTGGTGGGTTTTCAAGTGATTCAACGGACGATAAAATTTATGTTGTCCAAACATTAACAAAAGTTGTTGAGCGATGCATGTTGATGACCACCGACCCGGGCGACCTGGTGCTGGACCCGACCTGCGGCAGCGGCACGACTGCCTATGTGGCCGAGCAGTGGGGGCGCCGCTGGATCACGATGGATACCTCGCGGGTGGCGATCGCCCTGGCGCGCACGCGCCTGATGGCCGGGCGCTACCCCTACTACCTGCTGGCCGATTCGGCGGAAGGCGTGCTGAAAGAGTCCGAAAGCGAAGGCCGCCTGCCACCCAGCCCGTTGCCGCTCACCACGTTAGATATTCGCCGCGGCTTTGTCTATAGGCGCGTCCCGCACATCACGCTCAAAGCCATTGCCAATAACGAGGAGATCGACACGATCCACGAGAAATGGCAGGCCGAATTGGAGCCGCTGCGCGCGCAGATCAATGCCCTGCTTGGGCAGACCTGGGAGGAATGGCAAATCCCGCGCGAACTGCCCGCACCTCTGGCGGCAAAGGCCGGGGAGGAGGGTGCTGCCCTGCTGGCTCGCTGGTGGCAAACCCGCCGCGAACGGCAGAAGGAGATCGATGCCTCGATCGCCCGCCGGGCGGACACCGAACTGCTCTACGACCAGCCCTACGAGGATAACAAGCGCATCCGCGTTAGCGGGCCGTTCACCGTCGAGAGCCTCTCGCCGCACCGCGTGCTTTCCGCCTCCGCCGAGCGCCCGGCCTCCGAGCAGGAAGGGCAGGCGCAGTCCAGCGCCGGGCAGTTTGAGCAGATGATTCTGGACAACCTGCGCCACGCCGGGGTGGAAAATACCAAGAAGCAAGAGCGCCTCAAATTCACCCGCCTGGAACCCTACGCCGGAACCTGGCTGCAGGCAGCCGGGGAATACGAGGAGAAAAGCCCTCACCCTGGCCCTCTCCCAGGAGGAGAGGGAACAACAAGGAAGCGTGTGGCAGTCTGCATCGGGCCGGAACACGGCACGGTCGGGCCGGAGTTGATCAAAGAGGCTGCCAAAGAAGCCCGCGAGGGGGAGGGCTTTGACCTGCTGGTCGTCCTCGGCTTTGCCTTCGACCCGCACGTCTCGGAGGAAGTTAAGCGCTACGGAGCATTGACCGTCCTGCCGGCGCGGATCAACCCCGACCTGCAGATGGGCAGCGCTTTGCTCAAGAAGAGCGGCGCGGGCAACCTGTTCATGGTCTTTGGCGAGCCGGATATGGAGATCAACCCGCAGCCGGATGGGCGCCTGACGGTGACGATCAAGGGCGTGGACATCTACGACCCGACCACCGGCGAGATCCGCTCCAGCTCCACGGATGACATCGCCTGCTGGTTTGTGGATACCGACTACAACGGCGAGAGCTTCTTCGTCCGCCACGCCTACTTCACCGGCGCGGACGATCCCTACGACAAACTGCGCCGCGCCCTGAAAGCCGAGATCGACGAAGCCGCCTGGAGCGCGCTCAACGCCACCACCAGCTACCCCTTCGACAAACCCAAGAGCGGTAAGATCGCCGTCAAGGTGATCAACCACTATGGGGATGAGGTGTTGAGGGTGTATGGGGTGTAGGAGATAATATTTTACTAAGAATCATGAGGAAATAAGGATATGGATAACAATAATAATGGCGTATTTCTAACAGGTATGAATTTGAATAATTATTGTTGTTTTAACAATGAACACATCATTGGTTTCAAGAAAGTTAATTTCTTTATTGGGCCTAATAATTCTGGGAAGTCGGCTATTCTTAAGTCGATTAGCATATATTTGAGAGCCTACTTTCTTGGTCAGAATTTTGATGATAGCATAATATTTAATGATTCTCGAAAAAAAGGCAATTCTGCAAACATTGATATAGGGTTTACAGGGAATGGCTGGAAAGCAAACTATCACTATGATGACAGGCTTGACTCTGGACCTGACTCTGGTTGGGAGGATGATGCCGAGAATCAAATAGAAGTTGTTCACTTGGTTCCCCACAGACATTTGCAGCTAGCAGGAGAAAGAATTCCGAATAAATTATCGGGTGATGGATTTGGTACATGGATTAGTTGTTGGGATGAAGGGAGAAAAATTATCCTCAACAGTTTCTTGACGCAAATCCTGAATTTGCCAGCAGAGCTTGTTATAAATGGTGATCAAATTACAATAAATATCGACGGTTCTTGCTTTTATTTTTCTCATATTGGTACTGGGATTATGCAAGCAATCATAATTGCTGCTTCAGCGATTGGTTATCAGAACAATATTATTTGTATTGATGAACCTGAATTGCACATGCATCCAAAAACGCAGCGGCAATTGTTGGAATTTCTCTTAAGAACGAATGATACCAACCAATATTTTATTGCCACACACTCGGCCTCGTTGATTAATTCATTGCATAGGGAACAAGATAAAGAAAAAATTGCCGTGTTCTTGATGAAACACGATCCAGCAAATAACAGTACAACCGTTTCTGTTGTAAAGGGTCCAGACCAAAGAGAAATTTTTCTTGCTTTGGAGGATATGGGATACCACGCATCCGATATTCTGCAAACCAATTATGTCATTATGGTGGAAGGTCCATCTGATCGGATTTACATCAAGCATTGGATTGATGCATATCTGAGAAATGAAAAACTAGAAATCGCGTTGAATGAATACGAAGATTACATTTTTGTCAATTCGGGTGGAAATACGCTGTATGTCGATGAGGCAGAAATCACTGAGGAAGAACAGGATTCAGGCGAGGCTGATTTTGACCGAAAAGCCAGGTCATTACTTAAATTGTCGCAAAATTTATTAGTAGTTGTTGACTCGGATTTGCCGAATTCATTGGATAAACTTAAAGATGGTGTCAAAAAAAGATTTAAGAAAAAGTGTCTTCTGATACAAGATTTGAAAAAGAATGGCGGTGAAGGCTGGATTACCGAAGGTCGAGAAATTGAAAATTTTGTGCCGATAGAGTTGATGACCTCCATATTGGAATGTGTTCATCCTAAGGTTGAACTTAGTATTTGTTATGAGCTTGAAGAAAGGAAGGATTATTACGAATCTGGGGATTTGCAGGCTGAGAAAACCAAGAAAAGCCAAACCTACATTAATTTTACCAATATAAGAGCTGGTGAAATCTTACGCCCCGTTGCAAAAAAGGTGCAAATTGCAAGATTATTAACCGATGGCACGCGTTTAGAACGTATTTACCAGGCTTTGAACAGCAAATCTGTGGATAAGTTAGCTGCTGAATTGGCGGATAGCGAAAAGATTTTTTCTAAAAATTTTTGGAAGAATTTTATTCAAAGTGAAGATATGAATCAACGGTTGGACTATTTCAAAAACCCATTTAGCGCGCAATTATTTTCTCACCATCAGTTAAAAGAAAGAATCAAGTACCTTATCTATAAAATCTTGAAAGCCAACGGCAGGGATGACGAGGCAGAAAGAATTAACTTATCAGCAGAAGAATTAAAGGTATTTGATTTGGACCAAGATAACAGGTTTAATATTTTGGACTAAACAAATGCCTGATTGTTTTGCTGTTGGTCAACTTGTATGCTTGAAAGCCGATCCTTCGCGCAGCGGGCCGATCATTGCGGTTGTTTCGGCTCCCGGCGGGCAGATGCGTTACCGCGTCTTTCACTCGCCCACTGATATCCGCGAATACCTGGCGGATCAGGTGGAACCGGTTGCATTCACTCCCACCGGCGACCGCCTGACGGATGCAGTTACCAAAGGCGAATGGCTATCGGCGGAGGCTTTCCGTGCCCGCTTGACAGCCGCGCGCCTGGCGGACCCGCAGATCGATCACCTGTATTCGCTGTATGCCGGGCGCATCCAGTATATTCCCTTCCAGTTCAAGCCGCTGCTGCGTTTCTTGCGCGCCGACCAACCCCGCCTGCTGATCGCGGATGAGGTCGGGGTGGGCAAGACGATCGAGGCCGGGATCATCTTGAAAGAATTGCAAGCCCGCCAGCGGGTGGATAATATTTTGATCCTCTGCCCGAAGGCATTGGTGACCAAGTGGCGCGATGAGATGCGCCGCTTCGATGAGGATTTCCGCCCGCTGAGCAGTGAAAGTCTGCGCTACTGCCTGGACGAGACCGATATGGACGGCGCCTGGCCGGGGCAATATTCCCGCGCGATCGTCCACCTGGAGCTGCTGCGCCAGGAACAGTACTTAAACGGTATTCGCACCAAAACCTTCCCCAAACCCGGGCTGACCACGCTCACCCCGCCGCCGCACTTTACCCTCTTGATCGTGGATGAGGCGCATCATTTGCGCAATCCCGGCACGCTCTCGCACCAACTGGCGCGTATATTGTGCAATATCAGCGATGCGGTTTTGTTCCTCTCCGCCACGCCGGTGCATGTCGGCTCGGAGAATCTGTATAACCTGCTCAACCTCTTGCGCCCTGATCTGTTTTCCAACCGTGAGGTCTTCAATCAGGTTGTGGAACCCAACCAGTTTCTGACCGGTGCGATGCGCGCTCTGCGCTCGCGCCAACCGCAAAGCGCGGCCTTGCAGGCCATGCATAAAGCGGCTGCCACTGCCTGGGGCGGAATGGTAACGGCGCGCGATCCCTTGTTTTCGCATTGGCAGACACGGCTGCAAAAAGAAGAGCCGCTCAGCGACCTGGAACGGGTGCGCTGCGTGCGCGACCTGGAGGAGTTGCATTCCCTGGCGCATGTCATCAACCGCACCCGCCGGCGCGATATCGGTCGTTTTACCCTGCGTGAACCGCTGACTGTCACCGTGCCGTTCACCGAAGCCCAATCCAAATTCTATGAAGCCTTGATGGAATTTCGTCGGCAGACGTTGCTGGAAACGCATAATGCCGCGGTGGTCTCGCTGATCACCGATACCCTGCAACGCCAGGCCGCCAGCTGCCTGCCGGCTTTGGCGGCTTTGTTGGATGCGTTTCTCTCCACCGGGCGCTTTGTGGCCCAAAAATATAGCGACGATCCGGAACTGGAGGAAACCTCCGTTGAGTTGTCCGGGGAGATGCGCGATCAGGCGGACGAACTGCGCCAGATGGCGCGCGCCTTGCCGGATGAGGATCCGAAATTTGACCAGCTGCTCAAAGTGGTTCAAGATACCTCGCGAAGCGCCGGGCCCGGCAAGGTGCTGGTGTTCTCCTATTTCCTGCATACGCTGGATTATTTGTATCGCAAGTTGTATCTGTTGGGCTACCGGGTGGCGGTTGTCAATGGCGGTGTGATCGACGAAGACCGGGAAATGCTGCGCAACCGCTTCCGCCTGCCGCGCCACGATCCCGATGCAATTGACATCTTGCTTTCGTCTGAGGTGGGGTGCGAAGGCCTGGACTATGAATTCTGCGACCGCCTGGTGAACTACGACATTCCCTGGAATCCGATGCGTATAGAGCAGCGTATCGGGCGCATTGACCGCTTTGGCCAGGCGGCTGAAAAGGTGCTGATCTTCAACTTCATCACCCCGGGCACAGTAGAAGAGCGAATTTTCTTCCGCTGTTTTGACCGGTTGGGGATTTTCCGCGACACGATCGGCGATTTGGAAGAAGTCCTGGGCGACCTGGTGGAGGATCTCAACAAGATTGCCTTAGATCCACAACTTTCTGCGCAGCAGGCAGATGAGAAAGCCCGCCAGATGTCGGATAACCTCTTGCGCCAGATCGAGGAGGATCATCGCCTGGAGGAGGAGAGTGGTGGGCTGCTGGGCGTGGACCAGATCTTCACCGAGGACATCAGCAAGATGACTGGCGAAGGTCGTTTCGTTGCCCCAGATGAATTGCGCCTGATGGTAGAACTGTATGTGGAACAGCCGGCGATGGGTGGAAAACTGACCCGCGACGAGAAGAACCCGGCGCTTTATAATCTTCGCCTGCGCAAAGAAAGCCGCCAGGCCGTGTTGCAGAAATTACAATCTATGCTGCGCCCGGATCGTTCCTCGTTAGCCCTCATCCGCTGGCTGCAGGGGGATGAGACTTTTATTCGCCTGACCTTTGATCAGAACACGGCGCTGGAAAATCGCTCGCTGCCGTTCATTACCCCGGTGCATCCGCTGGCGCGTCTGGCGTCGGCATATTGGCAGGAACAATCCGAACCGCTGGTGACCCATATTCAGGTAACAGATTCAGACTTGCCTGCCGGGCGTTATCTTTTTCTGTGCGAGTTGTGGGACTTTTTGGGCGTACGCTCTGAGGTGCGCATGATCAGCCTGTGTTGGGACATCGACCGCCAGGTGGTGGCGGAGGAAATCTCCCAGAAATTGCTGCCGCTCTTATTCAAAGCCGGAAATGGTGCTTTAGAACCTGTGGATCAATCGTTCGTGATGGATGCCCTGCAACGATTGGAAGAGGCGATTCAGAAGCACCGAGAGACTGTTTTGAGGCAACATCGCGAGCGCAACCTGTATTTGCTGGACCGGCGCATTGCAGGGCTGAAAACCTGGTATCAAGGCCGTCTGGCGCAGCTTGCGGCTGAGCTGGAAACCATGCGCGATGAACGCATCCGGCGCATGAAGGAATCGGAGAAAAATCGACTAGAGCAGGAACAGCAAAGCCGTATGGCTGAGTTAGACCAAAAGAAAAATGCGGATATCACGACCCGGCGCATTGCGTTGGGCATATTAGAGGTAGAAAATGACAAGTGATTATGCAAAGATAACTGAGGAAAATGTCACTGATAGAGGGAAAAAATTTGAGGATATTGGTAACTTCTTTGCAGAACAGTTTTATAGTGACCAGACGCATTTTGTATATGAGCTGTTGCAAAATGCGCAGGATGCGCTGAATAGACGTATTCAGGCTCAACCAGGAACCAAATTTCCTCAAAATGTTACATTTAGTCTATTTCCAGATCGTCTGGAGTTCAGACATTATGGACAGTTATTTAATGAAATGGATGTTCGAGGGATTTCCGATATTCTAAAAGGCACTAAAGTAGGCGATAAAAAACAAATAGGCCGTTTTGGGATTGGTTTCAAGTCGGTTTATGCCTTTACCCGTTCCCCAGAAGTGCATTCTGGTGATGAGCATTTTGTCATCAAGCAATACATTCGCCCCGAAGCTGTAGAACCCAAAGTCACAAAACCGGATGAAACCCTGTTTATTTTTCCTTTTGATCATCCCGATAAGAAAGCAGACGAAACGTTTCAGCGAATTCAGAAACGTTTGGTTGAATTGGGCTTGCGCACTTTGTTGTTTCTTGACCAGATTGATCAGATCGTTTGGGAGGTCGATGGCAAACGAATGGGGGCTTATATTCGTACTATTCGACCTCTTCCTAATTTGCAGGATTGTTACTATGTATCGATATTGGGGGAAGAAGCAAATAGCAGTAAGAAGAAAATGGAAGAGCGCTGGCTTGTTTTTGAACGAAAGATTACGGAAACGGGAGGTCATACTTCTGTTGAAATCGCTTATTTATTTGAAATGGATAAAGAGGGCGCCAAAGGGCACCTGGTGCCGGCTGACCAGTCCAGATTATTTGCTTATTTCCAAACCGAAAAAGAAACCCACCTGGGTTTTATGATCCAGGGGCACTATAACACCACCCCGGCACGCGATAATATTCAATATGATGACGAGCATAACCGGCGGTTAATTGCAGAGACAGCCCACCTGATAATAGATAGTTTGCAAGCGCTTAAGTCTTCAGGTTTATTGACCGCCAAGGTTTTAGAGATGTTGCCGCTTGAAGAAGCAAATTTTCCACCGGGGACTTTCTTCAGACCGTTGTATGAGGAGGTGAAAAAGGCCCTTTCGACGCATCCTTTGTTTCCTGCAGCGGGGGGAGGTTTCATAAAGGCTGAAGAGGCAAAACTGGCGCGTGGTACTGAATTGATTGAATTACTCAAAAACGAACAACTTAAAGCATTGTTTGCAATTGGAAAAGATTATAAATGGCTATCGGATGAGATAACCAATGATAAAACTCCTGGATTACGTCAATACCTTATGAGGAAACTTGACGTAGAAGAAATCGACGCGGAGAGATTTGGCCGGAATATAGATGAAAAATTCCTTGTTGCACAATCAGAGGAATGGTTGATCAAGTTTTATAAATATTTGAATGGGCAGCAAGCAATCTGGAGAAAAAAGATTTCCCGGGGGCAGGATGAAGGGGTACTTCGTAATAAACCATTTATTCTCTGCGAAGATGGCAATTTTGTTAAGCCGTTTGATCTTTCAGGCATCCCGCAAGTCTATCTACCGCCTTCGGATGAAACAGATTTCCCAATCGTCAAGAGATCCCTGGTTCAGGATGAATTGGTTCTAAACTTTTTTAATAATCTTGGCCTGGATGAACCTGATCTGGTGGATGAGGTTATCACCTATACGTTACCTAAGTATCCGTACAATGGAGAATGTCAGGTTAAAGAGGAAGAACATATTAAGGATATTAAACGGATTTTTCATGCTTTAGATACTTGTTCGGCTGCTAAACGTGAAATCTTAGTAAAGAAATTACAGGCAGCAAAATTTTTGCAGGCAATAAATGTTGCTAATGGCAAAAAAAGCTATCTATATCCGCGGCAGATCTATATTGATAATCCAGCTATGAGGGATTATTTTGAGAACAATCCAGAAATCTGGTTTTATGATCCTACATATATTCCCTTCCGAAAACAATTGGAGATCATCGGTGTAAGAAAAGAGATCGAAATGGTATCGGTTAGAGTAGAAAGAAACGGACACGCAACGATTAAAAATTGGTGGGGAGATCATGTCAGGGGATTGGATGGGTTTGATTATCGGTGGAATGTCGACGGTTTGTCTTTTGCGGTAGAAAATCCAACGCTTAAACGCGCAAAAATTATATGGAACAATTTTTTAGTTCCGAATTCACAGTTGGTTCGGGGAACGATCGAATCTTCGAATAAGCAAGATTTTCCTGATCCAAAAAGAGAAGAGAGGTTTTCGATTGCTGGAGACCTTGTCTGCAAAACCAAATGGTTGCCTGATAGGAGTGGGGAATTTCACCTGCCGGGCGAATTGTCTTTAGATGACCTCCCAGAAGACTTCGCCAGAAACGAAAAGCTTGCAGATCAGTTATGGATGAAAGTTGCTGCTGTCAGTGTATTGGCGAAAGATCAGGGCATAGACGAGACACTCTTAAATCTGGCAATCCAACTGGTAAAACAAGATCCGGACTCATTGCGTAATCTGGCCACCCGCGTTTTACAAACACGCTCATTCTCTGATGAAGAAGCAGATTTCAATTATTCCAGAGCACTTCAGGATGCGTTTGATGAAAAAGCAAGTGATGAAAACCTTCCCGAACCAGAGCCAGCGGAACACCCTGACCCGGTACCTGATCCGGAACACAGGCGGAAAAAGACGCAGGAAGAACTTGAACGCGATAAAACTTATGAACCGCCAGTTTCCGAACGTTTTGGTATTGTTCCTTCATCGGTTTGGGAGGCTAAGAATAATTCGATCCGACCATTCCTGTTGGAGCAATATGGCGGCAGGTGTCAGATTTGTGGGTTCACATTCTATAAAAGGAATGGAGAGCCTTATTTTGAGGGTCTTTATCTTGTTTCGCGGTTGCATAAAAAATGGATTGACCGTACCGGTAATGTTTTATGCCTCTGCGCCAACTGTTGCGCAAAGATGCAGCACGGGATAGTCAAGGTTGAAGATCTGGTTGGCCAGGTTAAGAATGTCAAACTTCAGAGCCAGGTCGGTACCAATGATCCTACATTAATTATTGAACTATGTGGAGAGACTCTGGAAATACGCTATACGGACAGGCACATTATCGATCTTCAAGAGATGATCAAATCGGAAGATCAGCAAAATGACGTCAATGAATACATCGATTAGATAATGGCGCTCATAAGACAGGAGCAAACCAATGAAAATTTTGATTCGAAATCACAAACATGAAAAATGGCAAATGGTTCAATCAGCGCCTTACGGCGCAGAGGATGAACTCCAGCGTTTGCTGGCAGAAGAGCCCTCCTTAATATCGGTAAGTGAGGTGCGAGAAGATGCCGGGACGTTGGTGGCGGCTGTCCGAGAATTTCCGTTGAACATTGGTGCCATTGATTTGGTAGGTTTTACCGCCAATGGAGATATTGCGGTTGTTGAGTGTAAGCTCGCTAATAATGCGGAGATCAAGCGTAAAGTGATAGGACAGGTATTGGAATACGGTGCGAACCTGTGGGGAATGGATTATGAAACGCTCGATGAAAAGGTTGCATTACGCAGCGGAAAGAGCCTGGCAGATCTAATCAGGGATTCTGTTGGTGATCCTGGATGGGACGAGGAGAGTTTCCGTACGAATATGAATTATCCCTGGAAAAGGGGAATTTCATATTAATCATCGTTGTGGACGCGATCAACGAAGAACTCAGCCGGATTATCCGCTTTGTCAATGATGCGGGCCACCCATCTTTCTCTTTTGCGGCGTTGGAAATGCAGCGATATCAACATGGTCAATCGGAGATGCTTGTGCCGCATGTGTTTGGAACAGCATCTGGGCCGAAACAACCTGCTCGGCCGAGAGATCGAAAAAAATGGGATGAAACCTCCTATTTTACGGAGTTGAATTCCGTTCACCCAGAATGCGTTGAGCCTGCTAAACGCATTCTGGAATGGGCTACAACGAATAAGCGCCTGACCCGGGTATGGTGGGGCGAAGGCGGGAAGACAGGATCATTTGTGCCAATTATTGAAGCTGGTGGAAAACAGCATCAATTGTTTGCTGTATACACATATGGGACCCTTGAAGTTTATTTCTGTTGGTACCTGCGAAAGCCGCCATTCGATTCAATCGCTAAGAGAAAACAGCTTCTTGACCGCCTCAATAAAATTAATGGAGTCAAGATTTCAGAGGATGGGATAACCAGACGCCCAAATATTCCGCTGACTGTTTTTAATAATCCGGATGCATTGAATGACCTGTTACAGGCGTTTGACTGGGTTGTCGAAGAGATTCTTAAGTCCTAGAAGATTCTTTAATTCTTGATACACATTGCACACCCTGGACGGCTGCTCCTGTAGGCAGCCGTTTCCATTCGTGCTACACTCTTTTTAATCTTTATCAGCCGCTGCGTGCGCCTGAAAAAACGAACACAGCCAGAATCCGGTCAACATAGAAAACCAATCGCAAGTAATTTAGCCAGATCAATACCGGGGGTAAGTCAGCGCTCCACCTGATCCGCAAGCCCGCCCTCCCTGGCGGGGATATCATCCCCCTTGCGGGGATCAGCGCGAGCAGCGTACGTTGGCGAAACACGGGAGGTTAGCAGGAAACCCTCGCCAACGATGCAAGTAGATCCTGCGGTACGCCGGGAAACCGGCGAATGGCTCAACAGCACATAATACTAGAAACGGCAGGAAACAGGCTTTCCGGCCCGCGGAGAACCGTATGTCGCTATCCTCGATTGCAAACCAGGTCAACCACGCCCTGAAAGCGGTAACCTGGCAGCCCGAACAAATCCGCAGCTACCAACAAAGTACTCAGGTGGCCTCGGTCAAGAAATCCCTGCGCCCGGGTGGCGATCCCACCCGCCCGCTGCCGGTTATCCTGGGGGTGGCCACGCGCACAACGTATTTCCAGGTGGCTACCTGCTTCTTTCGGCGTGCGGAGGAACTGAGCGGGGAGGGCAAGTTGTGTGACCTGCTCGCCCCGGAGATCCTCCTCCAGACCCTGGATGCTTTCTATCAAGCCCAGGCGCCCGGATCGCTGGCCAAGCTGTTGGCGGCGATCGGCAAGGTGCATGCCGGCTGCCGCAAGCTGGGCTGGAGCGTGCAGCCCGATCCGGTGAGCGATGAACTGCGCGCGCATGTCAAAGCCTTCAACGACGCCTCCTCGGTGCGCGCGCCGCGTTTTGGCTACCAGCCCACGGACGCCGAACGCATCGTGAGCCACCTGGCGGAGCGTGGTTCGCGCTTTGCTCTGCCGGCTGAGATGGCCCTGCGCTGCGGCCTGCGCGAGGACGAGCTTGCCGGCTTGCGCGGACAAGACGTGGATCTTGAGAATGGCAGCCTGCACGTGACCGGCAAGGGCGGCAAGACGCGCACGGTCCCGCTGCCGGCGGATATTGGCCAGCGCCTCAATCCCTCGGCGCAGTACCAGTTCACCCCCAGCGCGTCCTGGCGATCCGCCTTCCGTCAAGCAGTCGCCCGCGCGGCCAAAGCCCTGGAGATCGAGCTTTCCGGTGTCCACCGCCTGCGCGCCAACTACGCTCAAGGCATCTACATGCAGCTGCGCAAGCAGGGGGTGGAGGATCGTACTGCGCGGATGGAAGTCTCGCGCCTGCTGGGACACAACCGCCTGGATGTCACCTATTACTATATCCCGGAAGGGTACGGCGAAGAGAGATCCCTATAATTCCGACAACGGTAATGCCAGCACACCGCTGCCAAGTGGAAGCAGCATATTTCCGTTGTGAATCACATAGCCCGGGCCGGCTGTTGGGCGTCCAGGTTGGGCAGGGGCGGGGAAGCCATCCCGGAAGGAGTGGATTTCTTTGGCCATGTCTGCCCGCGGCGTGGCGGATAATTTGACCTCGATGGGGAGCAGTTCATTGAATCTTTCGATGACAATATCTACTTCATTGCCGTTGGCGGTGCGCCAGAAATACATGGCGGGTTCTATACCCTGATGCAGGGATTGTTTGTAAATTTCGGCAACCACCAGGTTTTCAAAGATTGCGCCACCCATTGGGCCAGACATGGCGTGTTCCACTTCACGCAATCCCACCAGGTAGCACAGCAACCCGGTATCCAGAAAATAGACCTTTGGAGATTTGATCAAGCGCTTGCCGATGTTGGCGTAATAGGGGCGCAGGATCAGGATCTGGAAACTGGCTTCCAGGATCGAGAGCCACTCTTTGGCCGTGTTGACGGATACGCCAACATCCCTTGCCAGATCGCTCAGATTGAGAATTTGAGCGCTGCGGGCTGCCAGGGCGCGCAGGAAGGTTTGGAAGAGGGTCAGATCACCCACATTGCGCAGATTGCGCACGTCACGCTCCAGGTAGGTCTGCACATAGCTGGCCAGCCACATGCGGGCATCCCGCTGTGGGTTGTTGGCTACTTCAGGGTAATACCCGCGCAGGATTTCCGGCCAAATTTTTGCGGTGTCCAATGGTTCTCCCTGGCCGCCATCCCAGGGTAAAGGTCGCTGGGGTTGGCCCAGCAGCTCGTGGCGAGATAAAGGCAGCAGCTTGAGCACGGCTGCCCGGCCGGCCAGGCTTTCGCTGACCTGCTGCATGAGGAGCAAATTTTGCGATCCGGTCAGGATGAATGCCCCTGCGTGGGAGCGGTTGGCGTCAATGACTTCTTTGATGTAGGGGAGCAGTTCCGGCACATATTGAACCTCATCAAATACCACCGGCGGGGGATAGAGCGCCAGGAAGCCACGCGGGTCGGCGGCAGCCGCAGCACGTACGTCTGGTGGCTCTAAAGAAATGATCTGGTGAGTTTTCCCAAACAATTTATTTAACAGCGTAGTTTTTCCAGATTGGCGCGGACCAACCAGCACCACCGCCGGGAATTCGCCCACCGCTTTTTGGATCACAGGTTCAATGGTTCGAGGTAGATAGGATGCGCTCATGGACACTCTCCTTGTATATTTGCAATTGTAGTGCAAATTTACACATAATACAAGAAGGACTTTCCTGTTGGTTACAAATCAATTCACAGTGAACCCAGTGGACAGTATGGGCAAGCCTGAAATTTTGTATAATTCTGGAAAGTGCTATAATATTATTAAGTAGAACAATAAGTTCATTTGATTCAAGTCATCCAGAGAGGAGAGCCTGCACATAGAGAAATAACATCCTTTACCCAACACAACTAAAACCAGACCAAGCCAATTCGCCGGCCTGCAGCCAGCTAAGTAAGACAAGCGCCACAAGGCGCGGATAATTCAGAAACCAAGCGGTCATACAATTTTCAGTCGTTTAGATCCGACGGCTAATTGTATGGCCGTTTTTTGTTTAACCTGACCCCATTGGAGAAGAGTAATGTCAGATGCCAACACGAATAACACAGCTGTAAATTTGTTAGCCAGGCTGTTGAGCAAAAACCCGGTTTTGAAACTGGAGTGCGATCAGCAACTGGCCCAACTGCCGGAACCGCAGCGGGCAGAATTATACGAGAATATATTCCGCTCTCCGACGGACCAACCCATCTCTTTAGATAGTATTACGGCAACAGAGGGGCGTTCGCTGCCGGTGGTGTATTCTGCCGCGGATGCCCTGGTGCCTCAGCCGCCTTTGGAATGGGTGGTGGCGAACCTGATCCCGGCTTGCTCGGTGGGTATGCTGGTCGGCGCGCCGGGTTCGAAGAAAACCTTCAGCCTGTTGGACCTGGCGGTGCGGGCTGCCGCCGGCCAGGATTGGTTGGGCTTCAAGACCCGCGCCAGCAGTATTTTGATCTTCGACGAGGAGAGCGGACCGCACCGCATCAAGCGCCGCCTTTCGGGGGCGATCCGTGCGCATGATGGCAACGGCAGTCTGCCGATCCATTTCACTTCCCTGGCCCATTTTGACCTGCGCAATCCGGTCGATTTGGACAACATATCTCATCTGATCCGGACATACCAGGCGAAGATGGTCATCTTAGACGCCCTGGCGGATTTTATGCTTGGGGCGGACGAAAATTCGGTTCAGTTTGTGCAGCCGGTCTTCCAAAGCTTGCGCCAGATTGCGGAGGAGAACCAGTGCGCCATCATCGTCGTCCACCATCTCAACAAAATGGGCGGTTACCGGGGATCTTCTGCCATTCTGGGGGCAGTTGATTTTCTGATCAAGCAAATCTCCGAGAACGGCTCCAGCTTGATCACCTTTGAGACCGAGAAATTGCGAGATGGTGAACCAGTCACCTTCTATTCCCAGATCCATTTTGGCGAAGAGGAACTGGTCTGGCTCAGCCGCCAGGAAGGCCGTCTGGCTTCGGAAAAAGAGAATGAGAAGGCCCTTAACTGCGCGCAAAGCATCCTGGCGCTGTTGAAACTGGAAGGGGATCTTCAGGAGGAAGAGGTGGTTAGTGGGCTCAGCGCTCGCTTCCAGGAATCGACTGTGACCAGCAACCTGTATAAGATGCGGCGCGATGGCAGGCTGAAAACGATCAAACAACCGCTTTCGGATGGGGGAGCGGGTGAACTTGTTGTTGTGGGGATCCCTTAAGGGAATCTCCACAACAACAACTGGAAAGGTATACCCGCCATGAATACAAAAAGCATTTTTGAACTGATCGTTGAAGACCTGGGTGAGCCCCAAAAGAGGACTGGCGCCCATAGTTTTTGGTGCTGCCCGTTCCATGCCGAAGAAACTCCCTCTTTCCACTGCAAAGACGGAGACGCGCATTTTTACTGCTTTGGCTGCGGACGGACTGGAAACGCCTTCACCTGGTTGAAAGAATACCGCCGGCTTTCTGCTGGGGATACGCGGCGAATATTGCGGACGGGAATCAGTTCGTCGAAAGCGGTGAAGAATTTCTCTGCGCCGGTCAGCAGCGTTTCAGCGGAAAGCCTGCAGGCAGCCTGGCGCGAAGTGATCGCGGTCTGCGCCGCGCAGTTGTGGTCACCGGTTGGTGCGCGCGCCCGCGAATACTTGCAGAAACGCGGCCTGCACGAGGAGACTCTGCGCAGCCCGTTGTGGCGGGTTGGATTTTCCAACGGACAGAAGATCGCCGGCGTTTGGGTTGAGCACGGGATCATCCTGCCGTGTTTCACCACCGACCTTGATGGTGAGATCAAAGAGGTGGCCTACATCAAGGTGCGCCGCAGCGCCCCAGGCCCGAAGTACCGCATGCTCAAAGGCGGGGTAGGGAGCGTGTACGGCGCCGGATTGGCCTTCTCCTCGGATGTACTCTTCTTGACCGAAGGCGAGTTCGACTGCCTGCTGCTCTCGCAGCGTGAAAGCCTGGGCGGGGCTGGAGATCTGGTGGGCGTGGCCACCCTGGGAGCAGCGACCAACCGCCCGGATTTTGGCCGTTGGGGCTCATGGCTGTGCAGCTTCCAGCATGTTTTTGGCGTTTTCGATGCCGATAATGCCGGCGAGCAAGCCGGCGCATTCTGGAAGAGCCTGTCCGGGCGGGTCAAGCTGGTAGCACTGCCCGGCGATCCACCAGCGCATGACGTCTCCGATTTCTGGAAGGCTGGCGGCAACCTGGCCGATTGGGTCATGGATACGCTGGCAAAACATCAAATTTCATAACCAAACAAAAAGGATAAAAATATGAACCTCACATCTGAATATAAAAATCAAGTCCACCAGGCGCACCCCGAATTCGAAGATTACCTGAACGTGCTCGAATTGACGGTGCTGCTGAACCTGTCCAAATCGGGAGTTCACAACCTGCTGAAATCTGGACGGCTTCCGGCATTCAGAATTCAAAAACGCATTTTGATTGACAAAGCAGAGGTGCTGAAATACTTGGAGGAGTGCAAACAGAATAGCCCATACAAGAAATCCCAGCCATAGTGGGCACAAAGGACAAATCGAATGTTGCCTTTCTTGTTCCGTTTCGTTACAATATTCCATAGAACCTTAACAGCTCAATACGACAGAGTCAGGCTCTTAAGTATGCCTGCTGTGGAATCACACAGGAGGCATACAGATGGAAAATAAGAAACGACATCGCGAACGAGGAGCGGGCACGATCTACAGGCTCAAAACCGGGCGCTGGCGCGTCCAGATCAGCCTGCCAGAAGGCCAGCGGCGCAGTGCATGCTTTGGCAGCCGGGATGAATGCAAAGACTGGCTGGTGCGCATCCAATATGCGCAGCAATGCGGCCGTCCAGGATCGGTTGAGGTCGAAACGCTTTCTTTCCCCAAAGAACCATTCGAGGAGGAACCTGTTGAGAGCGAACCGGTCGAGGAAGAATCGCTCGAGTCAGAAACCGTTGAGGAGCAACCAGACGTGGAGGAATCAGACCTGGCCGACCAGACCCTGGCGGAGTATCTGCCGACCTGGTTTATGGCGCACCAAAGCTTGCTAAAACCGACCACGCGCGCCGATTACCAGCGCATCCTGGATAAATACATCCTGCCGGGGCTCGGCGAAAAGCGCCTCAGCGACCTGCGCCGCTCGGTGTTTGATCAGTACTACACCAGGCTGGTGCAGCAGGGCATGGGGAAGACCTACGTGTACTATGTCCATCGTGTTCTGCGCAAGGCATTGGGCGATGCGGTGGATGACCGGCTGATTCTCTACAACCCAACTTTGAAGGCCAAGCTGCCGCGCCTGGAACGCTGCCGGCGACGCCGTTCTCCGCTGACCGTGGAGGAGACCAACCGCCTGGTGCAGACGGCTATGCAGACTCAGTTGGGGCCTTTGATCTATGTGGCGATTAAGACTGGCATGCGCGAAGGCGAGTTGTTTGCCTTGCGTTGGGAGGATATAGACTGGCAGCAGCGCCAGGTGCATGTGCGTCGCAATGTGCAGCGCATTCGCGAAAATGGCAAGGCGGTGGTGCTCTTCACCACCCCCAAGAGCGAAGCCGGTAACCGGATCATCAACGTAGGTCCAGCCACGCTCAAAGTCCTCCAGCAGCAGTTGGAGGCCGTAGCCCTGCTGCGCGCCCTTTCAAGGGAAACCTGGCAGGAGCACAACCTGGTCTTTCCCAGCACGGTTGGCACACCGCGCAACCCGTCCAACTTTCGCAAGCATTACAATCAATTGCTGGCAGCGGCGGGGGTGCCCAAGATCACCTTTCACGACCTGCGTCACATGGCGGCCTCGATCATGCTCAACAATGGCGTGTCAGTGCTGGTGGCCAGCCACATTCTGGGGCATGCCCAGCCCAGCACGACGATGAACATGTACGGGCATGAGTTCACCGATCAGGAGATCAAGGCGGCAGAAATGATGGATCAGGTCGTTCCGCAGCCGGAGCAGCCGATCCTGGTGGGAGAATTGGTCAAGGTTCGAGATCTGCACAGAACCCATTGATTCTCACTCAGCGAATTGCACACCAATTGCACACATTTGCCTTGATTCCCCTCGGTAATTGCACACTTTTCGCGAGAATTGCACACCAATTGCACACTAATTGCACACATTTGCCATTTCTATATATGGGGGTATACCCAAAAACAAGCAAATACCCCCATATTTGGGGGTATCGAGGGCGGAGACCGCCACATGTACTGTGACCGACCAGGGACTTGAACCCTGAACCCATTGATTAAGAGTCAATTGCTCTGCCAATTGAGCTAGTCGGCCAGGCGCATTGCGCGCGAGGGGTATTATACCCGAAACAGGGATAGTGTCAATAGTTGGCTAGAGAGCCTGGATCAATTCGGGGCGATCAACGGCCGGATCATTGACCAGACGCCCAACCGGGCGAGCCGCCATCTGCTCAGCGGGGTACGCGCTCAGCAGGCCGGTGGATGCGGCGGGCTGCGTCAACCATTGCCACATCGCTTCACCGCTCAGGATGACCGGCATGCGCGGATGAACCGGCAACACCAGCGTGTTGGCTGCAGTGGTGATCAGGGTACAGGTGCGCAGGGGAAGTACTGCATCCGGCGGCTGCCAGCTTTCCCACAGCCCGGCGAAGGCAAAGGGGTGGCCGTCGGCCAGGGTGAAGTAATAGGGCAGAGAAGGTCCCCGACCTGAAGCAGGCTTTTGCCACTCATAGAACCCATCCGCCAGGATCAGGCATCGGCGGCGGGCCAAAGCTGAACGGAAAGCAGGTTTTTCGGCCACTGTTTCCGCGCGGGCATTGATCAGACTGGAGGCGATTGCCGAATCTTTGGCCCAGGAAGGGATCAAGCCCCAGCGCAGCCATTCCACGTTGCGGGTGGAGGAGTCCAGCACCGCCGCCACGGGTTGGGTGGGGGCAATGTTATAGCGCGGCTGCCAGTCTGGCGGCATCTCGCCCAGGCGCAGGGCTTCGCGCACATCGTCAGCTTGCAGGGTGATGGTGAATCGTCCGCACATATGCATATTCTAGCACGTTTGGACCGTGTACGTCACATTGGGATGGTGAGGATTGTCCCGCTGCGAATTTGGAGACGCCTTTGGTATAATGAGAAGGGTATCCGATTTCTTTTGAATTTTGAGGTGACTATGGCAACTCCGCTGGTTGAATGTATCCCCAATTTTTCCGAGGCACGCCGCCCGGAGGTGGTTGAAAAGATCGTCCAAGCCATCACCAGCGTGCAGGGCGTTTCAATGCTCGATCGGCATTCCGATATGGATCACAACCGCACCGTGCTTACCTATGTAGGCGCACCGGCCGCAGTGGAAGAAGCGGCTTTCCAGGCCATCCGCACGGCCGCACAGTTGATCGATATGGAGCAGCATACTGGCGAACACCCGCGCATCGGCGCCACCGACGTGGTGCCGTTTGTGCCGATCAGCGAGATTAGCATGGCGGAATGCGTGGAGATGGCGCGCCGCCTGGGGAAGCGTGTAGGGGAAGAGTTGACCATCCCGGTATATCTTTATGAAGACGCCGCCACCCGACCGGAGCGAGTGGGATTGGAAAATATCCGCCGCGGGCAATACGAAGGTTTGAAGGAAGAGATACTCACCAATCCGCTGCGCGCACCAGATTTTGGCCCGGCCAAATTGGGTTCAGCGGGGGCGACCGTGATCGGCGCGCGCCAACCGCTGGTGGCGTTCAATGTATATTTGACCACCGAGGATGTTAGCATTGCTCAAAAGATCGCCAAAGCGGTGCGCAATTCCTCGGGCGGGCTGCATTACGTCAAGGCCATGGGCGTATTGGTGGAAGGGCGGGCTCAGGTTTCGATGAACCTGACCAATTTCCGCCAATCGCCTCTTGCCCGCGTGGTGGAAATGGTCCGCCGCGAAGCTGTGCGCTACGGCGTGGCTGTCCATCACTCTGAACTGGTAGGATTGATCCCGCAGGAAGCGCTGGTAGATGCGGCCGTCTGGTACATGCAGATGGATGCCTTTGAGCCGGAGCAGATCCTGGAGCAGCGTTTGTTTGGCGCTCTCTCGGAGACGCAGGAAAAGGCGCCTTCCGCAGAACGGACTTTCCTGGATGAGCTGGCGGGGGGGACGCCTACCCCCGGCGGTGGGTGTGCTGCCGCTTATACCGGTGCGGAAGCCGCAGCGCTGGTGGCGATGGTTGGACGGTTGACGGTGGGAAAGAAAAAATACGCCGATGTGGAAGCCCAGATGTGGCCGATGGTGGAACGCGCGGAAGAACTGCGCCGCGCCTTAACCAATGCCGTGAAATTGGACGCAGAAGCGTTTGACGGGATCATGGCGGCCGTACGATTGCCGCGTGATACTGCCGAGCAACAGGATATCCGTGCCGCGAAGATGGAAAAAGCCACTTTGCACGCTGCTGAAGTGCCCCTGGAGACAGCCCGCCTGGCGGTACAGGTGATGGCGCTGGCGCTCCAGGCAGCCAGCCTGGGCAACCTGAATGCCATCTCAGACGCGGGTACCGGTATGGCCCTGGCCCGGGCGGCGCTGACCGGCGCAGGCTACAATGTGCGCATCAATACGCAGGGATTGGTCAATCCAGCGCCGGCCCAGCCGTTGCTGGCTGAGCTGAAAGAACTGGAAGCGCAGGCAGACCAATTGGAAGCGCAATTGAGAAAGGTTTTGCGCGAACGCGGCGGGATGCCGATCTAATTAATTTCTCGTAAAGCAGATAGATTCATCGTTTGGATCTGGAGGGCTTTGCGGTTGTATTTCTATTTTTTATGAGGAGATGAGGTAATGGGATTGAAACCGGATCATTGGATTCGCAAGATGGCACAGGAAAAAGGCATGATCGAGCCTTTTGTGGATCACCAGGTGCGCCAGGGGGTCATCTCCTTTGGAGTATCCTCCTACGGGTACGATGTGCGCGTTGCGGACGAATACAAGATCTTCACCAATGTTTTTTCGGCCACAGTGGACCCAAAAGGATTCGATCCACGTTCGATGGTCGATTTCAAGGGAGATGTGTGCGTCATTCCTCCCAATTCGTTTGCCCTGGCCAGGACGATCGAGTATTTTCGCATTCCGCGCAACGTGTTGACGATCTGCCTGGGTAAGTCCACCTACGCCCGCTGCGGCATCATCGTCAACGTGACGCCGTTTGAGCCGGAATGGCAGGGATTCGTCACCCTGGAAATCTCCAATACCACCCCGCTGCCGGCCAGAATTTATTCGAACGAAGGGATTGCCCAGGTTTTGTTCTTTGAAGCAGATGAGGAGTGCCAGATCTCCTATGCGGATAAGAAAGGCAAGTACCAGAACCAGCAGTCGATCGAATTGCCGAAAATGTAGCCTATGAGATACGATTTTGACACGGTCTATGACCGGCAGAAGACTGAAAGCGTTAAATGGGGCCTGTTCGGTGAGGCGCTGCCGATGTGGGTGGCGGATATGGATTTCCGTTCCCCAGAACCGGTGATCCGCGCGCTGCGTGAGCGGGTGGAGCACGGTATTTTTGGTTATCCCATGGAAAAGGAAGAGCTGCGCGCACTTGTGACGCAGCGCATGGCGGACCGCTACGGCTGGCAGGTGAAAGGGGAGGAGATCATTTTCCTGCCGGGAGTGATCACCGGGTTCAACCTGGCCAGCCAGGCTGTCACCCGGCCGGGCGAAGAAATGGTCATCCAGACGCCGGTATATCCGCCGTTCTTTAATGTAGCAGCGAACAGCGGCACCCGTCGGCTGGAAGTGCCGCTCCTGCAACTGTCAGATGGCGCCTATGGGATCGATTTCCAGGCTTTTGAAGAAGCTCTTACCCCACAGACGCACTTTTTCCTGCTCTGCAATCCGCACAACCCGGTGGGGCGTGTTTTCCGCCGTGATGAATTGCAGCGCCTGGCGGAGATTTGTTTGCGGCACGGCCTGGTGATCTGTTCGGACGAGATCCATTGCGACCTGATCTATTCCGGGCATCACCATGTACCGGTAGCTTCCCTGAGCGAGGAGATTTCGCAAAGCACAATCACTTTAATGGCGCCCAGCAAAACCTTCAATATTGCCGGGTTGGAATGTTCCTTCGCCATCGTACAAAACGCTGCTTTGCGGCAGAAGATGCAGGAAGCGCGGCGCGGTATGTTTGGCGGAGTGAACTTGCTGGGATTGACCGCTGCGTTGGCCGCCTATCGCGATGGACAGGATTGGTTGGATCAATTGCTGTCTTACCTGGAAGCCAACCGGGATTATTTGTGCAATTTTGTGAAAGATCAGCTCCCGGGTGTGCGCTTGTCTGCGCCGGAAGGCACCTATCTGGCCTGGCTGGATTTCCGCTCCATTGGGCTGCCTTCTGATCCTGCGAAATTTTTAAAAGAGAATGCGAATGTGATTTTGAATTGTGGAGGGGAATTCGGCGCGCCGGGAGAGGGCTTTGCCCGGATGAATTTTGGCTGTCCGCGCAGCTTGCTGGAAGATGGCTTGCAGCGTATTCGCAAAGCTTTGGTGAAATAACGGAATGTATTTCCTAAATACACGATCTGAGTAAAAGAAATAAATAACCCCTCCGGTTTGGAGGGGCTATTTTTAGGTTATTTAGTTTTTCTAGTGGGTTTTGGCCGGCTTGCTGACCGAGATCACGTTGGCGGCCTGCAAACCTTTGCTGCCCTGCTCAATCGAGAACTCAACCACTTCGCCTTCTTCCAGGGATTTGTAGCCCTCGGATTGAATAGCGGAAAAGTGCACGAACACGTCATTGCCATCTTCACGGCCGATGAAACCAAAGCCCTTGGTGGCGTTGAACCATTTAACGGTTCCAGTAAAACGTTCTGCCATTGTCTTTCTCTCTTTCTTTGATAAAAAATTTGGTTTATTGCAGAGTCGCCCCCGTAGAGCTACGAACAGCGTTTCTGCCAGAATGGCACAAGAATATCATGATATCGGCTAATTGTCAAGATACAGCCGGATTTTCTTAACGTACAAAGAGCAAAATGGGAATATTGTAAACGCAACCTCCGTCCAGGGCTCCCATCCTGGACGGAGGTGACTAGGTAATACGAGGAGAATGCACCTATATTATCCCCGTTGGAAGTTAAGATTGCGTGAATTTTATCTAAGAATTAGATGAGAGTATTCGGATAAAAACAATCCAAATATTATTAACCGGCTGCCAGA
Source organism: uncultured Anaerolineaceae bacterium (assembly GCA_964424115.1). Classification (GTDB taxonomy): domain Bacteria; phylum Chloroflexota; class Anaerolineae; order Anaerolineales; family Anaerolineaceae; genus CAYRHN01. The sequence continues at coordinate 70,329 of CAYRHN010000002.1, forward strand.
CATTTAAGGATGTCGTTCTCGGAGATTGCTCCCTGACGCAGGATGGCAGGCGGGGTTTGGGTGCAGTCCACCACGCAGGAAGGCACCCCGCCGGAGACTGGGCCGCCATCCAATACCAACGCGATCCTGCCTCCCAGCTGCGCCAGCACGTCGCTGGCGTTGAGCGGGTTGGCGGCTCCAGACATGTTTGCGGAAGTAACAGCCAGCGGACCGCTGCGGGCCAGCAATGCCAGCGCAAACGGATGGCTGGGCATGCGCACGCCCACAGTGGGGGTGGGGGAGAGCACTTCGGGTAAGGCAGGTTGGCGGTGGACCACCAGGGTGAGGGCACCCGGCCAGAAACGTGCAGCCAGGCGAACTGCCTCGTCGGGCAGATCCAAGGTTACCTGGCGCAATTGCTCCAGGCTGCCGAGCAGGACCGGGATGGCCTTCGTGTTATCGCGGCCTTTTACGTCAAAAATCCGCTGGATGGCGGCCGGGTTGAACAGGTCGGCAGCCAATCCGTAGACCGTGTCGGTAGGAAAAGCGATCAGCTCACCCCGGCGAAGTATTTCCAACGCGGAAGAGAGAGCCTCGGGAGAAGAAACAGGCAGCAGTTGTGTTTTCATTGGGTTACTCTGGAAGTTCAATGCGCAGCAGGCGCGGGAACCCGGCCAGGTCTGGAAGGATGGCGACCTGCGCGGCTGGAAAAGCATTCCTGCCCAGTTCCAGGGCGGCGGAACCTTGCCCGGCTTCGATCTCCAGCAGCAGTAAACCGCCGGGCAGGATCCTGGTCGGGGCCTGGACCAGCAGTTCGCAGATGAGATCTAATCCATCCGATCCACCGTCCAGGGCCAGGCGGGGCTCGTGCCGGGCGACAGTCAGATCAGCCAGCTTGGCTGTTGGGATGTAGGGCAGGTTGGCGCACAACAGATCAAAAGAGGTCCCGAAAGGTTCCAATAAATTGCTCTGCACGGCCATCACTTTATGCGCCACCCGGTGCATCGAGATATTATTCAACGTGCCGCGCAAAGCAGGCCGGCTGATATCGACGGCCAGCATGCGCAGTCCCATCACCTTCTTGACCAGGGTGACAGCAATGCAGCCGCTGCCGCTGCCTACGTCAACCCCCCAGCGTTTTTCAGGATGACGTTCCAGCCAGTCGACGGCCTGTTCAACCAGCAGTTCTGTCTCCGGTCGGGGAATTAATACGTGGGGGCCAACCCGGAAGGGCAAACCGTAGAATTCCTGGGTGCCGGTCAGGTAGGGCAAGGGCACTCCTTTGGCAAGGGAATCCAATCCCAGGCGCAGGAAATGCTGCTGGGAGGCGCTGAGCGTGTTCTCGGGATGCGCCAGGATCCAGGAGCGCGGTCTGCCCAGCAGACAGGCTGCCAGGGCTTCAACTTCCAGGCCGGGATGTTCGCTTTTTCCGGTCAATTCCTGGCGGGCGCTTTTCAGCCACTCGCCCAGGCTAATCTTCGTCGTCATCTCCCGAGCCTACCGCTGCCAACCGCTCCGATTCCTCGCGGGTGGATAATTCGTCAATGAACATATCCAGGTCGCCATCCATCACCGTGGGGAGGTTGTAGGAGGAGATATTGATGCGGTGATCGGTGACGCGGGACTGCGGGTAATTGTAGGTGCGGATCTTCTCCGAGCGCTCGCCGGTACCCACCTGAGAACGGCGGGTGGCTTCCAGTTCCTCGGTACGTTTTTCTTGTTCGATTTCGTATAGTCTTGCGCGCAGAATGCTCATTGCGCGCAAACGGTTTTGGAGTTGCGAGCGCTCGTCCTGACAGGCAACTACAATCCCGGTGGGAAGGTGGGTGATCCGCACTGCGGTGGAGTTCTTTTGTACATTTTGCCCGCCGGCTCCCGCGGAACGGTAGACGTCCGTGCGGATGTCGGATTCGGGGATGTTGATTTCTACATCTTCAACTTCAGCCAGCACGGCTACCGTGGTGGTGGAGGTGTGGATACGCCCGGATGATTCGGTTACCGGAATGCGCTGCACACGATGCACCCCAGACTCGAACTTTAACCGCGAGTAAGCCCCGCGGCCTTTGACCATGAAGATGATCTCTTTGAACCCGCCAATACCGGTCTCGTTTTGGGAAAGGATCTCAACCGACCAGTTGCGCCGTTCAGCATAGCGGGAGTACATACGGAATAAATCCGCGGCAAATAGGGCGGCTTCGTCTCCGCCGGTTCCGGCGCGGATCTCAACGATCACGTTGCGCGAGTCGCGTTTGTCCTTGGGAACCAGCATGCCCTTGATCTCTTTTTCTAGTGTTTCACTGCGGGGAAGAAGCTCCTCCAACTCAGCCTGCGCCAGGGCGCGCAGTTCTTCGTCTTCAGCATCTTGCAGCTCGCGGGCCTGTTCAATCTGCGCCAGGGCCTGCCGGTATTGCTGCGCCAGGTTTACCACGTCTTCCAGTTCGGCGCGTTCTTTCGCCAATTCGCTGGCCCGTTGGTAATCTTGGAGGGTTTCTTCCAATTGGCGGCCTAATTCAGCATAACGTTCTTCAATTAATGTCAATTTATCCAGCATAATCCTATCCTTGCCTCATTTCTACAAGCAAGCAATTATACCATTTGATAAGAGATTCCCTGTATTGGCGGTCTCGATTTTTCTACTAAAGAGGAATATAATATTATCCGCGCGGTCCTACCGCCCGATCTTTATGGATGAGCCGGTGTTTCGGATTGAACCGGCCAGGAGGCGAATATGCCTTTTATCAGTGAAATGATCCGCCGTCCCGTAGTGGATGTAGAAGGCAGATCGGTCGGTTCCCTGGAAGATATTATTGCTGTCCAGCTGGGGGATAAGCCGCACCCCAAGATCGCCGCCATTGAGGTTCGCTCGGCGGGTAAGTCACGATTAATTCCAGTCGGGGAGGTCGTAGCGTTATTTGCGCCGGTAATCCCGCTCAATAAAATACAGTCGGAATTGTCCATCTATACCCCAGGAGTACAGGATACCTGGTTGGTGCGCGAGGTGCTTGATAAACAGATCATCGATACCGACGGTGTGCGCGTGGTGCGCGTGAATGATCTGGAGTTGTCGCGGGCAGCTGCGGATGTGTATGTTGCCAATGTGGATATTTCTTCAGCGGGCTTGCTGCGCCGGCTAGGTATGGAAAAATTGGCGGCCCGTTTACGGATACGCGGCAGCAAAGAAAAGCAGAAGGGGCAGATTTCCTGGGATTACGTCGAATTACTGGGCAGCGATCAGCCGATGCGGCTTAAAGTTCCCGGCCGCCACCTGGCCGAGCTGCATCCCGCCGACCTGGCGGAGATCGTCAGCGACCTGACCAGCACTGAATCCAGCCGCTTGTTGGACACCCTGGATGTAAAAACTCTGGCAGATACCCTGGAAGAAGTGGAGCCGGATTTCCAGGCACACCTGGTGGAAAGCATGCCGGATGAACGCGTGGCGGATGTACTCGAAGAGATGTCTCCGGATGAGGCGGCTGACCTGCTGGCTGAACTACCGGAAGAGCGCAGCACTGAGCTGCTTCGTTTGATGGAAACGGATGAGGCAGAAGACGTCCGCCGACTGCTCAAATTCCCTGAAGATTCAGCGGGTGGGATCATGAACACCGAATTCCTATCTGTCCGGGCGGGTCAAAAAGCCAGCGAGGTGATTGACTTTTTGCGTGAGCATGCGGAAGAAGCGGAAACAGCATATTATATCTACGTAATGGATGATGAACGCCACCTGATCGGTGTATTCTCATTGCGCGCCTTGATCCTGAACCGCCCAGAGTCGCTGGTTGCGGATTTCATGGAAAAACGTGTGGTTTCGGTGCAACTGCTGGATACCCAGGAAGATGCCGCGCAGCTGGTGTCTAAGTACAATCTATTGGCCCTGCCGGTGGTGAACGACCAAAACCAGATGCAAGGCATCGTCACGGCTGATGATGCGCTGGACAAGATCATTCCGACGGCCTGGAAAAAACGCTTACCAAGACTATATCGCTAAGTCAAGATAGGAGAATTCCATGGGTATCTGGCAAAAGCTTAAGCGATATCGTACGCGCCTGGCACTGTTGCTGGCGGTAATTGGACCAGGCATTATCACCGCTAATGTGGATAACGACGCTGGCGGGATCACTACTTATTCGGTCGCCGGGGCGCATTACGGGTACGGCCTGTTGTGGATGCTGCCCCTGGTTGCCCTGGCATTGATCATTGTCCAGGAAATGAGCGCCCGCCTGGGGGTGGTTACGGGGAAAGGGCTGGCGGATTTAATTCGCGAGTCGATGGGCGTCAGGATCACTGCGATCATCCTGGCATTTCTGGTGATCGTGAACCTTGCCAACACTTTTAGCGAATTTGCCGGTGTGGCTGCCAGTTTGGAAATATTTGGGATCAGTAAATATGTGTCGGTGCCGATCGCTGCTGTGGGGGTGTGGCTGCTGATCGTGAAAGGCAATTATAAATCGGTTGAGCGGATCTTCCTGTTCGCCAGCGCGATCTATCTGTGTTATGTGATCTCAGGTATCCTGGCCAGGCCCAATTGGAACGAGGTCGGCAGCGCATTTGCCAATCCCACTTTTCATTTCGATGTGGGTTATGTGACTATTTTTGTGACCATCATTGGTACGACCATTGCCCCGTGGATGCAGTTCTACCAGCAGGCTTCGATCGTGGATAAAGGGATCAAGCCCAAAGATTATCACCTGGAACGCATCGATGTGGTTGTTGGGTCCTTGTTTGCCGTAGTCGTTGCGGCCTTTATCATCATCGCCTGTGCTGCGACGATCTTCCCGGCCGGGGTGCCGGTGGAAACCGCGGAAGATGCGGCGCGAGCGCTGCACCCGCTGGCTGGTGACTACGCTTCCGCCTTGTTCGCTGTTGGCCTGCTCAACGCTTCCCTTTTTTCCGCCGCCATTTTGCCGCTCTCCACATCGTATGCAGTATGCGAGGCTTTTGGATGGGAATCGGGGGTGGATCATGGGTTGAAAGAAGCCCCCGCCTTCTTTGGAATTTATACGGGGTTGATCGTGATCGCCGCTGTGCTGGTACTGCTACCCATCCAGTCTCTGGTGAATGCCATGATGTTTAGCCAGACCTTAAATGGGGTATTGCTGCCGGTGATCCTGATCACTATGCTGCGTCTGATCAATGATAAGCGGCTGATGGGCAAATTTGCGAATGGCAGGTTCCTCAATATTGTTAGTTATGTCACAGTGGCCATCTTGATCTTTCTGACGGTCATTCTCGTTCTAACTACGTTTTTCCCCACGGCTCTGGCTGGATTAAGCGGTTGATTGGCTGAAAATAATTCCCGCTTTTTCCATAAATTGGATAGAATTACTTGCTAAATTTTATCCGACTTGTTATAAAATACTTATATACATTCTCTGAATCTCTAAACTGAGGAGCGTGCATGAATACACTTACCCTATCCCAATGGCAATTCGCCATTACGACGATCTACCATTTTTTCTTCGTCCCGCTGACCCTCGGGCTTGGGGTGTTGGTAGCGGTGATGGAAACCCTCTATGTGCGCACTAACCAAGAGGTCTATAAGCGCATGACCAAATTTTGGGGCAAATTGTTCTTGATCAATTTTGCCATGGGGGTGGTCACCGGCATAGTCCAGGAATTCCAGTTTGGCATGAACTGGTCGATCTATTCGCGTTATGTGGGCGATGTTTTCGGGGCTCCATTGGCGATCGAGGCCTTGCTGGCCTTCTTCCTGGAGTCGACATTCCTGGGATTGTGGATCTTTGGATGGGACCGCCTGTCCAAAAAGGTTCATCTGACCGCCATGTGGCTGGTTTCTATCGGTTCGCTGCTCTCTGCACTTTGGATCCTGATCGCCAATTCTTTCATGCAGCATCCGGTGGGAGCATCCTTTGAGGGCGGGCGTGCTGTAATGACCGATTTTGGTCAATTACTCACCAATCCGTATGTATGGCTGCAATTCCCTCATGTGGTGTTTTCTGGCCTCACAACCGGCGCCTTCTTCGTGCTTGGCATCAGCGCCTACCACTTGATCCGTAAATCGGATTCCGATCTGTTTGGACGATCCTTCAAGCTGGCAGCCTGGGTGGGGGTGGTGTCGGTGCTGGTGGTAATGCTGATCGGGCACAGCCAGGCGCAGCAGGTGGTTCAACTCCAACCGATGAAAATGTCGGCCGCCGAGGCTCTTTGGGAAGACGAGGATAATGCGGGCCTCTCCATGCTCAGCTTTATCGATGAAGATAACCAGGCCAATACATTTGACTTTCGGATCCCCGGTTTGCTCAGTTTTCTTGCTTATGGCCGTTTTGGGGAGAGCGTGCAAGGGATTAATACCCTCGAGGCTCAATTTGAAGCCCAATACAGCAGGGAGTTTGGCGAGAACACCAGTTATATCCCGTCGGTAACCATTCTCTATTGGACTTTCCGGGCGATGGTCGGGGCAGGGTTGCTGATGTTCCTGGCCGGGCTGGTTGTGGTGTTCTTTATTTTACGCAAGCGTGCGACGCCGAAGTTTATCTTGAAATTGCTTCCATTCGCCATCCTCCTGCCATACCTGGCCAACACAACCGGGTGGATCCTGACCGAGATGGGCCGCCAACCGTGGATCGTATACGGCAAGCTGCTCACTTCACAGGCGGTCTCTCCCAGCGTTGAACCAGGAGAAGTGATGATTACTTTGATTGCTTTCCTGGTGATTTACGGGGTATTAATGGCAGCCGATATCTACCTGCTGGCAAAATTTGCCAAAGCGGGTGAAAAGACAGTTGCTGAAACGGTTGTTGAGGAATAGGAGGGCGAGATGGAAACTTTGTGGTTCATTCTGATCGCGATCTTGTATATCGGCTACTTCATTCTGGAAGGATTTGATATGGGGGTGGGCATGTTGCTGCCTTTCCTGGGCAAAGATGAAGAGCGAAAACGCATCATGATCAATACTGTTGGCCCGCATTGGGACGGCAACGAAGTGTGGCTTCTCACCGCAGGCGGAGCCACTTTTGCAGCATTCCCCCAGTGGTATGCTACGCTTTTTAGCGGTTTTTACCTGCCGTTATTCTTGATTCTGATTGCGTTGATCTTCCGCGGGGTGGCGTTTGAATTCCGCGGCAAGGATGATCGTCCAGGATGGAAGGCGATCTGGACCTGGGCGTTAGTGCTTGGAAGCTATATTCCGGCTTTCTTGTGGGGAGTGGCCTTCACCAATTTTCTTTACGGAGTCCCGATCAATGCAGATTTCCAGTATGTCGGTGGATTCTTCAATTTGTTGAACCCATACGCCCTGCTGGGTGGAGTGCTTTCCCTGTTCGTCTTCCTGTTGATTGGTGCGAACTTCCTGACCCTGAAAACCAGCGGTAATTTCATGGATGAATGCCGGGAGACTGCCTGGCGCTTGTGGCCTCCGGTTGTGATTGCCCTGGTTGGGTATCTTTTTGCCACCAGATTTGCTCCAGGCTTGACCGTCCAAGCGGGCATCAACCCCTTGATCCCCTTTGGAATTGTTGGGCTGGGATTGCTGGGCGTGGGCTGGTTGTTGATCAAGAAACGCGAGGGTTGGGCGTTTGTGGTGATGGCAGCGACCATCGCGCTGGGCACTTTGGGATTTTTCCTGATGCTCTTCCCGCGCGTATTGGTTTCTAATCCTAATCCTGAGAACAGCCTGACGATTTTCAACAGCGCCTCTGGGCCGGCCACTTTACAGGTGATGACGATTGTCGCTCTCATCTTTGTGCCGCTAGTGCTGGCTTACCAGGCCTATACCTATTGGGTGTTCCGTAAGCGTCTGACCGGCAAGAAAGAGGATTTACATTACTAGGATCCATAATGATCCTGAAAAAAAGGAACGAGGCGGGCAAACCCCGCCTCGTTTATTGCCCCACGTTTCGAAGTTTTGAATTAAAATGAGTGGGCGGACAGGGGGGCCGAATATCATCACAGGAGAAAATTAAAATGGGTTGTTGTTGTGAACGGCATACTTCTTTGACCAGTGAAAAGGCCCCTAAGGCGATTGGGCCTTATTCGATCGGCGTACAGGTGGGTGAGCTTGTTTTCACCTCTGGACAACTGGGGCTTGATCCGGCGACCGGAAATATCGTTCCAGGTGGGATTGAAGCGGAAACCCACCAGGCGCTGCGAAATTTGGCCGCCGTTTTGGAAGCCGCCGGCGTCGGTTTGGAGGATGTGGTCAAAACCACGGTTTTCCTGCGTGATATCCAGGATTTTGCGAAAATGAACGCAGTTTACGCAGAATACTTCAAAGAGAATCCCCCGGCGCGTTCCGCCATCCAGGTGGCGGCGCTGCCTAAGGCGGGCGCGGTGGAGATCGAAGCGATCGCGGTGCTGCCAATGGAATGCGAATGCGAGGAAGGTGAGTGCGATTGCGAAGACGGCGAATGTGATTGCGGCTGCCACTAAGGTTCATGAGCGGCGAATTGATCTTGCTGGTCGATGACGAGGCTAACATCCTCCAATTGGCGCGTATGTACCTGGAACGCGAGGGCTACCAGGTAACGGCATGCGGGGATGGAATCACCGCGCTGCAGGCTGTTCAAGGCCAGAAGCCAGATCTGATGGTTTTGGATGTGATGCTGCCAGGGCTGGATGGTTTTGAGATTTGCCGCCGTTTGCGTTCGTCTGGCAATGATCTGCCGATCATCATGCTCACCGCTTGCGATGAGGATCTTGATAAGATCCTAGGGCTGGAACTGGGCGCGGACGATTACCTGACCAAGCCCTTCAATCCGCGCGAACTGGTGGCGCGGGTGCGCGCCATTCTGCGCCGCAAGGGGGGCTCGCTTCCTGCAGCAGCGGCAGAGGAAGAACTGCGCATAGGTGATGTCGTCCTTCATCCGGCGCGGCGAGAGGTGCGTTGCCGGGGAGAAGCGGTTATTCTCCGCGCCCAGGAATTTGAAGTATTGTTGGTGTTGGCGCGCAGCCCAGGAAAGGTATTCACCCGTGAGGATCTGCTCAACCTGGCCTGGGGCTACGATTTTTTCGGTCAGACGCGCACTGTAGATGTGCATATTGCCCAGCTCCGCCGTAAACTTGCCGGTGGACAGGCAAGAATTGAAACGGTGACCGGTATCGGGTATAAGCTGGTGACGTAATATGTTCCGGTCGCTGCGGTCGCGCCTTTGGATTTCCTACGCCTTCCTGATCCTGGTGGTGCTTTTAATTGTGGGTGTCGGGGTGATCCTGGCGTTGCGCGACAGCCCCTTACTCTACCGCCAGACAGCCGCCAAAATCAAACTGGCTGAGACGCTGGTGGTTAACCGGCTGGAGGTTCTGGGTGGAAGATCCGCCGAACGGGCTGAGCGCCTGATGCAGACGGAAGCCGAAAACCGCGCTCTGCGTTTCTTGATCCTGGATGGGCAAGGAAATGTGGTTGCCGAATATAAAAGCAAGGATACGAACAGCCAGTTGAGTGGTTTTGATCTTACTGCGGTGGATGGCTCTTCAGATGATTTCCTGGCGGTGAAGATTATCCAGGATCAACACAAGAAAAGCTGGCTTTATTCGATAACGCAGTTGGATAATGGTGAATACCTGGTGACCACCGCACAGCGGCCGGCGGTGCTGCTGCGCAATGTGCTCACCGATGATACCCTGCGGCCTTTCTTTCAGGCCGGGTTGGCTGCATTATTTCTGGCGGTGTTGTTCAGCCTGCTGATGAGCGAATGGATCACGGTGCCTTTAAAACGAATGGCCGAAAGCGCGCGCCGCCTGGCAAGCGGACAAGCCCTACCGGTGCCGCAAAAAGGGCCGGGCGAGGTGCGCCAACTGGCACAGGCATTGAATGAAATGCAAAACCAGGTGCAAGCCAGTCAGCAATCGCAGCGCGATTTCATTGCCAATATCACTCATGAATTGAAAACTCCCTTGACCTCCATCCAGGGCTTCTCTCAGGCGATCCTGGACGGAACGGTGCATGATGAGGCGGGACTACGCCAGGCTGCGGGGGTGATTCACGACGAAGCGGATCGGATGAACCGACTGGTACTGGATTTGTTGGCGCTGGCCAGGCTGGAAGCCGGCACGGCGGACCTGTCCTTTACGCCGCTGGATCTGCGCGCCTTGTTGGAACACGTGGTGCAAAAATTTTCCCTGCAGGCCGGACAATCTCAAATCGACTTGCGCACCCAGGTGGGAGCGTTGCCGGTTGTCTATGGCGATGGCGACCGGCTGGCTCAGGTGTTTACCAACCTGGTCGACAATGCGCTCAAATTCACGCCATCTGGTGGGCAGGTGCTGGTCTCGGCGGAAGCCGTGACAGGCGGAGTGCGCGCCAGCGTGGCAGATAACGGCCCGGGCATCCCGGCCGAAGACAGATCGCGCATCTTTGAGCGTTTTTACCAGCTTGACCGCTCCCGCCGCAAGAGCGGCGGGCGAGGGGTGGGCCTGGGATTGCCGATTGCTCAACAGATCGTGCTGGCGCACGGTGGAAAAATATGGATAGAAAGCATTGTAGGAAAAGGTAGTGTCTTCTATGTCGAATTACCTGGTAACCATCATCGTTCCCTGTCGAAATGAGCAGACCACCATCCGGTTGTTGATGGAGGCGGTTTACCGCCAAACGTATCCGCGCGACCGGCTGGAATTGGTTATCGCAGACGGGATGTCCAGCGACCAAACGCGCGCGGAAATTACCCGCTTTTCTGACGAATTTCCTGATCTCAAAATATCGGTGGTGGATAATCCCCGCCAGGCTATTCCCACTGCCTTGAACACGGCGCTGCGATCGGCCCGGGGGGAGATCATCCTGCGCCTGGACGCCCATTCGGTGCCTGCCGAAGACTATGTGGCGCGCAGCGTGGAAGCGCTCGAGCAAGGTAAAGGCGAGAATGTGGGCGGCGTGTGGGAGATCCGACCTGGACGGCCGGGCTTGGTTGCTGCGGCCATTGCCGCGGCAGCTGCGCACCCCTTTGGCGTGGGCGATGCGCTTTATCGTTATACTACACGTGCCGCGGAAGTGGATACAGTCCCATTCGGCTGCTTTTGGAAGCATACCCTGGAGAAGTTGGGTGGGTATGACGAAACCTTGATGACCAACGAAGATTATGAATTGAATACCCGCATTCGCCGCCAGGGCGGGCAGATTTGGTTGGATCCTGCCATCCGTTCGGTTTATTTTGCGCGTTCCACCTTCGGAGCATTGGCGCGCCAGTATTGGCGCTACGGCTACTGGAAGACGCAAATGCTGCGCCGTTATCCTGGCACATTGCGTTGGCGCCAGGCTCTGCCGCCGGTGTTTGTGGTCAGCTTATTGGGATTGGCGGTATTGAGCATTTTCTGGGATGTGGCGCGTTGGGGACTGCTGGCCGAAGCGATTCTCTATCTTGTGGTATTATTGGCAGGAGCAATCCCGGCTGCACGCCGGGCAGGCGATTGGCGCCTGGCTGCGGTGATCCCGCTGGCAATTGCGACCATGCACCTGTGCTGGGGCAGCGGTTTCCTGGCCGGGTTATTTCGCCGGAGCTGAATGAAAGCAACCATTAACGTCCGCAATCGGTACCTTTTCCTGGGGGATCTGATCCTGATCATCGTTTCGGTGATGCTCAGTTACCTGCTTAAATTTGAGCTGACCTATGATTTCTACACAATCTATCTACCCTCGGCGGTTTGGATGGCTGGTGTGGCATTGCTGGTCAAGCCGCTGGTGTATTACAGTTTTGGCCTCTACCGGCGGGTATGGTCTTATGCCAGCATCCAGGAATTAAAATTGATCGTGGTTTCGGTCACATTGGCATCCATCCCGGTCGCATTGATCATGTTGACGCTCTTTTCGCTGCGTCTGTTCCCGGGCTTTCCACGCATGGCTCTGGTGATCGATTGGGTTTTATCCATGATGGCGGTGGGCGGGCTGCGTTTTACCGTGCGGCTGCTGGCGGAAAATCAGCGTGCCGGAGCGGTGAAGAATGCGCAGGGAACACGTAGGGTGTTGGTGGCTGGAGCAGGGGATGCCGGCGCTTTGATGGTGCGAGAGATGCAGCGCAACCCGCAGTTGAACCTCGTTCCGGTGGGCTTCGCGGATGATGACCCGGGGAAACAAGGACAGACGATCTACGGCGTTCCGGTAGTCGGAAAACTGAGTGGACTGGCGAATATTTTGGATCAGTACCCTGTCAATGAAGTAGTAATCGCCATTCCCAGTGCGCCGGGGCGGGTGATCCGCATGGTGGCGGATGTGTGCCGCTTGAAAGGTGTGCCATTCCGCACGATGCCCGGTATTTATGAATTGCTGGGCGGCAAGGTCAGTGTTAACCGTCTGCGCGAGGTGGATATCACCGACCTGCTCCGTCGCGAACCGGTGCATGTTCGTGACGACATGGTCGGTGGAGTGGTGAGCGGCAAAGCGGTGTTGGTGACCGGCTCAGGCGGTTCGATCGGACGGGAGTTGTGCCGTCAGATCGCTCGTTGGGGGCCTTCGGAGCTGCTGCTACTGGGCCATGGAGAAAACAGTATTTTTGAAACAATGATGGAGTTAAGTGAGGATTTTCCGACTTTGCCCATCCGCCCCTTAATTGCCGATGTGCGCGATTTACCGCGCCTGCGTTCCCTGTTCAAACGGCACCATCCGCAGGTCATCTTTCATGCAGCTGCGCATAAACATGTGCCGTTGATGGAAAACAACATTGAAGAGGCCATCACCAACAATGTAGTTGGTACATCCAACATCGTCACGACAGCGCTGGAAAACCAGGTCGAGCGCCTGGTAATGATCTCCACTGATAAGGCGATCCGTCCCACCAGCGTGATGGGGGCTACCAAAAGACTGGCGGAGATGGTCGTGCTGGATGCTGCGGCGCGCTCCGGCCTGCCGTATTGCGTGGTGCGTTTTGGAAATGTGCTAGGCAGCCGTGGCTCCGTGGTGCCGCTCTTCAAACGCCAGATTGCTCGCGGCGGTCCGGTGACAGTCACCCATCCGGACATGAAGCGATTCTTTATGACGATCCCGGAAGCAGTCTACCTTGTGCTGCAGGCTGCCAGCCTGGGGGATCATGGAGAAACCTTTGTACTGAATATGGGAGAACAGGTACGAATCTTGGACCTGGCTGAAGACCTGATCCGCCTTTCCGGGCTGGAGCCAGGAAAAGATATTGATATTGTTTTTACCGGTATCCGCCCAGGAGAGAAATTGAGCGAAGAGTTGTGGGATGAGGGCGACCAGTTGAAGCATACGGCTCATCCGGAGGTACTGCGCCTGGAAGGGGAAGCGCAGTTGACCGGTGAAGAATTGAAAAATGCTTTAAGCGAACTGCTGAAACTGGCGCAGGAAGGCGAAACCCAGGCGATCCTTGCCCTGCTTGACCAATATATCCCTGGGGCGATGGTGCGCTCCACCCCGCCGATGGAATTGACGGCAATAGATTGATGGATATCCTCAACGCAGCTGAGTGGGAGAAAACCTTCACTGCCCAATCCGAGGCGCATGTTCTGCAATCCACTGCCTGGGGGGACCTAAAAGCGGCGTTCGGCTGGAAGCCGCTGCGTCTGCGAGCTGGCGAGGCTGCCGGTCAGATCCTTTTTCGCCATCTGCCGATGGGATTGACGATCGCTTACCTTCCCAAGGGGCCGCTGGGGGGGGATTGGCGCACATTTTGGCCGGAAGTGCACGCTGAGTGCCGCCGGCGCAAGGCGATCTTTCTCAAGGTTGAGCCGGATGCCTGGCAACCGCTGGCAAAAGAGCGCCTGGAACAATTGCCTGGCTTTATCCCTGCGTCTGCCATCCAACCGCGTCGCACGCTGGTCGTTTCTCTGGCGGGCAGCGAAGAGGATTGGTTGGGGCGGATGAAGCAGAAGACGCGCTATAATATCCGCCTGGCGCAGAAGAAAGATGTGATCGTGCGCCAAAGCCAGGACATCGATACCTATTACCGTTTGATGCAGGAGACCGGTGAGAGGGATCGCTTTGGCGTACATACGTTGGAGTATTACCGCCGCGCCTATGATTTATTTGCCCCTACCGGCAACTGTGCCATGCTGGTGGCTGAATTTCAAGGTGCGCCGCTGGCAGGGTTGATGACCTTTAGGAATGGAAAGCGCGCCTGGTATTTTTACGGAGCATCCGGGAACCAGGAACGCGAAAGAATGCCTACTTATTTGCTGCAATTTGAGGCTATGCGTTGGGCAGCCTCGCGCGGCTGCCTGGAATATGATCTGTGGGGGATCCCAGACGAAGAAGAAGAGGTTCTGGAGGCACAATTTGCCGGGCGAAACGACGGTTTGTGGGGGGTGTACCGTTTCAAGCGTGGTTTTGGGGGCACGTTGAAACGCTCGGCGGGAGCCTGGGATTATGTTTACTCGCCGCTGCTTTATCGTTTCTACCAGTGGTATGCAGGCCGCCTGGGACGGGAGACATGAGCCGTTGAACGGGAATTGGGAGAAATGGAATGCTCTGGTTGCCGGATTGCCTGGCGCACACTTGTTCCAAACAGAACAATGGGCGGCGGTCAAACAGGCTTATGGTTGGCAGGCGCAACCGCTGCGCTGGGATGGGGCGGCAGCGATGGTATTGCGCCGCACGATATCCTTGACTCCCCTGGGACCAAAAGCCAGTGTTCTGTATGTGCCGCGCGGACCGCTGATGAATTGGCACGACAAGGCAGTACGCCGCCAGGTATTAGACGATTTGCAACGCCTGGCTAAAAGAAGCGGGGCGATCTTCATTAAAGTAGATCCTGAAGTGGTCCTTGGACGCGGAGTCCCTGGAGCAGAGGAGGCTATGGAGTGCCCGCCCCCGGGTTTATTGGATGAATTAAGAACGCGTGGGTGGAGATTCGCTCCCGACCAGATCCAATTTCGCAACACGGTCTGGTTGGATTTGCAGTCTGATGAAGAGGCGTGGTTGGCGCGGATGAAACAAAAGACCCGCTACAATATCCGCTTGGCTCAGAAGAAGGGTGTGACCGTCCGGCAGGGGAATGAGGCCGATCTGGATCTGCTCTTCCGCATGTATGCAGAAACATCAACGCGGGATGGATTTGTGATTCGGTCCAGGGATTATTACGAAACCGTATGGCAGACTTTCATGCGCGCGGGAATGGCCGTTCCTTTGATCGCAGAAGCAGATGGGGAAGCCTTGGCCGGATTGTTCTTGTTTACATTTGCCGGCAAGGCCTGGTATTTATACGGCATGTCACGTGAGATCCAGCGGGATAAGATGCCTAACTACATTTTACAGTGGGAAGCCATGCGGACTGCCAAAGCAGCAGGTTGTGAGGTGTACGATCTGTGGGGCGCACCGGATGTATTCAACGAAAGCGATGGGATGTGGGGCGTGTACCGATTCAAGGAGGGCCTGGGCGGGAACGTGATCCGCACCTTAGGCGCCTGGGATTACACATCCCGCCCATTTATGTACAAGTTATACACCAATGTTCTACCGCGCATTCTGGATATCATGCGCCGCCGGGGAAAGGAGCGCACTAAGCGCGAAGCAGGGGCCTGATCAAGGCCGCCAGGCGGGCTGGAAATCGTTGGCGGGATCGTCGGTCAGGCGGGTGATGCTGCCGCCGTTCATGGTCATGATATAAATATCGTGGTTGTTGTCTTTACGCCAATTTTCATATGCCAGCCAATACCCATCCGGCGAGAAATCTACATCCACCGAGGGGCCGGTATTGGGGGCGATGATAATCTCTTTGGCGTTGCGGTCGCCGTACTGTCTCACGACAATATCCCGGCTGCCGGAATGGAAGGCGATCACTGAACCGTCGTTTGACCAATCGGGGCTGTGGTCATCCTGGGCGTCCAGCGCGGTGAATTCTTTTTCTTTTCCTGTTTCAATCTCAATTGTATAAATCTGGGGTTTTCCCAGGCGCGTGCTTTCAAAGACCAACATTTTCCCATCCGGAGACCAGGAAGGGCGGTGATCGTAGGTGGAATTGGAACTGAGACGAGTGGTTTTCCCGGTTTCGAAACTGTACAGGTAAATATGAGCCAGGTCGCCATCGCGCAGAGAAGAGAAAGCAATCGTTTTCCCATCGGGAGACCAGGCCGGGTCAAAGTCGCCGCCCGGCATAGAAGGGATGGGGTTGATCCCGCTTCCATCGGAATTGATAATAAATAAGCCGGTGCTTTTGTACATATCCTGTTTACCCTTACAGGGAGAAACGATCACCAGCCGCTGCCCATCCGGCGACCATCCGGGTTGGCAGGCGCCGTCCGGCAGGTTGGTGATTTGGGTCAGCCCGCTAAGATCGCTGTTTATCAGGTATATCTGGGGAACCCCACTCCGGTCGGAGACGAAGGCCAGCTGACCAACGCCGCCGCCGCGCGGGGTGGATTGTACGGTTGGGGTAAGGGTGGTTGTGGGCTCCGGTGTGTTCGTGGGAGTGTCGCTGGCAAGCGGCGCAAGGGTGTTGGTGGGAGCAGGAGTGTTGCTGGATTGGAGGGGGGCGGTGGTGCGAGTCGCTACCGGACTGGCCGGAAGGGTGGCTGTGGCAGGCAAGGAGCTTTGTGTCCCGCCGATTGACAGGGCAATCCCCACACCTATGACGGCAATCAATCCAACGCCGCCCAGGATCCAGAACAGGGGGCTGGTTTTGCGTTTCTGAACTGAGGCCCCGGGCTGAGCGGTGGATGCCGCCTGTGCAACGCCATTTTGGGGGTTTACCGCCGGGGTGGGCATGGTGACTGCCCGTCTGCGAGCCTGGGAATTGGAATTGAGCAATGCTTGTTTCAGCTCTTCGGCAGTCTGGTAACGTTCCTCTGCTGAAACACGCATCGCTTTCTCAATCACGGAGGCGAGCCTCTCGGATACGTTTGGGCTTTGCTGGCGGATGGGGGTTAATTCAACGGTGCCCATGGCGCGCGCCAGGGCATCTTCGGGGACTTTGTTGGTCAGCGCGGCATAAAGCGTTGCGCCTAAGGAATAAATATCGGACCGCGAATCCGTGCCCTGTCCATATTGTTCTGGCGAGGCATATCCCGGTGTGAGCGCCTGCGCGCCGGTAGTGGTGGCCTGGCCGGGTTGAGCCATTTTTGCCAGACCAAAATCCACCAGATAGATTTGCCCGCTGGGGGTGATCTTGATATTGCCTGGTTTTATGTCGCGGTGCACAATGATCGGCTGGCGGTGGTGCAAATAAGTTAATGCATCGCAAATGCTGGCGCCGATGTTGACCACTTCTTGTTCGGAATACAGCTCGTTCCGCGCCAGGCGCGCGCGTAAGTCTTCCCCTTCAATAAAATCCATTACCAGATATTGCCCGCGTCCGGGGATCACGAAATGGTCTGTCACCCGCGGTAAATTGGAATGGCGCAGCCCCGCCAGAATGGTCGCCTCACGGCGGAATTGACGAGTAGATTCCTCGCTGGTAAATAGGTTTTCTTTTACCGCAACCTGAACCCCAAGACTCTGATCGTTGGCGCGGTAAATAGCGCCCATCCCGCCTTGCGCGATGATATCCAAAATTTCATAGCGGTTGTATAAAACAGTACCGACTTGAAGAGTCATAGGTTATTTGCTCAACTATTTGCGAAATTCAGGGATTTTGTATCGGCCGCCAGGCCGGGTCAAATTCATAAGATTTCATATCGGTCAACCGAGTTGCCTCGATGCCATTGATAGACATACGATAGATTTCGTGATTGGATTTATCAGACCAGCGTTCAAAAACAATCCATTGACCATCAGGCGACAAATCCGGTTGAGAGACTATGTCGCCAATTGAAGCATTCGAGGGGATGTGGAAGATCATGTTGGGACTGCCGCGTTCGCTGAGCCGCAGGCTGGAAAGCAGCGGCACCGACCCTCCTGCCAGGCCTACCTGGCAGAAATAGATCACATCGCCGTCGAGTGACCAGAAGGGAGAGAAGTTATTGAATTCATTGGGCGGGGTGAACTCCTTTTGGTCGCTGCCATCGGCTTTCATGGTGAAGACTCGCGAATACAGGTCGCCGCGTACGAAAGCGATCATTTTTCCATCGCGAGACCAGGCTGGTTGAGTGTCCACCTGGTCTGAATTGCTGATATTCTTGTTGGTCTTGTTTGCGAAATTGTATATAAAAATCTGAGGCTTGCGGCTGCGCAGAGAAGTGTAGGCTATGGATTTGCCATTCGGAGACCATTTAGGATCGAAATCACCTTCAGGATTGGGGGCGACGGGAAGGGCGTGTAAATTGGTGCCGTCTGCGTTCATAATATAAATTCGACCGGCTGGATAAATGGTACTTTTTGCCGGACATGGGGAAACAATGGCCAGTTCCTGCCCATCCGGTGACCAATCCGGCTGGCACGCACCTTCCGGAATGTTGGTTAGTTGCTTCCGGTTATTTCCATCAATATCCATTAACCAAACCTGGGGCACCCCGCTGGCATCAGACACGATAGCAATTTGACCGCTGCTGCCGCCGAGAGGTGTGACAACCGGTGTGGGTGTGTTGGTTGGGGTGGGTGTGTCAGTAAATTTAGGGGTGACGGTAACGGTGGGAGTCGGGGTTGGCGGAGTGTCCTGAACCTGGGTCGGCAAAGGTTGGGTCGGTGTGGAACTAACCGTGGGTGTTTCTGGAGGAATTACACCTCCAAATAGAACCGCCGGCCAATCCGGCTTGAACACAAATAACGCGATCCATATGACCACCAAAAAGAATGTAATGCTGCCTACTACCCAAGATACCACTCTACGATTGCGGGCGGTCCTGGCGGTCCTTTTGAAACTTACTTTGCCATCTGACGGGAAACCTTTTTCGCTATCCTGGGCGGATGCACCGATCAAGGCTCTAACCACATCGTCCGGCATAGGTGAAGTCTCTGTAAAGGAGAAGGCAGGTGTGCGCGGCGAGGGAGATACTGTCAGCTTGTTCTGGGAGAGGTGGCTGAGATCAATGGATGCAAGGAGCGCGTGTTTGAACTCATCCACGGTCTGGTAACGATCTTCCGGTTCAATCTCCAATGCCCGTTCAATGGCCATAGCCAATTTGCGGTTGACTTTGGGTTGATGGCTGCGTATGGGAGTGAGCATGGCCTTGCCGGTGGCGCGCGCCAGCCCGTCTTCCGGGATCACCCCGGTAAGTGCGGCATAGAGGGTTGCCCCCAGGGAGTAGATATCCGACCGAGGGTCGGTCCGGCCGGTGCCGTATTGTTCGGGAGGGGAGTAACCGGGAGTCATAGCACGCGCGCCGGTGGTGGTGGCTTCACTGCCTTGCATGATCTTGGCCAGGCCAAAGTCTACCAGGACAATATCTCCATCGGGGGTGATCTTAATGTTGCCCGGTTTAATATCGCGGTGGATCACAGCCGGTTTGCGCGTATGGAGATAGTTCAAAGCATCGCAGATCAATGAACCGATGAGAACGACATCCTGATCGGAAATACTGCTCAGGCGTTCAATTCGTTGGCGCAGATCCTCGCCCTCAATGAAGTCCATGATCAGGTATTGTCCCTGGCCGGCAAGGGTGAAATAATCGCCTACCCGCGGCAGATTGGGATGCCGCAGACTGGCCAGGATGCTGGCTTCACGTTGGAATTGGCGCCCATATTCGTCTGAAAGGAAGAGGTTCTCTTTTACAGCAACGTAGACACCCAAATTCTCGTCCCGGGCGCGGTAAACAGAGCCCATTCCTCCCTGTCCCAGGATGGAAAGGATGCGGTAACGATTGTTCAATAAAGAGCCAAGCGATAGGGTCATAAGGCGCCAACGACTCAATAAATTTTAACCTGAAAGAGGATTAAGCGCAACAAATCTTTAGTGAGTTCTTTTAACAATTTTGAAAGTCGCGTGTTATGCTATAATCGCGAGTGTAACCATGAACCTGGATATCAATACTGCTGTACAACTAGCTTTCGTGATCACTTTGTTGGCCGGCCTGCTGAGCATTTTTGCGGGGGTGGGTTCCATGCGCAGCGGCCGGAAACTTCCATTTTATATTAAACGCCGCAATATGATCATGCGCGGTTGGCGACTGGTGTTCCTGGGCGGATTGTTCATTCTGTTAGCCTTTATCTTCAACCAGTATGCTGAACCAGTGATCTACCGGGTTTTTCCGCCTTCGCCGACGATAACGCTGACCCC
This sequence comes from uncultured Anaerolineaceae bacterium, assembly GCA_964424115.1. Lineage (GTDB taxonomy): Bacteria > Chloroflexota > Anaerolineae > Anaerolineales > Anaerolineaceae > CAYRHN01. The sequence continues at coordinate 90,293 of CAYRHN010000002.1, forward strand.
GACGATTTCCCAGACGCCGACGATCACCCTGAGCCCCACCATTACCCCCAGTCCGACAGAGACGATAACCCCGGCGATTTCCTATACCCCGGCGATCCCCGAAACGGTGGCGGTTCAGTTCACATCGGTGGTAACCCCCAATACCAACGCGGCTTTTAGTCCGCTGGTCTTTGCTCAAAAGCTGGATGACAACCGTCTTCCGGTAAATCCTGCAAGCGAATTTACCAATCCGGTTGGTCATCTCTACGGCACCTTCAGTTACGATAATATGATCGAAGGTGTGCAGTGGTCGGCATTGTGGTACCGGGATGGAACGCTGATCTACATGGAGACGGCGCCGTGGAATGGGGGAAGCGGAGGTTACGGCTATACCGATTGGAATCCGCCCTCGGATCAATGGCTGCCGGGCAACTACGAAGTGCAGATCTTCATTGGCTCGCAGTGGAAGGTCTCGGGGCGTTTCATCGTGACCGGTGAACCGCCGACACCGACGGTCACCCTGACGCCGACCTTTACGCAGACCTCTACGCTCACGCCTTCGCCCACCAATACTCTGCGCCCAACGCGTACAGAAACCCCCACGCGCACTCCGCGGGTAACCCCAACGCCTTAGATCGCCTTTAATATCTCCAGCAAAAGCGTTTCAAAATCATCGGGGTAACGATGGAATTCATTTGCGGTTTCCAGGATTGTTGCCGGGATGTTTCGATCGGAGAGGACTGCCGCCATTTTCAATGCTACCTGATAAAATGCCGGCATTTTTTGACCTGCGATCAAATAGGCCTTTTTGACCGGTGGAAACCTCGCCGGCGATTCCGGCAGGGAATCGTTTTCGTCCAGCCAGCCTTCCAAGCTAATCAAGGCGTGTAATTCAAAATCCGGAGCCAACCCTGTACGAAATGCAATAGTGCCGCCCATGGAGAATCCGCCAATGACTACCCTGTGAGAGTCAATTGGCAGATCTTGCTTTAATCCTTCGTATTGGCGGGCGATATCCTTCCCGGCTTTTTCCAGATCATCCCAAACAAAATGATCGCTGCACCAGCTTTGCTGGCTGGATTGCGGAATAGCGACCAGCCATCCGAATTGGGCTGCGCGTCCCCAGGTCTCTTCGCATTCCCGATAATTGCTGGAATTTCCGTGCAGAGCGATCAGGACAGGCCAGGGAGGAGGATTTCCTGCAGGCTCGATCCAACGCATTTTACAACTTTGTTCCAATTCCGCACTAGCTCTGGCACGCCGAGAGGCACACTCTTCCAGAACCGGCGCGAATTCGGGAGATTCACACAATAATGCAAAGTCTGCATCATGCTTCAAGGCTCCCTCGTGGTACCAATGGCCAGCTTGCAAAGCTTCTCGGAAGGTGTGCAAAGCTGCCTGAGACTGCCCGGTAAGGCAAAGAGCAGATGCTTTGAATGCCTGGATCATCGACGCATGATGCCCTGGATGCTTTTCTTGCTCCAGCGCCAATTCAAGCATGGAATGATGATCTCCTTGCGCATAGGCGTGGGTGAATTGATCCATGAACTCGTAAAAAGACTTTTCTGGCATGATGATTCCTTTGGGTAGGGAGAATATTCTAGAATCAGGATTAATTATATAGAGAATTTAAGATGAATGTGCTGTATTCGTAATCGTAGGCCCTTCTTCATCCTGCGTCTTTTCTGATATAATCTGTCAAGAAATCAATCGGAGAAAGAAGGAGCAAAATAATGAGCGATGATAAAAAAGTGCGAGTAGCCATCATCGGGGTTGGCAACTGCGCTTCATCTCTGGTCCAGGGCGTCCACTTCTACCGGAACGCCAAGGATACTGACCGCATCCCGGGCCTGATGCACGTCAACCTGGGCGGATACCGCATCTCGGATATCGAGTTCACAGCGGCGTTTGATATTGTTGACACCAAGGTGGGCAAAGACCTGTCCGAGGCCATTTATGCCTATCCTAACAACACCTTCAAATTCGCGGACGTTCCTTTCATGAACGTGCCCGTGTACCGCGGCATGACCCACGATGGATTGGGGAAGTACCTGTCCCAGATCCTCAAGAAAGCTCCTGGCCCGACTGCCGATATTGTTTCGATCCTCAAAGAAACCAAGACGGATGTTGTGATTTCTTACCTGCCGGTAGGTTCTGAGATGGCTACCAAATGGTATGCCGAGCAGATCCTGGAAGCCGGTTGCGGCATGGTCAATGCCATCCCGGTCTTCATTGCCAGCTCGGAATACTGGGGCGAGCGCTTCAAGGCGCGTGGCCTTCCGATCATTGGCGACGATATCAAGAGCCAGGTGGGCGCCACCATCTTGCATCGCGTCCTGACCAGCCTGTTCGTTGATCGTGGGGTTCGCCTGGACCGCACTTATCAACTCAATTTTGGCGGCAACACCGATTTCCTCAATATGTTGGAGCGCGAACGTCTGGAATCCAAGAAAATCTCCAAGACCGGCGCCGTAACCTCAATGCTGCCCTACAAGCTGCCCGAAGAAAGCATCCACGTTGGACCTTCGGATTATGTGCCGTGGCTGACCGACCGCAAATGGTGCTACCTGCGCATGGAAGGCACCACCTTTGGCGAAGTTCCGTTGAACCTGGAAGCCAAGCTGGAAGTTTGGGATTCGCCCAATTCGGCCGGTGTGGTCATTGACGCGGTTCGCTGCGTCAAATTGGCCCTGGACCGCAAGATGGCCGGCCCGTTGATCGCTCCCTCATCTTATTTCATGAAGACTCCTCCCAAGCAGTTCAAGGACGATGCCTGCCGGGAAATGACCGAAGCGTTCATTCGCGGCGAGTAAAATTGCGAGGCTCTCAACCTGCGGGCGAAGAAATCGCCCGCAGGTTTCTCTTTTTAGTAACCAAAATGCGTTTAACGATCTTGCGCGTACTTATTTTGGCAGCATTTATTTTATCCGGGTGCAGCGTTGCCGCCAATTCCGCTGTTCCGTCCACGGCAACCTCGCTCCCCCCCACGGGGACATCTGTTCCAACGCAAACGCCCACTCTGACAGTTACTCCGCTGCCTCCCACCCCCACCCCAACTCCAACACCCCTTCCCACAATATTCCCGCTGCCAGAGTTTCAAAGCGACGCATTGAATGCAGATGTGCTCCCGCAAAGCTACTTGAAAGATACTTGCGCTTACCTTCAAGAACGCTGGGATCCGGAGAATAGTGTTCCGGGTACGGTAGTGCTGCCGATCATGTACCATTCGATCGTACCTGACGGCGAGCCGGTCACGACTGCATCTGCGATTGGCGAAGCCTATTTTCATACGATTCTTTATACCGCCGAGTTATTGGGCTTTGAAGCGATCACCACCCAGCAGTTGGTAGATTTTTTATATTACAATAAGCCTATTCCACCCCGTTCGATGGTTTTGATCGTAGATGACCGCAAACGGGGGGCGTATTTTGATATCTTTATTCCTTATTTGAAAAAGCATTCCTGGAAAGTGGTCAACGCCTGGATCAGCCAGCCGGATACCCCCGCCTACTTATGGGAAGAAAATCGAAAGCTGGCGGAAGCGGGTTGGGTAGATTTCCAGGCCCACGGAGTGATCCATAATATTACGCTATCGGAAGATGCTTTACCCGAATATGTGCATCAAGAAATCTACGGACCGCTTACCGCCATCCCAGAGCACTTCAATGTACCGGCGCCAATTGCCTTTATCTGGCCGGGGGGGCGATTCTCCGCCTATGCAGTGCAGGTAGCCCATGAAGCAGGCTATCTGATTGGCCTGACCGCCTATTCCCGTGGACCGTTGATGTTCAACTGGGTACCATTGGGGGCCGAGGAACGGGCTGTGAACGATCCCCTTTATGTTTTGCCGCGTGCATGGAGCACGAATGCCGCCAACGACTTGTATAAGGCGGCTGAGATTGGGGATGCCGCGCAAGCCTTCGCCGCCCAAAACCGTGATTCAGAGATCGACTGGTATAATCATTATTGTGCGAACTATCCACCGATCGCAACCTCTGAGGCTCAACCATGAAGCAACAAGATTGTGTATTTTGCAAGATCATTGCTGGAGAGATAAAATCTAGGATCGTTTACAAGGATGATGTTGTAACCGTATTTGAGGATATCCATCCCGTTGCCCCGGTGCATTTGCTGCTTGTGCCAAATGAGCACCTGGATTCGGTTAACCAGGTCACTGCGGAACATGAGGCAGCCATGGGGCACCTTTTTACCGTGGCCAGGTTCCTGGCGGTGGAAAATCAGGTGGATGCCAGCGGTTACCGTCTGGTGGTTAACACCGGACCCAACGCCGGGCAAACTGTGCATCACCTGCACATGCACCTGATTGGCGGAAAGCATTTGCATGTTGAATTCCGGGATTGAACAGGGACAATGAGACGCGTTTTTGTTGCACTGCTATTTGGATTTCTGGTTTTGGGGGCTCTCCAGATGGAGGGGTGCGCCTCGGCGCGAGCTGGCAATCAAACCCGCACGGCCATTGCACTAAACAACCCGACATCTGGACCGATCCTGATCACTCCGACACCTTCCCAGTCCGTCTTTCAGCCAGCCACCCGCGCTCCGGGTGATCCGATCTTAACCCCGACACCCAATGCGCCCCGACCGCAACCAACCCTGCGTACCGAATCGATCACATATACCGTGCAGGCCAACGACACCCTGGCTTCGATCGCTCGCAATTTCAGCGTGGACATGAATACGCTGATGGAAGTCAATCAGATCACCGACCCTAACTTCCTGGCGGTTGGGCAGATCCTGACCATCCCACCTGTAGAGATACAAAATACAGGTTCGGAATTTAAAATCATTCCCGATTCCGAGCTGGTATTCAGTCCTTCCAATGCAGATTTTGATGTAGAAATCTTTATTCGTTCCAAAAACGGATATATTGCAAATTATATCGGTGATGTGAACGGAGAAAGCCTGACCGGAGCGCAGATCGTCCGACGGGTGGCGCAGGAATATTCGGTTAATCCCCGCCTGCTGTTGGCAGTGCTGGAGTATCAAAGCGGCTGGGTTACGGTTGGCGAATCTCCCTCCAATTATGTAGATTACCCAATCGGATATTATAACGGTGGGTACAAAGGGCTGTATTTCCAGCTTTCCTGGGCTGCAAATGAGCTTAACCGGGGGTATTATTTGTGGAAGATCAACGCTTTGAATGCCTTTCCGTTAGCGGATGAAAGTTTGATCATTGCCGGTTCAACGATTAATCCGGGAACAGCAGCGGTTCAGTACCTCATGGCGCTCCTTTCGTACGCGCGTGCAGATTGGGACCGCGCGGTATCTGCGGAAGGGGTGGCGGGAGTATACCAACGCTTTTTTGGCTATCCTTTTGATTTTGCTCTGGAGCCGCTGATCCCTTCCGGTTTATATCAACCAGCACTCAGACTGCCATTCGAAAACGGCACCACCTGGTCATTTACGGGAGGTCCGCACGGCGGGTGGGGGGAAGGGTCGGCATGGGCTGCGATTGACTTCGCGCCGCCCGGCGAATCTCAAGGTTGTGTGGTTTCTGAGGCCTGGGTAACCGCGATGGCGGATGGTTTGATCATCCGCAGCGCCAATGGAGAGGTCGTGCAAGATCTGGATGGAGACGGAATTGAACAAACGGGATGGACGATCCTGTATTTGCACATTGACAGTTCTGAGCGGGTGGCCGCTGGTCAGTATTTACACACCGGGGAGCGAGTGGGGCATCCTTCCTGTGAAGGAGGGGTGTCGAATGCAACCCACGTGCATGTAGCGCGGCGGTATAATGGAGAATGGATTGCAGCCGACGGCTCGCTGCCTTTTAACCTCGAAGGATGGGTTTCCGAAGGCACGGGAGTTGAATATGACGGCTACCTACGAAAAGGAACGGATGTTGTTGAAGCCTGGAATGCGTACCTTCCGGAAAATCAAATCGGTCATTAATGCGGCCTGGGCTGCCGGCCTGGCTTTGTGTTTGCTGGGCTGTTCGCTTCCAAAGGCGCCAACGGCAACTGTTCAGCTGGTTGACCCGGTTGTGACCTCAACCCCGGGGCTGCCGCAGAATACCACACCGACCCGCACGCCGGTGTTGATCATGCCCACATATACATTGACCCCGGTGCCCACCCGAACCGCAACCCAGTTGCCACCTATTCAATATGTCAGCCAATCAGGAGACACGCTGCCAGCCCTGGCGGTTCGTTTCGGGGTGGATGCAGAGTTGATCACTTCAGATGAGCCGGTTCCGGCTACTGGCTTTCTCAATCCCGGGCAAATTCTTGTGGTACCGAATGTGTTGGGTAAAACGGGGCCGCTGGACCTGGTCCTGCCGGACACGGAGATTGTTTTTTCGCCTACGACAGTGAATTTTGACATTGAAAAATATGTGAAAGAGGCTGGCGGCTACCTCAGCACCTATCACGAATATGTGATCGACCGTTCTTTGGAGGGATGGCAGGTTGTCCTGCGCGAAGCGCAAGAAAATTCCATCAATCCACGTTTGTTGCTGGCATTGCTGGAACAGGAGAGTGGCTGGGTTTACGGACATCCGCAAAATGCCAACCAGACTGATTATCCAATGGGATGGATCGATATCAATTACAAGGGTTTGAACAGACAGCTTAAGTGGGTCATCTCGCAGATATCGATTGGTTATTATGGCTGGCGGAGCGGTGGATACAGCGGGTTGTACTTCCCGGATGGCTCCTCGATGCGCATGGCGCCACAGCTCAATGCCGGCACCGCAGCGGTGCAATACTTCTATTCGCGCAGATTTAACGAGGCTGATTGGTATCAGCGCATTTACTCGGAGAATGGAATCGGGGCATTGTATGAACGCATGTTTGGTGATCCGTGGCAAATGAGCAGTCTGGTGGGTCCTATGTTTTCCGCCGATCTGGTTCAGCCGGTGTTGAGCCTGCCAATCCGGGTGGGAAGAACCTGGGCGTTTACCGGAGGGCCGCATCCAGCCTGGGGAGAGGGCACTCCTTATGCAGCTATTGACCTGGCGCCATTCCAGGACACGCTTGGCTGCGCAACTTCCACCGAGGCGGTTATCGCGGTTGCACCTGGATTTATTGTGCGCACCGGCGTCGGTGAGGTTATGGAAGACCTGGACGGGGATGGTTACGAGCAGACCGGTTGGGATATCCTCTATATGCACGTTGGATCACAGTACCGTATTGCGCAAGGTGCATGGGTAGATGCGGATGAATTCATCGGCAGACCTTCCTGCGAAGGCGGGGTGTCTACCGGGACGCATTTGCATATTGCCAGGAAATATAATGGCGAATGGATGCTGGCAGACGGGCCGCTGCCGTTCGTGATGGATGGCTGGACGGTGCACGCCGGAACCGTAGCTTATAAAGGATATTTTGAGAAAAATGGAAAGCTCGTTAGAGCAGCGGTCAACGGTGACAACGAATCCGAGATCACTCGCTAACTTTATCCTGCCTTTGATCCTGTTCTGGCTGGCGGCATGCATCCCCCAGCAGGAAGTTGGGATCAAGGTTGAAATCGCCTCACCCACAAGTACCCAGGAGGTAGTGGAGCTTACACCTTTACCCACACGCCAGCCGTACACCCCGGGCGAATTGGTGGATTACACCGTTCAAACCGGAGATACATTACCTTCTCTTGCCGCCCATTTCAATTCCACTGAGGCAGAAATCCGACAGGCAAACCCGATTATTCCGCAGGATGTCACCACTCTCCCGCCTGGAATGCCGATGAAGATCCCGATCTATTACCAGCCGTTATATGGCAGCGCCTACCAGATCATTCCAGACAGCCTGTTTGTTAATGGGCCAGAAGTGGTGAGCTTTGACGCGGCTGCTTTTGTTAACCAGACAAACGGATGGTTGAAGGATTATAGCGAGTATGTGGGCGACAAACGGCGTTACGGTGGGGAGTTGATTGATTATGTGGCCACCAATTACAGCATCAGTCCGCGCGTGTTGTTGGCGGTGATTGAATACCAGGCCGGCGGCTTGTCTCAGGCTGCAATGCCGGAGGGGGGATATATCCTGGGATACCGGGATGATGACCAGAAGAAAGAATTTTATCCTCAACTGCTCTGGGCAGCCGAAACCCTCAACCAGGGATATTATGGCTGGCGCAGCGGCAAGATGACCGAGATCGACCTGGCCGACGGCCGCCTGGAACGGATCGACCCCTGGCAAAATGCCGCTACAGCTTCTTTTCATTACTTCTTCGGTAAGATCATGGGCGGGAACGCATATGACCAGGCGGTTTACGCAGATGGGATTTCCAAAACTTACCGGGAATTGTTTGGCGATCCGTGGACCGATATTCACCCTCATATACCGGGCAGCTTGCAGCAACCCGCTTTGTTCTTCCCTTTTATTCCCGGGCATCTGTGGAATTTCACCGGCGGGCCGCACACGCCCTGGGGAGAAGGCCAGCCCTGGGCGGCGCTGGATTTTGCTCCTAGCGGGAATGAAGGCGGCTGCGCACCTACGGAATTGTACACCACGGCTGTGGCGGACGGCAGGATCGTTCGCACCGGAAATGCCCTGGCTGTCCTGGACCTGGATGGTGATGGCGATGAGCGCACCGGCTGGGTTATTTTCTATTTGCATGTCGCTAATGAAACATTGGTTCCTGTCGGAGCTTATCTCAAAGCCGGGGATGCTTTGGGGAAACCCTCTTGTGAAGGTGGCGTGGCTACTGGAACGCATGTGCACATTGCCCGGAAATATAACGGCGAGTGGATGCTGGCTTCTCTCCCGCCGGTATTCAACCTGGAAGGTTGGTTGGCGGGCGATGGGCAGGCAGCCTATCAAGGCACATTGACCCGTAAAGGTGAAGTTGTCACCGCTTCCACCCAGGGCAATGCCGGCAGCAGCATCCAAGCCGATCTACGTTAAATTAATTTGAATTCATGTTTAGAAAAATGAAAGTTTTTATTGACTTTTATTAATATAGTGATAAAATAATCTAAGTTTAATTCTCCAGGAGAACATTTTATGTCACCACGACCCGCTGGAATGAAAGCTTTTACATTGATCTGGTTAGGCCAGGTATTATCCATCTTCGGATCCTCGATGACCGGTTTCGCGATGGGGTTATGGGCCTTTCAAAAATCGCAAGGTCAGGCAACCCCCATGATCCTGATCTGGTTCTTTAATTTCGCTCCCGGATTGATCTTCAGCCCCATCGCTGGAGCTTTAGTAGACCGTTGGAACCGCAAGTTGGTGATGATGCTGAGCGATATTGCCGCGGGCATCACAACATTGATCATGCTGCTGCTATTATCTGCAAATTCGTTGGAGATCTGGCATTTGTATATTTTGGGAATCTTTGCGGGTACGTTCAGCGCTTTCCAGTGGCCAGCTCAATCTGCGGCGATTTCCTCGATGATCCCCAAGGACCAGTATAATCGTGCGGCAGGGATGATGTCTTTGTCCGAGTGGCTGCCACAAGTTTTTGCCCAGCCGGCAGCCGTGGCTTTGATGGCAGTGATCGGAACCACCGGGGTAATGACCATTGACCTGACCACGCTTTGTTTTGCTTTGTTAATGCTGTTCCTTGTCAAAGTGCCGGAACCCAAGGTGTCGGCTGAGGGATTGGCTTCGCGCGGAAATCTTTTGCATGAATCCACCTATGGTTTCCGGTATATCTGGCAGAGAAAAAGTCTCTTAGGACTGCAATTGGTTTTCTTCTGTGGTAATTTGATGGCCACGCTTTCAGGATCCTTGCAATCGCCTATGATCCTGTGGCGCACGGATGGCAGTGCTGAAACCCTCGCAAATGTGAATATGATTGCATCCATTGGGGGGATTCTGGGCAGTGTGGCGATCACAGCCTGGGGTGGTTTCAAGCGTGACCGCGTACGCGGCGTTTTTGGCGGTTGGATCGTGACCGCTCTGCTGGGAATGGTCATCTTTGGTTTGGGGCAAACCTTTATCGTGTGGTCGGCCTCGGCATTTCTGAGTTCCTTGATCATGCCGGTGATCAATAGTTCCAACCAGGCCATCTGGCAATCCAAAGTACCGCCAGATATCCAGGGAAAGGTATTCTCGGTGCGTCGCATGATCGCTCAAATTTCGGTTCCGATCAGTATGCTGGCGGCTGGCCCTCTGGCGGATAATTTGATGGAGCCCGCCATGCGCAACACCGGATCGGCTATGGCCTCCCTCTTTGGTCCATTGGTCGGTACCGGACCGGGGGCAGGGACAAGCCTGATCTTCATCTTCTCAGGTTTGATCACGATCATTGTAGGGGTCGCTGCATTCCTCATTCCTACTATCCGGAATGTCGAGATCCTTATGCCGGATCATGTTGAGGATGGCCAGGCTGGCGAACCTGCTCCGGCAGCTTGATAATGTGGATAAAAAAAGCGGCGGTTATGACACCGCCGCTTTTGATTCGTGCATAATTATCCGCCGATTAGAAATCCGATCCCCATCAGAATAGGGGTGATCAAGGTAACCATGACATTCATGCCCATGAATGGGATCAATTTTCCAGTCTCATCCTGGGCGAATTGGACGGCTCCCCTGACAGCGGGTACAGCGATCAGCATGGTGCCTAATCCAAGCAGCGTCCAAACAGGCAGAAACTGGAGTGCTATACCGAGAACAATCGAAACAAAGGTAAGCATCATGAAGATCGTGTAGATCAAGGCGCTGGTCTTCTTTCCGGCTACGATGGGGTAATTCAGACGACCGATCTTTTGGTCGGCGGGAACATCCGGGAATTGGTTTAGCAGGAGCAGATTGCTAACCAGGAAGAACGGAACCAGGGAGGCAAAGAAAGCAGTCCAGGAATAGGCGCCAGTGAGAACATACACGGTACCCATCACCATCACAATCCCGAATCCCAATCCGGGAGCGATCAGGCATAACAATGGTAAGCGATTCAGATAAACTGTGTAAGTGTAAACCAGTAATAATCCCAACAGGCCCAGGGGGAGGAGCGCCCATCCGCGCACGCTGATGAAATAGATGCCAATCACGGCCGTGAGAATGAGAGAAGCCCAACCGATCTGAAGCGTGCTGCCGGCCAGTTCGGGGTGCGAGGGCAGTGTTCCGCTGCCGCCGCTGAATGGTGTCTTTTGGGTTTCATAGTCAAGGCCGCTCTTGAAATCGTAATATTCATTGAGAGCGTTGACGCTGATATGCGCCAACACCGCTGCAACCAGGCACAGGATCGCATGTCCGGCATCAACAACACCATGGTTGATCCATAAGGCGGCGGCGATGCCCAGGAAGATGCAGGCAGGGCCTAACAGCAAAAAGGGGGGGCGCGTCGGCCCCAGAAGGAGGGATAAGGGTTTTTTATTCATGGGAGGTATTATACCCCAACGGTCTTGGAACCCGGGAGAGATGAAGGTCTGGAAAATAATCACCATAAAAATCTTTGTTGTTCGTGTAATTTCTGGTATGCTATGTAATATGGAAATCTCCCAGGTGTTGCAAAACCCAGAGGAAAAATTCAGGCTGTTGGCAGAAAATACCACCGATGTGATCTCGCTGCATGCTGCGGATACAACAATTTTATATGTCAGCCCTTCGTGCAAGCGCATTTTGGGGTATGAACCAGAAGAATTAACTGCCACTAACCCCCTGGAACTGATGCATCCCGAAGACCAAGAACGGATAAGAACCCATTTCCGTGCCGGCCCGATGCATGCCGATCCAGTGCAGAGCTTTGAAGTGCAGTTACGCCACCGCCAGGGGTATTATGTATGGGTGGAAGCAAGTGTCCAGCCGATTGTAAAAGGGGAGCAGGCGGGACAATTTGTGATCGTTTCGCGAGATATTACCAGCCGCAAGCAAATGGACCAGGCGCTGCGGGACTCGATCACCTATAATCAGGCATTGCTGCGAGCCATCCCGGATATCTTGATCGTCTTTTCCAGTGACGGGATTTTTATTGACCTGCATGTAGATAAAAATAATCATTTGTTCTCGCCGCCTGAAAAATTTATCGGAAAGCCGGTGGAGATGGTCCTACCCCCACCCATTGTGGAGAAGATCCTGCCTGCCCTGGAGATGGCGGTGGTAACCGGAGAAGTACAGGAATTTGAGTATGATATTACTTTGCCCGAAGACGGCAGGGTGTTGTCCTTTGAGGCGCGGCTCATGTCGGGCGGCGAAAACCGGGTCATAGCTTTGGTACGCGATATCACAAACCGAAGAATTTCTGAAAAAACACTGGGCATCACCCAGGCGCAGCTGGCGCAGCGGGTGGATGAACTGGAGCAGCGCACCGAGCAAATTGCGCTTTTGACCGAGATCAGCAATATGTTACAGACCAGTATTTCGTTAGATGAGGCTTACGATGTGATCAGTCAATACGGCAGCCGCTTATTTCCAAACACATCCGGGACGATGATGATGAGCCGTTCGGCGCGTGGATTACTGCAAGTCACTTCTGCCTGGGGAGAGCTGGAGAATAAAGGTCAACAATACCAGCGGGATGATTGTTGGGGAATACGGCGGGGGCGGTCCTTCATCAGCCTGGAGAGCAAGTCCGGCCTGCATTGCGCGCATATTCCTCCGGAGCGACTGGCAGTGATCAACAGCTATCTGTGCGTCCCGATCATGGCGCAAGGAGAAGCGATTGGGCTGCTGCATATCCAATCTGAGGCAGAGGGTAGCCCGCTTAGCCAGGCGCATAAGCAATTCGCCGAAGCATTCACCGAGCAGTTGGGCCTGGCATTATCCAACCTGCAATTGCGCGAAAAATTGCACGAACAGGCCATCCACGAACCGTTGACCGGCCTGTATAATCGCTATTATATGGAAGAATCACTGGAGAGAGAATTGCTGCGTGCCATGCGTACCAATCGGCCGGTCGCAATCATCATTATGGACCTGGACCATTTCAAGCAGTTAAACACTGAGTTTGGGCATCCTAACGTGGACCAGATGCTCCGCGAATTGGGCGGATTGCTGCGCAATTCGGTGCGAGGGGAGGATATTGCCTGCCGATACGGCGGAGATGAGTTCCTGGTGATCATGCCGGAGATCAACTCGGATATTGCCATGCGCCGGGGAGAGCAATTGCGCCGCCAGATGGCGGGTTTGGCGGTGCGGGGCGAAGGGCTGCAGCCGCGTTCGGTGACGATCTCGGTGGGGGTGGCCTTGTGGCCGGAACATGGTAAGAATGCCGCCGAAGTGCTGCAAGCAGCCGACCGGGCCCTATTCCTGGCAAAAGATCGCGGCGGAAATTGTGTTTTGTTGGCGCAAGCGGAAGATTGAGCGCTAGGGGGTTATCCCATACAATACCAGCGAGTTGTTCAGCATGCCAAGGATGGCACGCTGATCATTCGTAAAGCGGAGATAATCAAAACCATTCAGGGAAATGGAGGCCCCTCCGCCGGAGAGGCGAATCTCATCTGCTGCAGGGATCACTTCAATAAACAGGTCTCCGAGGGGAGAATATTCCAACCGGGATGGCGGTTTCTCATACGGCTCAGCAGCCCCCAGAAAAGTTCCGTTAGACAGACTGAAACGCTTGAGCAGGGTTTGGCCGCAGCATTCGCCGTCGCTGAGAATGGCGATCTCGTTACCATTTGGCAGGAAAACAAAAGGCGACGGCGTATGATCGATTAGTAGTACCCCGGTGAAGCTGTGGAGTAAGTGTCCTGTAAAAGCAGAATAGAGGTTAACCTCTCCTGATCCAGCTGCAGCAACATATTTTCCATCAGGCGAGAACTGCACTTGCTGTTGAAAGAGATCCGGTTCTGTAATTTGATTAGTCTCGCGAGTGACCAGGTCAACGATCAAGAGATTGTGGTATCCTGACGCGGCTACGCGGGTATTATCTGGGCTGAAGGCTACGCTGAAATAAGGGGGAATACTGCTATCCTGGCTGATCTTCTGGATATCCCGGGTATCGGCGCCAAAGAATGTGATCGGCTGGCTGGCATCGCGCATATCCCAAACTGTGAAAACGCCTTTGTTGCTGACTGCTAGGTAGTTGCCATCCGAAGAGAAAAGCATTTGGGTGCTGGTATCCGGCGGAATGGAAAATGAATTTCCCGTGCCAAAGGAGTGGGTCAGGTTCCCGGATGGCAGTTCCCAAACCTGGATAAGAAAGCTGGTGTTGCTGGCAGCGACCCAGCGCCCATCGTCAGAGATCGCCAGGCCAGTAGCGTTGCCGAATTGAAGTTCAAACCGGCTGACTTCCCGATTGGTCGTTGCATCCCAAACGACGATCTCATTGAATTGCACTTTTGCCACCCAATTGACCACCGGAGCAAATACTGCGCCCTGTCCCAGGTCGCCAAGATAGGTGATTTGGGAGAGATTGGCGGGCGCGATGACCTGGCGGTTGGAGGTGAGCGGGTTAAAGGTCAAAGGCGTTACCGTGGGCGTGAGCGTGGGGGTTGGGGTGATGGTGGGGGTAAGGGAAGCGGTGGGGCTGAGGTAAGGTGTCCAGGTGGCTCGGGGAGTCGGGGTATCCTCGATTGTGGGGGTGTTTGAAGGTGCGGGTGTTTCGGTAGGAAGTACAGCAGTATTTTCCAACGTGGGGGGCAGTTCCTCCACTGGCGGTTGGTTGAGCATGGTAAAAAAGACCACAAATCCGCCTGCCACAATGAGGAAAGTGATCAGAAGGCTCCACCAAACCCAACGAGGAAGATGCCGGCGGGGATTTTTGGGTCTTTCGATCGGGAGGTTCGCGGCGCGGACTGCTGCCTCGGGTTGGCTGGCAGCCTGGTGCATGCGTTCGACGAGGGTTTCCTGCGTAGATGGGGCGGGTGTTTCTTCTGCGACCTGGCTGCCCATGCCGAGCATCGCGGCCACTTCTTGCAGTTGCGCATCCGCATCTTCCTGCCGGCCTTCCGCTTCCGGCGAAGTAAGACGGTCGGGGGAGGCGGTTAGCGGCTTTTCTTCCGGCGGTTTCGTTAGTGACAGGAGGGCGCGCTGGGCCAACGCGCTGGCAGGATTATATTTCAGGCAGGAGCGGAGGATGCTGATCCGTTCCTCGCTGCTGGAAGCTGTCTCTGCCAGCCACATCCAGGCTATTTCTTGTTGGGGATTGCGCTTTAGGATCTCAATGAGCAGAAACCGGGCTTTCAATTTCTCCCCGGTTTTGATGAGTTGGATCGCTTGTTCCAGCGGATCGCCAGGCATGCAAGGCCTCCATTAGGTCGGTTCCAGGGATAGCTCACGCATCTCTCTGTTAGCTAAGAAATCATTTAGATTATACAACAAACCATTCCCCAACACCGCCGGCATCGGGTACAATGGGGGGATGGAATTGACCACTTTCTTCATTGACCTGGATGAAACGGTCTATCCGGTTGAGACGGGCGTTTGGCCTGCTGCGCGCTTGAAGATGACCCAATATATGCACGATCGTTTGCATATGGACTGGGAAGAGATCCCGCGCATCCGTGAGGGGCTGTATCATGAATATGGGACCACAACGCGCGGGCTCCAGGTGCTTTACCATATCGATGTGGATGATTTTCTGGAATACGTGCACGATCTGCCCATCCAGGAAATGGTAAAACCAGATCCTTTCTTGCGTTCGGTCTTGCTTCGTTATCCCCAACGTAAGGTGATTTTCACGAATGCAACCAGGAAACATGCCGAGCGTGTATTGGGAGCGTTGGGTGTGTCAGATTGTTTTTCCCAGATCATTGATATTTATGCCATCCAGCCTTACTGCAAGCCGCAGGCCGAAGCTTACCAGATCGCTTTGAAGGCGGCTGGTGAAACCGCGGGGCATTGCGTCCTGGTTGACGACACGGTAAAGAACATTGAGACAGCCCGGCAGTTGGGATTTTTAACCGTGCGGGTCGGAGATGCGGTCCCGCAGGCGCATTTCCATATTTCCTGCCTAGCGGACCTGCCGGAGGTGCTGCCAGTCAACGGAAATCACGCCAGTGGCTCAGGAGGAGGAGCGAGTTCTGATGCCTGAGAATACCTGGTTGGCGATCTTGTTGGTGATTGGTCTGGTCGTGGGAGTGAACCTGATCCTGTGGATGATGTGGCGCGGCGGTCAGGGACTGAACTCGCAGATCATCATCGTGCGGCAGATGGGAAAGGCAGCCCGGAAACCGTGGCAAAAGGAAGATGACGCCCTAAAGGAACTCTCGGAGAGAGTGGAGAACCTGAAGAATTCGAAGGATAATAAAGACGGTTCGGAGTGAGATCAATGGCAGGTGCAGCTTTCATGCTGAATTAACCCGCCTATGCTATGCTTTTAGATAAGAGGAGTTCACATTTTATGTCGAAAAATCCATTGGTTTACTTAGTGTTAATGATGCTTCTGGTTGGCCTGGCATTCATGGGCGGCATGGCTGTCGGTGAGAATCAAGCCAAGGCCGGCTTGATCGCCACCGCAACCCCGGCTGTGCAGGGAACGAGCCCTACCATTCCTGCTACAGAGGGAGCAAATAGTTCCACACCAACCGTTACAGATGAGAACACTGTTAATCGCGATGAGTTATTTGCGCCGTTTTGGCAGGCGTATGATATCGTGCTCAGTCAATATGTAGACCAACCCGTCGATCAAACTGCTCTCATGCGGGGAGCGATCAAGGGCATGATGGAGGCTCTCGGCGACGAACATTCCAGCTATATGGATCCAGACATGTACCGCCAGAGTTCGACTCAACTGGCGGGGGATTATGAAGGGATTGGCGCCTGGGTGGATATCACCGGGGTTTATCTTAAGATCATTAGCCCGATGTCTGGTAGCCCTGCTGAGGCTGCCGGATTGAAGCCGGATGATTTGATCGTTGCTGTGGACGGGGTGGATATGACCGGCATAGATGGCAACGTGGTTTTGAGCAAAGTTCTGGGTCCCGCAGGGACAGATGTGACTCTAACCGTCCAGCGCGAGGGTGTGGAGAATTTTGATGTGACCATCACCCGGGCTCACATTGTGATCCCCAGCGTGGAGGGCAAAATGCTCGAAAATACCAGCATCGCCTATGTGGATCTGACTACCTTTGGAGATGATACTGGAGACGATCTGCGCGCCAAATTGGAAGAGCTTCTGGCGCAAAACCCAACCGGGCTGATCCTGGATCTGCGTTACAATGGCGGCGGATATTTGAATACGGCTGTACAGGTTCTTTCCGAGTTCCTCCCGGCCGGACAGGTAGCTATGTACGAAGAGTTTGGCGACGGCACCCAACGCCCGCTGCGCACGATCGATGGTGGGGTTGCCAAAGAGATTCCGATGGTAGTATTGGTTAACGACGGCAGCGCTTCGGCATCTGAGATCACCGCCGGCGCATTGCAGGATTATGGCCGTGCCAAGCTGGTAGGCATCCAGACCTATGGCAAGGGTTCCGTACAGAATTGGATCGAGCTGGATGGAGAAAACGGCGCAGTGCGCGTAACCATTGCGCATTGGCTGACCCCGCTCAAGCGCCAGATCCATAAGATTGGTTTGACCCCGGATTATGTGGTGGAGATCACCGAGGCGGATGCGACAGCGAAAGTTGATCCGCAGTTGAACAAAGCGATTGAACTGCTGGGGGGAACTCCTCCCACACCTTAATAAATTTCCTCAATCAACTTTTCCAGCCGCCCGCTCAGCCGGGCGGCTGCTCTTTTCACAGCAGGATCAGGGGGTTGGTCGAATTCAATGGATCCTACCTGAATGCCCACCAAGAGAACTCGACAGCCCAATTCCCGGGTCAGAAATTGCCCAAAGAGGGTGGGTGGAAGGGTGTGCGTGGAAGCGCTGAAACCTTCTGCCTCGTTCCAATCCAGCCAGGTGATCCTTCCAGGACTGGCTCCCATTTGTACAGCATCCAGTAAAAGCACCACATCGGGGTGGAATCGGCGTAACGGAGCCGTGAAATTTTCTGGGGCGGGTCCGGCTTCTACCAGCAAGAGGTGCGGTGGCAAAGGGAACGGCAAGCGCGCAGCCAACTCGCGCAAGGCAAGTATTCCGGCTGCGTCGTCGGCGTTCAGCTCATTACCAATGCCCACCAGTGCCAGTCGCGGCTGCGCTTTACCCGGCAGGGACGTTAGAACCTCGCTCAATTTTCTTGCCCAGGATTGCCTGGACGTCTTCATCTCGGCCATAATACACCACGAACGGCTCTTTGCTAGTAGAGGCGCATTCCCACTGGTCGTTGGACATTTCGATGCAATTGAAGCGGCAATTCACCACACATTGCGAACAATAGGTGCATTTTTCGGCATGATACCGCAATACAAAACGTTTGTTCACCTTGTCAAGTACCAACAACTCGATTGCATCAGATGGGCAGTCTTTGGCGCACAACTGGCATCCGACACATTTCGCCGGATTCCAAACCATCCTGCCGCGGTAACGTTCTGGGGCCTCGAGGCGCACAAAAGGGTACTGCTGTGTGGCTGGCTTTTTGAAGAGCGAGCCAAGGATATCGCTTAACATTGCTCCGAATTTCATAGGACACCTGCCGTGCGAAGAATGATCATTACCAGTAATTGTACCAGAGCCAGGATTGCGCCCAGGCGCCACCACAGGCCAACAGTCTGGTCGATGCGCAGACGGGCGAACAAGCTTTGCAGCCCGGCCATCACCAGCAACAGGCTGAGCGTTTTGAGCAGGAATTCGAGCGGATTGCTCAACCCGCCCAGGTAGAAGGCCACCACCAGCGATAACCCGATCACCAGCTCCACGTTCTTGCCGAGGTGGAAAATTGCCAGACCGCGTCCGGAGTATTCAGTCAGCGCGCCACTGACAATCTCTGTCTCAGCTTCAGGGGCATCAAAGGGGGGAAGTTCAAGCTTGCCCATCAATCCTACCAGCGCCACCAGGAAACCGATTGGTTGGATCAGCATCATCCAGGTATGACTGGCGGCATATTCATTGATCTTGCTGATCTGCCAGGTTCCGGCTACGACCGCCGGGCCAAGCAAAGCCAACAGGAAAGGGGCTTCGTAGGAGAACAATTGGGTCAGGGTGCGGGTGGCGCCAATCAGCGAAAAACGGTTAGGGGTATTGGCGCCTGCCAGGCCAATACAGAGAGTCATCATGCTCAGCAGATACAGAGTAACGATCAGATCGCCAGGATACGTGTAGGAAGGCGCAACTCCAAAGAGAGGCACGTACAATCCTGAGGTCAGCGCTCCGGCCAGGGCTACTATCGGTAGGGCAATGAAAAGCCCGGCATGCACACCCTGGGGAATGATCTCTTCCTTGGCTAATAATTTAACAAAATCGGCCAGGGGTTGGAACCAACGCGGTCCAATACGGTTTTGGAAACGCGCCACCAGTTTGCGGTCAAACCACTCGAACAATAATCCGCTGGCGATCACAAACAATCCACCGGGGAAGAAAAGCAGGGCAACAATCGCGGGAATATTGTTCATCGGTTTCCACCTTGGCGGGATTGATAATATTGGATCCCGTATTGTCGAAGTTGCTCCCAGCTCCACACATCGGGCGAGCGATTGGCCTTGTTGTGCAGCAGGATGGCGCGGTCGTTGCAGGAAAAACAGGGATCGATGCCGGATAGGATCATCGGCACGTCCGCCAGATTGTGTCCAATCACCAGGGTAATCACCGATGCCCAGTTGCACAGGCTGGGGGTGCGGACCTTTACTCGTTCGGGGGTCTCCCCTCCGTTGCTTTTCAGAAAATACAATAATTCACCACGAGGGGCTTCCACCCGGCTGATCGTTTCACCTTCCGGGATGCGGCGGGGGACGCGCACAGACAGCTCGCCGGACGGCAGGTTATCGATGATCTCGCGGATCAGGCGATAGCTTTCAAACAATTCATTGATGCGCACCACAAAACGTTCGGTGAGGTCTCCGGTGCTGCCGGTCACCAGCCTGACCGGGAAGAGGTGATAACCGGAATAAGGTGCGTCGATGCGCACGTCGCGCTGCACACCGCTGGCGCGCCCGGTGGGGCCGACAGCTCCCAGGTGTTTAGCCTGTTCCAGGCTCATTTTACCGACTCCTCGAGTGCGGCCAAGGAAGGTTTGGTCGGTGGTCACGATGGTCATATAGTGATGCGTGCGTTTTTCGAGGAAATCAATCCCTTCCTTGATCTTCTCGATGTGGGCGGGTTCAATGTCGAATTTGACCCCTCCGGGGATATTAGCCGAGTAGTGCACGCGGTTGCCGCTGAGCATCTCGAGGATGTCCATAATGGTTTCTCGGTCGCGCCAGGAATACATGAAGAGGGTGTCAAATCCGCCTTCGTGGGCTGCAACGCCCAACCAAAGCAGGTGGCTGTGGATTCGTTCCAGTTCGGCCATCAGGATACGGATTGCCTGGGCGCGGGGTGGCGCAGAGACTTTGGCCAGTTTCTCTACCCCAAGAATGTAGGCGGTGGCGTGTACGTGGGAACAAATCCCGCATACCCGCTCAAACAGGTACATGTTTTGCGTCCAGTTGCGCGCTTCGGCGCCTTTTTCGATCCCGCGATGTACATACCCCAGGCGTACGGAAGCATGGGTGACGATCTCGCCATCTACAGCAAATTCAAAATGTCCCGGTTCTTTAAGCGCGGGGTGCTGAGGACCGATGGGAACGATAAATTTATTGCTTTTGGTTTGTGGTTTTTCCATCTATGCTCGCCTTTCTACTCAGCCGGGGTTTCAACCTGGTAAGATTTACGCATGGGATAAACACTGTCCGGCCAATCGTCGGGAAGGAGCAGTTTATCGGGATTAGGGGTGTTTTCCACGATCACGCCGAACATTTCCATCAGCTCGCGTTCGTATAAGGTAGCTGAGGGGATCATATCGCAAACTGTGGGGATCGTGGCACGGGAATAGGGCAGGACGACGCGCAAGGTGGCAATGGCTGCCCCTTCGCAAAAATGGTAAAGTACCTCAATGCCGCCTTCCAGGGTGATGTGCGAGCCAGGGATGGTTTCACCCTCTTCGCTCATGCGTTTCCACTGCCTTTCTTCGTCCTGGGAGGCCACTGGATGAGGATGATCTAGACCGGTGATGGCTGATAAATATCCCCAATTAGCATCCAGCAGCGCTTTAATGGCAGGCAGGAGTTGCCCCGCGGTAAGAATAATGTCTACACGGTTTTCTTCGGGAAAGGTGCATGCGCCTGAGATTGGTTTCAAGATCTCGCACACGGTTTGAATTGCGGTTGCAGTATCCATCCGATTACCTCTACGCTTTCTTTTTTAGGCTTTCCAAAAGTTGAACAACGCCGAAGATGATCGCTTCCGGGCGGGGGGGGCAGCCAGGCACATAGACGTTGACTGGAATGACCTCGCCGATATTGCCAACGATGTTGTAACAACCGCTGAAGGTGCCGCCGGAGATTCCGCAGGAGCCAACCGCCACAACAAATTTTGGCTCGGGCATTTGCTCGTAGGTGCGCAGCAGGCGTTCGCGTGCCTGGCGAGTGACCGGGCCGGTGCAGATCAACACATCTGCGTGCCGCGGACTGCCCTGCAATTTCACGCCAAAACGTTCCAAATCGTAGCGGGGGGCAAGTGTCGCCAGGATCTCGATATCGCAGCCGTTGCAGGAACCGCTGTTGAAGTGCACCAGCCAGGGAGAATTGATTCGAGCCCAAGATTTGATCTGTTCGAGTGCTTTATTCCAGGGAGATGTCACAGAAAGGGTCATGATTTACCTCGTGATTTTAGGATCAGCCCAGGATGAGGGCAACCAGGGCTAGAACCAACCCGCCCAGGAAAACGCCGGTGATCATGGTCAGCGCCCCGCTGCCCAAGACCAACATGCCCAGGTGCAGGATTGCAAAGAAGAAAGCGATCAGGAAGAACTGACGATAACCGGGCGAAGCCGCTCCCGTAGCGGCTTCCTCGCCGCTGCCGTAGATGGTTGTCTTTAACAGGCTGGAATTAGGATTCCGCGGGCCGGCAAGTTTGCGTCCAATTATTGCTAACAATGCCACCAAAGGGACGTAGATCAAGAATGCGACTGGGGGAGAGAGCAGGATATCCATGGATTATCCTCCAAATGCAGCAAGCAGGGAGTGTGCTGCCGGACCAGTCAGGCAATCCAGCAGAGTGGGCCAAAAACCGAGAATCACGATCGCCAGGGTGAGCAGAACCAATGGCGCACCGATCAGCCAGGGTATACGATTGCCCTCGCGAACAGCCGGGGACTGCTCGCGGCGATACATGCGATTCACCAACGGGGCATAATAACCGAGGGAAAGCACACTGTTTAACGCCGCAAGGATCACCAACAAGATCGCCAGGATATTTTGGGATTCGAAGCCCGCCACAAAGATTTGCCACTTGGACATGAAACCGGCCAGTGGAGGCAATCCGCCCAGGCTGAGAACGGCAATGCTGAAGCAGAAGGCGATCACCGGATAGCGGCGGGATGCGCCATCCAGATCAGACACCGTGAGAGATTGGTGATTATGTTTGGAAATATAGAGGGCGTACATCAAAGCGCCTGCGGCAAGGAATGCCAGGCCTTTCATCAACGCGTGGGTGATAAGATGGAAGAAACCGCCCTGGGCACCTGCCGGGATGCCAAAGGCCATCGCGATCCCAAAACCAGCCAGCATGTATCCGACATGTCCGATACTGGAATAAGCCAACAGGCGTTTAACCTGGGTCTGGCGCAGGGCCATCAGGTTGCCTAACAGGATGTTGACCGCGCCAAATCCCATCAGGATCCCTCCCCATACATTGCTGATATTGGAGAGGCCTCCCAAAGCGCGCAGCATGGCGATCAGACCCGCTTCAATCACGATGCCGGAAAGCATGGCGCTGATACCGCTTGGGGCCTGGGAGTGAGCGTCCGGCAGCCAGGTATGCATAGGCACCAGGGCGGCCTTGACGCCGAAACCAATGATGATCAACGCGGCGGCAGCCAGCAAGATCGGCTTGGAGGATTGCAGCATGGTGGGAATGATGCCCATGTTCAACCAACCGGTTTGACCAAAAACGATGGCGATCCCGAGCAGGACAAGGGTGGATCCGACCGCGCTTTGCACCAGGTATTTGAAACCGGCTTCGAGGGCTGGTTTTTCATTACGGTAGAAAGCCACCAGCAAATAAGAGCTAATTGCCATGCACTCAAACCAAACCCACAGATTGAACAAATCGGAAGCGCAACCCAGGCCAATGATCGAGCCTGTCATGGCAAGCAGCATGGAGTAGAATTTCTCTTCTCCGTCCTCGCCGCGCATATAAATGACAGAAAAGACCGTCACCAGCAGAGCAAGGGTCACTGCCACGGCTGCCAGCAGCAGGCTGATGCCGTCCAGGTAGAGAGATGCAACGCCTACCTGGAGAATGCGCGCGCCGATGGCACCTTGTGATTGGTAGGCTGAGGCAGCAATGAAGAGGAACATGCCGGTGGCCAACAGCGTTATGGCGGTCAACCACCCGGCTGGATTAACGCGGGTCTGCGGGCGCCAACGCGCGAAAGTACGTCCGATGATATAGATCAATGGGGAAGCAATCAGGGGCAGGAGGATCATCCAGGAAAAAGAGGTTAAGGCGTCCATGTTTAAGCTCCCGCTACCAGAATTGCCAGGACAAAGACCAGCCCAAGCAGGATGCCGAGCACATTCCAGTTGAGCATGCCGGTTTGCGTAACGCGCAGCGCTTCGGCTGTAGATTGGGTAACTTTTACTACCCCGCGATTGATGGCCTCGAAGCCAAAGCCGTTGGAGGCTGCCCAACCCAGGCCGCGCAAGGCGCGCGTGAGGCCGCCCAATTTTTCACGAAAGAACCAACACAGGATCCCTACGGTCACTACCCCCAAAGCTAACCAGGTGGCAGGTGAGGAGATGATGGCCAGCAGGAATGCTCCGCTGCCCTCCACCTCGATGGCGTGCTGGGGAAGGGTGGCGTGCAGAAATTCGGAGAATGCGCCTACCAGCAGCCAGCTGGTCAGCGCGCCAAGCGCCAGAGGCACCAGCGCCACGCGCATGGCCGAACCGGCGTCATGCCCGTGTAAAGCGCTGCGCGGCTTGCCAAAGAAGACCATCCAGACGCACCGCACGGTGTAGAGGGCTGTTAATCCCACCACAAAGAGCATTACCAGCCAGGCCCAGAGCGGGCCGTGTTCCAATCCGCCTTCCAGGATCATTTCCTTGCTCCAGAATCCGTTCAGGACGGGAATACCTGCCAGCGCCAGCGCACCAACCAGAAAAACATTTCGCACCAGGGGCAATTGTTTGCCCAAACCACCCATCTCGCGCATGTCGCGTGTACCGACGGAATGGATGACCGCCCCCGCAGCCAGGAAGAGCAAGGCCTTGAAAATAGAATGGCTGAAAAGGTGGAATTGGCTGGCGAAGATACTGCCAGTGCCGACCGCATAGACCATAAAACCTAATTGGCTGACGGTGGAGTAGGCCAGCACGCGTTTGAGATCATGAGAGATGAGCGCCATGACCGCTGCCAGCAGAGCAGAAAGCATGCCAACAATCACTACAGCAGTGGCCCATCCGGGAACATCCTTAAAGGCCGGGTAGAAGCGGGCCAGCAAGTAGACGCCCGCATTCACCATGGTAGCGGCATGGATCAAGGCGCTGATGGGGCTGGGAGCTTCCATCGCGTCGGGCAGCCAGGTTTGGAAGGGGAACTGGGCCGACTTGGCAGCCGCAGCGATCAGACACCCAAAGGCCATCACAGCCAGGATATTGGCGGGGATGCGCCCGGGGTTGGCGATGAATTGGGCGATATCGTAACTTCCGTTTTGATAGGAATAGAGCAGCAAGGCTCCGGCCAACAGTCCAATCCCGCCTAATTGGGTGATGATCAGGGCTTTCATGCCGCCTGCCACGGCCTTGGGATCGTCATTGTGAAACGAGATCAGGGCATAGGAACACAGCGCGGTGATCTCCCAGAAGACAAACATCAGCAGCAGGTTGCTGGTAAGCACCAGACCGACCATGGCGCCGATAAAGAATAGAACAAAGGCGTAATAACGCCCGAGTTGGGACTGGCCCTTCATGTAGTCCACCGAGAAGATCACTGCCAGGCTGCCAACCACAGTGGCAACCACGGCCAGGAAGACCCCCAGGCCGTCGGGGATGAAGGTGAAGTTGCCAAATACGCTGCCAACTGGGATGACCAGCACGGCTTTGTCACTACTGTTGGGAATGAGCAGCAGGGCGGATATGCCGGCGGCAAGCGCAAAGGAGACTGCCAGAACATTTTGCAGGCGGGGATGATTATCGCCCACCAACCAAACGAGGATGGCCCCCAGCCAGGGAATTGCAATGGTGAGTAAGATCAGCCATTCTGTCATTGCTTACCTCCGCAGGGTGCGCAACGCTTTGATGTCAAGCGTGCCAAAATGACGGCGGATCTGGACAGCCAGCGCCATCCCCACCACAGCGATAATGGTATCGGCGATGATGATCGTCAGCGCCAGGCTTTGGCCGAGCATGACCTGCTTTTGTTCATAACCAGCCAGTACGAACGCCACCAGGACGCCTTTTACCAAGATTTGTAAAGAGATAATGATCTTGATCAGGTTTCGGCTGACCAACAGCCCATATAATCCGACCCCGATCAGACAAAGAACAAGGCATAATGCAATCGTTGCAGTAGTGATGGTCATGGCTGCTTTTCCTTTTCCTCTGGCTTTGCAGAGGTTTCCACGGCGTGGAAGGTGACGGTGTTTGCGGTTGGATCAGAAAGCAGGCCGATCACTCCCATGACGCCGGAAAAGATCAGCAAGATCTGCAGAAGAACATCCATTTGGCGATCCTGCCAGAGTACCTGCAAGAAAGTGCTGCTGGATTCGGCCGGGGTAAGGTTGAGCAGATTGGGAATAGTTACCCAACCGAACAAAATCAGCGTTACCAGGATCAATCCCAAGGCCAGTGGACGGGGCAGCAGTGGACGCAGTTGGATAGGTTCTTCGCCGGCGATATTGATGGCAAAAACAAATAAAATAGTGACCAATCCCGCCCCAACACTCAGTTCAATGACGGCGACCTCGTGCGCACCCAAGAGGTACATGAACAACGCCACCAACGCGCTGGCACCCGCCAACCATAAGGCCGATGTCAGCAAACGCCGGGCGGCAATAGCTCCGACCGTGCACACCACTGTCCCCGCCAGGATGAGGATATAAAGCATGAGAGCCTCCTACAAGTGGGCAATTTGCACTAAAGGATATATCATCGCAAGATGATTTTGTCACGTGATGGTTGTCCGCGAAAATCTATCAGCTTGTCACGAATTAATCGGAGCTGTCTGGGCAGACAACTATCCGATTATAGCCCGAAAAGAAGAATCGTGGAGAAAATCGCCTTGTGGTATAATGGACGTAGAACTTATGTTTTATAATCAGTCCAGGCGGTGTTGTGATGGATACAATCATCCACGCATATTATTCCAACCAGTCACCTTTGAGCGATCCCGGCCCTTTCGCCTATCTTTATGATGAATTGCCTTCCGATCCTGCTGCCCTGGCACGGGTGGTGCAGGGATTGTTAATTCATAAGATGGCAATCGATTTCTATAACATTACCATCAGCCCGGTTCAACGCTCCGAGCAAATGCTGCGTACTATCCAGCAGCGGTTGGGGCACCTGGTGGAAATCGACAGTGCTTCCCTCTTATCTGCGCGCCTGCCCGAACAGCGCCAGGTGGCAGTTTGCCGCGATTTTGCCCTGCTGCATGTTTCCATGCTGCGCCATAAGGGTATCCCAGCGCGGATGCGCGTAGGATATGCTAAGTATCTGGATGCCAGCGGGCCGATGCATTATGACCACTGGATCAGTGAATATTGGGATCCCTTTCAGCAACGCTGGATCCTGTTTGACCCACAGATCGACGAGATCCAACGAGCTGCTTACCAGGTCACGGCGGACGTGAGCGACCTGCGCCGGGATGTGGATTTCCATGTTGCGGGGAGTGCCTGGAAAGCGGCGCGGGAAGGAAGGATCAAATCCACCTTCTTTCGTTTTAATGGACATTGGAAAGGGTTTCCCTGCATCCGCGGCAATCTGCTGCACGATTTCCAATCCTTGAACAAAATAGAATTGAGCGTTTACGATCATTGGGATGAGCTCGCCACGAAGTCCGAGACTTCCCTGACCCCAGATGAAAAATTGCTACTGGATCGAATTGCAGAATTAACCTGCCGGGGCGATGAAGCATACGATGAGATTCGCAGTCTGTTCGAGCAGCTTCCCCGTACCGAGCGGCTGTATTCCCGCTTGCGTTTGCTGGGAGTCCTGCCACCAGAACTGGTATCAGTAGAAAACCGGAGGTTAGGTGGATCGGAGGTGATTGTCCAACATGGACGCAACGGAAAACGCAATGGATATTCTGCGCATAGCCAAACCGAACAAACGTATGTGCCTTACGATGTGCCGCTGGATACGCCATTAGCAGCAATGATGTCTGGGCAATCCCAATCCGGGATGGGTCCAGGGGATATTTTGATTCGCGGCGCACGCCAGCACAATTTGAAACATATTGATGTGCGCATTCCTCGCAACAGGTTTGTGGTTATCACAGGGGTTTCCGGAAGCGGAAAATCATCTCTGGCTTTTGATACGATCTATGCCGAAGGCCAACGCCGGTATGTAGAAAGCCTCTCTTCCTATGCCCGCCAGTTCATGGAGCAGATGGAAAAACCACAGGTAGACCAGATCACCGGATTAAGCCCGGCGATCGCGATTGAGCAGAAAACTGTCAGCCGTAACCCGCGCTCTACGGTTGGTACAGTGACCGAAGTGCTGGATTATCTACGCGTTCTCTACGCGCGAGCGGGAATCCCGCACTGCCCGCAATGCGGGAGGGCGGTGCTGCCGCAAAGCGCCCAACAGATCACTGACCAGCTTGCCCAAATGACGGAGAATACCCGTTTTGAGCTGCTAGCCCCGGTAGCGCGCAACCGAAAGGGCACCTTTCATTCCGTCTTGACAGATGCTCTGAAAAATGGGTATTCGCGCGCCCGGGTGGACGGTGAAGTTTTTGACCTTTCCCAGGCTATCCCAGCCCTGGATAAGAACAAGAGGCACCAGATACAACTGTTGATTGACCGGCTGGTGATCCCTGCCAGGGAGGGCGAGCACGATTTTCGTTCCCGGCTAATGGATTCGGTGGAAACCTGCCTGCGAGCAGGCGAGGGGGTGCTGATCGTACATTTTCCGGATAGCCAGGAGGAGGTGGTGCTCAGCGAGCACAATGCCTGTCCGGTGTGCGAGCTCAGTTTTGCCGAACTGGAGCCGCGCCTGTTCAGTTTTAATTCTCCAATGGGTATGTGTGATGAGTGTAATGGCCTGGGGGTGGTTTTGCAGGTAGATCCCAACCTGATCATTACCCGGCCGGAGGTGTCTCTTCTGGACGGCGCCTCCCCATTTTACGGAAATTTACGCCGGAAGGGGGATGGGGCCTGGATGGTGCGCAATCTAAGCGCCATTGCCAAACATTATGGTGTGGAACTTGATCTTCCCTGGTGCGAACTGCCCGAGCAGTTCCGCAAAGTCATCCTCTACGGCTCTGGAGAAGAGAAGGTGAAGTTCGAATATGATTCAGGGGATGGGCGTTGGAAGGGGGAGAGTATTCGGGAAGTTAACGGGGCGATCAAGAATATCAACCGCCTTTTCCGTCAGACGCGTTCGGAAGGTTCGCGTCGTTTCTATATGCAGTTCATGAACCACTTGCCTTGCCCAAAATGCGGCGGCGAGCGGTTGTGTCCTGAAGCTCGTTTCGTTACTTTAGGCGAAAAACGCCTGCCGGAGATTTGCACCTACAGTATTGGTGCTCTACACGAATGGATACAACAGCTCCCTACGCGGCTAAATGAGGAGCAGCACCAGATTTCGATGGAATTGATCGCCGAGATCCGCCAGCGTTTGAGCTTTATATGCAATGTTGGGCTGCATTATCTGACCCTGGATCGTCCGGCGCCAACTCTTTCCGGCGGGGAGGGGCAACGCATCCGCCTGGCCAGTCAGATCGGCAATGGCCTGACAGGCGTTTTGTATATTTTGGATGAGCCATCCATTGGCCTGCACACCCGCGACCACCGGGCCTTGCTGGATACCCTCATCCATTTACGCGACCTGGGTAACACAGTGCTGGTAGTGGAGCACGATGCCGCTACCATGCTGGCCTCCGACTGGTTGATTGATCTCGGTCCGGGGCCGGGTGTCTTGGGTGGGGAACTGGTGGCTGAAGGAACCCCGGACGAGGTGATGGCGAATCCTGATTCCATCACCGGGAAATATCTTTCCGGCAGACTACAGGTGACCGCCCCAAACGGGCAATCGCGTCGTCAGGCGCACGGCTGGTTGACCATGCAAGGAGCCAGGTTGCACAACTTGCGGAATATCGAGGCGAGTTTCCCATTGGGGACGATGATCTGTGTTACTGGCGTAAGTGGATCAGGGAAGAGCAGTTTGATCTCTAAAACCCTTTTTCCAGCCCTGGCGCGTTCCCTGAACCATGCCCAAACGGAAGTGCCCGGTCCTTTTGACCGGCTGGAAGGGCTGGAGCAGTTAAATAAGGTGATCAATATCACCCAGGAACCTATTGGACGAAACCCACGTTCCAACCCTGGCACGTATGTAGGGGTATTGGATGAGATTCGCAGGGTATACGCAAGCACGCCAGATGCGCGGGCGATGGGGTATTCTGCGGGCAGGTTTAGTTTCAATGTCAAGGGAGGGCGCTGCGAGGCCTGTGCAGGATATGGTTTTAAGAAGGTGGAAATGCACTTCCTGCCAGATGTATGGGTCACTTGCAAAGAATGCGGCGGACGGCGCTTTAACCACCAGACTCTGGATATTCACTACAAGGGGAAGAATATCGCAGATGTTCTGGATATGGATGTACAGCAGGCGTTGGAGTTCTTTTCTGCCCATCCGGCGATCACGCGCATCTTGCAGACTTTGCAAGATGTAGGATTGAACTACATCAAGTTGGGGCAAAGCGCGTTGACGCTCAGCGGCGGAGAAGCCCAGCGGGTGAAGCTGGCCAAGGAATTAAGTGCAATTGCAACGGGAAAAACGATCTACATTCTGGATGAACCAACCACAGGCTTACACTTTGCTGATATTCAACACCTCTTGGACGTTTTGCACCGGCTGGTGGACGCAGGCAATACGGTGATCATCATCGAACACAACCTGGATGTGATCAAGACTGCTGATTGGGTGATCGACATGGGACCGGATGGGGGAGATAAAGGTGGGCAGATCATCGCTCAAGGATCGCCGGAAGCAATCCTCTCTGTGCCGGAAAGTTATACCGCATATTACCTTAGAGAAATCCTTTAATCGTTCAAGAATTCGTAATGAAAGCCCTAAATCCATAATATAATGGGCTTCTATGGTGAAGCGAATTTGGGCTTGGCTCCTGAGATGGGCTGATGGTATCCAGGAATCCCCCCTCAAGGTGGCCCTTACCCTGGGGATAACCTGTTTATTGGGCTACGGGATCCTGCTGTCATTCCTCGGCCTGTACACAGATGATTGGGTCTTCATCTGGTCTTATGATCGGATGGGGATTGCAGGTTTGCAAAGCTATTTCAGTACCAATCGACCCGTTTGGGGGCTGCTATACCAGTTGACCCTCCCCACCCTCGGTTATGAACCGATGGTCTGGCACCTGTTTGGCCTGTTCTGGCGTTGGGCGGTGAGTTTTGCCTTCTGGGGGGTGCTGCGCATCGCCTGGCCACAACAGAACCGGCAGGCCTTTTGGGCAGCCCTAGCATTTCTGCTTTATCCTGGATTTGCAATTCAATACATTTCGTTGACAGTTGGTCACATGTGGTTAGTGTATACCATTTTCATGGTTTCTCTGTTGCTGACCGGCCTGGCCTTGCGGGCGATCAAAGATAAACCAGGCAATTGGATCATGAGCGGGCGATTCTGGCTCTATGCTATTCCGGCTTTGCTTCTTTCACTAGCCAACACCCTTTTTATGGAATACTTCCTGCCGTTGGAATTGACCCGCATTTTGCTGATCTTTGTGATCCTACATGAAGAACTATCCAGTTTTTGGAAATTGGCCTGGCGAACGCTGTTGCACTGGCTGCCCTATGCGGTGATCTTATTGGCTGTAGTAGTATGGCGAGCGTTCTTCTTCAAGGTGCAGACGTATTATTACGATCTTTCTTTCATGGCACACCTGAAGGCCAACCCGTTGGAGGCCATCGTTTCTTTGCTGCAGCGGATGGGCACGGACGTCTTCCAGTCAACGATCGGCGCATGGGGAAGGCTGGTGGGGGCTCCGCTTGAATTCAAGCCTTCCGGGGCTATTCTGGCTCTATACGCGGCGGTTATGGTGGGAGCAGTTCTACTCTTTGCGTTCTTGCTGGTCAGAAAGCGGAAGGATGCCTCTGAGATGGGACGCAGCCGATGGGCCTGGCAGGCAATGTTATTTGGCCTTTTAAGTATGCTTTCTGCCGGCTGGCCTTTTTGGGTAACTGAGCTGACCGTGGTGCCGGCTTATTATCCTTCACGGTTCACTATGCCTTTCATTCTTGGGGCCAGCCTGGTGTTGATCGGTATCCTGGAGCTGATCCCCTGGCGGCTGGTACGCTCTGCGGTATTGGCGCTGACCCTGGGCGGGGCGGTTGGAGTCCATTTACTGATTGCGAACGACTTCCGCCTGGATTGGGTGCAAAACAAACGCATGATCCAGCAGTTTGCCGAACGCGTACCGGCCCTCACCCCGGGCACGGTGATCTTCCTGACAGATAATACCTTTGGTCTGCGATATTTTTCGTCTGCTACCTTTGCGGCGCAAATAAATTTGCTTTATCCACCTGCGGCTGGCACGGATACCGCATACATGGCAATCTTCACGCGGAACCTGCCTGACCTTGAGAAGGCGACGGCAGATACTCCTTTGAACCTTGGCACGGTGACCACCGTGTTTAAAGGCCGCTACGGCCAATCCATCTTTGCCTACACACCCTATGGCCAATGCGTGTGGGTCATGGGAGACGATGCTTATCTCAATGATCCTTCTCTCGGCGCTGCATTAAAACTGGCCGATAATCGTTGGATCATCTCAGATAGAGCCAGCTTGCATGCAGTTCAATCGGAGACGGTTTTCGCCAAAGTGTGGGAACTGGATCATCCTGATGCGCCCGATTGCTTGTTATTTGAACAGGCCGATCTGGCCCGGCAGAACCAGCAGTGGAATGTGGTAAACCAGATTGGAGATGATCTTAGGGAGAAGGAAAGCGCCGTATTGGGACGTTCTCATGTGATGATATTCATCGAAAGTTATGCCAGAGCGGGATTATTTGATAAGGCTGTAGAATTGACCCAATATCATCTGACGCTCCGGCCCAAGAACCAGCCCACGATTTGCCGACTATGGCAGCAGTTGGCCGTCGAATTACCCGAAAGTGTTGAAAAAACCGCCGCGCTGGCGGAAATTGAACGTTCTATTTGTTCCAATCCATAACCGGAAGCAGGGGAGTGAAAGCAGGGATGAAAAAGATTTGGCATGACTGGCTGGAAAAGCTGGACCAAATTCCAGGATCCGCCTGGCAGGTCGGACTCACTTTGCTGGGCGTTACCATTCTTGGATACGGCCTCTTGCTGCCAAAATTGGGTTTGTATACAGATGATTGGACTTTCTTGTGGGTCTTTGACCGGATGGGACCGGTAGGGCTGCACGACTATTTCACCGTCAACCGTCCATTCTGGGGGCTGGTGTATCAACTTACCATGCCACTTTTGGGCAGGGATCCGATAGTCTTGCATATTTATGGCCTTGTCTGGCGGTGGCTGGTCACTTTGGCTTTCTGGGGGATGGTGCGGGTAGTCTGGCCGCGCGCGAAGCGCCAGGCCTTCTGGGCTTCGCTGGTATTTCTGCTTTATCCAGGTTTCGCTCTGCAGTACATTTCTTTGTGCACCGGGAATATGTGGTTAGTGCTGGCATTCTGCCTGGCGTCCTTTATTCTGACCGGCAAAGCGCTCAGGCAGAGGGACCGGTATTGGGTGTATACCTTCATGGCTTTACTATTCTCATTGGCCAATGTTTTAATGATGGAATATTTCCTGCCCCTTGAGTTGACCCGATTGCTGGTGATCTATGCGATCCTTTCGGAAGCAGAGAATGGACTTGGAAAGAAGCTGCGCCATACTTTCTACCACTGGCTGCCTTTCGGCTTGATCCTGCTGATCGTGGTCTTGTGGAGGGTATTCTTCTTTAGCAATCAAACCTTCACCTACCCGCTGTTGCTGATCCAACGTTTCAGGGCCGATGCATTGGATGGGTTCGTCCACCTTCTGAAAACCATTCCAGTTGATCTTTTCCAAACCACCTTGGGAGCCTGGGGTCGTTTAGTGGGCGCTCCTCAAGAGTTTCAACCTGCAGGATCAACGCTTGTGCTATATGGCATATTGATCGTAGCGGGGCTGCTATTGTTTACAGCTCTCTTCATGCGGAAAAAGGAACCAACAGACGAGAGGCGATTCCAATGGGCATGGTCAGCGATCTTGTTCGGATTCTTGAGCATGCTGACCGCCGGTTGGCCTTTTTGGGTCACCGAATTGAGTATCGAACCCCTTTATTTTAACTCCCGTTTTACCATGCCCTTTATTTTGGGCTCCAGCCTCTTCCTGGTTGGTCTATTAGAATTGGTGCGCTGGAGATGGGTGCGGTCGATGATCCTGATTTTCTCTCTGGCTGGCGCACTGGGAGTGCAATTCTTGATCGCCAACGACTTCCGTTTGGATTGGATCGCCAATCAACGCCTGATGCAGCAGGTGTACACGCGCGTTCCAGCGTTGGCAGAGGGTTCGACCGTGCTTTTTAATACATTTGATATGCGGTATACCTCCACGGCTACCTTTACTGCCGAGATCAATCTGTTGTATCCGGCGGTAGGCAAGGAGCGCACAGCCTATGGAGCGCAAGTTGCCCGCCTGGTGGATGACTGGCAGGAGGCAGACGCTGATACACCCATCGAGGTCTATTTGATCATCGAAACCTATTGGGGCAAGGTGGGTCGGTCGGTCCTGGCTTATTACCCCTCTTATGATGCCTCGATCATGCCGCCGCCCAATTGCCTTTGGTTTGTGGATCAGTCGTATCCTCCGCTGTTCCAGGATTTTCAGAGAATCCAATCCTTCTCGGAGGCAGGCAATATCCTGACCGGAACCGATCTACGCGATCCGGAAAATTTCTATGTTCGTTTACTTGGACTGGACAAGAACCGCGAGGATGATTGTATCCTATTCCAACAAGCCGACCTGGCGCGCCAGGAGGGGGATTGGGCGCAGGTCACGGAAACGGCCCGGCAGCTTGAAGAGCACCACAGTGAGCTGCTCAAACGTCTTTATTCATTGATATTCATCCAGGGGTATGGCATGCAGGGCGAATGGCAGAAAGCTGTGGAACTCAGTCAAGATCTCGCAGCGAACCTGCCGGGGCACCGATCCAAAGTGTGTGCGATTTGGGAATTGCTGGATGACCAGGCGCCGCCTGGAGCGGGTAAAACAGAGGCGCTGACGGAGATCAAACAAGGGCTTTGCGCCGACCAATATTAATACTTTGGTATTAAACTAATGAAAGCCGCGGACGCCGACCGCGGCTTTCATACTTAAGGAGGAGAAGAAGAGAAGTCACCCTTGTCTATATATTATCAAAAAGGCGTGTGTTATACTTGACGTCTAACCTACGATTACCCTACGCTGACAGGCAAATCCAATTGAATCGTGGTTATTTATGAGGCACTATGAACGCTCCACTCCCCATTTCTGTTCCCTTGTCTATTGAAACCCAACATTTGGGACGTATCTACAAGATCCGCGGCGCGCGTAAAGGCGAGACCAAAATGCAAGCTGCTCTGACCGATGTCAACTTGACCGTGCAGCCTGGCGAACTGTTTGGCCTGCTGGGACCGAACGGCGCAGGCAAGACAACCCTGATCAAGATCCTTACCACCCTGCTTGCGCCTACCTCTGGGATTGGTAAAGTGGCCGGTATTGATGTTGCAAAATACCCTGAGCAGGTGCGGCCGCGCATTAACATGGTCTCGGGAGGCGAATCTTCCGGATATGGCTTGTTGACTGTGCGCGAGAATCTATGGATGTTCGCCCAGTTTTACGGCATTTCCAGTAAAGAAGCCAACCAGCGCATTGATACGCTGCTGGAGATCGTTGGCCTTTCTGACCGCAAGAACACCAAGTCCTCCGACCTGTCCACTGGCCTGCGCCAGAAGATGAATATTGTGCGCGGATTCTTGACCGATCCGGAAGTGCTCTTCCTGGACGAACCGACTTTAGGCCTGGACGTGGGCGCGGCGCGGGATGTGCGTAATTTTGTACGGCGCTGGATGGACGACGACCGCCATCGCACATTGCTGCTCACCACGCATTACATGGTCGAGGCGGATGAGCTGTGCGACCGGGTGGCGATCATCAATAAAGGGCGCGTGTTGGCTTGTGATACCCCTGCGGCACTGAAGCATTCTTTGCAGCGTGAAGCGATCTTCAATATCCAGCTGGAATCCCCCCAACCCCTGAAAAATGAGCAGTTCAACCGGCTGTCAGGGGTGAACCGCGCCAGTATCTCGGCGGAGAACGGCACCAGCGAATTGAGCCTGGTCTTGAACGAGGAAGCGGCCCTGGCAAACGTGATCGGAATCCTCACCGCTCAAAAAGCCCGCATCCTCTCCCTGCAAAAGCGCGAACCCAGCCTGGAGGATGTCTTTGTCAAGCTGACCGGTCAGCGGATGGAGGAGGTCGAACATGCCGATGCTCCCGCCGATTAAGAAAAAGGATACAGGCGTCAGCCTGTTCATGCGCACCATTTTTGGACGATCTTACCCGCGCATCGTGGGGATGCAGCGGGAACGCTCCTGGGTGTTCTTTGATGTATTCCTGCCGATGCTCTCCGTTTCGGCCTACGTATTCGTGTACCGCGCTATCGGCGCACCGGAGATCTATTCCGGCTTTGCTGTGGTGGGCGGGGCGATCACCGCTTTCTGGTTGAACATCCTCTGGAGCATGTCCTCCCAGCTTTACTGGGAAAAGGAACAGGGCAACCTGGGGTTGTATATTGCTTCTCCTGCGCCAATGATGGCGATCTTGCTGGGCATGGCGCTGGGCGGGTTGTTCGCTACCACCATGCGGGCGGTGGCGATCATCCTGATCGGCAGTCTGATCTTCCAGGTTTCCTACGCGGTGGTCAGCGTGATACAGCTGGCGGCGGTCTTCATTGTCAGCATGGTCGCGTTATATGGCCTGGGCATGATGGCAGCATCCTTGTTCCTGCTCTTCAGCCGTGAAGCCTGGCACATCAGCAACCTGGCCCAGGAACCGATCTACCTGGTTTCAGGATTCTATTTTCCGATCAAAAGCTTTCCCTTCTGGGTTTCAATGGCAGGGTCTTTGATCCCGCTGACCCTGGGGTTGGACGCGATGCGCCAGTTGGTCTTTGCCGGCGGGGCTGCCCTGGGTTTCTTGGAGGTGAAATTAGAGCTGCTGATCCTGTTGGTCCTGTGCGTGGTGTTCATCGTTGGAGCGCGACTGCTGCTTGGATATATGGAACGCCTGGCAATCCGCGAAGGGCGCATCACCGAGAGCCGACGCTAATTTAGAGAAATCGATCAGGTAATTCAATGATTGCAGAAAAAACATTCCTCCCCCGCACACGCGGGAAACAAATATGGGATTCTTTCCGCACTGCCACCTGGCTGGGCTGGCAGATCGAATCCAACTGGACGGATCCCTTCCTCTTCTTTATCTACTCGGTGGTTAAGCCGTTGAGCAGCGCCGGGATCCTGGTGATCATGTACAGCATCATCACCAACGGGCAGTTCGGCAGCCCGATCTTCGCCTACCTGTATATAGGCAATGCCTTTTATATGTACGTAGGCGGGATCGCCACGGGAGTGTCCTGGGCGGTGGTGGACGACCGCGAACACTACCGGACCTTGAAGTATATCTACACCTCGCCGGTCGTGATGCCGTTCTACCTGCTGGGGCGCGCGATGGCCAAGATCCTTACCACCACGCTGGCGGTGGTGATCACCATGGCTTTTGGGATCCTGTTCTTGCAGGTTCCTTTTAACCCAGCCCAGGTGGATTGGCCTTTGTTCCTCATCGGCCTGTTGATCGGGATCCTGATGTTGGTGATGATGGGCTTGATGCTGGCAGGGATCACCTTGCTGCTGGCCCACCACAGCGATTACCTGGGCGATTCGGTCGCCGGGGCATTGTATCTCTTCAGCGGGGCGATCTTCCCGCTGGAAGTGCTGCCGGCTTTCCTGCGCCCGGTCGGTTATATTATCCCGGTGGCGTATTGGTTGGAATTGATCCGCCGCTCGATCATCGGCCAGGTGGCGGCAGCATTTCCGACCTTCAGTACCCTGAGCAACGGCGCATTGATGCTGATCCTGATCGGATTAACGGTACTTTTTGGTATACTGGGATGGTTCATCTTCATTGCTTGCGAGCGTAAAGCACGCGACCGCGGGTACATCGATCTGACAACCAATTACTGAGTTACCGGGAGTAAAAATGGCCTTCAAATCCGGATTCGTGGCGATCGTTGGGCGTCCCAACGTGGGAAAATCTACCCTGGTGAATGGACTGCTGGGGCAAAAGGTAGCGGCGGTTTCGCCGCGCC
Source organism: uncultured Anaerolineaceae bacterium (assembly GCA_964424115.1). Classification (GTDB taxonomy): domain Bacteria; phylum Chloroflexota; class Anaerolineae; order Anaerolineales; family Anaerolineaceae; genus CAYRHN01. The sequence continues at coordinate 127,718 of CAYRHN010000002.1, forward strand.
CGCAAACCACGCGAAAACGCCAGCTGGGGATCCTCTCGTTGGAAAATGCGCAGATCGTTTTTGTCGATACGCCGGGCATCCACAAGCCGGTGCATAAACTGGGCGAATACATGAACGAGGTGGCCTTGCAGGCCCTGGAAGATGTGGATGTAATCGTCTGGATGGTGGATATTGCCGAACCTCCGAACAGCGAGGATGGGCTGGTGGCTGAACACCTGCGAGCCATCCGGCGCCTGCCCCCGGTGATCCTGGCCTTGAACAAGATCGACCGCATGCCTGCCGAAGCCCAGCAAGCGCGTGTGGCTGAATACCAGGCGCTGCTGCCTGCGTCGGTGCCGCTATTACTTTCGGCGGCGGAGGGACGTGGGCGAGAAGAGATGTTGGCCATGGTGATCGCCCATCTTCCGGAAGGGGAGCCGTTTTATGACAGCGAGCAGGTGACCGACCTGTACGAGCGCGAGATCGCAGTGGAGCTGATCCGCGAGGCGGCTTTGCTGCATCTGCGTGATGAGGTTCCGCACTGCATCGCTGTGCGCCTGGATGATTACAAGGAGCGCGGCGAGGATGGAGCTTTCATCGCTGCGACCCTGCTGGTGGAACGCGATTCCCAAAAGGGGATCGTGATCGGCCAGGGTGGGACAATGCTGAAGAAGATCGGTTCGACCGCCCGCCAGGAGATCGAAGAGATGAGTGCGCGTAAGGTGTATCTTGAATTGCGGGTAAAGGTAAGCAAGAACTGGCGGGATGATCCCAACACGCTCCGGTGGTTGGGATACGAGAACGAAGAATAGATTTTTCCAGTTAATATATAATCAATTCAGGAAGAGATCGATTTTGAGGATCTGTTCCTGAATTGATTCTGTAATTGGAGGGTTCCATGGAAACAGCTATTCTTGTGATCATGGTAGTGTTGGCTGTTTTGGATTGGGTGGGGGTGTGGCGAGGCTGGAAGAGCCTGCGTTGGGTGACCAAGCCAGGTGTGCTGGTGGCACTGATCATCTGGTTCAGCCTGCTGGGAAATTGGCAGGGCGTGCTGCTTTGGTTTGGCCTGGCGCTGGTCTTTTCGCTGGCAGGAGATGTGTTCTTGCTTTTCTCCAAACGCTTTTTCATATTTGGCCTGTTGGCCTTTTTTGTAGGGCATGTCTGCTATCTGGTCGGCTTTAACCAGACCCTACCGCCGCTTGACCTGGGCACGCTGGCGATCCTGGTCGGGATGGGCGCCGCAGCCTGGACATTCTACAGGTTCATCAACCGCAGTCTGGCGCGCGATCCGCAGGCGGCCGGGTTGAAGATCCCGGTGCTGGCTTATACGATCATTCTGACCTTGATGGCTTTTTCTGCTATTTGCACTCTGCTGCGCCCCGATTGGACCCTTTCAGCGGCGGTCCTGGCAGCCGTCGGCGGTCTGCTGTTCTTTATCTCTGACAGCACTCTGGCTACCGAAACCTTTGTGCGCAGATTTCCCTATTCAAGCGTGATCGTGATCGTCACCTATCATGTGGCTCAGTTCTGTCTGGCGTATGCGGCTTTGATCCGTTTCGCGGGTATGTAAGTCGCAGTCGGCTATTCGATTGGAAAAGGATTCCACAGGACGGTGTCCAGGGCAACTGCCCAGGCACCGGCCTGAATGAGCGCTTCACCTTCGATAGGGGAGAATATCCCGCTGCCGGCAATGATGGAAAGGTTGAACCCATTTAACTTCTGTACAGCGAACAATACCTGGGGAAAAAGAGCGTTTCCGAAAAGCCTGCCACTGATCCATTTCCCAGCTTGGATGGGACTTGGAAGCACGCCGCGCGGCGCACCCAGGCTGAGGGCGCCAACCCCGTGGCGCGGGAGTTCGGCCAACCAGGCTTCTCCGGCGCGCTCGAGGGGGATGTGAGCAATCAGGGGCAGTTCCCCCGCAGCGGCGTCCAACAAATCCAGGCATTCCTGGGCGGTCCCAAATGGCGGCAGACCGATCTCGAGCGCCATGACGTTTTCCAGGTTCTCACAGGTGTGCACCATGTTGGCCAGCTCGCGCGGATCGTCGGCGATCAGGTGAATCCAGACGGGAAGTTTGAGGCACGCCCAACGTGCGCCGTATTGCTTGACTGCAGTACGCAGGCCGGGATTGGGCAAGCCGCTGTGCAGCAGGCAGCCGCCGGCGAAGTGCAGCGCAGTGCGATCTTCGGCAGGAGTACGCGGCTTGTAGCTGAGCGGTGGCGTGAGAAAAGCTCCGGCTGGGCGAGGCCAGTTCCATTCGGCAGGTGGAAGAAAACCCAGGCTGCCGGCGCTGTTCAGCCAGGGGAAGAAAAGATCGGGGGCCAGGGCGAAATCATCCATGCTCACACCAGGCTTTCCAGGTCAAATACCGGGCCATCCTTGCAGGCGTGCTTCCAGCCGTGGGAGGTCTTCACCTCGCACAGCCCGCATTCCGCCTGAGCGGCGCAGGGCATTTGCGTGTGGGCAAGGACTTCGACGGGGCAGGGCAGGCGGTGGGGCCACGGGGAGGGCAGGAATGTTTCTATCCGGTTAAAATTCTCCACCGGACAATCCAATGCCAGATAATCTGCCCAACCCCAGGCTTCGCGCAGCAGGTCGAGCGGCTGCACCTCCACGGCTTCCGGCAATCCGGAGGGGAGGGAAGTGGTGTAAAGGCATACTTCCGTGCCTTGCGCCAGGGCAAGTTCCATCAAGGGCAGCAGGCGCGCCGGAGAATGGTCCAGGGCTCCCAGGGCAACACGGCGGGCAAGGGTGGGAAGATGAAAACCTTTGCCCAGGGGACCGCGCAGCCCAAGCACCTGTCCGGCGCGCCACTCGGAGGGGAATGGATCCGCCACCTCGATCTGATCATCCGTGATACAGATCGGAAAGAGAATGGACGGCAGCACATCTCCGGGCAGCGCAGCCGACAGGTATTGGCCGGGGTGGATTTCGAGACCTGGCAACCCTTCCAGGATCAGACTATTCTTTTTAATCTCAAGGAGGGTAATATTGGTACGCATGGCAAATTTATTATCGTGTCTCATCCTAAAAAGGTCAAGAAACCTTTACCCCGCAAAAGATGAGAAAAATGTATAATGCAATTCCAAGAAGGAGATTTTCATATGGATATTGCATCGATCTTACAAGGGGCCTCGATCGCCTTGTGGTTGCTGGCGGTCGGGATTTTGGTTCTGGTGATCATGCGCGCTTCGAACAACCGCCCGATCCGCAAGGGCGGCTTGATCGCCGCCTGCTTGATCGTTTTTGCGGCAGTGGTCAGTTTGATCAGCGCTGGCCTGGTCTTCATTGAACCGCAGGAACGCGGCATCGTCATTTCAGCCTTTCAGCCGGAGGGGTACCGCCAGGATGTTCTGGAACCTGGGCTGCACTGGATCATCCCGTTTGGTGAGTATGTGGTGCGCTACCCCATTTCCCGCCAGACTTATACCATGTCGGTCGCTTCCAGCGAAGGCGCGGTTCAGGGAGATGATTCCATCACTGCCCGCACGCAAGATGGGCAGCAGATCTATGTGGATGCTTCGGTGATCTTCGCCATCGATCCGGCCAAGGTAATTCAGGTGCATATTGAATGGCAGAACCGCTACCTGGATGAACTGGTGCGTGCTCAATCGCGCGGGATTATTCGCGATGCTGTTGCAAAATACAAGGTGGACGAAGTGATCAGTTCAATGCGCGGGGATATGGTCAACGATATCACCAGCACGCTCAGACAAAAGCTGGAAGAAAACGGATTTATCCTGGTGGACTTTGTTTTGCGCAATATTACCTTCTCGGATGAATACGCGGCGTCGGTGGAGCAGAAGCAAATTGCTGAACAGCAGGCGCTGCAAGCCAGGTTTGTGGTGGAATCCAAGAAGCAGGAAGCCGAGCAGGCTCGCGAAGTGGCAAAAGGTGCAGCGGACGCGGTGGTCACGCGCGCAGAAGGGGATGCCAAGGCGCGTCTGATCCAGGCCGAAGCGGAGGCCAAGGCTTTGCAGATGATCGCGGATGTGTTGAAGGATAATCCCGATTTGCTGAGTTACCAGTACATCACCAAGCTGGCTCCAGATATCCAGGTTATGCTGCTGCCAAGTGGTTCGCCCTTCATCCTTCCCATCCCAACTATGACCGAAACCACCCCGACCGAAAGCACAACGGTATCACCGACTCCGACACCTACCGTCGTTCCATAAAATTAGATTTCGCCCATAAAACCAATTTTATTGTATACTGGATGGGAGGGAAGTTCTACTTTCTTCCCATCCAGGTTTAATGTATACGATGATCAGGAGAGTGTATGGACACCCAGGCGCCCCCCCCTTCGGGAAAGCAGATTCGTCTTACCAGCTTTTCCAACTGCGCGGGTTGAGCTTCCAAGCTGAATGCGGAAACGCTGGCGCAGGTTCTGCGCCCCCTCGATAATATTTTCAACATGGGGGATTATCCTGATTTGTTGGTGGGATTGAACGTGCCGGATGACGCAGCGGTCTGGCGGCTGGATGATCACCGTGCCTTGATTGCGACGACCGATTTCTTCACCCCCGTCGTGGATGACCCCTATGATTATGGATCAGTGGCTGCCGCAAACAGCCTCTCGGATGTGTATGCGATGGGTGGAACGCCGTTCCTGACCCTGAATATTGCTGCGCTTCCCCCTAACCTGGATCCGATGATTTCTTCCGAGATCCTGCGCGGTGGAGCAGAAAAAGTTCGCGAGGCAGGAGCTGTGGTTGCCGGTGGGCATACGGTGCAGGATAAAGAACCCAAATATGGATTGGTGGTGTTGGGGTTCGTCAATCCGCATAGGATGATCACCAAGGCTGGTGCGCGTCCTGGAGACCGCCTGGTGTTGACCAAGCCGCTCGGTTTTGGGGTGACCACCACAGCCTTGAAACGCCAAAAGGCATCGGCGCAGGATGTGGCTGAGGTGACGGGATGGATGGGAAGATTGAATGCCCAGGCCTCGCGCCTGGCGGTCAAATACCATGTCGCTTCCGGCACGGATGTTACTGGCTTCAGTTTGCTGGGACACGCGTTGGAAATGGCGCGATCCAGCGGGGTTAAATTTGTCTTCCATAACCGGCAGATTCCTCTTATCTCCGGTGTACGCAAGTATGCTGAGGCATGGATGTTCCCGGGTGGTGCAGCAGATAACAAAGCGTTCTTTGGTGGTGGGGTCCATTTTGGCGCGGAAGTGGACGAGGTGGACCAAATGCTGTTGTTTGATCCGCAAACCAGCGGCGGGCTGATCTTAGCAGTGCCGGAAACTGAGTTCGCAGCTTTCATGACGGAGGCAGTTGAAATTGGACAGCCGGCTTGGGAGATCGGAGATGTGGTCCCGGGGCAGGGGATCGAGGTGATTTAATGGATTTTCAATTTGATACAAAGCGGATGCCGGTCTTTGGACGGCATGGAATGGTAGCTGCTTCCCAGCCTCTGGCGGTAGCGGCTGGTTTGGAGATCCTCCGCCAGGGAGGCAATGCGGCGGATGCGGCGGTGGCTGTGGCGGCAGCGTTGAATGTCACGGAACCTACCTCAACCGGGTTGGGAGGCGATTGCTTTGCCTTATATTACCAGGCCAGTCTCCGGCAGGTTTATGCTTTGAATGGGTCAGGACGCGCTCCAGCTGACCTGACCCTGGAAAAGCTGCACAGAGAAGGCTATTGGGATGAACTGCCCCCATACCATCCTTATACGGTGACCGTACCCGGTGCGTGCGCCGGTTGGTGCGATATTGTAGAGCGGTTTGGAAAACTCACCCTGGAGGCTATTCTTGCTCCGGCCATCCGGTTAGCCGAGGAAGGATTTCCAGTTTCGGCTTTGACTTCCTGGTTCTGGCAGCGCGGCGCCGAAGGGCAGTTGAGCAAGGCCTTGAACGGACGTGAGATGACCATTGACGGACGCGGTCCGCGGGCAGGCGAGATCTTCCGGAATCCTGGGTTGGCGCGAACCTTGCGGACAATTGCCGGGGGAGGAAAAGCAGCGTATTATGAGGGGGAGATCGCGCAAGCGGTAGTTGCCACCCTGCGACAGGCGGGAGGTTGCATGTCGGAAGGTGACCTGGCAGCTCACCGCAGCACGTGGGAGGATCCAATCTCCACGACATATCGCGGGATGCGCGTTTGGGAATGCCCTCCCAATGGACAGGGGTTGGTGGCATTGCTGGCGCTCAATTTGCTGGAAGGATTTGATCTGGCGTCCTTAGAGCCGCTTTCTCCTAAGCGCTTGCACCTGATGATTGAAGCGCTCCGTCTGGCGTTTGCCGACGGACGCAATTACATTGCTGATCCGGCAATGGCACCGGCGCCGCTGGAAGGATTACTCAGCAGCGAATATACTACGACACGCCGGAGCTTGATCGACCTTCGGCGCGCCAACCCGGATCCCCAGCATGGGATTCCGTTTGGTCATTCGGAAACGGTTTATTTCAGCGTGGTGGACGGCGACGGCAATGCCTGCTCTTTTATTAATTCGAATTATATGGGTTTTGGCACTGGAATCGTTCCTTCGGGGTGGGGATTCACCCTGCAGAACCGGGGACATAATTTCAGTCTGCAAGAAGGTCATGCCAACATATTGACACCGGGAAAACGTCCCTACCATACCATCATCCCGGCGATGGTTACCCGCCCGGACGGTAGCCTGTATGCCAGCCTGGGGGTGATGGGTGGTTTCATGCAGCCCCAGGGACACACCCAGGTGTTGGTTAATTTGCTGGACGATCACCTGGATCCACAGGCAGCCCTGGATAGGCCGCGATTCTGCATCGAACCAGCGCCGGGCAAGAATTACGGAATGGTTTCTCTGGAAACGGGAATTCCAGAGGATACCTTCCACGCTCTGGCGGAAATGGGGCATCCGGTGAGCAGGGTAGCCGGGATGGGTCGGGCGTTATTTGGGCGAGGGCAGATCATCCTGCGCGATGACGAGAGCGGAATTTTGAGCGGTGGGAGCGATCCGCGGGCCGATGGCTGCGCAATGCCCCTCGTTTGATGTATAATTTTCTTAAGAAAAGAAGGAAAAGGATATTCTATGGCGTTTTTTTCTGATCTCTTCTCCAAGCCCCCGTTCCCTGCCGAACAAAAACAAGAAGTGAATAATTTACTAGAAGAGCTGGTAAGAATTGGCGCAAATGATGATTTTCTTTCCGAACGACCGGGCGCCGGGTTTAATGTGCAATGCCGCAATATCCGGGCGATTGCAATAGGCCGGAGACTGGATCAGTTGGGCGGAAAGATCTTAATGGAGTGGGTCTTTAACCGGATCCGCAAGCGCCTTACGAAGGTGAATAAGGGCCTCCCGGATCACCTTCTGTATGCTTGGGACGGCGTAGGCGGCTGGCGGGCTTAGATTCGTATCGTGTAACCCGTTCCATAAATTCTGCCAGCCCTTCCGCCAGCGCAGCTGGTTGTTCGCTGATCACAAGGTGACCGGTATTAGGGATCACCTGAAGGTTGGCGGTACGAATGCGGCTGGCAAGGAAATTTGCATACGGGAGTGGTGTCAGCCGGTCGTCGCTGCCCACTACCACCCAGGTGGGGGATTCAATCTTGTTCACGGATTGGCGCAGGTCAAATTCAAGTTTTGCGCACCAATCTCCATATAAAACCCCTGGACGGACTTCCCTCAAAAGGTTCATGTAGGAATCGATTTGTTCCTGGGTAGTCTTCGGCCCAAGAGTCAGTTTGCGCAGCCGATCCATTCCTTCATCGAAGGTCAGCGGGTTTGAAAGGTCATCCAACAAGCCTTCGGGAATGGCCATGTAGGCGCCGGTTGAGATCAATCCCAGACCGGCGACAAGCGCCGGATGCTCCAATGCCAACCATTGGGCGATCGCGCCGCCCATCCCATAACCCACCATCACCACGCGATAGATGCCCAACGAATCTAAGAAATCCCGCACTTCCCGGCCGTAAGCATCAATGGTGTGTTGTGCAACGCCTGGGGAGCGCCCGTGACCAGGCAGATCGAGCGAGAGTACACGGTATCCGGCCAGGCGGCGCAGTTCGATCGGCCAGCAGAGGTGACTGCCCCCGGCGCCATGCAGTAAAATGATGGGGGGGCGTCCGGTCTGTGAGTTTTCAGAGAGCGAGAAGTAAATTCCGGTGGAGACTGGCATAGTATTCTCTTTTTTAGGGGTGATGTGGGTGGAAGGGCTCCCAGAGCGGGTCAGGGGCTGATCTGACCGGTCTGTAGACGTTGGTAGGCAGAATCGGTGAGGGGAATCAGGATCTTTACCCGCGTGCCTTTTCCGGGGGCGGTATCGATGGACAGCAAGCCGTTGATCAGTCGGGTGCGTTCCTGAAGATTGATCATGCCCAGGCTGCCACGCCGTTCGTAACTGCCGCTAACGGTTTGCAAGTCAAAACCTACCCCATTATCGGCGATCTCCAATAAGGCCATTTCTTGGTCGGTGGGGGAGTAATCCAGTCGGACACCTACCAGGCTGGCACGGGCGTGTTTGCGGGCATTGTTGACCGCTTCTTCGGCCAGGAAGAAAATGATCGTCTGCCGGCTGTTATCCAGTTCCTGGATTACATCTTGATTGACCTGGATAACCACTTTTTGCTGAAAGATGTCCTGCATCTTATCCGCCATGGTTTGGAGTGCGGCTTGCAAGCCTTCGCTTTCCAACACCAGCGGGCGTAAGGTGAAGAGCATGTGGCGCATTTCCTGGGTGGTGCGGCGTGCCAGTTCTTCGATCTTGGACATTTCATTCCCGGCTCGAGCAGGGTCCTGCTCCAGGAGCTTGCGGGCGATATTGACTTGCATGGCAATGGCAGAGATCGACTGGGTGGGTCCATCGTGCAGATCGCGCGCCAACTTTTTGCGAGCCTCGTCTTGTGTATCAATAATTCGTTGTTTCTCTTCCTGGATATCCTGGAAAAGGCGTGCATTTTGAATGGCAATCACGGCTTGTTGGGCAATCAAGGCCAGGAGGTCGCGGCGGTCTGGATTGAAGAAATCGGGGGCGGGATGGGCGAAGAGCAAAACGCCGTACGCGTTCAAGCCGCGCCGGAGAGGTAAAAGAAAAACCGATTGGCAGGTATGCAACCCGCTCAGCGAAGATAGCTCGGGGTCGCTACCCGGCGAGGAAAACCAGAACGGTTCGGCTGTGGTGAGGACCGTCTTGAGCGCTCCTTCCTCGGCTTGAAATGTATTACGTAAATCGGGGGCTGGAAAATGGCGCGAGGTGCCAATTTCCAGGCGCTCCTCTTGATTAAACAAAAGCACGGCACTGAGCAATTGGCCGGATGCCGATGCGGATTCTCCCAATGCCCCAGCGCTGACATCCAAAGTCGCTTCCAAAACATCATGGTAGTTGAGCGTGGAACTGAGGGTTTCAGTCATTTGGTAGATAGCATTGATGCGAGAGCGTTCTTCACGCTGAGTTTTTCGGTCGTGGTCTTGCCTTTTGCTGATCTGGTTGAAATAATCAGCGCGCAGCCGGGTAAACAAGCGGCTGCCAAAGATACCCAACAAAATAGCACAAAGAAAATTGAATCCCAACAAGAGCGCCACAGGCAACGGCTGGAGCAACGTTGGGGTGAGAAGGAAAACTAAAAGGATCTGGCCGGCCGAGACTGCCGTTGCCACGATCAGGCTGATCTTAAGGGAATAATAGATTGCTGTGGAGAATAGCACTAACAAGGCGCAGCCGGCCAATGGACCGGTCAGCAGGCCAGTGACGGTGAATAAGAGCAGGCTTAAGGCTGAATCAACAAGGATATTCCATAGGCGGTGTCCACGCAAGCGTCGATTGGTGGCCGCCAAACCGCTGTTAATCAGGTTCCACAGGATCATCCCACCCAACACCAAAGCTTGGGACAGGTTCAAATTGGAAGTGAATGCCAGCACGATGGTAAAGCCTACAATGCTCAACCAACGCATTGATACTGCAAACCAATCTGCCAGGAAAGGTGATTCGGATGAACGCATTACTTAAAATCATAATCGAATAATCCGAAAATGACAAACAAAAAAGAGCAGCCTTCTCGGGAGAGGCCGAGAAGGCTGCTATCAGGATAGGCTGGCATAAGCCAGAGGATCATCAACAATCGTTGTTACCCGACTCGCATTCGGTAACAGCATGTTGGAGTTCTTTGATGTAACGTTCATTGGACGATTGCTCAACCTGTTGCTTGTTGAGCATTTGGGCTAGCATCAAGTTCAAATCTGTATTCATCGAGATACTCCTTTTCTTGAATACGATAAGCTTTATCCATATTATCATGTAAAGATCAAGAGTCAAGTACCATTAAACTACTAGAAGGGAGGAAAAAATAAAATCTGATATAATACGTCCAACTTATAATGGTCGAGGTGGTGGATGATATTGGTGCACGGTTTTGAATTGCTCCATGAGCAAAAAATCCCCGAACTGAACACAATTTCAAAACTTTACCGGCATGCCCATTCCGGGGCGCGGTTGCTTTCGATGGAAAATGACGATGAGAACAAGGTGTTTGGGATTACCTTCCGAACCACACCGGCAGACTCAACCGGCGTAGCGCATATTATTGAGCATACCGTGTTGAATGGTTCGCGCAAATACCCGGTGAAAGAGCCTTTTGTGGAATTGCTTAAGGGATCGCTGAATACCTTTGTTAATGCATTTACTTATCCAGATAAGACCGTTTATCCGGCGGCCAGTCAGAATGTGCAGGATTTTTACAACTTATTGGATATTTACCTGGACGCGGTTTTTTATCCCAAGATCGACCGTTATAGCTTTCTGCAAGAGGGATGGCATTTTGAGGTAGAAAGTCCGGAAGGACCGCTGACCTACAAAGGAATTGTTTACAATGAAATGAAAGGCGCGCATTCCTCGCCAGACGATGTTTTGGGCGACTGGTCGCAACGAGCATTGTTCCCCGATACCCTGTATGGATTGGATTCGGGCGGTGATCCGGCTTCAATACCTGACCTGACCTATGAACAATTTCGCGCTTTTCATGCAACCTATTACCATCCATCCAATGCCTGGATCTATTTCTGGGGAAACGACGATCCTACTGAGCGTTTGCGCCGGCTGGACGAATACTTAAAGGATTTCCCTGCCCAGGATGTAAATTCAAAGATCACCCTTCAGGCTGGCTTTGAACAACCTCAACGGAGAGAGATTCCTTTTGATACCGCGGAAGCGGAAGATGAGCCCAAGCACCATATTACGCTTAACTGGGGGTTAAATGATAAGACGGATATGGAAACCGTCACTGGCTTACAGATACTCAGTGAGATCTTGCTGGGCAACTCGGCTTCTCCGCTGCGGCGCGCCCTGAACGAATCGGAACTGGGTGAAGAGGTGGTCGGGCACGGGCTGGATGACAGCCTTCGTCAATTGGTTTTTTCGGTTGGCCTGAAGGGGGTAATGGAAGACCGTCTGGATGAAGTTGAAGCGTTGGTCCTATCTACTTTGAAGAAATTGGCTGAAGACGGGATCGACGAAGGGACATTGGCGGCCTCGATCAATACGTACGAATTTGATTTACGTGAGAGCAATACCGGACGTTTCCCGCGAGGATTGATCTGGATGCTACGCGCTCTCAGCACCTGGTTGTATGATGGAAATCCGCTGGAACCGCTGGCCTTCGAGCTGCCACTCCAGTCGGTCAAAGCGCGTGTGCAACGCGGAGAACGCTATTTTGAAAGCCTGATCCAGCGTTATTTGCTGGACAACTGCCACCGGGTTGCGGTGGTGTTGAAACCGGATTCGATGCTGGCGGAGCGCCGTGCAGCGGAAGAAGCTGATCGCCTGGCACGCATCTGGGCTTCAATGGATCAACAAGAGCGCCATTTGGTGGAGGCGGATGCAGAGGAACTGAAACGCCGCCAGGAGATTCCCGATAGCCCAGAAGCCCTAGCGACCATCCCGACGCTCAAGCTCTCCGACCTGGATCCAAAATTCCACTCCATTCCCTCCGAAAAGATAAATCTGGCTGGGGTGGACGTGCTGGTCCACGACCTGTTCACCAACGGCATTTGTTACTTTGAACTGGGATTTGATTTGCATTCCATCCCACAAGAATGGCTGCCTTATTTACCACTCTTTGGTCATTCCTTGACGGAGATGGGAACCCAAAAGGAGGATTTTGTGTCCTTCCTGCAAAGGATAGGGCGCAATACGGGCGGCGTGCATGCCTCTCTGTTGAACCTGCCGGTGCGCGGAGAACCGCGCGGTGAAGCGTGGTTGTTCCTGCGCGGCAAATCCATGCTGCCGCAGGTGCCTGAAATGTTTGCGATCCTCCGCGATATTCTTTTCTCGGGCAGGTTGGATGACCGCGAGCGTCTGCGCCAGATGGCTTTAGAGGCACGGGCATCGATCGAGGGCAGCCTGGCTGAAGCCGGGAACCGGGTCGCCAGCGGACGAGTAAAATCTGTGTTCAATGAAACCTATTGGTTGAATGAAGTCTTTGGCGGAGTGGAGCAATTGTTCTTCCTGCGCCGATTAGTGGATCAGATCGAAAATGACTGGCCGTCTGTTGAAGAGGTCTATCAGGGCATTCGCGAGCGGCTGGTTAACCGCCGTTCAGCACTGGTCAATATCACTGTGAACGCGGCTGGTTTTGAGCAGATTCGTGGTGGGTTGGCTGATCTGCTGGCTGAATTGCCGGTAAAGCCATTTCAAACCGAAGAATGGAAGATTAGCACTCTGCCTTCTGTGGAGGGATTGAGTATTCCCTCCACGGTCAATTATGTTGCCAAGGCAGGGGATATTTACCGCTATGGTTACCGCATGCATGGCTCGGCTCTCCCAATCATCAATTACTTGAACAGCACCTGGCTGTGGCAGCGGGTGCGCGTGATGGGTGGAGCGTATGGCGGCGGCTGCAATTTCGACCGCCACACCGGCATTTTCAATTTTGTCTCTTACCGCGATCCGAATCTGTTGAGCACGTTGGATGTGTACGACCAAACCGCTCAGTTCCTGACAGGATTACAGATCGATGAAGCTGAAGTAACCCGCTCGGTGATTGGTGCGGTCGGAGAACTGGATTTTTACATGCTCCCGGATGCAAAAGGATATACTGCCCTGGCTCGTTACCTGGCCAGGGTCAGCGACGAGGATTTGCAGCGCCAAAGGGATGAAGTGTTGGGCACAAAGGCGGATGACTTCCGCAGGATGGGCGAGGCCCTGCTTAGAATGAACGGCAACAGCCGGGTTGTTGTGGTGGGCGATGCTGCGGCCCTTGAGGCTGCTGCGGCAGAACGCCCGGGTTGGATAAGCATTTTACCGGTGCTGTGAGGCGCCGATTGTCCGTGACCCCCATATTCTGAGAGGAGATTTGTATAATGCCCCATTACCCAATTGACCATTCTGAAACCCCGATCCGTTTGTTTAAGTCCGATTTCTTGGAGTTTTTCTCACATATTTCTCCAGTGACGATCACAGTGATTTGGGCGCCCGTAGCAGTCTATTTCATGGTTCGGGCGTTCCTGGACTGGAGCGTGGCGGCTTTCCCCTGGCATATCCTGCTTGGCTTCCTGCTTGGGATATTCCTGTGGACCCTTTCCGAGTATTTGCTTCACCGTTTCGTTTTTCATTTCAACGCCAGAGGAAAAACAATGGAAAGGATCGTGTATCTTTTCCATGGGGTGCACCACCACCAACCACAGTGCAAGACTCGCCTGGTGATGCCGCCGGTAGTCAGCATTCCGCTGGCAGCGATCTTCTTTGGCTTGTTTGTGCTGCTTTTCAAGGTGATCCTGGGCGCTCCACAATGGGTATTTCCAACCTTCTCTGGATTCATTGTGGGCTATCTGATCTATGATCTCACCCATTACGCCACCCATCATTTTGCCATGCGTTCCGGTTGGTGGAAGTACATCAAGCGCTATCACATGCAGCATCATTATAAGACCCCGGAACAACGCTTTGGCGTTTCTTCTCCATTGTGGGATTTTGTTTTCGCTACACATCCGAAGGACTGATCAGCGAATCTGAACGAAAAGGATCCTTGACGCGGAGGTATCCGGGCAAACACAGATGCCGGGGTACCTCTGCGTGTTTATAATTGGGTATAATAAAATCCAGGAGATCAATTATGAAATACCGCAAGCTTGGAAAAACAAATCTGATGATCAGCGAGATCGGCTTCGGCGCCTGGGGAATCGGCGGCGAATGGGGAAAGCCGGACGATCAAGAAGCTCTGGCAGCTTTGCAACGCGCCTACGATCTTGGGATTAATTTCTATGATACCGCCGCTGTATATGGCAATGGGCATTCTGAGCGTTTGATCGGCCAGGCATTTCGCGCAAAACGGGATAAGGTGATCATTGCCAGCAAAGTACCTCCCATGTCGCATAAATGGCCGGTCACTGCCGGTACACCGCTTGCCGACACGTTTCCGCGGCATCATATCATTGAAAGTACCGAGCAATCTTTGAAGCATCTTGGCACCGATTACCTTGACTTGCAGCAATTGCATGCCTGGACAGATGATTACACCACCCAACTGGAATGGCGAGAAGCTTTTGAAGATCTGAAGAAGCAAGGAAAGATTCGCGCGTACGGCGTGTCGGTCAATGATTGGGATCCATATGGCGGCGTCAACCTGGTCAAGGCAGGGCTGGTGGACAGCGTGCAGGTGATCTACAATATTTTCGAACAGCGTCCAGCCGAGCAGCTTTTCCCGGCAGCGTTGGAGCAGGGTGTGGGCATCCTGGCGCGTGTGCCTTTTGAGGAAGGTGTGCTTACTGGAGCGTTTAAACCCGGGCATGTATTTGAACCGGGAGATTGGCGTAAGGATTGGCTGACCCCGGAGCGCCTGCAAATTGCCAACAATAAACTAGATGCGCTGCGCGAAAACCTGGATGAAAACGCACCCGATTTAGCCACACTGGCCTTGAAATTCATTCTCAGCCATCCAGCAGTGACAACTACCATGCCTGGCATGCGTAAGCTGCGAAATGTTGAGGCCAATGTGCGCGCCTCTGATGGAAATTTGTTGAATAAAGAGGCGCTGGAAAAACTTCGCGCCCAGGCATTCTGGCACGGCTGGTATTATCCCTGGAATAAATGAAGAGATTTTTTTCCTGGTTTGGAGTAATATTTCTGGCGGCCGGACTTTTAGCGGGGTTTGGGCTTCCACTCAAAGCGGCCCGCGCCCAGGATGATCGGCCTGTGGTGGTAGTTCTGCGCCTGGAAGGGGAATTGGAACCGGTGATGGAAACCTACCTTCAGCGCGGGCTGGATCAGGCCGAGCAAATGGAGGCGGAACTGGTGGTGGTCGAACTGAACACGCCGGGAGGAAGTATCGACCTGATGGATCGGATCGTGCAGCGCATTCGCAACTATTCGCATCCGGTAATCGTGTACGTCTACCCAAGAGGCGCTATGGCCGGTTCCGCCGGAACATTGATCACCCTTGCCGGGCATCTATCCGCAATGGCGCCAGAAACCTTGATTGGAGCAGCCAGCCCGGTTGGAAGCCAGGGAGAAGATATTGGCGAAACCATGGAAGCCAAAGTCAAGGAAGTGATGAAAGCCTCGATCCGCAACCTGGCAGCTCAACGCCCACCGGAGGCTGTGCGCCTGGCTGAATCCATGATTGACGACGCCCGCGCTGTTACCGTAGATCAAGCCCTGCAGATCGGGCTGATCGATTATAAAGCGGATTCATTGGATGATCTTTTGGCCCAGGTAGACGGTCGCAACGTGATGGTGTTGGATCGGGAGGTTGTTCTTCATACAACCAATGCACGCGTCGAAGAAATTCAAGTGAACTGGATAGATCAAGTCTTGATCCTGCTAACCAATACTAATCTGGTTTTCCTGCTGTTGGCGGTCGGCTTGCAAGCCATATTAATTGAAATATCCACACCGGGCGGATGGGTTTCTGGATTTATTGGGGCGGTGTTTGTGCTTTTGGCGGTCTATGGAATGGGCATCCTGCCGGTAAATTGGTTTGGTTTGCTCTTTATTATTATTTCATTCGTCTTGTTTGTGCTGGATATTAAGGCTCCCACTCACGGGGCGTTGACTGCCGCTGGCGTGGCATCCTTCATTGCCGGTGCGTTGGTGCTTTTCAATTCGGTCAGTGTGCCGGGATTCAAGGGGGTTTCAGTACCATTGGTAATCTTGACCGGCTTGGTGATCGGGGGAAGTTTCTTTGCGATCGTGATGATCGGAGTGCGTGCGCAGCAGACGCCGGTTCGCACGGGAAGTGCCGCGCTGGTTGGGCGCGAGGGGGTGGTGCGCGGCAGTGGCCGGGGAATGCAAGTGCAGGTGGGCGGGGAGCTATGGAGCGCTACCTCTGAGGTAGAAATACCAGTTGGCGCACGAATTCGTGTAGCCAAAGTTATCGGTCTGCGTCTGGAAGTGGAAAGAGTGCAGGAGGAGAAGCCGCATGCCTGATTTTCCTCGTCGATTGACCCTGGCGCATGGCGAACTGAGTTTGCCGGTTTATATGCCGGATGCCACTTATGGTGTGGTTCGGGCAGTAGACGCTGAAGATCTGCTGGATTGCAGGGTTACGGCCGTGGTAATGAATACTTTCCATTTGATGCAGCGCCCCGGTTCATCGACTATTCAATCTCTGGGTGGGCTGCACAAAATGTCAGGGTGGCCATTGCCGATCATCACCGATTCGGGTGGTTTTCAAGCATATTCTCTAATCCGTCAAAATGCAAGTTTTGGTAGATTAACCGAACAAGGGTTGAGTTTTCAGCCGGAAGGTAGTACAAGGAAATTTCTTCTCACGCCCGAAAAATCCGTCCAATTGCAGATGGCTTACGGCAGCGATGTGGTGATTTGCCTGGACGATTGCACGCATGTAGATGCCTCGTTGGATGAGCAGCGTAAATCTGTGACGCGCACAGTGGCCTGGGCCAAGCGCTGCAAGGTGGAATTCGAGAAGTTATGCAAGCAAAAACGGCTCGATGAGATTCACCGCCCGCGACTGTTTGGCGTTGTGCAGGGGGGAGGTTTTAAGGAGTTGCGTAAGCAGTGCGCCGAGGCCTTGTTGGAGATTGGTTTTGACGGGTTTGGTTATGGCGGTTGGCCGTTGGATGGGGAGGGTGGGTTGCTTGAAGATATCCTGGGCTATTGCCGTGAATTGATCCCGCCGCAATTTCCCATGCACGCCCTGGGGGTGGGCCATCCTAAGAACGTTCAAGCCTGTTACCAATTGGGATACGGTATTTTTGACAGCGCAATGCCTACCCGCGATGCACGGCACGGGCGTCTTTACGCCTTCACTCAATCCAGCTTGGCGGGAGAATGGCTGCAATATGTGTATATCAACGATGAAAAGCATGTTAAAGCAGACCGGCCGATCTCTCCTGGCTGTGATTGCCTGACCTGCCGGCGCTACTCGGCGGGGTATTTACACCACTTATTCAAACTGAACGACAGTCTTTATTTCCGTCTGGCAACTGTTCATAATTTACGCTTCATGATCGAATTGACTTCCAGGTTAGCCCAATGAATCTGGATGAATTGGTGAGTGAGATCCAATCCAGCCCCAAATACCGGGCGATTGCGCCTGATCTGGTGCGCCGGATTGCCTCCCAAGAGTTGGGTAAAGGACGCGCTGTGAAGGAGACCATCAAAGCGGTACGTGCGCGGCTGCACCAGGTAGGTTCCGCTTACCAGGAAGGCGGACTTGACTTGGAGCGTTGGCGGCGGGACTTGGCCGACCTTCCGCACGATCCAGCAGATCCCGGATTGCGGTCCTGGTGTGTATCTATCATGCGCCAGCACGCCTCAACCCGAGAACGTCTGCTCATTTTGGAGAATTTTTTCTACACGGCGCTGGCCGGGATTGCTCCGGTCACCTCGCTGCTTGACCTGGCTTGCGGGCTGAATCCTTTGGCTTTGAGCTGGCTGCCCTTGCAACCTGGCGCGCCGTATTACGGCTGCGAGATCTACCCTGAATTGGTGGAATTCCTCAACCTGTACCTGGCGCACGTGGGGCAGCCGGGCAAGGTGGATGTGGTAGATTTGGTGGGATGGGCTGGGGGTGGAAAGGGCTATGATTCCCCTGTTCAACTGGCGCTCCTGCTCAAGACATTGCCATGCCTGGAGCAAGTAGAGAAGGGTATCAGCCTGCGCCTGTTGGATGCCATTCCCGCGGAGTATGTGCTGGTCTCGTTTCCGGCGCGCAGCCTGGGCGGGCACGCCAAAGGCATGCCGCGCAACTACGAGGCGAATTTCCGAGAGCTTGTTTCGGCTCGTCCATGGACCTTGGAACGCTTCGAATTCCAGAGTGAACTGGCGTTCTTGGTGCGCAAGGGGGCAAAATGAGTCGCGAAATTCCAGGGCCAGAAAATGTGGCAGGCTGGGCTGAGGAGATCCTTTCCGGAAAGAAATATCGTTCGTTGGGGATTCCATTGGAGACTGTACAAGATCTGTTGTGGCAGGAATTGGCCCGACAGCGAAACTATAAGGATGCAATCCAGTCGGCCCGCGAGAAGTTACATAATATTATTGCGCCGTACCTTGGCGATCCTGATTACGCCCGTGCTGGATTTGAGATGGAAGGATTGTCCGATCCGCAAGGTCTTCTGGATTTCTCTCGACGCATGTTAGAGTCGCATGCTTCCACCCGCGAGCGTCTGCCATTTATTGAGAATTTTTATACCCGTCTGTTCGCGATTACAGGACAGCCCTCCAGTTTGCTGGACCTGGCCTGCGGGATGCATCCGTTTGGCCTGCCCTGGATGGGCTTGCCCGCCAGAACCCGTTACCATGCTTATGATGTGCATGCGCCTCGGGTGGCGTTGATCAACCGGTACCTGTGCGCAAACAAATTCGAGCCACTAGCCGAGGTTCGGGATGTGATCCTGCATCCGCCGCAATTTGAAGCTGATGTAGCTCTCTTTTTTAAAGAAGCGCACCGTTTTGAACAACGTCAACATGGGTGTAATCGCATCTTCTGGCGTGCGCTGCAGGTAAAGTGGTTGTTGGTCTCGCTGCCGGCAGCCAGTTTGAATGGCCGCCACGATCTATCCGAAGGGCACCGGCGCCTGGTTTATTCAAACCTGGATGGACTGGATTGGCCGGTCACTGAATTGCAGATCGGAAATGAATTGATTTTCTGCCTGCGTTGCAGGGAATGAGATATGGCAAAAAAACGCAGTAATCATCAAACTAAAGCGAGAAGTACCGAAAGCACCACGCTGACGACTAAGGACTTCCAACATTTGCTCTCTGTGGAAGAGCTGGCCGCCCTGGAACACGAATTGGAGCAACCGCTCAAGACGGCATTCAGGGTCAATCCGTTAAAGGTAGATGCAAGCGTGGCTCCACAGGAATGGTCGGAACGCTACAGATGGCGTTTATCTCCGGTACCTTATTGCCCTACAGGCTGGTGGGTTGATGAAACCCCTGCACCGGTCAGCCAGGCCCTGGAACATCGCCTGGGGCAATTTTATATTCAGGACGCAGCATCCATGCTGCCGGTGGAATTGTTTGACTGGGAGGGCCTCGACCAGCCGTTCGTGCTGGATATGGCGGCTTCTCCAGGCGGAAAAAGCACCCATTTGTGCGCTAAAATGGGCGAACACGGCCTTCTTCTAGCCAACGATTCCAGCCAGGACCGCCTGACCGCCCTGCGTCTGGTGTTGCAGAATTGGGGTGCGGTGAATGCAGCCGTGGGCGCGTTTCCTGGCGAACATTATGGCGAGTGGTTCCCCGATACCTTTGACCGGGTGTTGCTGGATGCCCCGTGCAGCATGCAGGGTCTGCGCACCAGCGAATCGCACCCAATGCGGCCGATCACAGCCCGGGAGCGAAGCCAGCTCTCCGGGCGGCAGGCGCGTTTATTGGCCTCGGCTCTCAGAGCAGTGCGTCCGGGTGGACAGGTGGTCTATTCGACCTGCACCTTGACCCCGGCTGAGGATGAGGGCGTATTGCAAGCCATCCTGGATCAATTTGGATCGGCTGTCTGTATTTTAAATACCGCAGAACGCCTGCCACATCCTGCCCCGGCCCTGAAGGGAGATGGGGAGCGCCGATTTGATCCAGCGATACGCGGTGCGGCCCGCTTGTGGCCGCATAGCTTCGGCACTAGTGGTTTCTTTGCAGCATTGATCGTGAAAGACGATACGCTGCCTGGCGGTCATCGACTCCTTCCCTCACGACCTTTGGAAAAAGCGGGATTGCAATGTTTGACCCGCGGGGAAGTGGAAAGGCTGGATGGTGAAATGCGCCGGTTATTTGAATTCGATCTGGAAGCGGTGTTGATGGAATCGAGCCTTGAGCTGTGGCGGCTGGGCAAAACTATTTTGGCCCTGCCGGAATTGCTGTTGACCCGCCTGCCGGACTTTCCGGTGCAGTCTGCCGGGTTGGCGGTGGGCGAGGACACCGTTGAAGGATTTGTTCCGGGGCATGATTGGGTGGCGCGATTTACGCCACGTTTCCATACCGGCAAATTACGTCTCGATGAAACGCAAAGTGCATCCTGGCTGCGTGGGGAAGATTTACATGGGGTGGATGGCGAAGGGTTGCGGATCGTCGAGGATCCTGCCGGGCGATTGTTGGGCCGGGGAAGACTTACGGGTGGTAGATTGAAGAATTTGCTTCCCCGGCGCTGGTTGTAATAAGAATTTGTTACTGGTCCCTTCGGGCGGCGCTTAATGCAGCTTCAATTTGTGGAATGTGACTCTGGATGTGGCCTGGCATTTGCACCAGGGTTTGTCCCATACGCCAGAAGGTTCCCTTGTGGGCAGAAAAGTCCTTGGGAAGCAATTCGACTAAATTAACGGTTTCACTGGTTTGATATTCCAGGGCTGCCATCAAGGCTTCCAGGGCAAAGTAAGCTTTTACTGTAGCCTGGTTATGAATGGTCAGGTTATCGACATAATCGTCGGAAACTTGCTCTTGCCCCATCACTAATTGATGGATCCAGGAACGCAGTCCTTCCTCCGTGTGGATCAAGTGTGCAACAATTTCCTTAATGCTCCATTCTCCTACTGCAGGGGATAAAGAAGCTTCGTCGTCCATCACTCCTTCCAGAGCATGGTGAATGGCTGACAGGGCCTCCTGGTAATCGTGGCGAAGTTTGGCAGCCAGCGCCGGGCCTGTGGGTGGAATTTCCGGCAGCGGGCGGTGAGAGAGTTCCATCTCTGCATTACGTTTCTCGTTTCCCCGATAATACACTAGTGCTACTTTCTCGCCGGCTTCGTGTCCTTGTATTGCTGCTCCCAGGGCTGGGATTGTGGGTGTGGGGATGCCATTGATCTCCACCACCAGATCATCTTTCTTCAAACCAGCTTTGTCGGCGCCCATTCCTTCTACAACGCCGCCCAACAGGACCCCTTCGCTGACGGGAAATCCCAATTCTTTGGCCTTGCCTGGGTCAAATTGGGCCAGGAAGATCCCCAGCATGGGTTTTTTGGTGATGCGTAGGTCGGGACCGCTCTCGGTAACATGCGTCAAATTACGCAAGCCGATTTCCCACCCGCGGCGAATCTCTGCCTGGGCAGTCTTCCAGTTATCGCCGTCGCCCAGCCCGGAATGGGTCAATGTCAGTTCAGTGGTGCCATTTTGATCGGCGAGCTGGATTTTGACCCTGGTCTCATCCGGATCTCCTCGCCCTCGCCAAGTGAACTCAATCCCCTGCTCGACCTCAGAAATAGCTGAGGCGTGAATAAATTCACCACAGGTATAATAACCGCTGTTCCAGTAAAAATAGATTCTTCCACCTGGACGCGGGTCGATTGTGGCAACATCACACAGCCACTCACGTAAAGTCATAGCATTGGTCAGATTGCGATACACTTCGGCAACAGGTGCCTGAATGGTGGATTTCAAGTTTATTTCGCTCATAAATCAACTCCAATCGTGGAAATTTAAAAATTGCAGCCAGGGGACGGGTCCATTCATTACAATTATGTTAAGTATAGGGAGCAGCAGATAAATTGTCAAATCAATTATATTGAATAGAGTATAATATTTAACATTAGACTATTATCTTTAGAGGAAGCCGCATGGCAAAAACCAAGAATCCATTTGCTGCTTTATTCCAAGATCAATCTCCTATTCAAATATCTGCACAGGTTTTTGTTTTTTTGTTCTTGTTGTTGACCCTGGTTGTTTACGCCCTGTTGCCTTTTATTGCGATTGATTATGCCGGGACTCCTTTTCTGGGGGGATTCATTGAGAACACCATGATGTTCAATAATGTTGAATCCTCGCTACAGCCGTCGGATTGGACGGCAATCAACGAGAAATGGTATTTTAGTTACCAGATCCAATCAGTGGATGGAATGCAGGTGATTGGTTGGCCAGGATTGTCAGCCTTCCTTAAACAGCATAAGGTAGGTGACATTGTAAGCATCGCATTAAAAGATGTGTCTGCGGGTGCTGGCGGGACGGTGGTGACAGAAAATGCTCCGCTACTTCAATTCCCGACCCAAGACCTGGTAGCTTTCTTCTACGTGCCTTACTTGATTGGAATGGTGTATCTTGGCACCGGCACCTGGATATTTGTCACCCGGCGGCGGTCTCCGCCGGGACGGGCATTTGCGTTAATGGGGGCGTCGGTTGCCCTGGCAACCGGATGCCTCTTTGATCTATATACTACCCATTATTTTTCTCATCTCTGGTCCTTAGGGCTAGTTTTGACCGGTGGCGCATTGGTCAATCTGGCTTTCACTTTCCCCAGTGAGGACCCGTATGTCGAAAGGATGCCGTTCCTGCGCATCATTGGATACGTTATCGCGGCGGCCGCGGCAGTTTTCACATTCTATACTTTGTTCAATTTCGCTGCTCCCACGCTGTATATCCTGGCCTGGCGGATCGATTTTATCCTCACCGGGATTATGGCGGTCTTTGCGGTGATATGGGTACTCTTTCGGCGCAACCGGATGATCTCTCCGGCGGAACGCGAACAGGTTCGCGTGGTGTTGTGGGCAGCCCTGGCCTCTTTTGGGCCTATGGTGATTTGGTTTTTATTGACCCCCATTTTTGTTGAAAATCTGCCCTTCTCGCCTTTCCTGCTTTTGCCGTTAGCGGTCTTTCCGGTGTTGACCGCGTTGGCAGTTCAGCGCCACCGCATGCTGCAGGCGGATTACGTGCTCAGCCGTGCAGTGTTGTATGCCTTAATGGGGGTATTGGTCGCGGGCGGTTATGCGCTTCTATTAAGCGGCGCAGGAGTATTGCTTTCGGGAATTGGCCTGTCGGTCACACCGGCGTTTGTTGGTTTTATCATCTTTGCCCTGGCTTTATTGATCACGCCGTTGCGTCAGCGGCTGGAAAATTTGGTGGATGTGCTCTTCTTCCGTGGACGCCATGCTTATCAGGAGCGCCTGAACACTTTCAGCGGAGATCTGACCAGTGTTACCGATGTACAGACAATCGTGCGGATCATGCGCGGCTATATCGAACGATCTTTGTCGCCGAGTCGTTTGCATATCTTTGTTATTGATGTGTTGAGCGAGCAGTATGCTGCCACGCCGGATTCACTTGGGCAGCTCACCAGCGACTTGCGCTTCCCGATAAACAACCCGTTGGTGCAGATGATGTTCAATCAACGAGAAGCTTTGTATCTGTCGAATTCCAATAATTTTCCGGAACCATTAAAAACTGAACAGGCGCGGCTTAGTTTGCTGGGCGCCCAGTTGTTTGTGCCGCTGCCCGGCCGTGACCGCCTGGCAGGCTGGATCGCTTTAGGTCCGCACATTTCTGGAGAACCTTATTCGGCTGCCGAGATCACTTTCTTGAGCTCTTTGTGCGACCAATCCGCTCTCGCAATTGAACGCAGCCAGGTAGTGGTCAACATGGAGAACCGGGTGAGGCAAATGAACGTGCTGTCCCGCGTAGCTCAGGGCGTCAACATTACCATTAACCTGGATGATATTTATGAATTGATCTATGCGCAGGCCGTTCAGATCATCCCAGCAGAAGATCTGGATTTGTTGTTGGTGGACTCTGGGACAAACCAGTTGGTGCAGGCCTTTTATGTTGAGAATGATGAACGTATTTCCGAAAAAGAGCAGGTAGTGGTTTCCCCAGCCCAGACATTGGTTCAAGAAGTGATCCGCTCTCGCCGCCCAATCTATACAGATGATTATGCGCGGGAATGCCAGAAGCGGGCCATGATCCCTACCAAGGCGGGGGTGTATGCCTGGATGAGCGTGCCGTTAAACGCAGGCGCAGAAACCATCGGCGCACTGACCCTGGCGAAGCGGGATACAACGGTGAGCTACACGGCTGAGCAACTGGGTCTGTTGCAAAGCATCTCGGACCAGGTGGCGGGAGCCATTGTGAAGGCGCGCCTGCTTTCTGAAGCAGAACGGCGCGCCCGCCAGTTGAGCACCTTGAATGAAGTAACGCGCCAATTGACCTCTAACCTGGCTTCGGAACCGTTGCTGCAAAATATCCTGGATAGTGCGGTAGAGATCTTAAATTGTGAAGCCGGTAGTTTGTTGTTGGTGGATGAACAAACCGACGAATTGGTTTTCCGGGTCACGGTAGGTCCGGTAGCCAAGGATCTGGAAGGCCGCCGCATGGCACCCGGAGCGGGGCTGGTGGGAAAGGCTGTGAAGACTCACCAGCCGATCATCGTGAATGACGTTCAATCTTCTCCGGAGTGGTTTAAGGGCACTGACAAGCAGACTGGTTTTGTCACTCAGGCATTATTGGTAGTGCCAATGATGGTCAAGGATGATGTGATCGGTGTGATCGAAGTATTGAATAAAAAGGATACCACACCTTTCAACCGCGATGATCAATATTTGTTATCCGCTTTCGCAGCTCAGGCTGCAGTCGCGATTGAAAATGCCCGTCTGTACACGAATACGGATCAAGCTTTGACTGCCCGCGTGGAAGAGTTATCGGTGATGCAGCGGATCGACCGTGAGTTAAACGCCAGCCTGGAAATTTCGCGCGCCATGCGGATCACGCTTGAATGGGCAATGCGCCAGTCTGGATCATCTGCAGGCCTGGTTGGCGTAGTCCATGAAGCAGGTATTCAGATCATGGCTTCGGAAGGATATACCGACGAATTGGAAAAATACAAAGACGCCTTGCTGCCGCTGGCCGCGGTGGACCTGGAGGATGCATCTCAGACGGGGGCGTCCCGCCGGTCGTTGGAGGAGAACAACCCCGGCCTTTTAAAGGGGGCGCGCAGCCAAACGATGCTTCCTATCCGCCGTGAAGCCAACACGGTCGGATTGATCTTGTTGGAAAATCTGAGCCCAGATCTGGCTTCTGAAGAAACCGTGTCTTTCTTGATGCGTTTGAGCGACCATGCGGCAATCGCGATTTCAAACGCGCAGTTGTATGCAGCTGTACAGCAAGCCAATATCGCCAAGAGTGAGTTTGTTTCCTTTGTGTCGCACGAACTGAAAAACCCGATGACTTCGATCAAGGGCTATACAGAACTGCTGGCTGCTGGAGCCGTTGGCCCCATTACAGAGGCGCAGGCCAACTTCTTGGCCACCATCCGTTCGAATGTAGAGCGCATGTCTACCCTGGTGTCTGACCTTGCAGATGTGTCGCGTATTGAGGCTGGACGGCTGCGCCTGGACTTCAAGGCGAACGTGCTGCGGGAGGCGGTGGACGAGGTAGCGCGTTCCTTGAAACGGCAGATCGAAGACAAAGCGCAGGTTTTGGATATTCAGGTTTCGACCGATTTGCCTCAGGTTTGGGCAGACCGCGTCCGTTTGGTTCAAGTAATAACTAACCTGGTCAGCAATGCCTATAAATATACCCCGAACGGAGGCAATATCCTGGTCGGGGCAGAAGAAGCGGATAATCAATGGGATCCGGACGGCGCGAAGCGGGTTGTTCACCTGTGGGTTCGTGATTCCGGCATTGGCATTGCTCCTGAAGATCAGAAGAAGATCTTCCAGAAATTCTTCCGCTCCGAAGATCCCAAGACTCGTGAATCGCCAGGGACCGGCCTGGGTTTGAATATTACCCGCAGCCTTGTGGAATTGCAGGGCGGGAAGATTTGGTTCGAGAGTGAATTCCGTGCAGGCACGACATTCCATATTACCGTTCCGGTTGCGGAATAATCCCTTATAGAGGTTGGAGTGTATGGCGCGTGGGGTTGTTTGGGGAATTGGTAAAGGATTAAGCGGTCAGGAAGCCGGTCGGCAAGCTGCACAGCAGGCGCTCGAATTGACTGCTGCTCAAAGACCGGTGATTGGGTTTGTTTTCATCGCCCAAGAATATGATCCTGGAGAGGTTGTGAATGGGCTGGAAGGCGTTTTGACCAATATTCCATTGTGGGGATTTAGCACTGTAGCGCCTTGGTCGGCCGGCGGTGAACAGGCACGATCGGTGGTGGTGATGTTGGTGGTTGGCCCAGATGCCAAAGCCATGGTGAATCTCTATCCCACCTTTGCACAGGATGGGCGGGCGGTTTTACAACAAGTATTGCGTGGCCTGAAACCTGGCAACACTGCTCCACCGAATGCCGCCCTGATCGCATTGGATGGGATCAGTGGGGATTCCGGCTTATTACCAGATGCATTTTCCGAGGTGAGTCTGCGCATGGCTGGAGGATTGGCTTCCGGGCAATATCAGACGGGAAAAACCTTCGTTATTGGCGGGAACCAGGTGGCTTCTGGCGCGGCCAGTGTGTTGCAATTTGGTGGGCGTTTACGCATGGGCATCGGGGCTGGCCATGGATGGAAATCCATTGGGCGGCGTTTCAAGCTTGGTCAAACACGCGGAATTTGGCTAAATGAATTAGACGGCACCTCGCCGGCTGCGGCATATGAGACTATCTTTGGCGTACCAGCCCGCCAGTGGGCATTCCCGCCTTTGAACGAATTAGTGCGTCAATATCCCTTGGGCGTGCAGGGCTCAGAGGATGCGCCTGATTTGCAGGTAAGTTCCCCTTTGCGAGCAGAGGTGGACGGTCGCTTCCGGATGAGCTCGCCGTTGCCGGAGGGAGAAACGGCACAGTTGATGGTGGGAGATGCAGAAGCCTGCCTTGAGGTTGTGCGATCTGCGGTGCAGTCGGCCCGCGAAGACCTGGGTGAGGCCAAACCTTTGTGCGCGCTGGTGTTTATTGATTTGGCCTGGGAGATCCTGTTCCAAAATCGTCCCGGGCAACTTTCGGAAATGTTAAATAATGAACTGGGCAATATTCCTGTTGCAGGCGGATATACGCTTGGTCAGGTAAGCCGTCCAGTGGCCGATGGACCACTGAAAGTGTTGAACCAGCACCTGGTGGTGGCGCTGATCGGAGAAGTAGAAAAATAAACCTGGAAATTCGAGGGGCTGTCAGGGAGACAGCCCCTCGTTGTATAAATTTAAGCCATTTCCGGAAGTCCTACTTCTGGCAGCCGCTGTGGGAGGGTGTCCAGGTTTTCGGCCGGGTATTCGGAATCTTCGAGCTTACCAGAGAGATAGGCGTTGTAAGCCGAGAGATCAAAATGGCCGTGTCCGGATAAGTTGAAGAGGATGACGCGTTTTTCGCCAAGCTTCTTGGCCTCCAGGGCTTCGTCGATCGCGGCGCAGATGGCGTGTGAGGATTCGGGCGCAGGCAGGATGCCTTCATTTTGGGTGAAAAGCAAGGCGGCTTCAAACACACCCAACTGGCCTACGGCTTTTGCTTCAATCAACCCAGCGTCATATAGGGCCGATAACTGCGGGGCCATGCCGTGGTAGCGCAGGCCTCCGGCATGAATGGAGGGGGGCATAAAGTCATGGCCGAGGGTGTACATTTTGAGAATAGGCGCCATCTGGGCGGTATCGCCATAGTCAAATGTGTAAACGCCCTGGGTCAGAGATGGTGTAGCCGTAGGTTCAACAGCCAGAAGGCGGGTGCGTTGGCCATCTTTTAAATTTTCTCGCAAGAAGGGGAAGGCAATGCCGGAGAAATTGGAACCGCCGCCCACACAGCCGATCACCACATCCGGATATTCGCCTGCCATGTCCATCTGTTTAAGGGCTTCCTCGCCAATCACAGTCTGGTGGAGAAGCACATGGTTAAGAACAGAGCCAAGGCCGTATTTTTTTGTTCCACCAGAGATTACAGCGGCTTCAACGGCTTCTGAAATGGCGATTCCGAGGGAACCGGGGCTGTGGGGATCTTTTTCCAGAATTGACCGACCGCTTTTAGTCAGGTTTGTAGGACTGGCGTAAACTTCAGCGCCGTAGGTTTCCATCAGAAAGCGTCGGTAAGGCTTCTGGTCATAGGATACCTTGACCATGTAAACTTCCAGGCCCATGCCGAAGAATTTTGTCGCCATGGACATGGCTGTGCCCCATTGTCCAGCGCCGGTTTCGGTGGTCATTGTTTTGGTCCCTTCGACTTTGTTGTAAAAAGCCTGGGCGACGGCCGTATTCGACTTGTGGCTGCCAGAAGGGGAAACGCCCTCATACTTATAGTAAATGTGAGCCGGTGTGCCGAGAGCTTGCTCGAGGCGGCGTGCGCGCATCAACGGGGTAGGGCGCCAGAGTTTGTAGATCTCACGCACTTCCTCGGGAATTTCGATAAAGCGCTCGCTGCTAATCTCCTGCAGGATCAATCCCATTGGGAATATAGCGGAAAGGAAATCCGGCGTCGCCGGTTCTTTTGTCACCGGGTTGAAGACAGGCGTCGGCGGAACCGGGCTGTCAGCGGCGATATTGTACCAGAAACGCGGCAGGTCCGATTCAGACAGGATGAATTTAGTTTGCTCAGACATTGGATACCTCCGAAAGAAAAATGGGTGGATACAAAAACCCGGCGTCTCGTCCGCTTTGCCATACTGACAAAGTTCTTGGGGACGAACGCCGGGCCCGTGGTACCACCCCAGTTAGGCGGCTTGTTTAATAAAAAATTCCCTGGTGATGCACACAGGGAAAAGCCAGCCTCACTCTTTGGAGTACGGCGGATCAATCCGCGATACTCTTTACCTTGATAACGGTGGCAGCTCCGGCATGGGCTAATCGATTAATCTTTCGCCCTGCAGCTCTAAGGGCCATTCAACACCACGGTACGTACAGGATCTCACCCGTTAGCCTGCTCTCTGGGACGCCGGTGTGGTGCTTACTCGTCCTCTTCACAGCATTTTCTTGTTCAGTTGTCATGATTATAGCCCGTGGAGCGAATTTGTCAAGATTTTTTAAGGTGAGAGTAAAAATCTAAATCGGGGTATAATCATTTTGAATCTACGAATGTTCTTTCTGTCTAGTGCTCATGTGATGCATACCAATCTTAGTTTTGGCAAAAACCCAAAAAGTGAAAGCCCGGCATTGATTCGTTTACGTGGGGTGGTCAAAACCTATGAGACGCTGGCCGGCGCTTTTACTGCTTTAAAGGGAATCGACATGGATGTGCACCAGGGAGAATTTCTGGCGATCATGGGGAAGTCGGGAGCTGGCAAGACCACCCTGGTGAATATGATCACCGGCACGGATACCCTTACAGCGGGAGAAGTGTGGGTGGGGGAGGCTTGTGTTCACTGCATGAATGGAAATCGCCTGGCCCGGTGGCGCGGACGGAACATGGGGATTGTTTATCAATCTTTTCACCTGATCCCGAACCTTTCATTGATCGATAATGTAATGCTGCCGATGGATTTTTGCGGCTTGTGGCGACCGCGGGTCAGCCGTGAACGAGCATTTGAATTATTACGAGAAGTGGAATTGGAAGCGCATGTCAAAAAAATGCCGGCCGAGATATCCGGTGGACAACAGCAACGGGTGGCAATCGCCCGCGCATTGGCAAACGACCCCGCCATCCTTGTAGCGGATGAGCCAACCGGAAGGTTGGATTCGGTGACGGCCGAGGTGATCTACCAGATCTTTGAGAACCTGGTCAGCAAAGGAAAAACGATTGTAATGGTCACCCATGACCGCGGGGTGGTAGGCCGGGTTTCGCGGGCGTTGGAATTGCAGGATGGGGAGGTTGTGGGCAATGCTAACGCGAAACACGTATGACCTCCCTGCATTTGATTGGGATCCAACGCGCGCATTAATCGAAATGAGCGAGATCTCTAAGCTGTTCAAAACAACTGCCGGGGAAGTTCAGGTGCTAAAACAGGTCAGCGTAGATTTCTACCGCAGCCAATTTGTAAGCGTTGTGGGCAGATCCGGTAGTGGAAAATCCACTCTGGTCAATATGCTTACGGGAATTGACCATCCCACAAAGGGCGAGGTGCGCGTAGCTGACCGGATGATCCATCATCTCCATGAAAATGATATGGCTGTCTGGCGCGGGCGCAATCTCGGGATAGTCTTTCAGTTTTTCCAATTACTGCCAACCTTAAGTTTGTTGGAAAATGTGATGCTGCCCATGGACTTTTGCGGCCTTTATCCTCCTGCAGAGCGCGAAACACGCGCCATGAAGCTGCTGGAGCAGGTAGGGATGGAGAAATTCGCCCACAAGATGCCAGGTGCAGTGGCAGGAGGGCAGCAGCAAAGCGTGGCGGTGGCGCGTGCACTGGCCAACGATCCACCGATCTTGATCGCAGACGAACCTACGGGAAACCTGGATGCGCGGACGGCGGAACAGATTATGCAGTTGTTCGAACTGCAGGTGGAATTAGGGAAAACCGTGATCGTGGTTACGCATGATCGTGATCTGGCGCGGCGAGCCCAACGCATACTGGTGATCGTGGATGGCGAATTGGTTAATGAAGCTCTGGCGCAAGCTTTTCCCGACATGCCTCATCGGGATTTGTTGGCACTAACCCGGGCAGCTCATCTGGAAACTTACTCAACAGCGGCTGTGATTGAACCTTTTGCAGACGGTAAAGAACGCCTGTGTGTGGTCCACAGCGGCGAGGTGCAGGTCAGGCATAACGGCGGCTGGGGGCACAAGGATAAATTACTGACCACATTTACTCCTGGCGAATGGTTCACACATGACCGTATTCGTTCCTTGGGTTCGGTGACGCTGCGGGTGGGGGATTCCGGCGCCCAGTTAATAGAAATGCAAGTGGAAGGGGTTAAAATGCCGGCACATCCTCGGAGGCAGGCATGAGGCCTCGTTGGAAGAAGGTTCTGGCCGATTTGTGGAGCAACAAGATCCGCTCCCTGTTAGTGATCGCTTCCATCACTGTGGGTTTGTTTGCGATTGGAATGATCGCATCGCTGCATTCTTTACTGGGCGAGGATATGCGCGCCAGTTATTTGAAAGTCAACCCGGCAAATGTGCTGGTAAGGGCGGTTGGCTTTAATCAGGATTATGTGGATCATATTTCCCATTTGCCCGGGATCAGCCGGGCCGAGGGCGTGGTTTTTTCTTCATTGCGCATGGAAGTGGGCCAGGACGAATATATCTCGGTGGAAGTTCGTGCCTACCAAGATTACGATGAAATGAAGATCAACCAGGTGGAAGTGGTAGAGGGAAAGTGGCCGCCGGGCGACCGTGAAATTGTAATCGAGAAGAATAAGTTGGTTGATACAAAGGCGAAAGTTGGCGACCAGGTGACGATCAAATTGCCATCCGGCGACACCCGCAGCCTGAAGCTGGTCGGTGTGGTGCATGACCTGACCGTGGGAGCAGCATCGACCGGGGGTGGTTTTTTCCTCGCCCCAACGCAGGGCTTTATTTCGATGGGTACGACAGAATGGCTGGAACTGCCAGATACTTACAGTTACCTGTATGCAACCGTAAGTGAAGATTCTTTAAACCTGGATCATGTTCAAGCCATCACGGACAGCGTGTTGAGAGATTTTGATAAGCAAGGTATCCCGGTCATCAGCTCTTTCTCCCGCCGCAGTACTGACCATCCATTGATCATTTATCTGGATGCGATCTCTGCAGTTCTGTATATGCTTGGTCTGTTGGTAGTTTTCCTGAGCGGTTTCTTGATCACCAATACGCTATCGGCGTTGCTTAACCAGCAAATCCAGCAGGTGGGAGTGATGAAGACGGTGGGGGGAACCCGCGAACAGATCAATGGGATCTATGTAGTTTTAATATTTGTCTACAGCCTGATCTCCCTGATTCTTGCGGTGCCTCTGGCGACTGCTGCAGCGACCCTGGAAGAACAAATCTTGGGCTCGCAGATCAACTTCATTGCGGGAACTCCTCGCGTTGTGCCGGCTGCGATCTTGCTTCAAGTGATCATGGCAGTCATCATTCCGCAACTGGCTGGATCGATCCCGGTCTTGCAGGGGACACGAATCAGTATTCAGGAAGCTTTAAACGGATCGGTTTCCAAGGTTGATGATCAGGGGCATTTCTACCGCATGCTTTCACATGTGCGCGGTTTATCCCGGCCCCTGCTCATTTCCTTGAGAAACACTTTCCGGCGGCGCCTTCGCCTGATCCTGACTCTGGTAACCCTTATCCTGGGAGGAGCGATCTTTATTGCCACCTTCAATGTACGCGCTGGATTGGATGGATATATTGAACGGTTAGGTAAATATTTTATCGCCGACGTTAATCTCACCTTTGAGAAATCTTACCGCCTGGACGATGTTGAAAAAATAGCCTCAGAAGTGCCTGAAGTGGCATATGTCGAAGGATGGGCATTTGCCCAAGCCGAAACGGTTCGAGAGGATGGTCTTCCGGGAGACGCAGTCACCATACAGGCTCCTCCTTCGGGCAGCACTTTGATTTCTCCAATAATGATGCAGGGTCGCTGGATCGTAGATGGGGACGTAAACGCTATTGTACTCAATGAATTATTCCTGGATAAATATCCCGGTCTAAAAATCGGCGATACTCTCGAATTGAAAGTAAATGGAGAAAAGACCCAATGGGTTGTGGTGGGTTTCTTCCAGTTTGCCGGAAAGAATACTGGCCTATTTGCTTATACCGGCTACGATTATCTGTCCCGGCTGACAAACACGACCAATCGTTCGTCAATGTATCGCGTGGTGGCGTCGGACGGTTGGCATTCCTTGGAGAAGCAGAAAGAGCTGGCTGTGAAATTGGAAGAGCGATTCTCTGATGCGGGATACAAGGTCAGTAACGCTCAGTCCGGCAAGACGATCAGTTCGTATACTGCCCAGGGTTTGAATACTCTGACCGCTTTCCTCTTGATCATGGCGGTATTAATGGCTGCGGTCGGCAGCATTGGACTGGCAGGAACAATGGGGTTGAACGTGATGGACCGCACCCGTGAGATCGGGATCATGCGCGCGATTGGTGCATCGGATGGCGCTTTGACGCGGTTGGTTATTGTGGAAGGTATGTTGATTGGCTTGATCAGCTGGTTGTTTTCCTGTCTGGTGGCGGTGCCAATCAGCGGAGTGATGTCGGATGCGATCAGCATTTCCATCTTTGGAAGGCCGATCTCATTTACTTTTGTTTTGTCTGGCGTGTTGATTTGGCTGGGGCTGGTGGTGATCCTGTCAATCCTGGCGAGCGTGATCCCTGCCCGCAATGCTGCCCGAATGACCATCCGAGAAGTGCTGTCTTACGAATAAGAGATATGGAGGTAAGAGGATGAAGAAGAGATTGTCTCAACTGATGCTGTTAAGCCTGGCAGGCATTTTCCTGTTAAGTGCTTGTGGAACCACGGCGGAGACGCAACCAACTGCCATTCCAGTAGTTACGAGCCAGGGAAATGTGACCGCCGAGGGGCGGATCGTGCCGAAAGATTCGACAACCCTGTCTTTTTCGGTAAGTGGAAAAATTGACACGGTCTTGGTTGAGCAAGGCCAAAAAGCCTCTGTGGGTATGGTTATGGTAAGCTTGAGTGGTCGCGAGCCCGCGGTTGCTTCCATTTCAGCAGCACAGCTTGAGTTAAATGCAGCTCAGCAGGCTCGAGATGATCTATATAACCAACTGGATTTTTTGGCGAGCAAAGCCAAACAGGATTTATTGGGTGCTCAGAAAGCTTTCATCGAAGCGCAAAAAGCATATAACGACTTGGATACTGACACAATCCGCAAAGAGTTGGATGATAAGGAAATTGCCGTACAGGATGCTAAGACTGCATTGGATGATGCAAAAAAAGAAGCTGATAAATACCTGAATTTGGAAGCTGATAATCAGACGCGAAAAAATGCTGAACAGGCTTGGGAAGATGCCAAACAGGAATACCAACAGGCCGTTTATGAGCGGGATTTGCTACAAAATCAACTGGACCAAGCACAGGCAGCGATGGATGCAGCCAGGCTCGGAGTGGATTATGCACGAATAACCTATAATGATTATGCTCAAGATCGATCCAATAACGATAAATTGATCCTGGCAGAAGCCCGTTTGACAGCGGCTCAAGATCAATTAAAGGCAGCTGAATGGGCGGTAAAAAATTACGATCTTTTAGCACCCTATCCTGGCAATGTGATGGAAATCAAGAGCCTGCGGAAAGGCCAGTGGATTACAGCGGGTCAGCCAATTATTGTCTTTGCTGACACCTCTACCTGGTATGTGGAGACGAAAGACTTGAACGAAATGGATGTGGTGGATTTAAGTGTGGGGCAGACGGTGAAAGTGGCGCCGGACGCATTCAAAGATGTCGCCTTGATCGGAACGGTCGAGTCGATCAGCGAGACATATACCGAAAAGAGTGGGGATGTATTGTATACGGTACGGATCAAACTAGAGGATACGGATCCTCGACTTCGTTGGGGAATGACCGTCCAGGTTTCCTTCGATAAATGAGTATGAATGCGAATTTGCCGGGGTCATGACCCCGGCAAATTCGTATCATTGAATTGACATCCAGGGCGTTATCGGTTAGAATATTGCCCGCACGTTGTGCCAAGCCCCCATCGTCTAGCGGCCTAGGACGTGGCCCTCTCAAGGCCAAAACGCCGGTTCGAATTCGGCTGGGGGCACTTTCTTTTAACCCTCAAGCCCACCCCTGGGCAGGGGCGCTGAGCGAAATGCTGGTTCGAATTCGGCTGGGGGCACTTTCTTTTAACTCTCAAGCCCACCCCTGGGCAGGGGCGCTGAGCGAAATGCTGGTTCGAATTCGGCT
>CAYRHN010000002.1:162560-373588 GCA_964424115.1 uncultured Anaerolineaceae bacterium
GGGGCACTTTCTTTTAACTCTCAAGCCCACCCCTGGGCAGGGGCGCTGAGCGAAACGCCGGTTCGAATTCGGCTGGGGCACTTTCTTTTTAGTTCACGCTTGATTAAAAGCCCATCCTTAATAAATAGCATCCAGCCAGGCACTCTGCTATTCAAAGGGTATGGACAGGTTCAAACGACAAGGAACATACCTGTCTCAGGTATTCCTACCTGACAGGAAGAATCCACTTGAGACATGATCCTTATCGACTAATCTCCGAAGCAAATACCCAGGTCGCGGGCGGTTAGCATCGTGTCGCAATCTAACGGAACCGATTTCATCCTACCCGTTGCTTCCGCCAGGGGAACATAATTCACGTTCGGGGGGTCAAGCGCCACCATAATGCCACCCTGATCTTCTTCCAGGGCACGAATGGCAGCCGCGCCAAATCGTAGAGCAATCAGACGGTCGGAAGCGGTTGGGCTGCCGCCGCGCAGGAGGTGGCCCAGAACAACAGTGCGGGTCTCCTTGCCGGTCACCGCCTGGATCTCGGCGGCAACTTTCTCGCCTGCGCCTCCCAAGCGTTCGGCTTTTCCTGCCTCATGTTCGATCACTGAGATGCTGCCGCCAGCCGGTTTAGCGCCTTCAGCTACTACTACGATGGTGAAATTGCTGCCCTGTGCTTCGCGATCTTTGATCTTCAGGGCAACCTTGTGCATATCGTAAGGAATTTCTGGAATCAGGATCACATCCGCGGAACCGGAAACCCCTGCATGCAAGGCGATCCATCCGGCGTAGCGGCCCATTACCTCTACCACAATGACACGACCGTGAGAAGCCGCGGTGCTGTGCAGCCGGTCAAGACATTCGGTGGCAAAGGCAACAGCGGTATCAAAACCGAAGGTTGCGACCGTCTTATCCAGATCGTTGTCGATTGTCTTGGGAACCCCGATCACGCGCAGGCCTTTTTCTGCGAGTACCTTTGCAATAGCTAGCGAGCCGTCGCCGCCTACACTGATCAATGCGTCAAAGTGATGCAATTGGAAATCCCGCACCAGCTCATCGGAGCGATCGACCTCGGTTACCTTACCGTCTGGGCCAGTGATTGGGTAACGCAGGGGGCTGTTGCGGTTGGTGGTGCCGATGATCGTTCCGCCCAGGTGAGTGATGCCGCGAACGCGTTCCCGGGTAAGGCGAATAATCCCGCCTTCAATGTAATCTTCGGGTAAGAGTAAACCATTGAATCCGTCGCGGATGCCGTAGATCTCCCATCCCCTGTTGAGGGCGGAGAGGACTGCAGCCCGAATGACCGCATTCAACCCTGGGGCGTCGCCGCCGCCGGTGCAGATAGCTAAACGATGGATAGTTGGATATTTGGCCATACGCACATTCCTCCCGGACGAATGGATTAAGACAAAAGGGGGTTAGATTAGTTTGATTATAGCATTAGAGTTGTGAATTATTATCCCAATGTGGTGACTGAGAAAAATCTTGCCTTTTTTCTTGTTCCTGGTATAATATGGGCGTCGGGCGGTTAGCTCAGTTGGTTAGAGCACACGGTTGACATCCGTGAGGTCGCAGGTTCGAGCCCTGTATCGCCCACACATTCTTAATGCATCTGACAATTCAGGTGCATTTTTATTTTCTGGATTACGCAGTGCTTCAGCGGTACGATGGCGGTGTTTCCTTATGGAGCGGCAGGGTATAATGGACAACATAATCTGGTTTGCTTGCACGAGAAAGGCATCATGATTCTAGTCACTCCCAATCCTGCCCTTGATCGAACCCTGGTGATCCCATCTCTTCGCCCAGGTGAAGTCCATCGCGCAGAACAGGTTACCCTGTCTGCCGGCGGAAAGGGGGTGAATGCTGCCCGGGCGGTACGTTTGATGGGCGGCAATCCACTGCTTCTGGCACCATTGGGAGGAAAAACCGGCGCAAGTGTAGATGAATTGGTACGCAACGAAGGAATTCGTGCGTCTTGGACGCATATCGAGAACGAAACCCGCACTTGCGTCATTCTGATGGAAGAATCCTGCTGCCGATCCACGGTTATTAATGAAAGTGGTCCGCTGGTCAGCCTTTCAGAATGGAAAAACTTCAGGAATACAGGAATGGATTTTGCTGAGGTGGAAGCGGGTTGCGTTGCCTTTTGTGGAAGCCTTCCACCTGGAATCCCCGAAAGCGAATTAGTCGATCAATTGATAGGGTTAAAAGCCATAGGAAAAGAAGTATGGGTAGATTCAAGTGGAGCTGCGCTGCGAGCAGCAGTGGGAGCAAAACCAACAGGGATCAAGATCAATGCCATGGAAGCTGCCGAACTTGTGAGAATGCCGATCACAACCTATGAAGATGCTGGCAAAGCCGCTCTGATCATTTTGCAACGGATTGAAGATGGTGATCATTACCCTGGCTGCTGCGGGGGCTGTGATGGTGAGCGCGAATGCTGCCTGGCGGGCGGTTCCCCCAAACGTGGCAGCGGTCAGCAATGTTGGCAGCGGAGATGCACTTTTGGGTGTATTCTTGCATGCGCTTGAGGATGCACAATCTTGCGAAGAGGCGCTGAGGCGTGGGGTCGCAGCTGGAGCAGCCAATACATTGCAGCCAATTGCGGGAAGATTCTATTGGAGAGATTTTGAGCAACTGGCGCAGGAGACAATCATCGAAAGGTTGGAGAATGTAGCCTCCTGACAACGTGACATTCATTTGCTTGACATTTAAAATTCTCCGTGCTAACATCAAAAGACAAATTGGTCATTGCCACAAGATAGGCCTTGGGACTCTAGCGTGAACTCAATTGATGATACCGAAATACACCGCATCGTACAGCGCGTGCTGAATCAGGTCATGGGACTTAGTCACCAAACACCTGCTGAAGCGCCTGTTGTAACTCCCAATCTGCCCCCTGAAAAGGCGCCCTCGGTAGCGGCGGCTTCAAAACCGGCTGATGGGGGAACTAAGACGGTGGCTCTCGGCTCAGATCATGGGGGATTTGACCTCAAAGAGAATCTCAAAGCCTATTTAATTGAACTGGGTTATTCGGTCTGGGATGCGGGCACCTATAATAAAGATGCTGTAGATTACCCTGATTTTGCGCACGAGGTAGCCAAGCTGGTGAGCGCCGGAAAAGCCTGGCGCGGGATCATGGTCGATGGAGCCGGGATTGGCAGTTGCATTGTAGCCAACAAAGTGCCGGGCATTCGGGCAGGGATGGCATACGATTATTCTTCGGCAGTCAACAGCCGTGAGCATAATGATACCAATGTTCTGACCTTGGGAGCCGGATTGATCGGAACTAACCTTGCCCGGCAAATCGTTAAGGTTTGGCTTTCGACTGAATTTAGCGGCGGACGTCACGTTCCAAGGATCGAAAAAATCAAAGCTGTTGAAAAGCAGTATTTGAAGTAGAGGCAGAAGATGGCAACGGATTTGAAAACAGTTGAAACTTTGGTGGAAATCATAACGCATGAAGTGCTGGCGGCTATGGTGGAGCAGCGCGAGGGGGGGAACGCTCAACACCCGGGCCAGTGCAAAGCTTTTTGTACCGACCAGTTATGCGTTCGCACCTGCTTCGACCGAACCGGGCAGGTGGTCAGCGCTGGTGCGGAGCGTGTGTCGTCCACTGTTGGCGTCATCCCGCAAAATTTAGATTTTGCCAGAATGATCGACCACACCTTGCTTAAACCGGAGGCTACACCTGATCAAATTGCTCAACTTTGCTTTGAGGCGCGTAAGTATGGATTTGCGTCGGTGTGTATCAATCCCACCTGGGTGGAGCTTTGCGCCAAACTGCTTAAAGGTTCAGCGGTGAAGGTATGCACAGTGATTGGTTTCCCGCTGGGAGCTACAGCCCCTGAAGTGAAAGCCTTTGAAGCCCAAAATGCCATTGACCACGGCGCAACCGAGATTGATATGGTCATCAATATCGGGGCATTGAAAGCGCGCGATTTGGATTTGGTCGCCAGGGATATCCGCGGCGTAGTGACCACAGGACATGCCCGTGGAGCGCTGGTCAAGGTGATCCTTGAAACTGTACTTTTAACCGATGAGGAAAAGACGATCGCCTGCTTGCTTTCCAAAGAAGCCGGTGCAGATTTTGTCAAGACATCTACCGGTTTTGCCAGCGGAGGCGCGACTGTCCACGATGTCGCCTTGATGCGCAAAGCAGTTGGCCCCGAGATGGGCGTTAAGGCATCCGGTGGCGTACGTACCTATGAAGATGTTGAGAAAATGGTTGAGGCCGGCGCCACACGCATTGGCGCCAGCGCTGGTGTGAAGATCGTCCAGGGCCCGAGCAAAGAAGCCAATCCAGCTTCCTCGGCACCAGCCGCTGGAAAATATTAAGGTTAGGCCGATCCGGCACAGGAGATGTGAAATGCTGATTGCCAGTGTCATTGGTACCACCGTTTCGACGGTGAAAGACGAGAAATTGCTTGGACGGAAATTGTTGATCGTTCGCCAGACGGATGAGAGCGGCAACCCGGTTGGCAAGCCTTTTGTGGCTGTGGATACTGTGGATGCGGGGATTGGCGACCTGGTGTTGACCTGCGCCGGATCCTCTGCCCGCCAAACCAATATTACCAAGGATACACCGGTGGACGCGGTGATCATGGCAATCATCGATTCGTTGGAAGTGGAAGGTAAAGTAACCTTCCGTAAATCGTGAGCAATTCTTAAGGAATTAGCGCAATGGATAAAGATCTCGCCTCCATTCAAGAAGCCCGCGACCTGGTAGCAGCGGCGCGCGCTGCTTGGCAGGTGTGGAGTAAGGCTTCCCAGGAAGAGGTTGACCGGGTTTGCACGGCAATGGCTGATGCTGGTTATGCTGCCGCAGAACGCCTGGGTCGCCTGGCCCAGGAGGAGACTGGTTTTGGGGTGGCGCTGCATAAAAAGCTCAAAAACGAGTTTGGCTCGCGAAAAGTATGGGAGAGTATCCGCGATGTTCGCACTGTCGGGGTGATTCGTCACGATCCGCAGAGACGCCTGTATGAGATTGCCTGGCCAATGGGCGTAGTTGCGGCGCTGGTACCCTCCACCAACCCAACATCTACTGTATTTTTTAAGACATTAATCGCCGTCAAGGCGCGCGATGCTATTGTTATTTCTCCGCACCCTTCTGCGGCTCGCTGCACCCTGGAAGCTACTCAAACGATGGCAGCGGCAGCCGAAGCAGCAGGAGCTCCCAAGGGGCTGATCTCCTGTATGACCCAAATCAGCTTACCGGGAACCAACGAGTTGATGACCAACCGAAACACGGCGGTAATTCTGGCAACTGGCGGGACGCCCATGGTGCGAGCGGCGCATTCGACTGGTAAGCCGGCCTACGGCGTTGGACCGGGCAATGTGCCAGTGTACGTGGACCGTAGTGCCGATATTGAGAAGGCTGCCCGGTACATTGTCGCCTCTAAGGCGTTTGATTGTTCCACTATCTGCGCCACCGAACAATCGGTGGTAGCCGACCGGCCAATCGCTGCGCGGTTGTTAGAACTGATGCAGAGCCAAGGCGCTTATCTGTGCAGCCCGCAGGAAACCGACGCTTTGCGAAAGACGGTCTTCAATCCAGATGGATCGATGAACACGGCTGTGGTTGGCAAGCCAGCTCAATATGTTGCCAATTATGCCGGGTTCAGCATACCTGCTGAAAAACGAGTCCTGCTGGTACCTTTGAACAAGGTGGGCAAGGAGGAACCGCTTTCGCATGAAAAATTGACTACCGTGTTAGGTTGGTATGTGGCGGACGGTTGGGAACAAGGTTGCGAAACCTGTATTGATATCATCAACACAGGTGGACGCGGTCACAGCCAGATCATTTACGCCACAGATGAGAAGGTGATCATGGCATTTGGCCTGGAAAAGCCGGTCTTCCGCATCCTGGTCAATACGATGGGCACCCTTGGCGCGATTGGATACACCACCGGCGTGATGCCATCCCTGACGCTTGGCTCGGGTGGGGTAGGGGGGGCAATCACCGGGGATAATATCACCGCTACTCATCTGATCAATGTCAAGCGCCTGGCTTATGAGGCGATCCCTCCGCCATTGGAGGCATTCCAGCCGGGAGAGGCCAGGCCGGGTCCAGGGCTAGAAGAGATCGAACGGGTTGTCCGGCAAATTGTGAACGAGATTTTAGAGAGCAAGTAATCGCTAATTGATCAACCTGCCGCAATGTTCCTACGTTCGGCGGAGAAATCGGTAAGAAATCAAACCAACATTGAAAGGAAGGTACGAAATGACACTAGATCCCTCTTTGATCGCTCTCGGAATGGTTGAGACCAAAGGCCTGGTCGGCGCTATTGAGGCGGCCGATGCGATGGTCAAGGCAGCCAATGTGGTGTTGCTCGGCTCCGAATATATCGGCGGTGGTTACGTGACCGTGATGGTACGCGGTGACGTAGGCGCTGTGAAAGCCGCCACCGACGCGGGTGCTGCTGCGGCCAAGCGCGTTGGCGAACTGGTTTCGGTTCATGTCATCCCTCGCCCGCACGCAGAGGTAGAGATGATCCTGCCCAAATCGAGCAAGGGCAACGTTGGCGGCCGGACCGAAGCCCCGAAAGCCAAGTAATTTTCCATATCGCCCCCGATGATGGGGCTGCCCACTCATCGGGGGGCGGATCTATTCCGCATCCCAATCCTGGCGGAAGCGCCTGTTCTGTTGCGCGCTTCCGGAACAGCTGGAGTTTCCGGCATGCTGCCAAGACTGAGGTTGCGGTGAAAAGGAGAAATAAGCATGGCCGAAGCATTTTCCTTGCGCTGCTATTGTTATCTGGACCGTATGCAGCCGCAATACGCTGCTTTCGTTGGAACCATTACGCAGGGCGACCTGCCAACCGAGGGTATGGCAGCCTTATACGTAGAGATGGCGCCCGGCAACGAAGTGTTCCGGGTTGTGGATATTGCGGTAAAGGCCACTGAAGCTCGCCCCGGCGCCCAGATCGTCGAGCGCGAATTTGGCATGTTCGAGGTTCATTCGCCCAGCCAGGCGGATGTACTGGAGGCTGGCGAAGTGGTTCTCAGCCGCCTTGGATTGACCTTTGAGGACCGCATCCGCCCGCAGGTGGTTTCCACTCAGGTTATCACGCGAGTCGATCCTTACCAGGCTCAGTTGATCAACCGTTTCCGGCGTGGTAGCATCTTGGTGTCCGGCGAAACCATGTTGGTTCTGGAATGCGCGCCTGCGGCCTATATTAACTACGCCTGCAACGAGGCTGAAAAGGCCGCATCGATCAAATTGATCCATATTTCCTCGGTTGGGCGTTTTGGGCGCATGTGGTTGTCTGGAACAGAAGCCGAGATCCTGACGGCAAAGAATGCCGCCATCCAGGCCCTGGAATCATTGCAGGGCCGCGAAGGCGCATAAACCGCTAAAGGAGCAGTCCATGCCGAAAGAGTTTTATACGGAACGAGATATTGAAGATATGTGGAAGCGCGGCATTATGTCGCTGCAGGTGGATGACGACGTGGTTTTAACCGAACTGGCGTATGAGAAAGCCAACCGGTTGGGCATGCGTCTGATCAAAGATCGCCCGGTTGAGCCGCCTGCTGCTCCAATCAGGCCGTATATTTCGCAACCACGCAAACCTGAGTCCATTAATGCCGGAGCCGCTTCCAGCGGCGCAGGTCCCAGCCTGGAAGCTCGCATTCGGGATGCAGTGGCGGCACGCCTGGGTACTCAGGTGGATCCGCAGTTGTTGGATAGCATTATCCAACGCGTGCTCAAAAGCACAGGAGTGAAGTAGTTCCATGCTATTTGGACGTGTGAAAGGGAGCGCTGTCTGCACGCTCAAGTACCCCGGAACGGAGGGCTTGAAATTACTGGTTGTCCAGCCGCTCAATAAACGCCTGGAACCGGTGGGGGCACTCCAGGTGGCAGCAGATGTTGTCCATGCCGGACCAGGAGACCTGTGCGTGATGGTGCGTTCCCGCGAGGCGGCTTTAGCAATGCCGGAGATCAAGTTCGTTCCGGTTGACCTGGCGTTGGTGGGCATTGTGGATGAACTTGAGGTTCGACCGGACGGTGAGTTTGATTTCACCCTTCGCGCAGGTTGGAATCAATTTACCTAAGGATTATTTATCATGATCTTGGCAAAAGTGGTTGGCACTGTGGTCACTACAATCAGTCACCGGGATTACAAGAACCGGCGGCTGTTGGTTGTCCAACCTCTTGGGCTCCCCGGTGAAAAGCCCGAAGAAGATTTTATTGCTCTGGACAATACCCAGGCGGGGATTGGCGATACAGTATTGATCAATCGGGAGGGCAACGGAGCAAGGCAGGTGCTACGTAATCCGGATGCCTGTGTGATCTCTATCATTGTTGGTATTGTAGATTCGATTTACCTGGAAGGATGACAATGAAGCAAAAAAACCGGGACAAGGTATTGGCCTCGGCAAGTTTCATTTCCGGCGGCCAGGAAGTGCGGTTTGACAAAATTGCTTCAATGGACGACCATCCGGAGAGGATCCGCCTTTCTGGCTGGAAAGGCGGCCAACCCGATCCTGAATTGCTTGAATTTTCCGAAGAAGAATTTATTGAATTTGTTCACCGTGCTATCCACGCCGGAGTTCTCTC
This sequence comes from uncultured Anaerolineaceae bacterium, assembly GCA_964424115.1. Lineage (GTDB taxonomy): Bacteria > Chloroflexota > Anaerolineae > Anaerolineales > Anaerolineaceae > CAYRHN01. Next base: position 171,106 of record CAYRHN010000002.1, read on the forward strand.
GCATGACTTTGTCCGAAAATTGCGCGAGTGGATCGAGATTTGAGAAATTCGCTCATTAAATGCAAAACCCGGCTCAGACAAGCCGGGTTTGTTTTTATTTCAAAAGAGCTATTTCCGCTTATCCAGAATGACCCGTTTAACAAGGCTTCCTGGTTCGTGAGGGCAATATTGGCTCCGGACCATGATCTCGAGGTTTCTTATTGGTGAAATTGTGTGAAGTGCGTATTCGATTTGTTTTGTAAGGTCTTTATTGGTGAGCGTCTGCGCATCAATATGCAAAATTGTCTGGCTTCCCCGACTTACCAGGCTCGCCTGGAAGTTCAGTAGTTCAGGAATGGTAAACAAGGCTTCGTCCAGGTCCGAAATCTTCAGGATCCCTTCCTCCAGGACCAAGAATCCATCGAAGCGACCGGAAATCACTTCCAAAGTCCTGAGATTGGCGCCGCACGGACATTTTCCGGGGAGAAAACGGCTTCTATCGCCCGTACGGTAACGGATCAGCGGCATCCCTCGCCGGGTTAAGGTGGTAAAGACTACTTCACCATACTCGCCTTCTTGAAGTGGGGTGCCTGATTGGGGGTCAATGATTTCAAAGTAGAGATCTGCTTCGCGAAGATGATAGCCGCTGTGAGCAGCGCATTCCACCCCGCCGCCTAATCCCATTTCCGTAGCTCCATAATGATTGAATACCTCGCAGTCCCAGGCTCCGACTAATGCTTTCACAATCGCATTGGGAACGTAGTCGGTGGATAGCAGAACACTGTGTGGTTTGTACATGCCGGACTGCCAGCGCCGCGCCAGCCCCAACGCCTGTGTCGGTGAAGCCACCAAGCAATCGACCCGTTGAGTGTTCATTGTTTCCAGTGCATTTGACGGGTCACAGACCGGGCCGTATGGTATGGGAATGGCGCCGAGCCGTTCAAGTCCAATGCGCAAGAGATCCCCAACGCTTCCTGGGGTTTTACAGGGCAACAAAATTAACACTCGATCAAGAGGGCCTGTCAGGGTTGACATTCCAACCTTGAAGAAGTCTATCGTTAATTCCTGGTCTTCATTTGTAAAGTAGATCCGTTTAGGCCTGCCAGTAGTGCCTGAGGTTTGCAAGGTGACCACGCGTCGGATCTCGCTTTGTGAGACACAAACAAATTGAAGGGCATTTCGGCGAATCTCATCGGGTGTGGTGAAAGGAATCTGAAATATGTCTGCGGATTGGGAAAGCGGTATGGGGATGCCGCTTAGTGATTGGCGATAAAACTGGCTACATTCACGCGCCAATGCCAGTGTTTCGTTTAATTTCTTTAATTGCCAGGCTTCAATTTCATCCCGGGTCAATTCCGGCCGGGTTGAAAAAATTTTCTTTTGGATCCAAGGATTAAGCGGGCTGATCTTCACGTGGATTGACCGGGGCAAACAGGTTGTTTCGATACAGGGTACGCCCAAATTGATCGCTCAAATTGTACGCGCAAAAAGGGATTAACCGTCCATCGGGGCTGGCTGTGTGAATATAGCAATCTCGCAGGCGTTCCAGATCCAGAGTCCAGACATCCTGAAAAGCCATGCCGGAGATACAAAAAGTGTGTGTGTGTTTGCGTTCCAAGAATTCATCCCATTGGCCCAAACTGAGACTGCTTGCGGGAGATGGGTCTTGCAGGCCTTGGGGTAAGGACCAATGTCTGGCAACAAACAAGCGCGACCGTTCTGCACCAAGAGCGGCTTCTTCGGGTTGGCAGCAACAGGCGGTATCTTCATGACGGGTGAGGGCAATGAGCGCGCCGTCCGCCATCAGAACAAAATTGCCGTGGAAAGAACATGCGGCATTTTCACCACCGGGAGGGCAAAAATTATCCGTATGGACCAATCCATTTGTTTGCTCTTCAATCGCTCGAATAACTTCAGGAATAGTGATTCGTGCTTCATCTGCGGGTGATTTCGGGAAACGGCCAAAGTAACTGATTGGCTGGAAATGTACGCCGCGCACCACAGGCATATTGGCCAATGCCAGGCGAATCGTGTTCCCAATATCATTTGTATTGATGCCGGGAATGAGGGTGGGTACCAATATGACGCCGATTTGAAGGTCGGCACAATGCTGAATGGCCGCCATTTTAATCTCGACCAACTCTCGTCCACGAATGCGCCAGCTTATCTCATCACGGGTCCCATCAAATTGCAGGAATACGGTTGATAGACCGGCTTCTTTGAGTTCTTTTAGATATTCGGGGTCATGCGCCAACCGTATACCATTGGTGTTCAATTGAAAGAAAGTGAATCCATAAGAGCGCCCGATCCGGATGATCTCCGGCAGATCATTACGCACACAAGGCTCGCCACCGGAAAGCTGAATGTTGAAAGGGCCCCCCGTGGATAATAAGCGCCGATACCACTCTGTAACCTCTTTGATCGACATGTCTGGCGGAGGATTCTTCCCAGAATTCGCATAGCAAACCGGGCAGTTGAGATCACAGCGCTGCGTTACCTCTAATAAAACACAACAAGATTGCTGCCGGTGTTCTGGACATAATCCACAGTCATAAGGGCAACTCCGTTCTACTTTTGTAGAGGGATTCTTGGGAAATGAAGGAGACTTGGGCCGAGCCCACCCGGTGAAAGACGGCTGTCCTCTCCAGATTATCGTGGAAAAATCTCCGTGCTGGGGGCAGGTCTTCTCAAGGTATACATTTTCGCCGCGTAAAACACGCCAGGCAGGGATGCGGGCCAGACACTCCGGGCAAACGCTCTCGGTTTGAGAAAGAATTCTTACCATCTAACTCTTTCCTGAGAGATTAAAACCATTTTCTTCTAGTAGTTCTATCGCTTTTTTGAGTACCCCAGCGACCATGATCGGGCAACGCCTGATTTGATTCTGTTGGTCGCCATCCAGGATCTCTTCACAGCGAATTCCGCCAAAAGGCTCGCCATATTCCTTCCTGAACCAGTCAACCAGTGCTTCTGTCATAAAAATGAGGCGTGGATCTTCTTCATCTGACGGATTTCCCTTGCCTGCATAAAGGCCCAGCAGGCAGGCGCCGCCAGTTAACGCCCCGCAAAGTTCGCCCGAGAAACCCAACCCGCCAGCCAGGCCATGAACAGCGCGAACCAGGTCTGGATTCTCTTTGCCCATTTCTTCCAGGCCGCACAGGATGAGTATTTGGCTGCAATAAAAACCCTGAGCGCGTAATTCCATGAGACGATTTGAATTAATCATATATATCACCTATTAGGGATTAACACTTTGCGAGGTCAAACCCAAATTTTTTCTGGCTACCAGAAGATAGTAACCCAATTTAGCGCCACAAGCATTCTGCCGAATTTTTGGTAAATCTTTACAGGGTTCAGACTGGTTACCGAAGGTTCGTATGGAGCCAAATGATAAGATCATTTGCGCGACGAATTGTTTAAGCGCCTCGGTGTGATCTTCCCAGGAAATGATTTGAAAACCGTGTTGTTCCAATCGGGTATTCAATTCATCTTTTGCCATTGCTCCGAACATCAGTTCGCGTAGAGAGGATACCTTGGCTGGAGACGCAGTTTTTTCCTGCTCTTTTAGGTAGAGATCACTGAGCGCAAGAATTCCACCTGGCATTAGCACTCGATAAAATTCTCTTAAGACCCCAGCAAAGTCTGGCATCAATGAGAGAGAACATTCCGAGATCAGCGTGTCGATTGAGCCAGATGAAAACGGTAGTGAAACGGCAGATGCGCAGGTCAGGGATGAGGGGTGAGGTCGCGTTTTAGCGGAACGGATTCGGGGAATCGAAGAGTCTACTCCAAAGGTAAAGGGCAATCCAGCCTGAAATAAGTAATTCGTGGTCGCCCCAGAGCCGCACCCCACATCCAGGATGATCGCTTCAGGTCTCAGGTTGCACTTCGCCAACATCCTGCGAGTTAGATCTAAACCACCGGGGTGCATGAATTCCTCAATGTCATCGTTGAGGTTAACCCAGTCAAGATCTTTCTTTTCACAAATGAACGACACTACTTATCCTCTAATTGCATTTCAACTTCAGCGATGCGAGTCTTGACCAATTCTTCGGGAATATAGACCTCGCCACAATCGGGGCATTTTAGAATATCAGCATAGAAACTATGACCTAAATAACTAAGATAAGTTTTAATAGGTTCCAGCTTCTTTTGGCATTTGTAACAAATTACAGTTTTGGTTTCTTCCATAGCTCACTCGTCAATACTCATTCGATGGCTGTAGGCGTTGAATAAAACATATCCGTTATTTACGGGCAGATACTCAGCCCAATAGGTCAAATTGCCGATCTTGAGGTGTCCTATAAAATGTCTGGAAGCGGGATCTATGATTTTTTTGCCGTTAGCCTCGCAATATTCAATTACGGTTTCGATCTCGGTTTCCAGGATCATTTCATCGTTCAGCTTTTGCCTGACATTCGGATCCATACTCAATCCAATTGAACTTCTTTTTGTTTCCATAACGGCCTCATCCTTCCAGAATTCCTGCAATACCTGATTTCTGAGCTTCACCCGGTTCACTCTGCGTTCGGTGTACGTGGGAGCCGGCCGGCCGGAATCATGTAGACCAAATAGAATATCCAAAATGTGGTACGCGGGCTTTTTGTAAGCCGCGAAAATATCCCGGCAATTGATGCAATAAGTAATGTATGGGTCATTGCCCTGGCTGATCCGAGCTTTTACTACCCCGCGAGCATAAAGCGGATTGGCAATAGAGACTTGCCCACCCCAACTGCAACAAGCAGCCAAATTACCTTCTAGCGGAAGAGGTTGATGAGTGAGGCCGGCGCGGTTTACCAATTGGCGTACGGATTGCTGCAATTTGGGCTCGTTCCGGCTTGAACAGGGGTCAAAAATTGAGATTACTTCTCTGTTTCTGGCAGGGACAGGGAAATCCAGCTCCGATAACAAATCATAAAGAAAGCCCCCTTTGATTTCGGGTAGATATCGTTGGAACATTTGCTTGCATGTGGGGCAAGCAAAGATCGCCAATGGTCTTCCAAGGGCGATCCATTGTTCGCGTATTTTTTCGATCACCTGACTGTGGATTTGTTCATCGCCAGCCCAATCGGCCGGCGCTCCACAGCAATGAAGCATGAGAGCCATATCCGGTTTTTTCTCCAGCATCCAGCGGTAGCTTTCAATTACATACTGCGGGTCAGAGGCGCCTAACTGGCAACCCGGAAAAAACATGTAACTGCTTCGTGAATAACCGGCGGGTACGCGGCACAATTGCGCCGGGTCGCTGTTGGAAAAATCCATATCCCGCAGCCAGAAATCATGATATGCCCAGGGCATCGCTCCTTTTTGACGCATAGTGCGGTGGCTGACCAGAAGAAGATCTCCTACATCAATCTTTTCTGGACATACTTCTTTGCACAGCCCGCATTGGTTGCACGTGGTGATCAGGCGGGTTGCCACCGTGCCGTTCCCATCCAGCGTGCCGGGGTGGATGGTAATCTCGACCTCCTCGGCTATGCGTTTGGGAAATTTCTTATAGAAGCGCATGAGGTCGCAATAACGCATGCATGCATCGCAGGAACATTTCAGGCAGCGTTTCGCTTCCTGAAGCGCTTCATCGCGAGTAAAAAAAATGCCGTCCCCGGGAATTACTGCCTCGGAACGCGCAATCAATTCCGAGTCCAGGACCAATTTTGTGCTGCTGGAAATAAAGGGGTGATTCATGTTGCCGGTCTTTAGATAACGTTCGATGGCACTGGCAACATAAAGACCGTCAGCCAATGCTTCGATGCAATTTCTACCGGTCAGCGATCCTCCTATGAAAACCCCTGGTTTTTTGGTGGCAAATGCCCCATTGGGGTCAATTTTCAGGTTGAAATCATTTCCATGCGCCCCCGTGGCGACATAGATCGCATCAAAATTTAGATCATCCAGGTTCCTCACATCATTATTCAGGGAGAGAGTGTAGGACTCAAAAATAAATTGCTGTTCAATATCCTTTAGGAAAATATCCGGCGATAAAAGGTTCCAAAGCTGACCCCCTATCCGGTTTGTCTTTTCAAAGATCGTAATGGGGTATTTTTGAGCTGCCAGTCGAAGCGCGCATGCCAAACCGCTTATACCTGCACCAATTATTGCTACTCGCTTCTGTTTTGCGGGGAGGTTATAACTATTGGGAGTGGTTCTTGTTGCATAGCTCAAAGCAGATTTTTCGAGCAAGCGCATGGAGATTGGGGCGTCTATCTGTTGCCGGATACATACCTTCTTACACGACTCATCGCATAGAGATGAAACAATGTCAGGGAATCCAACGGCGTTTTGATAGACGCGGAAAGCCAGGTTGAAACTTCCGCGTTGCATTTTGTCCATGAAATCCTGGACATTTAAGTGAAACGGACAGGCGGCAGTGCAAAAAGCCGGCTCATTTTGTCGGCAGTTTTCAATTTTCCCTGAAGCCTGTTCCATAAAGGTTATTCTCTCAATGGCTTGTCCGGGCTGTGCCTTTTCTGGCACAACCCGGACATTCGCTGATAATCCAAATGGTGAATGGGGGAAGCTGGATTAGAAGAATCTTTCCGCTGCCGCATCCCCAAGAGGCTGGAAGAAATCATTGCCTCCGAAAGGAACTGGATTGGCGTGAATGTTCTCCAGCTCTTCGTAAAGATCTGAACCCAGGAAGTATTTCTTGGGCGGGAGGATCTTTCCGCCATTGGCAAGAATTTCCAGCCCTGCTTTTACTTTTTCTTTGGTCGCCGGCATTTCAAAAATGCGGACACCGCAGGCGTTGTGAATGGCGTTGAGCACGGCAACATGGCCGGAGGATTGGAACGCTTCGGAGGCACCAGAGGAGCCAAAGGGTCCGTTGACATCGTAATTTTCCAGGTGGACGATGGTAATCTCGTCCGGAATATCCTTGATGTAGGGGATACCAGCAGCTGCCATGTTGGTGTGTTTGGTTACATCTTCATAATTTTCGGTGAGGGCGAAGCTGATGCTGTGAGAGATCCCGCCATAAGCCTGCCCATTGACAGCGTCAATATTGCCGACTTTTCCAACCTCATCTACTGTGGTAAAACGAATGACCCTGGTCCTGCCGGTCTTCGTATCCACTTCTACCTCGGCCAAATTTAAAGCGTATGTGTAAGCAGGATGAGGATCGCCAACGCCGGTGTTGGGGTCGAGGCGGCAGAGGCCAGCCGTGACGACAGTCTCATACCTCCCCTCGTATTTTGTTGGAATGCCTTCGCGAACCATCTCGTCGTAAGTTCGGAAAGTGCCGTCCGCCTTACGCATGGCGTTCATGAGCTTCTCGCCAGCAACCTGGGTTGCGTGCCCGTTCATATAATGGGAACGACTGCCGGCGGACATGCCGCTATCAGGGCAAAGCTTTGTGTCGCTTTGAACCAGCCGGATCCGATCGGGGGTTACTCCCATTGGTTTTAGGGCTTCCAGGGTTACCATCAGTGAGCCAATATCGCCACCCTGGCCTAACTCCTGCCAGGTGTCGTATTTCGTGATCGTGTTGTCCGGATTGAGTTCCAGGGCAATGGTCGCTCTATCGGTGGGACCTTCGGAAACATTAAAGCCACCCCAAGCAAGGCCAACGCCGCGGCGTAGTTCCGGTGTATCCTTTTCCTTGGCTTCTTTGACCGCCCTTTCGTAGAATGGGCGCATTTTAATCATCATTTCTTCCATGGGATATTGCTTGAAGGGATAACTGTTGATATTGGTGTCTCCTGGCCGGGCGATGTTCCGCCAGCGGAATTCAAAGGGGTCAATGCCGGCTTTTTCGGCTAGCATATCCATCAACGCTTCGCTTAATGTATAGGCTTGCGGAGAACCATAGCTGCGGTAAGCAGTGCCAAAATTATGGTTGGTATTGGCGATACGAACCAGACCAGCCACATGCGGTACTTTGTATGGGAAGAAGGCAAAGCGGGCGGGTTTTGTCATAAGATCATCGCCGCCCCATGAGTATGCGCCGTGATCCATACCAAAGTCCATTTCTGCTGCTGTGATCTTTCCGTTCTCGTCGCAAGCAACCCGACCGTTGGAGTAACAAGGGCAGCGCTTACCGGTAAAGTGCATGAACTCCTCATAATCCATGGAAAGGGCAACTGGCATCTTGGTGACTACAGCGGCTGCCGCAGCCAGGCAAAGGTCACCGGCATTGGTAGACCATCCAAAGCTGGCCCCAGTGGGGTTCATAATGATACGCAGCTTCTTCTTGGAAATACCGACGGAATCACCAATGCGGCCGAGCGATGAATAAACACCCTGGGATTTGCATTGGATTGCCAGGTTATCCTCTTCATCAAAGTAAGCCTGTACGGTCACCCCCTCAATGGAAAGGTGAGGTTCGCGAGAAGAGTAGAAACTCCCTTCCACGCTGTGCGCGGAGCCGTCGATCACCTCTGCCACATTGGATGGTTCTTCCAACCCTACACCTTTCAAGACCGGTTGCATGGAGAAAATATTAGGGGTGTCTTCATGGATGCGCATGGCACCCGGCATTACCGCTTCAAGGTAAGAAAGGTACTCAGGAAGTTTCTCGATTTCCACTTTTACTTTTGCGGCTGCTGCTCGAGCGTGATCTTTTGTATCTGCAGCAACAAGGGCAACGACATCCCCATAGCGGAATATCTTATCCTCAGCCAGGACTTTTCGGCTGGGAACCATTACCGTTGTGCGTTCGTGGAATTGCCCTTCTGCCATGACGTTGCTGCCGCCGGCAGCTTTAAGTTCTTTGTATGTGATGACCTTTGCTACGCCTGGCATTTTCTCCGCTTCGCTGAAGTCAATTTTCAAGATCTTGGCGTGGTGAGCAAGTCTGGGCATAACCACTGCCACATGCAGGGTCTCTGCCGGCATCTTAAGCTCCTGGTCGTCCCCATAATCTGCAAGCCCGCAGACCTTCGCCAGCGCTGTTGGCCGAACAACGGGTTTGCCATAATATTCATTGTCCTCTGGATTCTTAAAACGGAGCTCTTCCAAAGACATCTCGCCGCGCATTACTTTGGCAGCCGCCATGACAGCATCCACGATCTGCTTGTAGCCAGTACAACGGCATACATTAAGATTCTTTTGGAACCAATCGCGTACTTCTTCGCGGGTTGGGTTCTTGTTGTTCAACAATAGCGCATAGGTGGACACAATAAAGCCAGGCGTGCAAAAGCCGCATTGAACTGCGCCTAAGTGCATAAAAGCCACCTGGATTGGATGCAGGTTGGTGGGGGTGCCAATGCCTTCAATGGTGATGACCTTGCTGTACTCCTCAACCGTGCGAATCTTCTTGATGCACGAACGAACCAATTTATCATTCAAGACAACCGTACACGAACCGCATACGCCGGTATCGCAGCCAACTTTGGTGCCGGTCAGGCCCAAGCGGCGCAAAACATCTGCCAACGAGTCTTTCTCCGGGTTGCACATAAAAATCCGGTTGACGCCGTTGATATTCAGCCACATTTTTCTAAGTTTCATGACAGCAATCTCCATAATTAAGATTTTGGGATCTTCTGGAATGGTTAGGACACTTTAAGATTATAGCAGAAAAGAAATTGGGCTTTTACTGATGAATTTCCTCATTATTAACGATAAACGGGTTACAAAAAGATATGGTGAGACGGTTTGTGTCTTGACGAATATCAGTACCGTGATTATAGTTAAGTAAATTAACTATTAAAGAAGTTAACTAAAGGTATTCTATGAACGATGAAGAGTTGTTGCGAAACACGATCGAACGGCTTTGGGAATCAATCCCGCCAGTGTGGGGGAAGGTGCGCGGAAATGTACGCGCCAACGCAGTTGAAGATTTGAATGTCACGCTTGTTCAATTCCATATTCTGCGCCATATCCGTCAAGGAGCCCATTCCGTGGGTGAACTGGCAGAAATGCAACAGATTAGCCGGCCGGCTGTCAGCCAGGCGGTTGAACTATTGGTGGAAAAGGGACTGGTCTTTCGCAAGCAAGAAAGTCGTGATCGACGCTTTATTTTCCTTGATTTGACTGAAACCGGCAACTATATGCTGAATGCGATCTATAACAAGAATCGCCTCTGGATGGCCGAAAAAATGGTTTCTCTTAGTTCTGAAGATCTGAATGCGATCATTCGCGCAATGGCGATACTGAAGAAAGCGTTTGTTACATCGGAAATATAATTGCTGAGGGTTCCCTATATGGTTGAAATTAGACGGATTCTGCAATTTGTTAAGCCTTATTGGAAGCTGGCAATCTTTTCTTGGGTGACACTTCTGTTGATGGTTTTGGCTGATTTGGCGATCCCGCGCCTGATCGAACAAATCATTGACATAGGCGTCAAGCAGAATAATATGACGGTGGTTGTACAAACATCGCTTCTCATGCTTGGAATTTCGATTGTCAGCATGTTTGTTGCGGTGTTGAACAATATCTTCTCCGTGCGTACAGGAGAGAGCGTTGCTCGTGACTTGCGGGAAGCCATTTTCGTCCAGATTCAGAAATTTTCCTACGGAGACCTGGACCGGTTTAGCACAGGTAAGTTGATGGTGAGGCTGACCAGCGACACCAGCGCTGTGCAACGCCTGGTGCAAGTATCGCTTCGGATTGGAACCCGCGCTCCGTTGCTTATGATCGGCAGCATTATTCTGATGTTCACCACCAGCGCCAGCCTGGCGGCAGCTATGATCCCAGTCCTGGTTGTTACGTTGGCGGTAATTGTATTCTTCAGTGTGAAGATGGAGCCTTTATTCCGGGCGGTACAGCAGAAATTGGACCGTCTTAATACTGTTTTACAGGAAAACATAGCCGGTGCACGGTTAGTGAAGGCTTTTGTCCGTTCCAACTACGAAGAACATCGTTTTGATGCTGCGAACGAAGAATTGACCGGGAACACTGTCAAAGTGATGCAATTTAATGCGACGATGTCGCCAGTATTGACTGTATTCGTCAATATCGGCCTGGTCATTGTGATCTGGCACGGTGGGCTGCAGAGCATCCAGGGCGATTTGAAGGTCGGCCAGATCGTGGCTTTTGCCAATTACTTGCTTACAACCATGACGCCGTTGATCATGATGACCCAGCTTGCCAATACCTGGGCGAATGGCTTGGCTTCAGCCAGGCGAATTAACGAAGTTCTGGACACAATTCCCGAGGTGGCTCATCCGGCCGACGCGATTGCGCTACCGGAACATACAATGGGCCGGGTCAATTTCCAGGATGTTGATTTCCAATATAAAGGCTTTAGCAACCTGGATGTTCTGGAAGATATAAATCTGGTCGCTAAACCGGGGCAAACTATAGCCATCCTGGGCGCGACAGGATCCGGGAAAAGCTCTTTGGTAAACTTAATTCCGCGGTTTTATGATCCTTTGCATGGTGAAGTGCAAATTGATGGACAGAATGTGCGAAATATTCAGGAATCTTCATTGTTGGAGCATGTAGGGATTGTGCCGCAGGAGACCATTCTTTTTTCGGGTACGATCCGCGAGAATATTTGTTATGGAAAACCAGACGCGACAGATGAAGAGGTGATCTCAGCGGCGAAGATCGCCCAGGCACATGATTTCATCATCGGTTTCTCTGAAGGATACGGAACCCATGTAGAAGAACGTGGAGCTAATCTATCGGGTGGACAAAAACAGCGCATAGCCATTGCGAGGGCGATCATAACACATCCAAATATTTTGATCCTGGATGACGCGACCAGTTCAGTGGATGTTGAAACAGAAACGCACATTCAGGATGCCTTAAAAGGTGTTATGCGCGGAAGGACAAGTTTTGTTGTAGCTCAGCGAATCAGCACAGTGCTTAACGCTGATAAGATCATCGTGTTGGATAAGGGCCGGATCGCAGCCGAGGGTAAACATGCATAATTAATGCAATCCAGTCAGATTTACCAGGAGATTTTTAATTCTCAACTCGGGGATGGATTCCATGACTAGGCCGCGAGGATTCTAAGATGAATAGAACACCAGATTTCCGTTCCAGTATGCAACGCAGGCCCGCCCAACCAGGCCGTATTGAGAAAGCCCAGAATCCACTTCGTGCTCTGGCGCGATTATTTCCCTACCTGAGCCGATATAAATTTCAGTTCATCATGGTGATGATCTTCGTGGTCATCTATACCCTTCTGGGATTGGTGGGTCCTTATCTAATGGGGGTGGCCATCGACCGCTTCATTGGCAATGATGACTCCCAAGGGCTGGTCAACATAGCCCTGTTGATGTTGATCGTTTACCTCGGGAATAATTTATTCAATGCTGTGTCGAGTTGGTCGATGGCGCGGATATCGCAGCAGGCACTCAAAGATTTGCGGCACGATCTTTTTGTGCATTTACAGGGAAAATCGATGAAGTTCTTCGATATGAACCCCGCCGGAGGATTAATGAGCCGGCTGACCAATGATATCGATGCGATTAACCAGGCTATATCTCAGAATATTACTTCGATGATCGCCAGCGTATTATCCATGAGCGGAACTGTAATTGCCATGTTTGTGCTCAATGCGTGGTTGGCCTTAGGCAGTCTGCTGGTAGTACCGATCATGCTGTGGTTTACAGAATTTATCGCCAAATATACACGTAAGGGATTCCGCGAACTGCAGAAGAGCCTGGGCGGTTTGAATAGTATCGCAGAAGAGACCATCAGCGGCCAAAAGGTGATCAAAGCATTTCGGCGCAATGAAAGCGTAATTGCAGCCTTTCGCGAGCAGAATGCAGCAGTCTTCCGCGCAGGGGTGTATGCCAACTCGTACGCATTATTACTCATGCCACTGACCAGTGTCTTGGGAAATTTCTTTGTAATCGTGTTGGCAGGCCTGGGAGGATGGCTGGCATTGCAGGGATTGGTCAGCGTGGGAATGATTGCTACATTCATCAATTATGGACAGAATTTTACTTCGCCGCTGCGCCAGATTGCCAATTTATATAATTCCATCCAGGCTGCTTTGGCTGGCGCAGAACGTGTCTTTGAAATCATTGATACCCCATCAGAAATTCCAGATGGACCGGACGCTGTTTCGTTGCAGTCTATCTGCGGCAATGTTCAATTTGAAGACGTTTGTTTTGGATATGTCAGCGGTACCCCAGTAATCAAGCATATGAGCCTTGAGGCAAAGGCGGGACAAACAGTAGCCTTGGTTGGGCCAACCGGGGCGGGTAAAACTACAATAATTAACTTATTGAATCGTTTCTATGAAATCCAGAGTGGGAAGATCAGCGTTGATGGCTTTGATATCCGCAAAGTGTGCAAGGATGATTTGCGGCGCAAGATGGGGATCGTTTTGCAGGACACATTTTTATTTGCTGATACAGTGATGGAGAATATCCGCTATGGCCGCCTGGATGCCACCGACGAGGAATGTATCCGGGCTGCCGAAATGGCAGACGCTGACCATTTTATTCAACAGTTGCCCCAGGGATACCAAACGATCCTTTCCGAAAGGGCCAGTAACCTCAGCCAGGGACAGCGGCAATTATTAGCTATTGCCCGCGCCATATTAGTCGATCCTGCCATATTGATCTTAGACGAGGCCACCAGCAGCGTTGATACCCGTACGGAAGCAAATCTTCAGAAATCGTTGTTGCGGCTGATGAAAGGCCGCACCAGCTTTGTGATCGCGCACCGTTTGAGCACGATTCGGGAAGCGGATAATGTGGTGGTCATTAACAATGGCGAGATTGTTGAGCAGGGATCACACCAGGAGCTATTGGAGAAGAAGGGATTCTATCACCATCTTTATGTAAGCCAGTTCAAGGGAAATGCAATATAGCGATTGATTGGAGCGCTGGATCAACATATTGCTTTCTCGCTTGAGGTAGCCCTCCGGAAATTCGAGAATACCTGTATACACAGGGCTTATTTTGTGATAGAATGTTGTTCAAGTTAAATAATGTGCGTTGAGCAGGACGAGTAACCAGGCACAAACCTGACAGAAAGAGGAGGTCAACGGCTGAGAACCTCTTCAAGGGAAAGTTGGTGAAAACCCCCTGTGAGCGATCACCGGAACGAGGATTTCCTCCAGTAAGGTGAATGGCAGGCTCCATTATCAGCCCCACGAGATGACCGGAAAATTGCTGGTCAAGTCGGGTGGAACCGCGTGAATTAATCTCTCGCCCCGTAGGTGGCGCGAGATTTTTGTTTTAGGACTAAGGAGGCTTCTATGGCTGAAAAACTGCAAGAGAAATACCACGATTCTTTATTGTACCGGATTCGCCATTCCAGCGCGCATATCATGGCGCAGGCTGTGATGGAGATCTTCCCGGGCACTAAAGTTGCGATAGGCCCTGCCATTGATGAAGGTTTTTATTATGATTTCGACCTTCCACGGCCGGCAATCCAGGAAGACTTAGAAAAGGTCGAGGCGCGCATGCGCCAGATCATTCGCGGCAAGCATGCTTTCCAACGCCAGGCGCTCTCGGCTGATGAAGCTCGCAAGATCTTTGCCGACCAACCTTACAAGTTGGAACTGATTGATGGGTTAGAGCATGGCGGGCTGGACGAAGATGGTAATCCATTGACAGAAAAAGTGGAGATTTCCATTTATACCGACGATGCTTTCACTGATCTGTGCCGCGGGCCGCACGTGGAAAATACTTCCCAGATCAATCCGGACGCGATTAAGCTGATGAGCATTGCCGGAGCATATTGGCGCGGCGATGAGAAGCGGCCAATGTTGACCCGTATTTATGGAACTGCCTGGAACACACCACAGGAACTCGAAGAATACTTGTGGAAGTTGGAAGAAGCCCGAAAACGTGATCACCGCCGCCTGGGAAAGGAGCTGGGATTGTTCTACTTCTCCGATGACGTGGGCCCTGGGCTGCCTCTCTTCACCCCCAAGGGTGAGATGCTGCGTCATCTGATGGAAAGTTATGTGCGCGATCTGCAAACCTCTTATGGTTATTCTCATGTGTGGACCGGACATGTAGTGAAGGAAGATCTTTACCGCCGCTCCGGACATTATGAGAATTATAAGGATTCCATGTTCCCGCCGATGGTGGACGATAATATTGCCTTCCGCTTGAAGCCGATGAACTGCCCCAGCCACATGACTTTGTTCAACGAGATGGGCCGTCATTCCTATCGCGAATTGCCGTTGCGCTTTGCGGAATTTGCCACCCTGTACCGTTATGAGAAGACTGGTGAATTAAATGGTCTGACCCGGGTGCGCTCCTTGACCCAGGATGATTGCCATACTTTCTGCACCGAAGAACAGATCGGTTCGGAATTTCTGCTTTCGCTCAATCTGATCCGCGAAGTGCTGGAACGCTACCGCTTCACCGACTACCGCGTGCGGCTCTCACTACGCGGAAAGGCTGGAAAGTATGTAAAGGATGATGAAAAGTGGACCAAAGCTGAAAACGCTCTGCGCGCTGCAATGGATTCGGCTGGCCTGGAATATTTTGAGGCGGAAGGCGAGGCTGCTTTCTACGGTCCCAAAGCAGATTTTCTGGCCAAGGATGTTTTAGGACGCGATTGGCAGCTTTCCACGATCCAGGTGGACTTCATCCAACCTGCCCGTTTGGGTTGTACCTACATTGGCGAGGATGGTCAGGAACACACCCCCGTGGTTCTACACCGTGCAGTGACAGGAACAACCGAACGGTTCCTGGGAGTGATCATTGAACATTTCGCTGGAGCATTCCCGGTCTGGCTCTCACCTGTTCAGGTCATGCTTATCCCAATTGCAGACCGTCATTTGGAATATGCTCACCAGGTGGCCAAACGGTTGCAGGAAGCAGGCGTGCGCGTGGATGTGGACGAACGCAGCGAACGCATGAATGCCAAGATCCGCGATGCGCAAAACCAAAAGATCCCTTACATGCTAGTAGTAGGGGACAAGGAAGCAGAGCAAGGAATGGTAGCTCTGCGGCTGCGTTCAGGTGAGAATCCGGGGCCGATTTCCCAGGAGGCATTCTTGCAGCGTGTACGGGAAGATATCGAAAAAGGGATTTGAGGCAACGTTCTTCTAAAACGTTGACGATTTGACCGATTTTGTGGTATCATGCAATCCGCTTAATGTCCGTTGATAAACGGGCCTTGTTATGTGTTTGAAGAAAGAAGGAGAAAACCATCAGTACAACTACCTTTCGGGTTAATGAAACCATTCGGGTGCCAGAAGTACGTTTGATCGGTCCGAATAACGAAAATGTGGGTGTTGTCTCAATTGAACAAGCCCTGCGGATTGCCCGCGAAGCCGAATTGGATTTGGTAGAAGTCGCCCCAAATTCTGTCCCGCCAGTTTGTCGGGTGATGAATTTTGGTAAGTTCCTTTACGAGCGCACCAAGAAGGAACGCGAGGCGCGCAAATCGCAAACGAAGATCGAAGTCAAAGAGATCCGTTTGCGCCCCAAAACCAATGAACACCATCGTGGTTTCAAGACCCGCGATGCACGCCGGTGGCTTTTGGAAGGCAATAAGGTGCGGGTAACCGTACGTTTCCGCGGTCGAGAGATCACCTATCCTGAGATTGCCCTGGAAGATCTGAGAGAAGTTGCGGCTGAGCTGGCGGATGTATCCACAATTGAGCAGGTGCCATCGCTGGAAGGCAAGAACATGTCGATGGTGCTGGCGCCGAGCAAACCGAGCAAGAAGAAAGCCGAGAATGAATCGGCTGTCGAAGAAGGAACCGCCTAGATTTCTCCATCAAACCACTTTTTTGTCGACCTGCGGTCAAAAATTGAGATCGCATATTTTGGTCAAGAGGAGTTTCGCTGTGCCACGCAAGATGAAAGCAGGAAAGTTAAAACTGAAGACCCATAAGGCAACCTCAAAACGGTTCCGCCTGACCGGGTCGGGCACCCTGGTACGCACGAAGGGCGGCAAGAGCCATTTCCGCCGCCGCACTTCGCCGCGCGTCAAGGCGCTGCTGTCCGAGATGATCGTTGTCAAGGGCGAAAACACTATCAAGCGCGTTAAGCGCCTCGCGCCGTACATGAAAGAGAAAGAATAGTCGGCGTCGTCGTATCCATTTTTTAGTGCGGCCGTTGGGTGTTCGCAACAGGTTCAAGCCTGACGCCCAGGGGCAGGCAAAGGAGTAAAGAATGCGTGTAAAAGGTGGTCCTCACGGACATCTCCGCCACAAGAAGGTTTTGAAAACCACACAGGGCTACTCTGGTTCCCGCCATCTGCTTTTCCGGCGCGCCAACCAGGCCATGTTGAAGAGCCTGTGGTATTCGTATCGTGATCGCCGCGTGCGCAAGCGCGACCTGCGCAAGCTGTGGATTGTGCGTATCAATGCGGCTGCCCGGATCAATGGGATCAGCTACAGCAAGCTGATGCACGGCCTGAAAGTTGCCGGTGTCAATCTGAATCGCAAAGTCCTGGCCGACCTGGCCGTTCGCGATCCGCAAGCCTTTGCAGTGGTTGTTGAAAAGGCAAAAGCGGCATAATTGCCGGGCGGAATCCTCAAAATCGACACACCCCGAACTGGTTTCGGGGTGTGTTTTTTTCTTCAAGAAGACGTGAAGAACAGGTAAATATCTTGTTTTTTCAATATAATGATGTATACTAATTTTGTACGTAACCCGAATCAGCAAGCATATTCATAGGAGGAATGGAATGGCAAAAATCATCGATATTGAAGGAATTGGTCCTGTTTTCGCAGAAAAGCTAGGCAAACTAGGCATTCGCTCAACCGAAGCATTACTGGAACAGGCTGCTTCCGCCAAAGGCCGCAAGGATGTGGCTGAGAAGACCGGTTTGAAAGAATCATTGCTTCTTGAATGGGTTAACCGCGCAGATCTTTTCCGCATCAAAGGCATTGGCTCGGAATACTCCGATCTGCTGGAAGCAGCTGGAGTGGATAGCGTTCCTGAGTTGGCCATGCGCAAGCCTGAGAATTTGCTGCAAAAGATTGTTGAGGTCAACCAGGCGAAAAAATTGGTGCGCAAACTCCCCACTATCAAACAGGTGAGCGCATGGGTTGAAATGGCGAAAACCCTGCCCAAACTGGTTACTCACTAGAGGAAAGGTTAACTATGAACCTGGTACCGTTGATGACCATTGTTATGGAAGAAGCTGAAAGCACCGGCCTGCCCTGGTGGTTTTGGTTGATCTTGATCCTGGTGATCGTTTTGATCTTCCTGTGGTTGTGGTTCAGCGGTCGCAAGGGAGAGGCGAAAGAAGAAACGCCGGTTGAAGTCAAGCCTGCGGTGAAAGCGGAATCGGTAGAGCCGGCTCCCGCAGTAAAGGCTCCGGCGAAACAAGAAGATTTGATCATTATTGAAGGGATAGGCCCCAAGATAAACAGTGTTTTGCATGCCGCGGGGATCAATACCTTCGCCGATTTGGCCGCCGCTGAGGTGGAAGCGTTGAAAAAGATCCTGCTAGACGCCAACTTACGCCTAGCTGATCCAACTACCTGGCCGCAGCAAGCTGCCCTGGCGCGGGACGGCAAGATGGATGAATTGAAAGCCCTCCAGGATAGGCTGTCGGCTGGTCGCGTTAAATAAGATTTTGAGTTCTGAAAGGTAAAAAAATGGAAGAATTACTTAAGACAGTTGCCAAGAAAGCCAACATTTCTGAAGCGCAGGCCAAGCAAGCAGTTGATGCAGTCCTGGCATTCTTGAAAAAGAAACTTCCCGGTCCGATTGCCAGTCAGATTGAAGGGGCGCTGGGTGGCAAAGAAAAGGATGTGGCAAATAAAGCCAAGGATGCCCTGGGGGGCTTGTTGGGTGGGAAAAAATAATTTCTGAGGTAAAAGAACCTCCGCTGGAATCCCAGCGGAGGTTCTTTTTATGTTTTCTGGTAAAGACTATTGGAAAGTAAACTCCGTATTCCCGATGCGGACACGGTCTCCAGGGTTTAAGGCTGTGTAAGTAATCCGAATCCCGTTGATATAGGTGCCGTGGGAACTACCTAGATCTTGTAAATACCATCGGTTCTGCATCAGACGAATTTGGGCGTGTTGGCGGGAAACGGTAGGATCGGTGAGGCGAATCTGGCAGGCAGGATTGCGACCGATGGTAAGTCCGTCACTTAATGCAAATACCAGGTTGGCGGCAGGGCCAACACCGATGAATTGTCCCGGAGGAGAAACGACGGTTTGTTCCTGCCCGGTTGGAGGTGCTGCAGGGATGGGCAGGGGGGCCGGTGCTGGCGGCTGCAAGTAGGGCGCTGGAGCCTGGGGTTGGATCTGTGGCTGGGCAGGCGGGGCATAGGGCGGCTGCTGGGGATAGACAGGGGCTTGGGGAGGGTAGGCTGCCTGCTGCGGGTAAACTGGCGGCTGTTGCGGGTAAGCAGAAGGCATTGGCTGTTGAGGATATCCCGGCGTCTGATTGGGATAATATGGCGCCGGCGGCTGGTTATATTGCGGATATCCTGGTTGTTGCGGGTAATATGCCGGAGGATAGCCAGCTGGCGCTGGTGCGGGTTTCTTTTTGCGATTGAGGAGGATGATGCCCAGCAGGAGCACTAAAAGTCCTGCGCCAACCAGCACGATCCACCAGGGGAAAGATGCTTCTTTGGGCTTCTCGCCGGGCAGGGTGGCGCCTGCACTGATTCGGTAGGTGCCGCCAACCTTGTCACTGGAGACGAGCGCATAAACTTCGTCTCCAGACTTAACATCTACATTGACAAGCAAATAGCCGTTTTGGCTGGAATTCTGGCTGAGATCAGCTTCTTTCAAGACTGTAGTTCCATCGCTACCGAGAATTTTGATCTTTGGATTCATGCCCAATGCCAGGTCGCTGACCCGGAATGTCAGTGTGCCGTCTTTGTTTGCATAGATCGAGAATGCGTCAACATCATCCGCGTAGTCGATTTTGCCGGCGGTATTGGAATTATCCGAATTTATGTACGTGGCGTTTGACGGATCATTGCCGTGATCGTCCGAGCGCACATTGCTGACTGTGATTTGTGTGCGCGCAAAGCGGGTGAAGTTATCGGTGACCGGAATGATCGTTGGCCCCGGACGGCTTTGACCATTCACATCCACAGCAGGAGCAAAACTAAGGTCAGTCATTGCTGCGTTGCCGGTGTTTGTGAACTGTACGGAAACATTGTACGTGCCGTCCTGGTTATAATCAATGATTGCGGAATAAAGACCATCGTTCGCAATCGCATCTGGGGCAACTCCGTCGTCATGCATCTCAATCTGCTGGGTGGTTCCATCAGGTGCCTGAACCTGGGCACTGGCCTGAGCGCCCTGGATCGGTAAATCTTTGCTTAAGATGGCCAGCAGGACAATGGGCTCTGGATATTGGACAAAGGAACCATTTAGCGGCGTAATTGAAGCAGCATAACTGCTCTGGTTTTGCGAGGAAGCGGTGATCCGATAAGAGGCGTTAATCGCATTACCATTCGACGCGCCATTCAAGGACCATTGTCCGGGCATGGGAGATTCAACACTGATAAGGCATAATGTCTCATAGGCTGAGGTGGTGCAATTCGGTGAATAGTTATTCCCATCGGGCGCTGAGATGTAGAAAGAAGCTGCTTCTGGGGTGTCGGTATAGGTGACCACCACATCAAGCCTTTCCATGGTGGAATCCACCTGGAATGTGTTTTGAGAAGAACCGCCCTGGCTCATGCTTGAAGTTCCAGCAGTAACGCCTACGCTGGGGGAGATGCTTTGGTTGGCATCCTGAAACACCTGGGAAAGTTCACTCAAGCTGGAGGGTGAGTAGTAGAACCTTCCTCCCGTCTGGCTGGACAGGTCTTGCAGGAGATAGGGATCCGCGTCGGTCCCATAAGCGAAGGTATAGAGTGGGATCTTAGCGGCCTGGTAATCGGGGATTACTGATGATGGGTCGCGTCCTTCATTATTAAGTCCATCAGTGAGCAAGAATACGGCCCGGTTTCCAATGGAGGGATCAATGGCTTGTAGACCAGGCAGAGCTGCCGCGGCAGCTTCGCCGATAGCAGTCCGGTTGTTAGGCGAAATGGTATCAATTGCAGCTTTAATGCTCTCCTTTGTGTTTTGGTCAACGATCGGAGTCAGGGGAAGCACCTCGCTGACCGTGTCGTCAAATTGGATCACCCCAATGGTGGTGATCCCCGGCTCGGCCAGATCTACCAGGAGCTTGGCAGCTACGATGGCGTTGCCCATTTTACCTTCGTCGGCCATGCTTCCCGAATGATCGATCACGATTTGGTAAGCAATATTGTCGCTGATCCAAACAATTTGAAGATCGCTCCGGGCTCCGCTATCCGGGAGGTCGATCTCTGGGTCATCTCCATCTGCTGGAGCAACATCGACTAACTCAGCATGGTAGAGCCGGGCAGGCACAGCGCTGCGTTGTCCGTCGCGGGGATCATCGGACACAGGACGAACCAGCGTAGTCCAGGCGCTGTCGCCATAGACGCGAGCCTGGGCGGTCTGGCCGGTATCGTTATTATCGGTAGAGAAATTCAACCATTCATAGTCGCCATTGACGGCTTTCCACTGGCTATTCATGATCGAATCTTGAACAGCTATATCTGTGGAATGAGGGAAGGTAAAGGTGGCGTCGTAACTGGTTTGGCCAACGTATTCATCATACATAGAGTAAAAATAGTGACCAAACTCATGCGCCATGGTATATCCGCCGCCGATAGCATCGTTATCGCTAGCAAGGAAATCTGTGGAATTGAATTGGTCACAAAAATTGATGTGCAGTCCAGGGGTCCCCCGGCCGGATATGCTACCAGACGGCCAACAGGATTGCACCCACACGACATCGGCTTTATCAGCAAACCGACCTCGGGTATAGATGCTGACCTTGCGGATTTTATCTGCACCGTTGGAGGCTTCAAATACCCCGTCGGCAAAATAACCGATGATCCGTTCGTATTTCTCGCGATCTTCCGGTTTTGTCGGATTGCTGTACAGGGATATTGTGACATCGAGTAATACCGCAGAAGAAGCCTGCCGGGAAGGCGCAGCCGTGGCAATCCCTGCCGGAACACACCAGGAAATGATCAAAATCATTAGGAATAGCGCCTTACTAAGAATAAGAGAGATTTTTTTCATGGCAAATCTCCTTTCAAGTTGAAATTAAAATACAGCCTGCCCATCCACGATTTGGTAAATTCTAAATGTATCTGAGATAGGAATATTGTAGCACGAAATAATAACGGTGCCTTGACAATCCATGCCAAACGCATTATTCTTGTTGAGTCATGAACGACCTTACCGGTAACTTATTTGATATTCGTAGGTTTGCGATCCATGATGGTCCAGGTATTCGCACGACGATCTTCTTTAAAGGCTGCCCGCTAAATTGCTGGTGGTGTCACAACCCGGAATCGCAAAATCTTTACCCTGAAATAATCCTGCGTTCGTCCCGCTGTGTAGGATGCGGAGCTTGCGTGGATGTCTGTGAAACTGGAGCGGCACAAATGCAGAACGGCAGATCGTTCATGGAATGGGAAAAATGCAGCGGGTGTGGCTACTGTGTGGAGGTATGTTACGCTGAGGGCCGCCAATGGGTAGGACAAAAATATAGCGTGGATGAGGTGATGAGCCTTCTTGTCCGCGATCAGGCTTTTTTTCAGCAGTCGAATGGCGGGGTGAGCTTTAGCGGGGGTGAACCTTTGCTGCAAGTGGATTTTTTGGAGAATTTGTTGCGCGCCTGTAAGTCCGTTGGATTGCATACTGCCCTGGACACCAGTGGATTTGCGGCCTGGAAAATATTAGAGCGAGTGTACGAACACGTTGATTTGTTCTTATTCGATGTGAAGTTGATCGATGAACGAAAGCACAAACAATACACGGGGGTCTCCAACAAGCTGATCCAGGAAAATCTGCAACGCCTTTCTGCGGCTGGCGCCCGGATTTGGTTGCGAATCCCGATCGTTCCGGGGATCAATGATGATAACGAGAATATAATTGGTTCTGCTCGTTTGGCGGCAAGCCTGCCCGGAGTGGAGCAGGTCAATTTGTTGCCCTATCACAGCTCTGCAGAAATCAAATATAATCATCTTGGAAGAGTTTATCAATTACCGGCTCTGCATAGCCCTACTGAGATACGCATGCAAGAGATCATCGGAGTTTTTGAGACCCAATCTGTGAAAGTAGTTGTTGGAGGGTAGAGGAATGTCGATGACAGAACGTGTAGCCAAATTGCGCCAGGAGAGCCTGGAGGCTGTCCCCACAATCTCTGGTGAGCGAGCAGAATTAATCACCCGCTTCTATCAGCAATCGCACGGACTGAACTCACCGGCGGTGGAGCGCGCGATGGTCTTTGAATTCCTGATGAGCCACAAGACCATTTATATTGGCAATGGCGAATTGATCGTAGGCGAGAAAGGGCCGACCCCAAAAGCGACTCCAACCTATCCCGAGTTATGCTGTCATTCATTGGATGATTTGGATATCCTGGATTCACGTCCCAAGATCCCGTTCAGGGTCAGCCCTGAAACGAGGCGTATATACGCTCGGGAGATCATACCAACCTGGCAGGGGCGGTCAATGCGTGATTTGATCTTTAGGGAGATGGAACCGGCCTGGCAAGATGCCTACGAGGCAGGGATTTTCACCGAATTCATGGAGCAGCGTGCACCAGGGCATACAGTTTTGGATGACAAGATTTATCATAAAGGAATGCTGGATTTTCAGGCTGAGATCAAGGCGCAGATCGATGCCCTCGATTTTCTTAATGATTCTGATGCCTATGCTCGACGGGAAGAATTGCGCGCGATGGATATTGCTGCGGGAGCATTGATCGCCTTTGCCCACCGTCATGCAGAACTAGCGCGAGGAATGGCGGAGGCAGAGAGCGAACCAAAACGGAAGCAAGAATTACAACACATCGCCAAGGTATGTGATTGGGTTCCTGCACACGCTCCGCGCACATTTTGGGAGGCGCTGCAATATTATTGGTTTGTTCACTTAGGGGTAACGACTGAATTAAATACGTGGGATGCCTTCTGCCCCGGTCATCTGGATCAACATTTGCTTCCCTTTTACCAAAAGGACCTGGTAAATGGCAGCCTGACCCGTTCGGATGCCGAGGAATTGCTGCAGTGCTTTTGGATCAAGTTCAATAACCAGCCAGCGCCGCCCAAGGTGGGAGTCACGGCCGCGGAAAGCGGAACGTACACTGATTTTGCTCAGATCAATACCGGTGGGATCTTCCCGGATGGCAGCAATGCCGTCAGCGACCTGACTTATTTAATTTTAGATGTGATCGAAGAAATGCGCCTGTTGCAACCCAGTTCCTCGATCCAGGTTAGTCGAGAAAATCCTGATGAATTTATCCTGCGCGCAGCGCGGATCATTCGTACTGGTTTTGGTCAGCCTTCGATCTTCAACGCCGATTTGATCGTTCAAGAATTACAGCGCATGGGCAAGACGTTAGAGGATGCGCGCCGTGGTGGATCGAGTGGGTGTGTGGAAGTAGGCGTATTTGGTCGCGAAAATTACAACTTGACCGGGTATTTCAACCTTCCTAAAGTATTTGAGATCACTTTAAACAACGGCCTGGATCCCCGAACCGGTAAACAGATCGGATTAAAGACTGGTAGGGCAGAGGATTTTATTTCGTTTGATGATCTTTTTGCAGCGTTTGAGAAGCAGATGTTGTACTTCTTGGATATTAAAGTACGCGGCAATCAGGTGATCGAGCGGCTGTATGCCACTTATTTACCCGCGCCATTCCTGTCGCTGCTGATCGATGATTGTATAGCCCGCGGAAAGGATTATCACGATGGAGGCGCCCGCTATAATACCACTTATATCCAGGGGGTAGGAGTGGGTTCTTTGACCGATATGTTGAGCGCCGTGCGGCAACACGTATACCAACAGAAAAGTCTGTCGA
This sequence comes from uncultured Anaerolineaceae bacterium, assembly GCA_964424115.1. Lineage (GTDB taxonomy): Bacteria > Chloroflexota > Anaerolineae > Anaerolineales > Anaerolineaceae > CAYRHN01. The sequence goes on from CAYRHN010000002.1 coordinate 195,768, forward strand.
TGGGACAATTATTAAAAGCGCTGGAGGAGAATTTTCCGGACGAGCGCATTCGCCAGATGTTGCTCAACCGCACCCCGCGATATGGAAACGATGAGGATGCTGCTGATGAGCTAATGAAGCGCATTTTCGAGGCTTACTTCAATGTAGTGGACGGAAGGAAAAATACCAAGGGCGGAGATTATCATATCAATTTATTACCGACAACTGCCCATGTTTATTTTGGCTCGGTGATTGGGGCCACCCCTGATGGGCGGCGGTCTGGTTTACCTCTTTCGGAAGGAGTTTCGCCTGTGCAGGGAGCCGACAGGCACGGGCCGACAGCCGTGCTGCGTTCTGTGGCCAAAATGGATCACGGGAGAACTGGCGGGACGCTGCTCAACCAGAAGTTCACGCCGCAACTATTGGCCGATGATACCGGTCTGAACAGTCTGGTTCAACTGGTGCGCACTTATTTCCAGATGGGCGGACACCATATCCAGTTTAATGTAGTGGATGCCGAGACATTGAAATGCGCGCAGAAGACGCCTGAACTATATCGCGATTTGATCGTGCGGGTGGCCGGGTACAGTGATTATTTTTGCGATTTGAGCGAGACTTTGCAAAATGAGATCATTGCCCGAACGGAGCATGACGGGTTTTAATCTAACCAAGAAGTCACAGGACCGGTTTTTTGGGAATATAGCTCGATAGTTGCGGGTTAAGCCGGACACCTTGCAGGGCAAGAATTCGAATGCGCGCCAGGTAAGCTGCTCCGTGCAAAATATGCAAATTAACATCTGCGACGTGCCGGTTGTTCGGATCGGATAGATAAGTATTGCGCACCCAATAATTGAACGCTCCCATACCCGGACCTGTCCAGATTTGGTAATCCATTTCGCGGCCTGGTTCTCCATCGATAGCCCAGCGGGCAGACCGCCCCAGATACCAACGAAAGATCAATGCCATTTTATGATGCGGGTCTCTTTCGGCACGGACAATCTGGGCTGGATCTCTTTCGCTAAAGAAAAGGCGAGTCTCTTCCCATACTTCATGCAGAGATTTTCTAAAAACTTGTTTTTCCAGTTTTTCCTTTTCCAGCAGAGGAATCTCGTCCAGGTCAGAGTAACGGGTATAGAGATCGCGGAGACCTTGCGCGCGGGCTGCAAACAAGGTGCCGCGTTTAAGCACCTGAGCCCTGGCACCCAATTCAAACATATCTGCGGCTGGAGCCATGGCAACATCTGTTGTTTCGACCTGTGCAAGCAACTTGCGGACAGGTTCTGAAGTACCGGCTTCAAGGCAGGATTGGTTAATAGAGCCTGTTACCAGGTAGGCAGCCCCCATCATAAATGCCGCCAGGGCAGATTCCGGTGTGGCAATTCCCCCTCCGGCGCCAACCCGAACGTTTTGCGCGTAGCCATATTGCTCTTGGATCTCATCTCGTAAGGCGATCACTGCTGGAAGAGCGCTGACTAACGGTCGATTATCCGTATGTCCACCGGAGTCGGCTTCGACGGTGATATCATCTGCCATAGGAACGCGGGCAGCCAATTCTGCCTGTTGGGGAGTGATCTTGCCCTGTTCAAGCAGGCGGGCGAGTGCGCTTTGCGAAGGTGGAGAGAGAAATCGTTTGGCAATCTCTTTTCGGGATATCTTGGCAATCACGCGGTGTGAGATGACGATATTGCCGTCGGGGGTAGAGGAAAGGCCGCTGACCCGATATTGGATCAATGGCAATGTGATATCCAGAAAGGCGGAAGCTTCAAGGATGGGAATGTTGTGTTTGAGATAAAGATCCACCACTTGCTGTTCTGCCATTGGATCATAGTGATTATGCAGCAAGTTAAGAATATAATTCCCATTTGGTAAACTGGCCTGGAGGTTTATTATGGCGGCTTCAACGCGCCCCAAGGATAATCCTCCCGCTCCAAATGAGCAAAGCATGCCCGCTTTACCCATAGAAACCACCATCTCTTCGGAGGCGATCCCGGCTGCCATTGCGCCAGCATAGAGAGCATATTGAATGGCGTACGCCTGTTTGAATTCGGGGTCTCCAAGTTGCTCAGGCGGCATTGAGGGACACCAGGCAGCTACCCGATAATGCTCTTCGCTTGAAAGCTGCCCTGCGTGGTTGGCGAGCCCCAGCTGGTTCTTTTGCGTCACAGCCCATACCGGCATTGCAAGATGGGAAAGGATTTCTTTCATCGAAACCTCTTCGCAAGCGAGAGCACCGAACGAGCCTTTCCAGTCTGGCAGGATGATCTTGCCAGGGGAGGAATTATTTACCTGAGAGATTGATGGATCCAAATTTCACCTGCCTGATTGAATATGAATACCTTAACCCTTCATAATTCTACCAGGTGCGGAGAAAAACAAAAATCCGAAACGAATTCGGATTTTTACGGATAAGTTTTTATATTTGGAGGCGACGATGGGATTTGAACCCATGATCAGGGTTTTGCAGACCCTTGCCTTGCCACTTGGCCACGTCGCCAGAGAATTGAAAGAGCGGGCGATGGGACTCGAACCCACGACCTTCTCCTTGGCAAGGAGACGTTCTACCAACTGAACCACGCCCGCGTCTATCGAGATATTCAATTTGCTTGCAGTGGTCGGTATTATAGTAGAAAGCTGGAAAATCGTCAAGTTTTCCAGGCGATTTGCTGTCAAGAAATTCGCTTTGCGTTTTTCCTTAATTCCTGTATACTAGTTTTATAGATCGCAATTCTCTCAGGAGGTGTGAGGTATGGGTAATACTGATCAAAAAGAGAATACTGGAGCGGAAGGAATTGAGGGTGAACTGCTCTCATTGGTTGGTTTGGCCGGTGGGCCTTTACAGGAAGCGGTTAGTGAGTTCATGAATGGCAAAGGGGAATTGCACGAGACCACCCGTGCTGCCATGGCGAGCAACAAAGGCTCGACTGCCGAAAGCCTTGTGGCGGCATTTCTGGAGAGCAAATTCAAGCTTTCTCCTACATTGGCAAATATTATTGCACCGCTTTTGATCAAGCTGGCACCGAATCTCTTGGGTCAGGCTGATAAGAAGGAAACCGAAAAGAAACCCAAGGCGAAACCAAAGCCAAAACCAAAACCATCGACCAACGCCGCCAAAAAGAAAGAAGAAAAGGAACCTGCTGCCAAGCCAGCTGCAAAGAAAAAGGAAAAAGAATCTACGACTGCGAAACCCAAGGCCAAGCCAAAGCCAAAACCAAAACGGACAGTCACTGTTGAAAAATAGGAACTGAAAATGAACAACGAAGCAAGGGAACCTGTCGAAGTAACGCTGGCTTCGATCATTGCATTGCGTGAAGTGACCGGGGAAACGGTGCGTCAGGTCTGCAAGTTAAGCGATACCTTGAGCGAAGCCCAAAAGCACCTTGTGGCCCCAAATGCCATCTCCATTGCTGAGGCGTATTTCTGCAAAGAGGCCTGGTTTCGAGCTATCTATGCAGATGAAATACCGGTAGGTTTTGTGATGCTCTATATAGGTTCGGAAGGTGATGAATTGCCAGAGGTGGATGGAATCCACCTCTGGCGTTTTATGATCGCCGGGCCATACCAGAAACTTGGTTTCGGTCGCAAAGCTTTGCTATTGGTGATCGATCATGCCCGCTCGATAGGGGCTAAATCTATCCATCTTAGCTTTGTTGACAAAGAGAGCAGCCCGGAAGGGTTTTACCGAACACTTGGCTTTCAGCGTGATGGAAAGGTGTACGACGACGAGATCGGCATGACCCTGCAGCTATAGATCGCGATTATGAAAGCGGCGGATGGCTAAAAACAAGATCGCCAACCCATACAGACCGGCATAGATCACCATCGCCTGGCTTGGAATTGAATTGGCGCCGAAAAACAGGCCACTGGTGAGCATTCCGCCAGAATTGGATTGCGTTTCATAAGCGGCCCGGCGCCAAAGCGCTTCACTGGGAACGATCAAGCTGGAGATAATACCCATGTTGACGGAGGCCTGGTTTTGGAACATGGCCCCGATTTGTTCAATCCACCCGCCAACAAAAGCGATGCCGTACAATCCTAACACCATCACTCCATTTGCAAGGGTGGAGAGGCGAGTGCCCCCCAGGAAGGTGAGGCTGAGCAAAACTGCGCTGGCCATCCACATCAATGCAATCCCTGGAACAGCGTTTGGGATTGAATATCCGCCTACCAGAAGAAGGGTCAGGTTAACCCCGCCAGACATAAACAGCAGGTAGAGGGTCATCATGGCCAAATAGCCCAGCCATTTTCCAAGCAGGATTTGCCAACGTTTGACCGGCTTGGTGACCAGGGTTTGCATGGTGCCGCTATTGATCTCACCGGCCAGGGTATCGACCGAGGCAATAATGGTCATGATTGCAGACAGGAAATTAACCGCATACAAACCTGCCAGAGCAAAAAAGCTGGCCATCTCGGTAATCACGTAATCACTGGGGTTCTCAACCTCTGCGAGGTAATTGGATCGGATCAGGTGGTAGCCAAAGGCGAACACTGCCAGGAAAAGGATGCCTAAACCAAGAGCAATCCAGACGATTTTCCGGCGCGCAGCTTCAGCAAATGTCAGGCGAGTAATAACCCATATGGTATGCATCAGAGGCCTCCATCGGTGCCGATGATCTGTAAGAACAGCTCTTCCAGAGATTCCTTATGCGGATGGAGCGCGTAGACATCCAGGCCTTGTTCCACCAGGTAGCGATTGATCAAAGGAATGTCAGCCTCCTCATTGAGAGTGAGCGTTGCCTTTTTATCATCCACAATAATATTTCTACTCCAACGTTCCAATCCCGCTAACACTTCAGGAGTAAATGGCGAAGCCTGAATTTCCAGGGAGAAATGGTTATTACTGAGATCTGCTATGGAGAGGTTGCGCAGCACGCGTCCTCTCTTCACAAAGGCCACCTTATCACAGATGATCTCGACTTCGCTGAGCAGGTGTGAATTTAAGAACACAGTTGTACCTTGTTCTCGCAGCTTATGAATCAAGTCTCGAACCTGGATACGGCCGACCGGATCCAGCCCTGAGGTGGGTTCATCCAGGAAGACAATCTCCGGGTCGTTGAGCAAGGCTTGCGCCAGGCCAATCCTCTGCAGCATTCCCTTCGAAAATCCACTGATCTTCTGCTCAGCATAGAGCGCCAAACCAACCAGTTCCAAGACTTCAGGAATGCGTTTTCGGAGTGCAGGTTGGGGAATGTGGTATAGATTCGCGTGCAGGGTAAGGAATTCGCGTGCGGTCAGCCAATCGTGGAAACGGAAGTGTTCTGGCAGAAAGCCGACTTTCGCTCGAGCCTGCGCATCGCCGATGGGGCGGCCCAAGAGCGCGGCCTCTCCGGAATCGGGTTTTGCCAGGCCAAGCAACATCTTCATGGATGTGGTCTTTCCTGCGCCGTTGGGTCCCAGAAAACCGAACACTTCTCCCCGTGCAATCGAGAGGGAAAGACCTTCAACAGCGACCTTCGATCCGAAGGTTTTTCTTAAATTGTGAGTATAGATAACTGGTGAGTTGTTGTTTTCGGTCATGGTTAAATAGGCATTCCTGCGGGGAAACCTCCCCGCAGGAATGAATAATCCTTTTTAATGAAGGTTGTTAGCGACATCCAGGGTCGACGCGCTATCCCCGTTGGAAATGATCGCATACAGGATATTGTTTTTTACCCAGATCAAAACATGTTCCTGGCTGCCCGAATTGTCAGAGATCAGAGTGCCTTTTGAGCCATCTACTGTTACGATCTCGTAGCTTGCTTCTGGCTGTGGAATGGGGATAATGAGCGTGCTTAACCAATCCACCTGGCTGCTGAATGCTTCGGCTTCCTCTGCGGACATTCCGCTGATTTGCAGGAAGATCCTACCCACCTCGCGTACATCGACGCTGTCGGGGGCGTTAATGGTCGGAGAAGGGATTTGGACAAAGCTCAGGCAAACCTGGCTTTCCTGCGCCTGGCTATCGCAGCTGCCGTAATTGGCAATTACTGCGCGAGGAATAGTAAAGGAAATCTGGGCTCCATTCCATTGGTCGGGTAATTGCAGGTCACTGCGGTTGATCTCAGCTAACAGGCCGCGCGCTTTTTCAAGATTGATCGTGAAGGTCCCGTTGACGCTGGGCTCTACAGAAAGACTGAAGAGCTGGTAAGGTACATCAGGCAGGCGAACCTGGAACCCAGCGGTGGAGGATGCCTGATCGCTGTTTTCCACCTGCTCAGTCTGTCCATTAGTGGTGTATTGGGTATCTTCAGACACCAGGTAAAAGAGACTGTTTGCAGCTTCGGTGAAATTCTCTGGTAGATTGGATATATTGATCGGCAGAACCGTCGTATCTTGAACGCGGAACATGGCCAATACCTTTGCTGCAAAGGCGCGGATGGGCGGTACAGCCAGGATGAGAATCAGCACCAGGCTGACGGACGCGATTGCAGTCATAAAGCGATGTTGACGAAAGAAATTGAACATTTTATTTTGCTCCTTTGGATAGGGATTGATGCGCGTCTCCAGGCGAGAGCGGAGTTCGGAGGAAGAGATGGATTTTGGAGAACTTTGCAACGACGAGAGGCGGGATTCCACCCACTCTTTGCGAGCCAGGGCATCGAGGAAACGTTCTTTGCAGACTGGGCAATTCTCCAGGTGGGATTTGAAGTCAGCAGCCTGCTCGTTGCTGCACTGCCCATCCCGTAACCGCATCAGTTCACTTTCGTTCAGATGGTTCATGTCATCCTCCAAATCGTGCCCGGTAACGCTTTTCGAATTCTCGCTCCGCGCGAGACAACAAAGTGCCCACGGATCCAGGAGATACCTGGCAGGCTTCTGCCAGTTCCAGGTAACTGAAACCCGAAGAACGAAGAAGCAGCAATTGTGCATCCCGCGGTTTAAGGTCAGACAACACCCGGCGCACCATTTCTTGTTCTTGTTTGCTTTCCAATGCATCCGCCGGGGTGGAAGAATCCGGCGGCAGGATCTGGAAGGCTTGCATTTCGTATTGAGTCCGCCGGCGGGATGCACGCAGCGCATTCCAACCAAGCCGTGTTGCGGTTCGATAGAGCCAACCACCCGGATTCTGATCCGTGTTTAGTCGGGGAAGTTGTTGGTGGAGGCGAACAAAAGTCTCCAGGCAAAGATCTTCCGCCTCATCCGGATTAGAAGTGAGCCTGGAGAGGTAGCCAAATATTCTGCTCCAATGCTCATTAAACAGCGATTCAAAAAGGTGGTTCACGGCAGCTGGAAGGTGTTCCAGCGGTATAGGTTTCTCCATTTTCATCCGATGAGCCTTTCAATAATTAAACACCGGCGAAGGATGATATGTGACATCCAGGATTATAACGCGTTTCCGATTCTTGAAATTGGCTTGAATATTGCAACATCGGAAAATATGGATATGAGAATTGAGGCGAAATTATGACCTGGTTCCCCCTCCTTCTGGCCTACTGGGGTTTTGCAGGAATCTTTGGAACTCTAATCCGCACTCAGCAAACCTGGGTGTGGGGTTTGTTTGGCGGATTGGTTATCTTGCCATTATCTGCGGGACTGCCGGTCGATTGGGTTTTGCGATTGGTAGGGTGGGGTGCTGCGGGCGGGGTGGTCTGGTTGTATCTCAAATGCCCGGTCTGGCTCCCTGCCTGGATATGGGGCAAAGCCTTTGCTTTGGGTTACCTGGTTATTTTAATGTTTCTGATCGCTATTTGGGGGATTTTATCGGGCTTTGTTGGGGTAGGCGCCGCGGCAGCGGCAGCGGGCGTATTAGCGACCTTTCGTTTGAGCAGTCAACAAAATTATTAATAACGAGGGTGCCGTCTCGAATTCACGCAAGAGGTTAATATTCTCCAGGCCGGGGTTCTGAATACAACCGGTTAGGTGTATCAGGATAATAGTAATATGTCTGACGGTCAAAGAATTCCATTTTAAGGGAATAATTATCCATCTGATTCCCGCTCCAGGCGAATAAGAATGGGCTATCCATGAAAGGGCTGCTAAGATCGAGCAGGTTACCATAGCCAATCCAACTGTTGGAACCGGTAATTACAATAATGAGGGCCGGGGTGTATTTTTGGTATTCCTTTGAAAGGAATGGCTGCATGGCTGAATGGCTGACGCCGTACAGCCCGCGCAATCCGTCCAGCCGCATGGGAATATAAAAGAATAGATTACAAGTGACCAGTGCGGTGACCAGGATCGTGGTGAGGTATAGGGGGAGTTTTGTCAACCTTGGCCATTTCAAGTGGAGAGAAGCAATCCAGCGAATCCCGGAAGCGGAAAGCAGCGCCAGACTGGGCAGAGCTTCGTAATAATATCGCGGTCCAAGCAGTGAAGAACTGACCCAATAAGCCATATAAACGACGATCAGGCTGGGGATCACGGCAATGATCTTCCAGATGCGGGTGTTGCGGCGCAGGGCAATCAAACCGAAGGGGAGGAACAACCAGGAGAAAGACGCCCAGCCAAAAAGATCGTGATATAAAAAATACAAGCTGAAATCCAGGTTCTGAAAGGCGTGTCCGAGCTGGTAACCACCCTCCTGTAGACCGACGCCGGGGCCGAATCCAACTTGATCATAGGGCCACCATAATGTATAGGGATTGAGCAGGGCGTTGCCCGTTACGGCGTATTGCCAGAGCAGATGCGTGGCGGAAATCAAACCGGCGCCGGCTCCAATCAACAGGACGGTCAAACGGGTTTTCTGGTCACTGCGGAGGAGCAACCATAATGCGTGAACGATGAAGGGCAGGCATACACCCACGGCGGTCAACGGTCGGGTGAGGGCCAGCAAGCCGATGGATAAAGCTGATACAGAAGCGGTCATCCAGCGGGGAACAGTCCGGGCGGGAGAGAATGTATCCGTCCATGCCAAAGCCAGGCAAAGGGTCAGAAACATGGACCATGGATGAGCCAAATAGGAGCCGGAATTCATTAATAAGAAAGGAGATCCGGCAGCCAGGAATGCGGCCAGCAGGGCAGTTTTTTCGTCCAGCAGCTTCTTTCCCAGGCGGTAGAGCAGCCAGATGGACCAACCGGCCAGCAGCGGATTGACCAAGTCACGAGCGCCAAACCGTTCTCCAAAGGAGAGCACCACCGGCCACCCCAGAGGATATTTTCCGAAACGTAGGCCGTGATAATCTACCACAAACGGAACCAGGAAACACGAGGGACAGCTGGGACTGGGAAGGGTAATTTCTCCCCGGGCGATCACTTTTGCCTGCCAGGTATAAGCCATTTCATCTTCGATATGGGGAACCGATTCAAAGATATTGGTTGTCACCCACAGGGAGGCAAGCACCGTCAGAAGGCTGAGTACCAGCGCAAAACGATCCCACCATGAACTACGCATAAGGATCTATCCAGGGTATTGCAGGCGGCCGGTCAGGTCGTGCACCAACGCCCCGCCGATCTGCACTGGGACGATCTGTCCAGGTTCGATCTCGTTTTCAATAAATACCATACCATCAATTTCAGGCGCATCGCGGTAAGAACGACCAACCGAGATGCCGTCCTGACAACCCTCCACAAACACATCCAGGGTCTTTCCAACAAAGGTTTGGTTCTTGGATAGCGAGATATTCTCTTGAAGGCGCATGAGCGTTTCTCGGCGCGCCTCCTTTACGTCTTCAGGGATTGGATCTCCCAAAGGTTCTGATGCAGTACCGGGTTCGAAGGAAAAGTTAAACACTCCCAGGTGATCGAAACGAATTTCTTGAATGAAATCGCATAACGTCTGGAATTCCACTTCTGTTTCGCCAGGATACCCGACAATGAAGGTGGTACGCAATGCCAAAGAAGGCATAGCCTTGCGCATCTTTTCGATGGTTTGATAGACCCAGTCCATATTGGCAGGGCGGCGCATTCTCCGCAGCGTTTCAGGATGCGCATGCTGCAGGGGAATATCCAGATAGGGGAGAATCTGTGAATTAGAGGCCATCACCTCAATGAGCCTGTCGCTGACAAAACCAGGGTATGCATACATCAGACGGATCCACGGAATGCGCGGAGCGGCCCGGGTGATCTGTTCCAGCAGGGAAGCAAGCCCGTCTTTTATCCCCAAATCGGAGCCGTAATCAGTAGTATCTTGAGCGATCAGGATCAATTCCTGGATGTCTGAATCTTGCAGGGTCACGGCTTCCTGCACGATGGATTGGGCGGGGCGGCTAACAGCAGTACCTTTGATAAGCGGGATGGAACAAAAAGCGCATGGGCGCCGGCAACCATCGGCTATTTTGAGGTAAGCGCTTCTGCCTTGCGGGGCGGCGCGTACCACGCCGTGTTCATCTGTACCCACCGTCGGTACATCTGGAATGTGGTATAGCGGAGGAAGATTTCGGCGTTCAGAAAGCTTATCCAGAACGTCCAGAATATCCATCCATCGGCGGGTGGAGAGGATGCCATCCAGGCCGGGTACTTCTTCGGCCAGTTTTTGGCGGTAACGGTCAGTCAGGCATCCGGCGGCGATCAGCAACTGGCCTTTGCGTTTCTTATGGGCCAATTCTCGTAAAGCATCCAAAGATTCCTGGCGAGCGGCTGAGATAAAACCGCAAGTGTTGACAATCAATACGCCGGCCTGCGAGGGTTTTTCGACCGGGTGGTAACCCGAATCGGTCAACAAAGAAGACATAGAATAAGAATCAACTGTGTTCTTGGCACAGCCTAAGGAAAGTAGATAGAAAGCTCGAGGATTCATAATTTAAGGGATCAATGGGGTAATCGTCGGGGCGGCCTGTGTGTTGGTAGGCTGCAAAGTGGCGGTAGGTTGTGGGGTGGCGGTAGGTGTGGCAGTGAAGAGCGGCGTGGGAGTAATCACCCCTTGGGCGGTGAAGATCAATTGCAGAGGTTCCCCCAACCGCCCCTGCAGGTTCATATCCGTCTGGTTGAAATAGATCTGTACTGCGGCGGAGCTGCCGCAGGCGATCTCGATCTGGTTGATGGCTGTGAACGGATAAGCCGTGCCGGGGACAATGCGTCCGGAGAATGCCACCTTACCGTCCTCGCTCACCTGGAGGAAAGCCCGCTGATGGGCGATGATATAAACTTGCAGCGGGTCACTTCCCAGGACCGGGATGGTGGCCGTGGCCTGCGCCTGGAGCGTGCCTTGTTGGGTTCCGGTGGGGGTGGGAGTGATCTCTAGTTCGGGGGTGGGAGTATTTAGAAAGGCATCTGCCATGGACGGCACGGTGGGTTGTTGAATGCTTTGCTGGTTGGTAATCTCTGAAACGCCCCAAATGGCGAAAATAAGCAACCCAAAGGTGAGGGTGACCCCCACGATGACATCAAAAGTAATGATCCGGCGCCAGCCGGTAGGAGGGTTTTTTTTGACCGCTGCTGTTTTGCTGGCGGACTGGGTTGAGGGACGAGTCTGGCTCAGACGGCTTTGCAAGCCATCGGCAAAACGGTCGAGGATCTCCTCGTTATTCAATCCCAGAAAGGAAGCGTAATTGTTGAGCATGCCGCGCCCTTGCACCGGTGAGGGCAGATCATGCAAGCGTCCTTCTTCGAGCGCTTGCAAGTAACGGGCGCGCAGCTTGGTGTAACGTTCTACATCGGTAAGAGAAAGGCCGATCGCTTCGCGGCGTTGACGAAGGAGGTGACCAATTTCAATAAATGTTTGATCCCCACTGGGAGGAGGCGGAGCTGCAGGTTCGACTGTGGAACCGGTCGGATGGGATAGGGGAGAAATTTCTTCGCTTGCGTCTTCCGGCTCGGGTTGTTCGACTGGAGCAAGCGGGGTTATCTCTGGCGGATTGAGCAGCGCATTCAGATCAAGCTTGAGGTAGTCGGCGTATAAACGCAAAAAACCACGCCCCTGCACTTTTGAAGGCAATATTTCCCACTGGTCGTTCTCTAATGCCTCCAGGAAGCGCTGGCGGATGTGCGTGGCTTTGGCGGCTTGTTCCAGCGTAATCTGGCGCGCGCCGCGAGCCTCGCGAAGCTGCTCACCAATGGTTTGAGACACGTTATAAAGCAATTCAAGATTGGAACAGCGGACAGCAGCTGCTGTCCGCTGTTCCATGGTTTGATCAGGCTTCGGTTTGCGGGGCAGCCGGTTCGGTTGGTTCGGGCATGACAGGCGCTTCACCTTCGCGGTGGACGATGACCTTGATTTCGGGGGTCAGGTCTACGGTCAGGCGCACGTGTGCTTTATGCTCGCCGAGTGTGCGGATTGGTTCGCATTCCACCAGGTGGCGGTCGATAGAGAGGCCAAGTTTCTGGTTGATGGCATCCGCGATCATGTGGGATGTGATCGAACCATACAACTTGCCCGTTTCACCGGCTTTGCTGGGGAAGGCAATCACGAAGCCCTTCAACTGATCGGCCACAGCGCTCATCTCGTTATTGAGCGTGGCGCGGCGGACGGCAGCCTGGGTGCGGATGCGTTCCACCTGCTTCAAGGCGCCGGGAGTGGCCAGCACAGCCAAACCTTGCGGGAGCAGGTAATTGCGGCCAAAACCATCGGCAACTTTCTTGACATCGCCGGCGCGGCCCAATTTGTAGACATCCTTCAACAATAGAACTTTCATTGCTCAAGCCCTTTCGATTTGTGATCTCTGGAACGAAGGGTACAACGATCCAGGAACTTGAATTTTACCAGAAGAGATAGAAACCGTCAAAGTGGGATTGTGAATCCTGATATTATCAGGACGGAATTTGGCGGTTTATGAGCTTCTTATGGGTACAGGATCATCTCGATCAGAACGCGAACAAAGAACCATTTCCGTGATGGTGAAAATGCATTACAGAGATCAGCACCAGGGGAAAAAAGGGGATATGTGCAGTGAGTGCGAATATAAAATTGCCCAGGTCAGTCTATAAGCGCGCACGCACCCTGTAAGGGTGTTCTGTCCACAATTCTTGTGTGGACAGTGCCCAGGCTGGTCTATAAGCCGCGTTCTGTCCACCCGAAGGTTGGGCGATCATCTATCTGAGCAGCCTACCCGGAGCTGTTCGGAGGCGAGCAGCCTCCCGCCTGCGCGAGGCAGGCTTCACTCCTGCTTGGCCTTGCTCCCGGTGAGGGTTACCTGGCCGCGGCATTGCTGCCAACGCCGGTGGTCTCTTACACCACCTTTTCACCCTTACCCCGCTTGCGCGGGGCGGTATGTCTCTGTGGCCCGATCTGGCAGGTTACCCCACCCCGGGGTTTCCCCGGCACCGTGCTCTATGGAGCGCGGACTTTCCTCGATCCCGCGAACGGAACCGCGATCACCCGACCAACCTGGGCGTCTCCATCATACCTGTTTCGGTTCACTTCGTCAACTACCCAGGAGCAAGATGGCCGTGTTTGACCCCACCCATCCAAAGAAAGGCTGCCATCCCGATCAATACGCCTACGCCAAGCATTCCGTACATTTGAGCGGCGGTATATTGATCCAATAACGTTCCGCCCAGGTAATTTCCCAATCCGCCGCCAAGGTTCATCATGACCCCGCTGAAGATGGCCTGTGTGGTGGCTTGCAGTCCGGGAGGCGCGTTTTCCACCACGTAATGAATCCCGGCCAGCCACACCGCGGCAAACGTCAATCCGTGCATGATCTGGAAAGCAAAGATCGGTACAGGCTGGGGCAGGAACGCCAAGAGAAGCAAACGTATCCCAATGAAACCTAGCCCAATCACCATCAAGCCTGACGTTTTGAATTTTCGGATCAGCTGATCTGAAAATAACATGGTCGGCACTTCTGCCGCGGTGGCCAGGGCCAGAGCAAACCCCATATCGGAACGGGGAATCCCCGCCTCTTCCATGTACACTAAGAAATAGGTATTGATCACGGCCATGCCGGTCCCTGCTACCAATACCATACCGAGGAAGATTAGCCAATTTCTAGACTTGAGTATGCTCCAAAGTCCAGCCTGGAAGGATGTGGTTCGTTCTAGCCGCGAAAAGGTGAGTCCCTGGGCAGAGATCAGGGCGATCGTCATGATCCCTGCATACATCCAAAACATGCTGTTCAAGCCGGCCTTCCCGATGATGATTCCAGCCAGAATGGAAACCAGGCCAAAACCAAGCGTGCCGCCCACGCGGATCTTTCCGTATAATTCGCGTTTTGTGCCGAGCATGGAGAGGGTGGCGCTGTCTGCCAGAGCCGGGATCGGTGCTACCAGGAAGGCATACAGAACCACAGTGATCAACAGGGAGCCCAAATCCACCACCGTTGGGATGATCAGCGCCACGACGAATGCTCCAAGGATAGCGATCGAAAGGATCAGCCGATAACGGTGAGTGATATCTCCCAGGGCGCCCCAGATAGGTCCACCCACCATGCTGATCAGCGGCATGATCCCCATCAATAGCCCTATTTCTTCTCCGCTTCGGCCGTTATTCTGGTAGTAAAGTGCCAGGAACGGGTTAAAAACCGCAACTCCGGCGAAGTAGAGAAATTGGAAAGCAAATGGGATGGCGAGCAAGGATGGTTTTCTCATCAATAATAAAAGACGCCGCCCTATTTAGTAAGAATAACCCGCTTATTCGGTCAATTCTCGCGGCCGGTATTGGAGCGCTTCGGCGAGATGAGCAGGAGCGATTTCCACGGCCCCGGCCAGATCGGCGATGGTGCGGGCCAACTTGAGGATGCGGTGGTAAGCGCGCGCGGAAAGCTGCAAGCGGGTCATGGCGGATTTCATCAGGCTGCGGCTGGTATCATCCAGAACGCAGAACGAGCGAACTTCCGCCGGGCGCATATCCGCGTTGCAAGCGATCGGGCTGTTCGTGAAGCGCTGGCGCTGGCGTTGGCGGGCCGCTTCCACCCGCGCGCGTATGGTCGCCGAGGATTCCCCCAGGCGCGCGTCGCTCAATTTCTCGTATTCCACCCGCGGCACCTGGATATGGATGTCAATGCGGTCGAGCAGAGGGCCGGAGACGCGTTTTTGATACTTAGTGACCATGGCTGAGGAACAGGTGCAGGCGCGAACCGGGTCGCCGTAATAGCCGCAGGGGCAGGCGTGTGGGATGTAATCATAACGGAATCTTCTTCTGGAACTGGATAGTCTGGTAAGTCTGGGCATGGCTCATTAAACCTATATGTAATTGTTACCACAGGAACACGTTTTCCGTCAATCTCTTGCGGGGTGACTACAATATTTTTGACCAGGTCCTCTATTGCCTGGCGTTTTTCTTCATAGGTGGCATTATCAATGCGTTCTGCCAGCCTGGCAAGCCGGCTGGCAGCTTTAGCCAGGTCTTCTTCCAAAGATCGGGATTTCAGTCGTTCTGCTTGCAGAGAGGTTATGTAAGTTTGTAATGATTTTTGTGCGTGGTGGTTTTCAGCAAGCACAGTGTCCAGTACGCTCGTGTCAACCTCTGTACTAGCAGATGCAATACGCAAGAGGTTAAGCTCTTTTCGTTTCAATTCATCCATTTGCTTTATTGCCACATTCAATCGCTCTGCCAAAATCTCGTCAAAGGGTTTTCGTTGAGTTCGGAGCTGAGCTAACGCAATTTCCGGGTTTATGCAAAAGGCTTTTACATCTTCCCAAACCACCATCTCTATTTCTTCTGCTCGCAGGCTCATATTTCCGCAAGGTTCCTGGATTCGTATTCGCCGCCAAAGCCGTTGACCATTGCAGGAATAATAACTTCGCTCGGTTTGTTTATGCGGGGCTAATCGCGAGTAATTTCCGCAAAATGCACGCCCGCAGATTCCGCAACGGATTAAACCGCGCAACAGGTACTGTTTGCGCACATTTCGACCATTGAATAGGGTATTTCTTCGCAATACTTCTTGGGCGAGCGTGTAGGTCTCTTCTGTGATGATTGTCGGCGAAAAACCGGCGATCAGTTGCTTATTGGTTTTCTTGCTGTGTTTCCCATATTGCCAGTGTCCGGTGTACGCCTGGTTTTTGAGTATCCGCAAGACCTGGCCATGTCTCCAGACGCCCAAAGTTTTTTCAGGATCGCGTTTACCTTTGCGAACCTTACGATCGTCTTTCGCATAATGTGTTGGCACATTAAGGGCATTCAACCGTTCGGCGATTTTGAAACAACTGAGATATTCCTCCACACACCATTGATAAACCATCCGAATTACGCCTGCTTCTTGCTCGTTGATCTCCAACTGCTTGCTGACAGGATTGATCTGATATCCATATGCAATGATCCCACCTGAGTATTTGCCAGCAGCAATGGATCGGAGTAAGCCATCCTGTGTTCTGGCAATAATTTGTTTGCGTTCGTTGGAGGCAACCGCGCCGAGGATCATCACGACCAGGTCATCATGATGCAGCTGCTGGCGGTGTTCGGCTTCCCAGCAGTCCACGCCCCGATCTTTCAGGTCTCGCAGGAACATCAACATTTCGATCAGATCGCGGCCTAGCCTGTCTAGACTGAAAACGTAGATTCGGACTATCTCTCCCTTTGTGCTTGCTTTCAGCGCGTGCTGAAAACCCTCTCGATATTCGCTTTTCAGACTGCCAGATTCCGCACTTTGCCAAAGGTGATCCGGGGAAATTTCATAACCCTGGTTGTGGGCAAACTCAAAGATTGTTTCAATTTGTTTTTCGGGACTGGTTCCGTCTAATTGCTTAGCGGTTGAGACCCGAATAATTGCGCCGGCTGGCTTCATCATCCGCATCCTCCTTGTTGTCGCTTGGTGATTCTTCCGCCAGCCATTGGGAAAAAATACGTTTCAGTCTGAGTGTAAGATCGCTGGCCGGCTCGTACCGCCTGATAATGACGATTGACGGTGATTGTGTAGCCGGCAGTATATTCCGGTATATATCGGTATGAATCGGTACATCGGTCGGTATATTTTTCGGTAGGTATTGAGGGGAATGATCTTCGGTTGTTGGCATTCTGCTTGTGGTTCAACAAATAATCGGTCACAGGTATGCCATGTTGTTTCTGCATGACACGCGACTTATGGCCGATTAACAAGCTGGAATTTTGAAATAACCGAATTAGTTTTTGGAATTGGCATGGCCAATATTTAATTGTCAAAAAAATTATAGCACAAATGTCCGATGAGTTAAATAAGCCTCCGAAAGAAGTGATCATATTGAGAACATGGAATGATACTAATTTTCATCTGGGGCATCAAAGTTCATGCCAGTGGTATCCATAGGAACGAATCCGAAGCTGGTATACACATCCAGGATTACAGATTGGCCTTCATCACTGTCTTCATCCAAACCTAACTCTTCGATCTTCTTTGCCGCAGCAATACCTGCTTCTTGAAAGCGCCTTTTGTTTTCAGGAGTTCTCTCAAAATTGAAACCAACACCTACTGGAAACGCAATCCTGGGTATGCGAGTTGCGATCGCTGCCAATCGTGCTGCGTTCTCGCCATCAGGGATACGTTTGCGCAGGAGATCCACCATCATCCACATGATTTGATCGTCGTCTGTGATTTTGTGCTGAATCAATATTGGAATCATTTCCCGAAACACGGAAATGACGTGAGCCTGGACATCCGGAGGAAACTGCATTGCGGCCTGGATTAAATCGTTGACCTGTTCGTCAACATCTACGGGCATGGGGCGTGGAATACCTAGCACATCATAGATTTCATAGCCGAGTTTTGAGGCAATTTTTGCCAAATTTATGCCTTTGGGTTGATATTTGTTTTTCATCCAACCATCTAACGAAATCCGCGATACCCCCAAATATTCAGCAAATTGGACTAAAGTCTTTCGTTTTCCTTGTTCTCGCTCCCACTCCAAAAACTTTAAGTTTAACCACTCCGACAGATTCATATTATCCTCGATTTTTCAGGGAGACGAGCGTCCCCTCTTTTAGTGCTTATCCCGCTTCGATCTCCCCTGATCCATTCTGTATTACTTACATAATAACAGAAAACTTACAAATATTCAATAGGCAAATTGTCTTCTTATTTATTGACATTGTAAGATATAGTGTTATAATGTAATAAATCTTACATTTTTTTATTAAACTAAAATTTATGCCTAGAACACCTAAATTTTTACCCACTGAAAAACCAGCCTTCCTGAATATGCGAGTGCCGCGGGAAGTCTGGGATGGGCTATCCAGATTAGCCAACGAAGATTATCGCACCCGGCCAGACACCGTACTCGTGCTCATTATCAGTGAAATCAAGCGCCGTTATCCAAACGGCTTACCGGAAACGCAAGAAGGATCAACCTCGATCCAGGCCGCAACCGGCCCCAATCGGGGCTGATCTCTCCCCGAAACCCCTCCTTGTGAAGCTGCCGGCGTCCCCTACGCCGGCAGCAAGGAGAGGGGGGAGAATAACCGAAATCACGCAAGGTTAGAAAACCAATTCACAGGAGGAAGGGCTTATGGCAATCACGTTCTTCCCTAATCGGGGAAGCAAATGACCAGAGACGAACAGGTATTAGAAAGCCTGTTTTTGAAGCTCGCGGACCCATTCCCCGCTGAGTTGGTCGAATGGCAAATCGTAGAAGCCAATGGGGGAAAGGCTTTTGTGCTGCCGTTCGTAGATCCTCGCCATTACATAGACCGGCTCAATACGGTAGCACCTGGTTGGGAAAATCATATCGATTTTGTTTTACCCGAATGCCAGTTAGCCCGATATCGCCTGGTGATCCAGGGGATAAGCCGTGAAGGAATAGGTGAAGATCTATCCAGCGATCCCATATCCTTTGAGGGCAAGATCAACCGGGCGATGATCAGAGCCTGCCAGGCTTTTGGGTTGGGGAGATACTTGCTTTTTATTGCCGGCTCCTGGGCAGATTATGATTCCGAAACCAAGAGCCTTTTTTGTCACCCGACCTTGCCTGTTTGGGCGCTGCCAGGTGGAGCTGGAGCACCAGCAAACGCTATTGGCAAATTAATGGGGGAACCTCCTGCGCAGCAACATCAGCGTCAACCATCTGCCCCCGCGCCTGCAAAGAAGCCTGCAAAGCAACCAGATGAGGCGATTGCAGATGCGAAAGCGCTCGTAGCATTTGGCTCGCTCGTCTTGAAAGCCAAGCAAGCCGGCGTAGCTGAAGGCGTTCAGCCGGTTATCCCGCCGATCACCATAGGTGAGCTTCGAAAACGCTATGCCGAAGTACGTGACCGGCTGGTCCAAAAAGGGGGAGAACAGCCATGAGCACCACCCAATTTTATGACGAAATCCTGGCCGACATTCCTGATGGCTTAGAACGTGATGTTCTTAACACCCTGATGCAGCATGTCGGAGAAACAAACAAAATCACGCTCAAGGCGTTAACGGTTGAAGTCCTGGGAGATTTTTCGTCAACCACCGAGCGGCAAGTACGGGAAGTGATCGAGCGATTGCGCCGAAAAGGCGTCGCCATCATCTCAGAATCCGGCAAGGCAGGTCGCTGGTTGGCTGCTAACAAATCTGAATTGGATGCCTGCGTATCTGAAATGGAAGCCAGGCATCGCAACCTGGGAGAAGTCATTCGCTACCTTCGCCTGGCGCAAATTCCAGCCCGCCAGATGAAATCATCACCCGCAGTTCGTCAAATCACATTTTGGGAGGGATAGGTGGATATTCAAACGATCATTGCTCAATCTGATCTGCTTCACCTGGTGGAATGCGCTGGGAGTTCGGTGCATGATAAAGGCCGTGGTCGCTGGCGCAGCTGCTGTCCTCTGCATGGAGGACATGATCCTTCTGGTTTTTCGATCATTGAGCGCAACGATGGAAAGCTGATCTGGAACTGCTTCTCCGGGGATTGTGGTTCCGGGGATGTGATTGATTTCGTGATGAAATGGCGTCAGGTGGATTTTCTGGAAGCCTGTCGGTATTTAGGTGGGGGCGATATTGAAAGCGATCCCGCAGCCATCCGCCGGCTGGCTGAAGAACGTAAAGCGCGCGCTGAGGTGGAATACCTGGCTGTAAAGCAGCGCCTTGACAAAGCCATTGCTGATCTGGAACGCGTAAAAGCATGGGAAGCGTATCATGCCAATTTGGATTACATTTCCGGAACGCGGTTGCTGTGGCAAAAACGCGGAATCCCCGATGCCTGGCAGGATATCTGGCAATTGGGATATACCGACTCGTTCACAGTGTGGGAGACAGCCGAAGATCATAGCTGGCAACCGGCGTGGACATCCCAAACCCTGTCCATCCCGATCTTTGAACCTGGCTGGAAAATTGCCACCATTCGCCACCGGCTGTTGCAACCCCAGGATCCGGGTGACAAATACCGCCCGGATCGCGCTCACTTGAAATCGTTTCCCTTCGTGGCCAATCCTGACAAGAAGATTAAAGGACCCGTTTTAGTGGTGGAAGGCGAGATCAAAGGCATGGTCACGTTCATCACGGCTGAAAACCCTAACTTGCAAGTTGTCGGTATTCCTGGCAAACGTCAATTCCCAATTTTCGCTGAGCTGCTTTCAGAGGCGGACCCAATCTATATTCTGCCCGATCCAGACGGTGAAGATTACGGACGTAAGCTGGCCCAGATACTTGGTACTAACCGCTGTCGAATCATACGGCTGCGGATCAAGGTGGATGATGCCATTCTGGCCGGTTTATTGGATAAATCAGCCCTGCGCCGGCTGATCTCATATGCGCCGAAAGCGTAGAAAGGAGTGGTTATGGATCATTTAATAGAGATCAATCCCTACAAGGTGAGCCAGACTGGTGGAAGTCAAATAAATGTGTGTGCAATTGAGGATAAGCGAGTAGGAAATATAGACTTGAGAATATTGGGCATCATGGGTTGCTTGATAGATCGTAATGGCGATTGTCGTATTACCATCTTGGACATTGCTGGGAGATTGAATGTATCGCAAGCAAAGGTGAACAAAAGTGTACTGAACCTGATTAGGTTGGGGTTTATCGTGGCTGATTACGGCCCAACCGGAACATCGGATTCTATTATGCGATGCCACGTTGTTGGGATTGGCGAGGAGTATGACGATGTGTCCTAGATTATCCACTATACCCGCCCGCGCCGTTGGTGATCCCAATCTTCAAAATGCAGCATTGAGAGTTTTGAATGCTCTTGGGATGTATACAAACAATGATGGTTGGTGTTTTCCATCTCAAACAACCCTTGCGTCTATATTGCGAATATCTCAACAAGCCGTTGGAAAACAAATCAAAATTTTGGCTCAGCTTAAATATATTCAGATATTCTATCGGCTTAATGATCAAGGCCGACGGATAAATTGTGTTTACCGCATTCTGCACGATCATATCCAGCCAGAAGTCATCGCTGGCCTTCCAAATGGGATACGTTCTGAAGAATTGCAGCTATCAACCAATTTTGTCATTTCAGAAGTTGTAACCCTACAACCCCAGAAGTTGTTGGGCGATCCAAACCTCACAACCTCGGAAGTTGTTACCCCACAACCTCAGAAGTTGTGGGGTAAATCAGAACCTACAACCTCAGAAGTTGTGGGTCTAAAAGGAACCTACAACCTCAGAAGTTGTGAACCTACAACCCCTGAGGTTGTGCCACCCACAACCTCAGGGGTTGTACTAACGACTCAATTAACGACCCAATTAACGATCCCAAGAGTTAAAAAGGAAGAAGAAGTATTAATGTTAACCCCCGCGCAAGAAAATTTCGATCCAGCTTCTTCTTCTCCTTCTTTTCTCGAAATTGACTGCGAGGCATGGTTGGACGATGGTGAACCATCGGTCGAAATGCCAGAATACCCAGCAGAGATTCCGGATGATCCAACGCCCACCAGGGAAGATGCCTGGCAAGTCAACTTGCCACAGGTGTACTACCCTGAGACGGTGTCCCAGGCTCAAAAACATCCCGATCTGCGGATTTACACGCTGCTGACCAATGTTTTTCCCGGCGATGCAAACTACGTCACGATCATCGACACGATCCAATTCCTGCGCCAAAAGTACAGAACCGACCAGGCTCTGCTGGAATATCTACGCCCATTCTGGTTGCGTTGGAAGGCGTCAAAGCGTAAGGACGGTGTGTCATACAGCCCGATGAACCTGGCTTGGCTGACCAATTGGGCCATGAACAACCTGATGCCTGAACGTCCCGATGATAACGGTGATTGGGTGGTATCCACCTCGCCCCAGGCGTTTGCAAACGCTCGAATCCCGATGCCGGCGGTGGCGCAATGACCAACCCTGTTCGCAATGAAACCATCAGCGGATTGGTGTATCCGCCGCCCGAAGCCTCGGCATTAGCGGTAGATTTGCTCCAAAACATGCGCGAGGACAAAACAACGGGAACTCGCTTTGGAGTGGCCCGGTTTGACGAGGTGATGAATCCGACACGCGGCGGCGAGTTGATCAGCGTATACGGACTGCCCGGGCATCACAAATCCGGCGTTATGAACCATTTATCAAAACGCGCTTTGGCGACAATCCAGCCTGAATCGGACGAGATTGTTGTCCGCGCCACCTGGGAACAGAGCGTTGAGGAAGACACCCTGGCGTGGATGGCGACTGATAGCGGCCTATCCGTGACCAAGATGGTCCGGGGAGAATTGGACGAACCGGAATGGAAATTGATCCTGGAATCGTCTGTTCGTCGGGCAGTCAGCCCTATGTGGATTTTAGGCCATTCCCAGCTTCGGGCTGCTGAACGACGACGCGCCAGGCCGCGCATGACCATGACCGATATTGCCCTGGCTCTGGAATACATCTGCGAGGATGCAACTGACCGGAAACTGAAGCTCAAGATGGTCGTTCTGGACTACTTACAACGAGTTCGCCCCGATCCACAGGATGGTGAGTCGCGCCGCGAGCAGATCATGGAAGCGGTCAACCGCGCCAAAGATTGCGCTATTTCGTTTAGCTGTTCGGTGGTCATGGGGGTTCAGGCGCGCCGCGAGGTGGCTGAGCGGGATAACAAAATGCCCCGCCAGGATGATGCCCAGGAATCTTCCAACGTTGAGCAGACATCTGACAAGGTAATTACGCTCTGGTATCCCTGGAAAACAGAGAAACCCGGCTCCATTGTGAAAACCACTCGCGTTATCAAGGGCGTGGATATTTCCGGCAGGGATGATCGCGTGATCACCGAGAGCTGGCAGGTGACGCCCAATTTACTGCTGGTTGGAATGCCCAAGCAGAAAATGGGGCCGACTATTGAAGCTGTTCCAGTATTTGTTGACCCTGGCCGCCAAATTTTCTCAAATATGGCAACGGAGGATTAGCGCATGGAACCAGCTTCCCGCACCTTCAAGCGATTTGACCACGTACAAACACCCGCCGGCGTGGGCCGTGTAGATGGGTACGATTTGCAGGATCACGCCTGGCTGGTATGCCTTAGCCGAAATGATTTCACCCCGAAAGAGTGGAAGCGGATCAGTCCCAATGGCGGCCCGTGCGTTTTCCGCATGTATTCGGAATCCTACCTTACCCCAATACCATCCACGAAAGGACGATAAGATGGCAAATATACCCCCATCAACTTTGAAGGTTTTGAATTATATCCTGAGCTACAAGCGTGGACACGATGGCGCGTCTCCCAGCATTCGGGAGATATGCGATGGCTGCGCTCTTCGTTCGACCAGCAATGGCTTCTACCACCTTCGACGGTTGCAGCAGGCCGGCTTGATCGAGCGCGAGGCAAACATGGCCAGGAACATCCGTGTGGTAGGAGAGCAATGGTCTTGTCCGCAGGTGGTAAATGCCTAATGCATTCAGCCGACCAACGGAATTGTCTCCCAGAGATTGCTGTGATGGTTATCGTAATCTTGCTCTGGCCGTGATCGAGCAGGCGGCCAGGGATTTGCGCACGAAGAAATGCCAGACTGCGCTGGCCTGGTTTGAGTCCAGGGATTTCTTTTATTATGCCGACTCGCTCGGTATAGATCCCGGATGGCTTACCGGCAAGGTGATCCGGCAACAATTATTCACCAAAAAAGGGAAAGGGCGTCATCGAAACAAAATGGCAAAGTTATTCAAATTGGTACGCTGTGAAGATGTAAGTGGAGTGTCAGGAACGGGTGTGGTCGCGGAAGGCGTAACCTTCGAACATGGCCACACGGTTATTTGCTGGACCAGACCGCCTCACTCGGTTGCAGTATTCGAGTCTCCTGAAGCCGTGATAGACGTGCATGGTCACGGCGGCTGCACAAAGATCGAGTGGGAAGAAACGCAGGAAAACGGATAAGCGGAGGATATGTTGGGAACAACCATCGCAATCGCCAACCAAAAAGGCGGCGTAGGGAAAACTACTACGGCGGTTACTCTGGCCCACGGGTTATCCACGCGCGGATACAAAACCCTGCTGATTGATCTTGATCCACAGGGGAACGTTGCGGATTGTATGGGCTTGCCGGCAGGCAACGATCTATTTACGTTGATGCTCCCAGACAGCTCGGCAACTTTGGAAACCAGTGCACACCAATCCGGACGTGCGGGCCTGGATGTCGTGCGTTCGGATAAGCGCACGGTGGGCTTGAAGATGATCCTCGCCGGCATGGATATGCGCGAGTATGCGCTGGACAATCTGCTCAAGGATCACGATTATGATATTGTCCTTCTCGATTGCGCTCCATCCGTGGATGTATTGATGACGGCGGCGATTGTGGCTTCGGATTATCTCGTGATCCCCTCGCGCCTGGACCAACTTTCAGTCAAGGGAATCCGCGACCTGCTCCAATCGTTGGAGCCATTGAAGCGGATCACCACCTGCACCCTGGGTGCGATTGTTCCCACATTCTATGATCGCCAAACCAACGAAAGCTATTTGCAGCTGCGCCACCTGGCGCAAACATTTGGAGAATCGGTCTGGCCCCCTATTCCACAAGACACGGTATGCCGCGAGGCTGCCCGTTTTGGCAAGACCCTTTGGGAGTACGCTCCCGCGACTCGCTCAATCATCGGCTACCCGGATAAGAAGAATGGCATGATTGGCGGTTATACACAAGTATTGGATCGGCTGGAAAAACAACTTATTTCGAAAAGGAGAAAAAAACATGGCAACTAAATCTGTATCGGTAACGATTGAGGGCATTGCGCCCCTATTGATGCACGCTTTTCCGTTGACTACCCCGGCGGGTGTTGACAAGATGTCCCCGGAGGAGCAGGCAGAACTGAGCGCCTATCGAACCCCTGGAACAAACGAATTGTATGTGCCGGGGATCAATATTCAACGCTGCCTGGTTGCTTCGGCAACGTACAGCAAGGGCAAAGGTCGTGGCAGCCTGCAAAAGCCGGTGGCAGCCTGTGTACTGGTCAATCCAGAACGCTGTGGGCTTGGCACGACCCAATATGAGATTGACTCGCGGCCGGTGGTGGTCCCTGCCACCAAAGGCCGCATTGTTCGCCATCGCCCGCGCCTGGAGCAATGGTCTCTCAGTTTTGTTGTTGAATACGATCCCACCTTGCTAACCGCGATCCAACTACACCAGGTGGTGGATGATGCCGGCTCTCGCGTGGGCTTGCTGGATTTTCGCCCGGAACGCAAGGGGCCGTTTGGTCGTTTCCAGGTTACTCATTGGGTAGAGAACAAGTAGTCTTGCCAGGCGGTCCGGGTCTGGCGAGTCGAGGCAATTCGAGGCATGGGTAAGGCAAGCAAAATCAGCACTTTAATAATCTTATAGCTGCGAGTGTGCAATTCGAGGCATAGTGAGGCATGGTATGGCCTGGCTTTGCGAGGCGAGGCATGGATTACCTTCTCTGACCAGAACGCCTTTTGAGTCCGAAGGGCGTTCTGGTCAGGGTGAGGTATGGTGAGGTGTGGCGAGGTTAGGTAATGCGCTGTACGGCGAGGCGAGGCATGGCGAGGATACCTTCTCTGATGAGAGCGCCTTTTGCAGAAGGGCTTTCTTGTCAGGGTTAGGTTAGGCCGGGTTAGGTGAGGTGAGCCGCTGTCTGGTAGGGCAAGGCATGGCGAGGATACCTTCTCTGATGAGAGCGCCTTTTGCAGAAGGGCTTTCTTGTCAGGGACTGGTTAGGCAAGGTTAGGTTGGGTTAGGCATGGTACGGTTTGGCCGGGTATGGTCAGGCACGGCATAGCGAGGCCTGGCAAGGCGGGGTCATTAACCTTCGTAGAAAGGAATACTCAAATATGAGTCCAGCAAGAAAAGGAAGTGAATCAACCTTTGTGGATTTCTCAGATCCACCTGAACGCGATCCGGCAGTGTCTGCGCTGATGAGCGCCACTGAGCGCCGGCAGGCTGATTCCCGGATGCCAAAACCGGAACGCACTCGCAGACAAAAGGAACGCCGTCGGCAGCAGGCCCGGAAAGACAAACGGATCAACCTGGATTTACCAGTCGATCTAAAACGCAGGCTTGTTGCCCTGGCTGAAAAGGAAAGCGTGCCGATCAGCCAATTGGTGGCATTCCTGATCATTCGTCCGCTCAATGAGATTGAAGCTCAGGAGAATCCATTGTGGGGCTATAAAAAGCCTTCGAGATGCGCAAAGTTTGACAGCGTACTCGATCTCGAAAAGCAGATGAAGGAGAAAAAGTAGGCCGTCCTAATTTATGGGGTAGGACGGCTCAATAGGGCGTCGTAATAGGACGCCCATCACTGCTTGAAGGCGAGAAACCATAGGACGTCATATAAGCCTTCAGAAAGCCCTTTTTTAGCCCTTGTTTGTTAGGAGTAAAGGAATGACCCGAAACAACAGTTGCAATCACGTTATCGACATTACAGAAGATATTCTATTCAATATCATCACGTTGAATGGCAAGAAGGTAGCCTTTCTGCGCATGTTTGGATTCGTGAAAGCCGTGCCTGGCGCATCTCAGGTAAATGGTTTGCGTTTTATCGCATACGGCCCACTGGCCGAGTTGATTTATGCGCACATCCAAAAAGGATCGCGCCTGTTCACCATCAGCCACGTTCAACAGCGTGAAGCAGATGACCGCATTTATACCGAGTTTGTCATCGAGGAATGCCAGTTTATCCGCAACGTCAAATGGGAAGCCGGAATCGCCAAGCGCAAGGAACTGGTTGAGCGCGGCGAGTTACGCCCCAGCTATGTGGATGATAAGGATGACCAGGCATGAACAAGACCGAAATTATCTTGCTCGCTGCCCTGGCCCTGGTGGTCGTATTTGGGTTAATCGGATGGGTCTCATCGCCTCTGGACGAAAACGGCCGGCCGGTTATGCTGCTTCCTGACGTAAAAGCCGTGGAGGATTATCGCAGGCAGGCGGTTAGTTGGACCGAAGATTTACGCCTGTTGGATGGCCGGCTGTCCACCTTGCTGGCTGGAAACAGCGAGGATTTGCTGGGGCAGTCGCGGTCTGCGCAAAACAGCTTTCAAGACAGCCTGAACATTGTCCAGGAAATTGATTACACTGACGCTCCGCCAGCGCTGGTTGGTTTGCGCGAATCGTTGTCCAATACCTCTCTTGCATACCTGGAAGCCTCACGCGGAATACTGCGCTGGGTATCGTCTCCCAATCAGGCTAACCGGGATCAAGCCGCAAATCTTATCAAAGCTGCTCAGGCTAAATTGTACGATTTGGAGTCCAGTACATGGCTGATCCCCTGAACCTGGCTACCATTCGAGCGCTGCTGGATTCTGAACGGCAGCAGCGGGAGATCTTGTCAAAATTGGCTGAGGAAACTTCAGCCATTCTCGCCAGTTTTTCGGAGCACATCAGCAAAGAAAGCGGCCTGCCGGCGGTTCCCACGAAATCCTTGAATTTGCCACAGGTGGCGCGTTTGGCGATCAACACTTGCCAGCTTATGCTGAGTACCTTGCGGAACAAACTGACAACGGCTGAACAGGAGATCGAAGACCTGCAAAGAAAAAATCGTGAACTGCTTGCCGATGTAGAGCGATCAAAGGTATTCACACCGGTGGCGCAGCCGGCCACAATGGTTATGGCAGAAACAGATCAACGATCAACATCGCCAGTGATAATGCAGCTTGAATCACCGACCCAGGTTGCGCCATTGGACATCGAGATTACCCGTGAGGATGAGGTGTTGATACTGGCTGGTTCCTCGCGCCTGGTGCGTGTGGAAGCCCTAAGTGCCCTTTGCAAAACACGATTGAACATAACAGGGATGGAGTTCTCAGCTATCTTTGAACACCTGGTCAATCACGGGCTGGTTGAAACTGTGGTGACAACCAGAAAACCGCCATACGGAATCGTGTTCCCAACCTTGTTCCGCCTCACCCGGCGTGGACTGGATGCTGTGCGCTTGATCACTGGCCAATCAGCAGCGATCCCCGAAATTGACCGGCTGATCGAAATGGGAAAAGGACTGACCATCAACGAAATCCCACTCCTAGTTTTTGCTGTAGAGGAGATCATGCCTCGATTTGGATTCGAGATGGTTGAGTATGCTCCTGCAATTGCCATCAAAGCAAATAACGAAAAGCCAAAGCACATATTCAATCCCCACGTTCTTTTGAAAACGCCATCTGGATCAACCGCGTATGTCATGTACGAAGGCGAAAACTTTCGCAGCGGAGCCAATCTTGATGGATACATCGACGATTACCTGATCGCCTCGAATGGCAATTTGTATTTTCTCGGCCTGACTGGAAAGATTTCTCGTTTGGTCAAAGGGCACGTTGAATACCTGGAACAATCAAAAGGCCCGTTCCAATCAAAAAATTTTACCAACGTATTTGATCTCTGCGCCTATGAACAGGCTCAGAAAACAGGCCAGGGAGGGCTGTCGGCAACCATTTGGTTCGTTTCCCTCCCAGAAGGAATGAGGAAATGAAGAAAAACAAGATATTTATTTTATCTGCCTTTGCGATTCAGGGTCTAGCTACACACGCTCAGATTATGGGACTCCTCGGCACGGGTAAATCACAAACTTATGATGCACTCAAACAAATGACAGGAATTAACCCGCTGTTATGGTCAGCTAACATCCCTCGTCCCTGGGTTAGAGTGGGATCTGGACGTTTTGAGCGTACATTTGCCCTGACTGAAATCGGCGCGAAAGAATTGTCAAAATTGACTGGTGAGCGTTATCAGATGGTTGATCCCACGAATAATGTGCGTAATTTACAGCACAACCTCGCGTTGGTAGATATCGCGATTAAGCTTCTTGAATTAAAAATTCCCCATCGTGTTAATCGGCGATTGAATGTCACGGATCAAGACGATTACGTTCGCCCCGATATAACCTTCTGCCCACTTGGCGCTCAACAACACATTATCGAATTGGAGCAATCCCGTTTTCGATACGATTTGGATAATAAGCTGTTTGAGCGAATGCTCAAATGGGAAGAGCTTTTTTCTGGCCCCGAAAGCCATAACACATCCTCGGATATTATCGTCCTGTTTTCGCTTGAAAAATGGGATGATTACACAATTGCATCCTGGATGTCCACCCTGGATGCTTTAATCAAGAAAATTCAAAGAAAACCATCTTTCAAAATTTGGTTTATGCCGTTTGAGGAGTTTTACAGGTCGCCAACCCTGGATATTGCTGCCTACAATAGACTGGAACCGAGCAATAAACCAGGCGAAAAGATCATGCAAATCGAACGAGAGCGGGTTTTGGCCGATGAGATTACCAGCCAACACGTCATATCCAATAATGCTGAAATCATTCAAAACAAGATTGCAGCTTATCACGAAGAAAATTCTGGATTGTTGCGCGAATTACAGACAATATGTTACCCACAAGAATTTTTCTTCAACCTGTGCGATTGGCTTTACAAAGAATGTCAGACACAATTTCCTGACGGATACGAAAGATCAGCAATCCCCTGGCTCTCAATTGGGGTTGTGCGTTATTGGTTGGAATTAGATGAATTTTCGGATTTGCGCCAACGTCTGATCGCAGCTCTTTCCGATGTTCGCGCCGCTTATATGCGCGGCTTATCCGCTGCCGCAGACGCAATGGAGCGGATGGTGTGGAATGTACTTTTGCGATACTTCGGATTTACGCGGGGCGGGCCTCTGGCATTTTACGTTATGGTTGGATCCGATAAGGAAATCAATAAACGCAGTGGTTTGATCCCTGTGGTGAAGATCGAATATCCCTGGAACAAGGTGCGCGAATCTGAAGCGGCAGCCATAAAAACTGAAACATCCTTGACCTGGTTGATTGACTTGATAACCCAATATCCCAATGAGTTGGGATTGACGAAAGATAACAAGCGCGGCAAATCTTCCTATGTTCTTTCCCAATCAACATCGGAAGCGTTGGGTGCTGGCGATATAGCAGGTTTGCCGGCCATCTCCGAATCTACCGATGCCAAAGAATAGGACTGCAATGCAAAATTTATTGGTTTGGACCTTGACCATCTTATTTCGGTTAGCTGTTTTCGGATTGCTGATCTTAACTCTTGCAGTCGGAGTGTTGATATTTCTCACAGTTGCTGATCAGGAAGCCAGATTTATCGGCGCGGAGATGGTGATTGGTGGCGTAATAGTTTTTTCTTTTTTACTCCGCGTGCATTTTTGGGGTTAAAAACCAGGCGTTGGAGCATGTTTAGCGATTTCTTTTTTTGCTCGCTCTTCTTAAAAAGTCTCCTTTTTTTGAGAGTGCTTAAATAGGGCATTTAAGGGGCTGTTTTACGCTGTTATTGGCCTCGTTTTGCCAAAGAAAAGTGCGGTTTACGGTGGAATTAATTAGGCTATCTCGTTCTCCGGTTTGCAAATCCTCTCCGCTGGCTGAAGCCTATAAAAGCTTGCTGTTGGCTTGCTTTCTGCTCCTGGTTCTCCAGGCAAACTGCTTTCTGTATGCCTGGGAACTGGTTGACAAAGAACTGGCGAACAAGCAAGTTCGTGGTATATGGAAACGGGCAAACAGCTTGCAGCTTTCTTGTTGAGAAAGCCGGCGTCCGGTGAACTGAGAACGGGGAGTGCGGTCTGAGTATGCGAACAAATCTGGGCTGCCTGTTGACATGGTGTGTAATATGGTGTATTATTGTATCGTGTTTGATATTTGCGTTACCCCTGCTGAAGAAATCGAAGAGAGCGCTCTGGCGGAAATAGAAGCCGGCGATCCACTGGTCGCGTGCCCGAAGTGCGGGCATCTGAATGATCTGGCCGAAGACTTCTGGGAACTGGTGAGCGGTCACGGCTTCAACAACATTCCGGGCCTGTGCCTGGAATGTCGGAGCCTGTTCACTATGCGGGTGCTGGAACCAGCGCTGGAAGCGCCGGAACTACTGGGAACTATCGTTCCCTGGTTGGCAGAGTTGGCGGAAATGGA
Organism: uncultured Anaerolineaceae bacterium; assembly: GCA_964424115.1. Lineage (GTDB taxonomy): Bacteria > Chloroflexota > Anaerolineae > Anaerolineales > Anaerolineaceae > CAYRHN01. The sequence continues at coordinate 226,685 of CAYRHN010000002.1, forward strand.
TAACCTGGATTTCATACTAGAAAAGGAGAATTAGAAAATGTTCGCATGGATCAGAAAATTTTGGCACGGGATGACGCATTTCTTTGATGCACCAGAGAGCAAGCCAGCGACCGCCGAGGATGAGAAAACAGTGACCATCGACGGCATCACATACGATGTGTTGAGGACGGTATATGTTCAGGAACGAAACGGGGTGAGTTATACCAAGACATACAAACCTGGAAGCGGGTTGTCCCAGGCACAGCAGTATCAGCAGTTCCTGGAAGAAGCTCAGGTGCATGCGCGCGCTGATCTGGAACGAACGCACGCGGACATGGAACACATGAGTGAAACGCAGCGCCAGTTTGAACAGGAACACCAGACAGGCAGTGATATGGCTGGCATGGGTGATATGGGAATGGGAGGAGGATTTTAGAAAACGATGACAAATGATGTTAGTAAATTGATGGCCTGGCTGGATGATGAGCTAAGAAAACGGGAATGGAGTGACTACCGGCTTGCGAAGAAGGCCAACCTGGCCCCATCGGTGATCAGCAAGGCGCGCAACAATGCCCGCCCGATGGGCTGGAAAGCGTGTACTGCGATTGCGAATGCGCTCTATGTTCCCCTGCAAACGGTATTAGAGCTTGCCGGCTACCTGCCGGCGCAATCGGGAGAACTGCTAGCTCCCCTTTGCTGGTACAAGCTAGAGGAGCGGTTGCCGGAGAATGACACGGAGGTGCTTGCGGTGATCTACTACGAAGGCGATACCGATGATTTGTGGCAAGATGGATACTCGGTCAGGCAGGTTAGCAGGGATAGTAAAGACGGGTTGTTGGTAACGCTTGCGGTCCATTTTCTAGATGGGGAATGGTACACCGAATATCCGCACACAGCTGTGCTGCGAGAAATAGCCCGGATAAAAGAGCCGGTTATTCGTTGGACACTAATGCCGGTTCCCTCGCATGAATTATTGACAGAATTGAGGAAAAATTGAGCGAGAAGAGGATCCCGGACGATATCAACGCCATGATCGCCGGCTACCTGGCCGACAGGGATGTTTTGTATTGGGAAGTGCCAGGAGTATGCCGTTCGGTTGCCAGGCAGCAAGAGCGTGAAATAGCTGAATACCGAAATGAAGCTACCCGAATAGGGAAGCTGGTGTGTGAACCGGTGGTGTCGTTTGCGATCTTTGCGCAGGGAGCGATCATCGTGCGCACAACCACGCGGGAAATCCCCGCAGCTCGTGACCGAAACAAACTGTGCCGGTGGGCTGCCGGGATGAAAGGTCCTTGAAAAATGGTGTAATATGATGTATAAATATACCATCACCATTCACAAGGAGATCAAAAATGGCTAAGAAACACAGGACACAAATCCTCTTGGAGGAGCAGCACTACCAGATATTGAAAGAGATTGCGGAATTGGAAGACAGGAGCATCTCGGACGTTACTCGCAAAGTGATCGAAGCCGGCTTGCAGGTGCTGCAAGGCGACATCGAAGAAGCAAAGAAACGGGTACGGTTGATCAAAGAGACCGGACCGGCATACAAACTAGACTAAAAAGGCATGCATGACGTTAACTTTAACCGGTACAGTTGGCAAGATCATTTACCACGATCCAACGAGTGGGTACGGTGTCGTTGTATTTGACTTGCGTGAACCGGTTGAGGATACAGCAACGGGTGAAAAGCGCAATACGGTGGTCATGCCCGGAACCTTTCACGAGTTGGTGGAAGGTCTTGAACTGCAAGCGGACGGGGATTTTGTAACTGATCGCCGCTACGGGCGACAATTCAAAGCGGTCACGGTTAGTCAGATCATGCCGACGGACGAAGAGGGGATCGAGCGCTACCTGGCTTCCGGAATGGTAGCTGGCGTAGGCCCAACGCTGGCCGGCGAGATCGTAAGAACGTTCGGGGAAGATACCCTGAACGTATTAGAAAACGATCCTGGCCGGCTGGAAGAAGTGTGCGGAATTGGCCGGCAGAAAGCGATCACCATTGCGGCATCCTGGCGGGAGCAGCGTGATGCGCAGCAGATCATGGGCTTGTTGTCTCGCTTGGATGTGAGCATGAATATTGCGATGAAGATCCTCAAGAAATATGGCGCGAGTCAGGCCGTGGAGATCGTTCGGAATAATCCATACCAGCTCTCGTATGACATTACCGGGATTGGCTTCAAGAAAGCGGATGCCCTGGCGCGGAAGATGGGCGTCAAGTATGACGCGGAAATACGCATCCAGGCAGCGATCTTGTATGCCCTGAGTAATGCAGCCGAAGCCGAGGGACATGTATATCTCCCTCGTTTGATCCTGATCGAGCGGGTATTGGATTTAATTGGCCTGTCGTTGGAACAGCAATCCATTGTGGATCAGGAGATAGATGAATTACTGCAAGGATTTGAGGAGCGGATAGTTTGCCCTGGGGAAGACGCGATCTATTTGAGCCGGCTGTTTAGGGCAGAAGACGGGGCGTGCAGACATATCCAGCGATTGCTCAGCGCGCCGCCCTGGAATTTGAGCATTGCGCAGCAATACTTGCCGTTAACGGACGAATTGAACAACGACCAGGCGAACGCCATTTCGATGGCATTGGGAAATTCAGTGAGCGTTCTGACGGGTGGCCCTGGAACCGGCAAATCCTATACCATGAAAGCGTTGATCGTAGAACTGGAACACATAGGGAAGAAACCGGTTTTATGCGCCCCGACCGGCCGCGCGGCCAAACGCCTGGCCGAGTCCACCGGACGGGAAGCCAAGACCATTCACCGCACAATCGGGTTCATCCCTGGGGAAGATCCAGACGAAGAAGAGGATGCGGAGGAGAATGGAGAAGATGGCAAGCGCGATATCGACAAAGCGGACTTCGTGATCGTGGACGAGGCGTCCATGATTGACATCAGCCTGGCGAACCGGCTGCTCAAGGCAGTCCCAACCGGCGCGCACTTGCTTTTAGTAGGAGATGTGGATCAACTGCCACCAGTAGGGGCTGGTAATTTCTTGCGAGACGTGATCGAATCGAACGCGGTTGCGGTAACGCGGTTGGATCAAATTTACCGGCAAGAGGCCGGCTCGAACATCATCCTAAACGCCCACGCGGTCAACCGCGGGGAAATGCCGCCGGCGGTCAACGGAGATTTCTTTGTGCTGAAAGCAGACAATGGCGCGGGAGCTGCCGACCAGGTTGTAGCGCTGGTGAAAGAACGCCTGCCTGGTTATAACAACTTGCAACCGGAGCAAATTCAGGTGCTTACACCGATGCACAAGGGGCCGGCAGGTGTAACCGCATTGAACGAAAGATTGCAAGAGACGCTCAATCCTCCATCGTTCATGAAAGCTGAAGTCCGGTTGAACGGGACGCTTTTTCGGGTGGGAGATCGGGTGATGCAAACCAGGAACGATTACGACCGTGGGGTATTCAATGGGGACGTGGGCCGGCTGGTTGAGATCAACCCGACGGATCGGGAGCTGCTCTTGGAGGTGGAAGGCCGTGGGATTATTTATCCGTTCCAGGATGCTGAACCGCTGGTGCTGGCCTACGCGAGTACGGTACACAAAGCGCAAGGGAGCGAGTATCCCTGTGTGATTATGGTCATGCTGACTGAGCAGCACATCATGCTTCAGCGGAATTTGTTATATACGGGGATCACGCGGGCGAAGAAGTTATGTGTCATGTTGAGCAATGATCAGGCGCTCAGAATCGCGGTCAAGAATAACCGGGTGTCCAGGCGCTTCACGGGCTTGATAGCCCGATTGAGCCATTCATAGACTGATAACTGAAAAACAAGCCGGCGAAAGCCGGTTTTTGCTTTAAAGAGGGGCTTGCATTTAGAATACATACGATGTATAATGATGTAGCATTACACACTATTACATATCTTATTCATGAAAGAAGTCTTGATAATTTTGAAAACATGCTATAATCAAGGTACAATTCAACAGGACCAAGCCAATTTTGTGAATGTCCTCCCAAAGGGGGGACGGGTTTAGTCACAGTCAATCGGTCAAACAATTTCTTCTGCGCAAGGAAACGCGCGGAGATTGTTTGACCGATTTTCGTTTAAGGCCAATTGGTTCCAATTCAAATCGAGAAATGGAGATCAGTAACAAATGAAAAATCAGTACAAAATTCCACAAACGGACAAGGAGAAAAAACAGAGTATGTTACGAAAACTTTTGGTGATTGTAGTTTTATTTGCGGCCATTGGAATATTTATCTTCAGCGGCGCAGCCGCCTGGTTGGTAAAGACCGTGGCTGGTCAACCGACTGGCCCGCTGGCAGCAGAAAACGATCCGATCAAGCAGCTGATCGCCCAGGGCGTGGATTGGACCTTCAGCCAGACGAGTGACGCAGAGCGTGTAGAGCAGTTGTGCGCGATTGGAACGCAAAGTGACTGTAATATGGCGCGCCAGTACAACACGATGGACAAGTATCCCGGCGTCACCTTCAGTGATCTGGTGATCGTTGGCAAAGTGGACGAGGGGAAATCCCCAATGCGCGGGGTTGCTGATCAGACCTGGGAAATTCAGATCAAATTAGGCGGAGAATACACCCCCGACTTCAACGACGGTTTCTGGTCCAATGACGAGAAAGCGCGCTGGGCGGAAGCGTATAAAACTACATTCACTCCAACCCTGCCGAACGATGTCTATACGGCATACATTCGCCTGGAAGAGCTTGAGCCAGGCGGGGAATGGCGATTTTCAGGACTGATGACCGGACAGGGATCCATGCGCTATGTGATGGATCTGATCCCGAATATCAAAGCCACGCAAGATGCTTCTCTCGAACAGCATCGCAAATCTACTTCTACTCCTAAACCATAAGAAAGGACCTTTTATGAAAATGAAAACAATCAAAATCTCGTATATTTTCCTCTCGATCCTACTGGCAATGGGCCTGTTGATCCCCAACACCCAGCCGGCACAGGCGCAGGCCGAAACCCCAAATCCCTGGTCGGAAGTGCTTGGAGCGGACGGCAGCATCCAATTTGACAATCTGACTGATCTTGGAACCGTGAACGTGGAAGACCTTGCCTGGATGAACACTGATCAGTTCAACCTGCCATTTATGCCGATTGACATCCAGTTCACCGCCAGTTTTCACCGCTACCTGACTCCGTCAGGCAACATCGTTGTTCTGCCTGACGCACCGACCATGTTATTTATGATGCTCAATCCGGATGATTCCGGGCTGAGTCAAATGCTGGCCGGCATGGGCACGAATCCGATCACCGGCGACTTGATCTCGATGTCGGGACATACCTATCAAGATTTACTGGCTGGCTATGTGGACTGGTCGCAGTTCGCAGGAACGGAATTTGAGCTGCCTGTGGATTTCTTTGACGCGTTGACCAATGGCGATCCTGACAACTGGTCCTGGATCATCAACATGACCCCGGATGAAGTAATGGCGGCTTTGGCAGCGGGAGACATTACCCAACTTCAAGCCGATCTGCTGAATACGATGGATCTGGATCAGTTCCGCGAGGATCTGAGTTCCATAGCGACCGGTAATGGCTGGAATTATTTTGCCTTGCTGCTCTATTCTCCGGGGAGCATGGATTGTGATGACATTCCGGGCGGATGTCCAGCGAACCTGTGCCTCCTGGCCCCGCAAGTATGTACCGCGACCTTCTGCCAGGAACATCCCGATTTGTGCGGCACGGGGCCTACCTCATGCCCGGCCGCGACTGTGACGATTGGCAGTCCTACCCTGCGCATTTTCCCGGTGGCTCCGAACAGCCCGTTGGTGGTTGGGCAGGACCCGGAGAAACGCGGCGCGGATATCCAGTTGGAAGCGGTTATTCCCCCGACCATTCACGATTACTATGTGCCTGTGCCGGTGTATGAAGATGTGCAGCGCTGCCTTGCCCCGGAAGGCGAGACCAATCCGGTGTTGAATTGCAAGACTAACGAATCGCTGGCTGCCTTCGATGGTAAATTGACCACCATCCACGCGTTGGTGCGATTCGATTGCGAACATCATGTGGATGTATATCCGGAGCAGATCACCAACGTGTCTGCTACGGCGCAGCTGACCCAGGCCAGCCAGGAATGGATTGAGCAGGGGTTGTCGGCCTACTACTACGGCGCGGCGGTGCTGCAAGAAGCGTTCAGCCTGATCCCTGGTTTGGGCGCGGCAAACGCGAGCTGCGATGCCGGCAAGACCTGCCGGGCAACCGCGTTGGTGTCGCGCGTTCAGTTCCGCGATCCGGGTACGTTTAGTCTGGGTCTGACGGTGCAAACCTCCGGCACGCCGGTGACAAGTGGTCGTGTGTTAAACGGCAATGGGCAAGTGGATATCTCATTCCTTTCGGTGCGCCTGATCGAGAACGACAGCCACTAGAAAGGTCGGGGCTGGGTGCGGGGCGCACCCTCTGTGTGACGATCACACCCAGGTTCGAGTCCTGGCTGCCCCACAAGTTACATAATCTTAAAGTAAAAGGAGAAGTTTATGATCAATCGCAATGAGACAAATTCTGGAACAAAGTCCATTCGTCATCGTGGAAGGCCAAAGTTGACATGCCAGGTAAAACAGATCCGCACCACAATTAGTTTACGAGAAGGTGATGATAGCGATTTGCTGATGTTCTTTTCGTGTATTCCTGAACGTATGCAGGCAGAAATGATCAAAGCAATCTTGAGAAAAGGAATTAGAAATGCCTGAAAGCACACAGAACGCGTTTGAAACCTGGGCGGTAGTTGAGCTTTTTGGTCACAACGTGATTGCAGGCAAGGTTAGCGAACAGGTGGTGGCTGGAACTGGTTTTGTCCGTGTTGATGTACCGGAGATATCAAATATTGCAAGCTATTCGCGGCTATTTGGCGGGAGCGCCATCTACTCGATCACCCCGTGTTCGGAGGAGATTGCCAGGCAATACGCGGAAAATTTACGCGCTCGCCCGATTGTGATCTACCAGGTATCCCTGCCGGCGCAAATTGGGCAAGAGGATGACGGTGGTGAGGAAGAAGCTCCGTTCTAACAAGATAGCCAAAAACGTGAAAGATTTCTTTATTTTGTAAAGATATGCTATAATATTTTACAGGGGCAGGAACAACCGAATAAAACCAAGCCAATCTGCCGGCAATAGTCCGGCCAAGTAAGACACTAATTTAGAAACCAATCGGTCATACAAATCGCGGTCGTTAGGAAAAAGACGGCCTTTGTATGGCCGTTTTTGTTTTAACACCTGTTTAGAGGAGCCTATGCAAGAAATCAACACCCTTTCTAACATTCTTACCGATGGATTGACCTTTGTGGCCAATGGTTTTTTGCTGTTCGTGTACTGGCTCTCGGGCAACATGCCGGCGCTGCTCAGCCTGGCTTGCGCGGCTTTCACCTTCCTGACCCTGGACAACGAAGTGCAGCGGCGGGCCGGTTTCCGGCCTACGCGGGGAGGGCCGTTGGGCAGCCTCCCGGATCGCAGAGGTGGTTTCCATCCACAAGAAGAAGATGCCCGGGCTTCCGCCGGCAAGCCTCCGCATACGGCGCAGGTGCTCACCGGGATCGTGTTGGCCTTGTGGATGATCGCACAGACCGGCATGGCGGCCCCTGTTCCGTGGATCGGCGCGGCGATGTGGCTGATAGGAGCGCTCGTCCTGCTGGTCATCCCCAACCACCAGCGTTTCAACCTGCTGTGGTTCGTCAAGACCGGGATTGCGGTGTACGCCATCCTGGTGATCGGCAGCCGGCTGTACCTGGGATACACGGCGCAGCTGACCCCGGAGCAGTGGGCGGGAGTGATCGGTTCCAACGAAGGCGCAGCCAATGTGATTGCCGGCACGCGCGGTAACGTGACCACGATTGTGCTGTGGGCCTTATGGCTGGTGGCTCCCCTGGGATTTTTCTCGCTGCTGATCCAACAGTTGTTCGTCAACCCGATGAGCCTGGTGAACCCATTGGCCGGCGCTCAAGATGTCTTGAAGCGCTTACGCGACCGCACCTAGCACCTTACAAACCTTAACCGTCCTGATGGTCACAGGTGGGTTCGACTCCCGCCGGGACGCCTTATCTGCCCTGAATCTCCATTATGCGCATCAGATCGGCCCTGAGCTGATTTGACCAGCAGGAGAACGGCAGAAAACCAAGCTGGAAACAAAAAGAAAGAAACCAATCTGACAACCATTCACAACGAGATGATCCAAGAGAAAGGCTGCCCTGGCAGCGCTCAAAGGGTCAAAAAAAATCCAAACCACAAGGAGAAAAAATGAACATTGAAAACTTTATCGCCGAACAGCATCAGGCTGTTCAAAACGGGCAAACGATAATGATCGTTCTCCCGCTGATCATGCTGGTCATCGTTGGCGTGATGATCACGGTAGCCGTGAAAACGGTCAAGACCGGCAAATTGCCGCACGCTCTGGAAGTGATCCAAAATGTGCGGCAGCCGATCCGTAACCATCATCATGTCCATGTGTCCGCCCGCACTCGAAATCTATTGAGCGCGGAAGAGGCTGAACAGTTCGACGCGATCAGCCTGAGTGAATAAGAACGCATGCGTCCACCCTGCTTGGGTGGCGCATGGGGGCAGTTCAGCCGAGGCTTTCCTTCCTTTCGCCGGTTCTGGACTCCCCCCATGCGCTGCTCAGCGCGAAACCAAAGGAGATTTATAGAAAGATGGCCTTGACCTTTCTCAAAGACATACAAATTCCGTGGCTCGACCAGCGGTGCAAGCAGCCGTCCACCTCCCCGGCAGTGCCGGCCGATCTCAAAATGCTGGCCAACGGGATCGCCTTCAACGACACCCACGACCGGTTGGATTATCTTTGGTTTTCGGTGGAAGAGAACGACAACGGACGCAAATACTGCGGCTACCGGGTGGTGCGCCTGCTGGAACTGCGCTTTATTCCTTTGGATGCCCGCGCGGACGCCGGCCTGCTGCAAAAGATGCGCAGCGTCTTGCGCTCGTTGTATGGGGCTAAGGTTTCATTCCTGCACCTGGCGGCCGGCATCTTTACAGAGCCGGCGGTGGGCATTATCCAATGCTATGGCGTCTCTGTGTTTGCGGAAGATCTGGAAATTGCCATCAAACAATCTGCGTACGCGTTGAGCGCCTTGAAATCGGCGATGACGGGAACTTTCCGGCAGATGAAATTGGAGCCACTGACCTCGGAGACCGGGGCCTGGGTATTCAGTTCCCTGGCAGAGATGAAACATGCCCTGGTGGTGGTTGGGCAGCCCGACCCGCGCGAGAACGCCAAAGGCGGCAGCCAGGCATTGTTCCGCAACCCGCTGGTCGAAGGCGACTCGATGGCTCAGCAATATGGGTTGCAGCAAAATGAAATTCTATTCCGGGGAATGAGCAACCTGAAAGAGGACTTTCTCTTTATGGTAATGACCTCACCGGTGTCGCTGAAGGATATCAGTGAAATGCTGATCGGGTTGGCGGAGCATACCAGCACCTGGGCCGCCTGGCAAAGTGGCGTGCGCGGGGCCTCGTTTGGGATCAGCCTGCCGGCGATTTTGAGCGGCGCGATGATGGAATCGTCTGCGCATGGGTATGGCACGAGCGAAGGAACTTCCCACAGTGATGGGGTGGCCCATTCGGATGGGTCGGCGGAAACGCAAGGTAGTGCCCATTCGGTGGGAACGGCGCACACGGTGGGCAACACGCATACTTTAAGCCGATCTGAAACTGTGACCAATGGGGTGGCCGTTTCGCAGACGGATACCGTCACGGACGGCGTTTCGCACACTGAAGGGCAGGCTGTGACCAATGGACAAACGGTTGGCAGCGGCTGGTCGCAAGCCCTGAGCGTAGCCCAGGGGCATGCTGAATCGCAGGGAACCAGCCAGGGCGTGTCAGCCAGTGAGTCAGCGGGGGATAGCGTGGGTGGAACCGTTGGCGGATCGTTCATAATCACCGCCCAGGGAAATTATTCGCACAACACTGGTCACTCGACCGGTGTCAGCCAGGGTGAAAGCCAGGGGCAGACCGACAGCCAGAGCCTGGGAATGACCAACGGGGTATCCGGAAGCATGGCTGCTTCGCACGCGGAGACCCAAAGCCAGTCGGATACGGCGTCTCATTCTGAGTCGCATTCCACGGGGATTACCCGCTCGCAATCCGTTTCGCAGGGCACAGGTGAAAGCTGGGGATCCTCCGAATCCAACACCGAAAGCCAATCGGACACCACCAGCCAGGCCAGCACGCAAAGCAAATCTGACACGGCATCCAGTTCGGATAGCGCGATGAAAAGCAGCGCGGTCAGCCAGATGGTGGGGCGCGGGACTTCATCGGGGTTGGCGGTAGGCGTTTCGCCCTCCTTCTCGATCAACCAGAGCTACCAGTGGCAGTTCGATCCGGCCATCCTGGTGACCACAATCCTGCGCACCCAACAGCGGCTATTGGAAGTAGCCAGCAAGGAAGGCGCATTTTATTGCGACACCTATGCTTTCACCCGCACCCCGCAGGGCAAGCAGGCGATGATGGGGCTGGTCCCGGAAGCCTTTCATGGCACGGAGGATGTGATCACCGGCGTACAAACTCGCGACCTGACCGCGGAGGAAGAGCAATACATTTTGGATCATGCCTCTGTATTCTCGCCCTCCACGCGCGTGGAAACCATTCCCGAAGTGCTGAGCGGGTACATGGATTCGTCCCTCTTGACCATGCTGCAAGTCGCGGCCTACACCGCGCCGGGAATGTATGAGATGGGCACGGCTACCACCGTCCAGGAAAGCACGCCTGATTTTGCCTTCTACCCCAACATGAAAGGGGATGTGATCCTGGCCAAACAGTGGGCAAGTGAGCTGGCCGAGATCACTGAAATGCCGCTGCGCCTTTCGCTGGAACGGCACTTCCATACCGCGTTTTGCGGCGACACCGGCTTTGGCAAGAGCGTCTCGGCTGAACGCCTGGCGTATGAGACGACCCTCAAATGGCACTATCGCACCATTATCCTTGATTTTGGCCAGGGCTGGCGGCGTGCATTGAACTGGAGCGGGTTGGAAGGCCGCGTGGATGTGCGCCAGGTTTTCCCCGGCGCGCAGCGTCCCTTGCGCTGGAATATTCTGCAAGTGCCCAAGCGCATGGACCCGGGCAGATATCGCTCTCTGGTAGCGGAATTGTTTGCCAATGCCGGACGCATGGGGCCGCGGCAGTTGGGCTTTTTACGCCGGGCAATTACCGAAGTTTATCAAGATTGCGGTGTACTGCTTTGTCCGCAAAAGACCGGCTTTCACTCCGTCCAAAATGATGCGGAGATCGCAGCCATCCAGGCGCGGCGGGCTGAGGCGCTGATGCCTCCAGTATCTGTGAAGGTTGGAACCAGCCTGGACAGCTTGAACGCGATTGATCTGCAAGCCCTGGTGGTGGAACGCAGCAAGAAGGCTAGCTTTGCCGAAGTAGTCAAGCTGCTGCGCTCAGCGCAAAACAGCCTGGGCAAGAACGATCAAACCAGCCGCACCAGTTTGGAAGGGCTGCTGCTGCGCGTGGAGACCTTTGAAGAAGGGGAAATGGCGCACCAGTATGGTCCTGGCCCGGACAGCCTGCCGATTGAAGATTTGGGACTGCTCGGCCCGAAGATGGATCCCTGGGGCATGGTGATCATCGAAGGTGGTTCAGAGATGAGCGATGAGTTTGCCAAGAGCGCGATCCTCTCCCTACTGGCGAGCGTGCTGTATTTCGATGCCGTTTCACGCCGGCGCGAGTCGCTTTCCGGGCTGAACTTCCCGCCGATGCAGATATTCTTTGAGGAAGCCAATAAAATCCTTTCCGGGGTTTCAACCGGCGGCGCAGCCTCCGACCAGCCCAATTCCAGCGGTGGTGGGGTGAGCGAGATCTTCCAGACCATGTGGCGGGATGGACGCAAGTACCGCATTTTCCTGCATCTGATGGTACAGACGATCAGCGAACTGCCGGAAGGCATCCTGTCCTCGTGCAACAACATTTTCGTGGTGCAAACCAAGAACGCCAAAGACCGGGACATGGTCATGGCGCACATCGGGCGCAGCGAGAAGGGTTTCGTCAATACCGAATACAAACGCTACCTGGCGCGCATCCCGATCAAGATGGCGGTGGTCAAGCTGGGATACAGCGATGATGTGACGCAGCTGGAGCCGATCCTGGTCAACCCGCTGCGCGTGCCCGGCGAGGAGCCGGACGACATGGAGATTGTCAGCCGATTAGGAAAGAAATAGGAGAAAAAATGGAGACGCATTTTATTCGTAATGAACTGGCGACCATCCCGGCCACTACCAGCCTGGGCCTGGTCATCCCGGCATTGGTGATAGAGAGGGTCACTTCCAGGCTGGGAATGGATTACCTGACAACAGAGGCCGGCCAACTGCTTGCTCTGGCGCTCTTTGCTGCCTTTCTGGGTACGGGGGCCGGGGCGATCTTGTTGGCTCGGCGGAGTAAGCGCGGCGCGCGGCTGCTCGGTATTTTGAGCGCGGTTTTGGGATTGGCGCTCTTGGGCTGGAGCCTGGCAGTGATCTTTGATCTGCTGCCGGCTGCGGTTCCCTCGTCCTTCCCCACCCCTCAGCCCCTGAGCTGATGAAGCGCAAGCCGTTTTTCCATTGCCTGCGGATCGCAGTCCAGGTGCTTTGCCTGCTCCTGGCGCTGGCGATCTTGCTTTGGCTGTATATGGATTTATTCAAGGGGATGATCAATCCCATCGTGACCCCATAGCGGAAGGAGGAGCAGGCAAAATCACCCACACTAAACAAGTAGCGTTGCGCAACACGCGCGGTTGGTAATCTGAAATTTGAAAAAATCTGAAAGAAACGAAGGAGAAACAAACAAAAATTATGGAAAAGAAACGTTCCCCGATTGTACCCATCGTCCTGGCGCTCGCCATTGGCCTGTTGACGATCCTATTGTTGAACAGCGTGATCAGTCCGACCCCGGTGGTGGTGGCGAAAGTATCCATCGCTCCCGGCACGGTGCTGACCGCTGATCTTCTGGAAGTGCGCACCCTGCCGGCTGGCGGGCGTCCTGCGGATGGCTTTGGCAAGATCGCCGATGTGGAAGGCTCCATGCTGGCAGTAGGTCGCGCGCCTGGGGATCCAATTACTACCTCGGTGTTAGGTGACAATTCTTCCGCTGGCATTCCCTCGCAGCTCGAACCTGGGCATGTAGCGATTGCGGTCAATGTGGATCTTTCCAGCGGCGTGGCCGGCTTGCTGCGCCCCGGACAGACCGTTACCGTGATCGGTCTGCTCACCCCGGATGTGATGAGCAGCCAGGCGGGCCTGGCGCGGGTAATTCAATCCCCGGTGATTGTGGAGAGCGGGGTGATCGTGGAGAATGGTAGTTCAACCGCCACCCCGACGGCGACTCCCACCTCGGAGCCTTTGTTGGGACCGGTAGGCCGCATCTCGATCAGTGGTATTCGTGTGCTGATGGTCCCTCAGTCCTTCCAGTACCAGGAGATCCCGGCAGGAGCCAGCCAGGAAGAATTGTTTGCCAGTTCACAGGCGACTGGCAGCGACAAAGGCGTGGTGGTGTTGGATGTGCCGACCACCCCGATGGAAGTTGCTCCGGGCGTGTTTGTCAATCCCGCGACCTTGATTGCTGCCCTGGATCGTTATGGAGGCGTGTACCTGGCTCTTGAGCCGGCCAACGGTTTGCAGGTGGCCGAGAAGGATATCTTGACCCTCAACCTGGCGGGGCTGTACCAATCGATCAACGGCAGCAATCGGCAGAATTTACCAACCGCTACCCCCACGGTGAAGCCCCCGGTGGTATCCACGCACACTCCCACCCCGACCCTGCAACCATAGGGAATAACTATTATGTTGAACCAGGAAGCAAAGATTTTGACCATGCTGGCCGGCGCGGGCGCGGATGTTGTCTTTTATCAGATGCAGCCCGCGTTCCTGGCGGATGCGCGTTTCAGTGTTGCTTCGATCACCACCAGTTGGAATGACTTTGAGAAGAATTTGAATGAACTCAAGCCGCACCTGCTGGTGGTGCAGGCGGACGTGGCTCCCAATCCGGATTCCCTGATTGCAGTGTTATCCAGAATGCAGGTCTGGAATGGCGTGGCGCTGATCGTATTGCAACAGGCGCACCGGGAATTTCGCGGCGTGTTCGAAAAAGTAGGCGTAGTGCGCGGCGTGTTCGTCTTGCCCTTGAATTGGGGCGAACTGGTGCAGGCCGGCTACTCGGCGGTGGCCACCGAACGCGCTCGCGGCGCGGCTCAGGCTCCGATGCAAAGCGCGATCGGATTTCGCGCGGCCACCTCTGTGACCGGCACGCGGGTGGTGGCGTTTCTCTCCGGGACGGGCGGCGCAGGCCGTTCCACCCTGGCAGAGAACATTGGCTATGAGCTGGCGGTGCGCATGAACGTGCGCGCCATGCTGATGTCGTTTGATTTGCCGCCGGCAGCCACCATGCACTTCAATCTGCGCTATACCCCCAACGCGGGCGAGTTCTTCGCCCGCCCAGGGGATGGCTTTGGCAGCGCGATCCAGACCAAAGAAAGCCTGGATGTGATCGTGGCCCCGGAGAACTCGGTCGAGTATGCCCGTTCTGCCGAGCAATCCGGGAAAGGAAAAGCGGAAGGCAATTCGATCTACTCGCTGGTGATGGCCAGCTGGACGCGCAGCTATGCGGCGGTCCTGTTAGACCTGCCGGCGGGCGAAGGCATCTGGACGATGCACCCCTTGCTGGCGGCCAATACGGCGGTGATCGTTGCCCGCCCGACCCTGGCGGATCTGGCTGCCACCCGGCATTTGCTGGTGCTGTTGATGGAGCGTATGCGTAACGAACACCGCATCCCCCAGGAATCGATCTATATGGTGCTCAACCAGGTCAATGATCGCTCGAGCATCACCCCGCGCGGCTTCTACGAAGAACTGGCGCAAAGTTACGGCTTTGCCCCACCCGTGCTGGCGGTGATCCCGTATGACTCCGGCGTACCGAAGGCGCAGGATGAACAAATGCCCCCAGTGACGAAAGTGGACTCGTTTGGCAAAGGTGTGCGCAGCGTGATCAACGGCCTGTTCCCCGGTATGGGGGGCAGCTTTGCCGCTGACAGCCAGCCGCAGAAAAAGGGTGGGCTGCTGGGTGGCTTGTTGAGCAGGGGAGGGTGAGCATGATCCAGATATTGCAGATCGTGCCCGCCAATGGTTTTCGCGCCGTGTTTGAGACGGTGAATGAAGACGACTACGACGACTGCGTGGTGAATAATATCCACGCCGAAGTGGAGAAGAACCTTTGTATCGTTCCGTTGGCCTGTTTTGCCCTGGTGAACTGCCCGCTGCCACACAGCAGCAAGTTGATCCATGAGGTGGTCGGAATGTTCATCGATCCCACCTTTGGGGATATGGACTACTGCGAGCGGGCGGACGGGATGCCAATCCATGCTGGCCGATTGCTTGGTTACCTTCCCCCGGAAGGCGGACAGGAATTGATGGAAAACTATCGCTGGATCACAGCGGCGAAGATAGACTGCCGCTATGTGGACGAGGAAGCCTGGAAACAGGCATTGAAAGAAAGGAATCAGTTATGAGCCTGCTAAGCGTGTTTGACGAATCCGTCACCCGCCAGATGGCGGTCAATCAGGATGTGCGCGGCGAGGTGGCCAACGAAGTGATTGACGCGGTCAACCGCGAATTTCCCGCCGGCGTTCTCCAACGCCCAACCGATCTCGAAAGACAGAAGGTAGCGGAGCGGATCGGGGCGCTGGTGACGCAGGCCATGCGCCGGCGCAGTGCCAACCCTGGCCCGGCAGGCGAAAGCGAGCTGGCCGGTGAACTGGCCCGCCGGCTGATGGGCCTGGGTTTCCTGGATTTGCTCCTGCCGCCGGCCCGCACCGACATTTCCGAGATCACCGTCTACTCCTCCGGGTTGGTGCAGGTGATGAAAAAAGGCAGCGTGCGTTGGGAGACGGCGAAGATGCAGCCCTCCGCGGAGGAGATCGAGCGTGTCCTGGATCGTCTGCTTGGGCCGCAAAATAAGTCCTTGAACGAGACCAATCCTTCGGTGAACGCCAAGCTGCCGCGCACGCCGGACAATCCCGGCGGTGGGCGGGTGAAAGCCTTGCACAAGGTGATCGTTCCCCCGGGGCGCAACCACTCGGTCAACATCCGCCTCTACGAACAAAAGCCGGTGCTGCCGGACTGGTTATTGGAGCGTCAGGTGATGTCCCCCGAAATGATGGATATGCTGCGTGTGGCGATGGAAACCGGAAAACGCATCCTGATCACTGGTGGTACGCGCACCGGCAAGACCACCCTGCTTTCGGCGCTGTGCAACTTCCTGCCGGTTGGCTGGCGCATCCTCAAGATCGAGGATCCCGAAGAGATTTGGATCGACCGCGAGACCGTGCAAACTGTGGAAGCGCGGCCCCAGGCGGTGGGGACGGAAGTCAAGCCCTACACCCTGGCAGACGGGGTGGATGATGCCATGCGCATGTCGCCGGATTACCTGATCATCGGTGAGGTACGTGACGGCAAAGCGGCCCAGGCGCTCTTCCGGGCAATGATGACCGGGCACAGCGGAGCCTGCACCTTCCACGCCGACAGCCCACGCGAAGCAGCCAGCCGCCTGGCAACGATCATGGGAGCTGACGCCGGGGTGAAGAAAGCGGACGCCAATCAGATGGTGGCCGATGCGATTGATCTACTGGTGCAGATCGGTATCCGCCATGAGAAGCGTTACGTCACCAGCATCGCCGCTATTTCCCGTGAGTTGAAGGGTGGGGATGTCTGGTTTGACCCATTGTGGCAGTATGAGGAATCCAGTGAATCCGGCGCTCCGCGTTGGACCCAGCTGGCGAATTTGAGTTAGGTTGAAAGGAGAATGAATATGATGATCGTGATTGGATTACTCGTTGCCGTGTTGGTCTGGCTGCTCTTTGGCCCTTCAATGGGGGGGATGAAGCGCGGTAAGGCGTCCTCGGCGTTAGCTGAAGCATACTCTCTTGACCAGGTGCGCAAGCTGAGCGAGATGAAAACTGGTTCTCTGGAATACAAATTGATGGCAGCCGGCATCCATTGGCAGCCGGCCACGTTTCGGATCGTATCGATTCTGGCGGGGGTGGGTGGGGCGCTAGCGATGTGGGCTATGCTGCCCGGCATTCCGGCGTTGGCGATTGGCGGATTGGTGTTCTACATTCCGACCGCCTGGCTGAATGATAAGGTGAAGGGGCGCGGGCGGGAGCTCGACAAGCACCTGCCGATTGCGGTGGGGCGAATCACTGCCGGCCTGCTGGCGGGCGGTTCGGTCGCGGACGTGCTGGATGAGACTGCCTCCTCGTTGGAATTGGAGAGCAAAAATCCACTTTCGCCCGAACTGCGCCTGACCGCGGCCGAACTGCGCAGCAAGGAGCGCAGCGAAGCCCTGCAAGCGCTGGCCCACCGTTCCCCGTCCATTTCGCTGGCCAACCTGGCCTATCTGTTGGAAGGCTATTTGGAGGCCGGCGGTGGAAAATATGCCCAGGTGCTGGCGGAAACCTCCACCCGCGTGCAGCAGATCCTGGTAGCCCGCAACCGCACGCAGGCGAAGGCCGGGGACGCAATGATGTCGGCAAAGGTTATTCCGGCGGTGTTGGCGTTGGTGGTGGCCTACCTGGCGCAAGACCCGATGGTGCAATCCACTCTGCGGGTCGTCCCGGTGCAAATCATTATTGGGCTGACCATTGGCGCGATGGCAATGGGCTATTTCATGATGCGTTCGATGGTCATGGAAGCTGTGTAACGGAGGTGATGAAATGACAAGTCTGATCTTAATCCTGGGAATCATGGTGATGATCCTCGTCCTGGTGCTGACGATGGAATATATTCCGGCAATGCGTAAAGGCAAAGCAGCGCAAATTCTAGCAGAGAGTTCGGCGCAATCGGAGGACGTAGTGACCGGCCTGCGCAAGACCCTGTTTCCGTTGGAGAAGCCGGTCCAGCGTTGGGCCGGGCCATCGTTGTTGAAAAAGGCTCGTTTCGATCTGTATTGGGCGCAGATAGTGGAAAAGTGGGCGGGATGGACGGCGATCCAGTTCCTCACCTATCGTGTGTTTTTTGCGCTTGTGGGCGGTGTGGTCGGATTGATCGTATTCAAAAACCCGGCGTTCATGGCGATTGTGGGGTTTATGGGCTGGCAGTATCCCACGCTGGGCCTGAACGGGATTGCCCGGCGGGCGCGCCGGCAGTTCCAGGCGCAGCTGCCGGAGTACATCCAGTTAGTGGCGGCGCAGATGTCAGCGGGGATTTCGCTGGAAGAAGCCCTGCGGCGTACTTCGCGGGCAGAAAGCCTGCCTGCCAGATGGATGCAGCGGGTGATCCAGATGGCGCAGGGGCGCACGCTGGTTGGGCAGGTAGCGAAGGAGGCCGAGGAATCGCAGCTGCCGGAATTGATCAGCATGGGCGTGCAGTTGGGCTTCATCCAGCGCGGCACAGCCCAACAGCAGCTGCTGGGGCAGTTGGCCACCCAGATCGCGGCGGACTACATCGGGCAAGCCGAGATGCGGGCGGAGAAGGTTGGCGGAGAGCTGGTCATCCCGATGGTGCTCTTCTATTTCCTGCCTTTTCTGGTATGCCTGATGGCCTTGATTGCCTGGCCGATAGTGGCGGGGATGTAGCCAGAGGAGAAAATAATGTTGAACTATTTTTTGAGCATTTTTGTCGCGTTGAGTCTGATCTTTACGCCGGTGTCCTCTACAGTCCTCTTTACACCGCAGGATTACCAAAAGATTTCCGATACCCTGGAGAAAGCGTTCTTCCTGGTAGATTTCGCCAATCATGATATTGCGCTAGCGCAAGACGAGATTGGCGACTTGATTTGGGACTTGTGGGGTGTGGAGCGCTATCTGTATTGGGGCGCGCGCGCGACCAATGCGCGCGCGGTGCAGATGGGAGGCGAATACGAGGGAAAGCGCGTTCTGTGGTGGGCCGGCGACCAAACCAACCCGCGTCAGTCCGTGCAAGTGTTTGGCGACATCGGGGAAGCCTCAATAGAAAATTATCCCGCCACCTGGCCAGAGGAAGAAATCCGCGACCCACGCAATCTAGCGGAGCGTGTGACCGATGACTACGTTCTGCAACACACCTCGTACTCCCAACTGCTGGCGCGTTCCCGCAACCTGGGCCTGGCCGCAGATCTGCTGATTGAAGTATGGGACGCGACCCTGACCCAAGAGGATGAAACCCTGCGCGATCTGAATGACCGCCTGCCGTTCATTGTGACTTATCTGCGCAACCTCTCGAATTTATATGCTTACATGGCTGATCTACGCTGGCAGCAAAAGCTGAAAGCATTGGAGAGTATTTCAATCTTCTGCCCGGCGTTTGGCTTTTGCATGCGGTAGGGCAAAATGCAAAACACAACAATGGGTGATCGAATCGGGCTGGCCTTTTTCGCTTTTGCGACCGTGATCTCTGGCCTGGCAGCGGTGGAAAGTCCAACGATATTGGCCTGGCTGTTGGTGCTTCACAATGGATTGCTGACAGCTATTTACTATATACGCCGCCCGGCGGTGCGCTCGGATCGGGTTGGTTTGTGGTTGGGGCTGATCGCAGCTTTTTTGCCGCTGGCCTCTTATCCCAAAGAAATCCCAACCTGGCTGCTGATCCCAGGGCTGGCCGGGTACGCGCTTACGTTATGGTCGCTATTGATGCTCGGAAAGTCGTTTGGCATCGCGCCGGCGGATCGCGGCCTGGTGCGGCATGGCCCATATCGGTTGGTACGCCATCCGATGTATTTGGGCGAATTGGTGTATCGCTGCGCGTTGGTAGGCGCAAGTCTGAGTGCCGGCAATCTGGTTGTTTTGTTGGCGCTGATTCTGGTGCAGGTGACGCGGATCCAGCGTGAGGAAAAGATCATTGTCTATTATGATGAATATGCCGGGCAGGTGCGCTGGCGGCTGCTGCCGGGGATATGGTAGAGAGGAGGTAAATCGTAGATGATGCGGAAAGTGCTTGCCAATCAATTATTTGTCCTGGCGTTGGTGTTCACCCTGACGCTCGGACTGCCGCTGCGCCTGGTGGTGTTTTTGGTGCTGATTACCGCTGCGGTGGCGCTGCTGGCGAATACGAAAGGCATAGAAGTAACTGCTTTGGGGCTGGCTTTGGGTAGTTTGGGGCTGACGTTGGCTGTCTACGAGCCTAACTTGGCAATTTGGTTGATGATGGGGTTGTTAATTTTTGGTAGTATTCTAGGAGTTGGAAAAGAAGGATGATCAGAACGGAATTTCATTCCGATAAGACTCGTCCTGGTCATTCTTAGATTTGTTTTGATCAATTTCGTTCTCGATTAATTGAATGAATTTTATCATGCTTACAATATGGCTGAATATTAGAATGCTTTCTCGATAATTGAGGATAGGGTTATCGTGAGCGAGACTTTTATTATTCCTAACATCATTAAAACATTCCAGCACTACTATTGATGCTTTTAGGATTTTTTCAGTCATTGGCGATTCGATTAAATCCTGTTGTTTTAAATATTTGATATATTCTCCAAACAAACTGTGAAGCGGTCTATCTCTGTCGTATTGAATACCATACTTATCAAACAGATGTCTTAGGAATTTAATGAAATAGGTATGGAGCCTATCAAGGGCAGCTTCGGGTTCGTTCTTTTGGATACTTTCTCTTATGGATTTAGCCAGAAGAGAAAAATCCTGATCGACAATGTTGTCCTTTATTGCATCTATGTGATCTATGGGTGTATCCAGCTTCAATCTTTCCGCGATTTTATTGCATTCATCGAGCAAAACAGATTCTGCTTGTGTTATTTCTCTGCCATTAGTTTCTCGAATTGCCTTAAAGTATTCTAATAAATCAGAAAGTAATTGACCGACAATATAATTAGGTTCTTCCGCCCAAAATGCTCTTAACCGATTAGCTTTTGAACCGCTTCCATAATCGTATTTTTCGTCATTGATATTTACCCTCGTATTTTCAAGGATAAATTCAAAGAAAGTTCTATTTGAGAAATCTAGAACATAGCCACTTTCCATGCCAAATAATTTTTCAATCTTTAATTTCTCTATACTGGTTAGATCTGACATAGAATTTTCCTGTTTCAGCTTTTGCATCGGGGTGCAAATCGAGAGAAGAGGTTCTTTGTGGATTTTATCGAGGTTCTATAATTTGCTGTTCATGCATAGGAATTATATCATTATCGATTAAGCGTGGAATACATAAAGATATACGTCCCAACCTGAACGCGTTTGGTTCCATTAACCATTTTGTAAAAACAAATCAATATGTATAGTATTGAATGCTCTTGTTATGCCGTTGCGTCGATTGGGAGCATACGAACTGGGTAACTGAACTGTTTTGTGGGATATGGGGTGGAGGTGGGAGAGAAGTACGATTAACGCTCTGTCCGATGACGATGGACCGATATCTTTGGCTGCCATAAAGTTCTTCTCTGGCGTTTACAGTATTTCCAAGAATTGCAAATAGAGGTTCCTTCAAGAAATGTATTATTCTGATGCCGAATAGGGAAGGTGTTGATATAATTAGCTGATGGAAGACCTGACCTATCAACCAAAATTTAATTGTGAACAATGTCTGACCAAATGTGACGGTCATTCAAAAACCGCATATATTTTTGAACATGACGTAGCCCTATCTGAGAAAGCCGAGGATTGGCTGATAGATCATTTCGTAAGAAAACATAGCTTGTCCGTGAGGAAAGCCCCAGCGCAACAACATGGATTGCCAGATCTGGAAATTTTAAATGGCCATAAGGTGATGGGACGCGTAGAGGTAAAGGCTCAAGGACGCGCCTTTATGTTGGTAAAACAACTTTTACCGCAAGCGAACCTTCTTCCTTATGAGACGATAGCTCTAAATTTAAGTGATTTTGAACGTTATTGGACACAATATCAATCTGATAAATTACCAATCTTTATCATCTGGCGCGTCAAACGTCCTTGTATTGGGGAGGGGTATTGGGGACAATCTTTACAAAATTTGTTTGCTCTCTATAAAAAATATGGTTACGGCAGACGATTCAGAAGAAAATCAACAGCAAGCGATATAGTGGATGGTCATCACAAAGGGGTAACCGTTAATTATCATTTTAGTCTGAAGGAATTGATTCCGCTGGAAAAATTAGACGGTGTAATTATTTCTGCTTGTTTCCAAAATATTTGAGAGGATGCGAAAATTGATATGGCAAAAATTCGAGATACAATAGGACGATCCGATGCAAATTCAGGGTATTCGCGTTTGTTAGGTAGCCAACAGTTAGGCCATCTTATCAGTCGATTGCATGCCACCGTCATTCGCACAGGGAACGAGCTCGAGTCGGTTCTTCGATCTGAAACTCCCGAACAATTTAAATCAACTCTTGATAGAGTGCTAAGGAACTCTTCCCTATGGACTAGTGATGTTCAAATTGTATTTCAAGCTCATAAGCCAGAAAGTTCTGGAAATAAAGGGAGCACAGTTGACATCGTCATATTCTTGCATATAGAAAAAAGAATACTGTTAATTGAGCTTAAGGACGGGGATACTTTTGACACGAAAAAAGCCTCTGGTGAATTGCAAAGCCTAAGGGACTTTGCTGCCTGGATATCAACTAAGATCGCCTATTCTGTCGATTATTATATTTGTTCTTTTAATCAAAGCAATAAAGATCTGATAACAAAAGGTTCAAAAGACAGGTTTGATGTCGAACATGTAATGACCGGAAATGAATTATGCACTTTGTTAGGAATCAATTATGATACAGTGCGTCGCGAACGGCAGGCAGAACAGATCGAAAATTTACAATATTTTTTGAGTGAGTTGGTAAGAATACCAGAAGTACGCGAGTCAATTCAAGAATTATTAGATAAGAAAATATAGGTGATTGAATGGAAAATAGATTGGAACTGGCTTTAGATAGAATTATTCAAGGGGATTGTATCGAAACATTGAATGCATTGCCGGAAAAATCGGTGGATTTGGTTTTTGCCGATCCGCCTTATAATTTGCAGCTTCAAAATGAATTATGGCGACCTAATATGACTAAAGTTGATGCCGTTGATGATGATTGGGATAAATTTAGCGATTTTGCCGATTATGATCAATTTACGCGTGAGTGGCTCTTGGGCTGCCGGCGAGTACTTAAAGACACTGGTACATTGTGGGTGATTGGATCCTATCATAATATTTACCGTGTTGGCAGTGTGTTGATGGATTTGGGATATTGGATTCTGAATGATGTTGTTTGGGTAAAGACAAATCCGATGCCAAATTTTCGTGGGGTGCGTTTCACCAATGCACACGAAACAATGATTTGGGCTCAAAAAAACAAAGGATCTCGATATACTTTCAATCACCACGTTATGAAGTCATTAAATGATGAATTGCAGATGCGTAGTGATTGGGAGATACCGCTGTGTACTGGTAGAGAACGCGTGAAGGTTAACGGTGAAAAAGCACATTCCACACAGAAGCCCGAGGCTATTTTGTATCGAGTAATTTTATCCAGTTCAAATCCTGGCGATGTTGTTCTAGATCCATTTTTTGGTAGTGGAACCACTGGAGCGGTAGCAAAAAAATTGCATCGGCATTGGATTGGAATCGAACGCGATGCTAATTACGCAAAAATTGCCCAGGATCGTATCGATGCCATCCAGCCTGAATTAATTTCAACCGAGGATATGACATTCACAAGTCGGCGAGATCGCCCGCGGGTTGCTTTTGGCACTTTGTTGGAAAATGGATTGTTGGAGATTGGTCAGTCCCTATATTTTGGTAAAACTGAAAATGTTACAGCAAAGATATTGGCTAATGGAACCCTCAGTTACAATGGAATGGCAGGATCTATTCACCAAATAGGTGCTACGATTCAAAATGCTCCATCATGTAATGGGTGGGATCATTGGTATTATATTGATAGCCAAACTGGGCAAAAGCTTGTTTTGAATACTTTGCGTGAAAAGTATCTTGAAGAGGCACAAAAAAATACGGCTAAACCCGGTTGAGTTGAGAATCCGTTATTACAGAAAAATATCACAAATCATTTTATAAAGGAAAATCATGGAAGTAATTATAGAAATTGGTGATGAATCTATTCAGAGGCAAATCAAAGATGAACTTGAGATCTTTCTAACATATGTTGAGGCAATTGACCCTCCATTAAATATTAAACAGATTATAGTTCCCTCCAATTTTGAAGCTAAAGTAAATGAATGCCAGTCCGCTTCAAGCTTCAAGGCCAAACGCGGAATTGAAAACGCAGGAATAGCGGTAGTGGCGAAGATTATTGAAATTGGCGAAGGTGTATCCATTGTTTTATCGCCCTTTATCTACCTATCTACTTTCGACTCAATGATCCGATGTTTTATCCTATTCCATGAAATAGCACACATGCTAAACAAGAGAAGGTTTCCTGTTATTTCTACAAAATTATTTGCCGTAAATAATTATATGGAAAACCTTTATGTTTTGTTTGATGAGTACTTTGCGGATAGGTTTGCTTTTATAATAACTGAGAAAATATTTGCTCTTCCGACTGCCCCCTGGAAGGTTTATTACGACAATTGGGTTTCGGGGTACTTAGAACCAACTTTTGATCCACATTATTATGAACTAATTCAAGCTGAAATTGAGAAGTTCAGACAACATGGAGATGTCGATCGTTATTGGAATAGCATAATCGAGTTTGTGCAGGTAATTGCTATATCAACTGTACATGGTTTTGCTGGTTTACATCAGCATGCAGACCAAGATAGTATTTATCAATTGCCCACCTCAAAATTTATTAACGAAAAAACCCTTACTTTATTGAATTACTTGAAAGTGAAGTTTGAAAAAGCTGAAAGCGACCTTAGCGATGGATATGATTTAATGGTTGGCTATTTTACAAATTTCGGAATTAAGTTTGAAGATCGTTCTAGTGGAGGTTATATATATGTATTAGATATTTGATTTTGCTCATTTGTTCGCACGGTAAAGGGAGATTTATTGATTTTAATCTTCACAGAACGATCTAAAACATATTACCAGCATTCAAATAGTTTTATCTTTTACGAATAAATGATATAATATTTTTTAAGGGGCAAGAACAATCAAATAAAACCAAGCCAATCTGCCGGCAGCAGTCCGGCCAAGTAAGACAATAATTCAGGAACCAATCGGTCATACAAATCGCGGTCGTTAGGAAAAAGACGGCCTTTGTATGGCCGTTTTTGTTTTAACCACCCAATATCGAAAGGAGAAAGACAAGCAATGAAAAGTATCAAACGCTCATTTCCTCTTGTGCTCAGCCTGTTGTTCTTGCTGACCATCGCTGTTGCCGCGAACTACATCGGCCCCAACCGTACCAGCACGAGCACTACCTGGGAACGAAAGCATTGCAATTATGTAGCTTCATCGGGGGGCAGCTTCTGCAATCTGGATCTGTATTATGCTCCAACAGGCGTTTGCCCGGCAGCGGGATTGACCGCTCCCTGGTTCACCAATTCTCCTTCGGACTGCGGCCCGACCTGGCCGGGAACCTGTGGGGTTGACATTGTATGCTCCATCAACAAGAACGTGGATGCGGTGGAAACCTGTACCAACGGGCAGTCCAGCTGCACTGCCACGACTGTAACAACCAACGATCCTCCCGCCACAGTTTCTGGCGCGGCTTTGTGTACCACGGCAGGCACTAACGGCTGGTGTCGGGGCGGCTCCACCGTATCGCTCTCTGCCAATGAGCCGGTCGGTGGAAAGCAGATCACCTACATCGAAGGCAGCCTGGGGGCGGGCCTGTTCACGGTCTGCGATCCAGCAGACAATTCCAATGTATCCTGCTCCTGGACACCGGCGGAAGGGAACTACACCCTGTCGTTCTGGGCGCACAGCACCTATGGGGATACCAGCACGGCGCAAACGCTTGCTTCCAAAGTGGACACGGTGGTCCCAACGGTAGACATGGCCGTGTCCGAGTCTCCGAATGCCAACGGATGGTATCGCAACTCACCGACCTTCTACGTAAATGGAACAGACGTCACTTCTGGCATCGCCGGCGAATTTATTCAGGTCAATGGCGGTGCGTTTCAGGCCAGCCCATACACCTTGCTAACCGAGGGCGTGTTTTCTGTGCGCGGAGTTTCTACCGACAATGCCGGCAACCAATCCAACACTTCGGTTAGTACGGTTCGAATCGATACCACTGCTCCGTACGATTACGATTTCCTGCCAGCACGTCCCCCGGACTATGGCGGACAATGGTATCTCTCACCTGTCATCGTGGATGTAGCAGGACATGATGTCCTGTCCGGTTTTGATTATGCCAGCTATCTGTGGTATGGAGACAACGGATTTACCCAAGTTGGTAATTTTCCTCTGGCAATCGACCGTGAAGGATATAACGATCTCAACCCATGTGCGTACGACAAGGCCGGGAACAGTCTTTGCGGCAGTAAGGTGATCTATCTAGATCTGGCCAATCCGACCGCTGCTCCGTTGATCAGCGGGGTGTTAGGGTTGAATGATTGGTATGTCTCTCCGGTGGCTCTGGGTGTGAACGCCGCCGATGCTGGTTCCGGCATTTGCTCCCGCAGCGTGAACGTAGATGCCTCAGTGTGGCATAACGCGCCATTCAACTTTTCCGGTCTGGGACCGCACTCGTTCGTAGCTCAGGCTACCGACTGCGCGAGCCGTGTTTCTCCGATCACCTCCCCAATAAATTTCAAGGTGGACACGGTTCCACCCACGTTATTCACCCTAATTCCTGTGCCAGACGGACAAAACGGCTGGTACGTCAATCCGATAAGTATTGGTATTTTTGGTGACGATCTGACCTCCGGGCTGATGTTGGCGCAGGTACAGATGGATGGTGGCGCGTGGGAGAATGGCAGCGCGACCGTCGGAGTAGAAGGCATACATGACCTGGCATTTCGCACCCAGGATAACGCCGGGAATCTGAGCACCGCCACAGCGGAAGTATCCCTTGATCTCACTGATCCTGCTGTGAGCCTGGCGGATATTGGCACATCTGGACTGGCCGGCTGGTACGTCTCTCCGGTCACAGTGAATGCCAGCGCTACGGATGCCATTTCAGGAGTGCAAAGTATCCGTATGCGTAGGGACGGGCAAGCATGGGATGCGGTTAACACTTTGCTTTTGTCTGCCGACGGTATCTATCAGATCGATGCGCAAGCAACCGATCGGGCTGGAAGGCAGTCCCTGGCTGCTCAAACCGTGAGCGTGGATCAAACCTCCCCTACCCTCAACACCCTGATCCCCGTGCCAGACGGACAAAACGGCTGGTACGTCAATCCGATTGTGGTCGGCATTTTCGGCGATGATCAGACCTCCGGGATGGATCTGGCTCAGGTGCAGGTGGATGGGGGCGCGTGGGAGAATGGCAGCGCAACCGTTGAAGTAGAGGGCGTGCATGACCTGGCATTTCGTACCCGGGATCATGCCGGCAACCTGAGTACAGCTTCCGCACAGGTGTCGCTGGATTTGAGCGATCCTGCATTGAGTGTGTCCGTGACAGGCACTTCCGGCTCATCCGGTTGGTACGTCTCTCCAGTCACCTGTAACGCGACTGCTTCAGACGCCGTATCTGGGCTGCAAACTATTCAGGCGCGGATTGCCGGACAACCCTGGGCTAACCAGGATGCCCTGATCCTCTCAGCTGATGGGAATTACCAGGTTGAATTTGTGGCAACGGATAAGGCGGGTCGGCAGACGCTGGTCCCAGAAAACGCGCGCGTTGATCGGACGCCGCCCATCCTGTCTCCCACGATCAGCGGGACAATGGGCTTGAACAACTGGTACACCAGCCCGGTATCCTTGCAGGCCAATGCCTCGGATACGACTTCTGGGGTTGCGACCATCCAGCCGGCTCCGGCTTTCTCAGTCACGGAAGATGGCCCGCACTCGGTGAATTGGCTGATCCAGGATAATGCCGGGAACGCGACCCATTCCACAACGGTATTCCAAATTGACCAGACACCTCCTGCGCTGGTCTTCGATCCCATTCCGAACATCCTGACCGGTGAGATCACGCTTTCCGGTCTGGCCGCGGACGCAATGTCTGGTCTGGCGACTGTAGAAGTCTCAACCTCGCTCGGCCTTTTCTGGCAGGAAGTAACCATCCAGCCGGATGGAAGCTGGTCCATGCCCTTTAATACATACCTGTTCCCTGGCGGGCAGGTATTGATCCTTGCGCAAGCCCATGACCTGGCTGGCAACGTGAAGATTGTGAACCTGACTGCCACGATTGCCAATCGCCCGCCCGATATCACCCTCAGCAAACGCTGGTACATCTGGGAGAGCGGGGAAATGGCTATCGAAGTGGGAGATGTGCCATACGAACGCGTGACCGTGGAAATTTGCGATGGGCAAAAACGCTGGCCATGCGCTGTCCTAACCTTCGGCCCGGAAAATACTCCGGGACAGGTGGTGTGGGATCGCCATTTTGGCAGCATTGTGGCCCCGATTGGCGAGTACCCGGTCACGGCGACGGTGACGGATATCCTGGGGCGCAGCGCAACGGCGCATGGCGTGATCGTCATTCCGCAGCCCTGGACACCTACTGCTACTGCAACCGCGACCCCAACGCAAACCGCGACGCCCATGCCCACCCAAACTGGAACCATGCAACCTACGGAAACCACGCAGTCAACGCAGGAGATTATAAACACTCCGATGCCTACGCTGGTATCGACTCCTGAGCCGCTTCTGAATGTGGTTCAGGCAATTCAAGAAAAGCTGTCCTTCGGCCCCTACCTGGTGCTGATCGGATTTTGCTTTGTACTTGGAGCTTCAGTCAGCCGCGACCGCCGGCCCAAAGAATGGAAGCGACTGGCAAAACAACTCAACCAAATCATTTCGTTAGAAAAAGGAGAACAAAAGAAAAATGACTGACACAATCTCTCTCGTAACCTTGCTGGCCGTGCTGATGCTCGGCCTGATCCTGTGGCTGTACAACAGCCGGCAGGCGGATGCCCTGCGCACGATGTCGCGCACGGTGGAGGATATGCACCTCTTGCAGCTGAAGAATCGCCGCGACGCGCGCAAGAAGGAGCCGATGACCCTGAGCGCCCTGCAATGGCTTGAAAAGCAGGTCGGCACAGGTCTTTCATTGACAGAGGTGATTGGGGTATCTCATTCGCCATTGTGGGCCAACCTTCGCGCTGGCAGCGACGGGCGGGTGGTGGTTTCCCCCCTGGAATTATCCGATCTGCGCAAGGCGCTCAAGGTGAGCGAACCCAAACGCTCCCGCCTGTCGAATGCTTTTGAGCCGCTCTTGGGGGATGCCCCTCGCAATCTGAGCGTGATCGAACGCTCCCTGCGGGATGAGGAATGGTTTGATCTGGAAGCAGAACAGATCGGCAAAGCAATGGGCCTGGATTGGGGGGAAGTATCCCGTCTTTGGTTCTACATCATTCCGACAAAGGGGAAGTAATGGGCGATATCCTTCTGGCGGTGGTGGTTTTTATATGGCTGGCGGTATGCGCAGGATTTGACCTGCGTCTTCGCCGGGTCCCGAACTGGCTGACCCTGATCCCGCTGGCCGGCGGGCTGGTACTGGCAAGCCTGCGTGGAAACTGGCCGGCGGCGGTGCTGGTGGTGCTGATGATCTTCCTCTCCGATCTGACGAAGCGGGTCGCAGGGGGGATTGCAACGACCGCCTTACTTGCTGCGGGTTTTGTTTCGTATAAGCTGCTCGGATTACCGCTGGATGCGCTCTTGACCCAGATCATTTTGTTCGTGGCCTGGCAGTTATGGTTGAACCATCTGACCGGAGGCGCGGATGCCAAAATCCTGATGACTCTGACATTGTTGTATGGAAGCGGAGTGTTCCTGGCGGCGACATTGGCCGGCGGTCTTTTTGGCCTGGCTGCGCTCTTACTCAAGAAGAAGATGCTGCCCTATGTCCTGCCGATTGCTGCCGGGAGCACTGTGTTTTTGATCTTCTCGCTTGCCAAACTTATCTAAAGAAAGGAGGTGAATATCCATGAATTTCCTGACTGACGAAAAAGCCATCGAATCTACTGAAGTGGCGTTGATCATTGCCGCGGTCGTGTTGGTTGCTTATGGCGCATACGTGCTCCTGGGCAATAACATCAACGTTGCCGTCACTGACGTGGCCGGCAAGGTATAGTCTGAAAGGAAGGCAGTATGTGTTTTATCCGCGACGAAATTGCGTTGGAAGCTGTTCAGCTCTATTTTGCCGGGATCGCAATACTGGCCTTCCTGACCTACCAGATGCTGAACACCTATGTAATAACGGTCGTGCGAGATATCGCCATCCGAATCTAATCGTTCCACCGGGCGGGCGCAGACAAAGCCCCGCCCGGAAGAAAGGAGAAGTATGCCCCTGAAAAACAACAAATTCCTTCAAGATCAAACAGCAATGGAAACGCTGGAAGCCGCGATCACGACCCCGATTGCGATCTTGATCATGCTGGCTACGGTCAATTTAGGTCTGCTGATCTACGGACAGCAAGCGGTGCAGGCAGCCGCCCGGCATGGCGCGCGTATGGGCAGCGTGGCCCAGCAGTCCCCGGCAATCTACGCTTCTTCGGCGGCGCAAAGCGCGATGCAGAATGAGCGCCTGGTGCAGAATCCCACCGTGACCATCCTGGCTCCAGGTGGAGCTGCTGGCAGCCTGCTCAGCGTGCGGGTCAGCGGGGAGATCCCGAATATGTTCAGCGGATTTATCCCTGGACTGCCCAACCCGTTTGTGGTCAGCGCGGATTCCATCTTCCGGCAAGAGGGATGGAAATGACCCCGCGCATGCTCCGCGACCGGCGCGGATACTCGATGACCTTCTGGGCGATCTTTATTGGCCTGGTAATGGTTCCAATGATGGCGCTTTCCATCGAGGTCGCTCGCTACTTCTTTGCCCGTTCACAAATCGCGGCGGCTGCTGACGCAGCATCGCTCTCAGCAGCCATCGAGATCAACAAGCGTGTGTTTGTGGAAACCGGCGCGGTTATCCTGCCCACCTCAGAAACATATGCCTGGGCGCAGCAGGCGGTCAACGCCAACTGCGGTTATCTGATCGAGCGCGGGATCAATCCCCACGTGAGTGGTATCACCATCTCTGGGAACACGGTCCAGGTATCAGTGAGCGCTGATTTGACGTTACTTTTTCCATCCATTGTGCCAAACGTGACTGTAATAGAAATTGGGAAAGCCGAGGTTCGCGCTTTGAAACGATGATGGGATGTGATAGAATTAAATCGCAAGCACAATCGAATACAAATAAGACAAACAACGTAACCAACCGTTCCGCCCAAGCAGGCGGACAAACTTAGCCGGATAACGCTCCTCGATAGCGGGGAGCCTTATCCGGCTATTTTGCTTAAAGGTTAGTCCAAAAAGGAGAACACAACATGATCAATTTAGTCATTTTTGAAGGCATCGTAGTCAATTCCTGGAAGTTCGGCAACGATCAATTTGCGCGCCTGGCTTCCTATCGTGATCCCGCGCAGCCGCCCAAGCGGATTGACGAATCGCGCGATGAGCCTGACTACGTCAATATCCGTTTTACGAACGCTGCTCAGCAAATGCCGGAAATTCAGCGCGGCACGTTGCTGCGTGTGGAAGGACTGCTGCAATCCCGTGAATACTCCGAAACGTTGGAGGAGTTCATGCAGAAAGCCCGCAAGAATGCTGAGGACGCCCCACTTGGGGTGGAATTGACCGGCAAGTCTGCCCGGCAGATCACCTGCGGTCGAAGTACGGTAGAAATCCTATGCCGCCAGTTCGTGATCCTGCAACCGCCGCAGCCCAAAGTGGAACGCTCAAAAGCCTTCCGCAGGCCGGCCTTGAAGCCGGAAAACGAAATTCCGGTTGCGGCGCAGCCGGCAGCTTAAGATCTGAATAACCCAAGCGAGAATACCAGGTCATCCCGAAGTTGGGCTGGCTGAACACAGAAAAGATAGGCCGCCGGGAGCGAACAGGCTCCGGGCATAAACGGAGAAGCACAGACTGATTGTTCCCCAGGGTTGGGGAGCATCCTCTTGCTTCTCCGTTTTTTGTTTAAGCACCTTAACAAACAGTCCTCATCCGTATCACGATCCTCGAAGAATACCAATCGGGGACGGTGGCCGCCGGACGCGAGATCCGCGTTCGGACCGAGAGAAGCGCTGGAAAGCAGTGGCGGGTGGAGGGATTCATATTGAGAAGGAGAAAAAAGTATCCGCTCTCACATTGCGCCGGAGTTGGCACAATGGGTAGAGCGGCACAAGTTTGCGTCTCAAATGGATTGAGACGTGAATTTGTGCTGCCCTGCTTGAAAGCAGAGCGCATGAATTTAGTTGGATTGCCCCTCTCGCGTGAGAGGGAGCTAACACAGAAACCAATTTTCATGATTCACAAGGAGGATCAAATGGAGATTTTAGGTTTGGTCGTTTTTTGCCTGGTGGTGCGTCATTTCCTGACATTGGGTATGGCAGTCCGCACACGGGGCATGGATACCCGCCTGTACCAGATCACTGGCCGGCGGTAGCCCATGCTTCCCACGGAAATCGCACGCGCCCAGGTCGAACGTACAGAACGCGCTCAGGCCGCGCTAAAGGCCGGCGCTTTTTGCATCGTGCGTAAAACCCCGCAAGCCTGGTTGGTTCAGAACGGGGACAAGCAGCCCTACGATGTCCGCAAGGATGGCGCAGGGTGGACTTGCACCTGCCCGGACTTCCAGCGCTATCGGGGTGACGTGCGCTGCAAGCATATCGAGGCCATCCGCTTGACGGTGGCCGAACAACCAAATACTCAAATTCAAGAGGAGGTAAAAAGAAATATGTATGACATGAATAATGGAACGGTAAATGGGTGGACGAAGCTGTACCACCCCTCTGGCGTGCAGGTGACGCTGCCGGTAACGTTGCTGGGCATCAGCCTGGAGTCCGCGAAAAACATGGCGGCATCCGTGGATGCCTACCTATCTGCCGGCTTCCTGATCAACCTGCCCGGCCTTGAGGAAGGCGAAAAACGGGAAACCGTCACGCACCTCGTGCGCCGGCGCAAGGCTGAAGATGGTGGCGGCTCCACTCCGGTGATGGATATCTATACCGGAGGCAATTTCCGCATCCTGTCTGTGTACCTGGACGCGGAAAAAGAAAAGGACACCGCCGAGTTCATCGATCTGTTCGGGCCGCTCTCGCGCTTCCCGGTGTATCCGAGCAATGCTCCTTTGGAGCGCGGCAAGGATTCTGAAACGGACCGCGAGTTCGTTGTGTCTGTCATAGATCGGGGTATCCAGATTATCTTCAAGACCAACCCGAAATACGACGAGGCGGAAGCTGAACGTCTGGCTGCCGAGAAAAAGACCTACAAGGTTCCCAAGCGCGTTTTCGTGCGTTTTGAGCGCGGCGGTCACAGTGAAGCGCAGGCGTTGAAGGATTTGGGCTATGAAAATGGCTCCAAGCCGTCTGCTCCCGCTGCGCTTGCGACCCCGGCTCCTGCGCCAGTCAAGAAGTATGGCGACGGTACGCCGTTGGGAAGCAACCCCGACCCGCAAGCCGCAGCTGCTGAGGCGCAAGCCTTTGACCGCTTTGTGGCTGCCAATACCGGTAAAGCGCCTATATCGAAAGAAGCTCTGCGCGCCTGGTTGAAGGCTAATCCGCAGTAGGCGGCGGGCATGAGCTGCCCGCACAAAAACATCCTGGACACCATGAAGTTTGGGATGGCATCGAGGAAAAGTGGTACTGCCAGGATTGTCATGCCATTTGGAGTGGCAGAACTGGCCAATGGTGTCGCCCGGTTCTATTGAAGTACACGGAGCGATATCAGACAAGGAGATCAACATGCAAAATCCACAATTCCTGTTCTACCAGGGTGCTAAGTGCCCGGTGGTGGGATGGGAAAGTATTCCGGCTGGCCACCACCAGCGCCCGGACTATCTCATTGCGGCAAAAGCCAAAATGGATGAGGCTGAGCGTATCTGGCTGGCGCAGACCGATATCGAGCCTCCTGCTTACGAAGCTTTGAGGCTGTCATTCGAGGCATTCCAGCAAGCCGAGGCTGCGTATCGCACCGCCTGGCAGCGTTGGAATGAAGAAAAAGCGGCGTTACTCGCCGCGCTCAACTAATCAGAAAAGGAGAAAAACACCATGTCTTATCAACTGATCGTAATTGCCGGCAACCTGGGGCGCGAACCTGAAATGCGCTATACCGGAGATGGCAAAGCTGTCACCAACTTCTCGGTAGCCACTACCCGCGCCTATCCGGGTGCGGACGGGCAGATGAAGAAAGAAACCATCTGGTTTCGTGTGACGGCCTGGGGAAAAATGGCTGAAAACTGCAACACCTACCTGCACAAAGGCAGCAAGGTGCTGGTTGAAGGCCGGCTGAATGCTGATCCCGCCACCGGCGGGCCGAAGATTTACTCACGGCAGGATGGAAGCGCCGGAGCGAATTTCGAGATTACCGCGTCGGATGTCAAATTCTTGTCCAGTAAGAATGATGGGAACGGCAATAGCGGCGCAGGGGATCACGACGAGAGCTATCCCCCCGCTTCCTCGACCTCTGACGGGGATGATATTCCGTTCTAGTCCAAACGATCAGCCTGATCTGGCCGGCTGATTGTGGTATAGGCCCCGCAGATAAGCCCACCAGTGAAGAAGGAAAAGGGCTTATTTGCGGGGTTATGAGAATCACAAGGAGGTGAACAGTGGACGCAAAGACATTGAAACAGTCGATCACGGCCAGCATTGAAACCCTGGCCGCGGAGACTGACCAGGTGCGGATTTCCGACACCGTGAAGCGTTATCTGGATACGCTGAGCAATTTCCATAAATACAGCTGGCACAACCAGCTGCTGATCTGGATCCAGCGTCCGGAAGCCAGTCGGGTTGCAGGATTTCAAACCTGGAAGCAGAAATTTGGCCGGCAGGTCAAGAAGGGTGAGAAAGGGATCGCTATTTTGGCTCCCTCCATCTACAAACCCAAAAAGACCGAAGAAGAGCCGGAAGAAGAAGACGCCGGCGCGACGAAGGTTGAAACCCTGGATCGCGAAGAATCGCAATCCGAAAGCCAGCGCATGTATTTCCGGGTGGTGTACGTCTTTGATGTGGAGCAGACCGAAGGTGATCCGTTACCGGAAGAACCTGATTGGCATGACCACGAAAAGGACGCAGCCCTGGAAGATGCTTTGCTGGCGTTTGCCAAAAGCAAGGGCATCCAGGTGGAGATCAGCGAAGACCTGGGCAATGCCGAAGGCTCGAGCAGCGGCGGGAAAATCCGATTGCTGCCGACTGCTGGCACGCGCGTATTCGCGCACGAACTGGCGCATGAGCTGTTCGAGCATTGCAAACCAGAAGTCAGGGTGAATACCACCCGTCAACAGCGCGAGATCGAAGCGGACGCGGCGGCGTATGTGGTGGCCCAGCACTTTGGATTGAGAGCGGAAAGCGCCCCCAATTACCTGGCTCTGTGGCAGGCGGCCGGCAAAGACATCCTGGCCTGTTTGGAACGGGTGCGGGTGGTGGCAATGGAGATCATCCAGGCAGTGGACAGCCTGGCGTTAGTGAAAGGAGAATCATGAGCGTGAAAATCGAAAAAAAAGCGCTGCTGGCAGCATTGGAAATGGCTGGCCGTTTTGCGGGCAAGGTGCAAGTTCCAACACATAAAGATCCAGTGGAGATCATCCGTTTGATCTTCACCACTGATACTCTGGTGCGCGATATCTTGGTGATCCAGGCCTGGGATAACATGTCGGGGATTTCTCTGACGGTCCCATTTGTCGGGCTGATCGAAGAGGAACGCGCTTACCATCTGCCGGCGGCGGCCCTGATCGGCGCGGTCAGCCGCGTGGATGATGAAACGATCACTTTGATCTTTGAAAAGACTGGCCTGACGATCAAGTCTCAGAGCGGAAAAAGCACCCTGCGGGACACAGAGGCAGATGCTGCGCTCTTTCCCCCAGAAGTGAAAACTTCCCCTCTGGGGCTGACCTGCTGTCAGCTTAAAGCAGCCATTGACCAGGTGTCTTTTGCGGCATACCCCAAGTTTGACCGTGAGAACATCAACGGTGTCCGCTTTGAGTTTGCTGCCAAAGAACTGATCCTGGTAGCAACGGACGGAGTACGGTTGGCGAAGTATGTGGCAAAGACATCCTTCGAGGAAAACCTGGCCGTGACTGCGCCTTTGGAATCTGTGGTTCGCCTCAGCCAGACACTGGCCAAGCTGGATGTGCCGGAATCGCCGGTAGAGATTGGCATGGAAAACGGGCGAATGGCAATCCATTGGAACGGCGGGTATCTGTTTTTCCTGCTGAGCCAGTCGAACTTTCCCGACTACCGGGTGTTTCTCCCCAAGACTTGCAAGACCAAACTGACCTTCGGTGTAGAGCTTTTCCGCGCAATCAAGACCGCGCGTGTTATTGCTCGTGAAGCGTGCACTCCAGCAATCCCGGTTGTGCATCTTCGCGTAAATGGCGAAGCGAGCATTGAAACCGAGGTAGAAGATGTGGGCAAGTCCACGATCTCGCTCAATCCGCAGATCGAAGGCTGTAATGAGGTGCAGGTTGGCTTCAACGTCAATCTGCTCCCGCTGGCTCAGATCGCGGACGGCGCGGTGATGGGGGTGAACGCTTCCAATCTTCCCGTGCTGCTGAAGAACGCCGATCCCAACTGGCTGTGCGTGTTGATGCCAGTGATTTCATAGAAGGAGGAAACATTATGACCTTCACAACGGAACATCGGCGAATGCGCCGGCTGCTTGAGCTGGCGTGTCGTTTGGATATCGCATCAAACCCTGATCCCCAGGCCATCTTCGAGGCGGGCACTGCCGGCTTTCAGATTTGGTGTACCCCGGATGATCACCCGGAAGGATGGGACGGGCTAACGATGGTGGCAGGAGCGTACAGCAAGCCGTGCGAATATGTAGCATCGGTGAGCTGGGGGTGGGAGGATAGCAAGATCACCCACCTGCTGATATCCACGGATGGGTACGCGCTGCGCGACCGTGACCACAGCGCCGGCAAAGGAAAGCCATATCACGAATACCGAAATCGCGCGCAAGATACTTCCTGGGCGATTGAGAAGGTGAAATGGCTTTTCGGGCAGGTTGGAATGCTGTTGCCGGAGATACGGGTAGAGGAGGATTGATGTATCCGCTACATTTATCTTCTTTTCCAAAATGGATAGCGGACAAGACTCGCTCCGAAAGTGAGATCAAATATTTTGGTACTCAATGGAGCGATGGCAAGGTTATCTATTTAGTGGGCTGGATCGCCGAAACAAACGAGGCGTTTGCGGTCATGGCAGCTGGAAAAGCCGCCTTCCGCAAATTCTTGATCATTGGCCGGCTGATCAGTCTGGATGAAATGAACGCGGCGATTGCATCTGCCACAGATCGCTGCAATCTTCACGATCTGATGGTGCAGTTACACGTTAAAAATCGGTAATCTAATCGGGGCTGCTGACAAGGCGGCCCCGATATTCAACACAAGGAGGTATGAATGAGCAACCATACGATCACTTTGAAAAGCGGAGCCGAGATCAGCATCTACGAACTGGTGCGCAAATCCGACTTCAGCCCGGAGCACCTGGCCGAGATTTTGACCGAGGTGTACAACGGGTTTGCGTTCAGTAAGTTTGATCAGGCTCTGGCCGCTGCGCTGCTGACCAAGCACCGCACGCTGCAACAGAGCGTGATCCGCGCCTTTGTGGATGTGATGATCCAGATGGGAAAACAGTGCAATCCTGAATGGGGTACTGATCCGCGCAATCAGACCGGCATTGAACTCTGCCGGCGGTTGGGCGCGATGGCTGAAAACAACGAGATCTACCTTCCGATGATCTAGGAAGGATTTCATATCTGGGCTGACGACGCAAGTCGGTACAGCCCAATATAGCGGGGTGGAGCAGTGGGCAGCTCACCAGGTTCATACCCTGGAAGCCGGCGGTTCGAGTCCGCCCCCCGCTACTGAAAACCGGATTCCATTCGTGGACCGGTTTTTCAATTTAGTTAGACTGCCCCTCTCGCGTGAGAGTGGGCTAATTCAGAAAACAATATTTCCAAACTTTTCACAAGGAGAAAAGCAGATGAACACAGAGCAATATTGGAACACTCGCGGCGAGCGCCGCGAACAAAAACGCGCCTGCAAAGGGCGCGATCACAACTACTACCTGGCTGCTGAGCGTGAGGCTCGGAAGCAGGTTGAGAAATCCCGCCGTGCGGCGCGAAAGGAGAAGGAGGCATGGCAATCCTCATAGATCAAATTCGAGTGTCCGTGCAGGGCTTTCGGTATCGTGTTTGGCTGCCAGAAGACGCCGACACAATCCACATTGTCACAAAAAACAAAGCCTGTTCTTGTGGCAACAAGGATTGCGAGGCAATTCGGGCGGTCCACGACTACTTGAAAGCCGGTGGCCAACGCGCCCCCGATCCTGTACTGTGCCCGATCTGCGGCGGTCAGACGTTTGAAGACCGCCGCTGGAAAGACACGATCAATGGGAAAAAGGACTTTGGCTGGCGCTGCGAGAATGGGGGAATCCGGCATTGGATGCAGGCCAAGACAGCCCGCATCCAGCGTCAGTTTGCCGCCAATCCCTGGCTGTTTGAACCGGTGTATGACGAAAACGGCGAGTGCGTCTATCCAGGCGTGCGCCGTGATGAGATCATGACCTTTGAACAGTGCCAGGAGATCAA
This sequence comes from uncultured Anaerolineaceae bacterium, assembly GCA_964424115.1. Classification (GTDB taxonomy): domain Bacteria; phylum Chloroflexota; class Anaerolineae; order Anaerolineales; family Anaerolineaceae; genus CAYRHN01. The sequence goes on from CAYRHN010000002.1 coordinate 265,158, forward strand.
CCGGCGAATTTTCAAGGAAACCGGATACGACCCCACCGCATGAAAAACCACCCCAACGGGGGCAGATGTTGTCCCCCGACCGGGAGATTTTCATCTGTCCCCTTTTCAATTCACAAGGAGGACAGATGAAAGCAATACAAGAAACGATGCAATGGCCCCTCGCGGGAGTCCCATACAAGCCTAGCCGCCGCAAACTGCTTCCGCTGCGCGACCAGCCGGCCTACCGCGTGGCATCCAATCCGGATGCCTGCTCCCTGGCGGAACTGCTGGCCGTGATCGTGGGTGGCAATGAGCAGATTGAAATCGCTGAACGACTGCTGGCAAAATTTCAGACCGTGCAGACTCTAGCGAAAGCGCATCCCAACGAGATCGGCAGCGTAAAGGGGGTAGGGCAGGCAACTGCTCTGCGCCTGAAGGCTGCATTGTCGTTGGGACGCAAATTGATGGAGCCGGTCGAGGAACGCCCGCAGATCATGAACCCGCAGACGGCCTACGAAGTCGTCCGTCCTCTTCTGGAGGGCTACGACCAGGAACGCCTGGTGGTTGTGGTGTGTGACACGCGCAATAAGGTATTGGAGACCTGCCTGGTTTACCAGGGTTCGGTCAATATGTCCCAGGTGCGTGTAGCTGAGGTATTTCGCCGCGCGGTGCAGATCAATGCGCCGGCGGTTATCCTGGCCCACAATCACCCGTCGGGGGACCCAACACCTAGCCCTGAAGATGTCACCTTGACACGGGCTGTGGCTCAGGCTGGCAAGCTGTTGGATATTGAACTCCTGGATCACCTGGTGATTGGGAGCGGAGGACGATATATCAGCCTGAAAGAACGCGGGATGGGCTTCAATTAGGAGGCACATGGAAGATTTTCTTTGGGATGCAGCGGCCATGCTGCTGTTTATCCTATTGGTCGTCTTGACGCTGTTCCTGCTCAATCAGGGCAGCGTCTCTTGATGCGAGGCGAATCCATCCGGTCAGTTCAAACTGGCCGGAATTTATTCACAAGGAGGAACAATGCACGCAGTTTACTGCTTTTTGTGTAAAGAAGATCCAATGGAAGCCTTTCATGGCAGCTCTTTTCATGACCAGCTGGATGAAAACAACTGGTATCAGGAGATGCTGGCGGTCAAATGCAATGGTGAAATCAACCCGCTTTGCCCGGAAGAGGACTGGCGGGGACGCAGCGCTCTCAGCAAGAATTTTGCGGAAAAGCCGCAAGAGGAACGCTGGCAGGCTGCGCTCGAATTTGCCCAGGTGTGCGTCTTGTGGGACATCAACAACGCGCTGAGCGCGCTGGATGAAAAACAACCGGAGATTACCTCGCTGGAAGAAAGCGAAAACGCCCTGCGCGCTGCGCTGGCGTCTGGCGCGGCAGAAGGCAAGGAATGGGCCTTGTCCTGGGTGGCAACCATCCTGGAGCAACTATCAGACCGGGAGGGACCCTTCACCCGCAATTTGCGCGATGCCTATGGCACGATCCGCGCGCTGGCACTGGATGGTGAAGTGACCCTGGACGACCCGGATGCCACGATCCTGTTCGTGGACATTCATACCTAATCAACAGAGGGGGGCCATTGCTGCCCCTTCTACCAATCTCACAAGGAGGAAAAATGTTCGAGATCATACCAATCGAATGGTGGCAGCCGAATGCGCGACCAGCCTACTTGCTCTACACGGAAGAAGGCGGGATCGAAGAAGGTCCAACCCTGGGTGCGGATGAAGTCATCTGCGACTACTGCAACACCGATGTGCTTTATACCCCGGTTGCGGTGAGCGCCGGCAACGCGTTGTGCCCGGAGTGCTTTCAGAGCGTTTATCACATGACCCTGGAAGAAGCTGCCAGGCGTGACGGCATTACTTTGATCTGGCCTGAGCCGGAGAAAGAAGGCAGCGATGAATGACGATCAATACCACGAAGGCGTGGTGGACGCGATGTATTGCGTCCGCTCGGAAAGCTTGAAGGTGTTCATCCAACGCGTGGCTGGCCTGGGACTCGATCCCAATGCGCCGGCATACTCGTTGTCCTGGGCGCGTCTGGCCGAGTACGTTTTTGATTTCTTGTGCCAACAGGGAATCAACCCAATGCAGATCGAAGAAACCTTATTGGAAAACGTACTGGGGAACGTGTCCGATGGGCTGAGCGAACAGGGCTGGCAGGAAGAACTGACTGTCAATTCGTTGATGGAAATCGAACTGCCGGGCATCCCGCCCACTGAACCCGACGAGGAAGAAGAGGGTGAATGCCCTGATCAACCCGAAGATGCGCACCTGGAAGCCATGTATGAAGATCGCTATGGTTGCCAGGAGATGGATGTAGAAGACATCTACGGAGGTCAATACAGCGAAATGTAAATCGGGAAGGGGGCGGCAACGCCCCCAATTTCCCGGAGAGGAGGAGCTATGAAACTGATCGGTTTTGCATACCTGTACCGGTATGCGAGTAACGATAAAGTGCGCGGACTGATAACTTTCGCAAACCCGGATGGTATGGCCATCGAGGAAGCGAGGGAACGGCTGCGCAAATCCTGTCTGAGCGGCAGCCTGTTCATTGCAGAACAGGTAATGCTTGATGGCCTCGGAAGCCCTGAAACGCCGGAAGACGGCCCCTGGCATGAATTTGTAGGGATCGGGGAGATTGAAGCCGTCCGCCCCAACGACCCACGCACATTGCGCGAGTTTGTGAAGGATGTGGAAGCCGCTGCCTGGGCAGGGTGGGAGGAGCCAATACCAGAAGATCCGCTTCCAGATGAGGTTTGGGAAGCAATGGTCACGGCAATGGTTGTGATGTCCCCACCTGGCGCAGAAACGGACTTTTTTGCGTTATGCGATGGGGATATGTCAACCGGCCCCGAAATGCCCGATACCACCGGATGGATGCCATTCGATCTTTTCTAACGAGGTGTTATGTCGAACTTGATCGCTGTTGGAAAACCAAACCAGGCAGTGAAATGCGGGTCTTGCGGGTATGAGTTTCCCCAGGATCCGCCCTTTTCGGTGGAATGTCCGGCGTGCCATGCAAAAGCAGGTCAATACTGCAAACGACCCAGCGGCCATCAAGGGCCGTTTGTTCCGTTTCACGCAGAACGAGACCTGGCGGCGCTGGCAGCCGGCTTCTATGACCACTGCATTCTGAATACATCAAAACCTTGCGGACGGCAATCTACCGATCAAGTGAAACCGGGAATGCCGCGCGAGGCGCAGCTATGCTTGTTTTAGACAAGGAGGAAACATGAATGAGAAAGAATACCAAACCGCTCTCAAGCGGATCGAAGAATTGATGGATGCCAAAGCCGGCTCCCCGGAAGGAGAAGAACTGGAACGTCTGTCCGAGAAAGTGGTGGCATACGAAGAGTGTCACTTCTTCAGTTCGCGGGAGTTTGTTGGAGGCATCCTATGACCCTCACCAGTCTGGTCTCCTACCCAGATCGCGGGCAAGGCGGGCGCTCCGGTTTCCGGGGCAACTGCTCCCCGCACCTGGTGCGGGACTTGATCGAACATTACAAGCCACGCCTGTTCTACGATCCCGCAATTGGATCGGGAACCAGTAAGGAGGTGGCACACCAAAAGAATGTACCTGGCTTTTTCACCGACCTGGCGCAAGGCTTTAACGTCCTGACGGATGAACCGCCGTTTTCCGGTTTTGATCTGGCCTTTTGGCATCCGCCGTATTGGAACATCATCCAATACAGCGGGCCGGGCGGCCAGTGGGGAGGCCCGGGCAATCCCGGTGATCTATCCCTGATCGCCGACTACGGTGATTTCATCCAGGCCCTGAATGAGGCAACCTTCAGGATCTACGAAACCTTGCAGCGTGGCGGACGCCTGGCAGTGTTGGTGGGCGACGTGCGCCGGCAGGGATTGCTGTATCCGATCCAGCGCGATCTGCACTGGTTTGGAAATCCTGATGCTTTCATCGTGAAGGCGCAGCACAACATGGTATCCAGCCGGACTGCATACAACGGAAACTTCGTGGCCATCGTCACGGAATACCTGATCGTCACCCGCAAGCCAGACGCATGGATCGTCCCCCTGCGTGTTACTGAACTGTCCAAACAGACTGATACGCGGCAGTGGGCTGGCGCGACCTGGCAGGCCATCGTCCGTTCCAGCCTTGAAGACCTGGGCGGCGAAGCGGACCTGGCATCCATCTACCAATGCGCTGCGAAAACCAGCAAAGCTAAAAAAGCTGAGCAGGCCGGTGTGGACTGGCAGGCGATAGTGCGCCGCGAGTTGCAAACCCGCCCTCATTTCGCCCCGGTACGCCGTGGCTGCTGGCAATTAGTGCAACCTGGAGGTGTTCAATGAGCCTGCGCTGGAAGGACCTGGAAATCGCGCAATGGAGCAAGTACACGTTGGTCAAGAAATCCCATGTCGGGCAACTAGCCCAGGGATTATGTGGAAGACAAGTTGATTTCACGATCTTCTTCTCTGCGGACGTGGGCGACTGCGCTCTGGTCTGCGTCGCGAACAAAGAAAGATACCGGAATGCGGTCGAGGAGATCTTGGAACAAATCAAAAGCGAAAAGGAGCAAAAGGAGAAAAAAGCATGACCATGCCTATTTTATTTTTTGATATTGAAACTGCGCCTGACCTGGATGCGGTTGCTGCGCTGCCGGAGCCAAAAGCTCCGGGAAACCTCAAGGACCCGGCGAAGATCGCCCAGGCGATTGAGGAGAAGAAAGCGGAGCAGGTGGCCAACGCCGCTCTCGACCCTGACACCGCCAAGATCACCGCGATTGCGATGGCTGCCGGCGGGGTGACAGAAACGCCGGAAGTCTTTGCCTATCTGATAGGCGATGAGCAAACGCCGGACGAGAAAACTCTGCTGGCCTTGTTCTGGGAAAAGTTTGCAGCTTGCGGCCATCGTGCCTGTGGGTACAACATCATTGGGTTTGACTTCCCGATGATCATGCGCCGGACGATGGCGTTGGGTGTCATTCCGACCCCTCCGTTGACCTTTGGTGGAATACAGCTTGCAAAATACCGCACACAGCCGATCCTCGATTTGATGGGCGTCCTGTATAACTGGGACAAAGCCCGTGGGCTGAAATGGGTCTGCAAGCGGTATGGCATCCCCAACCCGCTGCCCGATCTGAACGGCAGCATGGTGGGCGAGATGGACCGGGATACATTGCGCAAATACGTTGCCAACGATGTCCAATTGGTCATTGAACTGTATCGCCGCATGGTTGGAATCTACTTCTAACAATCGAAAGATCGGGACACCTCACCTGGAAACAGGTGAGGTGTCCCGAAAACAGAATATCGAACGAGAGGCGCAGACCATCCGGTCCGCGCTTTTCGTTTGTTGCTCTGCATTGCGCTGAGCGCAAAACAATCCATATGGAAACCGCCCATTTGGGCTAATTCAGAATACCAATTTAATCAATTTTCACAAGGAGGAGATATGGCGCAACACTACTACACGGCCACCGTTCAAATCGTGGTGGCTGTTCCGGAGAATGACCCCACGGCAGCGGAAGCAGCCATTTCGGGTCTATTGGCGGTCAGGCAGAACGAAGCCGGCCCATCATCCAGCCCATTAGTTAACTGGGCATACCTGAAAGTCGGAGCGCTGGCTCTGACGCCAACCCAAATTCAATAAGGAGGAGAAATGGCAAACGAAACTTACGAAGACAGCTACCTGGCTCGCCAGGTGAACACGATCATTGCCTTGCAGAAACAGGGCAAGATTGTCCTGACCAACTACGAAGACGGAACCGGCCTGCCGACAATCCATGCGCTCGGCAAACGCGAGCGCGCCAGCTATCCCCATGATTATATCGTTGGGGATGGTCTGGGTTTCCTGGACTGCACCGGCGGGCAATACATCTTTACCCCCATTGCGGGCAAGCGATTGCCCAAAGCATTGGAGGAATACAAAACGCTGCGCCTCGGAGTGGCTAAGATTGACACAGCCACACGCACGACCACCGTCCAGGTAGAAGATACCCTGATCACCTTCACGGGTGTTCAACCCTGGATTGCGCTATACAAGCAAGTTCAGGAAATCAACCAGGAACTGGCGCGTATCAATGCCGGTGTGGTGGTCTGGAAGGCAGAACTGATCCCTGACCAAAGTGGAAAGAAACGCCTGTATGCCAACGGCGTTCCCTCCGCGATGAACGGACAGGCCCGGTTGGCTGTCACTGGCTACGCCTATGACAGCGACCGGAACCTGGCTTACCTGGGTGTGGTGGGATACAAGACCGGGATTGAAAGCCTGCGCGCTACCTTGCTTCAAAGCAAGTTGGTAACGCTCAACATTCCGGACGAGGGTAACACCATGCTGCGCCCGATTGGGAAGTATGAGCAAGTTTGGCAGGCCATGCCGGAGTTCACCAGCCACCACAGCGTGTTCATCTCGCACCTGGCCCTGCCAGGAAAGTGGGAGACTGGCGATTCGATCTTGTACCTGCTGGCCTTTCATGGCGTAGAGGATGCCTGGGGGGAACTCAAGCGGCTGTTCGCAGTTCGTTTGAACGAAGCCCTGGAAATCCCGATCCAGCCTGAATGGGGAGAAGCGCTCTGGGAAACTGGCGTGAAGAATCGCCACATCCGCAAACTGGAAGCCGGCGGGGATTGCCTGGCCGGTGTGCGGGTTGACCTGGAAGCCAAGTGGCAAGAGATGGTTGATCAAATGCTCAAAGATGAGTGTTTACTGATCGTCTGATCGGAAAATCACACCCCAGAAGGGGCGTATGTTATCCCTTCATGGGGAGACATGCGCCTCCTTCCAGGATGATTCACAAAGGAGGAAAAAACCATGAGACCCCCTGCGGTCGAAAAAATGGGGTACTACCCCACACACGACAAGGTAACGGAGATCATCCAGACCTACATCGCCCCCGCAACCGAGAAAGCCCGCCTGCTGGACCCATGCTGTGGGGAAGGCCGGGCTGCGGCTCTGCTCGGGCAGGCGTTGAACTGCGAAACCTGGGGCGCGGAGCTGTCCTACACCCGCGCGGAACTGGCGGCGAAGGTCATGGATAGGGTGCATCAAGCCCCCTGGGAAGCGTGTTCGCTCAGCGAGGAATCCATTTCCTTGCTGTTCTTGAACCCTCCCTACGAGACGGATCGTGTCGAGCAGCAAGGCAGGCTCGAACTGACCTTCTTGAAATCCACCACCAGCCGGCTGGCCCGCGGTGGGCTGCTGGTCTATATCATCCCTCAGCATATTTTGGGGATGGTCGAGATCGCCCGTCAATTGGCCGGACACTACGAGAACTTCACCGTTGGGCGCTACCCCGAATCGGTTTACGGTCAGGTGGTTATCTTTGCTCTGCGCAGCCTGCGCTTTCACATTCCCGAAACTGAGGAAGTGGCAGCCATCCAGGCATGGGCAAAGACAGAAATTCCTGACTTGCAGCCGGTGGATGAACCCAAATACACCCTGCTGCCTGCTCCTTTGCGCGGAGCTACCGGCAAGCCGGTGCTGTTCAAGCGCAACGACTGGACCGAAGAAGAAACGGTTGAAGCCGCTGCGGAAGGCGGCGTGATGAACACCACCGCCTGGAAAGACCTGCTCAACCCGCGCCGCGCTGAAGGGCAATTGCTGCGCCCGGCCATGCCACTCAAAAAAGGCCACATCGCCATGATGATGGCCTCCGGCATGATGGGCACAGTGCGCCTGGCGGACCAGGACGGCAAGCCCATACTGGTCAAAGGGCGGGTCGTGAAGATACAGGAAGTGACCAACGTCGAGGAGAGAGATGGCATGACCATCGAGACAGTCAAGGATCGCTTTATCACCACTGTCGCGGTGGCCTTGCAGGCTGGGCTGAAGGTGATCAAAGACGTGCAGGGGCTGACCGAGTTCATGCAGGCGCATGGCGACCAGATTGCCGCGCATGTGCTGGACACCTATCGCCCCCTGTATAACATGGATCCCACGCCGGAAGAGGTGGCCATCCTGGATACCCTGGGCAAGACGCGCAAGCCGCTGCCAGGGCAGGAGCCGGGATTGCTGATGACCCAACGGCATGCCTCCGCTGCGATGGCTCGCTCCATTCGCGTGAATGGAGTGGGCAACCTGCAAGGAGAAATGGGTTTGGGAAAGACGATTTGCGGGGCTTCCATCACGGCTTTACTCGATGCCTTCCCTGCTATTGTCCTCTGCCCGCCAACCCTGGTGAATAAGTGGATCCGGGAGATCGAGGAAACCATCCCTGGAGCCAAAGCCCGAGAGCTGCGCCGCATTGGCCGCAATGCCCAAGACCCTGCCGATGTCAACGATGTTCAGGATTTCCTGGACGACTTTGACGCTGGCCGGCTGGGATCAAAAGCGATTGCGGTAGTGGCTAATACCTCGGCCAAAATGGGGCCGGGGTGGGAGCCTGCGGTGATCCTGCGTACCATCCACGATCCGATGACCGAAAAGCGGGTCACGGCCTGCTGCTGCCCGATCTGCGGGCATCCTGTGCGAGACGATGAAGATATGATCGTCACGGACCCGGAAGACCTTCCCTCCCGCCGGCTTTTCTGCCAGGGCAAAGTGCTTGGCTGGGAAGTTGACGGCGAAGGCAACCCGCTCTGGGGAATGCGTACCTGCGGCAATCCGCTGTTCGTGTTCAACCAGGCCCGCCGCTACTCCATCGCGGAGTACATCTCAAAGCAGTGCAAGGGGCGGTTCAAGCTCCTGATCTGCGACGAAGTGCATCAGATGAAAGGAAAAGGTAGTGACAGGGGAGTTGCTTTTCACCAGTTGGTGACTGCCTGCAAGTGGACGCTGACCCTGACCGGCACGTTCTTTGGCGGCAAGTCCACCAGCATCTTCTGGCTGTTGCATCGCCTCAATCATGGCGTCCGGCGCGACTTCGGCTTCAACGAAGAAATGCGCTGGGCCAGGCTGTATGGAGTGTTGGAGGACAAGCGCAAATCGAAGAAAGATGACAACGATGATGGCGACGGCGTGTTCACCGGCAATCGGCGCTATCGCAACTCTGCGAAAGAGCAGCCGGGAATCTCGCCGGCAATCATCAATCGCCTGTTGGACACCACGGTGTTCCTCAGCCTGAAGGACCTGGGGGTCACGATGCCCGACTACAAGGAGGAAGTCGTGACCCTGGATATGATGGATGGAGATCACCAGCAGCAGTACCAGCAGATGGAGAGCGACCTGAAAGACCTGGCAAAACAGGATGGCCGCTTCCTCTCGGTTTGGTTGCAGTGGGCGCTGGCCCGTCCCAACTCAGCCTTCCGCGATGAGACCGTGGTCGTGGATGAGGCCGAGGATGAGCGAAAGAAGATTGTCCGCAAAGTGGAGATTATGCAGCTCCCCACGGTGATCAACACCGAGGATCAACTGCCCAAAGAGGACTGGCTGACCAACTTCTGCCTGGCTGAACGCCGGCAGGGGCGTAAGGTGCTGGTGTACCTGCGCCAAACGGGAACCCGCGACATCCAGGATCGCATCCAGAGCAACCTGCAAAAAGCGGGCTTGCGGGTGACGGTCCTGACTGGCAGCGTGGACACGCGCAAACGCGAGGAATGGATCGCCCGCCGGGTGAACAACATGGATGTGCTGGTTTGCAATCCTAAGCTGGTAGAAACCGGTCTGGATCTGATCGCCTTTTCAACGGTAGTCTTTTACGAGATCGAATACAGCTTGTATACGTTATGGCAGGCTGTTCGCCGTGTGTGGCGGCTTGGGCAGGAAAAGCCGGTCAAGGCTGTTTTCAGTGTGTACAACAACGCGATGGAAGCGGTCGCCCTGAGCCTGATGGGTCGCAAGATGCGGGCTGCTCAATTGCTCTATGGCGATGAGGTAGGCGGTGCAATTGTCCCCGAAGAGGACGGCGATTTCCTCACCCAACTAGCGCGGGATGTGCTGGCCGGCGCGAGGCTTTCTGATCTGGCGACCTTGTTCGCTGAGGAATCGCAGGTCAGCCACAACCCGCTGGGCAGCATGACCGTTCCCAGCGCGGTGATGGTCGTCCCTCTCTCGACATGGGAAGAATGGCTGCGCCAACGCGGAGCTGTTACCCCGGTTCGCCGCAAGCAGCGCGCTACGCAGGTGCTGCCGGCGGGACAAACGAGTCTGTTTTAGTAGAAAAAGAAGCCCTGGTGTATGCCAGGGCTTCTTTTGGTTTAAACAAGTGCAACCTGAAGAATGAGGGGGGCATCCTTCAAGGTTGCAAGAGTAATTATACTATACCTTTTATTTTAACTTGATGAAAACCGCTAATGGAAAAATAACTCCAAGAAAAGCGACACACCTCCACTTTTGCTTATAAAACGGGCTTCGTGCAATTGCCCTGCGGAACAAGGCAATCCAATTGATGACTTACGAAATTGAATTAGCGTATATAATTATTGGAGCGCGTCAAAAATGAAAATTTTGTTCCAATCATTGGACAATTTGGATAATCCACATACCACCCAAGATGGGTATCAGATTAAATGATTGCTTTCTCCAGCAAAGCCAATTTAGCACAGCTTGAAGCGATACAAGCTACGGAAGGCCCGCTCTTGATCATCGCAGGCCCCGGTTCTGGGAAAACCTTTACCCTGGTTGAACGAATCGTTTATCTGATCACGCACAAGAACGTGACCCCGGAAAGCCTGCTGGTGGTGACATTTACTGAAAAGGCGGCCCAGGAACTAACCACACGCATATCCAACCGGCTGAATGAGATTGGTGTGCGCTTCAATCTAAACGAAATGTATTTGGGGACGATCCATTCTGTTTGTCTGCGTTGGTTGGAAGAATACCGCGAGTACACCCGCCTGAAGCGCAATTTTATTATGATGGACGATTTTGATCAGAAGTACTTCGTCTATGAGCGCATCAGCGAATATGAGGGAATCCCTGAAATAACTTTGATTATCGGAGAGCACGATCAGAGTGCATGGTCCAAAACTGAAACCCTGGTCAAATGGATCAACACCGTCAGCGAAGAAGCGCTGGATGTGGAGGCTTTGATTCATGCCCCGGATGCCGAGGTGCGCGTACTAGGTCAATGCGTCGCATTGTACCAGCGACATTTGGAGGAGAATAACGCGCTGGATTTCTCCACCATCCAATATGAAGCATTGTGTTTGTTGCGAAATCACCCGGATGTGCGCGCCACCTTGCATAAAAAGATAAGTCACTTGATGGTAGATGAATATCAAGATACTAACACTATCCAGGAGATCATCCTCTTCCTATTAGCAGAAGGGGACGCACCCAACCTGTGCGTGGTTGGGGATGATGACCAGGGCCTATATCGCTTCCGCGGCGCAACCATCCGCAATATCCTGGAGTTTAGAGATAAATTTGCGCCGGGGGTTTGCAAACAAGTCACTCTGACGGTGAACTATCGTTCCCACCCGGACATCATTCAATTCTATAACCATTTCATGGATGAGCAGGCCTGGGAGATCGGTGACGAACGCTATCGCTTTGATAAAGATATCCTGCCCCGCGAAGATAGCTTTCCAACAGTACCGGCGGTGGTCAAAGTATCCGCAGACACACAAGAAGCTTTCCACCAGGAAGTGCTGGAATTCCTGTATGCCATGCGGGAGCGGGGACACCTGACGGACTGGAACCAGGTGGCCTTTCTATTCCGATCTGTAAAGAACGATAAGGCGGTGGCGCTTTCGCGCTTCCTGGAAAGCAAAGGCATCACGGTCTACTCGCCACGCTCCAATCAATTCTTTGAGCGCGATGAGATCCGCTTGATGATTGGCGCCTTGATCTTTCTCTTCCCGCAATTTTCCGAAGTACGGAAGTGGAAAGAAGATGCGCATCTGCATATCTGGGATTATTACGATAACGATTGCTTTGCGCTGTTTGCCGGCGAACTGCGCAAGCCAGAGAACCGTGATTTGCTCCTGTGGTGCCGTAAGATGGCAAAAGATCATCTGGCGTTGGCCCAGAATGCCGACTATGCCTTCAGTGGATTGTTCTATCAACTACTGCGTTTCCCTTTGTTTAGCCATTATTTGGATGAAGAGCTGCTGAAGGGCGGAATCAACGACAGCCGCGCGATGCGCAACCTGGCGATCCTTTCGCAGCTGCTGGGGAAGTTTGAATATCTGCAAAACATCAGCGTTTTGACCCCGGAGTACCTGACTAGGAACTTGCGCCAGCTCTTCAACCAATTCTTTCGCTTCTTGAAGGACGGCGGCATCGATGAGTATGAGGACCGGCAGGAGTACGCGCCCAGCGGCTGTGTATCCTTCTTCACGATTCACCAATCGAAGGGCCTGGAATTCCCGGTGGTTGTGGTGGGATCGCTGGAAGCAACGCCGCGCAAACAGTTTTCGCGCCTGACCGAGATCCTGGAAAGCGGTTATTTGACCCGTCCGGCGTATGAGCCGCTGGCGATGACCAAATTCTTTGATTTCTACCGCCTGTTTTATACCGCCTTCTCGCGCGCGCAGAACCTGCTAGTGCTGGCCTGCCACGAGAAGGCCGGCCACGGGCGTACGCCATCGGCGTACTTTGCCGACCAGTTCAGCGCACTCTCTTCCTGGCGGGATCCTTCCTTTGACCTGGCCGCATTGCCCCTGGCAGAGATCAAAGATATTGTTCTCAAAGAAGAATATTCCTTTACTTCTCATCTGACCCTCTTTGAAAACTGCGCCGAACAGTACCGTTTCTACCGCGAACTGGAATTTGCCCCGATCCGCACCAACCCGATCTTGTTTGGTACGCTGGTCCACCAGACGATAGAGGATATCCATAAGGCCGTGCTGCGTGGGGAGACACACAAGCTCTCTGAAGCTCAGGTGATGACCTGGTTTGACACCAATTATGTTTATCTGACCAAGCGTGAACGGGTCTATCTGGCAGCCAACGTCAAGAACATTGCCCTGGAGCAGGTGTTGCGTTACTTCCGGCGCAACAGCAGAGACTGGTCGCACATTCGGGAAGCCGAAGTGGATGTCTCTCTGGTCAAGGATGAGTATATACTTAAAGGAAGCATTGATCTGATTACTGGCGCGGACCAGACGGTGGAGCTAGTGGACTTCAAATCAGAGAAGAAGCTGGATGTGAACAGCCCTGCTGACCGCGAGAAGCTGGATCGCTATCGCCGACAGCTGGAAGTCTACGCCCACATTGTCGAGCAGCGCAGCGGGTTGAATGTGAGCCGGATGCACATTTATTACACCAGCGAAGAAGCTGGCAATCCGATGATCACGTTCCCGAAGGATACGAGAAGGATTGACAAGACCATTGGTACTTTTGACGCGGTGGTGCACCGTATTGAGCAAAAGGATTATGGCATCCCAGAACGACCAACCAAGATTTGCCGGGATTGCGACATGCGCTTTTATTGCGATATGAAGAATTGGAAATTTAGGAAGAAATCATAGGAGAATATCATGACTGACCAACCAACTTTGCCAAATAGTTTAATTCCTCTCGATCAGGAGAAAAATTCTGCTGTAAATGATCCTGCTAAACCGATTAGAGGTTACCCAGTTTTGCAATGGACGGGAAAACGTTTATTCACTAACACGCAGCATTATCCGGCACAATTGCGGGAAGTCTATGGTCAAACAATAGATAGCTGGAGGAATAAAATCTATTGGGGGGATAATTTCCAGGTTATGAGTCATCTTATGCGCGAATTTCGAGGCAGAATAAATTTGATATATATCGATCCGCCTTTTGATTCGAAGGCGGATTATAAACTCAAAATTCGTCTTAAAAATAAACAGATAACAAACGATAGTACAGTATTCGAAGAGAAACAATATAGTGATATTTGGGTGAATGATGAATATCTGCAATTTATGTATGAAAGATTGGTCTTGTTAAGGGAATTGTTGTCAAAGGATGGTACCATTTATTTGCACTGTGATTGGCATAAAGCTCATCACTTAAGATGTCTTATGGACGAAGTGTTTGGGCCATCAAATTTTTTGAATCAAATCACATGGCAGAGAACCGATCCTCACAATAATGTAACAAGAAAATTTGGAACGGTATCGGATATTTTATTGGTTTATGTAAAAAGTAATAATTATACATTTAATCTGGATGCTGTGAGAGTTCCGCTTAGCAAAGCAGCTCTGAGTGAGTATTCTTTAATTCAGTTAGAGAATGGACAAATCGTCTCATATACCGAGGGATTGAATGGACGGCGGGTCAAGCTCAATGATGCTACTGTACCATCAGTAAATAAAGATCGCCAATTTATATGGCGAGGTGCCCGCCCATCTTCTGGTCGTTCTTGGCCAGAAGATATCGAAGGTATGGAAGAAGGCTTGAAAACCAGGAAGTACTTCCTTCGCAATCCGGATATCGGAGCTGCACGATGTAAGGTGAGTTACTTAGATGAAAATTTGGGTCAGGTTATCCAAGATATTTGGACTGACTGCGGTTCGATGAAAGGTGGTTCGGATTATCCAACTCAAAAGCCAATTGAATTGCTAGAAAGGATTATCAAAGCATCATCCAATCCTAATGATCTAATTCTTGATTGTTTTATGGGATCAGGCACAACTCAAGCGGCTGCTGTAAAATTTGGCCGACGTTTTATTGGCGCGGATATTAACCTTGGCGCTATTGAAACAACTATTAAACGGCTCTTGAATTTATCTGATGATATCGAGACTCATCAACCGGAGCTAACAAGTAATGATGAATACTCGACTATCTATACAGGTTTTGAGGTTTACAACGTCAACCATTATGATGTTTTTCGTAATCCAATAGAAGCTAAAGATTTATTATTAGAAGCCTTGGAACTAGAACGTTTTGAACCAGGTTATCTTTACGATGGCCAAAAAGACGGCCGGTTGTATAAGATCATGCCGGTCAATCGCATTGCCACCCGCGCGGATCTCAGCGAACTGATCACCGGTTTTGACTACAAAGCCTTCGAGCGCCGGCAAGCTGAACATCCTGATAAACCGGTTGAGAAGATCACGTTGGTGTGTATGGGGCATGAGCCAGATTTGGCCGCTCACCTGAAGAATGAGGTCCATCCATATAAAATCGACGTGGAAGTGGTGGATATCCTGCGCGATAAACAGGATATTCAATTCAAACGCGATGCCGAGGCTAAGATCAGTATCAAGAATGGCCAGATCGAAATCGAAGCTTTCTACCCTATGAACTTGCTGCAAAAGTTGAGTTTGCAACAAGAAAACGTGGAAGACTGGCGCGAGTTGGTTGAATCGGTGATGGTAGACTGGAATTACGATGGGGCCGTCCTTCAGCCGGCAATTGTTGACATTCCTGAAGGCGATAAACTGGTCAAAGGAAAATATGCGGTTCCGGCGGATGCCGGCACGATCCGGGTCAAGATCACTGATCTGCTGTCCGAGTCGCTTGAGGTTGAGGTGGCCAATGCCTAAAAAGAAGATGCAGGCGGTCAGCCTGGATTTTGCCTTCTTTACCCAGCTCTGGCAGTTCTACCAGGGCAACCGCGGCAATGTGCGCAAATATTACCGCGATCTGACCAAACGCTTCCTGGATTTCAATGATCCATCCAACGCCCATGCATTCCTGCGCCGGCCGCAGTTTGAAGCGTTGGAAATGTATATTTTCCTCAAAGAGTATCTTGAGAATGCTCCGATCCAGATCATCTTTGACGAATGGAGAAAACACAACGGTAAGTTTGCAGGGTGGACGTATTCGCAGAGCGCAGCCGCGCAAGTAACCTTGTTTGATATGATCACATCCCAGCAGTATGAATCTGTTTACGAACGCATGCGTTCCAATGCCCGCGTGTATTCCAATTACATTTTTGCGCTGACGATGGGTACCGGCAAAACCATCCTGATGGCGACCTGCATCTTCTACGAATTCATCCTGGCCAACAAATTCCCAAAGGATGAGAAATATTGCCACAATGCGCTGGTCTTTGCGCCGGATAAGACCGTTTTGCAATCCCTGCGCGAGATGCAATCCTTTGATATGCAAAAAGTGGTCCCGCCAGAGTATGTCAGCTTTCTCTCAACACATATTCAATTTCACTTCCTGGATGAAGCCGGCACAGCGCTCAGCGTGCTGGATAAATCACGTTTCAACCTGATCGTCTCGAATACCCAGAAGATCATTTTGAAACGCCAGAACAAAGAGAAGAGCCAGGTGGAGAAATTGTTTGGCAGTGGCAAGCCGACCTACCAGGCCGGCACGCCGTACGATCAGAATGCGGACCTATATGGCTTTGATGAACCGGACGACGAGGATGCTCTTACCACCAACCAGCGCTTTGAGAAGCTGCGCCGGCTGGAGCAGCTGGGAATTTTTGTAGATGAGGCGCATCACGCCTTTGGCAGTCAACTAGCCAAGGACCTGGGTGTGCAAAAATCAGACACCAGTCTCAGAACCACCATCGATGAACTGGCTGCCAGCTTGAAACGTTCTGGAACCCAGGTGGTGGCCTGCTATAACTACACCGGCACGCCGTATGTGGGTCAGGAAGTGCTGCCGGAGGTGGTCTACGCTTATGGCTTGCAGGAAGCGATTGATAAGCAGTTTCTCAAACAGGTGCGCATCGTCAGCTATGAACATACCAAATCCAGCGAGTTTGTTCAAATTGTCATTGACGATTTCATTCAGCAAGGTTTCTATGGCCAGCGTCACGAGGGTATGTTGCCAAAACTGGCCTTCTTTGCTGCGACGATTGACGAATTACAGAAGGAATTGCGCCCGGCGGTGGAAAAAGCGTTGGTCAAATACGGCATCCCGACCACCAGCATTCTGGTCAATGTGGGGGATGAGAAGCTGACGACAAATGATGATATTCGCGAGTTCAACCGATTAGATACATTTGGCTCAACCAAGCAGTTTATTCTTCTGGTCAACAAAGGCCGGGAAGGGTGGAATTGTCGTTCCTTGTTTGGCGTTGCGTTGTTCCGGGAGCCAAAGTCCAAGATATTTGTGCTCCAGGCGACCATGCGTTGCCTTCGTTCGATTGGGGATGCGCAGCAAACCGGTCAGGTCTATCTGAGTGCAGAGAACCGTGTGATCCTGGATGATGAATTACAGCAGAATTTCCGCGTCAGCGTGGAGGAATTGAATAGCGCCGGCAGTGGCAGGGAAATCTACCAGGTGCGGGTGGTTCCTCCACCGGTGAAGATCAAATTGCATCGGGTGCGCCGGCAGTTTGAGATGAAAGACAAGAACCTGAACAAAGGCTTTAGCCTGGAATTAGACAAAGCGGATACTTTGCAATATAAAATCCAAATTATTGAACAAGAAGGTTTGGATCACTCGAAGCATGCGCATACCATTACCTATGACGGTACGCATTGGCGCGACTATCGTAAATTTAGTTCGATGACGTTGGTAGCCGAAATTGCGCGCTATTTGAATAAATCCTGCCTGTTTATTCAAGAGCTACTGGAAAGCACCCAGGAGGGGATAGGAAAAATTCTGGCTGCGGTGAACGAACATAATGAATTGTTGTTTGATTGGGTAATTCCGCATTTGTTCAATGAGCTTTATGACGTTAGCAGTCAAGAGAAAACTGAAGAATACGAGGTAGAGCTGGTTAAGGTTCCAGAGAGCGGGTTCTACCAACTTTCGGCCTCGCGCGATATGGTTGTCACCCAGGCTGATGTCAAACTGCCATTAACTTCCAAGAGTTTCCATTTAGATACCTATTGCTTTGACTCCAAGCCCGAGCGTAACCTGTTCTGGAATTTGATCAAGGATGGCAAGGTCAAGAAGTTGTACTTCACTGGTATGCTTACCCACGGTCAAACAGACTTCTATGTGCAGTACATTGACCCCGAATCGCATACAGTGCGCAGTTACTATCCCGATTTCCTGGTTCAAAAGGAAGATGGCACATTTGTGATTGTGGAGGTCAAGGGAGATAATATGATTGATAACCCGGTCGTGCTGGCCAAGCAGGAATTTGCCCAGCGCATGGCTGTGGCCTCTGGGATGACCTATCGGATAATCAAGGGCAGTGATGCGGCTGCGGGCAGGTATAGCTTCCTGTTGACGGATGAACCTTTGCCGTATCAGATTGAAATGACTTAGCGTCTATTCTTTTGGAATGCTCCTGTACAGAGCAAATTTCTAAGAATTGATAAGATCTCTTAGGAGAACTCAGTTATGGCTCCTGAATTCATTTTTCCAAAGCCGCGTAATTGGGAAACATTCGAAGATATTGTCTGTGATATATTTTCACGAAAATTTGGGAATATTAATTTCCAAAGGTATGGAAGGAGTGGACAAAGACAAGATGGTGTAGATATCGTTGGACCAACAAAGGATGGATTGTTGGGCATACAATGCAAACATCACTTGGGTGGGGATATAGACATCAATGAAATTGATGATGAGATAACAAAAGCGGAGAAGTTTTCCCCTTGCTTGGGAGCTTTTTATTTTGCGACAAGCGCTTCACGAGATACAAAAGTACAATCACATGTTCTTGAGAGAAACGAGCTTCGTAAGCGTGAGGGTAAATTTCTCGTTAGCATATTTTTCTGGGAAGATATTTATAATTGGCTTAATGAGCATCCAGATTTGATGTATAAGCATTTCACCAAGGATTTTCCTCTTCGGGAGTTGGAAAATGTGGTTGTTCCGGGGTTAGAGGAAAATAATCGCTCTACTTCTAGGTGGCCAATCCAAAGTGAAATATTACAAGAGAACCTCCTTGGAGCAATTGACGGGGTCAAAAAAATTGATCCTTACAATCTATTCTTGGGGATCACCACATTTGCTGATAATTCTTTCCATGGCAAGGTGGACCTGGAAGTCGATTTGTCTGCTCTTATGTCCAATCCTGAAGGGGCAACAGAAAATTTCATCGGCGCGAATCAAATACTAAGAGACGTAAGGAATTTATTGAACAATTCCTTTTTCTCAAAAAAGCTGTTTATTTTCCTCCAGGCCCGTTTGCCTATCGCCCTGTTGATCGGATGGAATTTTCGTAAAGTTTCGAGTTATGAGTTGGTGTTAGTATCAGGTTCTCAGGTGTGTGCGACCAACCATCTTCCACAAATTCCTACCGGTCTATTCGATCGTCCTCCAGCGATGGGCGACCCCGAATCCCAGGAAATTGTTTTGGTGGTCAATATTTCTCGGGATATCTCAGCACAAGTTCAGAAGTTTTTGCAAACCTGGGAGCATCAACCGCGGTGGATAGTGACCAGTGGATTGGAAGGATCTGTTGCAAGCGCAGCTCACGCCCTTTCAATTTCTTTGGAGTTAAGCCGGAAGATAAAAACGTTGCGCGACGAGTGGGGGGCAAGCAAGATCCATTTGTTCATAGCGATGCCAGCCCTGTTGGCAACTTTAGTGGGTTACCACCTGAACGCAATTTGCCCTATTCATCTGTACTTCATGGATCATACTGAGAATAATTATGAATTAGCTGGTGTGTTAACGAACACCATGTAAGGAATAGGTTGTGATGACAAAGCTTGACACGCTGTTTCAGCAGTTTTTATCCAATATTGAGCCCAACGAAAAAGCTGTCTCATATGCAAGGGAGGCGCATGCGTCTGTTCGGGAGTACTTAAAGCAAGATCCAATATTTGGACAATATTTCATAAATTCTTTTTTGTATGGTTCTTATAGACGAAACACGGCAGTAGGAACTATCAAGGATGTAGATATTGTAATTTTGACGAACTTTGATCCCGAAAACGATGAGTATACACCTAACAAGGTGCTTCGAAAACTAAAGAGTGCATTGGCGAATTATTATGATGATCCGGAAAATCCTGAGTACCAAAGAAGATCGATCAGAATCAACGATCCCTTACCAGATTACAATGACTGTGAAATGACACTGGATATAATCCCTGCTGTCGCAATGAACGGCGAGGATGCACCGTTATTAGTCCCTGACCGTGAAGTAAAAGCGTGGATATATAGTCATCCGAAAGGACATATCGAAAACACCTCTGATCGAAACAGGGAGAATGAAGAACGTTTTGTCCCCTTAGTAAAGATCATGAAGTGGTGGTGGAAACTCCAGAGTGAAACACGGTGTCCAGGAATTGAGAGACCGAAGCCAAAAGGTTTCTGGATAGAAGTGTTGACCGGATTGCACCTGGATCCTGCACAACATTATTATGCTGATCATTTTGTTGCAGTCCTAACAAGTATTTCAAAAAGTTTTTCTGATGTTACAGCGATTCCTGAACTGCCCGATCCTGGCATGGTTGGCGAAGTAATTAAAACAAACATGGATATGGATGAGTTCAAGATATTTCTCCAAGCGGTCAATGAAAGTCTTGAACTTGCAAAACAAGCCCGCGACGAGGAAGACAATCTGAAGAGTTCTAAGGTTTGGCGAAAGATATTTGGGGAACAGATGTTTCCTCTTTATACGCAAGAGGAAAGAAAGACCGATGACATAAACCTGCCTTTGGGCGATTATTCCCATGCCCTACAACCGCAATGGCGGGAAATTCGGACAAAATATCAAGCTGGTATCCGAGCAAGTGTTTGCAACCCAGAAACCGGAAAATTCATCAGGGAGTTAAGGAACGATGGCGAAATTTTAGCGCCAGATAATTTGATCAAATTTTTTGCCTCTACAGATATGTCAGGCGATTATCAAATCTACTGGCAGGTGGTGAACACTGGTAGACATGCACAACAATCCGGAGGGCTTAGAGGAGATAGGTTCTTCAGAGGAACCGACAAAGATAAGAAAACAGACAATCCGGATCAGAGAATAAATTTTGAAACAACAAAGTATACAGGTAAACACTGGATTCAATGCTTTGTGGTTCAAAACGACAAGATAGTGGCCAGGAGTGAGAAATTCTTTGTCAATGTAAGTAATCCGGATTTTTTAGATACATGAAACAGATCCGGTAATGATAATCTAAAACTTAAAAATGGTAAGCCAAATTATCGATGATGCCATATCCCAAATCCATATAACTCATGAATCTCTTTTCCCGCTCCGACCTAAAAAAATCTGCGCGCAAGGCAGCCCGCGATCCTGAAAACGCCGGCCCTGGTTGGGCACTCGGTGGGCTATTACTGGTTGTGGCCGTGATCGTGACGTTGATCAAGAG
Source organism: uncultured Anaerolineaceae bacterium (assembly GCA_964424115.1). Taxonomy (GTDB): domain Bacteria; phylum Chloroflexota; class Anaerolineae; order Anaerolineales; family Anaerolineaceae; genus CAYRHN01. Next base: position 286,104 of record CAYRHN010000002.1, read on the forward strand.
TTGTGGACCGTGACTTGGGAGATATTGGCCTGCTCTGCATATCGGAGAATTTGCGCAAGAGCAAGAGCTACTAAGAGCAAATGATTACTTTCAAATTACCAACTTAATTCCGTAAGCCATTCGCTACTATTGCTTTGGAGTCTATTAAAGTATTTCCATCCTCGAATGTGTGAACATAGCCATTAACTTTTCCATACACTTCTAAAATACCGCCGCTGTTGGTTACGTTCCCACTAACAGTGCCATGCAAATATACACTCGAACCTTGTTCAATTACAAGATTCTTGCAGCAAGTGCCATGTAGAATGAAAGTGCTTTTTTTGCCTACAATTACTTCACCAGTTATCATGCCGTGAAGCGTTAAATCGTAATCAAGGTAAACATCTTTCTCGATTTTCCCGTGTTCTATAATCATATTTCCTCCTATGCGTGAATTAGCCGATCATCCGTTGGTATTACCCGCGCTGTGGGCAGGTATGGATTTTTTTGGGATGCAGAATTCTACCTCAGCATATAAAATGTAAAAACTCTAGAAGCTCCACATTCCAATATTCATAATGTTAGTCCGTTTATTGACCTGAAAACTCATTTTGTTTCATTTATAAGAAATACAATAGCCGCGGCAGTTGTATTGAGGGCATATCGCGCATAATTTGGAGATACTTTTTTAGGTGCGATACCTGCCCCATGAGACTTGCTCAGTCTGTTGCGAAGTGTGGCGATAATTATAAGTGGTTGCTCAAAAAATGATTCGAGACCGGAATTATTGATAATAATAGGCAATAATGCAGATGCCGTGTCAGTTTGCTTGTATTGCCATTTCTTATTGTCGCAAATAATTTTCATTACGCTTTCAAAAGCGCTACCGCACTTAGTCAGACAATCGCCGCAGTCACCTTTGCGATAATCTTCTAGTGCTTCCAAATATTCTTGATTAGCCGTTTTATATTTTGGGTCACTGAGCAAATTTAGAGCGGGAATAATGGCTGTTGTGTGGATAACTTGATCATCTTTTCTGATTATCTTCGGATATGCAATTGTTTTAATTATTCTCTGTTCTCTTCCGAAAAAGGGATATTCATTTGAAGGTTCTATAACATCTTCTTTGATGATTTCGGTAAGTTCGTATCCAACATTGTCCGATACAAATAATTCGTTAATTTCACCGACAATCAAATTTTCTTCGATAGGAATATGGAAAAGACATTTCACCCTGAAAATGTATTCAATAAAATCAAAGAATTCTTCATCTTTACAGGTCAGAAGAAAGTTTATGGCGTCTTCTGATCGTGAGTGGGGCCTACCCTCTGACAGCACAAATTTTCCATGACGATAAAGTAACATTTGGTGAACTTCATTCCAAAAGCTATTTGTGTAATTACCAGTTCCTGGATTGTCTCGATTGTTGCTAAACAAGTCATTGCAATAAAGCAAGATTTTGTTTCGCAGGGTGGTTGGCACATTTTGGATAAATGGCTCAACCTTCTTGTTCCTTCTTGAGAAAACATCAAATATCTGTTTGAAATTCATAGCGTGTTTTATCTCTGTTATCAAAAAAAATCGACTATTAGATCGCAAAATGTTGACAAATTGAAGGTCTGCACGCGCGTATTCAGTCTTAAACGTGCTGGGGCCATCAAACACCTTTCTTCTTCTTCTTCTTTTGTTGTATGAGTTTGTCGATTTCGCTGGGATCCTTCAAGAAAATTTTAATTAAGTCGCCCTTTTTTAATCCCCTGTTGCTATGCCCAAGCTCTTCTCTAAACGCTCGCAAGACATCATCCATCCGGAAGAGGGGGGTTGCAGTTGAGTCGGGTTTTGATTCCTGCTTGAATGATAGCCACGATTTAATAATGTTGGGAGATCCCCATAGAATAATGCCACTGTTGATATTATTAAATTTATCAAGCAGTCCTTTATCTATGTTTTGTGTATTAACAGGCTTGTTTTCTCTGGATGCACTCATCATTGTCAGAAGAATATCCATAAAGCTTTGACATAACTCGATTTTTTTCGACCGATGAGATTCGGCGATATCCTTCTCTTTTGATTGCTTCTGAGTATACCAATATCCGAAAACGGCTGTTAGGGCTGCTACAAATGCTGCAATAATATTGTCATTAAGTGCGCCCATCTTACCTAAGGGATCTCGCAAAATAAGAAATATCCCATAACCAATTGCGATTAGAACAGCTAATGATAGTACAAATTGGACAACTCTCCAAACGCCAACGAAAAACTTCTTCATATTTGCCTCCTACCATGATATCTTTATTTTCCAAACAGACACATTTTTAAAATTCTTGTAACTGCTCTGACTTGGCTGAGTTCATCAGCCTGAGCAGTTACGATCGATCTACATATAGAACCGGTAATAAGGCTCATAATCACTTTCAAGATATTTCAGAATGCTCCCTACTTGCCTGGAAGCGCGTAGAGTAATCGGTTCACCGCCATCAAATTGAGCGTTATTCCAATTCATTTTTGTTAATCCCAAAATTTCCTGGGCTATAAACTTTGGCGTTTCGCTGGTTTGATCACAACGGAAACCCAGAGGCATTGGAATGTAGAGACCTGGATAGGCGTTGTAAAAATCAACACTTCCTCTTGTATAAAGAACAAAGACTTGTCCGCCAGTATCAAGAAAAGTGCCTCGCAATGGAGGATATTTCCCGAGCCTATATAATCGCGTGAAAGAACGCGTCACGCTAATAAAATCGGCCTGGCCAGAATCAATTGAGCAGTCCCTTAAAGCCTGTTCAAAGCCTTCGATTTCCTCTCTATTGTGAATGGAACTTTTATGAATCACCACTCTCGCCGGAAAATTCTTGTGTTCGCGTCGATAGTTTTCGAGACCGTTTTTTAAAAGCATAAAGGCATCCTCGCTGTTCAAATGAACTTGCCTGTCATCCTTGATTTGACCCAATCCGCCCCGTAGAATGACACCTTCTCCTCTTTCATTGAAAACCTGAGCTGTACTTGTTAAGAGCTTTTGATCATCGGTAGATTTGTAGAAGCTCACACCGATATAGCAGGTTGAAAGTTGTGACCAGTCTCTAACTAAACGCCAGGGAACGCCACCTGCTTTGTAATATAGCGCAATATAAAGGTTCCAGGCTCTTGTTGCTTCATCTTGTAACTGCCGTAATTCCCCTGAAGGGTGATTCCGTTTCAAACGTTTTTTCTCATCGTAAGTACCCGGGCGGATGATCTGAGTAGGTTTTTTGAATTTCATCGCCATCGCTTTGAGGTAATCGTGGAATATCATTTTGGAAGGGACAGACTGTATGATTTGTCCTCGATCACCCTCATCTTCAGATGTTGCTTCATCATCTTCTTGGGCAAGAAATTCAATTAACCTAAACGGATAGGCGCACACCAATACATCGGCAACGTTCTTTTGCGCTAGGTATTCCATTTCTGCCAAAAAAAGGTCAGCAATTGCTCGTAATACGTCATCTGTTTTTGACAAGTCGCATAACTCTTGAAATTTTCTTTCAGGGATCACTCGATACATTTGGTTATCAAAAACAAAATCGGCGCACAATCTCATGTCCTGGCCAAAACCAGGAAAACGAGGAAACAGATTCGGGCGTTTGCTTAATTTTGCTGAAATGCCATTTCTGCATTTTTCTATCCATTTTTGAACGCCTTCGATGCTTTCTGGAGTACCAATAATACCCAACTTGATTTTCTTTGGTGCAGTTGGTGCTTGAAAATCCAATGGGCCATAATTCATCAATCCAAACTTGATATCAACGTGGCTGTCAACACCGAACTCTAATAGAGGCTCTTGAAAGAAAGCGGTATTCATATCCTGAAAATCTCCGGTTGATTATCTTCATCTGAGAGCGTTTGTTTTTCAATCGCATCCTCTGCGTAGTACCAAGTATCATCAGAAATGCCGGCTTCTAAAGTCACTCTTTCGATATCATCAAATACAAGGAATGAATATTCCTGATTATTAAACAGATTTCTTGTTGGTCGTTTTAATAGGTCGGACCACATAAGTAATTGCCCAACAACCGCCGGATTTCGCTCAAACCGCTTGATGCCTTTTAGAAGATCCTCACGATAGGGATAATCCACCTTTCCATTTATCGTGAAATGGTAAGTCGGTGTAATTTCCAGAAACCACGAATCCCCCAACCTTGCAAAATATCCTTTGAAAGCTGAATGTCGGCAATAAGTCTTTTTGGTGGGGTCTTTTTTACCTCGATATTGTTTAAACACTTCTCTGGTTGCGTTGATGGCAGTGCTTTGATACCGAAAGTGGACAGTCTTCATCTGCCTATTCGCAGGGAAGTAGTAGAACTGGTGAACTTTGTGATAGTACAGTCCCTTCAAATTGGCGAGTTGCCTAAGACTTTGGTTAAGAAGACTTACAAAATCTCTTCTTCTGTCATCATCGTCAGATTCTGACCATTCGTCCGAGCCAAACCGTTCACAAGTGCCCGGATCGCATATTTTTTCGAATGGGAACTCATTCAAAGGATGGAAAGAAACCATCATCTTGTTTTTTAATATCCATTCGGGAAATGCTGTAGTGGTGTGTTTTTTTAATTCCTCCCACACATCTGGTACACTCCTGAATTGCGTTTCTGCCGTGTAAATATCTGGTGAATACGACTTGACCTTAAGTAAGTTGGTAATGAGTGTTTCGGTCGTGTTTAGGGGTGCAAAGTAAATACCTGCATCCACGGGCAGAGCCATTGTTTTAAGTAATGGCGCAGATGTTTCTGTGAAACGATGTCTTTGTTTGTTAAATATAATTTTCTTTGTTTTCTGAGAAGAAAGTTCTTTGAAGTATTCTTTTATTGATATCCAATAACCTTCTTCAGTAGATGGCCGGCAGACTATCAAAATTACAGGAGCATTGCCTTGCATCCAGTAGTTGATATCCTTCTGTTCGCAGGTATATTCAAACGAATCGCTTGTTTCGGCCTGAAAAGGGCCAGATGTAGATTTGACTTGGACTTTAATATAAGAATTTGTCGCTGCACCAGTAACCGGATCGCAGATTTCGATTTCCCCATCGATTCCGACATCTAAGCCGGGCGTTGGACGCCAGGCATATTTCATGCTGAGAACTATTCGCTCAACAAAGTTAACACCTTGTTGCCCAATAACACTTTGAGGCGAAAGTTTTTTCATAGATTATCCCTTTATCTATTTTGTTCGTCAATTCCACTCTCCTTGTGAGAATGTGATTCAATTCAATATAAAGATTATAGCGTGATTTTAGGTGATAAGGGATAAATAAGCAGAATAAGTTTTCTATAAAGGGCTACACCGGTATCCACACCCTGACGATGGTCAAATCGTTGTGATTAACATCCACACGGGCAGAGGTGTGTGAGACTTAATCATAACAATACAGATCACGACTTCTATTTGGGTGGAAACCACCAGGCGTAGAAATAAAACTTGTATTCACCATTCGTTTGCGCTGGTGCGATCAATTCAGGATTGTCTACGTTGTCCAGGGAAGCCAGATAGAAATTATCATCCTTTATAAAAGCCACCCGCGTTAAATCAGGGGAAAGGATATAATCTTCCGCGAAATCCTTTGGAAACCGGATGCTGTCGGTTAGATTTCCAGTGGTCGGGTCAAAGATCCTGACGATGTCATCCCCCCGATAGGCCAATAACCGAGACGGGTTCTCGCCAGAAAAATCGATATAACATAACCCATCAGAATGCCTGCAATCGTAGATAATCTGGGTTTTGTCGTTACAAGTATCTGGTTCGCTCAAGCAGTTCATGTCTGTAACATACGGGCCATAATCGGTTGATACACCAATTTCCTTAATCCAATAGGCGAGCCAACGGCCATCCGGTGACCAGGTAATGGGTGACATATGCCCAACTTCTCTGAATTGAGACGGAATGCGGATGGTAGCGACGATGGATAGATCGCTGACTTGAACAATATCTAAAGCATCCTGCCGGCAATAAGCGGCAAAATAGCGGTCGTCTGGCGATAGGACAATGTTAATGTTTTTCCCTGGACAGTAGGTGAAATCTGACACTTCTTTCGTGAGGAGGTTATAAAGGATGAAGTGGTTGGATTCACTTTCTTCGAAACTTAGAGTTGTGCCATTTGAGTTGATACCAACTATCCAGAAAACGTACTTTCCATAGCCTATACCATTTTCTGATAATTGTTGAGTATATTTTCCATCAAGGTTTATAAAATGTAGACTCCAGTGAGCTTTTTTATCGACAAGGGAATAGAAGATCAACTCATGGGATCCCATTATCTCCGAAACATCAGAGAGCCAGTCTTCTGGAAATTTCTGAGGAGTGGCTGTTGGCGTTGGTGGGAGGGTGGGAGTGAGCGTCGGCGGCAGTGCGGTTGGGATTACTGTATTTTCTATTGTCGCCGTACTGTATCCGGTCGGAGATGGAAGGAGCGTTGCAGTAGCTGGCGGTGTACATCCGCATAATATCAGGAGAAATGAACAAAGAAGCAATACAATGTTTTTTTTCATTTGTACCAGTCCCCCAGTAATTGGTTTGAGACGGTTATCATAAAAGCTCCATTTGCTTTCCATGCATTCCAGAAATGTTTCCAGGGGTAATATTCGGTTTGATTATCATATGGGTTATACACGCGGACCCAATTCCAACCAGAATCGTTGATGTGTTGGAGACCCACTTTGTATTTCCAACCCGAAGTCTGAGCATTTTGAATTTGACGGTTGTTAAGGCGTTCCCATTCGTGGGAATAACCGGTAATTACCACCCAATGGCCGATTTTATCCCCGTTCGGCTTTACAAAATTTGCATCTAAGAATCCGCTAGGACGCATTGTTACACCTGCGATTACGACCTGGTAAGAAGTGACCCATTCCGGCAACTTGTTTGCTACGACACCTTCGCCTGCGGCGGTCCAATATTGATTTCCTGGCAACCATTTTTCGATGTGACCATGAGCTACATAAACGATATCGCTGTAATGGCCATTAATAAAATCTGCCAACTGGCTCGGTGAAGTTGGGTAATCTGGTACTTCGTCTGCGTCACCTTTCCAAGCATCTAATATAGCCCAAATTGAATAGTTACCATCAAAGCTGAACCCGTAGAGTATGGCAGCTGCGGAAAATTGCCCGCATTGGTTAATAAGGTTCACCCATTTTTTCCAGCGTCTTGAGGATAGGTTATATTTTGCGCTCCGTTTTCATTGTGTTTTATGTCTTTTCCAATGGCGCCATTATTTAACAGATTGTACGTTGGTTTAAAAGAAATGTGTTGGGGCGGGATTTTTTCATCTCCTTCATCAAAGCTGGAAATATCAGGTGGGTTGAATTTGCAATAATACATCTGATCATAATCACTGAGTAGTTCACAGGGAATCGTTCCGCTCGGATCCGTATACGCCACCGGATTGGCATACCCATACAACCAGGCGTTATACGACATGGGCGCTTCCGCATCGCCCTCCCAAACGTCGCGGGAGATAAAACGGCCAGTCTGGGGTGCGTAATATCTGGCGCGCAGGTATTGCAAACCGGAGGGGTCCGTCCATTCCCCGGCAAAGTCGTAAGAGGTAGAGCCGATCCCGCCCCTGGCCAGCAGTTCACCGTAGGGAGTGAAACTCTGGCTCAAAGTAACTGAACCAACCTCGTCCGTCATCTGGCGCACGCTGCCCAGCGCATCCGGCAGGAAGTATTCATCGCCATTCACACCGGCTTGCGCGATGCGGTCATAGCCATACAGGTAGGTGTAGGTGCCATCGCTCAACACCTGGGGTAGCCCGGCATTCAGGTCGAGGGTGTAGGTGGTGGTTTGCCCGCTGTGGGTTTGCTGCAAGCGGTTGCCCAGGCCGTTGTAGGCATATTGATAAGAGATGTTCCCGTCCGAGAAGTTCGTCAGGCGATTGGCGGGATCATAGACGTAGGTATTGATGCCATCGGAGAGCAGATTTCCATTGCTATCCCAGGTATAAATACGCGGCTCCAGTCATATTTTTATCTGGAGCAGCGAAATCCCCCAGGTAGATATTGTTGATCAGCTTTACCAAAACCGCGTTTTGCAGCTCGTAAATAAGATTGTTCATCTATTGCAGAGCCTCCACGTGTTACGCGATATACACCAATTAAAGGGCCGCTTGGGTTTTGCTGCGGACTGTCGTTGTAATAAAGTTCATCGTACCAATCCGCTACCCATTCAAAAGCATTGCCTCCCATATCAAGTGCGCCATAAGGGCTAATATCGTTTGGATAGCTACCTACTTTTACAACATCGCCGTTTGTACCAGACATTCGATAATTCAATGTGGTGCTATTAGGAAAATTATTTCCCCAGGGGAAGATTCGGCCATCAGTTCCACGCGCTGCTTTTTCCCATTGAGCTTCACTGGGTAGTTTTCGCCCTGCCCAATTGCAATATGCTTGGGCGTCATTCCATGTAACTCCAATTATGGGGAAGTCAGCGTAAATCCGATCTCCATAATAGTTAGGATGCTCGTCGTTTGCATTACTTAGTGGAGGCTTACACAACCCGGCTTGTACACAATTTTGATACATTCCATTGGTTACCTCGGTCTGATCGATCCAGAAACTGTCCAAATAAATTACATGCTGTGGTTGCTCATCTTCATAAAAAGCATCTGGATCCAGATTGGGATCTGTACCCATAAGAAATTGTCCAGAAGGAACGCATAACAATTTCATACTATCTATCGGCGAAATCCAAGTCTGTCCTGTTTCCGTGCAAATAGGTAGAACATTTTCAACCAGTGATGGGGTGGGGGCGATTGGGGATGCTGTGGGGGAAAAAGTTTTTGTCGAGGTATTTGTTGGAGTTGTTGTAAAGGATGAGGTATTGGTAATTACCGGATTTTGAGTTACGATTGTAGCTTGAGTCGGCTGCAATGAACAACTGCATAATACAAGCCCGATAAATAGTAAAATATGGAATGAAAGAATGGTAATAGGTATTGGAGATAATGTTGATGTTTTATTTAGAGGGAACAAGTATTTTTGAATATTTTCCAGCATATTCCACCTACTTAGAATTATCAAACTATATTGTTATAAAATCATTGATTCAAAAGCGCATAAATTTTCTTATCCATAAAAGACTCCATATATTGTTTCCGTTTAGATCCCATTTCAGTTAAAGATGAGGTAGAACTTTTTTCATCAAATCTTTGCTCCCAGAAATTGAAGACCCATCCGATAAACATGTCTGCTTTTACTTCACCTGGTCTATCAATATCATCTGTGAAATCCTTTGGATCTCCGACAAAATATTCTCCATATTCTCGACTGAAGGTTGCTTGTAAATGAGGTCCTGCAAAGCCTCTACAATCTAAGGATGGGTTCTTATCTCCAGGAATACAATTTATTGGGCCTCTGATATTAAGATCATCAGGCAGAGAAGGACGGCCTATATTTGACTCGGATAATGTTGTGAAAAAAGTATGCCCTACTTCATGTGTGATGAAATAAGGGCTTCTGATTACAGCATTTGAATAAAGAAGGATTTTATTTCTACTTAAAGCCCAAGCCCACGGACCATTCGCGCGACCTTCTTTTGTCTTGATGAACTCCATTTTTCCCTTATAGATGGACAAAAATGCAGTAGTTGGCGTTATATTTGTACGATATAGAGAATTGATATAAAAATCAAATCTGCAATTTAATAGATCCTCAAAAACTACACGATTATACGCAGCTGCATAAGCTCTAGAAATGAAGTGAAGTGCTGTCTCAATAGTGAAAATTTCCTGAATTTTCCAATCTGGAGCATCATCTTCTTTCTTACTATAGATGGCGAGTACAGAGGTTGAAGATACAGAATAGTAACCCGACGGATCTGTATACATTACCGGATTTGCATACCCATACAGCCAGGCGTTATATGACATGGGCGCTTCCGCATCGCCCTCCCAAACGTCGCGGGAGATAAAACGGCCAGTCTGGGGTGCGTAATATCTGGCGCGCAGGTATTGCAAACCGGAGGGGTCCGTCCATTCCCCGGCAAAGTCGTAAGAGGTAGAGCCGATCCCGCCCCTGGCCAGCAGTTCACCGTAGGGAGTGAAACTCTGGCTCAAAGTAACTGAACCAACCTCGTCCGTCATCTGGCGCACGCTGCCCAGCGCATCCGGCAGGAAGTATTCATCGCCATTCACACCGGCTTGCGCGATGCGGTCATAGCCATACAGGTAGGTGTAGGTGCCATCGCTCAACACCTGGGGTAGCCCGGCATTCAGGTCGAGGGTGTAGGTGGTGGTTTGCCCGCTGTGGGTTTGCTGCAAGCGGTTGCCCAGGCCGTTGTAGGCATATTGATAAGAGATGTTCCCGTCCGAGAAGTTCGTCAGGCGATTGGCGGGATCATAGACGTAGGTATTGATGCCATCGGAGAGCAGATTTCCGTTGCTATCCCATGTGTAAATACGCGGCTCCAGTTCGTCAACCGTGACCGAGATCAGGCGGTTGGCCGGATCGTAACTGTAGAGCGTGGTGCTGGTCGTGGTGGTGGCAGCCAGACGGTTACCGTTGGCATCATAGCTGTAGGTAAAGAAAGATTCGTCGCTGTAGGTAGCTCCGGTCAGGCGGTTGAGCGGATCGTAGGTGTATTGGATGGTCATGCTCCCGGTTGGCGGAGTACCCAGCGTGCCATATTCCGTCAGCAGACTCATCCCAAGATCAAACAGGTCGAAACCTCCTCCAACCGGCATAGAGGAACTTTGTTCGTCGCAGGTAACAACTTCCTTGCACTCAATGTGCAGTTTTGGATTGGGGATGCAGGGGACACATACCGTAGGCGTGGGCGTGCCGGTTGGTCCGGTGGGAGTGATGGTAGGCGTGGAAGTGATGGTGGGGGTTTGCGTGATGGTGCGGGTAGGCGTGATCGTCCGGGTAGGGGTGAAGGTGCGCGTTGAAGTGGGCGTGAAAGTGGATGTGCGGGTTGGGGTTTGTGTAAAAGTCTGCGTGGGAGGGGGGGTATTTGTAGGAGTATCCGTAGACGTTGGAGTCGCAGTGAAAGTTGTGGTAGGCGTTGGGGTTTCTGTCCCGGTCGGTGTGGAGGTGGCCGTAGGCGTGGGGGTGGGCGTGATGGCTTCCACGCCGAAGTATTCGTCCACCTGAATGCGATTGCCGGCAGGGTCATACTGGTAATCAAAGCGGCTCAAAGTAGCTTCATCCAGGCTGTGCTGGATGGATTTCACCCGGTCCACAGGATCATATTCCAGGTCTGTGCTTACCCCATTGGGGCGATTGATCCCAACCACCAGGCCGGAGGGGTTGTAGGTGTAGGAAGTGACCTGCGAGTCCCAATCAGTGACGGCTTGCAGGCGTCCCAACGAATCATAGGAATAGGAAACGACCTTATTATCCGGATAAGTCAACCCGGTCCGGCTGCCCATCCCGTTATAGGCGTAGGAGACCGTCTGATTGAATGGGTCCGTGACATCGGAGACCCGTCCTGAGGCATCATAATTCCAGATGGTGGTGCCCAATGTATCGGTCATCACGCGAATTAATTGGTGATCCACGATCGAGTAGCCAAACACCACATCCGATACGGTGGTTGTGGCGTAATCGATCTCGACCAGGCGATCCAACCCATCATAATCATAGGATACAGCAGCCCCATTCGCATCAGTTGCGCTGACCATGCGCCCCAGGATATCGTATTGGCTGCTCCAGCAGTTCTCCAACGCATCGCACTCGCCGATCTTACGGCCCAATGCATCGTATTGGAACATCGTAGGGCTTGTATTATTCAGAAACGCATTGGCGTCCAGGATGAAAATCAGATTACCGTTAGCATCGTAGCCATATTCCGTGCGCACGTTGGTATCAGTACCGTAACCGGCGGACGGCTCGTAATTCTGGATCACTGCTGTCAGGCGGCCAAGATCGTCATATGCATACCGGGTGGAGATACCTTTGGGATCGGTAACCTGGAGCACCCGCCCGGCTGCGTCATACAGGGTTTCTGTTACCAGGTTCTGTTCGCTCGTATAACTTCCATTTTCGACGTAGTTTTCGATCACGCGTTTCGTTCGCCCCAGGGCATCATACTCAAAGCGGGTTTTCATGCCGGATGGAGAGATCTTTTCCAATACCCGCCCATTCCTATCATAAACGGTCTCGTCAGAACGCACATTTTGATCCGGGGCAGTATAAGGCGGAATATATCCCGTAGATTGGATCAATTTGTCTTCCAATGTGGCGCCGGAAACGGCCAGGTTCTGCACCGTCATTGTAGCGCGACCCAGTGGATCATAGTAGGTCCGCGTAATTACGCCGAGTGTATCCACGCTGGCAATCGCGCGCCCGTTCAGATCATAGACTATCTGGTTGTGAATGTTCTGGTCGGGGAAGTTTGGATCGAAAGCCGGCGGAATCGGAGCGGCGATCCATTCCGAAACCGTTTGCGTGGCTGGGCCTTTCAAGTTACCGACAGTGAGATAAATCCGTCTCAATTCATCATAATAGCTCCGGTTGACTTTTCCTAAGGAATCAACCGTGGCAATTGCGCGGCCGTCCGGATCGTAGATGGTGCGCGTGCATAAATTCTCATTGGGATTGCCCGAATCGCAGTCAAGGGACTCGGGGGCGTCGAGAATATCTAATGCTGTCAGGTTGCGCACTGACAGGGTTGGCAAGCCAGTGAGGCTATCATAGTAAGTGCGTTGAATTCTGCCCAGCGGATCGATTGTGGCGATCTGCCGGTCGCTATCATCAAATACAGGGGTATTGGAGGGCACATTTTGATCCGGAAATTCGGGATCATAATCAAAAGGTTGTGGAGACAGGATCCATGCCTCTGGCGATATATTGGCTGGACCGGTAAGATTAAAAACGGTTAAAGTAGCAACGCCGATTTCGTTGTAGTAGGTGCGGGTGATTTTCTCGTCAGGCCCGATGATGGCGATCGCGTTGCCGGCTGCGTCATAGCGGGTTTCAGTGACCAGTTCCGTATCCCCGCCATCGTTCTGTACCGTCATGGTAGCCTGCCCGACCTCGTCATAATAGGTTCTTGTAACCACGCCATTGGCATCGATAGTGGCGGACACGCGCCCCAATTCATCGTATTGGGTTTCTGTGCGGACATTCCGATTCGGATATTGCGAATTGAAGTCGATTGACGAGTTATCGGATCCCAAAGCAAGTAAGCTCGATTCCGATAACCCATCCACAAATAGATTTTGGATGGTAATGGTTGCCACGCCGTTTGAATCATAGAAGCTGCGCGTGATCATGCCGTTCGGCGAAACGGTAGCAATTACATTTCCAGCGGCATCATACACACTTCTATCGCCATAGACGTTTTCTGTTGCCGAAAGTGGTTCTGGCGGGGTTGCGGTTTCTATCTCCCAACCGGTCAAGTTATAGACTGTCAGCCAGGGCTGGTTGAGCGGGTTGTAATAGGTGCGCGTGACGGTTCCCATTGGGTCAATCGTGGCGATCACATTCCCGGCTTTGTCATAGACCGTGTCGCGGCGAATGTTTTGGAGCGCAAAGGGATGGTTGGGATTACGCTCCGGCGCTATCTCGTTTTCAATAGTTTGCCCGCTGAGGTTCTCCACCACGGTGATCGGGCGGTTGAAGGCATCATAGTAGGTGCGCGTGATGATCCCCGTCGGATCGGTCACGGCAATCCGATTTCCGACAAAATCGTACTGGTATTCGGTCAGGCGGTTCATTTCGCTATTCACATCCCGCGTGACCGTGCAGGGATCAACGATGTTGTCATAATTGGACACGATCCGGATCACCCGGTCGGCGTCATCGTAACAAGTATGAGTTCTCTGCCCGCCGGGAATGGCGATTTCAACCGGGCGTCCCAGATCATCATATTCATATTCGATGGAATGGCTCAAGGAATTTGTTTCGCTTAACAGATGCCCGTTTTGATCATAGGTATAGACAGTTGTGTGCCCCAGTGGATCAGTTAGTTGCTTGAGCAGGTTGGCCGGCTCCTCCCCGCCTTCAACGGTATACGAATAGACCGTTGGGTTGTCGGATGCATCGGTAATCGAAATGAGCAAACCGTCCGCATAGTCCAATGTGGTGGTGCCGTTCAGTGGATCGGTGATTTGGTGCAGGAATTCATCTTGGTAGGCAAAATAACTGCTTTGGCCGTTGGGATCCTGGATCGAATTCAGACGAGCGCCATCATTGCTCCAGGTCAGGCTGGTTGTGTTGCCAAGCTCGTCTTTTATTTGCCCCGGACGTAAATTCTGGTCGTAGGTTGATGAATTGATCCCGCCCAACGCATTTTGCTCCCGGTCCAACGCATTGCGTCCGTTATAGGTCTGTACGCGCACATTTCCGTTCGCGTCGGTGATCTTGACCGTGCCGAGGCCATCCTGGTACTCCAGCGTCAATGTCAGGAATTCGGGGCCGATGCCGCCGTTATATTGCTCAATTGCGCGACCTTGAGCATCATACACAGTATGTTCGATGATTTTCGATGTTTCATTATCTGATGAATGCACACTGACGGTTTCCAGCAGATGGCTGATCGATCCCTGGCTTGTGTAGGTGTACACCCAAACATTTCCCATCACATCCTCGGCGCTAATCATTTCGCCATTGGCGTTATAGTTAAAATTCACCGAACGATCCTGGTTGGCAACATAGGTCAGGCGGGGTTGGCCGGCGATGGGTTCATACCCAAAAGATAGCAAGGTATTTGTGGCGGGAGCAGATTCGGTGATGCTGGTCAGCAAACCGGCTTCATAGTGATAATCCCATCCATGTCCTTTGCCATCTTCCTGTTGAATGATTTTGTTGCTTTCGTCGAAATGATAGATTCGCCGGGCGCTGTCTGTGAAGGTGAATCGATCATCGATTTTCACCAACTCCCCGCTGATGCCAGGGGCGGGTTTGTATGCACCTTCTTGATAGGTGAATTGATACTGATTTCCGGAGGGACCTTTGAGCAAAACTTCATTCCCGTCCTCAATCAAATACATATCCAGGCTGTGCGTCCAGCCGATGCCCAGTGTAGTGGTATAGATCGAGGTTGTCAGCGACGAATACCAGCGGGTGAAGGTCAGGTCCCCAGCCAGGGAGGGGATTGTAAAGTCGGTGTAGGAATAATCCAGCCCGCCGGTCAAAGTGTTGATCGGCCCCCCTTCGCTGCGCGTGGCGGAGGAAGCCGCAGAGCAAAACTCGCAGGGAGCTTGAGTGTATACGCTGCGCAGGTCCAATGGGTTGGCATTGCAGGCTTCAGCTGTGTTGAGGTCCTTAAGATTGTATTGTGAGGTAACGATCTGTTGCGCTTGTTCGTCTGATGTGGCACAAACGTAAGTGGTGGCGTTTTCGATCCCGATCCCAAATTGAAAACCAGTCGCCACGACATAATGACCGCCGTTCATGTGTTCGGATTGCAAGGTAAGATTCTGCACTGCGTTTCCAAAGCGGGCGCTGTTGAGAGAGGTGGTGGGCAGCTTTGCCCAATAATCCCCGCTGGGAACCATATCATTCAAGGAGCCGATAGAATAATTGTTCAAGCCAATGGATAAATTATGGGGACGAACATCGCTGGTTTGAGAGGCAGCATTGATTTTCAGGTTTACGGAGGATAAATTACCGGCCTGGACAAAGGCGGGAACATTGAAAGGCACATTGATGGTGGGACGATTGGTGCAATACCAGTCGTTCTTGTCAATTACCATACATTTATTAGTAATCGTCGCCTGGTGGATCGTTTGTCCGCTCCCGCACTGAAGAGAGACGGGACTTCCAACGGCTTGTATTCCAGCGCCTTTTGCGGTGATTTGAACCGGTAGAACGGTTTGATCGGGGTTGTTATAGTCCCGTTCATCGAAAACAGGAATGACCTTGAAACTTTTGGTTTCATTGCCGGCTAACCGGGCATGAGATAGGTCAGGTTGAATGTATGCACGCGCGGGTTCAGAATTTTGGGTTTCTGGATTGGTGGCAAGAATTTGTAGATCGGTTATGGGGATATCACCGATGTTGGTTACTGTATACGAGGCAACGCCGTTTTCACCAATACTTACCAAATTAATACTGATCGAGGCGGGCCTTTCGATATCGACGGTAAAGGAGGCGCTATCGTAGATGGGCAGCCCGCTCCCTGTGGTGGCTGTCAGGGTGGCAATTAGATTGTAGCTGCTGGCAGTAGTATCCTGGGCGTGCAAAGCGAGCTGAATCGCTTTCCGTTCTCCTCCTTGAAGGGTGACTGATTCATCCTGACTGCCGCTGCCCACAAAATTTGCGATCAGGTCCGGATATGGATTTTCCAAATGGACGGTCACAGAATGGGTCATCGTCGAGTAATTGATCACGCTTAATTGCGATGGCTGATTGTAATCTCGCTTGATCAAAATTGCTCCGGGAACCTGGTCAAAAGCGATGCCGGGAACAATTGAAAAATCCTGGCTGATTGAGTTCGATCCGCAAGGAGATATCGCAGTAACGACCGCTGTATAGTTTCCGTATTCGCCGAGTTGAGCAATATATTGAAATTGTCCGTCTTCGTTTGCCTGATATTCCTGAGTCTGGTTTCCAACTTGAATGGTTGTCGTTGCAGGAGGATAGGTTCTCCAGGCTGCCAATACGGTTGTTGTGGCGACATGGCTGTTTTCAATAGGAGAAACCACCTTGATAAACGGCTGGGGGGTGGAAGTGATTGTTACGGCAGCGTAATTGACATAATCTTGCAAAGCCTGGCTTTGGGCGAGCACTGAAAACTCAACCGTTTCAGGACCACACGTAGTTTTTGTAACCTTCAGATCAATCGTCGCAATTTCTCCCGGATTCAAGGCTACGGTAGTGGTGCTGAAATTCCAGGAGTAATTCTGTGGCAGATCGAGTATAGAAAGATCATAGGAATCCAGGTACTGGCCGGTATTTTGTAATTTCAAGTTATATCGGGCGGGATAGCCTGCCGGTGTTTCGACTCCATTCCCCTCAATATAAACTGGGGTAATTTCCAGGTTGGATGTGAACGGCGGCATAATCCTGACCGTGTAGGTCGCAGAATTATTATCTTCATTCTCTTCCAGAGAACTGGTCTCAACGTAGGTTGAGATGACCAGATTTTGACCGTAATATGCAGAATTTTTGACACTGATCGTAGCCGGAATGGCTATTGTGCTATTTGTAGGAATTTCCCCAATACTCCAGGTATAGGTATGGACAGATTCAGGCATCCCTTCTAACATTAATCCCAGATTATCGGGCAATACAATAGACAAGGCTACATCTTCTGCGGTTAACAGGTCTTGATTGGTTACCTGCAGCGTGTAGGTACCCACTTCACCGGGCGCTAACGATCCCGGGCCAGTGATGGAGGTGATCAGGTCGGATCCATGAAATACAACCGCTTGGCCATTCCCGTTGATAATCTGGGAATAATCCTGTCCAATTCGAGCAGTTAGAGTGGCCGTTTCGATATTCGCTGAGATAATTGCGTAACTGGTTTGTCCGTTTGTGCCTGTTTCAGGAAGTGCGTAGTCAGTTTGGTTTCCGTTTACGGTGATTGTGAGCGAAGCAGGTTGATCGGGCGATAAATTTTCGTACTCGTCCTTTGCGGTGATGGTAACAGTGATCGGGGTGCTGTTATCGGCGGGTGCATCTGTTGCAGAAACCTCAAGTGTTGATTTACTCGCATCTGCTGGGCCGGGCTGGAATGTGATTGTTGGACCAGACAATTGAATTTGTCCGGTAAAAGCCGTGATATTCTTTTCTTCCGCTTTGGTGGATCGGAGGGTAAAGGTGGTCTGACCGCTTGCATCAGTTACCGCAGGATCGGGTCCAATTATGGTATTCCCGTCACCGGATGCTTGCAGGCTGACGGTTCGCCCGGCAAGCGGCATGTCGTCACTGTTTTTGAGTGTTACCGTGACCGTGGCATAATCAATGTTGTTAGCTATCAGCGGGTCAGCGCTCTTGTTTGTGATTGCAATAGAGGAGTTTGCTGTTGACGCTCCTGGATACAATCCGGCTATGGCTGCCACATCTACAATTGTGACAGGGCCAATGGCGACATTATTCAATTTCGGCGCTCCGGAATACGTGCCAATCCAGTTCGCACCTCGATTATTGGTATTGGGGGATTGAGTCCAGGTTGAGCCGGTTCGTTTGTACATGTATACGGTCGGGGAAGAGGATCCGGTGTTGTTGTGAGATGTTACCAATGCTAAATCTGTATTAGCAGGGAATCCCCAGGCAGCGCTCCCGGAAAATCCTTCATTCGTATAGTACCATGCAGCCGGATCATTTATGGGGTTGGTTGAATTTGCCAGATATGAAGATGAAGAAACTGCGCTGATAAATAAATAGGTGGGTAATTGTGGGTGTCCAAATAATAAGCGGCTTAAATGTTCAGCTGGAAGACTATAGCCACTAATATTGTTAAGATCTAGAACAGAACTGAAGCCCCCTCCATTCACCGATTTCATTAAGTCCAAAGAATTAGTGCTGCTATCCACAAAGGTATAAATCGTATTGGTCGCGGCTGGGGGCATAAAGATATCGTAAATACCGGTTTTCCCAGTTATGGTGAAAGTGGTGTTGAATGTTTCGAGCGTATTACTTGCAGGGACCAGAATTTTATTACCGATCCCGACCCACAACATATCTGGATCATAAGTGGAGAGTTCTAAACCAATTGGTACGGTTATTGTGGCGACCCCTAAATTGGGAGACCATTCCCAATTGTTGTCGTAGTTTCGGGAACGACCAATATGCGCCTGTAACTGATCGTCAATTACCACGGCAATCAAATTATGGGTTAATTCAGTTGTGCTGGTTGCAACATCTATGGCTTGCAGCCTGACCACCCATCCGCCGTTTTCAAATTGATCTTCGACGGAAAATACAGAATACCACACTGGAGCTTCGGAATTCAGGCTATCTGTTCGCCAAATACTGTTGTATGTTCCATTGCCTGAATCCTCACTCAAAGCAACCCACGCGCGATGAATGGGACAGGAAGGGTCAGGAATAAATTCAACGATTGTGCTGGTAGGAACAGGAAGATTCCCAATTGCGTCATTCCATGAAGGATAACCGCTGGTTACATAGAAATCTGTGGAACGTTTGATCTCTTTTGCTGTTGCAATATAGACAATGCCATTATCGGTGATCTGAGGGTAGGGCTCGCAAGCGTTGGTGGCATATAATTCAGAGGCATTTCCGGTTGTATTATTGATTAGACTCTGCCTACTTGTAATTGAATCAAGAGGATTTATTTTGAGGCTAAGAAGTTCTTGGATTTGTAATATGCCAGAGGGAATAATTAGCCAAGCATCACCAACGGGCTTATTTCTGTAGGGAAAAGCGTGCCCCAAGCCTTGTGTGGGTGCAATATTGGTGACAAGCAGAACAAGTGCCAATACGATGCTGGCGAAGCGATTGAGCAAAATCGTACGCCGGTTTACGCCTGAGGTTGCGGTGGTGAGCATAGAAATACCCCTTATTCGTTTGATGGTTCCTTGATTGTTTCAAGGGTTGGAATGAGTGAACGACGGGAATGCACAAAAAATTTGAAGACAACTATAACCCTGGGGTGATCTTTCCTCCCTGGATATCCAGTGACAGAATAAGTCTAGCATGGGATTTCTGAATGAGCAATGAAAAAACAGCCTGCTTTTCCAAATTTAATTTCATGGTTAGGTAGGCATCCACACCCTGACGATAGTCAAATCGTTGTGATTAACATCCACACGGGCATGGATTGGAAGCCGCGATCAACTGAAAGTTGGCCGGGAAGGTGGAAGAGCCCTGCGCGCGACTGATGGTAACGACCTTATCCTCCAGCGGTTGGCGCATCACCTCCAGCACGCGCGGGCCGAACTCCGGCAGTTCGTCCAGGAAGAGCACCCCGCGGTGGGCGAGGGATATCTCACCGGGGTGCGGCCAGTTGCCGCCGCCGACCAGACCGGCATGGCTGATGGTGTGGTGCGGAGCGCGGAAGGGGCGCGTGCGCACCAGAGGAATATCGGCGGGAAGTTGGTCGGCAATCGAGTAGATGCGTGTGACATCCAACGCCTCGTCAATGCTCATCGTCGGCAAAATGGAGGGTAAAGCGCGCGCCAGGAGGGTCTTGCCTGCGCCGGGCGGGCCGATCATCAGCACGTTGTGCCCTCCGGCGGCGGCCACCTCCAGGGCGCGTTTGACATGCTCCTGGCCTTTGATCTCGCCAAAGTCGGTCTTCACGATGGCCTCGACCTGAGAAATCTCAATCGTCGGTTGGGCGGGGATCGGTGCACGTCCATCCAGGTGCGCGACCAGCGCCTCCAGCGAAGCGACCGGGATGACCTCCAGGCCAGGGATGAGCGCGGCTTCGGCGGCATCCGCCTGGGGGACAAAAACACGGGTGTAGCCCTGCTCGCGGGCCAGGGCGGCCATCGGCAGCACGCCGCGCACATGGCGCACGGAGCCATCCAGCGACAGCTCGCCGATCACCAGGCTGTTGTCCAGCGAAGTGAGGGGAAGCTGTTCGGAAGCCAGCAGCACCCCCAGGGCGATGGGCAGGTCGTAGGCCGGGCCTTCTTTGCGCATCGAAGCCGGGGCCAGGTTGACCGTTACCCGTTTGCGCGGGTACACCAGTCCGGTGTTCTTGATCGCCGCCTGGACGCGCTCGCGCGATTCCTGCACGGCGGCGTCCGGCAGGCCGACAATGAACATGCCCGGCAGGCCGTTGCTGGAATCGACTTCCACTTCAACGATCATGGCATCCAGGGCGATGATGGAACAGGAAAGGACACGGGAAAGCATGGGTTAAGTGTAGAGGAGGGGTATTGAATTGTCAATCAAAAATCAGAGCCATTTGGCGCACGTTGCCGCTCCACGGGGAATAGCGCACGGCGAAGAGCCAAAATCAATATGATCTCATGGAATACTCAACCAGCCAAGGAATAAGTCGCAACCCACATCATCCAGGTCAAATAACACTTCTCCTGACGTAATTTCCTTCACGACCCGGGCGCCATTCTCCCGCGTATTCTCTATCACCAAATACCGCCCATCCGGAGACCAGGAATAATCCGCCAGATTATCCACTCCTCCCAAATCCTCGTTTCTCACCAGTGTTCCGGTCTGCGGATCAAAGAATCCGATCTGGTTTGGGTAGTCGTTAGTATAGTCTACTGCAAGGAAATTATCACTCGTCCACCAATAGGTACATCCGCCAATACATATTCCAATGTTCATAACTTTTTTCTGGCATGCTTCCGTGTTTTGCAAGCAATCTACTGATGCTATATAAGGCCCCACATTATAATCCCGTTTATTTTCTGTCCCAATATAGGCGATCCATTTTCCATCCGGCGACCATCTTCCTTGGAGTAGCATTAAATCTCTTTGATCAGGATCAGGTATAACCCCCGCTAAAGTACCATCGCGCACATTAATCACTTTTAGCTTGATATCTTCTCCACATTGAAATAATAGTTGATTCCCATCCTTATTCAAATAGCCTATTCCGGAGTAATTGCAAATACCTATATCTGGAACTGGATTTTGCGACCAATCAATGAGATTGACGATGAAAATATTTTTATTTTGGGAACGATAAACATAATATTTCCCATCAGTTGTATATGTTCCCGCATCCCAATCAACAAGTGGGTCAAGAGGGCTCACCCTTTTAGTTTGATCCCCAGCCACATCAATTACTTCAAGATATCCATGTTTAGAGGATCCGTCCTCTCCAAGTTTGTAACACATTAAATAATTTCCAGAAGCCAGGTTCGCAGAAATTGGCGCAAGTGTAGGTGTTGTTGTAGGTAAAAAAACTTCAGTTACCGATGGAGAGGAAGGTGTGTTTATCAGTTTAGTTTGGGTAACCGATTGAATTAGAGAGGGGGTTAGCGTCAAATTGGAACTAACCGTATATGTTCGTGTCTCGTCTAAATTTGAACATGCAACAAGACATAAAATAAAAATAATCCATATAACAAATTTCCTTTTCATTCTCACCTGCTTAAATTTCTATAATTTACTGACACATAAGTTTTTCCATTTTCCAACCACGAATTTTTGAAATCACTCCACCAATAATACTCCAAATCATCATCGAAGGGGTTGTATATTCTTACCCATTGCATAGGGGATTCCTTCCAATTAACATCAGGTGACCATTTAAAATCCCAATTCCGGGAAAATCCATTTATCACTACCCAATGCATTACATCCGTTTCGGAACTAAATTTCTGGCTGGATCCATTTCGTAATTGCCCAGTATCTCCATTAATATTTATCCCAACAATATAATAAGGGCCATTGTGTAATAACCCTTCACGTACTTTCGTATAAGCTTCCGAAAAATTTGTAAAATCACCGTATTCCGCCTCATAAAAGGAGTAATTTTGATTAATAAACATGGCAAGTTCGAAATTTTGAGAATAATCAACTATTAAATCTCTCTTCTCCGCTGAACAACCACCTATGCCGCCCTCGCAAACCCATTCTTCTTGAAGAAAATCGTAATGTTTCCAATACATTATATATATATTTTCCACAAACCGAAAATGCTCGAAAATCCATAATATGGAGATATCGCCACATAAACCTGAGTGATAGCTTCCATTTTGATTTCCTTCAGGAGTATATCTTCGCGAAGATGCAACTATAGGAATAATTTGTGCTGGAATATAGCCTGGCGGTAGGGAGGACACGCTTTCAGCAGTTGTTGCTGGATCAAATGAAACCCCAGGAGGCGGTACTTTTTCATTATATCCATTATCTATATAGCGTTTAAGAATTTTTTCTATTGGTATATTATCAGGCCCCCCTGGTCTATTCCCGCTCGGATCCGTATACATCACCGGATTGGCATACCCATACAACCAGGCATTATATGACATGGGCGCTTCCGCATCGCCTTCCCAACTGTCGCGGGAGATAAAGCGACCAGTCTGGGGTGCATAATACCTGGCGCGCAGGTTAAGAAGTCCAGAATCATCCGTCCATTCGCCGGTGAAGCCCAAAGGCGTTGAAACAAGGCCCGTACCTGAAAATAACGTACCGTAAGGAGCATACCTTTGGGCACGCAATACCACCCGGCTTGCATTTACCATTTGACGTAGGCTTCCCAAACGGTCGACTAATGGATATACAAAGCTGATCGTTGAAATTTTGTATTGACCAATTTTATCGATCCCATATAACCACATATTCGTACCGTCTGACAGAACTTGGGATAATCCGCTGCTTAAATCCAATGAATAGGTTGTTGTAGCCCCAACCCGAAACTGCTGATAACGATTTCCCAAGCCATCGTAACGATATCCATATTGGACGGAACCCGCCTGAATGGTTTTCAATCGGTTTGCTTGATCGTATACATAGGTTCTTATACCATCGTTTATCAGATTTCCGTTTGCGTCCCATGTGGATGTAATTCCATTAACGCTGGTTAATCGATTGGCATCATCATACGTGTAATTCGTATTCGTTTGGCCTTGCTGTTCGCTAATTCGATTCCCAACCGCATCGTATGTGTAATTAAAAATTGTGTTTCCAAAATAATTTGCCTGTGTCAGATGATCCAAATTGTCATAAGCATAGGAAATTGTCTTATCGGATAGATCTAGGGGCGCGATCTTTTCTATAGCGCTGGTCACGTTTCCATCGAAATCATATTGGTATTGATACTTCGCTAAAGTAATCAAAGCCCCAATATGTTCAATTTGGGTCACCTGTCCCAGCGCATTGTAAGTGCGTGCGGTAACCACATTGTTCGGTAAGATGATCGTACTTAATCGTCCCGCATTATTGTAGGTGTATTGAGTCGTTAGTTCGCGCCAATCGAACACATAGGTTAAACGATTCAAACCATCATAACCATACGAGGTGGTGAAATTGGCTGATGAACGGGTCAATATTAATTGGGTACGGTTCCCAAGGCCATCATAAGTTGAGGATACCAAATGTCCAAATGGATTACTAACGAGTTTTATCCTTCCTACCTTATCATATGTCCAAGAAGTTTGCCCTAATCCATCCACCATGCGGGTCATGTTGCCAATACCATCATAATAAAAAGATACGTCCGGATCATTCGGGTAATTAATAACTTTCAACCGGTTTTGCGCGTCGTAAGTTTGGTAAATGGAGAATCCGTTTGGATTTGTTGCAGCAACTTGATTACCAAGCGCATCGTAGCTATAACTCCACACATGATTTAACGCATCTCTTTGTTCAATCAGACGTCCTAATTCGTCATAGGAAAAATAACTGGAATGCCCATTACCATCCAGTATACTGACGCGATTGCCATTAACATCATATGAATATTCTGTGCGCACATTGGTTTGGTTATCGGATGGTACGCCTTCGATTTGGTTTTCAATAACCACCGTCAATCGAGCCAAGTCATCATACTCATAGGCAGTCGTAGTCCCCTTTCCATTTACCACTGCTATTTGATTACCAGCTAGATCGAAGATAGAGTCGATTCGTACATTTTGGTCAGTCAATGGGGAGCCGGGGTTTCGGGCTGGCGGAACAGGATTATCGGCGCTTTGCCCCGTCAGATTATACACTCTGGTTACAGCATGTTCCATACCGTCATAGTAAGTACGAGTAATCGCCCCGGCGGGATCAATTTCGGCAATTTGATTGTTATCCTTATCATACATACTGCGCGTAACAAGATTGCGATCCGGGTATGTTGGATTATAAGCCGGCAATTGTGGGTTTGAAATGTCCTGGCCCTGAAGATTTTGAGCTATTGCTGTATTTCGCCCCAATCCATCATAATAAGAACGGGAAATTCTGCCCAGTGTGTCTATCGTTGCAATCGTTTGACCATTTAGGTCATACACTGTTGTAAGAATTATGTTTTGATCAGGATGCAGGGAATTGTAGGCCGGAGGCGAGGACACGTATATATCCTGCCCGGTCAAATTCTGAACAACAGTTACAGCACGACCAATTCCATCATAATAGGAACGAGAAATGGTACCCAAAGTATCCACTGAAGCGATAACCCTTCCATTCCCGTCATAAACCGTCCTGGTAACAATATTCTGGTCCGGATAGGTTGAAGAATACGCCGGCGGTGTAGGATTGTTAATGGATTGACCTTGCAAATGACTGACCTGATATATTTGTCGGCCCAGCGCATCGTAATAGAAGCGATTGATGCGGCCATAGGTATCAATGGTTGCTATAGTGCGGCCGCCAATGTCTGAGATTGTCTCTGACCAAATATTCTGATCTGTGATTTCAGGGTTGAATTGGGGCGGAAGCTCCGATTCAATTGCTTGCCCAGTCATATTAGTCACGGTCAATACCGAAACGTAACTACTGTCTCCTGAATATCTGCGATCGTAATATGTTCGGGTAATTTTACCGTCTGGTTTGATCGTCGCAATAACCCGGCCTTCTAAATCATATCGGGTTTCGTTGAGTAAATTTTGAGTCGGATTATTTGGATCATAGGCTGGTGGAGTATCATCCCAAATGTCAGTTCCCACCCAGTTTTCAACGACAGCGATTTGCCGGTTCAAACCATCATAATAGTTCCGTGTAATGGAACCATCTGGAGCCTGGCTGGCAATTGTATTTCCATTTCCATCGTGAAGAATATCGGTACGTAAATTTTCGCTGGCTGTTTGCGAGGTACGACTGGGAGGTTCTGAGTTCTCAATACCCCACTCGGTAAGATTTTGGATTTGAACGACTGGTTGACCAATCTGATTGCTGAAATAATAAGTTCGGTCGATCCTTCCACCTGGGTTGATTGTTGCGATAACATTTCCAACCTCGTCATACACAGTTTCTGTTAGCAGATTACGATCTGGATATAAAGGATCAAATGACGGTGGATTCTGCGCCGAAATCTCGCCAACAAAATTTTGCACAACTTTGACAGGTCGGTTAAGTGCATCATAATAGGTGCGGGTAACTCGTCCAAGCGGATCTGTTGTAGCGACCAAGTTGCCGGCATCGTCATATTCATAATCTGTCCTGATATTACGATCGGGGTAATTGGAGCTTCGGAGTGGTGGCTGGCTGGTTTCGATAGATTGGTTATATAAATTTTGGACTACAGTTGTCTGGCGACCTGCCGCATCATAATAATAACGGGTTATAACTTGCGCCTCGTCAATTGTGGCGATTAAGCGGTTGGCGTCATCATAAACATTTGAGTTGATTCGGTCATATGAGATATCAGTGCTTGGTTGGTAATTAGCAACATCACACGGATCTGTTTGAGGAGAATTTCCTTCTCCGCTTGCATTATTTACCAAACGCGTTACCCGTCCTACCGCATCATAACATGTCCAATCCGTGCGGCCCCAGGCATCGGTTTGGGTTTTTACTCGACCTGCCGAGTCATAAGTAAAATAGGTCGAAATGGTGTCGGCATACAAAGAAGTTGGTTGGACCGTGATTGTAGCTATTTGTCCGTAAGCATCATAATCGTAGGTTGTCACGCTTTGGCCTGGCGAGGTCACGGTTTCAAGATGTCCTTGTGCATTGTATGTATATTGCGTCTCTTGTTCCACCAAAGGATCAGAACTGACCGTTTTCTTTGTTTTTGTCAAATTTGAAACGCTATTTGAAAAGCTATATTCATAGGTCGTGGAGAATCCACGGGCGTCCGTCATTGAAATTGGATTATTTAAGCTGTTGTAAACAAGGCTCAATTCATTCCCAGCCGCATCTTCCACATGGGTTGGATTCGAACAGTTAGCGCTCCAGGATAATTGTGAAGTATTATTCAGGGCATCCGTAATGCTGGTTATATTGAAATTCATGTCATAGGTTACCGTAATAGTTCCAGTACCCCCTGGTCGTTCGATCTGAGCAGGTGTACCCAAATTATTGTAATCGCCGACGGTTGTATTTCCAAAAGCATCGGAAACCGATGTCGTATCTGTGTCAAATGTGAGAGCCACAACTAATTCGTCGTTTCCATTGTACTGCTCATGGGCGCGTCCCTGTGAGTCATATTCAGTCCGTTCGATGATTTCATTGAGCGGATTTAACACTTTCCACAAACGATGATCTATATATTCATAAGCCCAACTAGCGCCATTATCATTGACGCTGGTCAGATCTCCATTTTGATAAGTGTACGAGATTGTTCTTCCCGCAGAAGTACTTACAGATTCTAATTTTCCATCCAAATTGTAACTGAAGGCTAGATATCTCCCGGATTGATCATCAGTCACCTGAGATAGCAAACCATCCGTATATATAAAATATTCAATAAACCCTTTAGCATTGGTTAATTTCGTGAGTTTGCCGCTGGTGTCAAATTCATATACCAGTTGATCAGACGATTTTAAAATATATCGATCGAGAGATGTTTCAAAGGTTAGCTCTGCTGAGATTCCAGGTAATGGGGCATATTTTGTAACCGTCTCATTGGCATCCGAAACAATCGTAAATCTGATTTTCGAACCATCCCCCATTTCAATAACTGCAAATCCATTTCCATCGTTTGGAGTTAGGTTGATTTCATAGTTGTGCCTCCAACCATACCCTTGCACGCCATCATCAGTTGACCGCAATGAGGAATAAGTGCGCTGGAGGAATAAATCACCGGCTACACCTTTGATCGATAGGTCAGTGGTTTGATATACATAATTCCCTGTCCGTGCATCGATGGGACCACCTACCCACCATTGGGATTGAGATTGATTGTAAAAACACGGACTGACAGGAGACAAGGATTGATCGGAAGGTAATACTACTTCGTAAATTCTGTAATATAGATTTCCAACATTATCTGTCCAATTTATGCTGCTAGATTCTGATACTCTGATTCTAAGTTGATCTCCTTCACTCGCTGTATATTTCCAGCCTTTTACTCGGTCCACCACGATGTCACTGTAAACTTTATCGTAATAATTTTGTGGCCATGTCGCCACATCTAGAAATTCTAATCCACCAGCATTACCAGTATTATCACCGCGCGAACATGGGGGATTTTGCTCACTAACATAGTGGTAACAAAAATGCCCCCAGGCATAGATAACATAGGTTTTTCCAGGGGTAAGCCCTGATATTAAAGTTCCATATTCGGATCTAGAATTGATTTCGCCTTGTGCAACAATTTCCCCCGAGTAAAGATTGATTTCACGGATGTTACTGGGATTATCAAGACTTATGGTTTCTGGTAATGTTTCAAGTGATAACCTTGTGTTAACTAGACGAGATTTTAATAAGTGCTTTGGAATCTTCAATTGGGAGGTATTCATCCCAACTATCTTGATAATATTTTCGGAGATGGTGGATTTTGACGACCTTGTTTCACCGGGATTAGGAACGCCAAAATTACTTGCAAGCAAAGCAATCAGCAAGAACAGGTTGTACCAGGCCTTCATGTTGTTTTCCCTTTCTTCAAAAATGGGTTTGGGTGTTTAGCAGCATAAATATGTGCTGAGAGACAAGGGCGCTATGTATAAAATTTTCAACTTCCCTGGAAAAAACAATAAACTGGCCTGTCCAATATTTTAGGGAAAATCAATCCTTAAGCACTTTCACCAAATTTGGGATGGACAGGTATACCATTAATTTCCGGGGCATTCCTTTCCCCCTGGATGTACCAGTAATGAGTTCAGTTTAGCATAAGGTTTCTGTTTTGGCAATGAAAAAAAGTCTTGTTTAGTTCATTTTCTATTGACGCGTTGGTACCCACACCCTGACGATGGTCAAATCGTTGTGATTAACATCCACACGGGCATGGATTGGAAGCCGCGATCAACTGAAAGTTGGCCGGGAAGGTGGAAGAGCCCTGCGCGCGACTGATGGTAACGACCTTATCCTCCAGCGGTTGGCGCATCACCTCCAGCACGCGCGGGCCGAACTCCGGCAGTTCGTCCAGGAAGAGCACCCCGCGGTGGGCGAGGGATATCTCACCGGGGTGCGGCCAGTTGCCGCCGCCGACCAGACCGGCATGGCTGATGGTGTGGTGCGGAGCGCGGAAGGGGCGCGTGCGCACCAGAGGAATATCGGCGGGAAGTTGGTCGGCAATCGAGTAGATGCGTGTGACATCCAACGCCTCGTCAATGCTCATCGTCGGCAAAATGGAGGGTAAAGCGCGCGCCAGGAGGGTCTTGCCTGCGCCGGGCGGGCCGATCATCAGCACGTTGTGCCCTCCGGCGGCGGCCACCTCCAGGGCGCGTTTGACATGCTCCTGGCCTTTGATCTCGCCAAAGTCGGTCTGTACCACCGCTTCCACCTGGGATATCTCAATCGTCGGTTGAACCGGGATCGGCGCGCGGCCGTCCAGGTGAGCTACCAGGCTTTCCAGCGAAGCGACCGGGATGACCTCCAGGCCGGGAATGAGGGCCGCCTCAGCGGCATCCGCCTGGGGGACAAAAACGCGCGTGTAGCCCTGCTCGCGCGCCAGGGCGGCCATCGGCAACACCCCGCGCACATGGCGCACGCTGCCGTCCAGCGACAGTTCGCCGATCACCAGGCTGTTGTCCAGCGAAGTGAGGGGGAGCTGTTCGGAGGCTAATAATACCCCCAGGGCAATCGGCAGGTCGTAGGCTGGGCCTTCCTTGCGCATCGAGGCCGGGGCCAGATTGACCGTCACCCGTTTGCGCGGATACATCAGCCCGGTGTTTTTGATCGCGGCCTGGACGCGCTCGCGCGATTCCTGCACGGCGGCATCCGGCAGGCCGACGATGAACATGCCCGGCAGGCCGTTGCTGGAATCGACTTCCACCTCAACGATCATGGCATCCAGGGCGATAATAGAACAGGAGAGAACGCGGGAGAGCATGGGTTAAGTGTAGAGATATGCTAAGGCGCAGGGTAGCCTGTGAGAATTGAAGGTTCAACGAGACCTTCCGAATAATTTTCCGTAGGCGCTGGATAAGCAGTTAGCTGCAAATTATCACTTTGATCGGTGTAATTAGAATTATTTGTTATGACCGGTAAAAAGACCTTTTCTGGAAACATTCGCACAAGCATAAATACTTTTGTCGGACTGGTTGAAATTTCCCATAGTGGTTGATCGACCACATCGAGCCCGTTTGCATCTGAATGATAAGTAACATATAATCCTGAACCATCCTCTTTCGTTACAATCATTGTGTGGTAAGTATACCAGTTCTCTCCATCTTTGCTCATCAATTGAACTACATCACCCGGGACCAGGTAATAGGCTGCAATTCCAGGGTTTTCTGTATAACCGAATTCAATTGCGTTGCTGCTTCGATGAGCAAAGTATTCTCGATAATCTGCCGGAACACTCCAAGTTGTAGCCCATTCCCATTCTCGGAAATCTCCCGTACAGAACAAAGAAGGATTTGGGTTTGCGTTGACATACCATTCAAAAAATGTGCTTTCTTGTTTACAGCCATCGCCACTACCTACTTTTGGGTAACCAGCAGCAAACATAGCCTGGCTAACAAAATTCGTACAATCATCAAATCCGAAATCTGGATATAATGGATTACGTTTTGCAGAGCCTTGTTGGCTCCATAAATAAGCATACGCTATTGCTGATGCACGATTCTGAGCAGATGAAGTTTCCTCTATCTGCGGTGATAGATAATCTAAGGAAATATCCAGGTTTCTGGCCTCTGAAATAGGATAAATTCTGGGATCAAATTGGGACCCTTCGAATAAAGGTTTCATTTGTTCCCATGCATAATCAAGAATGGCAACTCGAGTTTCTTCGTTCTTAACAAACGCTGAATTTCCAAAGGATAATTCAGGATATTCACCAAGCAATATGCCTTTCATAAACAAAGCATATCCTCTGGTCTCGGGCATAATATTGAGATTATAGGTTTCGATGTATCTTAGGATTATTTGCTCGATTTCAACCTGTGTCACTTGATTGATTGGATTAGCTGGTGATTTTTGATAATCTTGAATGACGTTAGTTCCCATGAGAGAGGATAAAAGTATTAAAACGGTTATTGCTGCTTTAATTAATTGCATGATGGATTACCTCCGTGTCAGCGAAGAAAATTATAAGATGATTAATTAGTAGGTTGCAATTGAATTGTGGGGACAGGTTTTGGCTCAGCGGCTCCTTCGGGTTGTTTGTATTTTTTATCCAAATGTTTTCCCGCATAACTAATTATCGCATCTCGTATTTTTGGATCATTCCCGTAAATTGGATTCTTGCCGGTTAATTCAGGGTAACCATCAAGTAATATTCCTTTCATAAGTAAGCTATACCCTTCAGTGCCGGGTTCAATGTCTAGTCCTTTTGCTTCGATATAGGAAAGAATTATTTTTTCTGCTTCAATTTCATCCGGGGTTAGCTTTGGTTTTTGTTCGTTTTGTAGCCACAATATTCCAAGAAAAATGGCAATTCCAGCGAATATAACTGCCAGGGCATAAAGAATTTTTTTGTGTCTCATTTTCTATCTCCTAGTGAAATATGGTTGGGTGGGGAATCAGCTTATTGTTTCGTTGGCATCCACACCCTGACGATAGTCAAATCGTTGTGATTAACATCCACACGGGCATGGATTGGAAGCCGCGATCAACTGAAAGTTGGCCGGGAAGGTGGAAGAGCCCTGCGCGCGACTGATGGTAACGACCTTATCCTCCAGCGGTTGGCGCATCACCTCCAGCACGCGCGGGCCGAACTCCGGCAGTTCGTCCAGGAAGAGCACCCCGCGGTGGGCGAGGGATATCTCACCGGGGTGCGGCCAGTTGCCGCCGCCGACCAGACCGGCATGGCTGATGGTGTGGTGCGGAGCGCGGAAGGGGCGCGTGCGCACCAGAGGAATATCGGCGGGAAGTTGGTCGGCAATCGAGTAGATGCGTGTGACATCCAGGGCCTCGTCAATGCTCATCGTGGGCAGGATGGAGGGCAGCGCGCGCGCCAGGAGCGTCTTGCCTGCGCCGGGCGGGCCGATCATCAGCACGTTGTGGCCGCCAGCCGCAGCCACTTCCAATGCACGTTTGACATGCTCCTGGCCTTTGATCTCGCCAAAGTCGGTCTGTACCACCGCTTCCACCTGGGATATCTCAATCGTCGCTTGGGCCGGGATCGGCGCGCGTCCGTCCAGGTGGGCGACCAGCGCCTCCAACGAGGCCACCGAGATGACCTCCAGGCCGGGGATGAGCGCGGCTTCGACGGCATCCGCCTGGGGGACAAAGACACGGCTGTAGCCTTGCTCGCGCGCCAGGGCGGCCATCGGAAGCACGCCGCGCACGTGGCGCACGCTGCCGTCCAGGGATAGCTCGCCGATCACCAGGCTGTTGGCCAGCGAAGTGAGGGGGAGTTGCTCGGAGGCTAATAATACTCCCAGGGCAATCGGAAGGTCGTAGGCCGGGCCTTCCTTGCGCACCGAGGCGGGGGCCAGGTTGACGGTCACCCGTTTGCGCGGATACATCAGGCCAGTATTCTTGATCGCGGCCTGGACGCGCTCGCGCGACTCCTGAACGGCGGCATCCGGCAGGCCGACGATGAACATGCCGGGCATGCCGTTGCTGGAATCGACTTCCACTTCAACGATCATGGCATCCAGGGCGATGATGGAACAGGAAAGGACACGGGAAAGCATGGGTTAAGTGTAGAGGAGGGGTATTGAATTGTCAATCAAAAATCAGAGCCATTTGGCGCACGTTGCCGCCCCACGAGTCGCGCGAGGGGTCCGACCATTCCCCGGCGAAGTCGTAGGCGGTGGAGCCGATTCCGCCCCTGGCCAGCAGTTCGCCGTAGGGGCTGAAGCTCTGGCTCAAAGTAACCGAGCCAACCTCATCCGTCATCTGGCGCACGCTGCCCAGCGCGTCCGGTAGGAAATACTCCATCCCGCTTGCTCCGGATTGCGCAATGCGGTCATAGCCATACAGGTAGGTATAGGTTCCATCACTCAGCACCTGGGTCAGCCCGGCGTTCAGGTCGAGGATATAGGTGGTAGTTTGTCCGTTGTGGCTTTGCTGCAAGCGGTTGCCCAGACCGTTATAGGCATATTGGTAGGAGATGTTCCCGTCCGAGAAGTCCGTCAGACGATTGGCGGGATCATAGATATAGGTATTCATCCCATCGATAAATCCACATGAATGCAGCGCTTGGATCGATGAAGAGACTAGAGAAATTGATCTTTTATAAATCGGTTGGACCACAACCTTCCAATACCTGTTTTCGAATTTCACGGTTGTAAGCTTGTGAATAAGCTTTTGCGATTTTAGCGGATGCGATATTTACTACAGCCTTTTCTTGAGGGGTCCACTGTCTTTCGCTTACTGTTTTGAAAACAGCGTAGAACGAGTATCCTGAAGTATTTATTGGCTCAGGGATCATTCCGCTCGGATCCGTATATACCACCGGATTTGCATACCCATACAACCAGGCGTTATACGACATGGGCGCTTCCACGTCGCCCTCCCAAACGTCGCGCGAGATAAAACGACCAGTCTGGGGTGCGTAATACCGGGCGCGCAGGTATTGCAGCCCGGAGGGGTCCGTCCATTCCCCGGCGAAGTCGTAGGCGGTGGAGTCGATCCCGCCCCTGGCTAGCAGTTCGCCGTAGGGAGTGAAGCTCTGGCTGAGAGTGACCCCGCCTACTTCGTCCGTCATCTGGCGCACGCTGCCGAGCGCATCCGGCAGGAAGTATTCCATTTTCGTGGAGTTACGGCCAGATTTCCAGAGGTGTGACAACACAATTGTCGCCAGTGTTTTTATGTTGTATATAGAATTCCTCTGGAGTCATGCCCAAAGCCTTTTCGGCAGGCAAGGTATAGGCCGGAAACTCTTCTGGTGTTGGACCAAAAAACCATTGAAGGATTTCTTCGTCGGTATTATTTTGCTCATCGGAGAAAATTTTGACGTATGGTCCCCCTTCAAAACAAGCTTGAATTTGGTTGTCTTGCGGGTAAGCGTTTGCATTATAAATCACATAGAAATGCTCGTGCTCGTAAAACAAGACTAGGCTCATGAACCCATGTGAGAGTCCTGGCGCAGATTTGTGCGTGTCTATGTAAACTTTAGAAGGGCTTCCGTTGTATCGCAGAAGTTGATTGAGGCCAAATCGGTAGGAGGTGACACTTGGATCAATTCCGATCTGATACACAGTATTTCTTTTATCTAACATGATCCCGATGATGATGGGATCCCAATCATCAATAGAAATCTGTATTACATAGTCTCTTGCTCCTTTTCGATATTCGATTTTATGTGGAAAGTATGAAACGAGTTCCTGAACCTGATCCCAGGTAGTTGAGCCTGGAATAATTCCCCACCAGCAAGGCAATTCACAGCCCCCATTGGTCTGTACCAGATACAGGAAAAAATCTTTGGGACTCAGATTACCCGGAATTGGCAGCGGTTTGGGAGTTGCTGTGATCGTAGGAGTAAGCGTAACGGTAGGAGTAGGTGTGATGCTAGGAGTGGGGGTGAATGAAGGCACTGGTGAGGGGGACGAGGTAATCGTCCAGGTGGGGGTTTTTATAAAATATAGTGTATTGGTCGGCGCGATCGTTGGGGCTTGAGGTTTCTCGCAGCCACACAGAATGAGCAGCGTTATTACGCACCAAAAGAAGAAAAGGTATCGAGGCATTTTTTTATCCATTCTATCTCTCTATCCAGTGTTTATTCTCTTCGCCAATCCTTGACGTTAAAATGATTCTTAAACCAATTTTTGTTTATATTAATTGCATAGTAGACCCATGCGTCCATATTTGAACTCATGTAATAGCTTCTTTCGTGCCCCATTGGAGTAAGGGTATTGGGATAATGATAGGGGGTTCCTTCAGGGTACATTTCCCATCTGTTGAAGACCCAGCCCACAAACATGTCCGCAAAAATTTCCCCACGTCCATCCTTGTCATCTTGATAATTATTTGGTGTGCCATTATCGTTATAAGGCCCTTTATCTTTACTCCATGTCCATTCAAGCCATTTGCCTGCAAATCCAGCGCAGTCATTAGAATAAGATCCTGGGGAACAATAGATGGTATTTGCGCGGGACCACATATCCTCGGTATTGATTCCTCCGCGAGGAGTTATTGATAAGGGGCTGCCTTCTCTTTTCGTAAAGCCAGTAACTACAGAATTCTCAAATGCGTGGCCGATCTCATGAGTAATAAACCGAGAATCGCTTATTTCTGCACTGGCATACACATTGATGGTATTAAGATCAGATACCTCAGCCCAATAGCCATAAACTTGAGGTTGAAATATATATTCAATTTTTCCAAGATGAATCCACATGAATGCAGCGCTTGGATCAATAAATAGACTGGAGAAATTGATTTTTGATAAGTCTGTTGGACCACAACCTTCCAATATTTGTTTTCGAACTTCGCGGTTGTATGCTTGCGAATAGGCTTTCGCGATCTTAGCGGATGCGATATTTACTACAGCCTTTTCTTGAGGGGTCCACTGTCTTTCGCTTACTGTTTTGAAAACAGCGTAGAACGAGTATCCTGAAGTATTTATTGGCTCAGGGATCATTCCGCTCGGATCCGTATATACCACCGGATTTGCATACCCATACAACCAGGCGTTATACGACATGGGCGCTTCCGCGTCGCCCTCCCAAACGTCGCGCGAGATAAAACGACCAGTCTGGGGCGCATAATACCTGGCGCGCAGATATTGCAAACCGGAGGGGTCCGACCACTCCCCGGCGAAGTCGTAGGCGGTGGAGCCGATTCCGCCCCTGGCGAGCGGTTCACCGTAGGGAGTGAAGCTTTGGCTGAGAGTAACCCCACCTACTTCGTCCGTCATCTGGCGCACGCTGCCCAGCGCATCCGGTAGGAAATACTCCATGCCGCTTGCTCCGGATTGCGCAATGCGGTCATAGCCATACAGGTAGGTATAGGTTCCATCGCTCAACACCTGGGTCAGCCCGGCGTTCAGGTCGAGGGTGTAGGTGGTGGTTTGCCCATCTTGAATTTGCTGCAAGCGGTCGCCCAGGCCGTTGTAGGCATATTGATAGGAGATATTCCCGCCCGAGAAGTCCGTCAGGCGATTGGCGGGATCATAGGTATAGGTATTCATGCCATCGGAGAGCAGATTGCCGTTATTATCCCAAGTATAAATACGCGGCTCCAGTTCGTCAACCGTGACCGAGCTCAGGCGGTTGGCTGAATCGTAACTGTAGAGCGTGGTGCTTGTCGTGCTGGTGGCTGCCAGGCGGTTGCCGTTGGCATCATAGCTGTAGACGAAGAAGGATTCGTCGCTGTAGGCGGCTCCGGTCAGGCGGTTGAGCGGATCGTAGGTGTATTGGATGGTCATGCTCCCGGTTGGCGGAGTACCCAGCGTGCCATATTCCGTCAGCAGACTCATCCCAAGATCAAACAGGTCGAAACCTCCTCCAACCGGCATAGAGGAACTTTGTTCGTCGCAGGTAACAACTTCCTTGCACTCAATGTGCAGTTTTGGATTGGGGATGCAGGGGACACATACCGTAGGCGTGGGCGTGCCGGTTGGTCCGGTGGGAGTGATGGTAGGCGTGGAAGTGATGGTGGGGGTTTGCGTGATGGTGCGGGTAGGCGTGATCGTCCGGGTAGGGGTGAAGGTGCGCGTTGAAGTGGGCGTGAAAGTGGATGTGCGGGTTGGGGTTTGCTCATGCCTTCTTATTACCGCAAACCGTTTCTTCTTTTGTTGCATAAAATGATTATACAAGAAAGCGGGAAAAGGACTGACGCACTGTTGCGGGAATAAAAACTCAACCCGGGGAAATCCCGGGTTGAGTGGAGAGAATTTCTATTGTCCGATCACCGGTGCGTGAAAGCGCACCGCCCAGATGCCGCTGCCGGGGGTCTTGAGCTTGACCAGGTCGCCCCAGTCGTAGGTATCGACGGTCTCATAGGTGTCAAAGTAAGAGCTGAGCGGGAGGATCTCCACCCAGGTCTGGCCGGGTTTGAGCGGGAAGGGGTTGCCGTTGGCATCGTAGTAGCGGATCGGCCGGTTGGTCTTGTTGGTCAACTCGTAATTGTCGATCTGCGAGGTCCAGAAAATGGGGTAGATCTGCCCGTCGCGGACGAGCAACGCGTTGCCGTTGGTCACGCCGGTCAGGGTGATGTTGTAGATGGTCTCGGATTCGGCGTGGTGCTCGGCAAAGAGGAAGATTACATTCTCGAAGCCCAGCGGTTCCCCGGTGAGGGCATCGGTCTGTTCCACGAAGGTCTGCCCATCCGCCTGATCCTGCCAACGGCGGTAGACGCCGGCCTGCGGGTCATAGACCCACCAGACCTGGTTGCGGTAGCTCCACGGCAGCCAGACCTTGCTGGCCGGTTTTCCTCCGGCGGGAACGGCCGCATCAAAGAGGAGGCCGGCGGGGAAGCTGTTGCCAAAACGGGCGAAGGTATCCTGGGCGATCTGATCGAGTTGATCGATGGAGAGCATATTTCCGGCCCCGTCCTCATCGGCGCCAAACACATTGATGTGTTCGGTGATGGTGGCGCGCACGCGCGCAAAACCGGAGACCATGACCACGATGCCGTTGTTTTGCTTGCGCAGTTGTTCGTAGACCAGGCGTCCGGAGCGGATGGGTCCGATCTCATCCGAAGGGGTGGAATTCGAGGAACCCTGGCCGCCGGATGGGTTGTTCTCGGACGGCTTCAGCGGGAAATCGCCGTAGAAGAGCGCCAGGTAGCGGGTCATGCCTTCGCCGATGTAGGTCTCGTAGACGAACGGCGTATAGGATAGCCCGGACTGCGGGCGGGCGGTGATCGGGAAATTGGAGATGGAAACCATCACCGGAGGCCATTGGAGCTGGTCCGGGTTCTGGACCGGTTCGCCGCTCAGGGGGCTGATCCCTGCCGGATAGGAGAGCGGCCCGAGAGGTTCAGGGGTGGCGGTGAAGGTGGGTTCGGGGGTGTTGGTGGGGGTGGGGGGTAATGGAGTGGAAGTATCGGTGGGTGTGTTGGATGCGGTGGGGGTGGGTGGAACGGGAGTATTCGTGCCTGTTTCTGACGCAGAGGAATTGCTCGCCGCAGACTGGTTTTGCATGGCCTGCTGGGTTTGCTTCCATTCGTCGCAGCCGGCTAATGCGAATACTACCAATAATCCAAAAGTTAACCATAAAATGCGTTTCATTTAGACTCCTTGTTTACTGTAAATTCGATTGTAAAGGATTTCTGGCATTTCACAAGAGAGTTTGCATATCTGATAAGTATAGTCCGAATATTGGCAGCAGATTAGCCCCTGTTCAAAGTGACGCGGATTTGATATGATTGTAATCTTGTGTATGGTTCATTTATAAAGAAGGAAGAAGAATATGCAAACCGTTCGTAATAATATTCGCAACATCGCCATTATTGCGCATGTTGATCATGGAAAAACCACCCTGGTGGATCAGTTGCTCAGGCAAGCCCGCGTATTCCGCGAGGGACAGCAGATTCAGGAACGCGTGATGGATTCAAACGACCTGGAACGCGAACGCGGCATCACCATCCTGGCCAAAAATACTTCCATCACCATTCCGCATCCGGATACGGGCGAGATGATCAAGATCAATATCGTCGACACTCCCGGGCATGCCGATTTTGGCGGCGAAGTGGAGCGGATCATGAACATGGTGGATGGGGTGTTGCTGCTGGTGGATGCTGCGGAAGGCCCCATGCCGCAGACTCGCTTCGTGCTGAAGAAGGCCTTGGCGATGGGACATCCGGCCATCCTGGTGATCAACAAGATGGACCGCAAGGATGCCGAGCCTGACCGCGCCCTGGACGATACCTTTGATCTCTTTATTGAATTGGGGGCGGATGAGACACAAGCGGATTTCCCGATCATTTACGCCAATGCCATCACGGGTCAGGCGGGGACCACTCGGAAATTGGAAAACGACATTTCACCTTTGTTCCGAGCGATCATCGAAAATATCCCTGCTCCGCAGGTCGATCCGGATGCGCCGCTGCAGATCCTGGTAGCCAACCTGGGCTATGACGATTACCGCGGCAACACTGCCATTGGGCGCATCTTCGCCGGCACGGTGAACACCAACCAGCCACTGGCGAGGATCAGCGTATCCGGGCAGATCTACCCGGAGCGCGCGCGCTATTTATATGTCTTTGAAGGCCTGGAGAAGACCGAAACCGAAAGCGCGGCTGCAGGCGAGATCGTGGCGATCGCGGGGTTGGAGAACGTGGCGATCGGGGAAACCCTGGCGGATCCCAATAACCCGATCGCGCTGACCCCGATCGAGGTGGAAGCGCCAACCGTGCAGATGACCTTTGGGGTGAATACCTCGCCTTTTGCCGGCAAGGAAGGTAGGTGGAGTACATCCCGCAAGCTGCGCGAACGCCTGATGCAGGAATTGCGTAACAATGTTGCGTTGCGCGTAGCCGAAACAGACACGTCCGACAAGTTCATCGTCTCTGGACGCGGCGAACTACACCTGGCGATCCTGATCGAAACCATGCGCCGCGAAG
This sequence comes from uncultured Anaerolineaceae bacterium, assembly GCA_964424115.1. Classification (GTDB taxonomy): domain Bacteria; phylum Chloroflexota; class Anaerolineae; order Anaerolineales; family Anaerolineaceae; genus CAYRHN01. The sequence continues at coordinate 325,367 of CAYRHN010000002.1, forward strand.
GATACGAATTCCAGGTCTCCCGGCCCGAAGTGATCTACCACGAAGACGAAAATGGCAACCTGCTGGAACCGTTCGAGGAAGTGCACATCGATGTGCCGGCTGACACGGTGGGAATAGTGGTGGAGATGCTGGGCACGCGGCGCGGGATCATGAAGGATATGTTGAACAATCCCGATACCACGGTGCATCTGACCTACACTGTGCCGACCCGCGGGTTATTGGGTTTCCGATACCATTTCCTGACCGCCACACGCGGAACAGGCGTGATGAACACGATCTTTAGCGGTTACCAGCCATTTGCCGGTCAGATCGGCGGCAAGGTCACCCGCGCGCTGGTGGTGTGGGAAACCGGTACCACCAACACATACGGACTAAAGAACGCCGAAGAGCGGGGTGTCCTGTTCGTGGGGCCGGGTGTCGATGTTTACGAAGGCATGGTGATCGGTGAAACCAACCGCGAAGCCGATGTGCCGATCAATGTTTGCAAGAAGAAACACCTGACCAACATGCGCCAGTCGAACAAAGATATTGAAATCCGCCTTACCCCGCCGGTGGAGATGAGCCTGGATGAGGCCATCGAGCACCTATCGGACGATGAGCTTTTGGAAGTGACCCCGTTAAATTTCCGCATCCGCAAGAAGATCCTGGACACGGAAGAACGCGGCAAGCAAAACAAGAAGGCCAAGGAAGCCAGTCTCGAAGAATAGCCTGAATCCTAAACGGTCAGCGATAATATCCGCTGATCTACTTATTGATCACAAGAATCACGGCTACCGGTCAGAATCAAATCTGCTGGTAGTCGTCGACTTTAACCACAAAGATCGTTCCGCGTTTGGCGCCTGGTTCAGATGGAGGAAGGCAGTTGTTGCGAATCAGGTCCAGGGCGGTATCGACGCGCTCATCATCGGTTCCGATCAGCAATGTGGTATTCCCGCGGCGCAGGAAGCCGCCGGTGGAAGCGATGTAGGTTACGCGGAATTCGGCCGACGTCAAAGCGTGAGAGACAGGGTCGTTATCTTCATCTCGCAGAATGGCAATGATGAGTTTCATGGCTAAATCTCCTCGTAATGATCGATTTCCAGGCTGAAAACGGTGGCGCCGCCGATAGTGACCGGCGTGGGGGTGGGCATGGGTAATGGAGCGCTTTCCAGGGGGATAGCGATATATTCGATCCGCTGGCGGCAGTTATCTTGCAGAGATTGCATGGCCGCTTCTCGAAATTGTTCGGGCAAATTCATCATCAGAGTGGCGTTCCTTCGCCCCAAGAATCCTCCCACACTGGGCAACCGGATCACGTTCAATCCGAGTTGGGCCAGTGCATTCTGGGCGTTTTCAGCATCCTGCGCCTGTACCACAGACAACAGCAGGTTCCCAGACGCTTGTTCCTTACTCATTTTGTTCATACATATCCTCCTCCGCACATAGGTTTACCGGGTTGCCGGGTAGGCTACAAAGTGATCAGATGAGGCTGATCGTCCTCTACTTCAACGGTTTGGCCGTTGGGAAATGTCAAACGAGTCTTGTCTGCTTCACGTGTAATTATCATTCCTAAGTATTGTACCGTAATTGGCCAGGGAAATGGGTTATTTCCTTCTAAAATCACTCGATTGGGCTGTAAAGAACGAATTCCCAGTACTTTCAAGAAGAAATCCAAAGGAATTAAACCCCGCAGAGCGTTGGCCTCACCGGAAGGCTGGCCGGTGGTGGCATGGTATGTGGCGCGGAAAAGCTGGGATTGGCGTAAACAGGGGATGATGGCCTTCATCCAGCGAGTGAAAAGGTCGGCGGCCTGGCGGCGCAGACCATAGCGGAGCATCCCTTCGCCAAGCAGCAGGTTAAACACAAGGGGGATCAAGGCTGCCGAACTGGTGTCTGATGAAGGACTGAGCGGCAGTCCAAATGGTCCGGCATAATGGCCAAAAAGGGTGGTGCGAACTGCCTGGCGGGCTTGTTCAGGGGAAGAAATCCCCGCCCATATCGGCAGAAGCAGCGAGCAATCTTCTTGCGTATAGCTGCAAGTCGAGAGCCAGCCGATCCCTTCCTGAGGAAGTCCGGTGATCTCGATCTGGCGTAAAGCGATAAAGGTGTTTTGAGTGGTGGCGACGGCCTGCTTTTCGGACCAATTCCACTGGCGGGAAGCGATGGTCTCAGTGGCGAAACCTTTACGGGTTTGACCATGGACTTTGACCTGGATGACGCGGCTGGTCTCGGGGGGAACGTTGAGATAGACTAACAACCGCTGCGGTTGTTGGCTGCGGAATTGTAGTTTGGTCTTGCCTGAGCCAGTAAAACTGACGATCCGCTCTCCGGTTTGAATCAGATGAGTGAAGGCATCGCGATGGTGATAGGTGAGTGCGTTGACATCCCAGGTGGATTGCACAGCTAACCGTAAGTATTCTGCTTGTTTTTCCAGGTCGGGAATATCAATCTCAATCTCCAACAGGCGCGCCATCTTCATCAAGTGAATCGCTTCATTGTAGAGCATGGATGCAAGGCCAGGGCTTTCGATGTATGTTGTGTCCATGCCCTGGCCCCCGTGCCAGCGATCGTAGATAGGCGCATTCTCGCATCCGGTTTGCATCGGGTGCGACCATTCGGGGAAGCCGTCGCCGTCCCGGTCGTTGGTTGGGGAGAACCAGGATCGGAAAAACTTGAGCAGGGGAGGATAGACCTCTTCCAGCCATTTTGGATCGGGTGGATCACCTGCCAACCGCCAGGCCAGGGCAGAGAGCACCGGTTGGGAATTGCGATGCGTGGGCGAATTAAACAGGCTGATCCGCCATTCCAAATTTCCCTCTGCATCAGCGGCGGAAATAAAATTGCGGATCAGGTTCCGGCTTCTTTCGCGCTGGGCGGGTAAGGCATTGGCAAGAAAGTAAGTATCCAGGGCGGTTTGTCCACTCCATAAATACGAATGGTCGCTACCATCTTCACGGAAGGAGTATCCATGGTCTGGCTGCCGGCTGAGCAGGAAGGTCGAGTGGGAAACCTTCTCGTTGGCAGGAAAACAAAGCCCATTAGCTACTTTCTGGCTGAGTGAAAACGCCGCATCCCAATCGTCGTCGCCTGTATAGATCTCGATCATTTCACTTTGGTTCAACAGCTCAATACGGGCGATCTCCGCGTCCCATGGGCGGGCGGTCAAACGGCGCGCCTTTTCCAATGATGCATCAACATCCTTCAGGCTGACCAGCGCCCAGGTGAGGGTACGTTCACCGCCTGGGTGTAAATCAACGTTAATGCTCAGAGAAGGAAAGGAACTCTTTCCGGGATTCGGGCCGCCAGTCATGAAGAAAACCGGCATCAGGTCACTGGTCTTGCCTTGTAAGATATTGGTCATGGCAACCTGAATGGCCGCCATATTCTGACCCTCTCCCATGGGACTGAGCAGACTGACCCACTCCATCTCGAAAATCTCTCGCGTTGCGCTGTGATTGGTGATATGGATCCGGCCGCACACTGCATGAGATTCGGGAGCCCAGTATTCCAGATGTATTTCCAGACCCTCGAAAGGAGAAAAAAGGAATCTTAAGTAATTGGCATAAAATGCTTCCAGGGCTGGTGGTTGGTGGAACTGCAATGGATCGGAGAGCGTTATATCTTTACGGATGAAGCGCGGATACAGGCGCATGCTACGCGCCCGAAGACCATACGTTGTTTGAAGTGCAAGCGCGCTTGGTTCGCCTCCACCCAGCTTGATCTCCCAGATATGATCGTTTAGGGTATCAATTTCTCCCAGGCGGCAATCTGCAGCCAGGTTCAGACACATCGGTTGGCCGGGCGTGAGGTTCCATGTTCGCATACTCTCATTTTAGCAGAATCAACATTTTTTGTGCTAGAATGAAGGCGTCAAATTCCTGCCTGAAGGATTTTTCTTTTCTTAGCATTTATCAATAAGGTGATTAAACGGCATGAACGAGAATCAGATCCCCGACCCAGACCCATCTCAAGAATTTCCTGAGAATAAACCATCCGGAGAACGACCTGGAGGGGATGACCCTGAATCTACGCAACCGGGAAAAAGATTGCGCCGGTTGCTTAAATCTGTAGAAGACGAATCCGCGCGGCTGCATGGACTGCCCGAGAATGCACCGGGCGGTGAAGCATCAGTTACGCCAGGGGAAAAGGAAAAGCCGGAACCTTTTGCTCCACCGCATGAAGTAAAGGCTTTTGAGCCAGAACCATCATTGGATGCCGCAGAGGAGGATTTGACTTGGGGCTGGTTGAACCAGGCACTGCCCACTGAAGAGACGAGCGGAATGCCCGAGAGAGCCCCAACTCCTTCACTGCAAGGAGATCTTGATCTGCCAGATGTTGGTTTGATTCCCCCCGCGCCGATTGAAATTACCCCTCCCAGCGGTCGGCCGCGCGTGGACCAGACATTAGCTGAAGCAGCTACACAAACCATGCGTGATCCGATCCATGATAAGCAGACGGTCCCTCCGCCTCCTGGCCTGGGAAGTGCTGTTCTGCCCAGGCGGGTGAACGAGACTGACCTGGATGCTACCCGGGTCAGCCCGGTTGCCTATGGCCAGCAATCCAATTATCCTCCTCAATCGGAGTATTCACAGCCGCGCCGCCCTGATGAACCATCAAAACCAGGCGGCAGATACAATGGATCGGTTCCCCAGACGATACCTTTTCCGATTGCGCCGCAGCCAAAAGCTCGCAAGAAGCCCAGGGGCTGCCTGGTGCGGGGTTTGATCGGATTTCTGTTCTTGATCATTGTGGTCGCAGTTGTTGCGGGAGCATTCATCGTTTTTCAATATTTCAACATCATGCGTGAATTGGAAGCTGAAGGGAGATTGGTTGACCTTCGCAGCCGCACTTCCACTTTTGAGACCGCCCGCATTTTAGACCGGAATGGAAATGTGCTGTATGAGATCGTTGACCCAACTGGCGGCAGGCGCACTTACGTTCCTCTGGAAAAGATTTCCCCTTACCTGATCGCTGCCACCCTTGCCACAGAGGACAAAGATTTCTACAGCCATCCTGGATTTGACGTGTGGGCAATCATTCGCGCATTGTGGGCGAATTACACTTCTGGGGAGACAGTGTCGGGTGCCTCTACGATCACCCAGCAGCTGGCACGCCTGCTGCTCTTGACCGATGAACGGTATGATCCTTCAATTGACCGGAAGGCGCGTGAGATTGTGCTGGCGGCTGAACTTACCCGGCGCTATTCCAAAGATGAGATCCTGGAAATTTATTTGAATGAGATCTCGTATGGTAATTATGCCTATGGTATTGAGGCTGCCGCGGAAACGTATTTTAATACAACGGCCAGTAACCTGACCTTTGGACAGGCAGCTTTCCTGGCCGGATTACCTCAAGCTCCTGCGGTTTGGGATGTGTATACCAACCATGAAGAGACAATGACCCGTTTTGAGGATGTGGTCACGCTCAGTTATCAATTAAGCCAGGAACGGGGCTGTATCCAGGTCTCAACCGGTTCGAATAATCTGCAAAAAGTGTGTGTGGACGCCACCACCGCGGCGAACGCTATGCAAGAAATTGAAAGTTACGATTTTGAAGAAAATCCAATCGTGGCACGCTATCCTCATTGGGTCACTTATATCAGAACCTTATTGGAAGATAAGTACGGTCCTCAGGCGATGTACCGTAATGGTTTCACCGTGTACACAACCCTGGATCCAAATTTGCAGGATCAGGCGCAGCAAATTGTTAGCCAACAGATACAGTCGCTGGCTGACCGCCACGTGACTAATGGTGCATTGGTGGCGATTCGCCCCAATACCGGAGAAATTCTTGCCATGGTAGGCTCGGCTGATTTCTACAATGCCGATATTTCCGGTCAGATCAATATGGCGTTAGCCCCCAGGCAGCCGGGTTCGTCGATTAAGCCTCTCACCTATGTCGCGGCATTTGAAAAAGGTTGGACCCCCTCTACTTTAATTTGGGATATTCCCAGCCAATTCACCCCTTCGGGGCAACCAACCGATACTGGCCCAACGTACATTCCAGTCAATTATGACGGAAAATTTCACGGACCTGTGACGGTGCGAACTGCATTGGCCAATTCTTATAATATTCCAGCGGTGAAAGCTCTTCAGTTCGTGGGGATCTATGATGATCCCAATACGCCTCAAGCAGATGGGTTCATTAATTTTGCCAAGCGCATGGGCATCACCACACTGACGCGCAGCGATTACGGCCTTTCTCTAACGTTGGGCGGGGGAGATGTGTCTCTCATCGAGATGACTTCAGCGTTTTCGGCTTTTGCGAATGGAGGAAAACGAGTTCCTCCGGTGGCTATCACGAAGATTGTTGATTATCAGGGAAATTTAGTATACCAATACACTCCTCCCCAGGGGGATCAGGTGGTCCGTCCAGAACATGCTTACCTGATCACATCTATCCTCTCAGATAATGAGGCGCGCAAGCCGATGTTTGGCGCAAATTCTGTATTGAACCTTCCATTTGCGGCGGCTGCGAAGACTGGAACTACAAATGATTTTCGGGATAATTGGACGATCGGCTATACTCCGGATGTGGTGGTGGGGGTTTGGGTTGGCAATGCAGATTATACGCCCATGGTGAATACTTCAGGTGTAACCGGAGCCGCGCCTATTTGGGCGCAATTTATGCAAATAGCAGAACAGGCGCTTACTGGCGGGAACCCCACCCCGTTCGCCCGTCCTACTGGAATCGTCGATCGGGTGATATGCTCACTTTCTGGGACAGAGCCTTCCGATTGGTGTCAAAATCAACGCAGCGAGATCTATGCGTATGATCAACTGCCACAACCCAAAGAGAAAGATTTTTGGAACGAGGTGATGATCGATACCTGGACAGGATTGTCTGCTTCGGCTGAATGCGCTGATTACACGGACAAGAAATTCGTCCTGAATATTACCGATGGGGATGCAATTAGATGGATCAAACAAGACCAACAGGGAGAGGATTGGGCAGTGGGGCTGGGTTTTACGCGACCGATCTTCTTCGTGCCGGAGCGGGAATGCAAGGCTACCGATTCCCGTCCGTCGCTATTTTTTGCGGGGCTTTCAGATGGACAAACCATTGATTACAACCCGCTGGATATCTACGTCCTGGCGGATGCTACAACTGACTTTAAAGATTTCCGTTTGGAATACGGAGAAGGATCCGACCCAAGCCAGTGGACCCCGCTCTTAGAGAACCAGACTGCACCCGTCAGACAGCCTGAGCGTATCTATACCTGGGACTTAAGCGGGATCACTGCCAGTGAGGTGACCCTTCGGTTATACATGACCAGTACCCATGATACTTATGCCGAAAAACGGATCCACCTGAAGTTGCAGGTACCGACTGCCACACCGACGCCAACAGAGACCCCAACGGTTACCCCAACAGTCACGCTAACTCCAACGCCTACCCTCACGGTTACTCCTACGGATACGGTGGAGCCAGCCACGCCAACCGAAACACCAACCGTCACAGCTGTTCCAACTGAAACCCCCACGCCTACCACACCATAATTTTGATCAGGCGTCAAAAAGGGATGGTTGCCGGGAATCATTCAGATCGGGCGGGTCGCCATCTAACCAATGCTCAAATGAAGGCAGATCATGAGATTTCTGCTCCATGAAGAGCCGGAGAGTGCGAAATTTCAGAAAATGCCAACCGCGTGCAGCTTCGGCCAGGTACGGATCATTCAATAGTTTGTAAGCCAGCAGGCGTGCTCGTCCACCTGGAAAGACAAGAACATGCTTTCCGGGGATGTCTTTTGCAGAAAACACCCATTTGCTAACCAGACAGGATGCAATGGGATAGAAAGCATAGAGGATCTGGTTGGTGTGTGAAGCTTTCCAGATCACCGGGAGGTCCTCGCTACAGTCTAGATTCATTTCATGCGCCAGATTCATCAAAACGGTCTGTATATTTTGCAAATCTTGACGTCGGGCCGATGGCGTATCTTCCGCGCGCAGGCTCCAGGCTTCAACACCTTGTACATTTTGGGGTTCTGCGTAAGATTCCAGGCATAATTTTATGTAGTTTTCTGTTGGGGTAAGCAGACCGGGGAATAACTGGCATAATTCCTGGATAACGCTCATGAACGGACTGGCAGGATTCTTCTGAAGGAAGAGAACCAATTCCTTCTCTATACGGTCATGAAGAGGAGAATCTTCGTCCTGAAACTGTTTTTTTTCAGCAACAACCTCTCTTGACCGCCATAGCCCATTTTCAATATTTTGTTCGCTGCCGCCGTAGCGCTGAAACAGGTGGGGATTGCTTATCGAGGCATGCAGGGCGGCTTCGAATTTGTTGGATAAATCGGAAAAATATCGCAGATTGGCTTGAGGGTTATAACCAAAGGCGCGTGCTTCATGCAGCGCCAATAATCCGGCAGCATAAAGTGTCATGTAAGAAACAGGTTCGTGGCGATCAGATACGGAATTTTGAATTGCCTGCGGGATCCATTTGCCAAGAGAATTCTTATTATCCGAATCTCTTAAGCTTTCGTATAAACCGCGGGACAAGGTGAACTGAGCCGTCGCATCATCTTCGCGCAACGCGAACCCATCAATCTTAAATCCTCCTGCCTGTGCCGCCAGAACTAAAGCTCCCAAGAATCCCGGAATGGCTTCCGGCATCACACCGAAAAATGGGAAACCATCAGGAACCACTTCAGAAAGCGTGACGAAGGAACTGTGCAGGGCTGTGGCGTGCCAATCCCAATCGTATCGGCGGCGGTCGAGGGCAGCTTTAAGAGGTTGTACCGCTTCGCGCCCCCAAAGCCAACCCGACCAGATGGCAGATAACGTCCAAAAGGCCTGGCTGGGACGGGGAAAAGCCGTTATTGCAGCAACGGTTTTCAAGTCAGGTGGCAGCGGCAAGAGCGATTTCAGTCTGCCGCGAAAGAGACAGATACACCCTTCTGTCGAGTCTTGGCTGCTCGGAGGAAGTTGGGGCCAGACCGTCAGGCATAAAGGCTTAGTAAGACTTGACCAGCTTTGCACGGCATTTTCAAGTGCCAGCCAGAGATTATTTTCCCTGAATTGGGTCGAGGCAGTTAGCTGGCGCGGACGGATACGCCCAGAAGGCCAGGGCCATAACGAATTAGCATCGTCGCAAAGAGTGAGAATTAATGCCCATAATAAGCGCCGGCGATCTTGAGATAAGCTAACACCTTCTATTTTATTGATCAGGGTGGTCAGGAAATACAACGGTCTGGGAAGGTATACTCGCAGGGCCTCCTCTACTCCCGGGCGGATCTCATCATCCTGGAGACTGGCACGTTCGATGGCACGCGCCCGATGGAGAGCAGGATTACCTGGCGGGGTGAGTCGGGCAATATCTTCCTCCAAGAGAGGGTATTCTCCTTCTTCTCCGCAATGAGGGCAGTGGATCAGGCGTGCAAAAGGCTCTTTGTCTCCGCGTTTCCAAAGATATCCTTGAGCTTGAATGGTTTGTTTACAGCCCGGGCAGGTGGTCAGGTAGAGCGATTGAAGATGAATATCCAGGCGTTCATCGCCGCGTTTCATCAAAGAAAGCTCTGCCAAAACGCTCTGTAATTCCTTTTTGGCTGGGGCGTTGGCCAGCACCTCCAACATCAGTCCGATCACCGGGTTATTGCAGGCAACCAGTACCCGATAACCTGCTCGGGCAGCTTCAAGGTCCAGTGACGGAGAAAAACCGATTGGATCCAGGATCCATGAACCGGACGGAATGTGATCTTTTAACCAGGCAGATATCGTCCCGGAGGTAACAGGAGGGAGATAGCGTCCTAACGGACAAGACGCCACTTCGCCCGTTCCGGGAATGAAAGATAGGGCTTTCATTTTTTGACTGGTTTTGCTGTCTTCTTTTCTTTCTTAGGAGTATCCTCAGATAACGCGTGCACCAGTCCTTCAACCTGATAACCGGAATTCGCTTCGGCTTTCAACAGTTGTTGGAGAATCTCGCCTGCTCCCAAGATTCGTTCTACCAGGTTTGTGGTGCTGAAATCTGGGCGGGTCGCAGTTTGAAGAATAGCCATGCTCATCATCCACCAGGAAAACTCTTCAAAGCCTTCTTTGTTGAACCAAAGCACATCTTGATAACGGTTAATACCGATAAATCTCTGCACTTCGATATCCGATAAGAGGTTTTCCAATAAAGCCCGGATATCCAACTTGCCCAGGCGGTCATACCAATCCTGTTGGCTGATCAATAAGCGCAGCGTATGAAGCGACTTGTGAACCAATGATGGATCATAGCTCATTTCCGCCAGGGTTTGAGCAAGCGCCTTCCCCAATTGCCATTCTTCGAACCAGGAGAGACTCTGCTCGGTGTAGTCCTCCGGAGAGTTGATGCGGCCCAAGTTATGAACAAAACACCACCCAAATAAGATGATCCAGCGTTCGGGGGATTGGGCCAGTCCCGCACGTAAATCTTCAATTACCTGCCGGTAACCCCTGCCCTGGAATGAGTTTTCCCCGGCGCCCGCGTTGGGTTTGACCTGCGGAGCAGAAATTGGGGATTGTGTTTCCAGAACTGGGATGGAGAGGATCAGGTGCAGCTTGGCGAGAACTTCATCCAGGACTACCTTTTTTTGATCTACTCTGCCGGTCATATGGCTTGCGCCATCCAGTAAAGCGCTGATCTTTTGGCGGGCTTCTGCCATCACCTGCGGAGAAACAGCCGTGTTGGGTGGAGCAATGCGTTGATCGAGGAGATAGTTGAAGTACCCGGGATTGGCGATCTCGCGGAAGGGTGAGAGGACTGGTTGTACGACCAGTTCTTTCAAGGCATCGGAGATGCTTGGTACACCGCGCCCGCCGAGGTATTCGGTCAGGTGGCGGTAGGAATGCCAGGCGTCGTCACGTATCTGGCGGAAATCAAGATAGACTGCATATTGATAGGCCTTGAGTTCGAAGTAAAAACCGTTGTCGACGATCTCCCGGCATGGGCGGATATATTCCAATCCGCTGGATTGATCCCTGAAGACAAGATACATATCAGGATCTCCCTTCAAATTGAGACCCTGAGCAACGCTGCGCTGTGAAAGGGTGCGTGCATCTCCGGATTTTGCAGTGAATGCCGCAGAAGTACGAATCCAGCCGCGGGTTTCCGCAAATTTATTATGGAAGATCACCAGGGCGCGTTCTCCCGCGGTACCGTTGGAGAAAGCGTACACATCTTCGTTCACTGATCCTTCCGGGGTGAAGAAGTCGTACAAGAGGAAGTGTTCCATTTCCGCAAATAGCGCACGGCGGTGAAGCAGAGGGAAAATCTCCCGTTGGTGACGTTCCACCAGGTAAGGATCAACCTGCTCTTCCCAATAAGCATGTCGGAATTCCATGCCGTATTTTTCGGCAAAACCTTCCACCTGGCCATGCCCAAACATGGGCAGACCAGGGAATGTTGCCATCAATGTACAAATGCCAAAATACTTGTCGCCCTTGCCAAACTGATCCACAGCAGTACGTTCATCGGGATTGTTCATAAAATTTACAAAACGTTTCAGGATCTCAGGTTCAAACTCAAGGGTATTCTTGATCACCTGGCGATATTTGGCATTATCTTCGTTGCGCAGTAAATTCATAAATGCGCTGTTGTATACCCGGTGCATACCGAGGGTTCGAACAAAATACCCTTCCATTAACCAGAAGGCTTCTGCCAGCAGGAGGGTATCAGGAGCCTCAACTGCAGCACGATCCACCACCTCTCGCCAAAATTCGATAGGCATGACCTTATCAAATTGATCGCGCGTCATCCCGTGTTCAGCTCTGGATGGAATTGCGCCGCCGGTTCCTGGTTCTGGGAACCACAGGCGCTGGTAGTGTTTTTTGGCCAGTGTCATGGCGGCATCGAAGCGAATGATGGGGAAGCGCCGTGCAACCGATAAAATGGTTTGAATGACTGCTTCACGCACTTCGGGATTTAGATAATCTAATTGTGCAGTATCATTCCAGGGCATGGAGGTGCCGTCATTCCCGTGGTAGATATATTGCGTACGACCGTTTTGATTATCCACGCGCTTGAAAACCACAGCAGCATCGGTGCGGTCATAATAATGATCTTCAAGGAAAATACTCTCTCTGCCGTCACCAGATAGGTTCGGTCCGTTGAATGAATACGATGGGAAGGGGCTGTAATCCAGGGAAACAAACCAATCTGGATGTTCTGCCAACCACGGAGAATCAATCCCCATATGGTTGGGAACCATATCGCTTGCCAGGCGGATGCCTCGCTGCCAGGCGCGGTCACGCAAATTCGCATAAGCTGCCTCTCCTCCCAAATCCCAGGCAATTTCGTAATCGAAAAGGGAGTAAGCTGAAGCGATTGCTTCTGGATTGCCACACAATTGTTTGATCCTGGCAGAAGCTTTGCTGCGTTCCCACAGGCCAATCAGCCACAGGCCGGTAAACCCCCAACGCGCCAATTGGTCAAGTTCCTCATCCGGAATTTGATCCAGGTGGGTGATTGAGCGTTGATATTTTTTGGAGAGTTGATCTAGCCAGACATAGCTATTCTTAGCAATCAACACCAGGCGAGGCATCCAATCTCGATCGGGGCTGAATCGTTCCGGTTCTTCCCAGGCTAAGCCGGCCCCTTCTCGTCCATAAATAGGGATCGGGATGGGGCCTGGCCCCATGAATCCCATCTTCTCCTCTTCTTTGATAAAGTCCATACTGCTGAGGAGACGATAAAGGTAACTGCCAATCAGATCCGCCCAGCGTGAGCGAATATAATCCAGCTGACCGGTCAGGCTATAAGGGACAGCAATGGCTGGCGCGCGAAGCATATCGATCAGGGGTTGTTGATCGGGGCCAAAGGGAAGTTGCGTGCTGAAAAATTCGTGCAGCTCCTTGACAACTTTCGTATAGCCAGTTTCTCGCGACAGGGCATCGTCATCGAAGAGCTCCAAGAACGGCGCAAGGGCAGGATTTTTGTTTGAGACCCACAAGATGATCAATTCTTCCAAAGCAACAGCGCGATTGGGTATTCCTTCGGTATTACCCTCCAGATAATCGCCGGGGGTCAGTTCGCGCCGGTATACTACCAAAGGAGGAAATTGTCGAGTAAATTCCAGTAGAACCCGGTCGATTTGCTGCACGCCTATCCGTTCATCCAGCCATTCCAGAGCCGAAAGAACGGCGTTGGGATTCTTTTGTTGGCGGTACAGGTGTATCACATAATGGAGAATCTCATCAATCAGTCCCATGGCGTTGATCTGGCCGGCTTTCACAGCTTTTTCGGGGAAATTAACCAAATCCCGTTTTTGGTTCATTTTCTGAGCAAACATTCGCGAAGCATGGAAATTTGCCAACAAGACATTTCCATTTAACGCAAATAGGGATTGATCGAATTGGTAATGGTCACGTGCTTGTCGAGAGATATGGAATTCCATGTTGTTCTCCGATCACAAGGATGATATTTATTATATATTAGATGAGCTTTGGAAGTACAAAGAAATCATTCGTTGCTTTATCCGGCTGCTGTCCATCAGGTAATTGAGCCTCAGCTGCCAACTCGCCATGATCAACCAGGTATCTTAATGCCCGGAGGGTATCTTCGCTTCGCCATCCAAAAAGCTTTTGCACTTGCGCCTGATTGGCAGCTCCAACCGATTCGAAATAAGTAAGAATCAAGCGGCGGCGGGCTTCCGGTTCGGAAATCGGCTTTGCTTCATGAAGAAGAGAAGGCAGGTGGCGGAAAACGGTATCGTAGATAAACGCGTAGTTCCAGGCGCCGGCCTGGGCAACACCTACCGGAAGAATCTTCATTTCTACTTGTAAGGCATTCAGCGCTCGATTAAAACGGGCATCGCTTTCATGGCTTGTAAGGCGAGCCGCTTTCCGTAATGCCAGAGTATGCAGCGGCCCTTCCCGCAATAACGCCTCATACATTTGTTTGGCTTCAAGTGTCATATTTCCTTGTTCGTACTGCTCTAGATAATCGTTTTCCGGATCGCCAAAATTCGGCGATAGAGCATAGAAATACCTGGCTGTGGTCAGAGAGGTAATCGTATTTCGGTTGCGCAGCAAACGGGAGTAATACCACACCCGCTTATCCAGCAAGCCGTCTTTCCAACCCCAGGTTACATGCCCGGGGTCATCGTGCTCATCGGCGACAGGCCGGTCACCTGCGGCTGCGACCCATAAACTGGGCAGGTCGATCCCTTTAATTGGCCAGAAAAAAATAAATCCGCGCCGGTTCACAAATTGAAGCGCTTCATCGGCAGAGGCCAGTCGCTTTCCCGGTAACGTATTGAAAGTTTCTGAGCGCAATGAATGTAGAAGTTCAATATTTATAAGAGGCATATGCCAATCATACTCTGGAATACTTTTGACGATAAGGGGGAAAGAAAAAGGCTGCCGGAAATCCTTTCCGACAGCCTGCAGGAACCTGATTGAAATTTATTCGGCCTGAAGGATGTGCGCGACAATATTGGAGCCGCTGCCGCCGATATTTTGTGCCATACCGTAACGGGCGTTTTCCACCTGGGTACCGGTTGCTTCGCCCCGCAATTGCTGGACCACCTCAACGATTTGATACATCCCTGTGGCACCTACCGGATGGCCGCGAGCTTTTAGTCCTCCGCGGGTAGCGACAGGAATGCGGCCAGTGGGGCGTATCTCTCCATCCATTCCTAATCGAGGGGCCTGACCGCGTTCAGCAAATCCGGTAGCCTCAAGAGAGAGGGCTGCCATGATGCTGAAAGCGTCGTGGAGCTCAAAAACATCGATTTCTTTTGGCGAGATCCCGGCCATGGCATAAGCTTTTTTGGCGGACATCTCGGCCGCAGTCAGCCACAAAGGATCGCGTCGTCCATGGACTGCAATGGAATCGGTCGCAGCAGCTGACCCAACGACTTTGATCACTTTCTTGCCCAGGCGGCGAACAAAATCAGCAGGGACCAAAACCGCGGCTGCTGCGCCATCTCCGATCCCTGAGGCGTCCATCAGATTGATTGGATCCGCCACCATGGGGCTCTTGGCGTATTGTTCTTCGGTTATGGCCTCACGGAAACGGGCAAATGGATTGTGGACTCCGTTGGCATGGGCATTGATCGAGAAAGGCGCAAAATGCTCTTTCTTCCAGCCGTATTCGTGCATATAGCGGCGCATGATCAGAGCATTTAAGCCCACAAATGAGATCCCCTGGGAGGCTTCCCAATCGGAATCTGCAGCAGTGGCCAGCTCAGCCGTGATTTCGTCTGCGGGGGCGTCGGTCATTTTTTCGACTCCCACTGCAATAGCGGCATCCATTTCACCAGATGCCACCGCCATCAAAGCTGCCCGGAACGAAGCTGCCCCAGATCCGCATGCTGCTTCGATATGCACTGCTCCAGCGTGATGCAATCCCACCCAGTCTGCGATGTAGGTGCCTAAATGCAACTGTCGATTCGCAGAACCAGACATCATATTCCCCACAAAAATGCTGTCCACGCTTGCTAGCCCCGAATCCTGAAGAGCTGAAAGCAAGGCGTCCCCTGCCAGTTCACGTAAGGATTTATCCCATTGTTCTTCTATGATCGTCTGTCCGATCCCCAGCACTGCGACTTCGCGCATGGCAAAATCCTTTCTGAATGAAAATTCTGTGTGTAATTATAAGAGTTCTTTCTGTCAGGAACTATCAGATTATAATAGCCCTATGAAACGCCTGGTTTATTGTGTCTTACTATTGACATTGTTCACAACTGCCTGCCAGGAGAAGGGACGGGATGATGAGGGCGGGGGGACTACTTCCAGCCCGGCAAACACCAGCATCCCATATCCACAAAGCACTCCAGTTTCAAACTCCCCTTTGATAACTTCGCCGGCTACCGATGACAAAACCATTTCAACAGAAGAGATTCCGACTGCGACTGCGGCAGCATATGCAGGCAAAACCTATTGGATTTCTCCCAACCTTCCCTCAGGTATTCTCGAGGATTTATCCTTCCCCGAGGAAATAGAAAAAAGCCAGGATGAGATACGGGCGAATATCAAATTGGTACCGGAAAATTTATTAGACGGTTCGCAACCATGCCTGCAACGTTTCACCTGGGTGTATGCGCTCGTAGCGCCATTTCCAACGGTGACTGATGGCGTTGATGAGAAAGAAATTCTTGCCGTATGGCAAGGAGAACTTGGAACCACATTCCCTCGCCGGCCTTTGATGATGGATGCAGAAACTGCTGAGGTCTTTCGAGATGCCTGGGGTGAGCCGGCTTCCGGAACAATTAAGATCTTCACTGCCGAGGAACTGGTGGATACTGCCTGGGCAGCCCAATATTCCTGGGGAATTGTTCCTTTTGAGCGACTTCAACCGCGTTGGAAAGTGCTGCGAGTAAGCGGCAAATCTCCATTGGATAAGACTTTGGACATAAGCAAATATCCTCTGGCAATTTCGTTTTGCTGGACTGGAGATCCAAATATCTTAGTGGCTTACCGGGATTGGATCGTCGCTTCAGGAAATCCTGAGCCGGCCACCAATCGAGATGTGGATAAGATGACCGTTTTGAATATGACCGGCGTCACAGCGATGGTGCGCGGGACGGCGGCAACGATGGAAGATAAAGGGATCACTTACCCGGCCCAAGATGTTGGAGCTTGGCTGCGCGAGGCTGACCTGACACACATTAGTAATGAAGTATCTTTCTCAGCAGATTGCCCACCTGGATTGCCGTTCCGCAGCAGCGCGTCGTTTTGTTCTCCAGAAAGCTATTTTGCGCTGATCGAAGTGACTGGGGCGGATATCATCGAATTGACAGGGAATCATATTAATGATTGGGGAACACAGGCGTTCCTGCATACTCTGGATATATATAAGGAAAAGGGATTACATACTTTCGGGGGTGGGGCAAATCTGGAGGAGGCTAGAAAACCATTATTGTTGGTCGATCACGGCAACCGTCTGGCATTCATTGGTTGTAATGCGGCAGGTCCTGAGCGGGCTTGGGCGACAGCAGATCAACCAGGAGCTGCGCCATGTGACCGAGAGTGGCTAACTTCGGAAATTTCATCCTTGCGCGAACAAGGATACCTGCCGATTGTGACTTTCCAACACCTGGAAGTGTGTTCTATGGTCGCCCATATGACCCAGATCACCGATTTTGAGGCAGCAGCGCGAGCCGGAGCTGTGATTGTCAGCGGCAGTCAAGCTCACTGCCCGCAAATGTTTGCATTTGTAGGAGACGCCTTTATTCATTATGGATTGGGGAATCTGTTCTTCGACCAGATGGACTTCTCAACCCGTCGCGGGTTTATGGACCGACATATTTTTTATGATGGAAAATATCTTGGAACAGAACTGGCAACAACCATGATCGAAGAAGCTGCCCGTCCGCGCTTTATGGAAAATGCGGAACGGCGCCAATTATTGCATGAGATCTTTTTGGCAGGTGGATGGTGGTAATGGGGCATAATTGGTTGAAATACTTTCTATTCTTTTTCCTTCTCCTCGGATTTACCTTCGGAGCCGGGTGTACTTCACAGGCATCTGAAAACGAAGCTGTTATCAAAGCGAGCGCTACCTCCACGCCGTTTCAACCGGTTTATCCTTCGGCGACAGTGGCCCCTTCCGCATCTCCCACTCCGGCAGATATTTTGTTTGAATTAGATCCTGGTTTACCGCCAGACCTGGCGGCAAATTTAGTTATTCAACCACCTCTCCGTAAGGTCGAGAGCGGTGGGGTTGTTCGTTTGGATGTTTGTGTTACTGGAGGAAGTGTCAGCTGCGACAACGCTGCGACGTGGGTATATGCATTGGTCGCTCCATTCCCAACTGTAACAGATGATGTGTCTCTGTCTTTGCTGAAAGCAGCCTGGAACGGAGGAGAAAAGCCGGAGGAATTTTCCGGGATGCCGCTTTTGCTTTCTCCTGAAACCGCAGCAGCATTCAGCAAGGCTTGGGGAAATCCTACTGAAGGCGCAATTCAGATTCTTCCTTCAGATCAGATCTTGGATGCGGCGTGGTCTGCTCGTCCCAGCTGGGCGATTATAGGTTTTGAAGATCTTGAACCACGCTGGAAAGTACTGCGTGTAGATGGGCTTTCACCGCTGGATAAGAATCTGGATGTTTCATTTTATCCATTGGCTCTTTCGTTTGGTTGGACAGGGGATCAGGGTGCTTTGAATGCTGTGAAGAGATTGATCAGTCTGCCATCAACCAACCGGGATTCTGCAAAAATGACGGTGCTGGTTATGACAGGTGTCACGGCGCTGACGCGAGCCACGGGATGGAAAATGGAATTGAATGGCATGGAATATCCTGCGCGCGATATTCTACCCTGGTTGAAGGATGCTGATTTCCTGCATATCAGTAATGAAGTATCATTTAACCCCAACTGCGGTCCGGCTGATCCTGCCCAACCAAATCTCATGTTCTGCAGTGATCCGCAATATATTGAGCTATTGGACGCGATTGGTGCAGATGTGATTGAATTGAGCGGAAATCACAATGTGGATCGCGGCATGAACGCATTCATTTATTCGCTCAATCTTTACCGACAACGTGGATGGGGAGTGTATGTTGGGGGGATGAACAAAGAAGAAGCACAGAAGCCATTGCTGCTAGAGCATAATGGGAACCGCCTGGTTTTCATTGGCTGCAACCTGGCTGGCCCGGAGCGCGTATGGGCAACGGATGATACTCCTGGAGAAGCGACCTGCGATTATGATTATATTGACGCTCAGTTAACCGAATTGCGAGCTCAGGGCTATCTGCCAATCTTTACTTACCAATGGTATGAATCTTACAGCCCCGTTGCCAGCACCCCGCAGAAAGAAGATTTCCGTGCCCGAGCGGCTGCCGGAGCGTTGATCGTGCAGGGAAGCCAGGCCCATCGTCCGCAAGGAATGGAATTTATATACGGATCTTTTATTCATTACGGTTTAGGAAATCTGTTCTTTGACCAGATGGAAGTGAGTGGAGTTACTGGAACGCGAGATGAGTTTCTTGACCGGCATGTATTTTATAATGGACGATATATCAGTACAGAACTGCTAACCGCCTTATTAGAGGATTATGCGCGTCCACGGCCGATGACGGAAGCGGAACGCCAATCGTTTTTACTAGAAATGTTCGATGCCAGCGGATGGTAAACTATTCCATGGAGGATAAAATGAAAAAAATATATGATGTTACTCTCACCGTAACCCCCGACTTGCCAGTTTGGCCGGGTGATCCAAAAGTTAGTTTGGAGCGCTTTAATAAAATGGAAGAAGGCGCTGTGTGCAATATCTCTCGTATGGCCATGGGAGTACATACGGGAACGCACATGGATGCGCCCTTCCACTTCGTGCATGGCGCGGAGACGATCGAAACACTGCCTCTGGAGCGATTAGTAGGCCCGGCTTATGTGGTGGTGTTGCCGCCAACCTGCATGATGGTGACCGCCGAAGAACTTGAGAAGGCGAAAATTCCTGCAGGGTACAAACGATTGCTGTTTAAGACACGCAATTCGAATTTCTGGCAGGAAAAACCGCTCAGCTTCCACACAGATTTCACGGCAATTTCCCCAGATGGCGCTGAATGGTTGGTAAAATATGGAGTAGAATTCGTGGGCGTAGATTATCTCTCTGTGGCAGCATTCAAACAAGGCACTCCAACTCACCAGGTGCTGCTTAAAGCAGACGTAGTGATCCTGGAAGGAGCAAATTTTTCACTGGTTCCAGGCGGGGAGTACCAGTTGATTAGCCTGCCGATGAAATTGGGCGGGTCGGACGGCGCACCGGCTCGGGCGATCCTCATCCAAGAATGATGTCGGAAGGGGGATGAACGTCAATTCCGGATGGCGAAGATTTATGATAGGATAAATCGAGCGCCAGGAACTTGTTCCTTAACACTATTTTTTGCGAGGAATTATGATTGATATTCGTGATGATGAGATATTGCCACTTTCCATGGAGACCAATTTTTGGACTTGGTCCGCCCAGGCCAAAGTCAACCCCATTCCAGTCAAGTCGGCCAAGGGGGTATATTTCTGGGATGTAAATGGTAAACGCTATCTGGATTTCAATTCGATGGTCATGTGCGTCAACATCGGACATGGCGACGAGCGTGTTAAAGAAGCGATGATTGAACAGATCCGCGAATTACCCTTTGCCGGGCCTGGCATGGCCACCAAACCGCGGGCTGCCCTGGGAAAATTACTTCGCGAGGTCACTCCGCCAGGTCTGGATCATTTTTTCTATGCGCTGGGAGGCGCTGATGCGAACGAAAACGCGATCAAATTTGCCCGCGCATTCACTGGAAAACATAAGATCCTCTCCCGCTACCGGTCATACCATGGGGCCTCCTATGGAGCAATGGCCGCCACGGGTGATCCGCGACGGGTGGCATGGGAGCCAGCCGTGATGCCGGGCGTGGTGCATTTTCTCGACCCTTACCGTTATCGTTCCACATTCCACCGCTGTAATCCGGATATTTCCGAGGCGGATTTCTGCCAGGATTACCTTAACCACCTGGAGGAGATTATTCAGTATGAAGGGCCGGAAACCATAGCGGCTGTCATGATCGAGTCCGTTACGGGTACTAACGGAGTGATTATCCCTCCCGATGGGTATATGCAAGGGGTGCGGGCTTTGTGTGACCAGTATAAGATCTTGATGATCTGCGACGAAGTGATGAGCGGATTTGGTCGAACTGGAAAATGGTTTGCTGTCGATCATTGGGGTGTCTCGCCTGACTTGATGACTATGGCAAAGGGCTTGACCTCTGGATATGCTCCCTTAGGTGCGGTGGCGATGCGCAAAGAGATCGCGGAATTTTTTAATGAAAAAACGTATCAGGGCGGCTTAACGTATAACGGGCATCCTGTATCCCTGGCGGCTGCTGTGGCAGTCATCCAGGCAATGCAACAGGATCGGATGGTCGAAAAAGCCGCCGAAACTGGATTGGTCTTGTCAGATATGTTGGCTGAGATGAAAGACCGCCATCCTTCCATTGGTGAAGTACGCTCGATCGGCCTTTTTGGGATCATTGAATTGGTCAGGAACCGCGCCACGCATGAACCAATGGCCCCATTTAACAGCAATAGCCCGGAAATGACGAAATTAAAGAAATTCCTGCTGGATCGCGGCCTTTTTGTTTACACTCACTGGCACACCATCCTGGTGATCCCGCCTCTGATCATCACCCCCCAGCAACTAACAGAAGGATTTGGCATCCTGGATGAGGGTCTGGCGATCACTGACGCGGCAACGAGCAAATAGAAAGATTAATCACCACGCCCGAAAAAAGGATCACTTTTTAGGAAACATGAATAAACTGACTTTAACTACATCGAACCTACCCAACAATGCTGCACCTGACGAGATGGAAAAGGTGCGGGTGTTGATCCTTGGATCAGGTCCAGCTGGGTTAGCGGCGGCTTTGTACGCTGCGCGCGCGGAACTGGCCCCGGTGGTCTTGACTGGTATGGAACTGGGCGGACAGGCTGCTCTGACCAATACCATTGAGAATTACCCAGGTTTTCCAGATGGCGTTAATGGAGCACAATTGGGTGAGTTGTTCCAGAAACAAGCAGAACAATTTGGAGCACGGGTGGAAATTGACCAGGCGAATCAAGTGGATTTATCCCGGCGCCCATTCTTAATCCAAACGGATAACAAACAATACCTGGCAGAGAGTCTAATTGTTTGTACCGGCGCAAGCTCCAATCATCTGGATATTCCTGGTGAAAAACGCCTGATTGGAAAAGGAGTCTCCTATTGCGCGACCTGCGATGGGTGGTTCTTCAAGGATAAACCAATCATGGTGGTTGGCGGAGGTGACAGCGCTCTGGAGGAAGCCATGTTCCTGACCCGTTTTGCCAGTTCAGTGACGATTGTTCACCGCCGGGATACTTTACGCGCGGGCGTGATTCTCCAACGCCGCGCGATGGAGAATCCAAAGATCAAATTTGTCTTAAACCATATTCCAGTAGAGATCTTGGGTGAAAAGGCCGTGGAATCCGTACGCTTGAGAAATGTGAAAAGTGGAGAGGAAACCCAATATCCGGTTGAGGGCGTATTTGTGTTTATTGGCCACAAACCAAACACCGGTCTGTTTGAGGGACAACTTCAATTGAATGAACACGGTTATATCATTACCAATTCATTATTGGAAACGAGCGTACCGGGAGTTTTTGCAGCCGGCGAAGCAGCTGATGAGCATTTCCGTCAGGTGATCACATCGGCGGGAATGGGCGCGGCGGCGGCCATCCGCGCCACTCATTTCTTGGAAAATAATCGATCATAAAAAGATAAAGCGGCTAAAGAGCCGCTTCATCTTTTTATAAGATCATTGTTTTGGATAGATTAAGGTTGTGGTGTTGAAGAGCCACTAAGCATCCAGACAAAAACCCATTCATTGCTGACTTCACCAGCAGACGTATACTGGGCTTCACCGGATGAATTTGTTCCGCTTTGGCGCACGGTGGTCACTCTCCAACTGAATACGTGGGGAAGATTGTCTGTCGGGCGCAGGCTATCGGGTAGAATTAACTTATTGTCAGTGACATACTCGGTAACTGGATTGGTATTTCCGTTGAGTTCCTTGATGGTTACCGCGTAAGCTTCATTTGCATTCAATGCATTGGCAGATGCCCAGGTAAGGACAATGGACATATCGCCCAAGAAAACCTGGCCGTGTTTAGGTTGGAGCAGGCTGGGTGCACGGTACGGCGGCGGCAGGGTAGGCGTGGGTGTCGGTCCAGGCGTGGGATTGCGTTGGCAAAGCGGAATATCAAGGTTCTGGCCTACATAAACAACATCAGTTGTCAGGCCGTTGTATTGTTGAATGGCTTCAGCTTTGACGTTATAAGTTGCAGCGATCGAACTGAGGGTGTCGTTTTCTTTAACAGTGTAAGGGGCTTTGTCGCAAGCCTGGTCGGTTGCTTCTGCCGCGCTCAGGGTTTGGCTTGGCATTGGAGAGGTAGTTGGAGTTGCTTGTGGAATCAACAGTTTTTGGCCAATGATCAGGTTACCGCAACTGGATGCAGATAACGAAGGGTTGGCAGTTAAGATGGCTCCAACCTGGATGCCAAAGGTTTTTGCAATCACCTCGCAGGTGTCCAACGACTTTACCGTATATTCAATGGGGGGAAGCGGTGTGAATGTGGCTGCAAGGGTGGGGGTTAGAGAAATTGTCGGTGTCAGGGTGATCGTAGGCGTTAATGTCAACGTAGGCGAGGGTGTGACAGTATTACCGCCCTCAACAGTTGCAATCGGTACCGGACGGGTGATCAAGTAAACACCTCCGGCGCCAATGGCCAACACCAAGAATAGCAGTCCCAGCGCTAGGGGAAGGCTAAGGGTGACCTCGGGCATGCGCGGTGCCTGGACGGAAGGTTTGGCGGAGGCAGCGGGGGCCGCAGGGGTCGCGCTGAAGGTGCGTCCGCAAACCAGACAGCGGGTTGCGCTTTCGCTTATGCGCGTTCCGCAGGTTGGACAAATTTTGGTAGATTGTGTATTTGATTCAGGGCTCATAGGTTCCATTTTCCGGGAAATTCCCCGGTCCATTGGGATTATACCATAACAAAAATTGTTATTTTTGCAAGCAGGGAATCAAAGATATGATGTTCTTCCCCTAATCAATTTTACTTAGTCCACAAAATGTAAGTCTCGTTTTGATATTTGAGCTTCCACGAATGAGCTGAGGTGATGTCTTGATTAAGAACCGCTTCATTCGTTCTGGTGATCAAAAGGTCGGGCGGGAATGGCAATTGCAGGATTGTATCTTCAAGGCAGGATACTGATTGGGAAGCCATACAACTTTCCAGGTTGGATAACCTTTCAAGGTTATTGGTGTATGTTCCAATCCATTCTCCCCCCCAACTGGCAATTACAGGGACGCGTTCCAACAAATACGGATACCATTCTGCTTCTTGCGTAGGGACGACCACCAAGTAAGTAGATTCTGCCGGGGTGTTTTGCTTCACATAATTAGCGACCGCTAACGTATCCTGGTTAATATCTGGCCGATTGGATGTTGTGATTGCATTCCATCCGTCTTGATAGAAAAGGATTGTCGTTATGAAAAGGAATAAAAACGAACGCCAGGGTGGTGCCTTCTCTTGTTCGGAAGCGCGAAGGTGATGATACAAAGCGCTAATGATTAGGCCGATTGCCACAGCACCTACAGTGAATAAATATCGGTCGCTTTCAGAGGAGCTCAAGAGAATCAAGCCAAACCATAATGCTAAGGTAGTTTTTTTGGTTGCGATAGAAAAGATTAATCCTAAAAGGATCATACCCCATAAGAATCGCGCATCGAAAAGAGGGATTAGAGAATACTCGCTCCAAGGGATGATCCGACGAGTATCTTGTAACATAAGCACCAGCCAATCGTTCCCATGGGATTGAAATGCTCCTTCAAAAATTCCCCATCCAAATCGGAATATCATTGTCATGACCCAGGGCGTAACAATGAGAATGGCAGTGTTGCCAGCAATTAATGTGATCAACCAGTTGCTTTTTGAAAACAGGCGGGGAAGGAAATAGGCGATGACAAAAAGAACAACGAATTGGAGATAACTCAGGTGGGTTAATCCGGTTAATCCGATGAACACCCCTGCGATCGCAGCAAATTTGATCTTCTGCTTTCTTTGATCTGCAAGGATAAAGAAGTATATGGCTGTAAGTGCAAATAAAAAAGCCAGTCCGCGAACAATTCCACCGGAGGTGCCTTGGAGGAAAAAAATTCTTTGCGATCCAGCAACGAGGACTGACGCGATGATGGCGGCCGCCCTTGATTTTGTGAATTCAAGCGTGATCAATGAAAGGGGAACCATAGATAACCACATAAATATCGCTGGAGCAAAGCGAAGATATTCGAAGTCGGGGATTCGAAAGACAGAAGTAATGATCGCCATCAAATAAAAACCCAGCGGTGGATATGCAAACGGGATTCCACCAGGACCGTAATACGGTACAGACAGCGGCAGAGAAAAACCCGATTGGCTGATCTCGTCAGCCATCAGAGTGTACAAACCCGAAAAACCGCTAGGAAAAGAATATGTAATCGCAACATGGAAAAGCAAAGGGAAGCAGAGAGCCATCACCAGGAAAAGAATCTTCTTCCCTGCAAAGGTTTTCGAAATAAATCCGAGGAAATTCTCTACATGTCGTTTGAGGAGACACAAGTAATTAGAAGGCGCCAACCAGGGCGTATGATGATAAATAAATATATCGTAGAGGCTTACTCCGGTAAATATCAGGGCAAAAAGTATAAATATGGGACGCAGCCGGTCAATTGCTGGATTTGACCTCAATCCATTCACAAAAGAGCAGAGAAAAACCCCAGTAAATAGAATGGCAAAGAAGAATAAGAAAAAAGAAACTAAATCGGATTTAAATTCAAAGAACTTTGATAATTGCGAATAAGGCCCTTTACGGGTCAATGAAATAAACGCTAATCCGTTGGAGATGACGAAGCAAATAAAAACAAGGAATAATATTGCCAAACGATTGGTAGATAACCCTAAGAATACCTGGCTATTTGCTTCAGACGGAATTGCCAGGATCAAGATCGTAACCAGGATTTCACAAATTATCGAATAAACCGAAAAAAAAGTCATTTTCCTACTATTTGAGTAAGCCGGTGACTGGGTTGGATGTTCTCGTTCTGATTGTCTATCGTTACAGGTTTAGAAGTCCCCCAAACCGGCTTTTTCTTTAGGGATTACACCATCACACAATAGGCTTTGATCTCCATACAAGTACATTAACAAAAACATTATAACAAAAGATTACAATACGAGCAACCTTGCATGGCAGGGCGACTTGTAAAGGTATAATATTAGTATGTATTCCGTTTATATCCATATCCCGTTTTGTGTCCGTCGCTGTGCATACTGTGATTTCAATACCTTTGCTGGTCAGGATGCCTGGCTGGACGATTATGTTCAGGCTTTGATCCTGGAAATAACGTGTGTCGCGCAGGCGTCTGGAGAAGTATTACCGGTGCACACAGTATTCTTTGGCGGGGGAACTCCATCTCTTTTGAAACCGGCTCAGTTCGAGACGATTCTTCGAGCGCTGGCCAATAACTTTCATGTGAACCCAGATGCCGAGATCACGATCGAAGCCAATCCGGGAACTGTGAGCCGCCTTGATTTGCAGGCGCTGCGGAAGCTCGGTATAAACCGGCTCAGTTTGGGTATCCAGTCATTTCGACAAGAGGAACTAGATCTCCTTGGAAGGATTCACACCGTTGAGGATAGTCTGCGGGCGGTTGATTGGGCGCGTTCGGCGGCTTTCAAGGAGATCAACCTGGATTTGATTTTTGGCCTGCCGGGGCAAACCATGGAACACTGGCAAGCAACTCTGAATATGGCCATCCGGTTAAAGCCGGAGCATTTGTCACTCTATGCTTTGACGATTGAGGAGAATACCCCTCTTATGCAGTGGTTGAATAGGGGGCTGATCACAGCTCCAGATGATGATGTGGCTGCTGATATGTACGATTGGGCGGGTGAATTATTATTGGATTCTGGGTTTGCTCAATACGAGATATCCAATTGGGCCAGGTGGGGTGATGAAGCAGATGAGGGGCGGGATCATCGCTGCCAGCATAATTTGCAATATTGGCGTAATTTACCTTATCTTGGATTTGGCGCTGGAGCGCACGGTTACAGTTCTGGGATACGCACTGCTAATGTCTTGCTGATCTCCGAATATATCTCCAGGATGAGGACTGGAAAAATTGAAGCCTTTCCGCGAAGCCCGGCGAATGCTACGGCAAACCCTATCGATTATTGGACGGAAATCCAGGAAACTATGATGGTCGGACTGCGGTTGACAGACGAGGGAATTTCCAGAGATGCGTTTAGACTGCGTTTTGGGCAGGATCTTGTTGAGATCTTTGGAGCGCAAATTAAAAAGCTGGTACAAAATGGCTTGGTTGAAATCTCGGATCGGTTGCGTTTGACCAGCAGTGGAAAACTGCTTGGTAACCGCGTTTTTGGCGAATTTGTGAATGCAGATATTCGCCCGGGATCGCGTTGAATCAACCTAATGGTAAACTCGATTTCTAAGAAACGATGATCTTGGTACCAACGCCGGTTTTGTCCCAGTCATTGGGGCCGGCAACAGGTGTGGTCCAACGGTAGAGGAACAGAGCATCCTCGTTCTTGACATTCACGCAACCATGGCTACCGGGAATTCCGAAATGGTTATGCCAATAAGTTCCATGAATCGCGACACCCGTGTTCGGTTCAAAGAAGCAAACCCAGGGAACCCCCGGCAGCTCATAGGCTTCAATGTCAGATGTGATCTTACCATCTCCCATGTGCTTGACCGGCATTTTGCTGCAAACATTGAATGTACCTTTTGGTGTGTCGGTTGGAATCGCCTCTGGATCAATCGATTTATCTGGTTTTCCTGACGTTACTTTGGTTTGCAGCACAATTTTATCGCCCTCATAAGCAGTCAAGGTTTGATAACCAATGGAAATCTCTATGTGTTTCTCCTGGGGCGGGACGTCTGGTGAAATGGGTTGGAAGGTTTCGGGTGGGATTGGCCGCAGGAATTGAGCCGGAACATGATACTGCACTTTCTTGAGCAGTTCATCCTGTATACGATACCACGGTTCTCCATCCGGACCCTCATCCAACCCCATCGCCCATTGGTTTGAGGCATAATACAAACGATAAATCGGTTGCCAACCTTCCCATTTTGTGTAACGCATCGCAGTGTAATAAGGCACGGTTACTTGAAAAACCTGACCGGTCTCAGGAATGTTGTAAACAATTGGGTTTAATTCATATTTGACTTCGAAAGTTAAGGCGCAGTGAATATATCCACCCCATACACGATACCAGAGCGGATTGTAAGAAGGACCTTTCTCTGAGATCACTCTATAATATGCGTTAACAATGGTATCCCGCGCAAGCTGGTACACAATGCGGCTTTTATCCCACGGTTCACTGTACACACTCAAGCTACGGGTAGCCACGCGAACCAGGATTGGATTTGTTTCTGAATCCTCGCCTGCAGTGGTCCCATAAGGTCGGAAAGCAAGACCTCCAAAACTAAGGGCGGCCAGTTTTAGAAGCTCACGTCTGGTTAATTTGGTTCCCATAAACGAAATTATACCAAACCTGTCAAGTTATCCGGTTTTATGTCCGCATTCGGAGCAAAATTTTGCGCCCGGATCGAGCTTTGCGCCGCATTCAGTACAAAAGGAGGTCTGAGCAGTTTTTGCCCCACATTCAGGGCAGAACTTGGCGGTTTTTGCAAGCGCTGCTCCGCATGATGGGCAGGTGGCCCGGACAGTTTCGCGCCAATCGCTGCCTTTGACCACATGCTCATCTTCCTGGCTGATGGCAGCAGATTCAAGGATTGCTTCACGGGCTTTATCGGCTTGTGCTGCCGACATTTCAACTGCCAGGTCAGGGGCGCATTCTTTGCACAAGCCGCGTTTTTCATTCCAGCATTTCTTTCGGCACACCCAATTCTGACAGCGAGGACATTGTACAAACGCTTCCTTGACTTGGCTGGCAGCTTTCACAAATGCTGCATCGTGCGCTTGCTGCCATTGCGAGGAACGCACTTGTTCGCCCACTGTGGCCGCAGAACCAAAAAGTCCTCCAAAAAGGCTACTGGCAGTGTTGAGCGCATTGGAAACAGCTCCAGTCGCAAAGGTTTGGAATGGAGTGCGATGGCCGCTGCCACAACGGTTACAGTGAAACTCGAACTGGAAACCGGTGTCTGTGCTCAGATCGCTATAGTTGTTGGTAAATTCGATGAGTTCGGTCATTGGGTTTTCTCCTTGGGGGAATATATGGCTTTACCTGGTTTTGTGAACATCTTGACAGTAAAGTAGGTGATCGCCGATAACAGGATGGTCAACGAGGAATAGACCAGCGTTATGGGTGAAACCCTTTTGAAAGGTTGATTAGAAAAACTTTGGGTAAGCAGATCGCGTACTTTTTGCGAGTGGATCAAATCCAACATTCGGTTCAAGCGCGCTTCAGGTTGATCGTCGTAAGGCGTTGGATTTTGGATCTGTTGATTATAAGCATCAATGGTGACGTTCATAATGTTGTACCAATCCAGGTGGCTGACGCGCTGGCGCGCGCTTTGGCAAATTTGCGCGTATTTTTCGGGCGGTAATTGGCAAATTCGCAACACCTGCTGTGCGAACTCTTGAGGGGTAGCTTCTTTGGGAAGGCGAGCACCTACTTCGTCATCGACCACCTCATTCACGGTTTCGTTTGAGAGCCCAACCACGGGGCGCCCCGAGGCCAGGGCTTCCAGAATGACCAGGCTTTGAACTTCCATTTGTGAGGCAGACACAAACACATGCGTTTTCTCCAGCCATTTTGGAATATCCAGGTGATTTATCTCACCGGAGAAAACCACTCGTTTCTCCAGATGATGGGTTGTTACAAAATCGTGTAAATCGGTATCTTCGTGAGGGATCAATGCGCTCCCCACTAATTGCAGGATATAGTTCTCTGGTAAACATTTCAGTACTTCGAGCAAAAATATTTGATTCTTCCGTGGTCCAAGCGAACCAACGAAGGTAAGAATCTTGGGCTCTGACGTGATATCCGCAAAACGACATGACTGGTAAAGACTTAGATTCCGACCATTAGGAATACGAAAGATGCGGTGTTTGAATCCTACCCGACGGATAGATTCTTCCACCGGTTCATTGAGAGCAATCACTGCATCGCAGTTCTTTAGAAAAGTGTTGAAATAATTATTTAGAAATGACTCGGTCAATTTGAAATTGAAAATACTCAGCATATCTTTAGCACCGAAGTCAAGGATCTTGTCTACAAGTACATGGGCGGTATAGAAGAAAGGCACTTTGTTTTGGAGTGCCCAAACCTGGCAGATCAGGCTGATGCTGGTCTGCTCATGGGCATGGATGATATCGGGTTTGAAGGCATTAAGAAAGCTATGTAAACGCCGAACGTTCTTTTGGCTCAGATCGGGAATACAAGCGTGGCCTTCTCCAGCGCTGGGAATGGTGAATAATTTCAACCCATTCTCGCCTTTCGTTAATCCTAACGTATCGCCCGGGCATATCAGGACAACATCGTGGTATTTTGAGAAATATTCGGCGATTTCATAAGCTACTCTCCCAACGCCGCCCCCATAGCCTTTCTTAAATACCACTGTAAAAACTATCTTCATGCGTGGTCCTCAAACGGATTTTCATAAATGTGGTTTAATTATACTACTGATGTTTTTTGTCCCACGATCTATAAAACTTAACTAGAAGACGACGAGGTTACCCTATGGTGCGAGAAAAACCGGCGATTTATCGGATCACAGATTTGAAAACAACCGAGCGACCGCGCGAACGTCTTGCAGAACTGGGAGCAAATTCTCTCAGCTCAGCAGAATTAATCGCCATCTTGTTAAGAGTTGGCGTAACCGGTGAGAATTCGGTGCAGGTGGGACAGAGGTTATTAAAAGAATTTAATGGGGTCCGTGGATTGCAACGGGCATCTTTTACGGAACTTTGCAAACAGAAGGGGGTTGGGCAGGCCAAGGCGGCGCAAATCAAAGCCGCGCTAGAGTTGGGCAATCGATTACGGGCTGAAACGCAGGATGACCGCCCTGAAATCCACAATCCCCAGTCGGCTGCTGATCTGGTGGAATACGAAATGGCAGAATTACCGCAGGAACACTTACGGGTGATTAATCTGGACACGCGAAACCACGTGATCAATATCGAGGAAGTCTATATTGGCTCAGTGAATGCCTCCAGTGTCAGGGTTGGAGAGTTGTTCAAATCGGCTATTCATCGTAATGCTACCGCATTGATCCTGGTACATAACCATCCCAGCGGGGACCCTACCCCCAGCCCAGAAGATATTGCGCTGACCAGAGCAGTGATCCAGGCGGGAAAATTGTTGGATGTGGAAGTGTTAGATCATCTGGTGATTGGTCGCGGCAGGTATGTGTCGCTTAAAGAACGCGGATTAGCTTTTGTTGGCTAACACCAAACGAATTCGTTCTACCCGGGCTGCAAAAGGATCCAAACCTAATGCGGAGAGCACCTCTTCTGGGCGACCGGTGGCACCTTCGCGCGCGGTAAGGCGCATGAAGAGGGTTGGCGTGCGGTAATCCGTAGATGGTAAGAGTGTCAGGGTTTGGATCAACGGGCGTAGGTCGTAGGGCTTTTGCCGCCATAACCTTGGAAGGCTAGTTGCGGTGAGAATCTCTTCAATCCTCGCGGCTAATAGGTCAGGCTGGATCGAATCCAGGGGGATGGCGTGATATTCAGAAGCGATCACCTGGGTAGGGATAGGGGCTTCATGCAAATCTATTTCTTCAACAGATGAGATTTCCAGCCCGGAAGGCAAGACGGGGGTCAGCAATTCAAGGACTGACTTGATTGGCATTTCTTTATCCAGCCAAATATCAATCATCTCAGCCCGACTCAGGATTCCGAGGGGGAGGGGGCAGGCCTGGTTGATACGCGGCTGGGGGTGAAATCCCTGGCTGTACGCCAGTGGTATTTTTGCGCGGCGAAGTGCGCGTTCCCAGATTTTATGCATGTCCAGGTTGCTGGTGTAGCGAAGGGAGTCCGTCTTGCTATAATGAATTCTTAATCGGATCATTTGCATCACTCCACAACTAACGTAGCGGCGGAAACCGGAGGACATTTCCAATCATCGCCGGGATTTTTTTTGCGCAGTTCGCGGAAAGCTGGCAAGATGCCACAAGCATAACATTGTTCACGGCAATCCGGTTGAAGACGGCAATCCATGCTGGCCTGGAATTCCTTGGCAAGGTAAGCGCGTGAGACTCCAGTACGGATATGGTCCCAAGGGAGCACCTCATCGATTTGGCGCTCCCGGTGGGTGTAGAAAGAAGGATCGATCCCGTTTTCCTCAAATGCCTGCATCCACAGATCGAAGCGAAAACGATCTTGCCAGGCATCGAAACGCGCTCCAAGTTGCCATGCGGAGTAGATCACTGCAGAAAGTCGGCGGTCACCACGTGAAAGCCAGGCTTCCAGCAAGGTTTCGCGTGGATTAGTCCAATTTAATTTCAAGCCTGGGGAGCGCATCTCGTTGCGCAGCAGGGTCTGCTTGGCCTCAATTTGAGTTTGTGTGTCGCTGGCGATCCATTGAAACGGTGTGTGGGGCTTGGGAACGAACGTGCTGACCCCGGCGTGAAGATTGGCGCGGCGGCCAATGGCTTTGCGGCCTTCTGCCAGAACTGCTTTGCACAAGTTAGCGATTTCGTGAACATCATCCAACGTTTCTGAGGGATGACCGATCATGAAGTACAACTTCAGAGTAGGCCAACCCCGGCTGTAAATGGCGCGCGCAACTTCAAGCAATTGTTCGGAAGGAATTGGCTTATTGATCACCGAGCGCATGCGGTCGCTGGCGGCTTCAGGCGCCAGGGTAAAACCACCCTGACGTGCGCCTTGCAATTTTTCGAGCAAATCTACCGAAAATGACTCAATACGAAGTGATGGGAGCGAAATGGCTAAATGGCGTCCATCGAATTTGTGATTGATGGTCTGTACCAGTTCCAGGATATGCGTATAGTCAGAAGAGGAAAGAGAAAGTAATGCGACTTCCTCAAAGCCGGTATTTTCCAAGGCCTCCTCAATGGAGGCCACAATATCTGAAACGCTGCGTTCGCGCACCGGGCGGGTAACCATCCCGGCGTGGCAGAAGCGGCATCCGCGCGTGCATCCGCGCATGATCTCAATTGCCACACGGTTGTGAACCACATCTATATTCGGGACGAAAAAGTGGGTTGGTGGAGGAGGTAATTTTCCGACTATTCTCTTGAGAACCGTTGGGGGCGTGGCAGCATCCAGGGTTTCCATTGCGGCGAGGGTATGGTCTGGATTGTAACGAGGTATGTATAACGACGGCACATAAACCCCCGGAATGATTGACAGACGGTGTAATAACTGAGGACGATCCAGATCATCACGCTTCCAGGATTGGTAAGCGCGAACGATTTCCATGATCACCTCTTCTCCTTCGCCAATAGCGAAGGCGTCAATGAAAGGAGCCATCGGCTCGGGATTATATGTGGCATGTCCCCCCGCAATAACCAGCGGATGGGTGCGATTACGCTCTTTTGAAAAAATCGGGATTTGCGATAATTCGAGAAGCTGTAATGCGTTGGTGTAGAGAGTTTCGTAGGGAAGGGTGATCCCTAAGATGTCGAACGCGGCTATTGCGTGCTTAGATTCCAGGCTGTATAACGGAATTTCTGCTTTGTGCATCTGCTCTTCCATATCTTCCCAGGGCAGATACGTGCGTTCGGCTAAAACATCGGGACACCGATTGAGAATATCGTATAAAATTCCAATCCCAAGATTGGGTAAACCAATGTCGTATATGTCTGGAAAAGCAAGCGCGACACGGGTATTTATGGAGGTCCAGTCTTTTACGATCTGGTTATACTCACCGCCGACATAACGACCGGGCTTTTGCACACGTAGCAGAATATTCTCCAGGCGGCGTTCAATTTCATTTGCAGACAATAATTGAATTTCCATATCTTGCTTTACACAATCTCCAGGTGGTATTCAACCAATTCAATATCCGGCCAGGTGCGGGGGATAAAGTCGATGACCGGTTGCAGGGCCCTCTGTAAGTACGCGCTTTCATTTCCTACCATAGCGCATGCCAGAACCGCCTCCTGCCATTGATCCTGACTGCCAACTTCGGCAGTGGACAGATTGAATTCTTTATGCAGGCGGGCCAGGATTGGTTTGATCCGACTCCGTTTTGCCTTTAGGGACCTGCAATCAGGTAGATAGAAATGGAGTTTCAGGATCGCAACCGGCATGCGCCAAATGTAACCGAAAGGTAGGGAAGCGTCAAGTCACCAGGTCAAATTGCCCCTTGCATTAAGCCCATGCGGAGGTTAAAATCCTCTCCTGAGACGATTGGATGGCAATGAAATAAATATGAATGATCTCGAAGTAGCTTACCAGGCGGCATTAGATTATCTTTACCATTTTGTGGATTATAGTCTGACGCGAAATCTGCGGAATATCTCGGAAAAGTTCGACCTTTCGAGAATGCGCGCATTGATGGCGCGTTTGGGCAATCCTCAAAACAACTTTGCAGTGGTGCATATAGCTGGAACAAAGGGAAAAGGCTCGGTTTCGGCCATGGTTGCCAGTGCTCTTCGCGCTGCAGGATATTGTACCGGATTTTACACCTCTCCCCATTTGGTAGATTTTACGGAAAGAATACAAATTGATGGTCGGCAGATATCTCACGCCGAGTTAGTGGAATTGGTGGAAGAATTAAAGCTGCATGTGCGTGAGGAGGACCGGCTAACCACCTTCGAGTTAACTACCGCACTGGGTTTTATGTTCTTTGCGAAGCACCATGTAAGGGTGGCAGTGGTAGAAGTGGGATTGGGCGGCAGATTGGATGCCACCAATATCGTAACCCCTCTGGTCTCGGTAATTACCTCGTTATCTTACGATCACATGAATGTTTTGGGGAACACCCTGGCCGAGATTGCCGGTGAAAAGGCAGGTATTATCAAACAAGGCCGTCCGGTTGTATTAGCTCCTCAGAAAGATGAAGCCCGATTGGTTGTTGAGAGGATTGCGGCAGAACGAAATGCCCGGTTGATCCAGGTGGGGCGAGATGTTCTATTTGCCCCGATCAGCCATTCCCTGGATGGACAGTCGTTGCTGGTGTGGTCGTCTGAGGATCAGGCGTTGGTCGATAGATATATCGAATCTGGTGGACGTGATAACTGGGAGCCCTTCCGATTAACCATCCCGTTATTAGGTTATCACCAGGTGGAAAATGCGGCAACGGCTTACGCCGCTTTAAGTGCCGTTAGTGCGGAAGGCCTGGCAGTCAGCGAACACGCCATTCGGCAGGGCTTTCGGCAGGTGGCCTGGCCAGGTCGGTTTGAGATTCTGTCTCGCCGGCCATTTGTGATCATCGATTCGGCTCATAACCGTGATTCGGC
This sequence comes from uncultured Anaerolineaceae bacterium, assembly GCA_964424115.1. GTDB lineage: Bacteria > Chloroflexota > Anaerolineae > Anaerolineales > Anaerolineaceae > CAYRHN01. Next base: position 360,205 of record CAYRHN010000002.1, read on the forward strand.
TTTGAAATTACGCTTGACCCTGGATGACTATTTGCCGGAACTACCTGTGATTTTGATCTTTGGCGCGTCTGAGGAAAAAGATATCAGCGGGATGTTCGCTGAGCTGCTTCCACGCGTCCGGCAGGTAATCGCGACACAGTCGAACCACCCCAGGGCCATCGACACAGGGAAATTGGTCGAACTGGCCCACCGGTTTGGATGTCGCGCGCAGGCTGCTGTGCCGGTCGAAGAAGCTTTAAAGAAAGCCTTAGAATTGGCTGGTGAAGAAGCAGTGGTTTTGGCTTCGGGCAGCTTGTTTGTTGCCGCGGCGATCCGCGAAACCTGGTTCCGCTTAATGCATGAACGTGTGTAATTCTCTTGATACGAGATAAAAGGAAAAGATGATGAGAGATTGGTTTCAAAGTAATGACGACGAAGACTATTCAGCATCTCTGCACCAACGTACAGAGGAGCTTTATCGTATTCCCAGCCAGGAACCGGATTCCAACGGATTAATCGAAGCCCCGGTTTTGCTTTTGCGTGATATTGTGATCTTTCCGCGGATGATTGCACCAATTTTTATTTCGGATGGTCCCAATCACAAGGCGATTGAAGAATCTCAGGCACATTATTCAACCATGATTGCATTGGTGCAGCGGGACTCGGAAATCGACGATCCAAAGCCCGAAGATCTCTTACCAATTGGGGTTGAAGTGGCGGTGGGACGGATGTTGGAAATCCCGGATAATAATTTTTCTGCCCTGGCTCAAGGTCGCCGGCGCGTGGAAGTGGTCGAGGTAATCCAACACAAACCTTTCATGCGGGTGCGAGTGCGTCCGATTGAAGAAAGCACTGAAGTAGACCGCACAACCGATGCCCTGATGCGGACCGTGCGTGATCTGTTTGAGCGTTGTGTGCAACTCGACCGAGGCCTTCCCGAAGAAGCGCACCTATTTTCGATGAATATCAGCGAGCCGGGTTGGTTGGCGGATATGGTCGCTACCGCTATTTCATTACCATTCAAAGAACGCCAATCTCTGCTGGTCATCTACGACCCACAGGAACGGTTGAAACGGGTAAATCGCCTGCTGGCGCAAGAGCTGGATGTTTTACAACTGGAAGATGACATTCAAAACCGCGTACAGAGTGAAGTGGATCGCAGCCAACGAGAGTTCTATTTGCGCGAGCAGATGAAAGTGATCCAATCCGAGCTAGGCGAAGGGGATATCTGGACGCGCGAGATATCCGAAATTAAGGAGCAGGTTCAAAATAAGCAAATTCCAGAAGAGGTACGCGCGGCTGCGTTAAAGGAAATCGAGCGAATGAATCAAATGCCGCCCATGTCACCCGAGGTGGGTATCATTCGCACTTATTTGGATTGGATTCTGGAATTGCCCTGGTTTGAGGTTACCGAAGATAACCTGGATGTTCGACACGTGGCCAAAGTGCTGGATCAGTATCATTATGGATTAGGTAAAGCCAAGGATAGGATCCTCGAATACATTGCAGTACGGAGCTTGAAACCTAAGCGCTCGCGACAGCCAATCCTTTGTTTTGTCGGTCCACCCGGCACAGGTAAAACCTCTTTAGGACGTTCGATCGCCGAGGCGCTTGGAAGGAAATTTGTGCGTGTCTCTTTGGGAGGCGTGCGAGACGAGGCGGAAATTCGCGGGCACCGTAGAACTTATATCGGTGCAATGCCAGGGAGAATCCTGCAAACCATGCGGCGGGCCGGTTCAAGCAATCCGTTATTCATGTTGGATGAAATTGACAAATTAGGCAGCGATTTTCGCGGCGACCCATCTTCTGCTTTGCTGGAAGTGTTAGATCCAGAACAAAATTACGCCTTTTCGGATCATTACCTTGAGCTGGCGTATGATCTTTCGAAAGTTCTGTTCATCACCACCGCGAATTCATTAATGACGATTCCGCCGGCCTTGCTGGACCGGATGGAGCTTCTGGAATTCCCTGGCTATATTGAGGAAGAGAAACTGGAAATTTCACGCCGTTTCCTGATCCCTCGTCAAATGGAGGAGTCTGGCCTTGAAAATGGGGATCTAACCTTCAACGAGACGGCTGTTCGGCGGATCATTCGAGAATACACGTATGAAGCCGGAGTGCGCAATCTGGAACGGGAGATCGGTAGAATTTGTCGAAAGACCGCCAGATTGAAATCCGAGAAGAAGCGCTTTAAAGTGCGCCTGACCCCGCAGGTGGTTGAAAAATTATTGGGGCCTCCCCAATTCTTTGAAACCGAAGCTGAGCGCCAGGATGAGGTGGGGGTCGCAACGGCAATCGCCTGGACAGAGAACGGCGGCGATATCATGCCTGTAGAAGTCTTGATCCTCGAAGGTAAAGGCAACATGCAGATCACGGGACAAATTGGAGAGGTGATGCAAGAATCCGCCCAGGCTGCATTGTCATATCTGAAATCCCGCGCCCGAGAACTTGGGCTTGATCCGGAATCTTTTGAGGGGTTAGACGTGCATATTCATGTGCCTGAAGGTGCCATACCAAAAGATGGCCCTTCGGCTGGGATCACCATTGCCGCGGCTTTAATCTCGGCTTTTACCGAGCGGAAGATATATAGAGATGTAGGCATGACCGGTGAGATCACCCTCCGTGGAAGAATCCTGCCGATCGGTGGTGTGCGAGAGAAAATCCTGGCTGCACACCGGGCCGGTCTGAAGCGAGTCATTTTACCTGAGCGAAACCTGAAGGACTTGGTGGATGTGCCTCGCAAAGTACTGGACGAGTTAAAGATTATTCCGGCAACTCACATGGATCAGGTATTAGAAGTGTGTATGCATCCGGTCCCAGAGAAGCCCCCGCGCCAGCGAAAAGCATCCCCCAAAAATCAAGCTGCCGCTGATAAGGTAGGAGCAGCCAGCCAGAGTGAAGTAAAAGAAGATTAATTTCCGGAAGGTTTGGTGTTCTGAGGAGGCTGTTGGCGTTCAGCCTGCAAGGTCCGCACCCCGTTGCGTACCTGGGATAGGATGCGTTCCATCTCAGCTTCAAGGCGGCTGAGGGATTCGAGAGCGTAGTCGTCTGCATCGCGGCGAATGCGTTCCGCATCCAGGTGAGCTTGTTCAATAATCTGGTCGGCTTTGGTTTGAGCTGCCTGTACCAGACTATTCTGATCGACCAGGTGTTCACCTTTTTCACGCGCCAAAGAGATGGTTCGGTTAGCTTCTTCTTGAGCCTGTGCCATCACGCGGTCTCTTTGAGTAAGGACCTGCTGTGCTTTTTTGATTTCTTCTGGAACAGATACTCGCATCTGGTCAATGATATCCAGCATGCGGTCTTCGTTGACGATTACGCTGTGAGTGAAGGGAAAAGCCCTGCTTTCATTGAAGAGTTCTTCGAGACGATCCACCAGGTGTAAGATATCCATTCTTCCTCCATGCAATTCGATTCTATCAGTTGCAAATAACGGGCCAGTTGGAAGCTCAATCTTTCATTGTAGCAATGGGGAGCACGTGTTGTTGCCCAGCACCCAGCTCGGCAAAACGTATCTTGAGCGCTTTGGCTACGTGATCAGGGACCATACTAGAGACATCTCCTCCCATCGATGCGATCTCGCGCACAGTGGTCGACGATAGGAAGGTGTGTACTTCGTTCGTGATCAATGCAACTACTTCAATATCAGGGGCCAGTCGGTTATTTGCCAATGCCATGCGGAATTCAAATTCAAAATCGGAAAATACACGTAATCCGCGCACGATGACCTGAGCATTGATGGAACGGCAAAAATGTACAGTCAAATTATTATACCCGGTGACACGGATCTTGGAATCGTTTTTGAATGATTCGCGAACCAGGCTGATTCGTTCTTCTGGTGAGAATAGCAAGGTTTTTAGCGGTCGGTCAAACACTGCCACAACCACTTCGTCGAAGAGGCGAGCAGCCCGGCGTGCAATATCCATATGCCCGTAATGAATTGGGTCAAATGTCCCTGGAAAAACTGCCCTTACCATGTTTTATCTCCTTCGCTCAACTGATATCGCCACGACCAATGCTCCAAAAACGATGGTAAGCTTTGTTCAGGGCCTGATGCTCTGGTTTCTTCAATTCAGGGTCTTCCTCGGAAAGCATGATGGCTAACCGGCGAGCCTTTTCAATTAATCGAACATCGCTCAAATTAGCCATTTGAAGTTCCATGAACCCGGATTGGCGAGTACCCAAAAAGTCGCCAGGGCCGCGTTGTTCAAGGTCCCTTTCGGCCAGGACAAAACCGTCGTTCGTAGATGCCATCACTTCAAGGCGTTGGTTCTCAACGTTGTCCTCTGAATCGGGAACTAATAAACAATAGGATTGCTCTCCGCCCCGGCCAACCCGGCCACGGAATTGATGTAATTGAGCCAAACCAAAACGATTGGCTCCTTCGATCAACATAACGGTCGCGTTTGGAACATCCACTCCTACTTCAACTACGGATGTGGAAACCAGAATGTGATATTGATTATCCCGGAAAGCCGACATCACATCGTCTTTCTCTTCTGGACGCATTCGGCCGTGCAGCAGGCCGATTTTAAGTTTAGGGAAGATATGCGTCTGCAATCGAGCATGCTCATCTACAGCAGCTTTAGTATCCTCCCTTTCACCCTTCTCAATTAGAGGGTAGATGATAAAGGCTTGATGTCCGTGGCTGATCTGGGAATTTATTAATTGGTAAGCGCGTTCTATCTCATTGGGGCGAAGAACATGGGTTTCGATCGGCTGCCGACCGGCCGGCATTTCATCCATCACGGTCAGATCCAGATCCCCATATATTGTTAGCGCCAGAGAGCGAGGGATGGGCGTGGCCGTCATTACCAATAAGTGGGGATTATCGCCTTTATTTCGCAAGGCTGCCCGTTGAGATACCCCAAAGCGGTGTTGTTCATCAATTACGATCATCTGCAAATGTTTGAAGACAATTGGCGCCTCGATCAATGCGTGGGTACCAATTATCAATTTTATATTGCCGTTTTCAAGTCCGGAACGGATTTCTTCTTTTTCGGATTCTGGAGTAGCGCCAACCAACAGGCGTATCTCCTCGGGTCTTAAGGGTGCATCTTCATCATTAGCCAGAAGATTCCTGAAGTTTCGGAAGTGCTGTTCAGCCAGGATGCTGGTCGGGGCCATCACTGCGGCCTGCGCTCCATCATGGATGACAATAGCGACGCCAAGGGCAGCAACCACGGTCTTGCCTGATCCTACATCGCCTTGGAGCAAGCGGTTCATTGGTTTTCCGCTGTTTAAATCACCTCGTAGATCGTTAATGGCCTTTTGTTGGGCGTTAGTCAATGAATATGGCAGGCGATCGATTTGCGTTTGCAGCCATTCATCAGAGATGGCAAATTTCCTGGCTGTCGCAGATTGCCAATTCCGTTTTTGCTCCAGTACCCCTAGCTGCAGTAAGAAGATCTCGTCAAATGCCAGGCGACTGCGCGCAGCATTGAGCGCCGCGGAGTTGTCCGGAAAGTGGGCTTGCCTGAGAGCAGCTGGCAGCTCCATGAGTTCGCCCGCCTGCCGGATATTCTCTGGAAGGTGGTCGGTGGTTCGTGGTGCCCAAAAGCTGATGGTTTGGAACATCATTCTGCGAAGCCAGCGTTGGGTGATCCCTGAAGTTAATGGGTATACCGGGACAATCCGGTTGGTGTGCAATTGTTCTTGTTCCAGGGGCTCCCAATCTGGTGAATTAATTACCAGCCGTCCCAGGTACATGTCAACGTGTCCTGAAACAACTACTTGCAATCCATTGTTTAATTTCGAAGCTAACCAGGGTTGATTGAACCATGTCAAGCGAATATAACCGGTGCCGTCTGATAGTACTGCTTCTAAAATGCTCCCCTGTCCATTTCGGAAAGGCCGGGTGGAGGTGCTTTGAATTGTGCCTATGATGGTGACTTCATCACCATACATTAGATGGCTGATCGGTTTTAGCTGGCTGTAATCGTCGTAACGACGGGGAAAGTAATACAGTAGATCGCCCAGGGTATGCAAGCCAAGCCGTTCGAAGGATTGGGAATTTCTTGGCCCGATACCCGAGATCACTGTCAGTGGAGCGTTCAAACCCACGTTTGGGGTGGATGTATTCGGGGACGGATGAGGCTTGGGTCGGGGATGCTGTTCATCCGGTGGAGAAGGTTGCGCTGGGGTATGTTTGGGAAATTCTTGTGCCGGCACCTGTCGCAGGGGCTGTTGGCTCCGACCTGGCTGAGGAGAACCAGATGGAGGACTAACCTGGTCCTTGAACTGATCTCGTAGTTTAGCCAGGCAGGCTGCTCTTCCTGCTTGGTCTAGCAGGTTGTATTGCGATAAGTTCTGGACGATCGTATGGATATTCTCTTCGGAAATACCCGCTGCGCGGGCTTCGGCTTCCCACGAAGGTACGATCTTTTCCAATCCGCCAACTACTGCGCGGTTATCGTAATTTCGATCAATCTCTAAGCGAATAAATTTTAAGAGTTTTTCAATGGGTGAAAGCATAATCTAATTTTACCAAAGTTTCTCAAGATGCCTTCTATTTGCCCGCCTCTAATTCAATGATCCATTTACTCCCGGCTGATCCGATTCGCCAGGGATGGATCTTCGATAATAAATAATCCGGTTGCAGATGGGCCAAATAAGATGGCTAAAGGCAAATTGGTGGTATGTTCGGTGAAAGTTGTGCGGTTGTAATTGCTCTGAGCATGCTCTCGAAGCAGCCGGCTTTCAGAGGGGTTGTGATGCACCCCTTGTAGAAGTCCGATGTGTTTGAGGTGATCAAATTCATCCAAGAATTCTTGGAAGTAATCGTACGCCTGCCGGGTACTGCGAACTTTGAGAACCGGGCTTAGTCTACCTTCTTCTATGGAAAAAATAGCGTGCAAACCGAGTAATTCTCCAACCGTTGCTTGCGCGTGGTCAAGGATCCCGGAATAATGCAGATATGAAAGCCCTGGGACGCAAATTGCAGCATATATATGGCCAATCAAGTTCCTGACTTGGCGTTCGGTTTCGGAAGCTGGTTCACCACGCGAGGCTGTTTCAGCTGCGGCTTGTACGAGAATTCCTAAACCAATAGATGTAGTTTGTGAATCGATAAACTGGATATGTATGCGTCCATGCAATGATTTAACTGCATCCTGCGCTGCTTCCATTACAGGACAGAATGTGGATGAGATGAAAATCGCTAGTACCTCATCGTAGGTCTGACCCAATGAGAGGATCGTATTTCGAATCGTTTCGGGTGATGGCGGGAGCAACCTGGGCTGAAGTTTATCGATCGCCGACACGGGGAGATCGTTCACTTTCAGACTTTGTTCCTCCCGCTCGGATTGATGGGTGAATTGTACACTCAATGGCAAAATATGAACCAGATTTCGGCCGGGAAAAGAAGGTTGCGAAAATTGCACTGAACTATCTGTCAGGATACAAAGAGATGGCATAACTTATTCAATAGCAATAATGAAGTGATAGTGAGGTTGCCCGCCAGCATGCACCTCGATCTCTTGATCGGGATAGCTTTCTGCAAGCTTCTCGACAATTAAATCAACCTCAGGTCGGGAGATGTTGTTTCCGTAAAAGAGGGTGATCCGTTCGCGCTCATTGGTCCCAGCGGCTTCAAGCAAGTTCAAACAGGCTTCCTCAATGGATACAGATGAGCCAATCAAATGTCCATTGTGGAGGGCTATCACCTGTCCCTGTTCCACGTGGACGCCATTCATGGTAACTGTACGGGTAGCGATCGTTATCTCGCCTGTTTCAACGTCTTTCAACGATTGTTTCATTTCCTCAGCAACTTTGTCGATCTCGCCATCAGGATTCAAGCGTAACATAGCACTCAAACCTTGCGGGATGGATGTACTGGGAACCACAATAACCTTCTTGACCGACATGACAGCCGCATTTTCGGCAGCGAGGACAATGTTTTTGTTATTGGGTAGGATGACAATCTTGTCCGTAGGAAGGTTCTCGAAGGCATGGAGGATTTCTTCGGTGCTGGGGTTCATTGTTTGTCCGCCTTCGACGATTGCACTCGCGCCCAGGCTGGCAAAGATCTGTGAGATGCCATGACCTGGCGATACGCAAATGACGGCGATTTGTCCCGCCTCAACTGGCTGTAATTTCAGCGTCTGATTTTCGGATTGCCCCATATCTTCCATTTGTGCAATGAGGTTCTCCATTGCAACTTTGGTGACCGTTCCGAGTTTCATGATGTAATCAATGGGCGCGTATCTACGATCAAGAGGGGTGTGGATATGCATGCGGTACATGCCATCCCCTTCGCCTACCTGAATCGAGGTGCCGATTTCAGAAAGGTCTGTGTAGAATTGATCCAGATTCAGGGGCGTTGAGGGGTGGAAATCAACCACCACTTCAAAATCCTGCCCCGGTTCAATCGCTTCCGTCGATTGTTCGGTTTGCATGGCGGATAATGGCTGTACAGATGCAATAGCTGTGTCCAAGGGCTGTCCTTTCATATAACGAAGCATTCCATCAAGAATGAAGAAAAGACCTTTTCCCCCCGAATCAACTACACCAGCTTGCTTAAGGATGGGCAACAATTCCGGAGTGCGCTTTACCGATAAATCGGCAGCATCAACAATATGTTCAAAGAAATGAAGTAGATCTTGTGGGTCTTGGTTTTGTTCTGCCGCCAGTGCTACATCCTTGGCAACGGTCAATATCGTTCCTTCAACAGGGCGAACGACCCCTTTGTATGCGGTGTTTCGGGCTTCTGCCAGGGCTGACACCAACATATCTTTGTTCATTTTTTCGTTTGAATCTAACGCACGGGCAAATCCACGCCATAATTGCGAAAGGATAACGCCCGAATTCCCGCGCGCGCCCAACAAGGCACCTTGGGCAATTGAATGCGCAACCTTGCCGATATTGGTATCGTCCATATTTGCGATCTCGCTGTAAGCCGCCTGCATGGTTAACAGCATGTTCGTGCCCGTATCGCCGTCGGGAACAGGGAAGACATTGAGCGAATTTACAATCTGTTGATTGGTTTTAAGCCAGGTAATCGCAGCTTCGAAGAGAGTCTTAAATTCTTGACCATCAATCTCCTGCAAATTAGCGTATCGCTCTGTCACTCGGGAAAAGTCAGCTTTTGAAGAATTGCTCATAATGTACCTTATTAATAATTAAAATGAATTTTCCAATGATCAATCTGGATTGCTGATACGTAATCCACGAACATGAACGTTAACTTTCGAGACTGGAATTCCTACGGCTTTTTCAATTCTGAAGCGCACAGTTTCGGCCATGCTTGACGCAACCGATTTAATGCGAGTTCCGTATTCAACGATCACAAATAAATCAATTTCGATGGCGTTTTGGACAAGGCGAATATTGACTCCCAACATTGGATCTTTGGTCAATACTTGCGCAATTCCTTCTACAATATCCTTAGCGGCCAACCCCACAATCCCATAAGATTCAAGAGCCGATTGCATGGCCAGGGTGGCAATTGCGCGATGCGAGACATAAATATTTCCGAGTGGGTTAGATTTATCCATAATGTTTTTTCCTTTTCACTCTCGTTAAAACAATCCTTCTTGTCATTCGTTACGGATTATGGTACAATCTCATTCCGTGTCTGGGGCGATTGACCGCCCAATATTTCTAGGTAATTATTGCACGAAAGGATTTCTAAAATGGCTAAGTGTGAACAATGTGGCAAGACGACCGTCTTTGGGCATAACCGCAGTTTCTCCTTGCGCGCCACGAACCGTACCTTCCGCCCCAATTTGCAGCGGATTTCTGTCCTGGTCGGTGGAAAGCGCGTTCAAAAGGTTCTGTGTGCCAAATGCATTCGGACAATGGCGAAAAGCGCATAATCATTCTCGAATTACTCTACAGAAAAATCGCGGCTCAGGCCGTGATTTTTTTGTTCCAAGGAAACCTGGATTAGCGATTGAACACCAGCAGCAATACCTTGGGGGTGTTTGAAGATGGCGGTGGCGGCAACGATCGTGTCTGCTCCGGCATCTAATACAAGGGAGAGGTTTCCGGGATTGATGCCACCATCCACCTGGATGCGAGCTTGGGAATGGATCTTTTTCAGCTCTTTTCTAATCTTTACAATCTTGCTAACAACTTCCGGTAGGAGCTGTTGTCCAGAATAACCTGGATTGACTGACATAACCAAAATCATATCCACCATGTGCAAAACGCTGTAAATGCTTTCAGGTGGTGTTCCTGGGTTGATAGCGATCCCGGGCTTGCAACCAGCGGCGCGGATTTGCTGAAGTATGCCGTGAATGTGGGGGGTATTCTCGATGTGCACAGTTAGAGATTCGACTCCGGCTGCAACGAATGGCGTTATCTGGCGTTCAGGATTGTTGATCATCAGGTGCGCATCCAGCGGAAGATCGGTGGCGCGGCGGCATGCTTCCACAATGAAGGGACCCATGGTCAAATTGGGAACAAACTGACCATCCATAACATCGATATGAACCCAATCGATACCGGCAGCCCTGGCTTGAGAGATCTGGTTTTCCAGGCAGGTAAAGTCAGCCGATAGGATCGAGGCGGATAAAATGAATTTGTTCGACATGATTAAAAACCCGGCCGATATGCAAAATAGATATAAAGCCAGAGCGGAATTAGCCCGCCAACTAATAAGGTGGCCAACAAACCAAGGCCAATCGTTCCCCAGTCGACCCCTCCCCCAGTGTCGGTATTTGGTGTGTAGACAGGCTGCCCATAAGGATATGGAGCAGGAGAAGCGATACTGTGAATGGGCGTCTGGTGGTTCGCAATATTCTGGTCGGGGGGTCTGGTTGTTGTCTCCCCAGGCAGGGGAGAGTTGGGGACTGGAGCCGAAAAGGCAGTGTCTGTAAAAGGAGAGCTGGAAACCGGGATGCTGGATGCGGCCCGCTGCTCATTTGATTGGATAAAGGAAAGCAAAATACGGCCGAATTGATCGGAGGTCCGGTAACGAGCGGCAGGTTCTTTTGAAAGGACTTTTAGAATGATTTGGTCAAGCGCTGGGGGAATTTCCGGGTTTAATTGCCTGGGAGAAACCGGAGGAACGTCGCGGTGAAGCCGCGCAAGTTCTTCGGGATCGTTAGAATAGAATGGAAGCTGGCCAGTGAGCATCTCATAAAGGACAACCCCCAAGGAATAGACATCAGATGAGGGAGAAGGAGCAGCACCGGCGGCCTGTTCCGGAGCGAAATATAGGGGGGAGCCCCAGATGACATCGTGTTGTTCATCGGGGTGGATGGTGGCTAGCGCCCTGGCAATACCAAAATCAGTGACCTTAAGCCTTTGGTCCGGGGTAACCAGCATATTATGAGGTTTGATATCGCAATGAACAATGCCGGCGCGATGCGCATAGCCAATACCTGCGCAGGCCTGCACCATCAGATTAATCCCTTCTTCGATGTTGAACCGACCACGGTTCTTGATCAACGTTTTTAGATCAGTTCCGGGGACGAATTCCATGACAATATATAAACGGCCCTGATCATAACCAAAATCATGTACTGTGACAATATTGGGGTGGGAGAGATTGGCAGCCGATTTTGCTTCCAGACGAAAACGTTCGCGGAAATCAGGATCCTGGGAAAAATCCTGGCGCAAGATTTTGATCGCCACGGGCCTTTCAAGACGCTCGTCCCAGGCGCGGTAAACTACCGCCATACCACCAACGCCGAGCGTTTGTTGAAGTTGGTATCGGTCGCCAAGCAGGGGAATGTTCGAAGTTTGGCTGTCCATTGGCTTTTTAGATTATATCATACCCGTTCACGATAAGGGATATTCGCGTATAATTGTGGCAGGAGCAAAGATGAATAAGATTCCAGACTACCTTCGCAAAAATCCATTATCCTTTTTGTTATTATTTATTCCATTGGCATTGATTGCCGAGATACTCCACTGGTCCGGCTTATTGATCTTTCTGTTTTCAGCGTTGAGTCTTGTCCCTCTGGCTGGTTTCATTGGCTCTTCTACCGAGGCGCTGGCTGCGTATACAGGGCCAAAAATAGGGGGGCTTCTAAATGCGACTTTGGGTAACGCAGCGGAATTGATCATTACGCTGGTTGCAATCAGTAAAGGTCCACAAATGTTGGAACTGGTGAAAGCTTCCATTACCGGCTCCATCATTGGGAATCTATTATTGGTTTTGGGAATGGCTATGTTGATTGGGGGATTGAAATATAAAACTCAGAAGTTCGACCGCCAGCAAGCCGGCAATCATGCTACCCTGATGACCCTGGCAATCATTGCTTTGGTAATTCCGTCGCTTTTCAGTCATTCCATTGGCGCGGATACCAGCACACAGGTTGAGGCACTTAGCCTCGGTGTAGCCGGAGTGATGATCGTTCTATATGTTTTAGGATTGATCTTTAGTTTAAAATCAACTGCTAGTAGTCCGTTAACGTATCCGCCCGAGGAAGAGAAACATCATCACAGCCTGACAAAGGCCCAGGCATTTCTTATTCTGGCAGTTTCAACTATAGGCGTGGTCTTCATGAGTGAAATGCTGGTCGGGACGGTTGAGACGGTTACTGAGAGCCTCGGATTTTCTACCTTCTTCATTGGTATTGTATTAATCCCGATCATCGGTAATGTTGCAGAACATTTGGTGGCAGTTCAAGTGGCAGCGCGAAATAAAATGGATCTTGCTGTGGAAATCTCAGTATCATCGAGTTTGCAAATTGCTTTGTTTGTAGCGCCGGTATTGGTATTCATCAGTCTCTTGATGGGCAATCCTCTTACCTTGATATTTAACCAATTTGAATTGGTTGCTTTGGGAGCGGCTGTAATCATTGCCACGATGGTGTCCTCAGATGGGGAATCAAATTGGCTGGAAGGTTCTGCTCTGAGCGCGGTTTATGCCATTCTAGCGATTGCATTCTTTTTGCTGAAATGAGAGATGAATAAACTTAAGATCTCCTTAAAAAACACGATGAATGGGTGGGTAGTTTTAGCCAGCCTGTTGATGATCTTGGTGTTGGTCTGGTTGATTTTGTCTGCGTTACAGCCGGATCGGGCCTTGCAACCGGTTGATCCAGCCAACCTGGCTGTGATTCCAGCCCCAACTTCCACTCCAAAGGTTGCGCCTACCCTGATCCCCACAGCCACTGCAACACAACCTCCGGTCGTTGTGAACAGCGGCGATATTGCGATTGGGGTTTATGTGCAGATTTCAGGGACAGGTGGGGATGGTCTGCGCATTCGTTCTGGGGCCGGATTGGAATTCCAGCCGCGATTCCTGGGCTATGAAGCTGAGGTATTTCAGGTGAAGGATGGACCGAAAACCTCCGATGGGTATACTTGGTGGTATCTAGTTGCCTCGTACGATAATAATCGAAGTGGGTGGGCGGTAGAAAACTATCTGTCAGTTGTCGCGGTCAATCAATAAAGAACGGGCCTGGAGTTTGGCTATATTCCAGGGGTAGTTGAAAAAAAGAAGCCTCTT
>CAYRHN010000003.1:0-295402 GCA_964424115.1 uncultured Anaerolineaceae bacterium
CACCCTCGTGCCCACCCCCAACGCCCCACCCGTCCTTGTCTATACGAAAGGATCGGTCGGCAATTCCGATCTCTACCTGGCCGACCCGGACGGCAAGAACGCCCGCCTCTTTGTTGCCCAGACCGGCTGCGACGAGTCAGAGCCTTCCTTCTCCCCCGACGGCAGCTATGTTGTCTTCCAGCGCAAATGCTCTGGCGGCACCTACGACATCTGGAAGGTGGCCGTCGATAACGGCACCCCCATCCAGCTCACCAATGACGCCGCCAACGACGAGCGCGAGCCCACCTGGGGCCCGGACGGCTCGATCGTCTACCGCGCCAACCCCACCGGCCGCTCCGCCGACCAGGACGGCGAGATGTGGATGATCAACAGCGACGGCTCCGACCCGCGCACCCTGGCCATCATGGGGCGCGGCCCGGCCTACTCGCCGGATGGACGCCTGCTGGCCTTCATGTCCAAGCGCGGCGGCCTCTGGCAGATTTATGTCTACGAGTTCAGTTCCGGCAAGACCACCCAGATCACCAGCGGTACCAACTGCCGCTGGCCGGACTTCTCGCCCGACTCCCAGCAGGTGGTCTATAACACCGCCGACGACGGCAACAACGCCCTCAGCCTGTACATCATCCCGGCCGGCGGCGGCGAGGCCCGCCTGGTCACCGAGGACGGCGCCGGGCGGCCCAACTGGTCCGGCAGCGGGATCATCGCCTTCAACAGCTCCAGCGGTGTGGAAGTGATCCGCCCCGACGGCAGCGGCCGCAAGGTCATCATCGGCGAGATCCAGGCCTGGTCCCCCGCCTGGTCGTATTGATCCTCCCGCAGCGACGCTGCGCAAGTTGACCTTTTTTCCTGTATAATTAAATCCTAACCCATCCCCAACAATTGAAATGAGGCGGAAATGAGACTATTGAGAATGGTTCGGATCTCTATTATTTGCATCTTGCTTTTCGCCGCTGCACCCGGACCGGTTCAGGCCGCGCAGGTGACCGGCGCCCCCTGGATGGTCAACACCACCGCTGACACGACGGACGCCAACCTGGACGACTACACTTGCGCAGATAGCACCGGACATTGCTCGCTGCGCGCCGCGGTACAGCAGGCCAATTACATGGGCACCAGTGTAATGGTGGATATCAACATCCAACTGCAGCGCAGCACCACTTACAACATATCCTCCTTGCTGCAGATCACCGCCGACAAGATCACCATCCAGACCGCGTCGGGCGCTGGCAGCCAGGCGATCATTTCTGGCATCAGCGGGCGCAGCATCGCCGTCAGCGGCATTGGTAATCTGACGCTCTTTGACGTGCAGGTCTCCAGCGCAGGCGGCATCCTGGTAGATGGCGCCAGCAGCTACCTGACCCTGCACACCGCCACCCTGCAGAACCTGTCCTTCACTGCCACCTCTCCGCAAGCCGCCGACGGCGGTGGGGCCATTTTCATCAGTGGCGGATCGGTGGATATCACCAACAGCACCTTTTCCGGCAACATCACCAACGGCAACGGCGGGGCGATCTACAACAACCGCGGCAGCCTCCACATTGACGCCAGCACATTCACCAACAACAGCGCCGCCAACGGCGGGGCGATCTTTAACATCAGCGATAGCGACGCAAGACTGCATCTGTGGAGCGTGGTGATGGAAGACAACACCGCCAGCGGCTTCGGCGGCGCACTGTACCTCAACGGCTATAACTTCCAGACCAGCCATGGCGCCTCCTCGGTGTTTGTCGAAAAATCGCGCATCCGCAATAACACCGCCGCGGACGGCGGGGGCATTTACGTCGGAGGCCGCTACAACAGCGACACCCAACTCTACACCCACGGCGGGATGAACGTGATGCAGTCCGAGATCTCCGGCAATACCACCACCACTGGCAACGGCGGCGGAATTTACGTCAACAGCACCACCGACACCGGCAACGATTACATTTACGTCGAGAACAGCACCATCACCGGCAACCAGGCCTTTTTGGCCGGCGGCGGACTGTACATTGCAGCCGATCCGACCAACGCCGTCCACCTCTTCAACACCACGGTCACCCAGAACGCTGCCGACCGCACCGGCGGGGAAGCCAAGAACGGCGGCGGATATTTTAACGCTGCCGGCAGCACGCTGAACTTGAAGAACAGTATCCTGGCTGGCAACAGCGACCTGACCAGCGGATCCTTCCCAATTTGGATTCCCGATTGCGTCGGCACGATTAATTTGTACCACAGCCTGCTGGGCTACAAGCAGGTCTTCTGCACCGTGGAAGCCGATTGGACAGGATTTTACGGCACCTCCAGCCCGCTGGATGCCGGCCTGGGGCCACGCACTGAAAGCCCGGTCTTCCTCACCTGGTATCACCCCCTGGAAAGCGACAGCCCGGCGATCAACCAGGGCGACCCGGCCGGCTGCAAGGGTATTGGCAACCGGCTGCTGAGCGAAGATCAGAACGCCAACAACCGCATTCGCGGCATGGCCTGCGATATGGGCGCCGTTGAATCCTCACACTCCGGCTACGCAGTCTTCCTGCCGGCAGTGCTGCGCTAGAGGGCCAAGAAGAGATAGATAAGAGAATAGAGAGCCGTCAACCAACGGTTCTCTATTCTTCGCTCTCTATTCGCTTTTCTTCCCCCAGGATCGAATTGACCAGATAATTCACAAACCGGCGGCGGGCAGCCTCGTCGCGCAGGTCCAGCTCTGGGTGCCCCGGCAGCGAAGGCATCAGCCCGGCATTCAGCAGCGCCAGGATGGCGGAAAAGACCGCCATGCGCATCTCCTCCTTGCGCTCCGGGAAGAGTCGGTCCAGCTCGGCGCAGGTCAGCTCCAGCCAGCGGGCAAAGACCCCCATCAGCGCGGTGTTCCCCTGCCCCTCCATCAGCGGCGCGTAGAGATGGGCGCGGATCAGGTTGGGATAGCGCAGGTCGCCGTCCACCAGGTAATCGAACATCGCATACAGCTTTTCCCGTGCATCCCCGGGGCGCGAAAGCTGCTCGGCGGTATCTTCCATCCAATGCTGCAGGCTGAGCGCCATCGCCTCTTCCACCAGGCGCTCCTTGGTGCCGTAATAATAGTGCAGCGCGGCGTTGTTCACCCCTGCCCGCTCGGCGATCGCCCGCGTGGTCACATTTTGCACCCCCAGCGCTTCGATGGTGTCGATCGCCGCCAGCAGGATATGTTTCTTGGTCTCTTCTTTTTGCGCCATGCCGCTCTCTCCTATGCAAGAACCCTGAACCGCGAAGAACGCACAGTATCTTGGCTTGTCTTTGCGTCTCTGCGTTTTCGCGGTTCCTGTTCTGACTCCGGGCTCGCCTGTTAAGATGATTGTAACTCAATTTTGGCCTGATGGAACGCTGGAACCGCGGCCAATTCCGCCGCCTCGCACTGCGCCTTGCGTTCGCGCGTCCTGGCCCAACGCTGGTGAATCAGCCCGGCCACCATCCCGGCCGGGAACAACCCGCCCAGCCGGTATAACACCTGATTGAGAAAGCCCGGGATATAGACCGCCTTGCCTGCCAGCACGTGCTCGATCGACCCGCCTGCCACATCGCCCACGTTGACCGCTGTGGCCCAGCCCCAAAACCCCTGCGAATCGATGCTGGCGATCACCTCGCGGTTGGTCGGCATCCCGCCCGGGCAGAGCGCCAACACCCTGATCCCCTGCGGACGCAGCTCATAGTGCAGCGCCAGCGACAGGTCCAGCAAAAAGCGCTTGGAGGCCGCATACATGGCCTTGAGCGGCATCGGGTAATAACCCGCCAGGCTGCATACGTTCACCACCAGCATTTCGCGCGCTGGGTCGCGGAAAGCCAACGCCCGACTGGTCATCTCCACCGTCGCCTCGATGTTCAGGCGGATGATCGTGCGCAATTCATCCACCTTGCGCTCCCCGAACGGCCCTTCAAAGTCCAGCCCGGCCACGTTCATGATCCCGTACAGGCGCAGTCCCTCGCGCTCCGCCCGCGCCCAGAGCGCTTCACGCTCCGCCGCCTGGGTCAGGTCGCAGGCCTGGGTGCGCACCTCCACCCCGTACAGGCGTTCCATCCCCTCTGCCAGGGCCGCCAGGGCCGGGGCATTCAGGTCGGTCAGGAACAGATCCCAGCCGCGCCGGGCGCACTCTGCGCAAAACGCCTTACCCAGCCCCCCTGCCGCCCCGGAGATCAACACATAGCTTTTCATTTCCACACACTCCTTTTAGCTGTTAGCTTGTATTAACCATTTGGTTAAAAATATTCTACTCCAACCCTTGCAAAAAATCAAGCATTTGGTTATACTATTTGGTGTAACCACATGGTTAAATAATTATTCGCTGCTTTCTGATAAAATCGCTTCTGGAGACCTTATGGATACCCCTCAAAAGATCATAGTCGTCACCGGCGCCACCGCCGGAATTGGCCTGGCTGCTGCCCGCGCCCTGTGCGCCCAGGGTCACCAGGTTGTCGCCATCGGGCGTTCCCCCGCACGCTGCGCCCAGGCTGAAGAGTCCATCCGTGCCGAGAACCCCGCGGCCGACATCCGCTACCACCTGGCAGACCTCTCCGCCCAATCCCAGGTGCGCACCCTGGCTGCCGCCCTACGCAGCGAGCTGCCCCGCCTGGATGTGCTGATCAACAATGCCGGAGCGGTTGCTTCCTGGTACACCGCCACCGAGGACGGATACGAACTGCAGTTCGCCCTCAACCACCTGGCGCCCTTCCTGCTCACCCGCCTGCTGCTGCCCCTCCTCCAGGCCTCCCCCCAGGCGCGCGTCATCACCACCAGTTCCGCCTCGCACCGCTCCGGACGCATCCACTGGGAAGATGTCATGCTACGCAGGCATTACAACCCCCTCACCGCCTACGAGCAGTCCAAGGTAGCCAACGTGCTCTTCTCAACCGAGTTCAACCGCCGCCACGCCTCTCCGGAGGGCAGCCCGGAACCGCGCCTGCGCGCCTACGCCGCCGACCCCGGTCTGGTCAACACCGAGATCGGCTTAAAGGGCACCCAGGGCATCGTGCGCTGGTTTTGGAATCTGCGCCGCCGCGGCGGTCAATCCCCCGAGCAAGGCGCCGCCACCGCCGTCCACCTGGCTTCCCAGCCGCTGAACGGGCAAAGCAGCCAGCTTTACTGGGCCGACTGCCGCCCCACCCCGCCAAGCCGCTACGCTCAGCGCGCCGACGAGGCCGAGCGCCTGTGGCAGCTCTCCGAACGCCTGTGCGGCGAATAAAACAATTCGTTTAATAACCACTATCTTCAGGCATGTCATTGCGAACCCGGCGCCCGTTGCCGGGTGAAGCGATCCCCAACCAGGCGCAAAAATATCACCCCGCATTCCCTGCGTCTTGATATAATCTACCCCATGTCCATTCATGCCATCATCTTCGACTTCAACGGCGTCCTGCTCTGGGATACCGCCCTGCAAGAGGAGGCCTGGCGCGCCTTTTCCGCCCAACTGCGCGGCGCACTCCATGTCATGACCCATGACGAAATGCAGACCCACATGCACGGGCGTTCCAACCGGGACGTGATGACCTACCTGCTCGGCCGCCCGCCCTCCGACGAGGAATTGCCCGGCCTGATCCAGCAAAAAGAAAGCCTCTACCGGCGCATGTGCCTGGAGAACCCGCGTTCCTTCGTCCTCTCCCCCGGCGCGGAGGACCTGCTGGATCACCTGGCCGCGCGCGGCATCCCCCGCACCATCGCCACCGCCTCAGAATGGGGCAACGTCTCCTTCTTCATCGAGCATCTGCGCCTGGAACGCTGGTTCAGGCCGGTGAAGATCGCCTTTGACGACGGTCACATGCCCAACAAGCCCGCCCCCGATATCTACCTGCGCGCCGCCCGCCTGTTGGATACGCCCCCCGCCGAATGCCTGGTGGTGGAAGATTCGCGTTCCGGCCTGCAGGCTGCTCAGGCGGCCGGGATCGGCCGCGTGGTGGCGCTTGGCCCGCGTGAGGCCCATGCCGAGCTATCCCGCCTGCCTGGCGTTCAGCGCGTCATCACTTCCCTGGCCGATTTAAAAGGGGATTTTTAGCCGGATTCTTCAACCGCAGACCCGGGCGGGGAGGTTCGGTGGAATCCTGCCTGCCCCGGTGTATAATAGAATCAGGTCCCTATCTTTCTAAATATCCAGTAATGCGCCGGTCAACCGTCATCCGTATCGGAGGTTGCTATGCCACCCGATCTATGGGCGCTCTATGCGCTGATGCTGAAAAGCCGTTTGCTCGAAGAAGGTATCGCGCAATTCTGGCGGGATGGATTGATCTCTGGTGAAATGCACCCTGGAACAGGCGAAGAAGCGGTTGTGGCGGGCGTGGTTGCCCACCTGCGCGAAGGGGACGCCATGGCCCTGGATCATCGCGGCACCGCAGCCTTGCTCATGCGCGGCATTGACCCCGTCCTGATCCTGCGCGAGCTGCTTGGCCGTCCAGACGGCCTGTGCGGCGGCATGGGCGGGCACATGCACCTGTTCTCCAAAGAAAACCTGGCCGCTTCTTCTGGAATTGTTGGCGCAGCAGGGCCAACCGCGGTCGGTTTTGCGCTGTCAGCCCAATACCTGCATCCCGGCGCAATTTCCGTTGCCTTTTTCGGGGAAGGGGCAATGAACCAGGGCATGCTCATGGAATCAATGAACCTGGCCTCAGCCTGGAAATTACCGGTATTGTTTGTCTGCAAGGACGATGGTTGGGCCATCACGACCCGATCTGAAAGCGTGACCGGGGGGAATCTTATGGAAAGGGCTCGCGGGTTGGGTGTCCAGGCCATCGAAGCGGACGGCCGCGATGTATCTGCGGTATGGGAGGCCTGCCAGCCGGCGGTCGAGCGCGCCCGTTCCGGCCAGGGGCCTGCTTTCCTGCGCGCCCGCTGCGTACATTTCGAAGGCCACTTCTTAGGGCTTCAATTGATCAGGATGGTGCGGGATCCGCTGCGGGAAATTCCTGGAATTGCCCTTCCGCTCGCGGGGTCATTCCTGCATTCTGACGGAGCCAACCTGCGGGAGCGCCTGGCAGGGCTGAGAACAGTTCTGGACGCTGTCCTCGCGACAATGCGCGATCCACGGCGCGATCCGGAAAATGATCCAGTCAAATATGCGCGCGCGGCGTTGTGCCTGGAAAAAATACGCCTGCAAGAATTGGAAGATCGGATCAAGGAAGAGGTAAATAACATCCTCCAATCCACCCTGGTGGAGGTGTCGGTATGAGAACCATGTTCTTCTCCCAGGCAATTGACGATGCCCTTGCCCAGGCCATGACAGAGGACCCGCGCATTATTCTTTTTGGCGAAGATACCCCTTTGATCCGGCGCAACCTGCTCGTACGGTTTGGCCCCGGCCGTGTCCGCGCCACCCCCATCAGCGAAAGTGCCTTCTTAGGGGCTGGCGCCGCTGCTGCCATGTCCGGGTTACGCCCGGTGGTGGAAATGTATATGGCGGATTTCCTCGGCGTATGTATGGATGCCCTGCTCAACCATGCCGCCAAGGTCAAAACGTTTTCTGGCGGCAAATGGACGGTGCCCATGGTTGTGCGTGCCCCTTGCGGCGGCGGATATGGCGATGGGGGGCAGCACGAACAATCCTTGTGGGGCTGGCTTGCCCACATTCCGGAACTGGCCGTGCTGGTTCCTTCCAATCCGGCAGATGCAGGCGGCCTGATGCTGGCAGCCCTCCAGCACGATGGTCCGGTCATCTTCCTCGAGCATAAGCTCCTCTCCGAAACGTGGTTGGAATTCCTTGGTTCGGGAGGGCGTCGTACGGTGCACTATGATGTTCCTGCAGAGGGGTTAAAAGGTGAAGTGCCGCAAAAGTGGAAAGCGCTTCCTTTTGGCAAAGCCGTTCTTCGACGGCCAGGGGACCATGTGACCATCGTAAGCGTGGGGGTGGGCCTTCATCGTGCTCTGGAAGCTGCGCGAACACTTGAGGCAGAAGGAATTTCTGCCGGTGTGCTGGACTTACGAACCGTCTCACCGTTGGACAAAACTGCAATTTGCGAAGCGGCTGCAAGGACCGGGCATCTGGTAATAGTGGATGAAGATTACGAAGGTTTTGGCCTTTCGGGTGAATTATCGGCGGTTGTCATGGAGGCTGGCATATCCTGTAAGTATGCACGTGTCTGCACCCAGAAAACCATCCCTTACGCGCGCCATCTTGAAGATCAGAGTCTCCCTAACCAACAGCGCATTTGCGCCAGCGTCAGGCAGATACTACATTAATCATTTAATCGGTACAATAGAACCATGGGGCAAAATTAACGGTATTTTTATCGGACCACCCTGCTTTCTCATTCAACCAGGAGGTAAAAGATGAAAAAATACCAGCTCTTGACCGTTCTTTTAGTTTTGGGAGTGCTCCTCGGCGGCGTCATCGGCCCGGCCCTCGCTAAGCGGAGCGAACAGCAACCACCGCCCGATATCAGCATCCAGGGTACCGTCAGCAACAAATTCTCCTTCCAGGGCGTGCTCACCCAGAGCGGCAACCCCGTCACCGGCACGCGCGACATGAACTTCCGCCTCTTCACCGACGCGACCTGTACCACCCAGATCGGCGGCGGCATCTATCTATTCGATGTGCCGGTCACGGACGGCGTCTTCAGCGTGGAGCTGGACTTTTCAGCCTCCTACTTCAACGGCCAGGCGCTCTGGCTGGAAACCCGCCTGAACACCACTTCGATCTCTTGCCTGGAGATCCTCCCCGCTCCCTACGCCTTCAGCCTGCGCCCCGGCGCCAATATCACCGGCACGGTGGATGAACTGCTCGTCCTGGATAACACTTCCACCGGCACCGGCGATGTGGACACCCTTATCGTGCGCAATGCCAGCGGAGGCGGCGAGGCGGTGGAAGTGGCCGCGGCCAACAATGCCGTGGCGGCCTTTGCCACCAACGGCTACGGCGTGATCGGCCAGACCAGCTCGGCCGCTGCGGCGGGCGTGCTGGCCGTTGGCCTGGATGCCGGCCCCGATCTGGTGCTGGGCAGCAACGGCTCCAACGATGACGGCGTCCTTTCCTCCGACCCGGCTTTCGCCAGCAGCGACCTGTTCTTTTTCACCAACGACGGCTTCGTCATCCGCCTGGATTATGACGGCAGCGGCGAAAGTTCCGATCTGGACGTGCGCGACAAGGACAACAATCAGATCTTCAACATCAACAATAGCGGCACGGTCACCTACGGCGGCGCCGGCATTGCCGCCTTCCCGCGCCCGGCCTACGACAGCGGCTGGCGCGCCATCGGCCTGAACAGTACCATCACCCTCGCCCACAACCTGGGCGGCGATGTTGATAACTATGTTGTCGATATGGCCTGCAAAGGAGCCAGCGCCGGGATCAACAACTGGGGCCTGGGCGGCGACGCCAACTATGATGAATACTACGGCGCCTGGTACTACGACCTAACCACCACCCAGGTCACGATCAAACGCTGGAACCAGGATACCGATTGCAGCCAGGTGCGCATCCGCATCTGGATGTACCCCTAGGAGCCACAGCCATGAAAAAGACCCTGTTCCTCCTGGCCGGGTTGGCCGCCCTGGCCTGCCTGCTGCTCCAGCCGCCCATGCCGCCTGTTTTGGCCTCGCATCTCAACGCACCCACCCCTCTGCCCGTCTTGGAGCGCGCGGTCATCGCCGGCGGCGGCGGGATCCAGACCAACATCTACACCCTGCATGCCACCATAGGCCAACCCCTCGCCCGCGACGAGCTCTCCCTCTGCGCCGGCTTCTGGTGTCCTGTAGGCGCCAGCTTCAACTTCTTCCTGCCAGCCATCCTGCGCTAGCCTGCTTCTCTGTTTCCTTTGCCGCGCCTACCCCATGGCATTTGCCCAGCCCCGCCGCCTCGCGCCGATCAGGATCACATTCCAAATTGTAGCCAGAACATTCCCCCAAAACAACATCCGCCTGGAAAATTCTAAGACCTTTGCGTCTCCGCGCCCCCGCGGCTCCTTGATATGGACGCCTCATCGATCACTCCCGGCACGTCTGCCAGCGACGGCAGCACCGCCAACGCCCGGGCGCGCGTTTCCGCAGTGGGCTGCGCCATATCCGGCACCACCACCACGCGCATCCCCGCCGCGGCTGCCGCCTGCACCCCCGCCTCGGAATCCTCCAGCACCAGGCAGCCCTGCGGGACCACCCTCAACTGGCGCGCCGCCTCCAGGAAGATATCCGGATCCGGCTTGCCGCGCCCCACATCATCGGAACACACCACGATCTCAAACCGCCCGCGCAGCCCGGCCAGCTCCAGCTTGTGCAGCACCAGCTCCCGGCGAGTGGAACTGCCCACTGCCTTCGGCAGCCCGCGCGCGTCCACCCAATCCAGCAATCCGTTCAGGCCCGGCTTGAGCGGCAAACCCTTCTCCAGCAGGGCCAGGTAATGCTCCACCCGCCGGGCATTGATCGTCTCAAAGGGAAAATCCGGCCCAAAGGACTCCAGCAGCAGGCGCCGGTCCTCGGTGATCGCCCGGCCGACCATGCTCTGGTACAGCCCATCACTGATCGTGAAGCCGAATTCGGCCCCCGCCCGCCGCCACGCCTCGCGTGAGATCGGCTCGCTGTCGATCATCAACCCGTCCATATCAAAAATGATTGCTTGAACATTCATAAAGCGGAATTATACCCGGGAATGGCTCATAACTGATAGCTCATAGGTCATAGGAAAAAGGATCAACCGTAGGCAGGAAGAATATTTTCATCCCATCTGTGTTCATCTGCAGTTAAAATATCTTATACTTAATGAAAACAACAATGGAGGCTCAAATGAACACCCTCACCCGCATCTGCGCTATCCTCTGCACCCTGGCATTGCTGCTGGCCGCCCCAGCCTGCAATTCTGATCCCCACGCCGCCCTGTACGGCAAATGGCAGCAAGACACCCTCTCCGACAGCAATCTGCCCATCTATTGGGAGTTTGGCTCCGACGGTTCTTTTGTCATTTCCTCCGGCGAGGCGCGTATCGCCATCACCTACACCTTCATCAACGACAGCACCATCCAATTTGAGAAAAGTGACGTACTCACGATTGGCGGTGTGCCGATCACCTGGAAGGTGGAAGGCGACGCGCTCACCCTCACCTACCAGGGCCAGGATGCCACCTTCACCCGCGTCAAATAGCTGCCCTCCCAAAAACAACCGATCAAGGAGGCTAATGTGAATACTACCATCCACCGCTGCGTCCTTCTCTCTGCCTTGCTCCTGCTGTTGGCTGTTCCGGCCTGCAATTCCGATCCGCGCGCCGCCCTCTACGGCAAATGGCAACAGGAATCCCTTTCCGATGAAGGCCTGCCAACCTACTGGGAATTTTCTTCGGATGGCAGCTTATTGCTCAGTTCCGGCGACAAAAGCCAGGTCTTGAAATATTCATTCCTCGATGACGATACCATCCAAATCGACCAGGATGTACTGTTCCCATTGGGTGGTTTCGGCGGGGTGGCAATCGATTGGAAAGTGGAGGAAGATACACTCTGGCTGACCATCGATGACATTTCACCGTTGCCCTTCACGCGGGCAAAATAGCCCATGCTCCGCCTCGAAACCCCCCGCCTGATCCTGCGCGAATTCCGCGAAGACGATTTTTCCGCCGTATACGACTTTGAAAGTCGCCCGGAAACCCAGCGCTACGAGCACCACATTCCCAGCCAGGAACAAATCCGCGCCCAACTGGCCCAGCTCGTCGTGGATTCTGCCCGGCTGCCCCGCACCAGCTGCCGCCTGGCGGTCACCCTGCGCGGCGACGACACCCCCCGCGGGCGCATCTCGCTCAAGCTCAACTGGGAGGAGAGCCGCGAATGGGAGATCGGCTGGACGATCCACCCCGACCTGTGGGGCCGCGGCTACGCCAGCGAGGCCGCCCACGCCATGCTGGAATTTGCCTTCCGCACCTGCGGCGCCCACCGCGTGGTGGCCTTCTGCAATGCCCATAACGCCGCCTCGGAGCGCGTGATGCAAAAGATCGGCATGCAGCGCGAAGCCCGCCTGCGCGAGTCGCGCTGGTGGAACGGCGCCTGGTGCGACGAGCTGCTCTACGCCATCCTGGAACGGGAATACGAACAAAAGCCCTGATCCGGGATAAAGTCATATTGACTTAATCCCATGAATCGTGTTTAATAGAAGCACCTTACAGTTTTGTAAGGGGGGTTGTAATTCATTGAACCCCCGCTATAATATTTCCCCCCGAAATCCAATTCAAACCCAATAGGAGATAAGAATGAAGCGTCTGTCGATCGTTTCAGTAATTCTCGTCATCAGCCTGCTGCTCAGTCCAGTGGTTACCCTGCCGGTCCGCGCCGACCCGGGCGGCGAAAAAGTACGCGTACTGGTTGCATTCGATAAAGCCAACAAAGGCAATGTGGAGGACGACCTGAAGAATTCCAACGCGGAATTCCACTACACCTTTGACGACCTGGGCGTCTTTGCGGTCAGCGTGCCTCAACAGGCCTTGAACGGATTGCAGCACAATCCGCATGTTATTTATATTGAAGAGGATGCGCCCCGCTACCCGATCAGCATCACCGCCAGCCAGGCTGCCAGCGATGACCTGAGCACCCTCTCCGCTGCCGGCCAGACCGTGCCTTACGGCGTGGATATGGTCCAGGCCCGCGATGTCTGGGATGCCGACCGCAACGGCGTGGTAGATAGCGGCGCCCCCACCGGCGCCAACCGCAAGATCTGCATCATCGACTCCGGCTTCTACACCAGCCACGAAGACCTGCAAGGCGTCAACGTTTCCGGCTATGCCGGCAACCTGCCCTGGAACGTGGACGGCCTTGGCCACGGCACGCACGTGGCCGGTACCATCGCCGCCATGAACAACCAGTTCGGTGTGCTCGGCGTCACCCCCGGCACCGTCCAGATCTACGAAGTGCGCGTCTTCGGGGATGATGGCGCCTGGGCCTATTCCTCCACCCTGGTGGATGCCGCCAACCGCTGCAAGAGCGCCGGCGCCAACATCATCAGCATGAGCCTGGGCGGCCCCACTTCCAGCCGCACCGAAAAGACCGCCTTTGCCAGCCTGTACACCGCCGGCGTCCTCTCCATTGCCGCCGCCGGCAATGACGGCACCACCGCTTATTCCTACCCGGCCTCCTATGACTCGGTCATCTCCGTTGCCGCCATCGACTCCAACAAAGCGGTAGCCGATTTCTCGCAAAAGAACGCCCAGGTGGAACTGGCTGCCCCCGGCGTGGGTGTGCTCAGCACCGTGCCCTACCAGGATATTAACAGCGCCACCGTGGACGGCGTGACCTATTCCGCCAACCACTTCGAATATTCCACCCGCGGTACGGCCTCCGGCGTGCTGGTGGACGGCGGCCTGTGCGGCAGCGCCGGCACCTGGAGCGGCAAGGTGGTGCTCTGCCAGCGCGGCACGTACGACTTCTATACCAAGGTTCACAACGTCCAGCTGGGCGGCGGCGCGGCGGCCATCATTTATAACAACGTCACCGGCAACTTCCTCGGCACCCTCGGCGACGGTAATTCCTCCACCATCATCGGCCTCAGCCTCAGCATGGAAGACGGCCAGTACCTGGTGGCCAACAAGCTTGGTCAGACCGCCAGCGTCAGCAGCGAATATATCTACCCCGTCAGCGGCTACGAATATTACGACGGCACCTCCATGGCCACCCCGCACGTCTCTGCTGTGGCCGCCCTGGTGTGGGGCGCCAAGCCCACCGCCACCAACGCCGAGATCCGCGCCGCCCTGCAGGCCACCGCCCAGGACCTGGGCACGGCCGGCCGCGACACCTCTTACGGCTACGGCCTGGTGCAGGCCAAGGCCGCCATTGACTACCTGGGCGGCGGAACCACCACCCCCACCATGTCGGTCAAGGACCTGGACGGCAGCAAGACCATCGCCAAAAAGAACTGGACCGCCACCGTCACCATCACGGTCAAGAATGCCAACGGTGCAGCCGTCTCCGGCGTCAAGGTGGACGGCAAATTTGGCACCACCGCTGTCACCTGCACCACCGGCACCTCCGGCACCTGCTCGGTCAGCACCACCCTCAAGCTGAACGTCACCAGTACCACCTTCACCGTCACCAACCTGACCGCCACTGGCTACGCCTATGACGCCTCCGCCAACAGCGATCCGGACGGCGACAGCAACGGCACCTCCATCACCATTACCAAGTAAGACGGGCTTGCAGCCTGTCTCTCCCCATCTTCAGGGTGCGCCGCAAGCGGCGCACCCTGTTTTTTTCCTCCCCTTCGATTCACAGCATTTTCTTAGCTGTTTAGAGTAATATTAAACACAAAGAAACGAAGCCGCACAAAGGTTTAGATGCCGATCTTCTTCAAATTCTTTTGTGGTGATATTTTGTAGTGGAGTAGGCCAATGACAACCATACTGGTAGTGGACGACGACCAAAAATTGCTCAAGATGCTCCAGCGCACCCTGGTCTACGAAGGCCTGCGCGTGCTGACCGCTTCCAACGGGGAAGAGGCCCTGGAGCAGGTGGCCGCCAACAAGCCCCAGATCATCATCCTGGACTGGATGATGCCCAAAATGGACGGTCTGGAGGTCACCCGCCGCCTGCGAGCCGAGAACAACCAGACCTTCATCCTCATGCTCACCGCCCGTGACGCGCTGGAAAACCGCGTGGAGGGGTTGGAAAGCGGCGCCGACGATTACCTGGTCAAGCCCTTTGCCCCTGAGGAACTGGTGGCGCGCATCCACGCCCTCCAGCGCCGCATGGAAGCCGCCCCCGAGCGCCAGTCCCTTACCTTTGAATTCCTCTCCATCGACCCCACCTCGCACGAGGCACGCTGCGGCGATGCCCTTCTTGAACTGACCCCCACCGAATTTGACCTGCTGCACTACTTCATGCGCCACCCCCGCCAGGTGCTGGAACGCGCCCAGATCCTCACCAGCGTCTGGGGCTACGACTTCGGCGGTGAGAACAACGTCCTGGAGGTCTATATCGGCTACCTGCGCAAAAAGCTGGAATCCGGCGGGCAGCCGCGCCTGCTCCACACCGTGCGCGGCGTGGGCTATGTGCTGCGGAGAGAAACATGCTGATCCGTTTGCGCCTGACGCTGATCTACAGCGCCATCCTGGCCGTCACCCTGACCATCTTTGGCACCGCCCTCTACTCCATCCAGGCCAATTCCACCCTGGCCGCCTTGCAGGGCGAGATCAGCCGCCGCGCCGACGGCATGATGAGCAGCCTGGTCTGGGGCCTGATCGACCCTTCCCTGATGCCCTTTGTCTTCAAGCCCGAGCCGCGCCAGGATAACACCAACACCTCCCCCCTGGCCGAGCTTTTCCCCGGCGGGCAGGCCTTCACCGACCTGCGGGAGCGTGAGATGGTGCGCGTTCTGGACGGCAGCGGCAACATGGTGGCCAGCCCCTTTGGCGCCGACCAGTCTGCCCTGCCGCTCAACGCTTCCGGCCTGGAGGAGTTGCGAAAAGGCAACGCCATCTGGCAAACCGCCGTGTATAACGGCGAGAACACCCTGGTCTACGATAAACCGGTCTTTGTCAACGGGCAGTTGGGCTATATCTTGCAGGTGGCCCGCCCGCTGACCGAACGCGACAGCTCCCTGGCTGCCCTCAGCCAGACCCTGATCGTCGCCAGCCTGCTCACCACCCTGCTGGCCTTTGTCATCGGCTGGTTCTTTGTTGGCGCCGCCCTCAGCCCCATCCACCGCATCACCCAGACCGCCCAGGCCATTGGCAGCGAGAGCGATTTCTCCCGCCGTGTGGACTACCGCGGCCCCAACGACGAGGTCGGCCAACTGGCCAGCACCTTCAACACCATGCTCTCCCGCCTGCAGGAAGCCTACCAGCGCGTCAGCCAGGCGCTCAAGATGCAGCGCAACTTTGTTGCCGATGTCTCACACGAGCTGCGCACCCCCCTCACCACCGTGCGCGGCAATTTGGCCCTGCTGCGGCGCGAGCCGCCCCTGCCCCCCGCGGAACGCGCCGACATCCTCACCGATATCGAGGAGGAAAGCGATCGGCTGATCCGCCTGGTCAACCACCTGCTGGTGCTGGCGCGCGCCGATGCCCGCGAGGAAAGCCAGGCCGGGCAACCCGCCGAACCACTGGCCCTGCGCCCGGTGGTGGTCGAGGCCGTCCGCCAGGCGCGCGGGCTGGATGAGTCCCGCCGGATCACGGAGCAGGTCGAGGACCTCCAGGCCCGGGTCGACCGCGATGCGCTCAAGCAGGTGCTGCTGATCCTGCTGGATAATGCCCTCAAGCACACTGCCGGCGAGATCACCGTCAGCGCCGCCGCCCAGAATGGACAGGTGCTGCTGCGCGTGCAGGACAGCGGCCCCGGCATGCCCCCCGAGGTGCTGGAGCATGTCTTCGAGCGCTTCTACCGCGGCGAAGGGCAGAATGCCTCCGGGTTTGGGCTGGGGCTGTCCATTGCCCGCACCCTGACCGAGCGCCAGGGCGGGACGATCTCCCTCCGCTCCACCCCTGCCGAAGGCACCACGGTCGAGATCAAATTGCCCGCCGCCGGATAACGATCTTCACCCCTACCCTGGCCGCCGGACCCCAAAGACATCGATAGGTTTACAAGCCTTTGCTCCCTGGCGTTTAGGTTTTATTCGTCAACACTTGCCCCCGTTGGGAGTCGTCATCGCCTCCCGCACCCGGCGGATGCCTTCCACCGGCAGCCCGCGCTTCTCCCCATCTCGGGCGAACAGATCCAACAGCACCAGGGTCTGTTCGCGCGTCTTACGGTAATGGAAACCGAGGTACTTCTCCAGGTTGAACGGCACCAGCCCGGGCAGCAGCGCCGCGGCCAGCCAGAAGGCCGCCGAGAGCAGCCGCCGACCCAGCAGCGCGCGGGTCAGCGCCCCTGCGCCGGGGAGCTGGCTCAACACCGCTTCGCGGCAGGCCCCGGCTGCCCGGCCGCGCCAGGCATTGCGGCGGTATTCCCGGAGCGACCAGCCGGAAAGCTCCAACCCCGCCACAAAGGTGGTCATCACTGCCGTCACCGCGGCCTGCTGGTGCGACCCCGGCTTGCCGATCGAGACGCGAAAGCCGCCCCGTTCCAGCAGTTGCGCCACCTCGCCGCAGACCGCCTTTTCCCCCACCAGCGGCAGGCTGAGCGGCGAGCGGTAGAAGTTCACCCCCTCCGCGCGCCCTCCCCCGCCCCCCAGGTCGCCCTGCC
This sequence comes from uncultured Anaerolineaceae bacterium, assembly GCA_964424115.1. Classification (GTDB taxonomy): domain Bacteria; phylum Chloroflexota; class Anaerolineae; order Anaerolineales; family Anaerolineaceae; genus CAYRHN01. Next base: position 17,071 of record CAYRHN010000003.1, read on the forward strand.
AGGCCATGAAGGTCGTCCCGCCAAAGACCATCCGCTCCTCCTCCCCGGGCGGGATGAACTCGGGCCGTGGCCCTTCGGGGATGAAACACACCACCCTGCGGGAAGGCACCTCGCGCAGAAAATCGCGGAACCATTCCGTGTAATAGGCCTGCGAGGGCGTGGCGAACCAGATCTGCTCGGGCTGGAAGTCCCGGCAGCCGGCTGTGTCCGTGAGGACCCGGAGATCCTTCAACCGCTGCTCGACCGGGTTCTTTTGGTGCGTCCGGTCCAGCTGGAAAAGCGGCAGCCCGCCCCGGCTCTGCGCCAGCCTGATCTTTTCCAGCGCAGCCGGTCGGTCATACAGCCCCAGTTCGGCCCCCGCCTTCTGCAAAGCCAGCCCGTACACCTGCCCCACCGCCCCGCAGCCCACCACCAGCACTTTCATACCTGTCCCTCCTTGCCCACCCCGTCCTTGCCCGCGGATTCCGCCCCGCCCGGGTGCAGCGGATACTCCGGCGGCACAGGGGTGATGCTCCAGGCATACAGCAGCTCCATCACCCGCACCACCCACGGAAAAGGCAGCACCTTACCGATCACGATCCCCGAGGCGTTGATGAACCCCGGCGCGATCACCCGCCTGCCTTTCAGGATGGCCGGATAGGCCTTCTTTGCCAGCTTCTCGGCGGTCATCATCCCGGTGCGGGCAAAGGGCTTGAACTGCTGCCCGCTCAGCCGGGCAAACTCGGTCAGCGTGCCGCCGGGATACAACCCGCAGATGCACACGTTGGTCTTGCGGTATTCGCGGCGGAGCTGGTTGGTCAGGATACGCAGGTAGTGCTTGCTGGCGGAATAGACCGCGAAGCGGGGCAGCGGCGCGTAGCCCCCTAGCGAGCTGACATTCACCAGCCGGCTGGGCTCGCCGTGCGCCAGCATATGCGGCAGGAAACGCTGGCACAGGCGGGACGGCGCGCGCACATTCAGCGCGATGATCTGCTCGAGGTGTTCCTCAGCCAGGTCGCAAAAATCCTGGTAGGGGCTCATCCCGGCGTTGTTGATCAGCACGTGTACCCGGCCGAAGACGCGCACCGCCTCCTCCAGCAGCGCGGCGGGGGCCTCCTCGGTGGTGATATCCAGCGGGAAACAGGTGATCGGCGCGGCGTGCCTGCTCCCCATCTCGCGGCACAACTGCTCCAGGCGCGGCCCGCGGCGCGCCACCGCCAGCACGGGGTGCCCGTGGCTGGCGAACTCTACCGCCAGCGCGCGGCCGATGCCTGCGGATGCTCCGGTTATGACCACGTTCATATGCAGCGATCCTTGCGCGAAAAATGGATGCCCTCAGTATAGCACGGACGAAGCCCAATAATTCACCGCCTTCCCTCTTCGGATCGCTGCGGGAGATCTCTATCCGTATAGATCTGCGGTTTTAATAATATCCGTGTTTATCTGTGTGTATCTGTGGTTAATATCTCTTTCACCGCCCGCGCAAATTCCAGCGCGTGCGGGCCGTCGCCGTGCAGGCAGAGTGTATCCACCTTGCGGAAGGTCGTCCGCCCCTCAACGGTGATCTCAATGCCTTGATTGGCTATACGCAAGGCTTGCGCCGCCGCTTCTCCCGCTGTTTCCAGCAGCGCCCCCGGCAGCTTGCGCGAGCGCAGACTCCCATCCGGGTTGTAGGCCCGGTCCACGAAGCCCTCCGCCCAGGTGACCAGCCCGGCCTCTTCCCCCGCCTCCACCAGTGCTGAACCTGCTAACCCCACCAGGATCAAAGAAGGCGAGAAGCGCCTGACCGCCCGCGCCAGTGCCGCCGCCAGGGCGCGGTCTTTGGCAGCCTGGTTATACAGCGCCCCGTGCGGCTTGACGTGCGTCAGCTCGGCGCCGTAGGCGCGCGCAAACCCCGCCAGCGCCCCGATCTGGTAGAGCGTCATCGTCTCGGCCTCCGCCGGCGAAAGGCTCATCTCGCGCCGCCCGAAGCCCTGCAGGTCGGGGTAGCCCGGATGCGCCCCCACCCGCACCCCCGCCTGAGCCGCCAGGCGCACCGTTTCGTCCATCACCCCCGGGTCGCCGGCGTGGAAGCCGCAGGCAATGTTGGCCGAAGTGATGTAGGGTAAGATCGCGGCGTCCTCGCCCAGCCGGTACGCGCCGAACGATTCGCCCATATCGCAGTTGAGATCGATAGAGAGAGTGGTCATGGGATGATTATAGCAAGTTTCAAGAGTCGAGATTAGAGAATAGAGAGTAGACTGACCACTCTCTATTCTCTATCAGCTATCAGCCACCAGCTACCAGCTATTCACCTCGCCACCGCCGGCAGGTAGATGCGGTTGGCATTCAACTGCCCGTAGGTATTCGATCCCCAGCACGAAAGCGTGCCGTTGCTCGTCATCGCGCAGGTGTGGCTGCCGCCCGCGCTGACCTGGGAATAGGTCCCTCCCGGCGGGCTGGACTGGCCGCTGCCGTTACTCCCCCAACACGCCAGCGTCCCATCGCTCTTCAGCCCGCAGCTGTGATAGTCGTCCGCGCTGACCTGGGTGTAGGTCCCTCCCGGCGCGCTGGCCTGCCCGTAGTCGTTCAGTCCCCAACAGGCGAGCGTGCCGTCGCTCTGCAGCCCGCAGCTGTGGTAGACCCCCGCGCTGACCTGGGTGAAGGTCCCTCCCGGCGGGCTGGCCTGGCCGAAGTAGTCATCTCCCCAGCAGGCGAGCGTGCCGTCGCTCTTCAGCCCGCAGCTGTGCCCGCTGCCCGCGCTGACCTGGGTGAAGAGCGTCCCGGTCGGCGGGCTGGACTGGCCGTAGTAGTTCCACCCCCAACACGCCAGCGTCCCATCGCTCTTCAGCCCGCAAGTGTGTACATCGCCCGCGCTGACCTGGGTGTAGGTCCCTCCCGGCGGGTTGGACTGCCCATAGTAGTTCCACCCCCAACACGCCAGCGTGCCGTCGCTCTTCAGCCCGCAGTTGTGCCCCCCGCCCGCGCTGACCTGGGTGAAGATCCCTCCCGGCGCGCTGGACTGTCCGTAGTCGTTCAGTCCCCAACACGCCAGCGTCCCATCGCCCTTCAACTCGCAGGTGTGCCCGCCGCCCGCGCTGACCCGCCGCGGGCCAAAAGACCCCGTCGGCGCGTTAGATTGGCCGAAATCGTTCTTTCCCCAGCACACAAGCGTCCCATCGCTCTTCAACCCGCAGGTGGCATAGTTGCCCGCGTTGATCTTGATGAAAGTACCCGAAGGCACAGGGCTGACCTGATTATAGTTGTTATATCCCCAGCAGGCGACCGTCCCGTCGTCCTTCAATCCGCAGGCGTGAAAGTTCCCGGCGCTGATCTGAGTGAAGGTGCCCGAGGGAACCGGGCTGACCTGGTTGTACTCATTCCATCCCCAGCAAACGACCGTCCCGACGCTGCGCAATCCGCAGGTATGAAGGTTTCCAGCGCTGACCTGGGTGAAGGTTCCCGAGGGCACCGGACTGACCTGGTTATAGTCGTTAAATCCCCAGCAGGTGACCGTCCCGTCTTCTTTCAACCCGCAGGTATGGCTGGTCCCGGCGCTGATCTGAGTGAAGATGCCCGAAGGCACCGGGCTGACCTGGTTGTACTCATTCCATCCCCAGCAAACGACCGTCCCGACGCTGCGCAATCCGCAGGTATGCAGCCCCCCCGCGCTGATCTGGGCAAAGGTATCCAAAGGCACCGGGCTGACCTGGCCGGAGTCGTTCGATCCCCAGCAGGCGACTGTCCCGTCGCTCTTCAACCCGCAGGCGTGGTAGTACCCCGCGCTGACCTGGGTAAAGACTCCCTCCGGAAGCGGATCGATCTGGCCCTGGCTGTTATCCCCCCAGCAAATGAGCTTGCCGTCGCTCTTGATCGCGCAGGCGAAATTATAGCCCACACTGAGCGTCTCCGCCTGGCGCGCGCCGCTGGTGGCCGCTTCCTCTCCTCTGCCCGGCCCCTCCGCCGCCTGGGCGGAGCGCCACGGCATACCCCATCCCAGCACGAACAGGACCAGCACGACCCGCAGCATTGTATTTGTGCCCATCTTCATAGTATATCCTCCTGAACCTACTCTTTGTCACAGGCCGGCCTCACAGGATCTATCCAATAGAAACCATAAGGAATTAATTCATCATAGACTAATTTTTGGGATGGTAACTGAACTGATAAAGGGTAAGATCGCGGCGTCCTCGCCCAGCCGGTACGCGCCGAACGATTCGCCCATGTCGCAGTTGAGGTCAATGGTTAGAGTCATAGGGTAATTATATCGAGATTCGTGAGCCGTGAACGGTGAGTTGTGAATCGTGAGCCGTGATCTGTGAGCCGCCAGGCTCCCGCCACTCGCCACCAGCCATTCACCACCTGCTCCTCACCGCGTCACCACCGGCAGGTACAAGCAGTTGGGGCCTGTTGTTTGGCCGAAATAGTTATCTCCCCAACACGAAACCGTGCCGCCGCTCGTCACCGCGCAGGTATGGTAGCTGCCCGCGCTGACCTGGGTGAAAAGCGTCCCGGTCGGCGGGGTGGACTGCCCGTAGCCGGCCTGTCCCCAGCAGGCCACCGTCCCATCGCTCTTCACCCCGCAGCTATGGCCAAGCCCCGCGCTGACCTGGGTGAAGGTCCCTCCCGGCGCGCTGGTCTGCCCAAAAGCGTTATACCCCCAACAGGCCAGCGTCCCATTGCTCTTCAGCCCGCAGCTATGGCTATCCCCCGCGATGACCTGGGTGAAGGTCCCCGCCGGCACCGGGCTGGCCTGCCCTAAGCTGTTCCTTCCCCAGCATACAATCGTGCCATCGCTCTTCAGCCCGCAGGTGTGGTAGCTGCCCACGCTGACCTGGGTATAGGTCCCCGCCGGCACCGGGCTGGACTGCCCGTCGCCGTTACGCCCCCAACAGGCGATCATGCCATCGCTCTTCAGCCCGCAGGTGTGATACCAACCCGCGCTGACCTGGGTGAAGATCGTATCCGTTGGCGGGCTGGACTGACCATCATCATTCCATCCCCAGCATACAATCGCGCCGTCACTCTTCAGCCCGCAGGTATGGTAGTTGCCCGCGCTGACCTGGGTGAAGAGCGTCCCGGTCGGCGGGGTGGACTGACCATAATAATTCCATCCCCAACATACAATCGTGCTGTCACTCTTTAACTCGCAGGTGTGCGCCGCCCCCGCGCTGACCCGCCGCGGGCCCCATGTTCCCATTGGCGGGCTGGATTGCCCGTAGCCGTTATGCCCCCAACAGGCCATCGTGCCATCGCTCTTCAGCCCGCAGGAGTGGTATTCCCCCGCGCTGACCTGGGTGTAAGTCCCTCCCGGCGCGCTGGTCTGCCCCCAATCGTTATACCCCCAGCACGCCAGCGTGCCATTGCTCTTCAGCCCGCAGGTGTGGGAGCCGCCCGCACTGACCTGGGTATAGGTCCCCGCCGGCACCGGGCTGGACTGCCCGTCGCCGTTACGCCCCCAACAGATGATCGTGCCATCGCTCTTCAGCCCGCAGGTGTGGTAGTCGCCCGTGCTGACCTGGGTGAAGGTCCCCGCCGGCACCAGGCTGACCTGCCCGAAACCGTCATCCCCCCAACAATCCACCGTCCCATCGCTCTTCACCCCGCAAGTGTGATGATAGCCCGCGCTGACCTGGGTGAAGGTCCCCGACGGCGTGCTGGACTGTCCAGCGTCGTTCAGTCCCCAACAATCCAGCATGCCATTGCTCATCAGCCCGCAGGTGTGCAGGTACCCCGCGTCGACCTGGGTGAAGGTCCCTCCCGGCGGGCTGGCCTGCCCCCAATCGTTATACCCCCAGCAGGCCAGCGTCCCGTCCGCCTTCAGCCCGCAGGCGTGGTAGCCGCCCGCGCTGACCTGGGTGAAATGCACGCCCACAGGGGCGTTGAGTTGCCCGAAATTGTTATCCCCCCAACAGGCCAGCGTCCCATCCGCTTTCAGCCCGCAGTTGTACCAGAACCCCGCGCTGAGCGTTTCCGGCTGGCGCGGGCTGCTGACGGCGGCTTCCTCTGCCGCATCTGGCCCCTCGGCGGCCTGGACAAAGCTTTCTGGCACCAACCATCCCAGCACGAACAGTGCCAGCAAGACCCGCAGCATGCGATAGATGAACTTTTTCATGGCTAACTCCTCTAAGTTTGGTGATTGACCCCAACAAGGATGGATTATAATGCGTTTTCAGGAGAAAAGAAGAGGGAATGTAGCTCATAGCTCGCAGCGGATAGGAACAAGCTAAAAGACGAATGGCACGAACCTCTTGCTGCGCCGCATGTACTCCGCGTACTGTGCGCCGAAATCGGCCAGGTTCTCGCGCTCCTCGGCGCGGGCGGTGGCAACCAGGAAGAGCGTCAGCGCCTCGGCCTCCGCCAAGCTCCCGCCACGCGCCACGCGCTTCTCGCGATCTGCTCCTCGCTGCTCACTTCATCACGGTCGGCAGGTACAAGCGGTTGGCGCCTGTTGTTTGGCCGTAATCGTTAGCTCCCCAGCACGAAACCATGCCGCTGCTCATCACCGCCTCATCAGCGGATAAAAGAATCGGTTGATATACAGCAACCCGTAGCCGTTCCAGCCCCAACACTCCGGCACCCCATCGCTGCCCACCGCGCAGGTAAACAAATCCCCTGCGCTGACCTGCACAAAGGTACCCGTGCGCGGGCCGGCCTGACCGTTATCGTTCAACCCCCAGCAGGCCAGCGTCCCATCGCTCTTTACCCCGCAGGAGTGATAACCGCCCGCGCTGACCTGGGTGAACAGCGCCCCAACCGGCGGGGTTGTGCGCCCCGAACCGCTGTATCCCCAGCAGACAGCCACGCCGTTACTCTGCAAGCCGCAGGTATGCACCTTGCCCGTGCTGACCTGGGTGAAGCGCGTCCCACCTGGCGGGGTGGCGCGGCCCTCGCTGTCATTGCCCCAACAGGCCGGTTCCCCGCTGCTCTTCACCCCGCAGGTGTAGTTGTTCCCCGCGCTGACCTGGGTGAACAGCGCCCCGCCCGGCGGGGTGGTCTGGCCTTCGACGCTCCTGCCCCAGCAGACAACCACGCCGTTGCTCTGCACCCCGCAGGCATGCGTCCCCCCCGCGCTGACCTGGATGAACGTTCCTCCCGGCGCAGCGGATTGGCCGTAGGTATTATCGCCCCAGCAGACCAGCGTGCCGTTGCTGCGCAACGCGCAGGTGTTCACCCCGCCCGTGCTGATCTGCCGGAAGGTGCCGCTGGGCAGCGGGCTGACCTGGCCTTCCACGTTGCGCCCCGCGCAGCCGATCGTCCCGTCGCTGCGCAGCCAGCAGGTGTGGCTGTCGCCGGCGCTGACCTGCTGCCGCCCGTAATCGCCCTCCGGCGGGGTGGACTGGTTGTAATCGTTTCTTCCCCAACAGGTCAGCCTGCCGTTGCTCTTCAGACCGCAGGTGACATAACTGCCCGCGCTGATCTGGGTGAAGGTGTCCGAAGGCAGCGGGCTGACCTGGTTATAGTTGTTATATCCCCAGCAGGCCACCGTCCCGTCGTCCTTCAACCCGCAGGTATGCCAGTTCCCCGCGCTGATCTGGGTGAAGATGCCCGCGGGCACCGGGCTGACCTGGTTGCGGTTATTATATCCCCAGCAGGTTACCGTCCCATCCTCCTTCAACCCGCAGGTATGGCTGCCCCCGGCGCTGATCTGGATAAAGGTGCCTGAAGGCACCGGGCTGACCTGGCCAAAATCATTCATTCCCCAACACACAACCGTCCCGTCCTCTTTCAACCCGCAGGTATGGTAACCCCCGGCGCTGACCTGGGTAAAGATTCCCGAAGGCGCCGGGCTGACCTGGCCGTAGTCGTTCCATCCCCAGCACGCAACCGTCCCGTCGCTCTTGATCCCGCAGGTATGAGCCCCGCCCGCGCTGATCTGGGTGAAAGTACCCGCAGGGGTCGAGCTGATCTGGCCGGAATCGTTCGATCCCCAGCAGACAACCGTCCCGTCGCTCTTCAACCCGCAGGCATGCAAATACCCCGCGCTGACCTGGGTGAAGACCCCCGCCGGAAGCGGGCTGATCTGGCCGATGCTGTTATCCCCCCAGCAAGTGAGCCTGCCGTCGCTTTTGATCGCGCACGCAAAACCAGAACCCACACTGAATGTCTCGGTCTGGCGCGGGCTGCCCAGCGCAACATCCTCGCTGGTCTGGGTCCCCTCGGCTGCCTGCGCTGTACCCGGCGCGCTCCACGGCGCGAACAGCGCCAGCACAAGCAGGGCCGCGAAAATTCGCAGGAATGGATTGGATCGCGTTTTCATGGTCAACTCTCCTGGATCAATTGAAGGCGCGGGCCGTCCTTCCGCCCGCGGAATACCGGTAAATCCGATCGAACCAAATCCATTATAGCGAGATTTCTAAAAAAAGGGGATATCGGGGGCAGGGAACCGGGATTGGTCAGAGATCAACCTGGCCCGGTTCTCCGCGCGCTTGTCTAATGGACCACAACCGGCAGTAAGATCCGGTTGGCCAACAACTGGCCGTAGGTATTGTCGCCCCAACACACCACCGTGCCGTCGCTCTTCAGCCCGCAGGTGTGTTTCCAGCCCGCGCTGACCTGGCTGAAGAGCGTATCCGTTGGCGGGCTGGACTGGCCGAAGCCGTTATACCCCCAACAAGCGATCGTGCCGTCGCTCTTCAGCCCGCAAGTGTGTACATCGCCCGCGCTGACCTGGCTGAAGGTCCCTCCCGGCGGGTTGGCCTGGCCTTCTTCGTTATTTCCCCAACAGACCAGCGTCCCATCGCTCTTCAGCCCGCAGTTGTGCCAGTACCCCGCGCTGACCTGGGCATAGGTCCCCGCAGGTGCGTTGGACTGGCCGTAGTAGTCATCTCCCCAACACGCCAGCGTGCCATCGTTCTTCACCCCGCAGTTGTGCCCCCCGCCCGCGCTGACCTGGCTGAAGGTCCCTCCCGGCGGGCTGGACTGGCCGTAGTAGTCATTTCCCCAACACGCCAGCGTCCCATCGCTCTTCACCCCGCAGGTGTGCCACTCACCCGCGCTGACCTGGCTGAAGGTCCCTCCCGGCGGGCTGGCCTCGCCATCTTCGTTATACCCCCAACAGACCAGCGTGCCGTCGCTCTTCAGCCCGCAGGTGTGGTACCAGCCCGCGCTGATCTGGCTGAACGTCCCTCCCGGCGGGTTGGCCTGGCCGTATTCGTTCCACCCCCAACACGCCAGCTTGCCGTCGCTCTTCAGCCCGCAAGTGTGGTGATAGCCCGCGCTGACCCGCTGTGGGCCAAATCTACCCTCCGGCGCGTTCGTCTGCCCGTCACTGTTCGACCCCCAGCACACCACACTGCCGTCGCTCTTCAGCCCGCAGGTGTGCCCCCCGCCCGCGCTCACCTGGCTGAACGTCCCTCCCGGCGGGCTGGACTGGCCGTCTCCGTTATTTCCCCAACAGGCCACGCTGCCGTCGTCCTTCAACCCGCAGGTATGGTACAGCCCGGAGCTGACCTGGCTGAAGGTCCCCGCAGGCGGGTTGGACTGGCCGAAGTTGTTATACCCCCAGCAGGCCAGCGTCCCATCGCTCTTCAGCCCGCAGGTGTGGTCCCAGCCCGCGCTGACCTGGGCATAGGTCCCCGCAGGTGCATTGGACTGGCCGCTAGTGTTATCCCCCCAGCAGGCCAGCGTGCCGTCGGCCTTCAGCCCGCAGGTGTGCCCGGCCCCCGCGCTGACCTGGCTGAAGGTCCCTCCCGGCGGGCTGGACTGGCCGTAGTAGTCATCTCCCCAACACGAAACCGTGCCGCCGCTCGTCACCGCGCAGGTATGGAGGCTGCCCGCGCTGACCTGGGTGTAGGTCCCTCCCGGCGGGCTGGACTGGCCGAGGTCGTTATTCCCCCAACAAACCAGCGTACCGTCGCTCTTCAGCCCGCAGGTGTGGTTACCCCTGACGCTGACCTGGCGGAAGGTCCCCGCCGGCGGGCTGGATTGCCCATAGCTGTTGTTTCCCCAACACACCAGCCTGCCGTCTGGCTTCACCGCGCAGGTGTGCCAGTACCCCGCGCTGAGCGTTTCCGGCTGGCGCGGGCCGCTGCTCACTGTGTCCTCACCCACCCCCGGCCCTTCGGCTGCCTGGGCCGCCTGCCCAGGAAACAGCACAGCCAATATCACCAGGCTCACGGCGATCCGCCGTAAGGTGTAAGCATACGTTTTCATGGTATATCCTCCTCAACCTGAAACAGCGTGGGAGAAGCGCTCTTCTGCCACCATCGGGGACATACCGATAATTTTTTGAGGGACAGCTTAATTATAATGAGTCTTGGAGTTAAAAACACGATCTGGAAAAGAGAACCGGGATTGGTCAGAGATCAACCTGGCCCGGTTCTCCGCGCGCTCGTCTAATGGACCACAACCGGCAGGTACAGGTCATTGCTGTACAACTGGCCGTAATCGTTGAAGCCCCAACATTCCAGCCTGCCGTCGCTTTGCTCCCCGCAGGTGTGACCTCCGCCCGCGCTGACCTGGTTAAAGGTCCCCCCCAGCGGCTCGGACCGTCCGTTGGTGTCATTTCCCCAGCAAGCGACCGTATTGTCGCTGCGCAGCCCGCAGGTGTGCGCCCCGCCCGCGCTGACCTGGCTGAAGGTCCCTCCCGGCGGGCTGGACTGGCCGAAATCATTGAATCCCCAACAGGCGACCGTACCGTTGCTGCGCAGCCCGCAGGTGTGCGCCCCGCCTGCGCTGACCTGGCTGAACGTCCCTCCCGGCGGGCTGGATTGCCCGTCGCCGTTCCTCCCCCAGCAGGCCAGCGTGCCGTCGCCGCGGATCCCGCAGGTGTGATAATCGCCCGCGCTGATCTGGATGAAAGTGCCGGAGGGGATCGGGTCGATCTGGCCCCAGAAATTCCACCCCCAACAGGCCAACGTGCCGTCGCTCTTGATCCCGCAGGTGTGGTCGCTGCCCGCGCTGATCTGGATGAACGTACCTCCCGGCGGGTTGGCCTGCCCGCTCCCGTTCGCCCCCCAGCACACGACCGTGCCGTCGCTCTTCAACCCGCAGGTGTGCGAACCTCCCGCGCTGACCTGGCTGAACGTGCCTCCCGGCGGGTTGGCCTGGCCGTTGCCGTTGGCGCCCCAGCAGGCCAGCGTCCCGTTACTTTTCACCACGCAGGTGTGGAAGCCGCCCGCGCTGAACGTCTCCGGCTGGCGCGCGCTGTTCACCCCCGCGTTAAGGCCGGCATCCGGCCCTTCTGCCGCCCGCGCCGCTTGCAGCGGGACCAGCAGGACCAACACCAACAGGGTCGCTATGACCCGAAAATAAGAATGAGTGCAGAACTTCATGGAATATCCTCCTGATTGGCAGTCGATGGATCGCGTTCTTTCCTACCAACAAATGCAAAGGATATTTACCTGTAATACGGTTGGGACCTGATTTATTATAGGGCCTTTTTCACAGAAATACGAACGTTTTGTTGAGGGAATTTCAGAATTCCACCTCCATCGGCTGGCCCTTCTCCGGCGCCGGGGCAAAGGTCGCGGAGCCGACACTTACTAAAAGCTGTGATGGTTGTTCATGTAGAACCAGCCTTCCAGCCATTTGCCCGGGGTAAAGCCTTTCACCTGGCGCGCCGCGCGCGCAAACGCGCGGGTCGAGGGTTTGATTAAAGGGGACATAATTGCTCCTGCGTCAATCTACAATCGCAAATCCCGACTCCCGTATCTCCCGGATGTATTGGCTTACCTGCCGGTCATACAATTCCGGGTACTCCAGTCCGAAGCGCTCCCCCACCCTCTGCGCCGAATGGCGGAACAATTCTCCCATCGCAAAGAGCGCCTGCCAGGCAGCTTCGTAATCTCCACCGGCGTAGCTGTGTAGCAGCAGCGCCCACTCCTCCGCATTCAGGTAGCGTTCGAAATACTTGCCCATCTTGCCCGGGTTGACCGCGAAATCCGTCTGCATCCCGATCTGCCAGCGCAGCATCTTCATCAGCTCATCCCGCACGATCTCCAGCATGTGCAGGGCGTAGGGCAGTTCCTTGCGCCACAGCCCCTTGGCCACGTAGGGGGTCACCCACCAGAATTCGTTGCAGCAGTCGCCAAACTGCTTCGCCGTAGGCGGCTGGGGCAGGTAGCTGCGCTCGTCCGGGGGCGGGAAGGGAGGCAGAACGCCGTCCTTGTCCAGCAGCACCACCGTCAGGCTGTCGTCCTCCAGCCTGTCCAGCCTGTCCAGCGGGAAAATGGTCAGGTCGATGCGGTTGCCGTCCAGGAACTGCGCCAGGTAAGCAAAGCGCCCCTCCAGCGGATCGTCCGGCGGCGGGTCGCCCATCTCGTCCGGCATCTGCAGCACCATCAGCTCGCCGAATTGCGCCAGCCACTCCAGATTATGGATGAAGGGCGCCGGGTCCCTGACCACGTAGACCACATCGTAATCCTGGAAATGGTCGCGCGGCGCGTTGGGATTGGCGCGCGAGCCGTTCAGGATCACCGCGCGGATGCGCTCGTCTTCCCGCGCCACCTTCAAGATCAGATCATACATCTCTTGTTCAGTACGCATCGAACTCCTTTAGGGTTCCTTCGTTACTTTGTTCCTTTTTGGTGTTTCATTCTAACCGCCGGAACCAATCCGCGTAGGGCAGCAATTCGGCCAGTTTCACCGTCCGTTCACGCTCCAGGATCACCTCGCTCTCCAGGTTGGCCGGGTCGATCTGGTGGATGAACTCGCGGCAGCGCCCGCACGGCGAGAGGATGTAGGGATTGCCCGCCTCATCCCTCCACACCGCCACGATCTTGCGGATGCGGAACTCCCCGGCGGTGACCATGGCGGCAATGGCGCTGTGCTCGGCGCAAAAGCCGGTCCCCGAGCCGGTATCGATGCAAACGCCCAGGTAGATATTGCCGCCTGCGCTCTCCAGCGCGCAGCCCACATCCCCGAACAGGCGGTCGCCCACCCAGGTGGGACGTACCACCGACAATGCTTTTTCGATCAGGGTCTGGTTTTCGATGGCAGCCTCCTGATTGCAAGAAAATTTTCCCTTACCAGTATAGCATCGATCACAACGCGCTATAATATCCCCATGCACATCCGCCTGGCCGCCCCCGAAGATGCCCCCCAGCTGGCCGAACTGCGTTGGGATTTCCGCTGCGAGTACGAGGCCCCGCCTGCCCCGACCGCTGAGGCGCGCGCTGAATTCCTTTCCGTCTGCACGGAATTCATCCGCGCCGGGTTGGCCTGCGGGCGCTGGGCGGCCTGGGTGGCCGAGGAAGAAGGGCTGATCGTTTCGCAACTTTTCCTCCAGCGCATCCCCAAGATCCCCAAGCTGAGCAACCTGGCCCCCGAATTTGGCTACATCACCAACGTCTATACCCGCCCGGAATGGCGCGGGCGCGGGATCGGCGCGCAGGTGATGCAGCAGACCAAGGACTGGGCCAGGGCCGAGGGGCTGGAAATGCTTGTCCTCTGGCCGGCGGAAGGGCGCGAGGCTTTCTACCAGCGCGCCGGCTTCCATCCGGATGAGTCGTTGGAACTAGATTTTAAATAAAGGGGCTTGAAGTCCGCCGGTTCCTCCCTGCTATAGCCGGATGGAGAATGCCTTTCTCTTCTTCTCCTTCGGGCGGACGGAAGCCGCCTGATAGCGTTCCTGCACCTCCTGCATGACGGTCTCCCACGGGCGCGGGATGGTTTTTTGCGCCTGTTCCTGCATCCTGGCGCGGGCGGCGGGTTCCATCTCGAACAGATAATGCTCCATCACCCGGCACAGGCTTTCCGGGGTATCTTCGCAGGTCAGCCCATTCTGGCCGTCGCGGATCACCTCGGCCGGGGCCGTGCCCTTCACCACCACCGAGGGCGTGCCCATGCTGGCCGCTTCCCGCACCACCAGCCCGGCGGTATCGTACAGCGAAGGGAAGACGAACAGCGCGGCGGCCATGTACAGCCCGTCCAGGATGTCGCGATCCTGGATATGCCCGGTGAAGACGGCATCCTTCAGCCCGGCTTCCCGGCACATCCACTCCAGTTTTTCCCGGTCCCGGCCCTGCCCGGCAAAGACCAGTTGGATCGCATGCCCGTGCTTCTTCATCAGCGCCACCGCCTCCACCGTCCGGGCCAGGTTCTTCTTGAAGTCGATCTGCCCCACGTACAGCAGGATGGGGCGCTCCCCCAGCGAATATTCCGCCCTGGCCGCCTTCAGGAAGGCCGGGTCGGGCGTGCGCATCTCCGAGCCGTTCTGCACGATGGTGATCGGCCCCCTGTAGCCGTAGGAGTGCAGCGTCTCCGCCGCGTCCTCGCTCACCGTCCACACCTCATCGCAGCGGGCATAGAAATTGGCCACGAACAGCGAACCCAGCGAGGCCAGCACGTCGCTGCGGGTGATGCGCAGGAAATCGTCGTAATATTTCGAGTGGAAGGTGCCGATCAGGGGAATGTTCAATTTGTTCGCCAGGCGCACCCCCTCTGCGGCGGCAAACCCCGGTGCATGCACATGCACCAGGTCCAACTTGAGGTTAGAAACCCGTTCCATGTAATGCATATCCAGCATGGCCACCCCCGCCTCGTACTGCGGGGCGGTGGGCACTTTGACCCCCAGGAAATCCACCAGGTCAAACGGGAACTGCCCGCGGTAACCAATATCCTTATAGGGGGTGATGACGTAACATTCATGCCCTTGCCCAGCCAGGTGGCAGGCATACTGGTACACCACCCGCCCCACCCCATCCACGATGGGTAGAAAGGTGTCCGAACACTCGGCGATCCGCATCATCCTGTTCATTTGCTCCTTAAAGTCTAACCTTCTTCCGTCCTGATATACCCACCCGCCTCGGTGTAGGCAAAGACGCGGATGGCCGCCTCCCCACCCATCGGGCATTGGAATTCGCACATCCCGCAGCCGATGCAGCGCTCTTTCACCACCGACGGCCGCTTGATCGTCACCGCCTGGCCTTTGCCGTTCACCACCTGCACCTCCTCCAGCGTGATCGCCTTGTCCGCGATCGGGCAGGCCTCCTGGCAGACGATGCAGTCGATGTTGTAGGCCCAGGGCAGGCAGCGGTTGCGGTCCACCCGCGCCAGTCCGATCGGCACGTTGCGCTTCTCCTCCAGCGCCAGGGGCGGGATGGCCCCGCTCGGGCAGACCTGGCCGCAGGCGGCGCAGGCGTAGCTGCACGGGCCGATGCGCGGCACCAGGCGCGGGGTGAACAGGTTGCGCCAGCCGCCTTCCGCGAAGCTGGCCTGCAGGCCCTGGGTCGGGCAGACCCGCACGCACTCGTTGCAGCGGATGCACAGCGCCTCGAAATCCACCAGCCCCGTCCCCGGCGGGCGGATCAGGTCGGCCGGCGGGCGCTTTTCGATCACCTCCACCTTGGAGAGCGCCGCCCAGGCCACCGCTGCACCGGCCATTTTCAAGAATTCCCGGCGTGAAGGATCGTAAGCCTGGCGCGCGGCCGGCTTCCAATGCGGCAGTTGCCAGCGGAAAGCGGAGCTGCCCTTCGGGCAGGCCTCCGCGCAGTCGTAGCACAGCGTACATTCGGCCGGGTCGCTGGCAAACCCGCGCTGCGGGTCGATCGTCCCGGTCGGGCAGCGCCGCGCGCACAACCCGCAGGCCGTGCAGTCCTCCTCCACCGCGCGGCGGAAGAATGAAAAACGCGCCACCAGCCCCAGCAGCCCCCCCAGCGGGCACAGGTAGCGGCACCAGAAGCGCTCCGCCCACCAGTTCAGCGCCACGATCCCGGCAAAGAGCAGGAAGATCGGCAGCGCCAGCGTGTACACCGGGCGCAGGTCGCGGAAAAGCGGGTAGACCAGCCCCTGGTGCACGGCATCCAGCGGCCCCCACAGGAAATCGAACTGGTACAGGAAGCCTTCCCCTGCGTACACCCCCGCGCTCACGGCCGGCCAGGCCGCGTTCGCCAGCGTGCGCGTCATCAGGGTGATCGGGTCGAGGAAGAGCAGGCTCTGGTTACCCAGCAGCGCCGCGATAAAAATGAAGGCCAGCAGCAAATATTTCAGCTTGCGCCAGCACTCCCGAAGGGGAGGGCGCCAGCTTTCCGGAGGCGGCTTACGCGTATTCCGGCGCGGCTTGAACAGGTCCAGCGTGGTGCCCATCGGGCAGATCCAGCCGCACCACGCCCGCCCGAACAGCAGCGCCGAGAGCAGCGTGATCCCCGCCAGCGCAAACCCCGCCAGCACAACCCGCCCGGCGATCATCGCCGTCAGCCCCACCAGCGGGTCGAAGCGGTAGAAGATCTCCGCCAGGCCGGGCTGGGGATTCATAAATGTGGCAAAGACGAACAGGCCGAGGAAGAACAGCAGGGCCAGGGCCTGCACCGTGCGGCGGATCCAGCGCATGCGTTTGGCCGTCACTGCGCCTCCTAGAGATTGATCTCTTCGATCTTCAAGCTGCTCAGCTCCATCACCCCCAGCCCGCGTTCAGCCGCGGCGGCAATGTAGGGGATGTCCGCGCCGGTCAGGCCGAACAGCGTGGCGGCATAGGCATCCGCGGCGACGATATCGTGGCTGGCGAAGACGGTGTTATTGATCTTCACGTCGTCCAGGCTGCCGCCGGTCGGGCCGTTCTGCATCAGCGTGCGCACCGCGTCCACCACCGTCAGCCCGGGGTGGATGGCGCTGACCAGGTCGGGGATGCGCGCGGCCATATCGGCATGGATGGACGAGCGCCGCTCGATCACCCCCAGCAGGTTCTTGCAGCCGGCCGTGATGCGCGCCAGCCCGTGGTCCTTGGCGGTCGGCACGTCGATCAGCAGGTCGCAGTTCATCACGTCCTGGTAAATGTCCCATTGCGTGATCGAATTGCCCTGCGGGATGGGCGTCGGGCGGAACTTGTTGGGGTTCATCACTTCCATCTCCCCGCCGGCCGCCTTCACCGCGTCGGCGATCCCGCTGCGCGCATAGGCGCTTTCCGCCGTCCCGCCAAAGGGATAATCCATCACCCGCACCCGCCGCGCGCCCGCCCCCAGCGCCAGCGTCACCAGCGTGGCCACCACCAGCGGGTTGGTCGTCGCGCCGTATTCGTAGGGATAATAATCGGTGCAGATATTGGGCTTGATGATCACGTCGAAGCCGCTCTTCACAAAGCGTTCGATCCCGCCCAGCGAGCGCAGCGCCGCCTGGGTGATCGCCGCCGGGTCGCCCCCGCGCGCCACCGCCAGGTAGGCCTGCTCGGGGGTGGGGGTGGCTTGCGGCTCCGGGGTGGCGGAGGCCTCCGGGGTGGCCTCTCCGCCGGGAGTGGGGCTGGGCAGCGGCGTACCGGATTGGAAGGGCGTCCCGCTCGGGGCGGCCGTTGCCGTGGGATGGGCGGCTTCCTGGCAGGCAGCCAGCGCGCCCGCCGCGGCCAGGGCCGTCCAGCGCAGAAATTCGCGTCGCGTCATTTTTCGCTTCATGGGGGATCTCTCCTTATACGGTTATTTGTACCATAAAAGCGGGGGAAAATTCCTGAGAATTTGACTTTTAAACCGCAAAGGCGCGAAGGGGTAGGTTGGGTTGAGCGCAACCATCCCGCGCCCTATCCCATCCACCCGCCAAGCGAAACCCAACAGATCCGTAGGGGTCATGACGCCATGTTGATATAGAGGCTGACCGGTAAACAAAGTCCCGCCCGCCGTTGAGCAGATCCACCGTGTAGGTGCTGACCAGGGTGTTGGAGGTCATCTCTAGTCGCTCTTCCAGCCCATTATATTCCATCGTGGCGGTGATCTGGTAGGCCGTGCCGACAAAGCAAAAAGATTAAGAAAGTCTTTATCCTATAATTGCGCTCCGCATTTTGTTGCGATTAGTACAGGTTACATATCAATGGAATAATTCAGTAATGATAAAACTACAATGTGCAATTTCGTTTTTAAGCGGCTCGGAAAATTCAATCTGCCTTAATTTATTGTTTTCTATATCAAAGGAATATAAATCATCGCCAATATTCGTGTCGCATGCGTAATCTGTGGATTTTAATAAGAGAATGGTCTGATCCCCGTCGCTATTATTCCAAATCAGTTTCTCTCTAATTCCCTCTAAGTTCAATATAGTTTCCACATTTCCATTTTCTGTATTAATAAATGCCACGCCATTACTTGATTGGTTGAATTCCTGAGGAAAAGTATTGACAGCTAGGATTTTGTCATCGGCTGACCAAGTTAAATTATCCCCGTAGCGCAATTCATTAGTGGCTAATACAGCGATGGTTGTATTTGTCACCAAATTGTAAATAATAAGTTTCCTTCCTCCTGCTCCTACAATCGCGGTCATTTCTCCAGCGTGCGATAAGGTCATCCGATTTCCATATATGTTCGATAGCCTAATTGGAAGGTCGTTTTCCTGACCAGTTAGTTTGAAAACATTTAACGCGAGGTCTTCATTCCTAGAGATCATAGATAAGAAAACAACACCATTGACCTTATCTGACCATAAAATATTTTGACCATAATCCCAATCACCGACGGCTAAAAAAGAAGTAGTTTCATCTTTTGGCGAGAATTTTGCTATGATGTTGCAATTCTTACCATCGCAGGTTTTTCCTTTGCCAATATAAATCATCTGGTTTTGAAGAGGTTCCCATGTGTAATCCCACACATAATCCTCATTCCCGTCAGCTGCATAGGTTTGTCCGGTATAAATATCTACAGCCTCAACATAGCTTAATCCTAATCTGCGCTTGATATATCCAATATATTGACTATCAGGCGACCAGGTTAAGTTTTCAATAACTTGTGTTAGAGGAGAGATTGGAGCATGTAGGGGAATTGTTTGCAATATTCTCAGCTCAGCTTTAGCAATGTCATAAACAACGATTTGTAATTGTCCATAACAAGTCGAGAATTGGCAGTAAGTTAGACTATCTACCCATGATAGAAATTTTTTATTAGGGGATATAAGGAAATGGTCAATTGAATGGATCAGTGGAACGCGAGGCAAAACGCATTCGTCTAGATTTTCTGTACAATTACTTAAAAGAGCTTGCTCTGAAGCAGGTAGCGCGGTAATTGGATAACGGGAAGGGGCTAAATATATTGGATTTAATTCTGTCACATGATCTAACTTACTCGTATATATTCCAATCTTTTGAGCATTATTTTCATCGTTATGGATTACAAGAAAATATAACGAATTGTGATCTTGGATTTTTTCGGTAGGTAAATTATTTTGGCATCCACTTAGACAAAGCAATGTGGAAAACAGTATGAAAAGAATTATTTTGTGATTTATATTCATGAAAACGCCCCATAGTGGATTAGGTTGGATTGAGGGCGGAAAAAATCAAGCCTTTTATCCATGCGTATTGCCCGCCCGAAACCCAACCATCTGATTCCATCCAACGATTTCCCACCCATTTTTCACCCTTGCTGCCCCAATCGATCGGATAGACCCGGTCCTGGACACATTTCGCAAAGCTGGAATATTTCCAAGGAATGCACGACGATATTCCATGAGAAGATTATAGCATTTGGGATGAAATATTGGGTTTCGGGCAGACAGGGTTTTGAATTGAGAGAATGCAGAGCCTGCCCTCAACCCAACCTACGGCCAATTTTCAATCGACGCGACGGTTCCCCGGGTGCTTCACCCCTACGGCATGCGGAACGGTTTTTGTAGGGGAGAAGCACCTGGGGAATCAACCGGGCTTCCATCGACCAACATCCTTCCCAGGTGCTTCGCCCTATGTCATTGCGAGGAGGGCGTTAGCCCTCCGAAGCAATCTCCCTCCCTGGTCGGAGATTCTTCGAATGACGTGGACTTCTCCTCCCCTAAGTACCCCGCAGGGGCACCGCGTCTAAGTACCCCGAAGGGGCAAAGTACCCCGCAGGGGCAAAGTACCCCGAAGGGGCACTGCGTGAGATTCCCCCCTCTCTTTTTGGGGGCTTGTTATTCGGATAATTTATCTCTATAATGAAAAAGTCCCTATCCATTTAATCGAAATATTTCAGGAGGAACCATGAAAACGCGTTTCCTTGATTGGTTTTTTCGCCTGACCCTCATCCTGGCCCTCGGGCTGCTGGCCGTCCCCCCTGCAGATACCTTCGCCGCTGCGCCTGGCCAGGCCGGGTCTTCGGCTTCGACCCTGGCCGACCCGCTCAACGTGCTTTCCATCCCCGTCACCACCAAGCCGCCCACCCTGGACGGCTTCTGCGACCAGGCCGAATACGGCTCGGCCGCGGCCTACCTCTTCGACGACGGCGGCGGCTCCAGGAACGGCGTGGTGCACCTGATGCACGATGAGAATTTCCTCTACGTCTGCATGAGCGGCGAAAACGGCACGCTCAAAGAACGCTTCACCTCGCTGTACCTTGACCCGCAGGGCGACGGCGTCTCCTACACCTTTGCCAAAGCCAATGACTACTCGCTCCGGGCGATGATCGAAGGCGGCGCCCTCTCCAGCTGGCACGGCAGCGGCATCGGCCCCTACCCCGACGCCTACCTCGAAGACTTCGACATCGGCGGCAGTTGGACCGCCCAGACCAGCTCCACTCAGGGCGACCAGGCTGAATACCGCCTGGCGCTCAAGGGCTTCAACTTCAACGCCTGCGGCGCCGTCTTCGGCATGGCGGTCTACCATCACTGGTTCAGCGGCGTCGGCAACGATTACGGCTGGCCAAGCAACAACTGGTACGACCAGCCGCGCACCTGGCAGCTGGTCACCCTGGACAGGCTTTCCTCCTGCGGCGCCAGCGGCCAGATCGCCTACGTTTTCCGCGGCGACACCCTCTCCGCCACCAGCTTCTACAACCTGCTGGCCGGGGCCGGCTACACCGTCACCCTCATCCCGCTCGATAAGATCCTCGACTACGATTTCACCACTTTTGACCTGACCATCATCGCCGACGACACCGGCTCGCTGAACAATTGGGGCAGCGGCGGCTCGCTCACCACCGACCAGGTCAACCAGATCAAGGCCGTCAGCGCCTCCAAGCCCGGCGGCACGCCCGTGCTGGGCATCGGCGAAGGCGGCTATGCCTTCTTCGGCAAGCTGGGGCTGTTCATCGGTTGGCCGCAGGGCTGGCACGGCCCGCAGAAGAACGTCAACCGCGGCCCCGACCCGCTGGCGCCCTATATCTTTGACGGCATCGCCGCGGCAGACCCCGTGCCCTATATCGAAAGCCCGGCCAACAGCGTGGGCATCTACCTGTCCTCCAAGCCCGCGAATGTCTTCGAGGCCGGGCTGGAGGACCCGCTGGACGAGCACGCCAGCATCATCACCCAGGACTGCCGCATGCTGTGGGGCAACAGCAGCAGCCCGCTCGGTTTTGACTCCGGCGGCAACGGCGCGATCATGTTCCTCAACGCCGTCGGCTTCATGAAGGGCTTCCAGTGTTCCCCGCCGGCGGACGTGCCCACCCAGTGCAGCCTGAGCATCACCAAGAGCGATAACCTGGCCGCCGGCAGCCAGGTGCAGATCGGCGACACCATCACCTACAAGGTCAATTACAGCCTGGGCACCGACGCGGTCTGCCCCACCGGCAAAGTGGTGGACGTGATCCCCGCCGGCACCACCTTCATCCCCGGCAGCGCCACCGCAGGGGTGACCCCCGCCCCGGACGGCACGCTGACCTGGTCGGTGGCGCAATCCGGCAGCGTATCCTTCTCGGTGCTGGTGGATGAGACCGCCTGCGCCACCGGCGCGGACATCCGCAACACCGCCGACCTGCGCCCCAGCGCCGGGCCGATCCTCACCAGCGCCCCGCCGATCACCCACCCGGTCGCCTGCCAGGTGGTCAGCTTCCCCACTGACCAACCCCTCTACGCGGAAAGCGAGTTCAAGGTTGATCCCTACCCGCTGATGGCCGGGGAAAGCACCCAACTCAGCGTGCGCGTGCGCAACCTCACCGCCGACCCCCAACCGGTCACGGTCCAGTTCCAGACCAGCCCGGCCGTCTTTGGCATCGGCCTGAATTACTCCACCCCGCTGGGCAGTTCCAGCGCGGTCGTCCCTGCCAGCGGCTATTCGGATGTGGGGATCGACTTCGTGCCCACCCTTTCGGGCATCGCCTGCGTCCAGGCAGTGGTGACCGCCGCCAACGGCTCGGCGCCGCTGGTCAGCCAGAGCTGCCTGGACGTGACCGAGGTGCTGACCCCCGGCGTGACCGCCGACCTGACCTTCCCGGTGCGCAACAACACCTCCTCTGCCGGCGACATTGCCCTGGTGGTGGATAACACCTGCCCCGGCTGGACGGCCGTGCTCAGCGCGCCCCCCGGAGGGATATACGTGAACCTGGGCGGGGGAGCCACCGGAGCGCCCCTCGCCACCCTCAGCGTCACCCCGCCGGCCGGCGGCCTGCTGGGCACCCGCTGCCACATCGACGTGCAGGCCTGGAAGGGCAGCCAGTTGATCGGCGGCATCCGCAAGGTGGATATTGCCCCGCTGCATCTGCCGTTCAACGTCGAGCCGCCCTGGGAGGAATCTGAGATCAGCCTCGTCCCCGACCCGCCCCAGGTGGGCGTGCCCGGCCAGATCTGCGTGCGCCTGATCAACCCACTGCCCTACGAGGTGAAGTCGGGCCTCTCCATCTCGGTGGCCGACTTTGGCGCGGGGATCGGCTTCACCCCGGCCGGCGGGATCGGCGTCTACATCCCGAGCGGGGTTTCCACCCAGTGCATCGACTGGACGCCTGCCCCCGGCGGCACCCTGCACCGCTGCGTGCTGGTCACCCTCTACCAAAACGACTATCTCGAACAGACCAGCCAGCGCAACATCGACGTGCTGCCGGCTTCCACCACCCCCACCGGCCTGGTCGTCCCCTTCCACGTGGGCAACCCCGACCTGGTGAGCCACACCCTCACCTTTGACACCAGCCTGGTCGGCGTCGACCCGCTCTGGCAGCCGATCATCGAACCGCTGGGCGGCGGCGTATTGCCCGCCAGCCTGGGCGCGGGCGGGCAGCTTTCGCTGCAACTGCGCTTCGGGTTGGTCAAAGGCGCCGCGCCCCTCAACCTGGTCAACTTCCTGGCCCCGCCGCTGGCCGACCCCGCCGCCGGGGAGACCCACAGCGTGCAGGTGACCGTGCTGCTGGACGGCGAACCCGCCGGCGGCTTCACCGTGCAGGTGGACCCCTTCCGCAGTTTCTTGCCGGCTCTGCTGCGTTAGCTGCGCCGCATCCTAAAAGAAGGCGATAAACTAAACTCTCGAAATCGACGAAAAGATCGCCCGTAGGGGCGTTGCACCCCGGAAGATACGCAGGTGGGAAAGCCAACGAGTCTCCGGGGTGCTGCGCCCTCTTGTTGGCATGGTAAATAGGGCGATGCACCCGGGAAAGACAACCGGGCGAAGCAACCGGAAATTGGGCAAATTGCCATTGGATGCGAGGATTCCCCGGTTGCTTCGCCCCTACGGGGGGCGGGTGATATATAATTTCTGTATGACAAATCCAAAATACGACCCGGATAAACATCACCGCCGGTCGATCCGTTTGCAAGGATATGATTATTCTCAAGCGGGGATGTATTTTGTTACCGCGGTCACCTGGGGAAGAGAACACCTGTTTGGGGAAATCATCGAAGGGGAAACTCATTTGAATCCATCCGGAAAAGTCATAGCCGCCGTGCTGCAAAAATTACCGCAATTTTTCCCGGTGCAGGTCACAGAATGGATCGTCATGCCCAACCACGTCCACGCAATCATCACCATCGTCGAGGCATGCCGTAGGGGCGATGCAACCGGGGCGAGTCTGGTCCAAAATTTATCTACGCGTCTTCCGGTTGCTCACCTGCACTCACCTGCACTCACCTGCACTCACCTGCACTTGCATGCAGGTGCAAGTGTGTATGCAGGTGCAAGTGTGCATGCAGGTGCAAGTGTCGCCCAATTCCCGGCCGGGCACCCAACCCGGCTCTCTGGGAGCCGTGATCCAATATCTCAAATCCGCCAGCGCACGGCGGATCAATGCTTTGCGCAGGAGCCCGGGCGCGCCAGTCTGGCAGCGCAATTATTACGAACATATCCTTCGCGATGAGGAAGAATTGGAAAGCGTGCGCCGCTATATCCATGAAAATCCGCGGAGGTGGCTGGAGGATGAGGAGAATAAATAATTCCATCCATTATTTCGTTTTTTCCACGCAGTGGTTTCGTGATTGAAAGGATTTCCGCAAGCGCTATAATATTTACAAAGGAACAAATCCCTATGTGGTTCATGAACAAGATCGCCAACCCGTTCGTCCGCCTGATCCTGCGCTCGCCCCTACACCGGATGATGAGCGCCGCCCTGCTGCTGATCACCTACCGCGGGCGCAAGAGCGGCAAGGAATATACCCTGCCGGTGCAATACGCCCAGGAAGGCCGGACGATCTACATCGTCCCCGGCATGCCGGAGCAAAAGACCTGGTGGCGCAGCCTGCGCGGCGGCGCACCGGTGCGGCTCCGCCTGGCGGGTAAAAACCTCTCCGCCCAGGCCGAAGTGCTGGAAGGCCCCGCCGCGGCGGAAGCCATCCTCCCAGCCCTGGCGGTGTACTTGAAGCGCTTCCCAGGCACGGCGAAAATGTACAGGGTCCGCCTGGGCGCGGACGGCGCCCCCGACCCGGACGACCTGCGCCGCGCCGCGGCCGAGGGAGTGGTGGTGAAAGCACAGCTCAGCTAACCGAATTTGATATCCAAGATCCCAAAATTCGCTCTCGCTTTCCTCTGCCTGGCCCTTCTGGCGGCCAGCGCCTGCTCGGTTGCCTCCAGCCCGACCAGTACCCTCCCGCCGCCGGAAACCGTGGACCCCTATGACGACCTGATCCGGATACTTGAAACCCAACAGGCCGGGGTTGCCAACCCGGAAAGCCGCGCGATCCTAACCGAAAAACTGGAAATGTTCTCTGCGCTTGCCACCCAGCGCGCGGAGGCAGTGATCGCCAATCAGGGAAAATTTCAACCCTATTTCTCCACCCCCATCCCAATCCCTGTACGAAAAATGCCGGAAGGGATCGATAATGAGCCGGTTATTCCAACCATTGCAACGCACCTGATCATCACCAACGCCTGGCGAAAATATACCGCGGAAAAAGAATATGTATTATGGGCTGGTTCGCTGAGATCAGATCCAACCCAGGGCATCATTTATTATCAACTACCCGACCCGCCTTATGGGTTCGTCGAATATTACGCGCCCCCAAACAGCGGCGTCTTGCGGATCGTTTCTTCCGAGGATTTTCTATTGAAGCTCACCTCCGAGTCAGGGATCATGTTCTACTTCGATGTATTGGGGAAAACCTTCGTGGATCAGGATGGGCGTCCGATCCCCGTCCCAACCCAACCGCTTCCCGCCCCCACCGCATATCCCTAGAGATAAAGAGAATCACATGGGCATCTTTAAAAGTGCATTTTCCTGGACCACGCTGTTTCTTCTGGCGGTTTTGAATGCCGGATGCGGCGGCCCTGCCCCCACCCCGGAGAGTCTCCTGTTCACCAAGAGCAAGCTCCCGGATATTCGGGGAGAGATCACCAGCATGACCATAAGGGAAGAAACCATCCGGGGCATACACGTGGAGGGAGAGATCCAACCAGATACAAGATTGGACAAGGCTGTGGCTAGTCTAAGCGACCGAACCCGGATTTACGCAGCTACAACGGACGGGTATGAGCTGGTAACACGCGAAAACCTGCAAGTTGGACAAATGGTTGAGGTCCTGTTTTTCATGGACACCGTCTTGGAGAGAGACCCCGTTATTGGCGAAGCGGAAGAGATCGTGATCCTTCCATAAGGTCATCCATCCCGCTCCGCCCGAATCTGATCGGAGAGGACAAACACCCCATGAACCCTAAGCCGCGTACTTCCAAGATCCTTCTCCTCGCCGCTGCCTTCCTGCTCCTCCTCCTGGCAGCCATCCTCGCCCTGGCCGCCAGTGCGCAAGACCAGCTCACGGCCGGCCTCCGGCAGCGCCTGGAACAGGAGGGAGTCCCGGTCAGGGAAGCGGTCATCGCCGACCGGCTCCCCTTTGAGATCAAAATTGCCCTGAATAGTTCCAGCCCGGACAGCGACCTCACCGTGGATGACAACTGGTACATGACGCTTGCCCGAAGAGAAGCCCTCTTTTCATACCGCACCCATCCCAGCCTCTCCAGTTACACGTTAACCGTCTACAACGCGAAGAATGAATTGATCTACTCGACCCAAACCTACCTGCATCCCCAGGATCTGGATCAGCAAACCGATCTGTCGGCCTCCTCCATGTTGGAGGATGCCGCGGCCCGGCAGATCATTGCCCTCCACCTTCAAATTGGCGGGTTATCCCTGGATAAGCTGGAGGTGGAGCCAGACCCCACAACCGGCGGCGGGCAGATCCTCCTCATCAACGTCTCTGCCGAAGACCTGGCAGCCGCCAATGCCTCGCTCCCGGGTTTCCTGGGGTCGCTCTTTCCCCTCCTGGAGACCGCCAACGATCGCTACGGCACGTCCCTGGTACTTTGCCACCTGCAGGTTTCGGACCGCCAGGGGACGATCCTGCTGGATTATGTGAAAGACCTGCAATCCGGTTCGGCCCAGTGGACATCCGTGGAAGGCTTATATAACGAATGGTTTCCCCACCCCGGAGTGACCCCTCGCCCTTAGCCCTCTCCCCCATCCACCTTCCCGCGCAGCTTCTTCACCTCGCCGCGCCTCTTTTTCCCCTCCACCCGCCGGGCCTGCGCGGCGCGCGTGGGGCGTGTGGCGCGGCGCGCTTTGGGTTCCTGCAATGCTTTTTGGATCAGCGCCGCCAGGCGCGCGAGCGCGTCGGCGCGGTTCTGCTCCTGCGTGCGGTAGCGGCGCGCCTCGATCACCAGCACCCCCTCGGCGGTGGCGCGGCTGCCCGCCAGCTTGAGCAGGCGCGCCTTCACCTCCTCCGCCAGCGCCGCCGAACGGAGGACGTCGAAGCGCAGCTGCGCGGCGGTGGCCACCTTATTCATACTCTGTTGAATACCCGGTACACTTCTCCCTGTCATTTTGTTATTTACGGCCCCCCAGTCCCAGGCGAAAAAATAAGAAGATAGCCCTGTTTTCAATGGCTACCCCCACTCCTCCGGAGGATTATGACGCGAACGCTTGATCTCGCCGCGTTTCTTTTTGCTTTCCACCCGCACAACCTGCGAAGCCCGGCTGGGGCGCGTAGCATGCCGCAGCCTGGGTTTCTCCAATGCCTTCTGAATCAGCGCCACCAGACGCGCAATCGCATCGGCGCGGTTTTGCTCCTGCGTCCTAAAGCGCTTTGCTTCCAGGATAAGGATGCCATTTTCTGTCACACGGCTGCCAGCCAGCTTGATCAAGCGCTCCTTCACCTCCGCATCCAGGGAGGAAGTAGAGCGAATATCAAAACGCAGTTGAGCCACAGAGGCGATCTTATTTACGTTTTGACCTCCAGGGCCCGAAGCGCGAATGAAATCAAATTGGATCTCGCTGTCATCCAGTGAAAGGGAGGGCGTAATTTCAATCATCGATCAATACCTTCTTCTATTCTAATGCCTGTCAAATTTTAGCACACATAAAGGAGATTAAAAATGACTGACCTACTTTCTTTCGGCCTCGATCTTGGCATGGGCGCATGCAAATTATATGGCGCTGCCGGCGGATTATTTCTACAATCCCAGGTTGCTACGGATAACAAACAAAATATTGCCGCCCTGCTCGGCTTGCGTAACCGCAAACCACCTTTACGCATCTGTTTTGGCGAGATGTCCTTGTTTGTGGGATCTCACGCACACGGCTTTGGCCGCCCGATTGAAAACCTGGATTTTGATCGCCTAGCGGGCAGCCTGGAGACCCGCGCCATCGTTTACGCCACGCTCACCCGGTACATGGAAATTCATGGCGAAATCACGGTCCCTGTTTCATTGGTGGTTGGCCTGCCATTACAACCCCTGACTGGTGCGCAATCCGCCCAAAACGCAGAATCGGCGCGCGCCTGGTTGAAAGGTCCACATGAATGGCTGTGCGACGACAAGCCTTTCCAAATTCATGTCGCGGAGGTCAAAATCGCTTCTCAACCCAGCGGAGCATTGTTTGACTATCTGCTGGACCTGCAAGGGCTGTTTGTTCCAGATCGAAAAAAGGATTTCAGCGCAGAGATCGGCGTACTATCCCTCGGCTTCAACACCCTCGAACTGCTCACCATCCAAAACCGGAGCGCAGTCCAGGGTTTATCCGCCGGCACCACCGCTGGTGTTCGCCGCCTGTTGGAACTGCTAAATCCCGAAGGGCTATATTCTCTCGGCGAGTTGGATACACTTCTGCGCGCTGGCGGCCTGGATATCAAAACCGCGCTGCCCATCTGGTGGCGCGAGGTATCCGGCGCAATCGAAAAAACCTGGGGCGGGCGTTGGAAGCGCTTTGCGCGCATCCTGGCAGTCGGCGGCGGGGTGCACTTGCTGCGCGATCAATTGCCGACCTACTTTGCCGGTCGCGCCTTTATTCCCGATGATCCGGTACTTTCCATCAGCCGCGGACTATACAAGCTGGCATTGATGCAATCCGCGCGCAAACCTCAACCAGAAGGAGAAGCGGCGCATGGAACCTAAACGCCGTGGCCGACGGCTACGCTGCGGCCAGCAGGTTGAACTCTTTGTTCATCTGCGCTTGTGGGCTGAGGAGGATGACGACTTGATTGCTTTTTTCGAGCATATTCCCCTTCGCCATCGTTCGGCGGCGCTGAAAGCTGCTCTGCGCGCGGGAGGCTTACCGGCTCAAGATAATACATCCCAGACGAAAGACGATGAAGTCGCCTGCGCATTGGAAAATTTATTACTCTAACCCTGTTTATTGGTAACCAATAATGCCTGGCATTTTCTGGTTACCAGAAAGGATTGTGACATGCCTATATTTTGGTCCTATGAAAGAGAAAAACAAATCCGCGATAAAGCCTACGCTGAAGGGAAAGCCAGTGAACAAAAAAATTGGATTTTCCGCTGGAAACTATTTGTCGAAAACATTCGCCTTCAAACCCAGTCGTTTGATCACAGTCTGGAAAATATTGAGAATGCAGAAGCCCTGTCTTTGGGCCTGGTGGCCTATATTCGCTCCTTGAAAGACCGCAATGCAAGCTTACAAAATGAAAATGAACGCCTGCACCCGTCCCAGGTTCCCATCCTGGAAAGAAAAATAGCCGACCTTCAATCTGAATTGACCCAGGCACGCCAAGAAATGGCTCGGCTTCAAAGTGAATTTTATGACGAGCAATTCAAAGCACAAAATTTGAGCAAGCTGCTTGAAGCCACACAGCATGAAAAAGCCGCGATTGAAAAGATCCTTCTCGCCCTGCAAAACCGTCTGGATCAGCAGGGCAAAAAGTCCGTGGCAAAAAGCAGTTAAGTACCTCCTCTATTCAAATACTTTTTTCCCAAAGGAGTTTTTGCCATGAAGAAACCCTATTCAAGTTTTCAAGATCCCCAGGCCTGGTTAGCTGTGCTCGAAAACCAAAGCAACCACAAAACCGCGCTGGCTTGTTTTCATGCCCGCGGATTGGCTACCCAGGATCAAATCGAACTACTCACTGATCTTTCCACCAAACAGGCGCGCAGCGCGCTGGAAGATCTGAGCCGTCAGCAAACCAGCAAACAGCCCGCATTGCTGCGTACTGCTGCCGCCAAGCTACAAGGAGCAATGGGACGTTCGCGCCAGGTATATCTGTTAACTGTCGAAGGAGCAGATATCTCGCGCGCGCTGTACCCGGATTGCTTTGTCCAACCACCCGCGCTCCAGGATCCGGTTGAGTTGGCTCACGCGCTGGCTGAAATGGATGTGTACGCGCGCGCATTCAAAGCCGGCCTGAAATGCAGCCTGGAACACGTGCTGACCTTTGGCCCCACGGGGAATCCCGCCAGCCGCAGCAGCGTTCGGGCAGATGTATTGGTTCTCCCCGACAACCAGCCACCCTACCTGATTGAAATCGAACAATGCGCGCGCCGGCGCGACATACCGCGGATCGCGGATAAATTACGCCACCTGGCCGATTTTTACCACTCCAATCCTACACACCAGCCAGGCGCAGATATTCGCATTCTCTTCAACCTGCCCTCTGATGACAAACAGACCATCCCGGTCTGGCAATGCGTTTTGGGAGAGTTGCAGCAAGCCATTGGCGAATTGCCTTTTCGCCTGCATTGGCAGCCAGCGGTGCGTTTTTTGAACACACCAGAATGGGATGGGCTGAATTCCTTTGAAGCCCTTCGACCCGAGCCACCGGATTATCCGCTGCAACCAGAACTTCCCTCCGGTCTGGTGGAATCCAATGAGCCGCGCGGCGAGGTCCGCAGTGAAATCCAGTTAATCCCTTCAATTCCGAACGACCTGTTGCCGGCTTTCATCACCGAGCGCCCATTGGAATTGCAAGAGCAGGCGGTAATTTTTCGAGTTCTCGGAAACACCTTGCGGGACATGGAAAACAGCGAACCATTGCGCGTGCGCAACCGAGCTTATTTCTTTGAACTGATGCGCATGATTTACGAGGCCTCGCATTACAAAGATGGACCGGTGCGGCGCGAAGCGGCTTTCCCGTACACTTCCCTGTTGCTGCTGCATCGCTATTTGCATATGCACCAAAACGCTCCCCTGCTTGATACGGTACTCCAAACGCGCCGGGACGTGGCGCGCAACCTCAACCGGGGAATCAACCTGTTCCGCGACGCATTCACCCGCATGTGCTGGGCTTTCCTGCGCCGGCACGGCTTTGGCCCCAACGGGCCGCTGCGGGTCACTGTGGAAGTGCCTGGCTTCGACAGCCACCGTTCGGACGTGTACGTAGACGCGCGAATTTCAGGTACCGAACTGCTCTTTGATGAAAACGAGCTTTATATGGACAACGACCGTCAGCGCACACAGGCTGCGCTCTCCTGGGTGCTGGAGGCGCTGTGGACCTATGGCGAAGACCTGGAATTGATCCAGAAATCCAGGAAAGCCTGACCAAATGGGTGGGCGGCGCGAATGCGCCGCCCACCCGCCTTTTCTTGCAATATAAACTATGGATATACGCGTATAGAGATATGGGGAGAAGAAAACCAATTAGCAAAAATTACAATCGTTTTGAGAAAACCGGATAAAAATCCTGATTTGGTTGGAAAAGGGTGGATCTGACGCTATACTGTGAGTAGCGAGTGAACAGTCGCTAAAAACAAAAACATCATAGCACGTGCCAGGAAGTATTGCGGAGTGCAATGCTGACCCAGACACCCCGCGAAGGAGGGGGAAAAGATGAAAACATGGATCAATGTGTTCGTTACACTTAGCCTGCTGCTGAGCAGCGTTGGATTTCACCGAATAGAAGTGGCTTATGCGCCTGTGTCGGTGCAATCTTCTGCGAGTCAGGAAACAACGCCCACTGCAACGCCAGAGGTAACTCCAACCCCCACGCCTACATTTGATTTTGGCGCATATCCGGCTCCAAACACACCAACCCCGGAACCCATCGATGCGCCAGTTGTGCCAAGCCCCACTCCGGATCCGACTGATTCGGGCGTGATCCCCACCCCAATCCCAGGAGAAGCAGATGAAAATGCTCCACTCGGGATATCTGCAATTGCCAACCCTGCGATCTACATCCCCGGCAAGCCAGTGTACATTCTTTGGAACATAAATGGATGGAGCCAGATCGCCGAAGGCTCCAACGCGCAAATCCGCGTGCGTTTCCCTGACGTTCCCGCTTCCGAAGCGGCCGATGCCCTGCCGCATGAGCGCGAATTGATCCTGCCCGTGACCGATCTTCAAGGGGTGATCACCTGGGAAATCGACCCGGGTGCGGAATTTCCCCTGTTCCTGACCCTTGACCTGATCATTGATGATATTGTGATTGACACCGAAGTGATCGAGATTGGACAGGCTGATTTCGAGATCGGCAACCTGGATGGTGGAGCGGCTGAAGGGCTGGGTGGAAAAGTCAGGGTCGAAGTACCCTTCGACTCGCTGGAAGAAACCGCATACTTCAGCGTGCGCTACCCCAGCCCGAATAAGCTACCACCAGTCTCGTTGACGGGAAATCCCATCGAAATTGTCGCGGTGGGAAAAGAGAGCGGGCAAAACATCACCCAATTCCGGCAGCCGATCCAGATCCAGATCCAATACAATAAGGACGAGATCTTCCACTGGAGCGAAGATGACCTGATGGTCTTCTATTATGACGGAAAAACGCGCGACTGGTATCCCCTACCGACCACAGTGGACAAAGAAGCCCAGCGCCTGATCGCGTATTCCGACCACCTGACGGTTTTTGATTTCAAAGCAGCCAGCTGGCAGGCCAACAGCCTGCCGACGGTGGACTCCTTCAAGGTGTCGGACTTCACCGGCGCAGCCACATACAACTACGCCTTCTGGACCCCGCCAGGCGTAGCCGGCCTCAGCCCGAACCTGTCCTTGAACTACAACAGCCAGGTGATCGATGAAGCCTCGGCATATTCGCAAGCCTCCTGGGTGGGCATGGGTTGGTCGCTGGACACCGGCGCGATCACCCGCAACATGCACGGAACGAACACGGATGAAAGTGATGACACCTTTTCAATCTCAGCCAATGGGATCAGCGGACTGCTGCTGCCGGTCAGCGTGAATGGCGGCGTCACCACATACAATACCGCTGATCAGTCCTTCCTGAAAGTTCAATTCGATAGTTCAACGAATGCCTGGACCGCCTGGGCCAAAGACGGCACAGTGTACACCTTCAACCAGCCAGTAAAAACCAGCAAAAGCATCGGCTGTGCCAATACCAATCAATTGGACATCACCTGGCGCTGGTCGTTGGGATCGGTGACCGACAAGAACGGCAACAGCCTCACCTACACGTACAACAAAGAGACCAAGCCTGGCTGCGCCAATGAAATTGCAGTATACCCGGAAAGCATCGTTTACCCGCACAATCGTTACCGGGTTAGATTTGAGCGTGAACCTCGCAACGATTACCAGAATTCCTGGGGAGATACAAACTCGCGCGTGTTGTATAGCACGTGGCGCTTGAAACATGTATTGATCGAGTATGATCCTTCTGGAAATTGGAGTAATACAACCCTGGTGAGGAAATACGAGTTTGGTTATGCTGCGGATAATGCTACCAGTAATGTGATCTACCCGCGTTTCAACTGGACGCATGGCGGACACACCCTGAGCCTGACATCCATTCAGGAGATCAGCGGAGATGGGAGCCTATCCCTTCCTGCCACCACCTTCTATTACGGCGACGAAAATGATGATGGGGTGGATGAATCCATGCACCTGACCCAAGTGGATAACGGCCTGGGGGGTCAGGTGGTGATGCAGTATCAACGCTGGGCGTATTTCGACGATTACAACGATTCGCTGCGCTCCTTGCAGACGGAATTTGGGGCAACTGGCCAGGAATGTGCTCCGGGGATAGGAACCTATTGGTATAAGGTGTATGCAGCTGGCTATCCGGGCCCTGTCAAATGTGATGCCACTACGTATCTACAAATCGGAGATAAGAATGTACCCGGTCAGGCAGCAATTGCTCATCGAAGCATTCCTGAGCATGTGATCAAACCGGGCAGCCAATACCGTTTCTATTTGCGAACTCGTTCGCACGTGGGAACTACCGACGTTAATTGGGGATTCATCGATACCAGTCTTCAGAGTGGTAATCAAATCATGCTTTATTCGGATCCGATGGGACTTACGATTGGAACCTCGTTTGTTGATATTGAAGGAACCCTGGATATGCCCACCAATTTCGATCCTGCTGAAACTGCTCTGAGGATCGAAGCGGATGGCTGCTTTATTCATAAACTTCAATTCATGGTGTATCCAACGTATTATCGCGTGACTTCCAGGACGATCACTGATTCTGCCACCGGACAGAGCCACACCTACACCTACCAATACGACAACGCTTCATCGAACACCTGGTATACCTCTGCCGCGGTGAACGCGGCTGGGAGCAGCTGCACTAACCTGTACACCTGCGCCATGCGCGAATTCCGCGGGCATGCAATGACGCGGGTCACCGATCCATCCGGGCTCTCCAACCTCACCTGGTATTACCAGAACGATGCCTTGAAGGGTAAGCCCTATCAGACCATGACCATCAAGCAGGATTATGCACAAGATTTTGAGGCAGAGTCCTATAAAGAAACCTGGCTAAGATCCAATGGAGCATTTACCCTCACAGCCATCTACGCGGTGGATTTTGACAATGCTGTCCGCGTTGAAAATACCCAGGCAAATTGGAACACCACCCTATCGCGCTCCACATATACTCTGAGCGACGGCGAAGTGGCGGTGGCGCAGTTCCGCGTCAGCAATTTTCCGAACTTAACCTCAGCCCAGGGAGAAGTGGGCCTGCAGAGCGTAAACGGCAAATATTTTGGCATTGTGATCCAGCCGGTGAACGGGCAATATCAGGCTTCACTGCGCTACGATACAGGCGCCGGCTTGCAGACGGGGGATCCATTGATCGAGAATTTCCAACTGGACCGCTGGTACGTGATCAAACTCAGCGTGGATAACGATGACGGCTTCAAGGTGCGCCTCTGGCAGCTGGATGACCCGACGATCCACGGCGAAAGCAGCCTGGGCGGCTTTGCCGCGGAGAACTGGCGTTTCCGCCAACGGGTCAATGATGGCGTGATCTGGCTGGATGAATACTTTGATGGAGTACTGTATAACGAAACAGAAACCGGATATGCCGCGATCACCCAATATGATACCGTTCCCGATGTAGGTATCCCCAACATAGCCAGTTCCACCCTGATGACCTACAAAGACCTGGGGGTGGTCTGGACATACCCAACCCAAACCATTACCACCACCTACGCCAGCAACGCCACCTCGAATGTGGGCGACACCAAGTGGATTGGAACCAGGACGACCTACCAATACGAGGCAGAGGATCAAAACAACAGCCAGTATGGCAACCTGACACGCTCCATAACCAGCTATTGGGATGGCGCGGATTGGGTGGAAGAACGCGCCAGCAAGACCGAATACTGGCCGCGCGATGATGGGAATGTCTACCTGGTCAGCCTGCCGGCGCGCACCCTGCAATTGGATTGCGCCAGCGGCTGCGATTTCAGCGGGAACACAGGATTGCTGGGCGAAACACTGTACGTGTACGACTCGAACAGCGCCTACAACAGCGCTCCCAATGGCACCCTCAACAGCGCGGGCCGTTTGCGGGTGCAGCGGACGCTGATTGATGTTGTCAGTGGTCAGAAGCGCTACAGCGAGGCCGGATATGGTTACGATAGCTATGGCAACGTGCTGACCCAGACCACCTATCCCGGATATGCTTCAGCCAGCGTGTCTCCCACCGGAGATGTATACACCACCACAGTGGTCTATGACTCGGTGTACCACACCTACCCGGTCAACCAGACCAATCCGCTGAACCAGACCGTCAGCACAGGCTACAATTACGCGCTGGGGGTGCCGACCAGCGAGACCGATCCGAATGGGGCGACCACCACCGCCACCTATGACGTATTGGGCCGCATCACCGCCGTGATCCATCCGGGGGACGATTCTGCCAATCCCACGATGGAATTCTCCTACACAGTCGATGACGCCCACCACCTGTTCTGGACCCAGGCCCAGCAGCGCATCAGCGGAGAAACCTATACCTCGGTGCGCAAATACTACAACGGCCTGGGGCAGCTGCTGCAAACCCAGACGGACGCGGAAGTGAATGGCACGCTGAAAACAGTGGTCAGCGATGTCTTTTACGACGAAATGGGCCGCGCCTACCAGCAGGCTGTGCCATACAGCACGACCCTCACCAATGGGGTGTATGTCGATCCCTCCTCCAGCCCGGCCACCTACACCCTGACCACTTACGATACTTTGGGCCGCGCAATCGCGGTCCGCGCGCCGGATGGCACGACGCAGATCTCCACCTACACCATCCAGACCGACAACAGCGTTCCCTACCACGTGCTCCAATCCACCAACCCGCGCGGCAACACCACCATTTCGTGGAGCGATTCATTGGGGCACGCCTACAAGGTCGTCCCGCCGACCGGGCCGGGGGTGACCTACACCTACGACGCCGCAGACCGCCTGGTGGCGGCGCAGTATGGGCCGTATACCACCACGCTGAGCTACGACATCGCCGGGCGCAAGCTGGCAATGGACGACCCGGACATGGGATACTGGACTTATTCTTATGATGCCCTGGGCAACCTGATCCAGCAAACCGACGCGCGCGGCTGCCTGACCGAACTGGAGTATGACGGACTGAACCGCCTGCTGGAAAAGAGCTACAGCAACGCCAGCGGTGGCAGTTGCGCAACCATTGCCACCAGCACCGTGTCGGTCAGCTACACCTATGACCAGGGCGCTAATGGCATCGGACAGCGCACCGGGATGGAAGACTCCACCGGCAGCACCCTGTGGCAGTATGACCTGCGCGGGCGGCTGGCGACCGAGACAGTTGAGATCACCGGCGTGGGCACCTACACCACCGGGCGGACGTACAACAGCGCCGACCTGCTGGTGGGGATGACCTACCCGAACGGGGAGACGCTCTCCACCAGCTACAACGCCCAGGCAGCGGTGACGGCGGTGGACTCGGAATACTGGATCAGCTATGCCGGGCAGGCAAAATATGACGAGGCAGGGCGATTGCTGGAGTGGACGCTGGGCAACGGGGTCAAGACCAGCAATACATACAACACCTGGGGCACCCAGGGCGGGCGGCTGCAGAACACCAGCAGCATCACCAACCTGACCCCTTCCACCACCTGGCAGCACCTGGCCTACAGCTACGATGCCAACGGCAACCTGAGCAGCATCCAGGATTATGTGGCCACCGAGACGCTGAACTACAGCTACGATGTGCTGGACCGGCTGACCGGAGTGAGCGGGGCCTACAGCCAGAGCTACGGCTACAATGCCACCACCGGCAACCTGGACGAGAAGGCAGGGCTGACGCTTGGGTATGCGGACACGGCACACCCCCACGCGGCGACCAGCCTGGAAGGCGGCAATGCCTATTCCTATGATGCGAATGGCAATATGGTCAGCCGCGAGATCGACACCGGAACGTATACCCTGAGCTACGACGCCGGAGGGCAGCTGGTGAGCATCTCAGGCGGGGGGATGAGCGCGAGCTACACCTACAACGGGGATGGCAAGCGGGTGAAGGCGGAGATCACCACCGGGGGCGACACCACCACCACCGCTTACATCGGGGACTATTTCGAGATATCGGTGGGCGATCCGATCCAGCAGCAGACGCTCACGCCGCCCAATTGCAGCACCTCCATTTGTTTGTATCTTCCACTGGTGATGTCCTCTGCGCCGGAGATCCCGGACGGGCACGCCTGGACGAGCTATTACTACGCCGGGGGCAGCCGGGTGGCGATGCGGGTACAGAGCAACCAGGAGGGGCAGGAAGAAGGGCTGTATTACTTCCTGAGCGACCATCTGGGCAGCACGGCGGTCACACTGGACGCAGGGGCGAACAGGGTGGCGGAGCTGCGCTACTCGGCCTGGGGGGAGACGCGCTACACCAGCGGGACGACGCCCACGCAGCGGCGCTACACCGGGCAGATCGAGGCTGAGGCGGGCTTGTATTTTTACCAGGCGCGCTGGTTTGACCCCAATATCACGCAATTTAATCAACCAGACACTCTTATTTTGGATCCCTACAATCCATTTGATTGGAATCGGTATGCGTACGCTCGATGGAATCCACTTATGTATAATGACCCTTCAGGGCATGGGCCGGTGTTGCCGCAGCCACCTACTTCGGACGTGTGTGGTCCAGATAATATTTATTGCGAAGGTCTTCCTGATGATGGTTATGGAGAAGGCTTTGTCTACTTTGGCGATTGTTCAGGTGGGTATCCATATAGTTATGAATCCTGTCCTCAACATGCAGATATTCTTGAAACATCAGAAAATGATTGGGCTTCTGAAGCCACAATAGAGACGATATTGAGCGTTTTCTTCGAGCCTGCTGATTGGTATTACACGATCAATGCCTGCATCGTAGGTGAGTGTGATGCATGGATGCTATTAGGGCTTCTTCCGTTTGTACCTGGAAGTGTGGGGAAAGTGGCTAACCATCTTATACCGAATCAAGCGGTAAAAATGGTTGGTCACCATACGATTCCGAGACAAATTATTAATATGTTACCTCCTGATGTAGCTAAAGCTGTACGAGGTGTTAGAGGCGCTCCAAATATTTGGGAAATTCCTGAACCATTACACAAGGTTATTCACAGTGGACCTGCAAGGGGTGGGTATTATAATGCCTTATGGAGAAAAGCTCTTGAACCGATTGTAAAGGGAGAAATTTCGCCGCAACAAATATTCGAAATACGAGATCAATTGGCTAGGAGTTTTGGCATTTGGAGATGGAAACCATGAGTATTAGGCTTTTTTACTTAAGAGATCCTGAGAATTATAATTATGCTTCGGCTGTTAGGCGTGGAACCTGGTACCCTTTAGGAGAAAAAATATGTCCTGAATGCCAGCGATCTCGCCAGAAAAGAATCCCACCACTAATCATCGAATGGGAACCAGGGTCAAATGTAGTTGGCGATTTTACTTGGCCCGGCTTTAATACCGATCTCGTTGTTTCTCAAAGAGTAAGAGAGCAATTTGAAAAGCATTTCCATGCACTAGAATTTTGGTCAGTAGAATTCTGGCAATCGCCCAAATTGAAAAAGCCTACAAAAATGACGAACCGGTCATTGAGCCGTATTTGGTTGCCATATGAAGGTCCTACACTTTGGGATGTCATTCTTAATAGTTGGTGTCACTTAGATCATCTACGATCTGGTATATCAATTGAAAAAATATGTTCGGTTTGTAAGAGGGTCGTTTTTAATTACCCGATTCAGCGACAGGGAAATTTAGTGGTTGATCCATCAACCTGGAGCGGAGAAGACATATTTCATATTCATGAATATCCGGGAGGTGTTTTCTGTACCGAACGAGCAAGAGAATTAATTTTTCAGGCTGGCTTCACAAATGTTGGTTTTGCAGAAGATGGCATTATTCCTGACAAATAACAATCTGATATCGGTACTTCTTCTGGATTTGACTTCAAAAAAGCAAAGAAACGGCAAGATATCATTGGAACCTTAACAATTGATGAAATAGACCGGCAGCGATGCCACCACCACAGCCTACATCGGGGACTATTTCGAGGTATCGGTGGGCGATCCGATCCAGCAGCAGACGCTCACGCCGCCCAATTGCAGCACCTCCATTTGTTTGTATCTTCCACTGGTGATGTCCTCTGCGCCGGAGATCCCGGACGGGCACGCCTGGACGAGCTATTACTACGCCGGGGGCAGCCGGGTGGCGATGCGGGTACAGAGCAACCAGGAGGGGCAGGAAGAAGGGCTGTATTACTTCCTGAGCGACCATCTGGGCAGCACGGCGGTCACACTGGACGCAGGGGCGAACAGGGTGGCGGAGCTGCGCTACTCGGCCTGGGGGGAGACGCGCTACACCAGCGGGACGACGCCCACGCAGCGGCGCTACACCGGGCAGATGCAGGCTGAGGCGGGCTTGTATTTTTACCAGGCGCGCTGGTTTGACCCCAGCCTGGGACGGTTTGCTCAGGCGGATTCGATAATACCTGAACCTGGAAACGCGCAAGATTGGGATCGGTATGCCGGGATGGCGAATAATCCTGTTCTTTACAGCGATCCTACTGGACATGCAATTTATGATCGACAGAAGTATCTGTTTGATGGAATGGGAACAAATGAATGGGATACTAATTCATTATGGGAAACATTAGGGCATTTTCCACAACACTGGAATGAACTGGATGCAAGCCAACAAGCCGCGCTGACCAGCGTGGGTTGGAATGAAAGTTATTTTGAATCCGAACTCTTCACAGGTAGTGTGAGCAATATTGCAGGAACGATTTATGATCCGGCGGTATGGATATCAGCAATTGCGGGCATTGCTAGTGTTGCATCTATAAAATGGGTGAGCACAGTAGTAACAACGGCTTGTATGGACGGCGATTGCGGCAATGAGGCGAGAGCTGCGCAACAAGCAGGACAAAGCATATGGAAATTAAATCCATTCGATCGTGGTATCGCAGTTGAAAATGTACTAGGGAGAACTCCGGGATTAGTTCAAAATTTTCCAATGATTGACCGTTGGTATAACGGTGTTGCATCCAGTATAAAAAGCCTAGATCTCACTGCACCTTCGTATCAGAATATTGTTGTACTTACCAGCAAGGTACAAGGGTACGTTAATTCACTTGCGAATTGGCGTGGTACAACATGGGGAGGCGTCATAGTGAATAAAGCAGATATTATCGGGCGCGAATTAATATTAGCAATACCGCCAGGAGGTTCACCCAACCAACTTCTCGCGTTGCAACAACTACAACAATCCGCTCTTGTCCAAGGTGTTAGCCTTATCCTTGTTACAATAAAGTGAAGGAATTGAGGTAAAAATGTTCAAAAAAAGAATTAAGAAAAATTTAGTTGTACCAATATATTTATATCAAAATAGAGTATTTATACCTACTGTGGCATGTTATGAGTCGGGACTTCATATCAATGTTGATCCTGTTTATGTTACTGATCTCGATAAAAGTGAGATGATACGGGCGATTCAGATCGTTAAAGACACAGGCCATAGATTAATACCAGATCCCAAAAACCGCGAAGAATTTTTGGCGAGTGATGAAGGAAAGAAAGATGTAATATTAGCGGTTACCGGCGCGCGTAGTTGGAAGAAATTGGCACAAGGGGGGGCTTCCTATCTGATTGTTTGGACCGAGACGGAAATACAATTAGAAATATCTCGCCTAGATAAGTTTGGACGATGGGAATTCGATCCGACTAAAAACCAAGATTTCCCTCTAAATACTGATGTAGGGGAAATAGTTGAAGTTATTTTGGATGATTATCAAACAAGGTTTGAGATACTATAAAAAAGATTGCGCAACCTTTTTTCTGTAAAAGTTTATCAAGAATACCCTCTAGTTCCTTAACAACATAATAACTGATAACAGATGGACTCAAGCGGCAGCAGCGAGTGGGGGTATGACCTGCGCGGGAGGTTGGCGACGGAGACGGTTGAGATCACCGGGGTGGGCACCTACACCACCGGGCGGACCTACAACAGCGCCGACCTGCTGGCGGGGATGACCTACCCGAACGGGGAGATGCTCTCCACCAGCTACAACGCCCAGGGAGCGGTGACCGCGCTGGATTCGGAATACTGGATCAGCTATGCCGGGCAGGCGAAATATGACGAGGCGGGGCGGCTGCTGGAGTGGACGCTGGGCAATGGGGTCAAGACCAGCCACAGCTACAACGCCTGGGACACCCAGGGCGGGCGGCTGAGCCAGAGCACCAGCAGCACCAACAAGACCCCCGCCACCACCTGGCAGCACCTGGCGTACAGCTACGATGCCAACGGCAACCTGAGCAGCATCCAGGACTATGTCGCCACCGAGACGCTGAATTACAGCTATAATGCGGTGGTCGAATCCGCGCATCTCATGTATGATTAAGGAATCATGACCACCGCATAAAAAAGGCTGCCTGTGACCCACCTGCTTGAAACCTACTTGCACGAGATCGCCCTGGTCCACGCCTCTGGAGCAGGGGTCAAAGAACTTTCCTATTACCCG
The DNA here is from genome assembly GCA_964424115.1 of uncultured Anaerolineaceae bacterium. GTDB lineage: Bacteria > Chloroflexota > Anaerolineae > Anaerolineales > Anaerolineaceae > CAYRHN01. Next base: position 58,456 of record CAYRHN010000003.1, read on the forward strand.
GCTTTGGCCGGGCTGTTGAGCGAGGTTGGCAAGTCGCTCAAACCCAAAGTACGCTGCGTGTCCCATTTGAAGAACCTGGGCGCGGGCATGCCCGATTTTGGCCTGTTCACCGCGGATCAGTTCCAGCGCGCATTTTCCACAGCCGGCAATCATGACCGCCAATAGTTTTTCTCTGCCCGATACTTTTTCTTTCAACGCCCCCACCCGGCGGGTCTTGGCCGCGATCCTCTTTTGCTTCCAGCCCGTCTTCGAGCCCGGCGATATTTCGGCCTTCCCAACCGTCGCCCCGCACACCCTGAAATTTTACTCCCAAAAGTGGAAAGACCTGGGCGCGGCAGCCTGCCTGGAGCCGCACCCAGGCAGAACCGAAATCAAATTCAGTCCTCCCGATCCAGTCAGCCGGCAGGAAGCCGCCGCCAACGAGAATTTTATCCGCCAGGAATGCCTCAAAGAGCACCACCGGCTGCTGAGCGCATTTCCCCTGACAGACGATAACGTGGATCAATACGCCGACGCGCTGCATAAAAGCCGCCTGAAACGGCAAAAGGAATTGCAGGCCTGGCTGCTGGACCGCCTGCAAATCCTGGGGCTGCGCGCGCAAAACCAATATTCCCCCTGGCCAGCAGGCGAGAGCGCCGCAGAATGGAAATTCGATTTTCCGATCAAAGGCACCCCGGCGCAGTTTGGGGTCATGCTTCAACCCTTCATCGCGACCCTGCAAACGCAGGCAGAGCATGCCAGGCTCACCTGCCAGGTGATCGCTTCAGGAAAAAAGGCCAACCCGGATATGATCCTGCCGGAAGCCAACCCGGTAAAAATCAAGCTGGCCGGGCCGCAAGGCGATCTTGCCATTCACGCTCACTTGCTGCCGGCAGGCGGCACCTTGCTGCGTATCCACCTGCAAGAAAAGCCCGCCCTGTGGCTGCTGTGGGACAACATCCGGGATGAGCTGGAAAAGTTGGGCTGGTTTGAACTGCCGCAGAATTTATGGCCCGCTGCTCCCATCCAACCCGAAGCGCAACAGGAAACCAACCCCGAAACGGAGCTGTCAGGACCCTGGCTCCTGGTTTCAAAAACCAACAACAATCAAGATATCGTCCGCCTCCTCTACATGGGCCTGACCCACAAGGAAATAGGAACTCGCATGGGGTTGGCGACGCAAACGATCACCAACCGCCTCAGAGACCTGCGGAAGATTCACGGGGAGAAGATCATTCCACGGAGAAGATGACTGAATGATTGAAAGTCATGCGCCTCGCCGTCCTCAGCGGCCCTCTGGCATAGAGGTAGCCCGTGGTCAATCCGGCGGTGGTGGCGCTGAGCACCCGGCTGCCGTTGAGCAGATCCACCGTGTAGGTGCTGACCAGGGTGTTGGAGGTCATTTCCAATCGCTCTCCCAGCCCATTATATTCCATCGTGGCGGTGGTTTTTATACTACACCACCTAGCCTAAAAGGCTGAGAGGAAGCTGGGGATAAATAGGTTCGTATCATTATGGAGACACTAACCAAATCGGAAAATTTGCGTCCATTGATGAATCGGTTAAGGCCCTACGATCACTTCCATCAACATTCATTATAAATAATTGACTATTTTCATCTCTCAGTCTCGAAGAAAATACAATTTGTTTCCCACCTGGGGACCAAGAGGGATTTGAATCGATCCGATTCTCAATGGTTGATAAATTTTTCAAGCTGCTTCCGTCTGCGTTAACGGTATAAATCAAATATTGATTCCCTTTTTTTACAGAAAGCAACACTTTATCTCCGTCCGGCGCCCATATTGCGTTCTCAAGATAACCAAAATCACCATTCATCAATACAGTTTTATCGGTTCCATCCGCGTTTATGGTTAATAAAGTTATAAGACCGCCTCTGTTTTGAAAGTACATTACCTTTTTTCCGTCTGGAGCCCAAGCAGGTCTGTAATAAATAGAATCAGAAGGATTTGTTAACAGGAACAATTCGTGGGTGCGCAGGTCTAATTTATATATATTCGAAACGAAAGGGCCAAAAGGGCTAAGAGTTGACATATTAAAAACCAGATAATTTCCATCTGGTGACCATGATAATGTACCATATTGGTTTTGTGTGTTATTTTTGCTTATCTTTTGAATAGAATCGTCTTCCAAGTTTACGATAAACAAATCATTAGTCCATAAATCATTTTCTTCACTCATCAAAACAGAATCACGGTCGGAGATAAAAGCAATTCTTTTTGCGTCCGGTGCCCAAGAGAATGAATATTCATTTCCATTACTTTGTGTTATATTCTTCGTTTGGCCTTTTTTTAAATCGACAACATAAATCTCAAAGTTTCCATCATAATTTGCCGAATAGGCAATATTTTCAGGGTTTGGAGACGGGATTATTCCAAATGTTTCAGAAGCGTGAACCATATCAGAAAGAACATCCACTTTTTGTAATTGAGATCCATCTGGAAAGATTTGAAAATATTCCAATCTATTTTCCGCGTTCGATTGAAATAGAATTCTTCCATTATACTCAACCGGATTACCTTCTTGCGCCGGAACGCATCCAATGATTATGTAAATTAGAAATAAGCTAATGCCTAACTTAATCATATTTTTCATCATCATACTATTCACTAATTCTCCAGACTTTAATATTTTGCTTCGTTCCTAATTCGAGTGCTTCTGCTCGCGAAGTAGCACCAATGAAAACATCAATATGTTTTATATCTTCAAATGAACCAGTATCATCGACTGTAAAAATTTGTGAATACCCATCAATTTTCACTTTGTCCCCATTACGTAACCCATTTGGTCTACTCAATTCCTGGTCGGATATTGCTACACTAGACCACGCTACTCCTTCTCTGAATCTACCGCCTTTCCCATATGTAAAAAACCAAGTGGTTGGATCTGTTGTATTCCACCAATTCCCATTATTTGGATATACCTCATTTCCTGTTCTAATCCAATCGATTGTAACGTAGGTTATCCCATCTTCTGCCAATCCAGTTCCTTGAAGTGGAATACCTTTATTTACATTGTATATAAACTCTCTTCTAAATTTTCTGTTACCTAAACCTCCTACAAGCACATAATCTCTTGGAAAGGCTGCATCATCACTCTCCATCGCATAGTGATAATGGGTTATCTTCCAATCACTACCTAGATCTTCTAGAGTTATTTCTGTAGGCGTCGGCGTAAAGGTTGGCGCTTGTGTGTGCGTCGGCGTGACCGTTGGCGTAGTGGTTGGCGGCAAGGTGGGAGTCTGCGTCGCCAACGGACACATAGTAGGTGTTCCATTTCCTTCCGACCCAGCGCTGCACGCCGCGCCAAACGCCACCACGGTCAGGGTCAGCAAGATGAACACCACCCACCTTCCGGCCTTGCCGCGCCTGTCCTTGCGGGACTGCACGAACAAAGCCGCCAGGCTGAGCGGGCCGAGGATCGCGCTGGTCAGGTCGGGCAGGTAAGGATTGGCGCTGCCGGATCGTCCCTGGCGGGTGAGGAAGCGCCCGGTGGCGGGATCGTAATACTGCCCATTGCCCACATACACCAGCCCGGTGGCGGCATCCGACCAGCCGCCCAGGTAGCCCCACACCAGGCTGTCCGCGCCGCTCTGCCACAGCACCTCGCCCCACGGGGAATAGCGCACGGCGAAGAGCCCCTCGCCGTCCCCATCCGTCACCTGGCGCACCAGGTTGGCGCGGTCGGTCAGGTAGTACGACCAGCCGCCGTTTGAATATTCTGCCAGCGGCCCCCGGGCGTATAGATAGCCCGTGGTCAATCCGGCGGTGGTGGCGCTGAGCGCCCGCCCGCCGTTGAGCAGATCCACCGTGTAGGTGCTGACCAGGGTGTTGGAGGTCATCTCTAGTCGCGCTCCAAATCCATTATATTCCATCGTGGCGGTGATCTGGTAGGCAGTGTTCTACGGTTCCCAATCTGGTTCGGCATAAAATGTGTTTGGTAAGCGATCAGATATGTAAACAATTTCACCACTTTGAATATTTATCCGGTAGATTTGATCCCGATAAGCCGATCCATAATTAGAAGTGAACGCAAGGTATTTACTATCCGGAGACCAGGTCAAGCGACACATGCTAGTATAACCCTGACAATAAAAGTTCAAATAAAAATCCGGCCAAATATCATCTGGAGAAAACATTGGTTGATATAACCACTTGAATCCTGACCCATCTTTATTGATTAATGCCAACCCAACCACCGGGCCTTCAGGCCATTTTTCCGCATAGCGCATGAAGGCAATTTGCTTCCCATCTGGCGACCATGTCGGATTCCAACCATCTGTAAGATAAATGGATTGGGTATTCTTCGAATTGACTAGAAAAATTTTGATTTTTCCATCTTGATATTTAGGCATAGCAATTAAATCTTCAACAGGAGACCAATCGGAACGAAATAAATCTTCCTCCTTACAGGATATTTCCCCATCTAGAGAAATAATGCATTGAGTTGATTCACAGCCAGCAAGGATGTGGCTATCATCTGAAGACCAACTAAGCCAGTCAATTCTATTTGAACAATTATTAGAAAGATCAATTTCTCGAATCGTTTGCGGAGAATAGGTAATTAAATGATCTTGGGGAAATTTGAATAAATCAGGTATCGTGCTGGAATCCAAAATACAGATACTACCTGTATTTTCTGGAGGACACCCCACAGCAATTTTACTACCATCTCTTGACCAAGAAACTGTCCCTGAATATTCACCCAAATATTGTTTGCGATTTCCTTCCCCATCTGTTAGATAGAGCGACTCTTTTTGATCACTGTTCTCAAGATATATGATGTGTCCAATAGGTTTCTTGGGGGTACAACTTACACATAATATTCCAATAAAACACAAAACAAATATCCATTTATTATGTTTCATCATTACCGCCTTAACTATCGTGCGCTCATTAGTACAATTGCAATCTCAGAGATATATACATTATTTGTATCATCAATAGATCTCGGCAAAATCATTCCAGGACCCGAATGCTCCACAACCCGTGGTTTCTTTCTGCTTACATCGCAAGGAACCTCTGGCTTAACACCATCAAGCCTGGTGATTGCTTCAGGAATTTTGTATTGACTATCGCAAGTTTCGTTTTGTCCAGTATCGTATATTATTGCGGCATGAGTATAATCAGAAGATATACTGTGGTCGAGATAGAAAACAACATCACCCGGTTGAATCCGACCGACATTATTTTTTAGTAAATTTTCCCACTCACTTTTTCCCCGAATTGGGCCATAGGCTGAATTATCAGACCAAGAGCCTTGCAACTCATTTCTTGCGCTTATGGAGGGATAACCCAAACCACCATTAGCTTTACTTCTAGTTAAATATTTATAGAGGTCGGGGGCTCTATTCCAGGGATCTGGATCATTAATCCCTGGTGAAGTTGGATACCAATTATTTGGTTGGTCTTCAATAATATTTCCTTCTCTTAAAGCCCTTGACACAAAATTTGTACAATCGTTACCCACAATGATTTCCGAATCTGAAAAATGTTCAAATGCCCATTCAGCCGCTTTATTTCCGAGATAAAGCTGAGATGTATTAATTGGGGTTGGTGTAATTGTAAATGTCGGAGTTGTAGCTATAGGTGTACTTGTAAAAACTGTCGTTGGTGATGGTATTATGGTGGCATAATTATTGGGGGTGGAAGTCTGTGTCCCCGGCTGCGCCTGGCAATTGCACGCTGCGCCGAGCGCCACCACCGTCAGGGTCAGCAGGATGAAAGCCACCCACCTGCCAGCCTTCCCCCGCCTGTCCTTGCGGGACTGCACGAACAAAGCCGCCAGGCTGAGCGGGCCAAGGATCGCGCTGGTCAGGTCGGGCAGGTAAGGGTTGGCGCTGCCGGAACGCCCCTGGCGGGTGAGGAAGCGCCCGGTGGCGGGATCGTAATACTGTCCATTGCCCACATACACCAGCCCGGTGGCAGCATCCGACCAGCCTCCCAAATAGCCCCATGCCAGGCTGTCCGCACCGCTTTGCCAGAGCACCTCGCCCCACGGGGAATAGCGCACGGCGAAGAGCGCCTCGCCATCCCCATCCGTCACCTGGCGCACCAGGTTGGCGCGGTCGGTCAGGTAGTAGGACAAGCCGCCGTTTGAATATTCTGCCATCGGCCCCCTGGCGTAGAGATAGCGCGTGGTCAATCCGGCGGTGGTGGCGCTGACCACCCGCCCGCCGTTGAGCAGATCCACCGTGTAGATGCTGACCAAAGTGTTGGAGGTCATCTCCAGTCGTTCTCCCAGCCCATTATATTCCATCGTGGCGGTGATCTGGTAGGCCGTACCGTTATGCTGCGCCACCTGGGTTAACAGGTTGGCGGTGTTGTAGGAGTAGCGGGCAGCGCCAGTCTGGTTGCTGCCGGAGGGCGTTACCTCCACCAGGTTGCCGTTGTCGTTGTAACTGTAATTCCAGGTCGTCATGTTTAGCGGATAAGCTGCAGCAGTAAGCTGGTTATCCGCGTTATAGGTATACTGCGCAATGGATTCCACGGAGGATCCGTCAACCATCTTGTTCAATTGGGTGGTATTTCCATTCGCGTCATAGGCATAGGTGAAGTATGTGCCGTTGCTGTAGATGGCCTGGGTCATGCGGTTCAAGCCGTCGTAACTGTAGGTGATGGTCAAATCCCCTTCGGTTGTAAGGGCCATGCTGTTCTCCTGCATGGAAGAATAGATGGGGGTGCAGGCATTGTCCGGGCACGGCTGTTTTGCGCAGGGTGTGCAGGCAGGGGTTGGATTCGGCGTGGTTAGCGTTCTGGTAATTCTGGGGGTGCGCACCGGGGTTGCGGTTCGGGTGGGGGTGATGGTGGGCGTGCGCGTCACCGTCGCCGTCAGCGTGGGGGTGGGAGTGGGGTCGGTCCCGGTGGCTTCCAAGATCATCTCGCTGGAGGAGATCAGATTTCCAGCCGGATCATATCCATAAGAGAAGCTGGACAGTGTTCCATTCAGGCCTGAATTTTCAATGGAGGTCACCCGGCCCAATTGGTTGTAGGTATATTGGCTGGCAACGCCATTTGGACGGGTTACCCTCAATAATTTACCGGTTGCAGCATAGGCAAAAGTGGTGGTTTGACCCCCAACCGAGTCCGTCGCTGTGATCATGCGGTTCAAAGAATCATAGCCATAACTGGTCAGCTGACCCGGAGATGAAATGCTCAAGAGATTTCCGAGCGCATCGTAGGAATACTCGATAAGGGTTGAATACGGATCCTGGATTGCAGTAACCCGGCCCAACGCATCATATTGCCAGGTGGTTTGCCCAATTCCGTCTGTCATGGCTGTCAACCGCCCCAATGCGTCATATTGGAAAGAATGGTCTGCTTCAGGAGAGGGATAGTCTTCCAGGATCAAACGATTGAGCGCATCGTATTGGTAATGGATTGAGGATCCATCGGGATTGGTCTTTTGGATCAAATTCCCGCGAGGATCGTATTCATATTGGGTGATCTTGCCCATTGGGGTTTCTTCGCGGATCACCCGGTTCAGCGCATCATACGTATAAAGCGTCTCGTTCCCATTGGCATCTTTAACAGAAATGCGATTGCCCACTTCATTGTAGGCGTATTCAACCCGCACATTCACATCTGGACTGGGGGTGGCGCCTTCGATGTAGTTGTAAATGGTAGCGGTGATCCGGTTGAGTTCGTCATATTCGTTGCGGGTAACGCGGTCGTTGGGATCGATCTCTTCAACTTTGTTGCCGTTTTCATCATAATGATATTCGGTGATGATGTTGTATTCGTTTAGTTCGTTTTCTTGCCGGTTGGGATCATAATTCTTGATCTGCCTGAACAGGCGCCCGGCATCATCATATTCATTTTTGGTGATGCGTTCGTCTGGATCAATCACTTGCACCTGGCGGCCGGCGGCATCGTATTCGTAAGCAGTCTTAATGTTATATACATTCTCGTCATTGAGCGGTGGGTTTGGATCATAGTTCACGGTTTTTGTAGCCAAACGTCCGACGGAATCATATTCGCTGAACGAAACGTTCCCATATGTATCGGTTGTTTTGTTCTGCCGCCCCAAAGAATCATACTCATAGGTGGTAAGGAGATTGTATTGATTTAGATAATTTTGCGCCAGGTTTGGATCATAGTTTATGGTTTTCGTAGCCAAACGCCCGATGGGATCATATTCGCTGAACGAAATGTGCCCATATGTATCGGTTGTTTTGTTCTGCCGTCCCAAAGAATCATACTCATAGGTAGTAACGATATTGTATTGGTTTAGATAATTTTGCGACTGGGTCGGATCGTAATTCCGGATCGAGCGCAGCAGCCTGCCATGTTCGTCGTATTCGCTCTTGCTGATGAAGCCCATTGGGTCGACGGTTTCGGTGGTATTTCCGCGCGCGTCATAAAAATATTGCGTCATCAGGTTATATTGCCCCAGGTCATTCAGCGGGCGGTTGGGATCGTAGTTCACCGTTTGGGTAGCCAGGCGTCCAACCGGGTCATATTCGTTGCGCGTCACCCGGCCCAGCGCATCGGTTTTGGTCAACACACGCCCGTTTCCATCATAGGTGGTGAATGTCTGATTCCCCATCGCGTCTACCACGCGGATCACGCGATTCATGCCGTCATAATAAAACACGGTGTCATAGCCGCGCGCGTCGCGCAGGGTGGTTTTGTTCTCGACGACATCATAAAAGGACTCCATAGTATTTTGCAATGGATCGGCGGAGGTTTTCGGTCGGCCAATCTCGTCGTAGGAATAGGTGGTGGCATTTCCCAATGCGTCTGTGCTGCTTTCCAGTCTGCCCATTGCATTATAAACATTGGTACTGGTGTATCCAAGCGCGTCCGTGGTAGTCAACAAGCGGTTGTTATTGTCATAGGTGTAGAAGGTGGTGTACCCCAATGTGTTGGTGGCGGCAATCTGGTTGCCGGCGGGATCATACCCATATTCCGTAACGATGTTATACATGTCTTCGTGGTTTTGGGGATAGTTTTCGATGTGGTTTCGCGTGGTGCGCACGATCCGCCCGGCCAGATCATACTCGTTAGTGGTGATCAATCCTTCGGGACTGGTTGTGCTTATCAACCTTCCCAGTGAATCATATTCGTATTGCGTGGTCAGGTTGAGCGAATCGATCACTTTGATCCGATTTCCGTACGCATCGTATTCGTAACGGGTCGTTTTCCCCATCGGGTCGGTAACGGTTTTCAGCAACCCGATCGGTTGAGGTGCGTCCTCTGCGGTAGTATAGGTATAGGTGGTGATCTGCCCCAGCGCGTTCTGGCTGCTGGTCATCAGTTTACCTTCGTAGGTATAGGTGGTTTCCTGGCTTTCTGGAGCAATCACTTTGGTCAGGTTATTAAGGTCATCATATTCGCGTACTGTCAGGTTCCCTTCTGCGTCGTTGAAGGTTAATAAGTTTGCCCCATCTAAGCTCCAACCCATATTGGCTTCCTTGCTGGCTGGATTCACGATTTTATTGGGGCGGTGGTTGTTGGGATCGCGCTCTACAGATGTAATCTGATTGAGCGCATCAGTCTGTGAGATTAATTCTTGTTGGTCATTGTAGGTATGGATGGTTGCGTTCTGATTGGCGTCCAGAATGGTTGTTTGATTGTTATTGTCGTAGTTGAGGTCCAGGGTTTTCGTTCCATTGCCGTCATATTGTTCTTTGACGCGCAAATAATCGTCATAGACATTCCGCAGAACGGTCACGCCTCTCGGATCCTGGATGGTGGTGAGCTGCTTGAATTGGTTGTAATCGTAATTCCAGGATTGTCCCATGACATCCGTAGCAACGGTCAGCGTTCCAGCCGAATTCACAAAACTAACACTGCGCTTGCTCTGGTCACTCACGGTAGTTGTGATCTCGCTGCCAGCCGTGCTGTATTCAAAAGTGAGGGATTTTCCACCTTCAGAGGCACTGACCTTATGAAGTAATCCATCTTTGTATTGATAGTTAAATCCGTAGCCGGCGTAGTTTGACCAGGCGAGCACTTGACCGTTTGACTCGAAGGTGTAGGTGTTTTTTGCGGAATCGATCAGGATGTATTTGCCATCACCATCAACGGTCATTGTAGCCAACACACCTGGATCTGGCTGGAAAACCCCGGCAGAGGTCTCGGTGAAACGGTATTGATTGGCGGTGGTTGCTTTGAACCACACTTCACGCGGGAAAGACGTGCTTGTGGGTAAGATCAGGCGAATATCGTGATTGTGCGTCCAGCCATAGCCCAGTGTTGAATTATAGAGAGGATTTCCATATTCGTCCTGGGCGCTGGAAACGTAGGTGCGCTGGAAGGAAAGTGGCCCGGCCATCGTCGGCATGCTCAGATCCACGTAACTATAGTCAAATACACCGGTTTGGGTGTTGACCGGATCGCCTACGGAAATTTGTTGGCCTGCGCATCCGTTGATGGGGCATTCACGCGGGTCGGCTGCGCCGTTCTTAGGAGTGCTGTTGGATAAATTTGAATTTCTAGAGGAAGAAATTTCTGGTTTTGATATATCTAAGGCAACGGCTTTTTTATTCATTGAACCTAAGGAGGGTGTATTGCTAACAAGCTCCCAAGTGTCTCCCCCAGTATCACTACGATAAAGCCCATTTCCATTACCTAGATTTCCAATTAACCAAAATCTTCCGCCAATTGATGGATCTGCTTTGATGCGCCAACCGTCGTTTACGGAGGGTTCACTTAAAGCTTTGGTTTTTGTCCAGGTAGCCAAACCATCAGTGGACACATATATACCTTCGTCTTCAGATGAATTGGTATCGGCTATAAAAACAACTCTATTAGGGTCGAAGCTGTCAACTGCTAAATCAGTCACTTTTTTATAATTATTGACATGAGCGGGGTCAGTCGGATCAAATGGAAAAATATCAATATATGACCAACTCACACCGTCATTGGTGCTTTTAATAATTCCGTTGAAGTATTTTGGTTCACTTCCGACAAGCGATGCATACCAAATTTCAGGGTTACGCCAGGAGTAGGTTAAGCCATATGCACTTCCAAAAGCGCCGTTGGGGTCGCGTTGTGTATACCATACCCTATTCCAAGTATTTCCTTTATCAGTACTTCGCCAAACCACATAATTGAAATCACCCCCATACGATGGATTTGCTCTTCCTTGTTCAACGATAGCTATAATCGTATTATTAGAATTTATAAGGCCTTTCCCTGTATTCTTGACCAGGTACGGAAATTCTCGTTTATTGCATGTAAAATTCCCTGATTCTTGGCGTAGGCAACGAAAGATACCACCTATTTGTTCTGAATCGGGGGAATTCACCGGGTTTCTACCCCATATTGCAAAGATTTCATCTGGATCTTGCGGATTTGTGAAAATATCGGTTACTTTATATCCTCGTGTGTCATTTATCAAATTTGTGAATTCGACCACAGGGGTGTATAAAGAACCTCCATTTGTTGTTTCCCATAGTTTGATAGACAGTGGTGAATCCAATCTGGTTAAATAATATGCGGTTTGGGCGTTTCCTGAGACGGCCGCAGCGGAAATAATATATCCAATGGATGATAAGTTCCCTGTGATAAATGTAATTCCGGAATCGGGTGAATGAGCAGCTTGGACGTTATTATTAGTTCCAACCCAAATTGAACTGGGATTTGTCGTACTTTGAGAAGGTGCTTTGAATTCTTTACCAATATCATCTTTTGATTCACGATAAAATAGTTCGTTCTTTACAAAAGATATAAAATTTTTGATTTTGTTATGGGGAAAAACCGCCTGGTTTTTTTGTAACGATAATGTGGTTTCTTGATCGTTTTTTGCCATTTCATAAATGGCCCAGGCTGTTTGGGTAGCTAATGATGTGAAAAGAATTGAAAAAACGATAATACTGCGAAAAGCCAGATTAAGAAAACTTTTGGAGCGAACTGAATACATTGTGAATCCTCCTGGTATGATGGGTGGAATATGAAAATGCAATAGCTGGCTACGTTTAGGATTTATTGCCTAGCAATACACAAAGCCAGAAATAATTTTTCTCTTCCAAAAGAACTTGTAGATGATCTCAATTGAAAGAGTTAAGTTGTCTATCGCTGAGTTGCTGGGGTAAAGCTTTCCCCCTGGATGTACCAGTAATGAGTTAAGTCTAGCATAGGGTTTCTATTCTGGCAAACAAAATCCCGCAGACATTTATCATTTTCTCTATTTTAGAAATATTCATACTTTGCACGCCCGGAAAAAACCTTTGCAAACAGGAAAATTCCTGTTCGGTAAGATCATACTGCTCCATAAGTATATACCGGTATAAAAAAGTATGAACCGGGGGCTTGCCATCGGTATATCCTTTGCAGCACAATGGCAGCGTTGATCAACAGCACCGCCATTTTTGTTTCCCCGCCAGGGGAGAAAGGAAAAGATATGCCAGACCTGATAAACCTTTTGTTAGAACTATTGGAAGATCACCTGACCGGATTCAAATTACTTCTCATTGGAGAACACGAGTTGTTATGAATCAACCCTCTGCATCCCTCATTACCGACCACGAGGAGCAGACAAAATTTTTAGCGCGGATTTACACATTTATCCTCAGCGATGAATTTACAGAAAAAAGCAGCCAGACCAGCCGGTCCGCCATAATTTGCAAAAACACAGAAAATTGCACGCCGCACTTACAAGAAAAATACCAACCATAATGCTTCCGGCCATCGCGCTAAGGCTCAAGCATTCAGCACTTTAAAAAATAATTTCCGCTCATTACCACCATCCGGGTGATTTGAGGAATTTGATCTATTCTCAAATTACCCGGTCCCCGGTTAAGCTATAATTAGCTTATGCTTGAAAACTGGATCACAATCCAAGAAGCTGAGAAGATCAGCGGCTACAATTCTGAATACCTGCGCAGGTTGATTCGCAACGGAAAAATTATCGCGCGCAAGATCAGCATTGTTTGGGTGGTGGAACATCGTTCGCTGATGACCTATCTGGCGAAAAATCAAGTCCCCGGGGATAAAAGACGCGGCCCAAGACCTTCCAAAAAGGGTTGACAGGCATGTTATAATGGTAGTTAATTACTACCTAATTTGATAAAGAAACGGTTCGTGTAAGCGTTGTGGACGCCTGCACGAACCTGACCCCAACCACCAGGAAGCGATGGCAGGGGCTGGTTTGATTATATCCGATCAGCCTGGAATCGCCCGGTGGAATTACTCACCGGGTTTTTGTGTTCTGACCAATCTGCACAGCAAAGGAGTTTTATGATTGAAAAACGAGCCGTATTGTATGCACGTGTTTCAACCGACGACCAGCGTTCAAATTTTTCAATTCCCACTCAGATCGCGGAATGCATGACTTATTGCCAACAGCGCGGATATGCGGTGATTGGTAACGTTTTCGTCAACAAGGAAACCGGTCTGGATTGCCAAAAAGATGATCATTCGGTGCCAGCATTTGTGGATGATTATTCCTCCCGGGAGTTGAACCGCCCGGGATTGGATGCAACACTCTCCTTCCTGGAGGAGTATGGCTTCGATGTAGTTGTGGTACATTCCATCGACCGGCTGGCACGCGATCCCTACATCCGCCAATCGCTGGAACGGGAATTTCTCCGCCGGGGCGCAAAAGTGGAATTTGCGCTAGGCAGCTATGAAGACACGCCCGAAGGCGAGGTGCGCAAAGATCTGGACTCCACTTTTGCGAAGTGGGAAAATCTAAAAAGGGTGGAACGCTGCAATCGAGGAAAGCGTGGCAAGGCCGAAAAAGGGTTATTTGTTGGAGGGCGAACTCCTTATGGTTACACTCTGGATTCGAAAGGCTTTGGCGGAGTATCCATCCACCCTGAACAATCAAAGGTCGTGCAGATGATCTTTCATCTTTACGCCGAGGAGAATTACAGCTTTCGCATGCTCGAACGTCATCTACGCAAACTGGGAATCCCCAGCTATACAGGAAAACCAATCTGGCATTTATCTGCCATCCGCAATATTCTACAGAACACCGCATATATCGGCTACTTGTTTTACAACAAATCGTTCTGCCGGAGTAATTCAGATCGCAAACCGCGCGAGGAAAAGGAATGGATACGCATCGAAGTGCCGCCGCTTGTCGATCAACGGGTATTCGATCTGGTGCAAATGCGCATCAAAGAACATCGGGAAACCTTGCGCCGCCAACCTCAACACTTCTACCTTCTTTCCGGAATGTTGCGTTGCGCCGAATGCGGCAGGCCCTATCGCTCTAATTTCAAAAACGACCGTCCTAAAGAACATCGTAAAGCTTACAGTTCATACCAGCATCGAAAACAAGATGGCCATTGCGCTAATCGAGAGATAACAGCACATCGCATCGAGAGATTGGTTTGGGAGCAGGTCTCTGCATTGCTAACCGACCCTGATATGTTGCGCAAAGGCTACGAAGCTTCTCTTGAGATTGAGCAATCCAACAAGTCACATGCCCGGCTGTTGCTGGAGGAATTCTATCGAGCAGCCAGCAAACTTGATCAACAACAAGCCAACTTAATGCGCGCGTATCTTGATCCGGACATCCACATGAGTAAAACTCAATTTCTGGCGCAGAAAAGTCAGTTTGATAGCGAATTGAACGGTATCCAATCCAGGATCGAAGAACTGGAACCGCAAATCAACAAACTGCCAACGCCAACTCAATTTAGGGACATTGAGCAATTTGCTCAACGTATTCAGGAAAAAATCAGCAATCCAGATTGGGAACCCAGCCCAGAAAGCAAACGCCGTTTGCTGGAGCTATTACACATTCGCGTCCTCGTTTCCCTCAATGGCACAGCCAAAGTTATCGGTTGGTTTGGAGAAACAGACAGCTTTTCCTACAAACCTTATTCACGTTCTGGCCGCCAGGGCCCGAAGCGCGGATGTAGTCGAACTGCACCTCGCTCTCATCCAGGAAAAGGGTGGGGGTGATCTCGATCATAGGCATATTCTACCTGATTTACGAATTCCGCTGCACATAAAAAGCGCTGCTCTGCCGCGCCGATGATCCCTTTTTCTTTACACCGTCTTAACTTCTACATAAGTATAAATAGGATTGAATTGGAGGCCTTCTATGCTGGATCTTGTTTTCTTTCTCTCCATCATCCTCTTCTTTGCCTCATCCGTCCTTATCATTCACGGGATCGAGAAAATAAAGGGATGAATATGAACGTACTTTACTTCATTGCTGGAGGAATTGCTCTCCTGCTGCTGATCTATCTTTTTGCAGCCTTACTCAATGCGGAGAAATTTGGATGACCCCTATAGGTTGGATTCAAATATTGCTTTACCTGGCCCTGCTGCTTCTCCTGGTAAAACCGTTGGGAATCTATATGGCTCGCGTTTACCAGGGTGAACGCACGTTCCTTTCTACTTTCATCCTGCCGGTGGAGAGGACCATTTACCGCATCATTGGCATTCGCCCCGACCAGGAAATGACCTGGAAGGAATACTCCCTGGCGCTCCTGCTTTTCAGCCTGCTGGGCATCCTGTTGTTGTTCTTCCTGCTGCGGATTCAAGGCTTCCTGCCCCTGAACCCAAACGAAATGAAGAACATGCCTGCTGATACAGCGCTCAACACTGCGGTCAGTTTTGTGACCAACACGAACTGGCAGAATTACGGCGGTGAATCATCTCTTTCCTATCTTTCTCAAATGCTCGGCCTGACGGTTCAGAACTTCCTTTCAGCCGCCTCCGGGATGGCAATAGCGGTTGCCTTCATCCGCGCCTTTGTTCGTCACAACGGGCAAACCCTGGGCAGCTTTTGGGTCGATCTGACACGAAGTTTGCTCTACATCTTGCTCCCGCTTGCCTTTCTCCTCGCGCTGGTGCTGGCCTCACAGGGGGTGGTGCAAACCTTTTCCGCTTCGGTCACCGCCAACCTGATCCAACCATACACCGGGGCTGATGGGCAGATCATCAATCAACAGGTGATCGCTGTGGGCCCGGTTGCCTCGCAGGTGGCGATCAAACATCTCGGAACCAATGGCGGCGGTTTTTTTAACGCCAACGCCGCGCATCCGTTTGAAAACCCCAACCCCTTCACCAATTTCCTGCTCATTCTCGCCGAATCCGCCATTCCAGCTGCGCTTACATATACATTCGGCAAGATGGTAGGGGATACAAAACAGGGTTGGGCCCTTCTTGCGGCCATGCTGATCCTTTTATGCGGTTTCACGGCCCTCACCTATGCCGCTGAATCCGCCGGCAATCCTTTGTTCTCGCCATTGGGAGTGGATCAGAGCGCCGCCGACACCCACCCTGGCGGCAACATGGAGGGAAAAGAGGTCCGCTTTGGCATTGCACCTTCAGCTTTATTTGCCACCGTGACGACGGGCACCTCCACGGGCGCGGTGGATTCCATGCACGACTCGTACACCCCTCTGGGTGGGTTGAGCCTTCTCCTGATGATGCAGTTCGGCGAAGTGGTTCTGGGAGGAGTAGGCTCCGGTTTGTACGGCATACTGATCTTTGTCGTCGTGGCCGTCTTCGTGGCCGGGCTGATGGTCGGCCGCACCCCAGAATATCTGGGCAAGAAGATCGAACCGTTCGAGATGAAAATGGCCGCCCTGGTCATTCTGATCATGCCGATCGTCGTATTGGGCTTGACCGCTCTTGCATCCACTACGCAGGCCGGGCAGGCAGCCATCAGCAATCCCGGTCCTCACGGCTTCAGCCAGATCTTATATGCGTTCACCTCGCAGGGAAACAACAACGGTTCTGCTTTTGGCGGGCTCGCCGGGAATTCACTTTTCTACAACCTTACCGGCGCACTGGCCATGCTGGTCGGCCGTTTCTGGCTGGCCATCCCGACCCTCGCCCTGGCGGGTTCGTTGGTCACAAAGAAAAGATCTGTGGCCGGGGTTGGCACGCTTTCCACAACCTCCGTCTTGTTCATTGGCTGGCTGGTTGCGATCATTATCGTGGTAGGCGCGTTGAATTTTGTGCCCGCCCTGGCTCTTGGGCCGGTGGTCGAGCACTTGTTGATGATGGGAATGTAAGATGGCAATTTCTACTCGAAGATCAAGATCATCCGTGAATACCCGGCTTTACCGCCGGGCATTCCTGGACGCCTTTATCAAACTGGATCCCCGCCGGATGATCCACAACCCGGTGATGTTCGTCGTGGAGGTGGGCAGCGGATTGACCGCCGGCTTATGGCTCCAATCAGCCTTTGGTAGTGGCGAGGCAGCCCCCTGGTTCATCGGCATGATCTGCGTATGGCTCTGGTTCACGGTGCTTTTTGCCAATTTTTCCGAGGCGCTGGCTGAAGGCCGCGGGAAGGCCCAGGCCGAATCTCTGCGCCGCACCCGCAAGGAAACCAGCGCAAAAAAGATCCCCCTCCGCCCGGCTAAAGATGAAAGGCCAGGGCAATTTACACTCACCCCCTCCTCCTCCCTGCGCCAGGGAGATCTCTATCTGGTGGAAGCCGGCGATATCATCCCGGCGGATGGCGAGATCGTGGAAGGGATCGCCTCGGTGGATGAATCCGCCGTTACCGGCGAATCAGCGCCGGTCATTCGCGAGTCCGGCGGCGACCGCAGCGCGGTCACCGGCGGGACGCGCATCCTTTCAGACTGGTTGGTCGTGCAAGTTTCCGCCAGACCTGGCGAAGGTTTCCTGGACCGCATGATCAACCTGATCGAAGGTGCAAAACGGCAAAAAACGCCTAATGAAATTGCCTTGAATATCTTATTGGCCTCCTTCACGATCATCTTCTTGATCGTCTGCATCACGCTCCTTCCATTTTCCATCTTCAGCATCCGCACCGCCGGCCAGGGCACTCCCATCACCATCACCGTGCTGGTAGCCTTACTGGTCTGCCTGATCCCAACCACCATCGGCGGGTTGTTGTCTGCCATCGGAATTTCCGGAATGGACCGCCTGATCCAGCGCAATGTCGTTGCCCTCTCCGGCCGGGCTGTAGAGGCGGCTGGAGATATTGATGTACTGCTGCTGGATAAAACCGGCACCATCACCCTTGGCAACCGGCAAGCGGTCGAATTCATCCCGGTGGGAAACACCACCGAAGAGGCCCTGGCTGAAGCGGCGCAGCTTTCTTCCCTGGCGGATGAGACTCCCGAGGGCCGGTCGATCGTTGTGCTTGCCAAGGAACGCTACGGCCTGCGCGGCAGAACCCTGACCCCCACCCATTCAGCTCCGGAAGGAATGCGCTTCATTCCCTTCACCGCCCAGACCCGCATGAGCGGGGTAGACTTCGACGGCGTGCACATCCGCAAAGGATCGCCGGAGGCCATGTACGCCTGTTTGGAGTCCAACGGCGTCCCGGCCCTGCAAGAATTGACCCAGGTGGTGGACGGCATCGCCCGCAGCGGCGGAACTCCGCTCGTAGTGGCGCGCAACGACCTCCCTCTGGGGGTCATTCATCTCAAGGACGTGGTCAAAGGCGGCCTGAAAGAACGCTTCTCCCAGCTTCGCCGCATGGGGATCAAGACGGTCATGATCACCGGCGATAATCCGCTGACCGCCGCAGCCATTGCGGTGGAAGCAGGGGTGGATGATTTCCTGGCCCAGGCAACGCCGGAAAAGAAATTGTCGCTCATTCGGCAGTACCAGGATGCCAATAAACTGGTGGCAATGACCGGGGACGGCACCAATGACGCCCCAGCCCTGGCCCAGGCAGATGTTGCCGTTGCGATGAACACCGGCACGCAGCCTGCCCGCGAGGCGGCCAACATGGTGGACCTGGACAGCAATCCCACCAAGCTGATCGAGATCGTCGAGATCGGCAAACAGTTGCTGATGACGCGCGGTTCCCTGACCACCTTTAGCATTGCCAATGATGTTTCCAAGTACTTTGCCATCATCCCTGCCGCTTTTGCCACCACCTATCCGCAGCTCGCCGCGCTCAACTTCATGCACCTCTCCTCCCCCGAAAATGCCATTCTCTCGGCGGTCATTTTCAATGCTTTGATCATCGTCGCCCTCATCCCGCTGGCTCTGAAAGGGGTACCTTACCGGGCGGTGGGCGCCGATCAGCTCTTGCGGGACAACCTGCTCATTTACGGCCTGGGAGGGCTGATCGCTCCCTTTATTGGGATCAAGTTAATAGATATGCTCCTGGTTCTCCTTGGAGTAGGCCGCTAGGAGAAGGACACAGGTCAAGATGAAGATCTTTCGTTCCCTGGCTCAATGGGCATCCCTCTATATCCTGATCGGGATCTTCCTTGCCGTGTTTTTTTGGGAAGAAAATTTGCAGACCGACCCCGTGACCCATCAAATGCTGGCCATCGGGCTTCTGATTGGTTTTTTCTTCCTGGTGAATATTTGGATCGAGCATCACCAGCAGAATTTCCTGGTTTCCCAATTGCATGAGACCCTGGATGAGGATCGGTCCGCAAGCCATTTACCAAAGAATAGTGAGAAATAACATGAAACAATTACGGTCGGCTGTTTTGCTCCTGCTAATTTTTACCGTCCTGGGCGGGGTAGTATATCCCCTGCTCGTCACGGCTTTCGCGCAAGCCCTCTTTCCCAGCCAGGCGAATGGCAGCCTGATCGTCAAAGATGGGCAGACCATCGGCTCGGCGTTGATCGGACAACAGTTCTCCGACCCTGCCTATTTTTGGGGAAGGCCTTCGGTTACCACCGGCACCCCCTACAATGCGTCGGCCTCGGGAGGCTCTAATTATAGCGTTCTCAATCCAGCCCTGCAAAACCAGGTCGAAGCTCGCCTTTCGGAACTGCGGAACGCCGACCCTGGAAATGATCAACTGGTTCCCGTGGATCTGGTGACCGCTTCGGCAAGCGGCCTTGACCCCGATATCAGTATTGCGGCTGCAAAATACCAGGCTGCCCGAGTGGCGCGGGCGCGTGGGCTAAGCCTGGAACAGGTCAACGCCTTGATCCAAAAATATACCCATGACCGCCTGTTCGGAATACTGGGTGAGAAAACGGTGAACGTTCTTGAAATCAATCTCGCCCTAAATGAGATACAATGATTGCTATGGAAGAAGAATACCGGCGTCCAAATCCGGATGAACTGCTTACCCATCTCCAATCTGAAGAAGAGAGTTCAAAACGCGGAAAGCTGAAGATCTTCCTGGGCTATGTGGCGGGAGTGGGAAAAACGTACGCCATGCTCGAAGCCGCACACCAGCGCCTGGAAGAAGGCCTGGATGTGGTGGTGGGCTATGTCGAGACCCACGGGCGGAAAGAGACAGAAGCGCTTCTGATGGGCATCGAAGCGATTCCCCGCCGCAATACCGAATACCGGGGGATCACCCTTTCAGAAATGGATCTGGATGCAATTATCCAGCGCCATCCCCAGATCGTGCTGGTGGACGAACTGGCGCACAGCAACCATCCCGGTTCTCGCCATCCAAAGCGCTATCAGGATGTTGAAGAGATACTCAACGCAGATATCGATGTGTACTCGACCGTCAATATACAACATCTAGAAAGCCTCTCAGATGTCGTCCAGCAGATCACCGGCGTGGTGGTCAGGGAGAAGATCCCGGATCGGCTGATCGATGAAGCCTACGAGATCGAGCTGATCGATCTGCCCACAGACGAATTGCTCCAGCGGCTGCGGGACGGCAAGGTTTACATCTCCGAACAGGCCATGCGCGCGCTGGAAAAATTCTTTCGCAAAGGCAATTTGACCGCCTTACGCGAACTTTCCCTGCGCCGTGCCGCCGACCGGGTGGACAGCCAGATGTTGAGTTACATGAAGACCAAGGCAATTCCAGGTCCCTGGCCTGCTGCGGAACGCATCATGGTCTGCATCAGTTCCCATCCCATGGGTGAACGGTTGATCCGCTCCGGCCGCCGCCTGGCAGATGACCTCAATGCAGAGTGGTTTGTCCTTTATGTGGAAACACCTCACCATATCCGTATGCCGCTCGAGAACCGGCTCAGAGTTCAAAAATTCCTGCAACTCGCCGAAGAAATGGGCGCCAAGGTCTCCAGTATCTCCGGAGATTCCGTTGCTGATTCTGTCATCCAATTTGCCCGCGAGCATAACGTCACAAAAATTGTAGCCGGAAAACCATTTCGTCCCCGCTGGCGTGAATTTCTCCAGGGATCGGTCATTGACCAGATCATTCGCAATAGCGGACCGATCGATGTGCATGTTGTCAGCGGCGCATCGGCAGCTATCCCTATGCCAAAGCAAAAAGGGGAGCCCTCGTTCAAGGCGGTCTGGAGGTATGGGGTTGCCATTTTGATCTTAATTGCCGTGACCTTGTTCGGCCTGATGGTTGATCCCTACATTGAGTCAACAAACCTTGTTATGGTATACCTCTTGGCGGTGGTGATCTCCGCCGTATATCTCGGCAGAGGTCCGGCCATCCTCTCTTCCTTCCTCGGCGTTCTGGCCTTTGATTATTTCTTCATCAATCCTATTTTCACATTCACTGTGAATGATACGCAATACATTCTGACCTTTTTAGGATTATTGATCGTGGGGTTGATCATCAGCAATTCCGCTGCGCTTTTGCGAGATCAGGTAGCTGTCCTGCGAAAAAAAGAAGCGCAAACGCAATCCCTCTTCCAGCTCAGCCGGGAATTGACCAGTGCGCCTTCTCTGCAACAGATCCTGAAAATTGCGAATGAGTCCGTCTCGGCCATTCTCGAACGAAAAAGCATTCTTCTGCTGCCCGAGAATAATGCGCTGGTGTCCAGGTACGCGTCGGAAGACTTTGCGATCAATGAGAACGAATTAGCGGTTGCCGAATGGTCCTTCAAACATGGGCAGGCAGCCGGCCGGGGGACGGATACCTTACCCGCCACACCCATCCGCTTTGTGCCGTTGAATACAGCTCACGGCCCGGTTGGGGTGATCGGGATCAAAGCGAGTGGAGCCGACGCGTTACTGACCAATGACCAGCGCATGTTATTGGATGGGCTTGCCAACCTGATCGCACAGGCGGTCGAGCGGACCAATCTGGTCAGCGAGGCCACAAAACACGAAATGTTGCGAAACACGGAAAAGCTTCAATCCGCCTTGCTGAATTCGATCTCCCATGAACTGCGCACACCCCTGGCCTCCATCACCGGCGTTCTCTCCTCCCTGGAAGATTCCGAGAAATCCCACCCACCGTCTCGAAAGCTGGATCTCAAAACAAAGCTCGAGCTCCTCGATTCCGCAACCGAACAGGCCCGCCAGTTGAACCGGCTGGTGGAGAATCTGCTCAACATGACAAGGCTCGAGGCCGGCAGCGTCCACCTCAACCTGGGTCCGTGCGATCCTCAAGACCTGGTCGGATCGGTGGTACAGCAATTTTCAAACAGGTGTCAGGATCATCCCATCCACCTGGAAATTCCCGATGACCTGCCCCTCATCACCTGCGATACCGTACTGATCGCGCAGGTGATAACGAACCTCCTGGATAACGCCTGCAAGTATTCGCCCGCCGGGTCGCCCGTCACCATTGGAGTGAAAAACAATAACCAGGGAACGATCGAATTCTTCATTCAAGATCAAGGGATCGGGCTGCCCGAGGAAGAACTGGAAAAAGTATTTATTAAATTCTACCGCAGCCCCTATCATCGAAATACCACTGGAACCGGACTGGGCCTTTCCATATGCAAAGGCATCGTCGAAGCTCATGGCGGACAGATCAACGTCAAAAAGAATCCCGAAAAAGGGCTCACTTTCTATTTCATTCTGCCGTGTCAAACAAAAAATGAAAACCAAAATCAGTGAACGATCTCGAAAAATCCTGATCGTGGATGATGAAGTGGAAATCAGGCGCTTTTTAAGAGCCTCGCTAAAACTCTATTACCATACGATCATTGAGGCGGAAACCGGATCGGACGCCCTGGAAAAGACCTACTCGCAAAAACCCGACTTGTTGATCCTCGATCTGGGCCTGCCGGATATCGACGGGGTGGAAGTGACCCGCCAGATCCGGGCCATCAGCACCGTGCCAATCATCATTCTCTCCGTTCGCAGCAATGAAATTGATAAGATTGAGGCACTGGATGCCGGCGCGGATGATTATTTGACAAAACCGTTCAGCATTGGCGAATTGCTGGCGCGGGTCAGAGTAGTTTTGCGGCGTCTTGAACCTCAAGTGCCGCGGGAGATCTTTCAGGTGGACGACCTGGTCTTGGATATTCCTCGCCATCGCCTGACCCTGTCTGGCAGGGAGATTACCCTCACTCCGACAGAATTTGATATTCTTGCGGTGCTGATGCAGAACCGGGGGGTCGTAGTGACGCACCGCCAGTTGATCCATCAAGTCTGGGGAAGCGTGTACGAGGACGGATCGCGCCTGCTGCGCGTCAACATCAGTAACCTGCGCCATAAGATCGAGGCCGATCCAAATCAGCCGGTTTTCATTCTCACCGAACTGGGGGTGGGCTACCGGTTCAAGGAATTTGAAGCCGGATAACCCCTTCTCACCGAATTACCTGCCGGAGACTTGGTTCAGTCTGCCAGGTTGTGAAGAAATTCTTTAATTTGACATTGTTTATCCAATATCGTAAAATATTAAAATCAGATTAAATTTTCCCAGGAGGTTTACATTGAATCCCAAGAAAAGTCCGATCTGGAGGATCGTCATTCCCCTTTTCCTGCTGGGCGTCCTGCTGCTCACCGCCAGCCAGAGCCCTGCCGCCGGCGCTCCGCCGCTGCAAACCTTCCTGCCCCTGGTGGCCAACAGCCAGCGCTACGTCGTCCTCTCCTGGAACGACCTGGGCATGCACTGCTACAACCGCGATTTCTCCGACCTGGCCGTCCTGCCGCCCGCCAACACGCTCTACGCCCAGGTCATCCAGCGCGGCGATCCGCCCCAACTGGTCACCCAGAACCTGCGCGTGGATTACACCTTCCCCGATAACACCACCTCGGTCGCCAAGAGCAATTTCTGGATCTACGCGCCCGACCTGTTCAACCTGTCCGGCCCGCTTCTCCCCAACGTGGGCCTGGCGGGCAAAGGCCTGAGCGGCTCGATGGACGTGCAGAGCAGCCACTTCATCGCCGAGTGGATCCCGCTGACCGAGTATCGCGACGACGACCCGCTCCACCGCTACCCCTACCAGCTGGCAGCCGTCAGCGCGGTAGACACGCTCAACAACCTCACCGTCGCCACCCTGACCGTGGTTGCGCCGGTCTCCACCGAGATGCACTGCGACTACTGCCACTACAACGGCGGCGTGGAGGGCATCTCCACCGGCAAGGTCGAGACCAACATCCTCACCCTGCACGACCGGGAAGCCGCCGAAGATTACCCCGCCGGCACTGAATACGGCAGCAGCCTGATGGCCAACCGCCCGGTGCTGTGCGCCGACTGCCATTCCAGCAACGCCATCGGCAAGCCCGGCCTGCCCGGCATCCCCAGCCTCTCCAAAGCCATGCACTCCAAGCACTCCGGGATCGTGCTGGATACCCAGGCCGGCTGCTACAGCTGCCATCCCGGCCCCGAGACGCAGTGCCAGCGGGATGTGATGTTCGTCAAGTACGGCATGGACTGCATCGACTGCCACGGCGGGATGCAGGCCATGGCCGAGAAATCCAATCCCTGGCTGAACGAGCCGCGCTGCGACACCTGCCACACCGCCCCGGCCTACGCTCAAAATAACGCCCTCTACCGCCTCTCCACCGGGCACGGCGGGCTGTACTGCGCCGCCTGCCACGACAGCCCGCACGCCATCGCCCAAAGCCGCGAGGCCAACGACGCGATCAAGTTCATCCAGCTGCAAGGGCATGCCGGCACGCTGAGCGAATGCAGCACCTGCCACACCGTCCGGCCCACCGGCCCCGGCCCGCACGGCATCCTCGCGCCCTAACCCGCCGCGTGCAAGATTTCACCCCTCCCCTCCCAGGTCCGCCAGACCCGGGAGGTTTTTTTATTGACCGGCGTGAAAACGTACAATTTTGTACGCGTTTTTGCAGCAGAAAGCGACCAATTTTGGAGTCTTGAAAATCTTCAAAAATGAGTTATAACATTAGAATATATGTTCTATTTAAAAACGGGGTTACCTTTGTGTGTCATTGCGAGGGCCGCGGCAATTTCCCTCACGGGTTGGGGATTGCCTCGTCGGGCTGGCGCCCTCCTCGCAATGACAGTCCACCCGGCACGTCATTGCGAGGGAGCCACCCCTGGCGGCAACCGTGGCAATTTCCCTCACGGGTTGGGGATTGCTTCGTCGGGCTGGCGCCCTCCTCGCAATGACATTCCACCCGGCGCGTCATGGCGAGCGAGCTGGTTTTTGCGAGCGAAGCAATCCCCAACCCGGAAAAGAGGATCACGAAACATACGAAACAAACGAAACGATCTTTCGTAGGGGCGAAGCAACCGGGGAACCTGCCCCCCTTTTCCCAACCGGCCCAATTTCCGGTTGCTTCGCCCAAAAGAAAACCTCGAAACACGCGAAACAAACGAAAGAATCTTTTGTAGGGTGCGGGCCGCCATGTTGCATCAGAGGCTAACCGGTGAACAAAGGCCCGCCCGCCGTACCGGTCGTAGGTTGGCTTGAGCGGGAGCGGAAACCACCCCATCCGAACAACCGGGCAAGCGAAACCCAATAAACCAGCCGTTGGGGCGGCCGGCCGGTCGCCCCAACACGGTTTAACCACGAAAAATGCGAAATAAATCAGGAGATATTTCATGCCCAACCCCAAAAAACGAATGCTCTCCAGCGAGACCTGGCGCGACGACGTGGTCGCCTCCCTCTCTCCCATCGGCCGCCTGGTCTGGATCGGCCTGATCTCCGCCTGCGCCGACGACCAGGGCCGTTTGCGCGACAATCCCAACCTCATCCGCGCCGAGGTCTTCCCCATGGACAACATCCCCGTCCGCAGCATCCAGGAAGCCCTGCAAACCCTGACCGAGGCCGGTTACCTCCTGCGCTACCGCGACGAGGCCTCCAAGCGCGCCTTCCTGCAGATCAACGCCTGGTGGAGCCTGCAAAACCCCTCCTGGGCCGTCGCCTCCGCCTACCCTCCGCCCCCCGGCTGGATCGACCGGGTCAAGATGCACACCCCCGAGGGCATTGTCACCCTCAACTGGGACGCTCCCGGCGGACTTGCCCCCAACCCCCTACCTAACCCGCTACCTAACCCCCTACCTGGCCCGCTACCTAGCGCCCTACCTAGCCCGCTACCTGGCCCCCTACCTACCCCCCCTTCTTATCCGATAGAAGAAGGAGAAGGTTTAAGAGAAGAAGAAGAGAAGAGAGAAGAAGCAGCAGAAGCAGCAGCAGATTCCGCATACGTGCAGGAAAGATCCCCTGCGGCTGCTGCGGCTGCCTCCCCCCCCCATTTTCTTTTGTCCAAGCCCAACCCCCAAGACGAATTTGCCCGGCAGATCTACTGCCAGGTGACCGGAATGGCTGCCGTGCCTTTCAACATCCGCGAACCGGTGACTGAATTGATCACCGCGCTGCGCGAACGCTGGCCCGCCCAGGCAGAGCTGGCCGCCCGCCTCAAGCCGCTCTACGCCCGCTGGTGCGCCACGCGCGACAAGCAAGGCAAACTCTACCACTCCCAGGGCTACGGCTGGATCGAGTGGGCCTTACACGACCCGGACGCCCCACCTCCCTCCCGCCCGGGCGAGCTTACCAAAGAGGCCATGGCCAATATCCGCCGGATCATCCTGGGTGATGAGGCGGGCGCTTCCTGATTGTATGACCGCCTCTTTTATTGTATGATAGGAACAGGTCCATCCAATCATCTAGACAATTCCAAGAAAGGAAGCACTATGAAACGCCTTTCCTTTTTCCGATTCTGGCTGGCTGCCGTCCTGGCGTTCAGCTTTTTTTACGGCGCCTCCCCTACCCCCGCCCCGGCGCAGGCGGCGGTCAAAGGCGTCTTTATGGTCAACGACCCCGGTGACCTGCCTGACATCGCTCCGGGAGATCTGATCTGCAACACCGGGATCGGCACCTGCACCCTGCGGGCTGCCATCCAGGAAGCCAACGCAGAACCGCCCGGCTCGAACATTATCTTTCCCCCCGGCCCGGTCCTGCTGATCCAGCCCGCGTTCGATCTGGATCCGCTGCTGCAGATCAACACCAGCATCATCGCCCCGGCCGGGAATGTCATCATCCAAAAACTGCCGGCCAGCAACGCCACCCGCGGCCTACAGATCCTCGCCTCGATCTGTTTCATCCAGGGGCTGACCATTGACGGCTTTAACAACGGCATCATCGTGGACGGCCCCGGCAACATCATCGGGGTAACCAACGCCCCCATCCAGGCCAACACGATCGTCAATTCCACAGCCGACGGCCTGGTGCTGAACGGGCCCGGCAACGTGGTCTCCGGCAACTACATCGGCGTGCTTTCCTCGGCCGGAGACCTGGCCCCCAACGCCCTGAACGGCATCCTGGTCAACGCCCCCAGCCGGATCGGCACGGACGGCGACGGGCTTTCCGACGATATCGAGCGCAACGTCATTTCCGCCAACGGCGGCTACGGCATCCGGGTCAACGGCGGCAACGACACGGTCATCGCCGGTAACCTGATCGGGCTGGACAGCTCGGCCGCCCTGCCGACCGGCAACAACACCGGCGGCATCTACATTGGAGCGGCGGCCGCGAACGTGCGCATCGGCACGGATGGCAACGGCACCTCCGACGCACTGGAACGCAACATCATCTCGGCCAACAACGGCAACGGCATCACCGTGGCGGATGCCCCGGCGCTGACCATCAGCGGCAATTACATCGGCACCACCGCCAATGGGGATGGCGCGCTTCCCAACCTGGGGAGCGGCGTGGACGTGAGCGGGGCGGCAGCCACCGTCACAGTTGGCATCTCCAGCGGCGGGTCGGCGGCGCAGGGCAACCTGATCTCCGGCAACGGCACCAACGGCATCTCGATCACCGGCGGGCAGGGGCACGTGATCGCCGGAAATTACATCGGCGTGAACGTGAAGGGGCTGAGCGCACTGCCAAATGGTTCGCGCGGGGTCAGCGTGCGCGACAGCCTGGATATGCGCATCGGCACGGATGGCGATGGGCTGACGGACGAATTGGAAAAGAACCTCATTTCCGCCAACGGCTTTTACAACGTGGCGGTGACGGGTACCACCACGGTCGGGACGGTGATCGCCGGGAACTGGATCGGGCTGGATGCCAGCGGCGCGGCGGCCTTGCCCAACCCGTCCGGGACGGATACCGGCATTGGCATCCTGTCCGGCGCGCAAAAGACGCGCATCGGCAGCGATAACGGCGACAAGCTGGAACTGAACGTCATCTCCGGCAACTCGGCGGCCGGCATCTTCCTGCTGGATCAAAGCGGTACGGTCATCCAGGGCAACATCATTGGCCTCTCTGCGCCGTCCACCAAGGGCAGCGCCAAGGTGCCCAACGGGAGCGGGATCCTGGTCGCTGCGCCGGACAAGCTGCCGTTCATGAGCGGACCGGCGCTGATCGGCACGGACGGCGACGGAATTTATGACGTTGAGGAAAGCAACCTGATCGCCGGCAACACCGGCGACGGCATCCACATCGAAGCCGGCGCCGGGCACACCATTGCCGGCAACTTTATCGGCACCGATCGGGACAGTGCCGCCGACCTGGGCAACGGTGGGGACGGCATCCAGCTGACCCGCTCGGCCGGGACGCTGACGGTGATCGGCACCAACGGCGACGGGCTGAGCGACCTGCTGGAGCGCAACATCATCTCCGGTAACGGCGAATTTGGGGTATACATCGCCACCGACTCGATCACCGTTTCCGGCAACTTCATCGGCACCGATCAGACCGGCGCCACCGCGCTGCCCAACGGGCAGGGCGGGGTGCTGGTGTTCAACAGTTCCTATGAGCGGATCGGGGTGAACAGCGACGGCAGCGCCGGAGAGACCAACGAGGGCAACCTGATCTCCGGCAACAACGGGCCGGGGGTGCAATTAACCGGCGGGGTGCAAAGCTGGGTCTCTGGCAACCGCATCGGCACCAGCGTAAACGGGCTGACCGCCCTGCATAACCACTTTGGCGTGTACGTCGAGGGAACCGCCGTCGGACAGGTGATCGGCGTCTGGCCGGACGGGGTCAGCGATGCGCTGGAAGGCAACCAGATCTCCGGCAACGAAGGGCCGGGCATCTTCGTCTCCCAGACCGCCGCGACCCAGATCCTCGGCAACAACATCGGCCTGGGCAGCGACCGGTTGACCGTGGTGGAGAACACCAACGACGGCATCTATCTCCAGAATACGCAAAATATCCTCATCGGGCAGAACACCAACGGGGGCAGGAATCTGATCAGCGGCAATCACTTCAACGGCATCCAGCTCTCCGGCGGCAACACCGGCGCGCGGATCGAGGGCAACCGCATCGGCACCAACGGCGCGGGTAACGCTCACCTGGGCAACGGGGATAACGGCATCCGCATTACCGGGAGCATCAAACCGGCCGGCGGACCGGCAGTCCCTGCCCCGCTGACCCTCATCCAGAACAATTACATCCGCTTCAATACCGGCGACGGGGTGTTGGTGGACCAGGGCGCAGGCAACGGGCATAAGATCATTGCCAACAGCTTCGGCGGGAACGGCGAGCTGGCGATCGACCTCGGCCCGGATGACGAGGTGACGCTTAACGACGCCGGCGACCCCGACAGCGGCGCGAACGGGCTGCAAAACTTCCCCATCATCCAGCTGGCCTACTTCCCTTCCACCGATACGGTGCGCATCTCCGGCACGCTGAACAGCACCCCCCTGACCCAGTTCGATCTGTATTTCTCAACCGCCAACACCCCCGACCCAAGCGGCTACGGGGAAGGCGGCGGCTACTGGCCCACCGGCTCGACGGTCACCACGGACAGCTCAGGCAACGCCTCTTTTGACGTCACTCTGGGTTGGACCCCCGGCGTGACCGCCAGCTGGTTCACCGCCATCGCCGTCGCCCCGGACGGCAGCACCTCCGAATTCGGGCCGGCGCTGCAAATGCAGCGTTTCTTCCTGCCGGCGGTGCTGCGTTAGCCAAATAAAAACAGGCCTGGCGGCTTATCAAGGCCTGCCAGGCCTGCTATACTCTCCAAAAGATCGATCATGGAAATATGAGGAGAATATGAAACATCTCGTCTTATGGATCTCCCTGTGCCTGCTGGCCGGCGGGCTGAGCGGGTGCGGCGCTGGCGGAGGGCAGAACCGCCTGGCCTACGTCATCTTCCAGGATATCAGCAGCGATACCCCCACCCGCGCGGTCTACACCCTGGCCGATCCGCAGGCCCAGCCGGCGCTGATCTTCCAGACTCCGGGGATGGTATCGGCGCGCTTCTCTCCAGACGGCGGCAAGCTGGCCGTGCTGAGCATGGCCGAGGCTCCCGCTAATACCTCCGGCACCGCGCCCAAATTTGACTACACCCTGCAGACGATGGATGCGGACGGGCGCAATTTGACCGTGTGGGGCGGACAGCGTTCCATGATCGGGCTGGTGCCGCAGTTCACCTTCACCGCCGACAGCCGCCAGGTGGTCTTCCGGCTGTGCCAGGACGAGCGATGCACCCAGGCCGACCTGTACACCGGCGACCTGTCCAGCGGGGAAAAGATGCTGAAGCGCTCCGGCGACAGTCTGAGCCTGGAAACGCTCACCCCGGACGGCAAGGCGCTCACCACCCGCTACGACCCCGATGCGCGCAAGCTGGTCTATGAGACAGTCGATCTCTCCAGCGGCGCGGCCACGGAGGTGACCGGCCTGCCGGACTACACCTTCATCGACAATTTCACCTTCACCCCCCAGGGCCAGGCGCTGGCGCGCGCGCGCGACCTGGCCGGCGGCCAGAGCCTGTTGATCGCCGGCAGCACCGACCTGACTGGGTGGCAGACGCTGATCGCCGCCGGAGAGCAGGTGGATGTCTTCCTCATCTCGCCGGACGGCAAGAAAGCGCTGATCTACAGCTATACGGATGCTTGTACCGGCGCGGACAATCTCTCGGTGGTGGACCTGCAGAGCGGCGCGAGCGTCGAGGTGGGTTGCAGTTACACCGGCAGCATCGTGGATTTCAGCCCCGATTCGAGCGAGTTCATCCGCCTGGATGAAAAAGTGATGATCCACCGCACCAGCACGACCGGGGAAGAGCTGGAGTCGCTGCCCAACGGAGCCAGTTGGGCGCGCTACTCGCCGGACGGCAGCCAGCTGGTCTACTGGCTGCGCGACCGGGACAAGGAACAGGTCTGCCTGGCCCTGCGCCCGCGCACAGGCGGAGAAGCAACCACGCTGGAGAAAACCTGCACCTCCACCGCCGACCTGTCCGCCATTCCGGTCTACCTGATCTGGTACGCCTCCTGGCGCACGCCGGACAACACCTGGTAAAAGTCCGCCAGACCTTTCGCAGCCGGGCGGTATTCCTCAGCCAATACCCGGAGAAGCACTAAGGGACGATGGAAACGTCGTCCAGGAAGAAATTGCTGTTGTAGTTAGCGTCCGCGGTCTCTTCGAATTCCAGGAGGATGGTCTGGTTGGCGTAGCTGTTCAAGTTCAGGATACCCTCCACCCAACCGCCGGTGTTGTTGGAGCTGCACAGTTGGAAGGTGGACAGCGTTGTGCCGTTGACCCTGACATAGGCAAAGTCATGCCCGCAGGTATCGTTCGAACTGATCCAGTACCAGTAGTGCAGGGTACCCGAGCCGGCCATGGTGATGCTATCCTGGCTGATGCGGGAGGTGTCGTCATAGTCACCGCCCAGCCAGGCCAACCAGGAACCCGAATGTGGAACAACATTACCTGGAAAACCGGCGTTGAGGACCAGTTCCCAGCCGTGGGTGGAATATTCCGTCCAACCCACGCCGCGGCCGGACTCAAAGTCGCCATTGAGCAGCCCGTGAGGATAATCGTTCATTACGACCGGCACATAGATGGATAAATCCGCCTGGACACCTGTGCCGGGTGGCACAGCCAGGGCTGGCTGGCCCGCGGAGCGCAGCAAGCACAACACCGCCAGGGCGGTGAAAAATCCGGAGCGCATAGGATCACCTCCTATTCCCGGACAAGGCCGTTCGGGAATAATTTGATTATACAAACCTCCCGCGCGGAATAAAAGGAGGCAAAAGCGCGGCTGCGCGTCAGAGCGGCAGGCGCGCCAGCAAGCCCTTCCAGGCCGCCTGGGCCTGCTCCACGCTGACGCGGCGGAAGCGCACCTGCCCCTCCCCCGGCGGGCACTGCACCAGGCGCGGCAGGCTGGCGGAGGCGAGGGTGGCGATCTTGGTATAGCCGCCGGTGGTCTGCCGGTCGGCAAGCAGGATGATCGGCCTGCCGTCGGCGGGCACCTGCACGGCACCCAGCGCCACCCCCTCGGAGAGGATGTCGGCCGGGG
This sequence comes from uncultured Anaerolineaceae bacterium, assembly GCA_964424115.1. Classification (GTDB taxonomy): domain Bacteria; phylum Chloroflexota; class Anaerolineae; order Anaerolineales; family Anaerolineaceae; genus CAYRHN01. The sequence goes on from CAYRHN010000003.1 coordinate 90,607, forward strand.
CGGCATGTTCCAGCAGCGGCCCCTCCAGGCGGTAGCCCATGCGGTCGGATTGGACGGAGAGGATATACTCGCTCTCGTAGAAGACCTGCACGGCAGTGGGGGTGAAGGCTTCCTCCTGCGGCCCGGGGATGGCATCCAGGGTAACACAGGCCTCTCCCGGCGGGTCGTAGGGCAGCGCGGAAGGCGGCAGGCGCGTCCCGGCGCGGGAGAAGAAATCGGCGGCGCGCGGCGCGGGTTGGCCGAGAGGGAGCATATCCCCCGCCTGCAGGGCGCGCCCGTCCAGGCCGCCCAGCCCGGCGCGCACATAGGTGGCGCGCGAGCCCATCACCGGCGGGGTATCGACGCCCCCGGCCGCGGCCAGGTAGCCCCACCCGGCGCCGATCTCCAACTGCACCCGCCAGCCGCGGCGGACGAAGACGGCCATCCAGGGCGGCAAGCGGCGCCCGTCCACCCACAGGCGCACGGAAGGTCCGGCAGCGGCCAGCAGACAGTCCTCCCAGGCGCGCAAGACGGGCGCCTGGAGGGTGAACTCCAGCCCGGCGGCGTCTGGCGAGTTGCCGACCAGGGAGTTGGCGGCGCGCAGGGCAAAAGCATCCATTGCCCCGCTGACCGGCACGCCAAAGCGCTCCGTGCCGTGCCGGCCGAGGTCCTGGATGGTGGTGAGAAAGCCGGGAGAGAGAATCTCGAGCATGATCCTAAAAACCTTTACCACAAAGAAATAAAGGCACGAAGAAAACACTAAGTTTTAAAAGATAAAAAAACCTTTGTGTTCCTTTATTGCTTCGTGTCTTTGTGGTGAATACTTTCATAATTCGACAAACCTCACCAGGTCGCCCGGCTCGAGCAGCGCGGGGGGCGTGCGGGCGGGATCGAAGAGGCGCAGCGAAGTGCGGCCGATGATGCGCCAGCCACCGGGGGACTCGAGCGGGTAGACGCCGGTCTGCGATCCGGCGATACCCACCGAGCCGGCCGGGACGCGCGCGCGGGGGCTGGGCAGGCGCGGGGCGGCAATGCGCGCGTCCAGCCCGCCCAGGTAGGGGAAGCCGGGGGTGAAGCCGATGAAATAGACCGGATACTCCCCGGCGGTGTGGAGCGCCACCACCTGCGCAGCGGAAAGCCCGCAATGCTGCGCGACGAAATCCAGGTCGGGGCCGTCCTCGCCGCCGTAGCGGACGGGGATCTCCACCGTGCGCGGAGCCGGTTCGGGCAGGGCGGCGCACTCCTCCAACCCACGGCGAAGGAGCGCCTCGGCGGCGGCGTAGTCCAGCAGGAGCGGATCGTAGTGTGCCAGGAGGGTGGCATAGCCGGGGACCGCCTCCCCAAAACCAGGGGAGGCGTCTCCCAGCCCAGGCAGGGATTGGGCCGCCCACCAGCGGGCCAGGGCATGCGCGCGGCGGTTGGCGGCCAGGTCGATCTGGGTACCCAGGGTGAGGAGGACGGCCGAGTCGCCGGAGGGTTGGAGTTGCCTCATAGGGTAATTATACGAAACTTGACCGCGGATGGATACCAATAAACGCGGATAAGAATGGGTTGGGGTTTTTAACCACCGACGCTTCGCGCACGGATGAACACGGATAAGCATGGATGAGATTTAATAGGGCAGGCTGCGGAAAGATTTTGAACCACGGGGAACGTCCTCTCCCAGCCCGGGCAGAGACCCAGGCGCGAGGGTTTCCAGGGTCGCCCCTTGTTTTTAGCAGGGGCGACCCTTGGATCGCCGCAATTATCCTTTATAATCCCGTTCATGTGGCAAAACCGCGATTTCCGCAAGCTGTTCACCGCCAACCTGGTTTCCAGCTTTGGCTCGCAGATCACCCTGCTGGCGCTGCCGCTGACAGCGATCAGCCTGCTGCAAGCCACACCGCTGCAACTGGGCATCCTGGCGACCTGCGGCACCCTGCCCTACCTGCTGCTCAGCCTGCCTGCCGGAGCCATGGTCGACCGTCTGCGCCGCAGGCCGATCCTGGTTGCCTGCGATGTGGGGCGGGCCGCGATCTTGAGCGGTGTGCCGCTGCTGGTTCTGCTGGGCTGGCTGCGCATCGAGCATCTCTACCTCGCTGCCTTCCTGACCGGCACGTTCTCAATGATCTACGATATCAGCGAGGAGAGCTACCTGCCCAGCGTGATCGCTGAGAAAGAACTGGTGCAGGGCAACAGCCAGCTGGCAGCCATCGACGCATCCGCCGAGATGGCCGCCCCGCTCTTCGCCGGGGGATTGGTGCAAGTGCTGACCGCACCCTTTGCTGTGCTGGTGGACGCGCTGTCTTTCCTGTGGTCGGCGTTGTGGATCGGGCGGATCAGGAAACAGGAAGCAAAACCCGCGCCGGCGCCGCGCGCACACTTTTGGCGAGAGGTCCGCGAGGGACTGGGCTATCTGCTGCGCCACCCGCTGCTGCGCCCGCCACTGCTCACCGGGCTGCAATGGCAGTTCTTCGGCGGGATGAAGGATGCGCTGCTGATCCTCTTTCTGGTGGACACGCTCAACTTGCCGCCGGTGGCGTTCGGTCTGGTGTATGCGGTGGGCAGTTTTAGCGGGCTGGTGGCTACCCGTTTCAGCCCGCGCCTGACCGAAAAATTTGGGCCGGGACCGGTGGTGATCGGCGCGGCGCTGATCCTCGGGATCGGCTGGCTCTTCCTGCCGCTGGCAGGCGGCGGTCCGTGGGCAGCTTTCGGCATCATCAGCCTGGGAATGCTACTGGCGGGGGCGGGCAACATGACCTGGAACGTCACCACCGCCAGCCTGACCCAAACCATCACCCCCAACCGGCTGCTGGGGCGGGTGAACGCCAGCGACCGCTTTATCACCTGGGGCGCACTACCGCTGGGATCGCTGGTCGGCGGCTGGCTGGCCCAGCAAACGGATGTGCGCACGGCCATGCTGCTGGCAGGGGTCGGGGTATGCCTGGGGGTCCTGTGGGTCTGGTTCTCGCCGCTGCGCCGCCTGCGGAAATTTCCCAAAGAAGGCTAAAGATCTATTCCTCCCCGTATAAATATCCCTCGTCGTGCACCATCCGGTCAAAGTCGAGTGCTTTTCCGCGCGCCTGGGCGGCCTCTAACTCGGCCGGGGAGAGAGCCGGTCGAACCTGCACCCAGGCGTCTTCCAGGTCCATCTCGCTTTCCGGGTCCAGCTGGGGGTGGGCGCCGATAGCGCTGAGGATCTCGGCGGCGCGTCTAGCACGCCCGGCCTGCACATGCCAGAGCGCCAGGCCGGCCAGCAGCCCGAACATCACCAGCAGCATCTCCTCACGCAGGACCACGGCCATGCCTTCCTGCAGGAAAGCCAGCGCCTGCTGGGGGTGACCGCGGGATAAAGCGAGCTGGCCCAGGTTGGAGGCGCTGATCGCCACCCCCTCCTGGTCGCCAATTTCCAGGGCAATACGGCGGTATTCCTCCTGGTGCTGCCAGGCTCCTTCCAGGTCACCCTGGCGTTTGAGCACCAGTCCCAAATTGCCGTAGCAATTGGCCTCACCCCACTTATGCCCCATTTCCCGGTAGATATCCAGCCCTCTTTGATAGGCTTCGGCCGCGGCGGCATCGTTGCGCTGGTTGTACTCGAAGATGCCGATATTCAGCCAGGTGATGGCGATGTAGGGTTTGTTGCCCAGGGCTTCAAATTCACGCAGCCCGGCATAGATCTCGGTACGATATTGCACCGGAGGGAGGTCCAGGAAACTGAGCCGGTTGGCGCGGGCGCGGGCGAGGGTCAAGGGATCGCCCAACTGCTGCGCCCATTGGAAAGCGTCTTCGGCCAACCGGGCGGCCTCGTCCATTTTTCCCTGCATGGAGAGGATCCAGCTGAGCGCCTGGGCGGACTGCGCGGCGCGGAGGCGCAGTTCCGGCAAAGGATAGGCCTGTTGAATGACTGCCTGGTAATTCTCGCGGGCCTGGTTGAACTGGCCCATCTTCTCCTGCACCTGTGCCAACCAGTGCAGGACGGGAATGCGGCGCGGCAGGTCGCCTTCGACGGTCAGGCGCAGGGCGCGTTCCACCGCCGCCAGCGCCTGCGGGTAGATGCCCATGTGGAAGGCCGACTGGCACACCTTGAGCCAGTATTCGGCGGCGCGGTCATTGCAGCCGGCGCGCTCGAAATGCTCGGCGATCTTGCCCTGGTATTCGGCGATGCGCTCGCCAGCGCGCTGTTCCAGCCACAGGGCGGCCTGTTCGTGGTACTGCCGGCGCAGCTTGAGTAGGACGGTCTCGTAGGTGGCCTTGCGCAGGATGTGGTGCTTGAAGGTGAATTCCTGCGCCTCGGTGAAGGAAGAGGGTTCGTGGCGCAGGATCAGGCCGCGCTGCCCCAGGCGGTCGAGGAGCGGCTGAACGGCAGGGGCGGCCGGCTCAAGGCGCTGGACGGCCTCGTCCCAAAACTCAAGCGGAAAGACCGCCGCGCGCTGGAGGGCCTGTTTTTCCTCGGGAGAAAGCGCATCCAGGCGGGCCTGGATCACCCCCTCCAGGCTGCGCGGGACACGGATGGAAGGCAGCGCGGCCCCCGCGGCGGCCTGCCAGTCCGGCTGGTCGGGGCGGATGAGGCCCTCCTCGATCAACATCTTGACGATCTCTTCGATATAGAAAGGGTTGCCGCCGGACTGGAAGAGGATGAGTGCCAACAACGCGGGCGGAGGCGGCCCGGCCTGCCCCAAGATCTCCCCCACCAGGGCAGCGCTGTCCGCGCGGCTGAGCGGGGCGAGGGAGAGGCGCTGATAACGGGGCTTGCCAGAGGCCGCGGGCAGGGACTCGGAAAACACGCGCAGGGGAGCATCCCACTCCGGCAGGCGCTCCTCCAGGCTGGGGCGCGCCAGGGCCAGCACAAAGACCGGCAGGCCTTCCATCTCCACAAAAAGGGAGGTGAAAAAATCGAGCGAGGCATCGTCGGCCCAGTGCAGGTCGTCCAGCACCAACAGCAGGGGAAAACCGGCCGCCAGGGCGCGGAAGTAGTGCGCCAGGTGCAGGCGGGCGGTGCTGCCAAAGGCCGAGGAACCGATCAGGTTCTGCACCGCGGCGGTGCGGGAGAAGTCAAAGCCCATCCAATGCCCGGCGATGTGCGCCTGGCCGGGGTCGAGGGAGGCGATCATCCCGGCCTCGAACTTGTCCTGGGCCAGGGCGGGCGGGTCGCCGTCCAGGATCGCAAAGCGGCGGCGGAACAGGTCACGCAGGGCGCCGAGCGGCACGACCGACATATCCTCGGACGGCGCACAGGAAAAGAGTTGCAGGTTGCCGCCCTCCTCCAGGCAGGCGCGCACAAATTCTTCGGTCAGGCGGGATTTGCCCATCCCGGCCTCGCCGGTGACGGTGACCCAGACCGGCGCGCGCCGTTCCAGGCAGGCGCGAAAGGCCTGACGCAGCTGTTCCAACTCGGCGGCGCGGCCCACCAGAGCGGTCTGTACCCCCTCCAGACCGCGGGCGCGGGAGCGCTGCTCGCGCGGCAAGGCGCGCGCCACCACATAGGTCTGCAGCGGCTGCTCCTTGCCCTTCACCTGCAAAGGCGGCTGGGGGGCCACCTCGAACAGGCCGCGCACCAGGCGGTAGGTGTCGTGGGCGATCAGCACCCCGTTGACCGGGGCGTTCTGCTCCATGCGAGCCGCCAGGTTGATCGCATCGCCCATGGCGGTGTACTCGGAGGCGACCTGGGTGCCCACCTCGCCGAGCAGGACAGGCCCGCTGTTGATGCCCACCCGCACGCCGAATTCCAGCCCGTACTGGCGGCGGATCTGCTCGCGCAGGGGGCGGATGCCCTCGACGATCTCTAGCCCGGCCAGGATAGCCTGCTCGGGGTCGTTCTCATGCACGGCCTGGGCGCCAAAGAAGGCCAGGATGGCATCCCCCATCAGGCGGGCGATTATCCCGCCGTGGCGGTTGACCGGGTTGATCAGGTACTCAAAGGCCTGGTTCATGATCTCGGCCCACTGCTCGGGGTCAACCTGCTCGGCCATGGCGGTGGAACCTTTCACGTCGCTGAAGAGGATGGTGACCAGCTTGCGCTGCTGTTCGGCCCGCGGCACCAACGATTGCAGTTCGGCCAGCTTCTGCTGAAGGACGGAGAGGGTGGCATCCACCAGCGCGTCGCCCAGCATGGGGCGCAGCCCTTCCTGGGCGGCAATGGCGCCCTTCAGCTCGGCGATCTGCTCGGGGATGGATTTACTCATGGATTAATTATATGGAGTTTTAACCACGGATACACACGGATGACTATTTTGCCACCAGGTAGGCCCCAAAGATGAGCAGCAGGATGCCCAGCAGGCGGGGCAGGTCGAGCGGGCGGGCGGCCACGCCCAACAGGCCGAACTGGTCGACGATCACGCCCATCGCCAGCTGGCCGACAATGACCAGGACGATCATCATGGTGCCGCCCAACTGCGGCAGGGTGACGCTGATGGTCTGGTAAAGGATCAGGCCAAAGATGCCCGAAAGGAGCATGTACCAGGGCAGCTTGTTCCAATCGCGGATGTTCTCGCCGCCGATGACGACCAGCAGGATGGCGGAAAGAATGGCCCCGCTGAGGTGGACGATCAGACTGCCGGCCACGCCGCCCACACGCTGGCTCATGGCCCCCGCGATAGGCGATTGCAGGCCGACCGCCGCCCCACCGATCAAACCGATCAGGATGACCAACCAGAGCTGCATGGCACGTTTTCCTTTCGGGTGTGGATCAGACATAGCTTAATTATACAGAAGAAAGCGGCGCAAAAACAAATTAATCTATGCGCATAATCTCGATTTGACAAGCCCTTATTGTTGGATATAATGTTTGTCAATGGCACCTCACGAAGATGTCCCGCTGTCCCTCTCAGAGCACATGAAAGACCTGCGCAAGCGCCTGGCCTGGTCGTTCCTGGCCCTGATCCTCGGCGCGGTAGCGGGATTCCTGGTGGCCGAGCCGATCCTGCGCATCCTTTCCCAGCCGATCGGTGGGTTGGAATTCCTGGTGGCGATCGAGGTGACGGAGAGCTTCGTGCAGACCATGCAGGTGGCGCTGCTGGCCGGGTTCATCCTGGCGCTGCCGGTGATCGTCTGGCAGGTGGGCGGGTTCTTCACCCAGGCGCTCAAGCCGGAAGAAAAGAAGTGGCTGTACATCGGCATTCCGGCGGCGACGCTGCTGTTCCTCCTCGGCGCGGCCTTCACCTATTTTATCATGCTGCCGGCGGCGGTGCCCTTCCTGACCGGCTTCATCAGCGAGATCAAGACCACGCCGCGCCTGTCCAGCTATATCAGCTTCGTCACAGCGCTGATGTTCTGGATCGGGATCGCCTTCGAGACGCCCCTGCTGGCCTACCTGCTGGCCCGGCTGCGCCTGATCAGCGCGGGCGCGCTAGCCCGCCAGTGGCGCATCGCGATCGTGATCATTGCCATCCTGGCGGCGGTTATCACCCCCACCGGCGATCCGTTCAACATGATGTTGCTGATGGCGCCGCTGCTGGTGCTATACTTAATCAGTATCGGGCTGGCCGCTCTGGCCGGCGAACGCAAACCTCGCGCTGCCAAAGCCGCACAACCCGCCCGGCGCGGGTTGGCCGGCTGGCTGAAGCGGCGGCGGAATAAAAAACAAAAGGAGATCAATTAATATGGGTGGCCTCGGTGGTTGGGAATGGATCATTATCCTGGTGATCGTTGTCCTTCTGTTCGGCGTGGGACGGATCAGCAAGGTGGCTGGCGAGATCGGCAAGAGCATCAGCGCTTTCCGCGATGGGTTGAAAGGCGAGAAAGAAAAGGACGAGCTGGCCAAGAAAGAGGAAGAAGAGAAGAAATAGGCCATGGAAATTTTCGGCATTGGTCTGCCGGAAGTGGTGCTCATATTGCTCCTGGCGCTGGTAATTATGGGGCCAAGAGATATGACCGATTCGGCGCGCAAGTTCGCGCGCTGGGTCTACCGCCTGTTCCATTCGGACCAGTTTCGCGAGTTCATCGGGGCGGCGCGCGAAGCGCGCGAGATGCCCAAACAGCTCATCCGCGAAGCCGGCCTAGAGGAAGAACTGGCTATGCTGCGCAAGGCCAACGAAGAACTGCGCGGGTTGACCCGGGATACGCAGAACCAGGTGCGCGGCATTGCCCGCGAAGCAACCGGCGAGATCGGGCAGATCCGGCAGGAAATCCAACCGGCAGAAAGCCCGAAAGAATCAACCACAGATGAACACAAATCAACACAGATAAATACAGATAAATAGCTATCTGGAGATTTTAAGCTCTTTGAACCTGTCGGTTGCTGTTGGGTTGTCCTGCGTTATCAACTTTCTTTGACGGCCTTGAGCGAGAATTGCAGGGGGAGAAGTGGCATGCCCGGCGGGGTGCGGTAGAGGCCGTCGGCGCCTTCCACCAGGAAGGGGAACATCTGGTAGACAGTGTAGGGCTGTTCGTGCAGGAATTCGATGCGCAGCCCGGCATCAATTAATAATGAAACGACATCCCCCAGGGGGTAAGCCCATTCGTAGGAGCGCTTCTCGCGCGTCTCGGCCTGCGGGTCGGCATAGGAGCCCTGCACCTCACAGGCGATCGGCCCGTCCGACCAGTAGGGATACTTGAGCTGCGGCGCGCTGCCCATGTCATCAAAAAGCATGGCGGCGGGGTGGAACTCGGCAATATAAAAGGTGCCGCCCGGCTTGAGGTAGCGGCTGACCAACCGGGCCCAGCCGCGCAGATCGGAAAGCCAGGTGAGCACGCCATAGGAGGTGAAGACGATATCGAACTGCTCTTCCAACACCTGCGGCAGGGCGTAGATATCCGACTGGATGAAGCGAGCCGGAACGTTGACCTTTTGGCTCAGCTCGCGCGCCAGGCGGATGGCCTCGGCGGAAAAATCCACCGCAGTGACCTGCGCGCCCAGGCGGGCCCAGGAGAGCGAATCCATGCCAAAATGGCACTGCAGGTGCAGCAGGGTCTTGCCCTGCACCGGGCCGAGTTCCTCAATCTCCAGGTCGTGCAATCCGCGCCGGCCTTGCAAAAAGCCCGGCAGGTCATACATTTCCGAGCGGGAATTGATCAGGGCATACTCGTCCCACAGGCGCTGGTTGGCGGCGCGGTATTCATCCATCATAATGGCTCCAAAAATTATTCGTCTTCGTCATCGTCCTCGAAGATGAAATCCGGCCCGTACCAGCGGGTGTCTTCCGGCAGGTCGTGGGTGATCTGATCCTCGGGGGTAAGCGGGTCGTCCATGCGCACGATCAACGAAATTCCGGCCGTGCGCACCCCATTGGCGGTGAAGACGCGCCGCACCTTGTAGCGCAGGAAATACTGCTTGATCAGCGGCTGATTGAGGATATCCTTGATGGTGCGCACACTGACCCCGGCGCGCTGGGCCAATTCGGCCATCTCGGTATCGACCGTGTTGCGCATCTCGCCAGTCTTGGGATTCCAGTAGCACATCGAACGGGCCGCCAGAATGACCATCATGGCCGAGGGGCTGAGCAGTTGGCCCCAGTTGAATTGCAAATAACGGGTAACAAAGAGACCGCGTTCGGGCTGGATGATGCTGGCGCGCTTGCTGCCGTAGGCGCGGTGGAGCATGATCTTGCGCTCTGAGGGAACCCCCGGCGCAGCCGGAGCGGGCTGGGGAGCATCCTCGGCAACCGGCTCAGCGGCGCGGGCCGCCTGCGCCTTTTCGGATGAGACGATCACCTTGACCGTCACCGGCTGGTTGAGGAAACCGGCCGCCAGCTGGGCAATGCGGCTGCGCAGGCGGTTATGCACCCAATCGCGCCCGTAAGCGTTGACCGTGGCCAGGGTAAAGGTATGCTCCTGGAAACGCAAAGCCTGCAACGGCTGGACCCAGGTCTCAAAGGCCGAACGGTCCATTTCGCTGCGCAGCTGGCCCTTAATAGCCTCCCAGACCTGCTGGAGATCAGCAGGGTGAAGCTCAAGATCCTGGGAGGTGAAGAATGGTTCCATGGAAAGAATTATTCTTTGGCGGCCCTGGCAGCACGGGTGAGGCTGGTGATCTGGCCTTGCAGAAAATCGACCACCCCGGCGAAATCATCCTGGCGGATATCCTCAGTGCGGCTGACGCCGGTCAGGCGGGTGATATCCATGTAGATCCCGGGGTAAGGCTTGGCAACGCCGTGTTCCTGCATCAGGCCGCCCAGGGTGGCTACCAACTGGCGGAGCTGGCCCATCTGTTCTGGGGTGAGGCGGGCCTTGGGGCCGGCCACCGTCTCCAGGCGCACTACCTGCTGACGCAGGTTGGCAAAGGCGTCGCGGATCTGCTGCACCTTGTCCTCGTGCGCGCGGCGGATATCAGCCAGCTCCGCCTCGACTTTTTTTGAGAGCGTATCCTCAAATAACTCCTGTTCGGTAACCATACGGGCCACCGCATCGCGAAGCATTTGTAATTCGCCGCGCTCGCTGATGCCGAAATGCTCCGCCAGGACAACATGCACCTCGTCCAGGAAAGCCCGCAGCAACTGGCGGGATTCCTCATCCTGGACACGCTCCAACTCCACCCCGGTGAGAAAGACCGGAATGATCGAAGCCGCCAGGCAAAGCACCGGCTGGGGGCCGCCAGGAGTGGACAACAGGATATTGGCCGTAAAGGTGGCGAAATACCCCTGCTTGCGAGCCAGGCGCTTGCGCTGAGCACGGTCATCCAGACCGAACGCCTTGCACAACGAACCGATCGAAACATAACCGCGCCCATCCTTGAGGTCCGCGGTGGCGATCACCTTACCGCGAAAATCCAGGGTGCGTTCACGTTCCGGGCGAAAAACAGGAAAATCATCCATAACACAATCTCCTTAAACCTCACGCAGGGCGGCGGCGAACCTGGGCCGCCTTCGCAGAAGCAAATTTAAACAGGGCATACTCCTCGGCCAGCTCCAGAGTGCGAAAATGGGCCACGGCCTGGCCGGTAGCAGGGTTCACCACCTTATAGGGCATTCCGGAGGCAAAACCGGCGCGGTGCTCACGCAAAGCACGCCCCGCCGGGAAAGCCAGGCGTAAATTCTGGGCGCGGTTGTCGCGCAGGTCGCCATTGATATGCTCCACCTCCACCCCGGGCTGGAGAGCCTGTTCGCCAAAAACGACATAAGCCATCACACGGTGAACATAGGAGTAGTCTCCGCCGAAGCTGACCATCAACAAACCAGAACGGTCGGCGCGCGGTTTGAGCGGCCGGCCGCGCGCGCCAAACACAGCGCCGGTTTGCAGGTCGGGGCGGATGCGCCCGCTGTCCACGGCTTCCTGGATTCGTTGGGATGCTTTGGTCAACATGGTTCTTAAAGGGAGGCTACTGGACGGCCCACCCCTCCTTGTGTAGACAAAAATGTTAAAAAAATGGACATCAAATGGTTCTTTAAGATTTTCGAAAAAACAATTCTTTCTTCCATAAATTAATGGTATATTTGGAAGAAATAATTACGATTCACTGACCATGGCCTCGACCAATTCGCCCAAATCCTCGAAAGGAGGGTCGATGGGCAGCCGCTCCAGGCGGGCGGTGCAGATGCGCGCAATGATTCCCACCGTTTCACCGGTGGAAACCTTACGGCGCAGCAAGCCGGAAAGGCGCTCCTGCCAGGTCGCCAGATCGCGAATCTCGCCCTGCGAGAGCGTCAGGCCGACCTTATGGCGAGGAATCTGCGAAGAAGGGCGACCCGGCGAACGGACATTCACCTCCACCGCCTGGCGACGGGCTTCATACAACTGCACCCAGGCCGGTTTATTGCCTTTCGTTCGTGGACTCATCATTTAGCGCGCCTCCCGTGCGATATCCAAATTAATCATCGTTTCATCACTTTGCAGGAGAGAGTCGGTTGCCAGCGCGCACAGGCGGATGATCTCCCGCGGGATGCCACGCGAGCGCTCATACAGCACCTCAAAGGCATCATCGTGGATCAGCGGATCTGAACGGCCGGCCACGCGCAGGCGGAAAAGCACCATCTGCAGCGCACTGCCCAAAGTAAGGGGCGGCAAAACCAAGCGCACAAACACCCGCGCATTGACCGCCTTATTCGTCTCAAACAGCGCCGACATCTCACTCTGCCCAAAAGAAAGAATCTGGACCACCTTGGCGTCATAATCGAAGTTATACAAGCGGTGGACCACCTCCAGCGCCTCCGAATCCATCAACTGGGCATCGTCGAGCAAGACCACCACATTCCGCCCGGAAATATAGGCATCTGCCATCATACGCTCCAGACCTTCCATCTGGCGCTGGAAACTGCGCTGGGGGGGGACGCCGAGAGAAAGGGAAATCTGGCGGGCGGCATCCATGGCAGACTTGAAGGCGGCAGTGTGGATATAACAAATGACCAAATTTTCCTCCGCCGCATAGACATCATACAAGCGCCGGGCGAGAGAACTTTTACCCATACCCATATCGCCGGTGATCAACGCCAGCCCACGGCGGCGGGAAATGACCCCCTGCGCCTGGCGATAGACCGCCAGGTGCTCCGGGCCTAGATACAAATAACGCGGATCGGCAGACAGTTTGAAGGGATCTTCTTTTAGACCCAGGCGCTCCAACCTGGCCAGCCGCCACTCGTCATCATTAAGGGGATTGAGCATCACTTTTTCTCCTTTGTGGTATCCTTATTTTACAACATTTCCGGCTGATTTCAATATATTTAGGCTAATTATGGTCTCAACCCACACTAATTAGGTTATTATATTGATTTTACACCCGAATTATGCTAAGATAACAACAATGGTAAACAAATTCGCGAGAATTACGCTAATTAAGACTAATTTTGGCAATGATTGCCAGTAAAGGGGAGGTATGGCTGTTACCATCACCATCGCCAATGAAAAGGGGGGGGTTGGAAAAACCACCACAGCTGTCAACCTGGCCGCTGGGCTGGCCTTGCGGCTGAGCGACCTTGAAGGCCCCGCCGGGCGGGTGCTGCTGGTGGACATGGACCCGCAGGGGCATGCGCTGCTTTCCACTGCCTTTGGGCAGCATCAGAGCGAATCCGGCGAATCGCTGGCCGCCCTGCTGACCGAGTCGCCCCCGCCTTCGGTGCAGCGCATGCTGCGCCGTTCCGGCAACCACCCCAATCTATTCTTCATCCCCGGCAACCGGCCTGCCATGGTAGATGCGTCGCGCCTGCTGCCGGGACTGATGGCCAATGAAACCCGCCTGCAGCGAGCGCTGCAAGCCGCCCAAACGCAATTCGCTTACATCATCATCGATACCCCGCCCACCACCGGCGACCTGCTGATCAATGCGCTGGTAGCGGCCGACTGGGTGGTGATCCCGGTGGAGACCAGCTACCTGGGCGTCTCAGGTCTGCGCGAACTGCAACGCACGATCGAAGCGGTGCGCATGCACTTCCGGCCCGATTTGAAGATCCTCGGCTATCTGCCAACCCTGTGCGAAGAACAACGCAGCGAAGCGCAGGAAATCCTGGATGAACTGGAAAAGCGTTACCGCGGTTACGTTTTAGCGCCGATCCATAAATCAACGGACCTGGCCTACGCCCACTCCAGCCACATGGATGTGTTCACCTACCGCCCGCCGCGCCAGCGGCGCAGCGACCAGATCGCCAGCAGTTCGCGCGCCACCCAGGAATACGCCGGGCTGGTGGAATCCGTTTTACAGGCCACCTGGCCACAGGAATAAACCAGGGGAGGTTCTCATATGCCTAAAACGCGAGCAAACGCCTTTCAAGATTTTCCCGCTGGAGATGATCTCACCCCGCCGGAAACTGCCCTGCCCCAACCGCTGCAACGCAGTCCTGCCCAACCGGCTGCGGCGGTGGAACGGATCGAACGCCTGAAGCCCAGCCAAATGCTGCCCGACCGCTTCCAACCCCGCCGGTTGCTACCCGCTGAATTGCGGGCGCGCTTCTTTGCCGGGCAGATCGACTGCTACCGGGCGGCTGCCGAATGGTTGGCTCTGTCGCTGCGGGATGCGTCTCACCGCCAGGAAGTGGATCACCTGCTGGCAATGGGCGATTCCTTCGACGAACACGGGCAGATCAAGCCGATCACCGGCAGCTGGGTGGACGCCGGGAATGGGCAATTCATTTTTCAAATCGAGACCGGGGAGCGGCGCTTTTGGGCCGCCTGTTTGCAAGCGGTCAAGGAAAAGCGTAATGAAGAACCCTCCCTGCGCGTAGAAGTGGTGGAACACCCCACCCGCCAACGGCAGGTGCTGGAAAACCGGCATGCCGAAACCCCTTCGGCGGTCAGCCAGGCCTGCGAGATCGCTGCGCTGATCCTGGCCGAACGCGGCGTCCAGCCGGACACAAGCCAGACCGACGACTATGATTATTTCCGCCAGGCGCGCGAACAACGCATGCCGGTGGGTGCCTGGGAAAAGATCACCCCGGTCATGCAGGTCACACGGCCGCGCATGGTGCAGCTGTTGAACATCCTGCAACTGCCCACCCCTTTGTTGGAGCTGGCCAATCGCCACCGCCTGCCGGAACGGGTGCTGCGCGAGATCCTGCTCCAGCCGCGCGACCGCTGGGAAGCCCTGCTGCGCCTGAGCATCCAAAACCAGTTAACCTCCGAAGAGATCACGGACGCGGCCGGAAGTCTGCAAGGAACCCCCACTACCCAACCCCGCGCAGCCGAAAAAGGACCCTTCTACCCTCACCGGGTGGCGCTGGCCGGACTGCGGCGTTTTGCCAATGCCCTAGCTGAAATGGAAGAATTTGGACAGGCACAGGCGCTGGACGAGATCGCCGATACACTGGTGGTCAGCCGCCAGGCCGAGAGTCTGTTGATTCTGATGCACGAACTGGCCCAGCGGCTGGATGTGCGCATGGCGAACCTGGTGCCGCCTTCACCGCGCCCCAAACTGTAACCCCGGTTACACTTCCTAAAAGGACACAAAAACGATTTTGTGTCCTTTTTTATACCCTCCCCCCTTCCCAAAGAGCCACACACAATCCGTTTTTGCCCCCTTTTTCTGGGAACGAATTGATTTATTGGCCGGGAAGGAAAAGAAAGAAAAAGGGCCTTTTTGACTTCCAAGGGGTGACCCTTATCCAGAATCAGGGTCGCCCCTTTGGGTCGCCCCTTGACAAATTCAGGGGCGACCCTATATAATCATAAGCGGCGACCCTTATTTCCCATCCGAGGCTTCATGAAGATCATCGCATTTGCCAATCAAAAGGGCGGGGTAGGCAAGACCACCACTGCCATCACTCTGGCCGACGGGCTGGCCCGCCAGGGCTACCGCACCCTGCTGGTGGATCTGGATCCGCAGGGACATGTGGCCTTTGCCCTGGGAATGCAAAAAGAACCCGGCCTGTACCAGTTGATCTGTGCGCAGAGTGCGTTAAACAAAGTGGTGCGCAATGCGCGCCCCAATCTAGATATCCTGCCCAGCGACAAACACACCGAACAGGTCAAACGCCAGATTACCCTCAGCGACTTTCGCGAGGGGATCTTGAACGATATCCTCCGTCGGTCGAAATACGATTTGGCCTTACTGGACCTGGCCCCTTCCATGGATGTGCTGCATATTAACGGTCTGTTCGCCAGTGATTGGGTGGTCATTCCCACCCGGCTGGATGCGATGGCCGTCGATGGAGTCAAAGAGATCCTGCGTACCATGGGGGAGATCGGCCAACGCGGGCATATTTTCCAGGGCTACAGCATCCTGCCCACTTTCTTCGACCGCACCACGCGCGAGACGCTGGTGCAGTTCAAGGAAGTGGTCAAGGTGTTCGGCACGCGCGTCTGGCCGCCTATCCCCCAGGATACCCGCCTGCGCGAGACTTCCGCCTACGGCAAAACCCTTTGGGAATACGCCGCCAATTCAACCGCTGCCACCGGTTACCGCGAGGGGAAGCAATACCTTGGCGGATACCGCCAGATCATTCAACGTATGTTGGAGGTGATCAATGCCTGACCGAAAACCAGAACGCCGGCCGATCCTTGATCCCAGCGTGGCCGACCTGCTGACCAATATGGAGCAGCGCCAGTCGGATGCGCAACTGCCCCGCCACGAACGCGAACGCAAGGCCCGCGAACGGTCGCGCATCGAAGCCCGCCGCGACCAACGCGCCACCTACGATCTGCCGCCTGCGCTGCGTCAGCGTATTAAAGACCTGGCTGAAGAATTACGCCTGCCGGCCAGCCAGTTGGTCACGCTGGCTTTAGCGCGTTTTCTCCAGGAGTACGACAAAGGCCAGATTGACCTGGGACAATACAAACAACCCTCGCGCAGCCCGCGATATGATTGGAATTTGATCTTTCCCGAAACGTTGCTGCCAACCCCCCTTAAACGCAAACGAAAAGCGTAACCGCGGTTACTATTACAAGATTGAAAAAGATGGGTGGGAATTAAAGTCTAAATAGTTGTCTTAATTAAGTAGTTAATAGGAATCACGTGCAAAATTTGCACGCAGGAGAAATGCAAATCTTGCATTCTATGTACAGGCAAAAAATGCCCGCAGGGGGCCTTGATGCAAAATTTGCCCGACCGCATAAATGCAGAATTTGCATGAACGCCTGAAGGAAAAATTTGCACTCTGGGGTAGATTGTTTCTGCTTTTTCCCCTTTGGAACCTTTTGATCCTTATGCTTTCCTTCTGGTCAACAGCCAAACCGTGCCGGCGCAAGCGCCCCCGGCGATCATTCCGCGCGGCAGACTGCCTAAGAAATCGCCTGTTGCCTGATTCCAAAAGAGCACGCAAACAACAAAGGCCAGCACCCCCAAAAAAAGGGTCAGGCCTGTGCGCCAGCGCGGTTTTTGGCGCGCCTCAGCTCGCACATGCGGCATGAGAGCCACCAATCCCAACAGCCCTCCCACCAGGGCAAAATAAGCATAATTGAAGATCATTAATAGGATTTCTTCCATACCCGATTAGTGTAGCATAAAAATGCTCCTGCGGTTGCGCAGAGACCGGTTCTTCCGATTATGCTATACTGAATTCATCCCGTATTCTTAAAGGAGCCTTGTATGAACCAATATCCTCCTTCTGGCTATGGTAATCCTCCTGCACCCAAACGCAGCCCCCTGGGATATATATTCCTGATTTTGGGCGTTCTGTTAATCGCTGCAGGGCTGGTTGTTGGCTTGTTGGGGCAGGGCGGCGGCGCATCTTCCGCGAATAATAACAATAAGGCGAATAATGCCACCCGCGCGCCAAACGCTACCCGGGCTTTTACCAGCACGCCGCGCCCCACCAATACTCCTGCGCCAACCGCCACCGCGGTCCTGGGTCTTTTGGGCCGGTGGGAATATTCCGATCCCTCTTCGGGCACTGTGATCGAGTTTAACTTTCAGCCGGGAGGGGTCTTGACCATCACCATCGGCGGGACGGCTGGAGATCTGCAATACGAGATCGTGGATAGCGATACGGTCATGATCCTGGCGAACGATGCGATGAATATTAGCGCGGATACGCCGATGGATTACCGCGTGGAAAACGACACTTTGTATTTGACCGTGGAGGGCGACACGCAATCCTTTACCCGGGTGAGGTAGAGAGATCTTATTCTAAGGAAACGGATGATGTTCAAGAAAATACAGCCCAGTCTGATTTTTCTCAACACAAGGTTGTGCGGCCGCCATGGGTAAGATCGTCGCCATTGTTGGAAATTGCGGATCCGGCAAAACGACCCTGGCGCGTTTGCTGGGAAAACGCATGGGATGGACTTTGCTCCTTGAACAGCACGCCGAACGTCCCTACCAGGCCGCTTTTATGCGCAGCCGGCGGGAATACGGCCTGCATAATCAGGTGGATTACTTGCTGCTGCGCGCCGAACAGGAACGCAGCCTGCGCAGTGGGGCAGGGGTCGGTTTGGTGGATGGCGGGCTGGACCAGGATTTCTACGTCTTTACCCGCCTATTTCACCACAAGGGGTATCTCTCGGAGGCCGATTTTGAATTGTGCCGCCGCCTGCACGCCCAACTGCGCGCCGGGCTGCCGCTGCCGGATTGCATCCTCCTGCTCAACGCGCCGCTGGATGTGCTGCAAACCCGCCACCGCAAGCGTGCCCGCGCACTGGATATCGTCGCGCCGGATGACCTGCCTTTGATACAGGTTTATCTGGACGATTGGATGCGCAATGATCCGCCTCCCGCGCCGCTGCTGCGGGTGGATGCTGCTGTCGAGGGCTGGAATTTGGAGGAATTGGCGAGCGCGTTGGAATGGCTAAATAAGTAGAGCCAACCGTGATGCCCGGGTCAGAAGGACAGCGCTGCGGTCAATTCGTGATTGGCGGCGGTCACTTCCACCGCCTTGACCTCCGCTTTCACTTCGGAGATACGGTTCTTCGGCTGCCAGGCCATCGGGGGCTTGCCCGGCTGGATCACGCTGACCGGTTTGATGTCCGCCGCGCCTTTGCCTAATGTTACCGCGGGCGGCATGCTGAACAGGAACAGGGCCAGCGGATTCTGGAAGATCTGCATGGTCTTGAATAATTCCTGGAAGGCCAGGTTCAGGCGCGGGGCCAGGTCGCTCCACGCCAGGCGCCAGGCTGCCACGGCATTTTCGGCGATCTTCTTCTTGGCGTCGTCGGGGATGGTGATCTTGGCCGGCATGCCCGGCAGGCTGATGTTGACCGTCTTCAGCGCGTTCGTTATGGCGGCTTGCAGGTTGGTTTCCAGCGCGGGGGGGACCGGCGGCAGGCTGATGGCCGTGAAAGGCCAGTCCAGGTCCACCGCCACCCCCACCTCGCCGGGGGTGACTACGCCGCGCACCGCGCCGTCGATGGTCTTCTGTATCTTATAAGGCAGCGAGACCAGCTGGGTGGCGTTCATGACCACATCTGGCAGGGCCGCGGCTTTGATCCCGGCGGCCAGGTTGGAGATCACTCCCCCCAGGAAGTTGGCCGGGTTGAACTTCAGCCAGGTCAGCTTGACCGCTCCGCTGATCCCCAGGTTCTCCAGGCGGAAGGGGCGCGGCGCAGGGGTATTCATGAAGACCACCCGGGCGGCGTCCGCAGCAGCCGTGAGGGAGGTGGTGATGGAAAACCCTTGGGCTTCCAGCGTGCCGTCCAGCGTGGCGGACGAATTCTTGAGCACCCGGGCGGTCAGCTCGGCGGCCGATTCCTCGGGGATCACGATCTTGACGATTGTAGTCATGGCCTGTCTCCTCTCGTGGGTATAAAAATAGTATAGCACATTGGATTTATGATTGACAATTTACGATGGTAGATTGACGTGATTTTTCTATGATCACGCCGGAAGTGGATTCTCTGCTCTGGTTGCATGAATATGTGATACAATATGAAAATGATTTTCATTATCAGAAAGGGAAACCGATGACCAAAAGCCTGCCCAGGATAGGGGAGTGGTTGGCGCGATTGGAGCAAGAGGGCTACCGTCTGACCGCCCCGCGCCGCGCGATCGTCGAGATCCTGGCGGAGACCGAAGTGGCCCTCGGCCCGCTGGAGGTGTATGACCGCGCCCGGCAGGTCTGCCCCGGAGTGGGGCTGGTGACGGTCTACCGCACCCTGGAAAAACTGGAAGAGGCCGGTCTGGCCCAGCGTGTCCACCAGCCTGGCGGCTGCCACCGCTACCTGCGCGCCGCGCACGGGCACCAACACCTGCTCTTGTGCACTCGCTGCGGCCGCGCCTCGATCTTTGAGGGCGACAACCTGGACGGATTCATCGGCGCAGTGGCGGCCCGCACCGGTTTTGCCATCCATGACCATTGGTTGCAGCTTTACGGCCTGTGCCCGGATTGTAAGGATGATCAACCACAGATGAACACAGATGAACACCGATAAATTGCTGAAAATTTTCTTGATAGGATTTCTCTTTGCCGGGCTGGTTGGCTGTTCCCCGGCGGTGAGTACCCCGCCTTCTTCCTCCGGCCTGCGCGTGCTGGCCGCCTACAGCTTCCTGGCCGATCTGACCCGCCAGGTAGGCGGCGAACGCGTGTCGGTGGAGACGCTCATCCCCGAGGGGATGGATCCGCACGCCTTCATCCCCGCCCCCGGCGACGTGGCGCGCATCAGCGATGCGCAGATCGTGGTGGTCAACGGCAGCGGGCTGGAAAGCTGGCTGCAGGAAACATTGGACAACGTGGGCGGCTCGCGCCAGGTGATCGAGGCCTCCGCCGGGCTGCAATCCCGCACCCCCCAGGCGGGCGAGTCCCCGGCAGACCCGGGCGGCGACCCGCATTTTTGGCTGGACCCTCTCCTGGTGGTGCATTATGTGGAAAATATCCGCGACGGGCTGATCCAGGCTGACCCGGAAGGCAAGGATGTGTACACGGCCAACGCCGCCGCTTACATCGCCAAATTGCAGGAACTGGACGGCTGGATCAAGGCCCAGATCGAACAGGTCCCGCAGGCGCAGCGGCTGCTGGTCACCAACCACGAAAGCTTCGGCTACTACGCCGACCGCTACGGACTGCGCGTGCTGGGTGCGATCATCCCCTCGGTCAGCAGCGATTCGGCCCCCTCCGCACAGCAGCTGGCCACCCTGATCGACCTGATCCGCCAGAGCGGCGCGCCGGCCATCTTCCTGGAGACCGGCGCCAATCCCAAGCTGGCCGAGCAGATCGCCGCCGAGACGGGGGTGAAGGTCGTCTCCGACCTGTATACCCACTCGCTCAGCCCAGCGGATGGGCCTGCGCCCACCTATATCGATATGATGCGCTACAATACGCAGCGCATTGTGGAGGCGTTGAAATAAGATGGCCGATCTTGCTGCTACCCCAGCCCGCCTCGAATTTGATGCCGTCACCGTGCGCTATAACGGCGACCCGGCCCTGGACGAGGTCACCTTCCAGGTGGCCCACGGCGCCCAGGTGGCGGTGGTCGGTCCGAACGGCGCCGGCAAATCGACCCTCTTCAAGGCGCTGGTCGGGCTGCTGCCCCTGCGCAGCGGGGAGATCCGCGTGCACGGGCTGCCGCTGCGCGCGCACCAGGATTGCGTGGCCTACGTACCCCAGCGTGGGGCGGTGGATTGGGGCTTTCCAGTCACGGTCTTTGATGTGGTGATGATGGGCCGCTACGGAAAGCAGGGTTGGCTGGGACGCGCCACGCCCGCCGACCGCGCCGCGGTCAACCAGGCCCTGGAGCAGATGGGATTGGCCGCCCTCAGCCGGCGCGCCCTTTCTGACCTTTCCGGTGGGCAGCAGCAGCGCGTTTTCCTGGCGCGCGCGCTGGCCCAACAGCCGCATATTTTGTTGATGGACGAGCCGTTCAACGGGGTGGATGCCGCCACGCAAGAGACCACCCTGGCGCTGCTGGAGGAGCTGCGCCGCCGGCATGTGACGGTGATGGTCTCGACCCACGACCTGGCCATGGCTGCCCAACGCTTTGAGAGCGTGCTGCTGCTCAACCGGCGAGTGATCGCCTACGGTCCTGCGGCCGAGGTGCTGACCTCGGAGAACATCCGCACGGCCTTCAGCGGTCAGGTGCTGTTCGTGGACGGCGCGGTGGTGGCGGACGAATGCTGCCACGGGGATTGACGATTTTAGATTGACGATTGACGATTAACGATTGACGAGCGGAGAGCAGATGGATGCTAAGGATTTCAAGGATCGAACAAAGAAACATGCCCTAACGGTGATCGGCCTTGTGAACAGCTTGCCCAAAACAACTGCAGGGGATGTTTTGGGACGCCAGTTGTTGCGCTCCGCCTGTTCGGTGGGCGCAAATTACCGGGCGGTTTGCCGCGCCAAATCCACTTCGGACATGATCGCCAAATTGAAGATCGTGGAAGAGGAAGCGGACGAAAGCGCCTATTGGTTGGAATTGCTCGTTCAATCCGAAATGCTTCCGGAGGATCGCGTATCTGCATTATTGAAAGAAACCGATGAATTGGTCGCTATGACCGTTGCTTCCATCAAGACCTTGGGCAATCGTCAATCATAAATCGTCAATCATAAATCGTAAATCGCAAATCAAAATGAACTTTCTTCTGGATCCTCTCCAATATCAATTCATGCAGCACGGATTGCTGGCATCGCTGATGGTCGGCATCGTCTGCGCGGTGATCGGTTGTTATGTGGTGCTGCGCTCGATGGCCTTCCTGGGCGATGCGATGGCGCACGCCATCCTGCCGGGGGTGGCGGTGGCTTACCTGCTGGGCGGCAGCCTGACGGTGGGGGCGCTGGTGGCGGCGGTAGTGGTGGCGTTGGGGATCAACTTCCTCTCCCAGAAGGGCGCCATCCGCGAGGATACCGCCATCGGCATCCTCTTCAGCGCAGCCCTGGCGCTGGGCGTGGCCCTGATCAGCTCCATCCGCACCTACGCGGTCGACCTCAGCCACATCCTCTTTGGGGATGTGCTGGGGGTCAGCGCCGCCGACCTGTGGCTGACCGGGCTGATCGGCCTGGGCGTGTTGCTGACCATTGTCTTGCTCTACAAGCCTTTCCTGGTGGTCACCTTTGACCCCGTCCTGGCCTCCACCCTGCGCATGCCGGTCGGACCGCTGCGCCTGCTGCTGCTCATCCTGCTGGCGCTTTCGATCGTCGTATCCATTCAGAGCGTGGGGGTAGGGCTGGTGGCGGCCATGCTGGTCACCCCGGCGGCCACCGCCTCGCTGCTCACCCGCCGGCTGCCGTCGATGATGGCGATCTCGGCCGGGCTGGGAGCTTTCTCCGGCGTGGCGGGATTGTATTTGAGCTACTACACGAACATCGCTTCCGGCGCGGCGATCGTGTTGGTGGCAACGGTGCTGTTCGTGCTGGCCTTTCTTTTTGCCCCCGGCAAAGGCTGGGTGTTGGGAAAGTTGGCCCGGCGGTAGGGTGTGCGCAAGAGGTGAGTTTTTTCCTATTGACAAGTGTTTTTGGATTCTTGTATTATAATGTTACCGGTAACTTAATTTTGTTAAATCCCATTGAATTTACCGGGTTTTGACCCGAGCTACTTTTCAGGAGAAGAAAACCATGAAAAAAATCGACGGCTGCTATGAAGTGTATGGAAATCCGATCACCAAAGCGCAAACCCGCGCCACCGACCAGTGGCAGGCCAAATTCGTCAAGATGTTCAACTACGACCCGAACGAGCAGTACACGCTCAGCACGCGCGACAATCCCTACCTGGGGGATATCTTTGGGCTGAAGGACATCCTGCGAAACGATGAAGGGCAGCCGTTCAAGAAGGACAACGCTGTGGTGGTCAGCACCATCCGCATGGGTTTCGGGCATTACCGCATTGCCATGGCGGGCGTTTCGGCGGCCAAAGCCATGGGCTTCACGCCCTACTGGCTGGACCTGCTGGCCATTCCCGGCATCACCACGGATGTGATCAACTGGTGCAACACCAACTACAGCAAATTCTCGCGCATCTCCCAGCGCAGCGAATTCTTCAATAAACATATCTGGGAATCGGTCACTACCGGCGAGAAGAGCCTGCCTGTGCTGAACGCCTTCCTGAATTGGTGGATCGTTGGCTGGCCGTGGCGTTTCCTAAAGACCAACGTCAAAGATTACAAGATGAGCGAACTGTTCCGCAACCTGTATGCGGCGCTGCCTTCGGACACCCCCATGCTGACCTCGCACATGTGGAACTGCATGGGCGCAGTGGCGGGCGGAATGACCAACGTGGTGGACATGATGTTCGACAATTGGCCGATGTCCTTCCAACTGACCGAAGGCGCCAAGCACGCCGTCCAGTCGCCTTCCGGATACTACGGCTTCCGTGCCATGCGCGGCTTCGACGACAAGGGGCGCATTCTCAAACCCACCCCCACCGATGCGCTTTTCTACACCGGTCACCACGTGGATCACGAGCTGGTAGAGAACATCGAAACCGACTGCGCCGCGCGCCTGCGCCGGATGAAGAACAACGAACCGCGCCGCCTGCTGGTCACCATGGGTGGGGCAGGGGCGCAGCGTGAGCTGTTCAAAGCCATCATTGAACACTGCATTCCTTTGATCCAGAAGGAAAAAGTGACCCTCTTCATCAACCTGGGCGACCACAAGGATAACTGGACCTGGCTGGAAGCTGAGCTGGCCGCGCACAAGGAAATGATCCAGACCCACTTCACCTGGGAAGATGCGCGCACCTATGCCGACAGCATCCGCGAGGGCGCGGCCGGCGGGCTGCATGTGTTCCTCTTTGACAATACCTTCCATGCCGTCTACGCCACCAACTACCTGATGCGCGTGGTGGATGTGATGATCACCAAGCCGTCCGAGCTGGCCTTCTACCCGGTGCCGAAGATCTTCAACGCGCGGGTGGGCGGGCACGAGATGTGGGGCGCCATCCGCGGGGCGGAGATCGGCGACAGCACGGTGGAATGCCGCACCATCCCGCAGACCCTGCAGGCGATCGACCTGCTGACCCACGAGAACGACCTGCTGCCGATGTTCTGCGAGTGCATCGTCAAGAACAAATCCATCGGCATCTACGACGGGGCGTATAAGTCGGTGGAACTGGCGACGGGCAAGAAGTTCGTCCGGGGATAGTGGGCGAAAAGGGCAGAGCGGCCAACCAAGGGCGACCGGCTGGTCGCCCTTACCCCTATTAAGAGCAAACGCAGGAATCCTACAGCCAGGGTGCATTTTTGCCAGAAATTCGCATAGCATTTCCGGCAAGGCAATCCTAAACGGCTGAAGAAGGCTTTCGGGCCGGGGTCTCAAATCGTGACATTTTTCCTAGTTGACTTTGGTTTTGAATCGTTATATAATAATGTTACCGTTCACGTTACCGTTAACATGGAGTTCAATGCGCTTTCACCGCACCACGCCTGACCCCTTCCATCCTCGCCCCCGGCGCGCAAAGGTCCCTTGCCGCCGGCCCGAAACCGCCGACCAACCCCGCAGGGAGTTGTCCATTATCAACCTCTGCCCCCGCAGGGGGTCGCCAATTCTCAATCGTAATTCGTAAATCGCCAATCCGCCTATGCCCAGACCTACTCTCCGAGATGTTGCCGCGTTAGCTGGTGTTTCCCACCAGACCGTCTCGCGCGTGATCAATAACAGCGAAGCTGTTCTGCCCGAAACGCGCGAACGGGTGTTGTCGGCTGTGCGCCAGCTTGGGTACCGTCCCAACGCGATTGCCCGTTCGATGGCGCGCGGGCGCACCAGCACGCTGGCCTGTCTGGCTCCCAGCCTGATCGATTACACCTTTGCCAGCAATATCCAGGGGGTGGAGAATGCCGCCCGCGCGCGCGGTTATTTCACCCTCTCGGCTTCGGCAGAGACGGTTGAGGAATACAAGGTGCTGCTGGAGGAGTTGATCGGGCACCGGCGCGTGGACGGGGTGGTGCTGATCAATCCTTACCTGGAAAGCCGCAGCTTTGGCCTGCCGGCCAATATTCCCCTGGTCTACCTGGGCGGGCGCGAGAACACGCGCACGCACTGCGTGTACCTGGACAACCGCGACGGCGCCTGCCAGGCGGCCAGGCATTTGCTGGACCTGGGGCACCGCTCCATTGCCCAGGTGAGCGGCCCGGCGGCGGAAGATTGCGCGCAGGAACGCAACCTGGGTTTTGAGATGGCCCTGCGCGAGGCCGGGCTGGAACCCGATCCGGCGGATACTTACGAAGGAGACTGGTCGGCCACCTCCGGTTACCAGGCCTTCCGCCATTTCTTGAAGCTGGGGCGGGTGCCGAAGGCGATCGTGGCCCAGAACGACCGCATGGCGGTGGGGGTGATCCGCGCGGCGCGGGATGCCGGGCTGCGCGTTCCGGAAGACCTTTCGGTGATCGGTTTTGATGATATGCCGCTGGCTTCGTATTTTGATCCCCCGTTGACCAGCATGCGCCAGGATACGTTTGAATTTGGCGCAGCCGCGGCGGCCATGCTGATGGATTTGATCGAAAATCCGCAAACCCCGCACAAGGCGCTGCGCTTCCCTGCTTCATTGGTGGTGCGCCAATCGACGGCAAAAAGCCGGGATTAATTGCGTAAGTTCATTTAGAGGAGGTGATCGTTTCCAAAGATGCTTACCGGTTCGCAGAACGTTGTTTGATGAAAGACCCAAAACCTACCCAAACCCTAACCTAACCACAAGAAGGAAAGATCAAGGAGTTCCCATGAATAAGTCGTTCAAAGTTTTCAGCCTGGCAATCGTGGCGGTGATGCTGTTCGCAGCTTGCGCCCCCGTTGCCACCCCGCAACCGCAGATCATTGAAAAGACTGTGGAAGTGATCAAGACCGTGGAAGTGGAAAAGACGGTCGAGGTCGAGAAGACCGTGGTCACCAACGCTGAGTCGATCCTCTACAACTCGTACAACGGCGACCCCGAACCGCGCGCCCTGGATGAGCAGATCGTTGCCATGTGGAACGAGGCCCATCCCGAGATGCCCGTCGAGCAGTCGATCATCGCCCATGAGGATTTCAAACAGGCCATCCGCGCCTACTTGACCGCCGATCCCGCTCCGGATGTGTTGACCTGGTTTGCCGGCAACCGCGCCCGTTTCTTCATCGACAAGGGCCTGGTGCTGGACTTCAGCGATGCCTGGACGAAATACGGCCTGGATCAGGCCTTCGCCCCCGGCTTCAAGGCCCTGGCGACCTATAACGGCAAACAGTATTTCCTGCCGACCAGCTACTACTGGTGGGCTATCTACTATCGCCCGTCGATCTTCACCGCGGCCGGTATCGAAAAAGCCCCCGAGACCTGGGATGAACTGCTGACCGCCTGCGATAAGCTGAACGCGATCAACGTGACTCCCTTCACCATTGGCGCCCGCTTCAAGTGGCCGGCGGCTGCCTGGTTCGACTACCTGGATATGCGCCTGAACGGGCCCCAATTCCATATCGACCTGATGGACCTGAAGATCCCCTACACCGACGAGCGTGTCAAGGGCGTCTTCCTGAAGTGGCAGGAACTGCTGGATCACAAATGCTTCATCGCCGACCCGGCTGCCTATGACTGGCAGGAAGCCATCGATCCGATGGTGCAGGGCCAGGCCGCCATGTACCTGATGGGTGGTTTCATCCTCGACTCCTACCCGGATGAGGCCGAAGCCGACCTGGACTTCTTCCGCTTCCCGATCATCGATCCCAACCAGCCGGTTGGCGAAGATGCCCCGACCGACGGTTTCTTCATGGCTGCCAGCGCCCGCAATCCTGAGGGCGGCAAGGCTTTCCTGGCCTACCTCGGCTCCAAGGAAGTGGAACAACTGGTCTTCGACAAGCTCGGCCGCCTGCCCACCCGCACGGACGTGGATATCAGCAAAGCGACCCCCTTCGTTCAGAAGGGCATCCAGATGATCCAGGCGGCGGACTACGTCGCCCAGTTCTATGACCGCGACACCACCCCCGCCATGGCCGAAGCCGGCATGGAAGGCATGATGCGCTTCCTCTCCAACCCGGCTGACCTGGATACGATCCTGGCCGACCTGGAAGCTGAACGCCAACGCATCCTCGCTGAAGATACGGGCAACTAGGCTCTTTCAACATTCCGAGACCTCACAGGTTGCAAGACCTGTGAGGTCTCTCTCAAATTGTCTCGCTGGTAACGAAGAAAAGAGGAGGCGGCTATGCAAGCGATGGGCCGGGGCCAAGATTATTCGCGTTCTAATTTACTGATCCTGATCCTGGGGATCGTCCTGCTGATCTCGTATATTTTCCTGCCCTGGTATGGGATCCAGCCGGTCAACAACGGCGCCCGCCTGATGGCAGATAACCTGTACCGCACCCCCGGTGCAGAACCGGCGCCCTACATCTGGCTGCTCCCTCTGGTTTCGCTGGCGGCCATCCTGCTTGGGCTGCTGGGCACGCTGCGGCCGGAGCGCGAGCGGCTGATGTCTCTGCTGGGCGCGGCAGCCGGGGCGGTGGGTGTGCTGTATTTCATCCTGGTGGCGTTCACCCCGGGCGCGGTTCCAGCGAATGTCAAGCTAGGGGTGGCTTTCTTTATTTCTCTGGCAGCCTGCATTTTGTTGCTGCTCAACCTGGTGATCACCCAGCCGCCGTTCAGCCTGATCTTTGACCGCCCGCAGGCGGTCAGGCAGGTCCAGTCGCGCACCCGGCGCAAGCTGACGCCGTACATGTTCCTGGCACCTGCGTTGATCCTGTATTTCGTGTGGATCATCGCCCCCACGTTCTATACCTTCTACCTCAGCACCACCAACTGGGATGGGGTCACCAACCCGCAAATGATGGCCAACCCGCTGGCGAACTACGAATATCTCTTCACCAAAGACCGTGGATTTTCCGAGGCGCTGGTCAATAATGTGCGCTGGCTGGTGGTGTTCATCACCATCCCGACTTCGTTGGGCCTGCTGCTGGCGATGGTCTTCAACAGCGATATGAAAGGCAACCGCTTCTACAAGGTCAGTTTTTACCTGCCGCTGATCCTGTCGCTGCCGGTGATCGGCCTGATCTGGTCGTGGGTGTATAACCCGCGCCTGGGGCTGATCAACAACTTCTTAACCAGCGTCTTCCAGGTGACCGACCCACCGGGCTGGTTAGGCGATCGCCAGATCGCCATTTGGTGCGTGATCGTGGCCGCGGTCTGGCGGCAGGTGGGCTACGTGATGGTACTGTACCTGGCGGGGCTGAAGAACATTGACCCGCAGTTGATGGACGCAGCCCAAGTGGACGGGGCCAACCGCTTCAATCTGTTCCGCTATGTGGTCTTCCCGCTCCTGGCGCCGGTGACGACGATCGTGGTGGTCATCTCGATCATCGACTCGCTGCGCGCCTTTGATCTGGTGGCGGTGATGACGCGCGGCGGGCAAAGCACGCAGGTGCTGGCGAACTTTATGTATATCGAGTCGTTCAATAACTACCGCATGGGATACGCGGCGGCCATTGCGGTGGTGTTGTTCGCCATCAGTCTGATCTTCATCATTTTCTATCTCAGCCGGGTCGTCAAAGACGAGCTGGAGTATTAGGAGGCGCATATGGATGTCCCGATGAAAGAACAAACCCATTCGCTCGGCTTCCGCATTGGAAAATACTCCATCACCTCGCTGAAGTATATCTTGCTGACCCTCTTCGCCCTGTTTTGGCTGCTGCCGGTGATTGCTTCATTTGTCACTTCGCTGCGCACCATGGACGACATTGCCCTGAACGGATTCTGGAGCATTCCCCAGACCATCTCATTCGATAATTTTGTGAGGGCCTGGACGGAAGCGCGCGTCTCGCGCTACCTGCTGAACAGTTTTATCATCACCATCCCCTCGCTATTTGGCATGCTCTTCCTCTCCTCGCTGGCGGCCTTTGCCCTGGCGCGCTACAAGTTCCGCGGCAACCTGCTGCTGTACTTCATGTTTGTGGCCGGGACGATGCTGCCCTTTCAGATCCTCATGCTGCCGGTCTTCCGCCTGACCAACTCGCTGGGGCTGTATGACACCTACGGGTCGCTCATTTTAATTCACACCGCCTTCCAGCTCGGTTTTTGCACCTTTGTGATGCGCAATTTCATGCGCACCGTGCCCAACGATATCCTGGATGCGGCGCGAGTGGACGGCTGCTCGGAATTCCGCATTTACTGGCAGGTGATGCTGCCGCTCTCGCTGCCCTCGTTGGCGGCGCTGGCCACACTGGAATTCACCTGGGTCTTCAACGATTACCTGTGGGCGATCATCTTGCTGCGCGCGGATGCGCTGCGCCCGGTGACGGCCGGACTGGCCACCCTGCGCGGGCAGTATAACACCGACTGGCCGGTGATCACCGCCGGGGCGCTGCTGGCCACCATCCCGACCCTGCTGGTGTTCATTTTCCTGCAGCGCTATTTCATCCAGGGTCTGACCCTCGGTTCGACGAAGTAGTACAATGGGGAGTATGGATCTTCGAGCATAGAGAGTAGCGGGAGCTACTCTCTATGCTCTACGTTTTTTTGATATAACCATCTTCTTAAGAGGTAGTTGTTCATGAAACTTGGCGTATGCTATTACCCCGAACATTGGCCCCAGGAGCGCTGGGCGGAAGACGCCCGCCTGATGCGCGCAGCCGGGTTGGATTACGTGCGGATTGGCGAATTTGCCTGGGCTCTGATGGAGCCGGAGGAAGGACGCTTTGCGTGGGACTGGCTGGACCGGGCGGTGGAGACGCTCAGCGGGGAAGGGTTGAAGCTGGTGTTGTGCACGCCCACGGCTGCGCCGCCCGCCTGGCTGGTGCGGCGCTATCCACAGGTGCTGCCGGTGGACGCGCAGGGGTACACGCGCCAGCACGGTTCGCGCCGCCATTATTGCGCCAACAGCCCGGAATACCATCGCCACACACGGCGCATCGTGACTGCCCTGGCGCAGCGCTATGCAAACCACCCGGCGGTGGTTGCCTGGCAGGTGGACAACGAATTTGACTGCCATAACACAGCCCGCTGTTACTGCCCGCGCTGCGCAGCCGCCTTCCGCGAATGGCTTAAGCGGCGTTACGGCAGCCTGGAAGCGCTGAATGAAGCCTGGGGGGCGATCTTCTGGTCGCAGACTTACCAGGATTGGGAGCAGATCGAGCCGCCGGTGATGACCGTAGCCGACCCGAACTGCTCGCACGTGCTGGATTACTGGCGCTTTTCTTCCGATTCGGTGGTGGCTTACCAACAAATGCAGCTGGATCTGCTGCGCAGCCACACCGACCGGCGCATCTGCACCAATTTGATGGGCGATGCGCCCTATGTGGATTACCACCACCTGGCGCGTAACCTGGATTTCATCGCCTGGGACTCGTATCCTACCGGTTATGCTGAAAAAATGGCCGAGGGGCTGTATCTTCCCGGCCAGCCCCGTCCGCAGGAACCGGCCTATGACCTGGGCGACCCGTATGTCAGCGGGTATTACCACGACCTGACCCGTGGGCTGAACCCGCATCCCTACTGGGTGATGGAGCAGCAGGCGGGCAGCATCAACTGGGGGCGCCTGAACCCCGGCGTGCGCCCGGGGGCGGTGCGCCTGTGGACCTGGCACGCGCTGGCCGGCGGAGCCGAGGCAGTCATGTATTTCCGCTGGCGGGCCTGCCTGTACGGGCAGGAGCAGTATCACTCCGGGTTGCTGCACCACGATGCCACGCCCGACCTGGGCTACCGCGAGGTGTTGGAAATGCTGCCGGAGCGCGCGCGCATGGCAGAGATCGCCGCGCAGCCCGCGCCCGCCCCGCAGGTGGCCTTGCTCTCGGATTACGACGACCTGTGGGCGCTGGAGCTCCAGCCGCACCGCCAGGATTACGGCTACCAGCGCGCGCAGTTCGGCCTGTATGCTGCGCTGCAGCGCCTGGGCATTCCCTGTGATATCGTTTCGCCGCGCGCTGATCTGGGCCGCTACCGGCTGGTGCTGGCGCCGTCGCTGATGGTGGTGGATGAAGAGATTGCATCCAACTTACGCGCTTATGTGGAAGGCGGTGGAAGCCTGGTGCTGGGGGTGCGTTCCGGCTTCAAGACCGCCTCCAACCGGGTCACCGACCAGACCCTGCCGGGGCTGCTGCGCGGGCTGGCCGGGGCGTCGGTGACGGAATGGCACGCCCTGCCGCCGGGGGCAGGTTACGACCTGGCAGGTGCAGCGGGGCAAACCGGCCCGGCTACCTTCTGGGCCGAACAGTTGAACCTGGAAGGGGCAGCCGCGCACTGGAGGTACACTTCCGGGCCGTTCGACGGAGCGCCGGCTTTCAGCGAAAACCGCTTTGGGGCGGGGCGATGCTTCTACTGGGGCTGGTATCCCACGCCGGAACAGGCCGGAGAAGTGTTGGGCTGGCTGGCGCGGCGCCTGGGGATCGAGCGCCTGGCCGAATTGCCGCAAGGGGTGATCGCTGCCCGGCGCGGGCGTTTTCTCCTGCTGCTCAATTTCACCAACCAGCAGCAGACCGCGCGCGTGCAAGGCCGCGAGGTGGTAGTTCCGGGGCGGGGGGTGCTGACGTTGGTATAATCAATTCATGGGCCGGTTCTGTGAGCCTGGCCATTGAAAGAGGGAAGCCGATGGACAGCCTTTTTTCCAAGACTCGCCAGTTCTTGCTGCGCTGGAGCGGCCGTGTGCGGGGGGTCAATGATATGCTGCTGGAGGTTGGCCTGGCCGTGCTGGTTGGGCTGGGCAGCGGCGCGGGGGTGTGGCTGCTGAAGCAGTTGATCGAATTGTTCCGGGGGGTGTTCTTTACCGACTTGGGCGGGCTGATGGCCCCGCTGGGCGGGTGGACGGTGGCGGTCTTCCCGGTCCTTGGGGGGGCGGTGGTGGGGCTGCTGGTTCACCGCTGGCTGCGGCGTGAGAAGCATCACGGCGTGGCGGGGATCATGGAACTGGTGGCGCTGGGCGGCGGGCGGCTGAAATACCAGTTGATCCCGGTCAAGACGCTGGCTGCTTCGCTTTCGATCGGCTGCGGAGCGTCGGTGGGACCGGAAGATCCTTCGGTGCAGATCGGCGCCAATTTTGCCTCCTGGATGGGGCAGCGCTTTGGTTTTGCTGAAGAACGGATGCGCCCGCTGGTGGCGGCCGGGGCAGCCGGAGCGGTGGCAGCGGCTTTCAATGCGCCGATCGCAGCGGTCTTTTTTGCGTTGGAGGTGATCTTGGGGGAGATCAGCGGGAGTGGGTTGAGCCTGGTGGTGCTTTCCAGCGTCATCTCGGCCATCTTCACCCAGGCGGTCAGCGGGCCGCAGCCGGCTTTCAAGGTTCCGGCTTACACGTTCAATTCTCCCTGGGAGGTGCCGATCTATATGGGATTGGGCATCCTGGCGGGCTTCGTGGCGGTGGCCTATATCCGCCTGCTGTATTTTTCCAAGGACCGCTTTGACCGCTCGCGCCTGCCGGTCTGGGCGCGGCCGGCGGCGGCCGGGTTGGCGGTGGGGCTGGTGGGTATCTGGCTGCCGCAGGTGTTTGGGGTAGGTTACGACACGATCGAGGCCATCCTCAACGGGCAGAACCTGTCCTGGCTGCTGCTGGCGGGGCTGCTGCTGGCCAAGCTGATCCTCACCCCGGTCAGTATTGGCGGGGGTTTCCAGGGCGGGGTGTTTGCGCCCTCGTTGTTCCTCGGCGCGGCGCTGGGCGGCGGGTATGGGATCGTTGTCAACCAGCTTTTTCCCGGCCTGGAGCTGCACCCGGCGGCCTTTGCAATGGTTGGAATGGGGGCGGTGCTGGCAGGGGCCATTCACGCGCCGTTGACCGCGGCGCTGCTGCTGTTTGAGATGACCAATGATTATCACATCATCTTGCCGCTGTTGCTGGCGGTGATCATCAGCTTGTTGATCGCGCGCCGCTTAAACGCTGATTCAGTCTATACCCTCAGCCTGGCGCGCAAGGGCATCCGCCTGGAGCGCGGCAAGGATATTGAAGTGCTGGAGGGAATTGCGGTCAGCGAGGTGATGGAGACTGACACCCCGACGCTGTCCGAGGAAACGCCGTTAGAAGAGGTGGACCGGCTGCTCTTCCATACCCGCCGGCACGGCCTGCCGGTGATGGACGGCAGCGGCGAACTGGCAGGCATGCTGACCCTGGCAGACCTGGAAGCTGCCCGTGACCAGCCCGGTAAGAGCACGGCAGGCCAGGCCTGTACGCGCCAGTTGATCAGCGCTTATCCGGATGAAACACTGGGAACGGCGCTGCGCAGAATGGGGATCTTTGATGTGGGACGCCTGCCGGTGGTGGACCGACAGAATCCGCGCCGAATGGTGGGCATGTTGCGCCGGGCAGACGTGGTACGCGCGTATGACGCTGCGCTGACCCGGCGGGCTTCCTTGCGCCACCGCATGGAAGAATCGCGCCTGGGCACGTTCACCGGCCTGCAGGTGGAGGATATCACGATCCATCTTTCTAGCCCGTGCGACGGGCATCGCATGCAGGATATCCATTGGCCGGTGAATTGCCTGGTGGCTTCCATCCGGCGCGGCTCGCAACTGCTCATCCCGCACGGCGATACGCGCTTGCAGGTGGGGGACGTGCTGGTGGTGGTGATGGAAGAAGCGGCGCGCGCCCAGATCCGGCAACTGACCGGAGCGGCAGAAGACGGCGGCGCGCTGGAATAAGCTGCGGGGCGCTTCTTAACCCATTAAAATCTGTTATAGTATATCTGTCCCTGTGATTTTCAAGCGAATAAAAGGAGGCGGATATGCAGCGCATCATTTGCTGTGCTTTGATCCTGGTTTTGGCAGGCCTGTGGCTGCCGGCGGAGCGTCCGGCACAAGCCGCGACAACCTACACGGTGACCAACACGCTGGACAGCGGGGCGGGTTCGCTGCGCTATGCGATCAATTCGGCCAACGGCAACGCCGGCGCGGATACGATCGCATTTGCCATTCCCATGACCGACCCGGGCTGCGTTCCGGCGACGGGAGTATGTACGATCCATGTCAACAACATCTTGCTGGTGGCGGCGGATAATGCCGGGGTGACCATTGACGGCTACACCCAGCCCGGCGCGGCCTATGCCGCCGGCACCAGCCCGGCTTTGATCAAGATCGTCCTGGACGGGATAGGATTGGACACCGGCCAGACGTACAATGTGGCCGTCTTGGGGCTGAATTCCGGCCACAATGTGGTGCGCGGGCTGTCGATCATCAACAGCCCCACCAACGGCATCGTGGTCAGCAAGGTGGGAACCACCGGTACGCCCAATTTCAACAGTATCAGCGGCAATTATATCGGCACCGACCCCGGCGGGACGGCCGACCGCGGCAATGCCTGGGACGGGGTCTTCCTGGGGGAGGGTTCTTACAGCACTGTGGTTGGCGGGCTCACTCCGGCCAGCCGCAATATCATCTCTGGCAACGACATCGAGGGGGTGGGCATCTGGGGTACGATGACGGTCAGCAATTACGTCGTCGGGAACTATATCGGTGTGGATGCCAGCGGAAACACTGCCTTGCCCAACGTGACCAACGGCGTGCGTATTTACGGCGGCGCCAACCAAAACATTGTGGGCTGGGAAACCCCGGCCGGGCGCAATATCATCTCCGGTAACGGTTATTCCAACGTGCGCTTTGCCGGCGCAGGCACCAACCAGAACGGCCTGGCCAACAACTATATCGGCACCAACGCCGCCGGCGACGCTGCCCTGGGCGGGCAGATCGGGGTCTATATCCTGGACGGCGCAGCCCAGAGCTTTATCGGCGGGAGCATCAGCGCAACCGGCAACCTGATCTCGGGCAATTCGAATTACGGCGTGATGGTGGAGGGGGACGCCACTCTGCTCACCTATATCTATGGCAACTGGATCGGGCTGAACGCGGCCGGCACCACCGCGCTGCCGAACGGGACGCAGGGCGTGTTGATCTCCAATTCGTTGGGCGTTCAGATCGGCGGCCCGACCGCCATTATGCGCAACGTTATCTCCGGCAACGCCCATAACGGGATCGAGATCCACGGGACGAGCGCAACTTCCAACCAGGTGCGCAATAATTACATCGGCACCAACCCGGCCGGAGATGCGGCCATTCCCAACGGCTGGAACGGGGTGCTGCTCAGCGATGGGGCGCACGACAATATCATTGGCGGGGATAATATCGGCCAGGGCAACCTGATCTCCGGCAACACCAGCAGCGGGGTATCCATTTACGGCAGCGGGACGGCCAACAATAGCGTGTCGGGCAATCTGATCGGCCCGAACGCAGCTGGCGACCAGGCGCTCAGCAGCCAGGAAAAAGGAGTGTGGATCCATTACGGCGCGCAGTCCAACATCATTGGCGGAGATGACCTGGTCAGCGACGGCGTCACGCCGGGCACCTTCTCGCGCAATGTCATCTCCGGCAATACGTCGATGCAGGTCTATATCGAGGGCAGCGGCACCAACCTGAACCGGGTGACCGGCAACTACATCGGCAGCGACATCAGCGGAATGAACGCCCTGACCGGAACGCTGGACGGTTCCTCGGGGGTGTACATTCAGAACGGCGCTTCAGAAAACATCATTGGGCGCTGTGATGAGACCGAGGGCAACCTGATCTCCGGCAACAATGGGCACGGGCTGGCGATCGGCGAAGCGGGAGTGAACAACAATGCGGCGGCCTGCAACCTGATCGGGGTGGCCGCCGACATGGTTAGCCCGTTGGGGAATAACGGCCACGGGGTCTCCATGACCGGTATTTCCAGTAATAATTACATCGGACCGAGTAATACCATTGCCTATAACCAGATGGACGGCGTGTTGGTGGTAGGCGCGGATGCCGACAACAACCAGATCACGCGTAACTCCATTTACAGCAACGCGGGAATCGGCATTTACCTGCTCTTCGGCGGCAACAACGATACGCCCGCGCCGGTGATCAGCGGGGCGACGCTGGGCAGCGCGCCGGGCGACGACGACACGGTCAGCGGGACGGCCTGCGCCTCCTGCCGGGTGGAGGTGTTTGCCAGCCCGACGGATGACGGCGAGGGGATGGCTTACGTGGGTTCGGTGACGGCTGGAGGGGATGGCTCGTTCACCCTCACGGCGGTCACGCTGCCGTATGCCTGCCTGACCGCTACGGCTTACCGCACTGGCGACGGCACCTCCATGTTCTCGGCGGTGTATACCGCGCCGTTCTATTTCTATTATCTGCCCGCGATCCAATAACAGGAGAGAATCGGGGGTTTTTGGCATAATTACACCAAAAACCCCCGGAAACTACTTGTATTTCTTAATCAATTCGGATATTATTTATCTTATATGATATTCCGTACAGATGATCCGTCCAACCCACCCTCCAGGAGCATTTTACGCGCCCGCTGGATCCTGATCATAGCAGTGATCGTCCTGGCGCTGCTGGATATTATTGAGCATTTGCTGGCTTACGGCGTGGTCGATCCACTGCTTTGGTTCAAAACAGCTGCCTATGCAGTCGTTTTTTATTTATTAGGCCTTGTACTGCTGCGCCCGCTGGAGCGCAGCGAGCGCAAGCGCGAGCAGATGGAGCAGATCGTGAAGCGCCAGGTGCAGCGCCTGCGCCAGCTCAGCGACGGCTCGGACACGCAGGGGGTGGAGCAGTACCTGGTGGAGATGCCGCGCGATTTCTTCCCGGCCGAGGAGGCCGTGCTATACCTGGGCGAGGAAGGCGCCCCGTACAACCGCGCCGCAGCCTGGACGCGGGAGGGGGTTCAGTCCACTTATCCGCAGGAGGAGAAGGTATGCCTGGTCTGCCGGGAAAATCCCGAGGTGGGGTTTCATGCCGTCCCGCCTGATCCCGAGGGCTGGCCCGACCGCCCCGGCTGGTTCAGTCTGCCGCTGCGCCTGGGCGACCAGCGCCTGGGCATGCTCTTCATGCGCCTGCCCGACGGGTACGCGCCCCAACCGGAGACGGTGGCGCTGCTGGACAAGGCCGCCCTGGAGATCGCCTTTGCCGCCGACCGCGCCCGCATGCAGCAGCAGTTGGCCGCGGCGGCTGCGCACGACAGCCTCTCCCGGCGCGAGCTGGCCCGCGACCTGCACGATGTGTTGGGGCAGAATATCGCCTATTTGCGCATGAAGCTGGAAGACCTGAGCGAAAATCAGGATGACACGCCCACGGGCGCCGACCTGCATCGCCTGGCCCAGATCGCGGGCGAATCTTACACCCAGGTGCGCCAGATGTTATTTGAATTGAACAAGCGCCCAGAAGAGACCTTTGAGCAGCAAATTGCCGCCTTGCTGCACGATGCGGCTCAACGCTGTCCGGTGAATTTCCACGTGGAGCAGCGCGGCAAGCCCTTTCCGCTCCGGCAGCAGGTCAGGCACGAGATGTTGTTCATTTGCCGCGAGGCCTTGAATAATATTGAAAAGCACGTGTGCGGCGGGCCAGTGTGGGTGGCGCTGGAGTGGGGCGAGAGTAACCTGCGCCTGGTCATCCGCGATGAAGGCCCTGGTTTTGACCCGTCGCACGTCCCGGATGGACATTACGGCCTGCAGAACATGCACGAGCGGGCAGAGCTGGCCGGCGGCAGATTGCAGATCACCAGTGCGCCGGGGCAGGGGACAGCCGTGGAAGTGGTCGTTTGAAGGCGAAAGGGAAAATATATCGATGAAGATTCTGGTTGTGGATGATCATATCTTGTTCTGCGAGGGATTGCTGGGGCTGTTGGGGCGGCAGCCGGATATCCAGGTGGTGGGCGAAGCAGGCAGCGTGAAGCAGGCAGTCGAGCAGGCCCGCCGCTTGAATCCGGAGGTGATCCTGATGGATTACAGCATGCCGGACGGCACCGGGTTGGATGCGGCGCGGATGATCCTGGCTGAGCGCCCGGAAACGCAGATCATCCTGCTCACCATGCACGATGACGACGACCTGCTGCTGCAGGCAGTGCGGTTGGGGGTGAAGGGCTACCTGCTGAAGAACATCCCCACCAGCAAGCTGGTAGCCGCGGTGCGGGGAATGTTGAACGGCGAGGCGCCGCTCTCGCGCGAGATGACCGCCCGGCTGATGTCGCAGGTGGCGCACAGCGAGGGCGCCCTGGTGCGGGAGGAGACCAGTCCGCTCAACCAGCTCACCGCGCGCGAGATGGAGGTGCTGGGCGAGCTGGCCGGGGGGCTTTCCAACCAGGAGGTTGCACTCAAGCTGGTGGTGGCAGAGAACACGGTGCGCAACCATGTGCACAATATCCTGGATAAGCTGGGGCTGCGCAGCCGGCGCGAGGCGGCGGCGCTGGCCAGACGGTACGGAATTCAACCCAAAAAGGAGTGAAAGGTCAAATGAAAAGAGCGTTGTTATTGGTAGGCATGATGCTGGCCTTGGTGGTCGGGGCAGTTTCTGCGCACGGCCTGGAGCCGGTCAAGTCCAGCCCGGAGGCGGGCAGCAAACTGGTCGACCCCCCGGCCGAGGTGCGGGTGTGGTTCGAGGAAGAGGTGGCGGTGGAGGGCAGCTCGCTGCGCGTGCTGGATTCCGGCGGCCAGCCGGTGGATCTGGGCGGCGGCGGGGTGGATTTGGATGATCCGCAGCGCGCCCAACTGGCGGTGAAACTACCCAAGCTCGGCCAGGGCGCGTACCAGGTGGAATGGCAGGTGAAATTGCTGGACGGCGACAGCAGCAGCGGCAGCTTTTGGTTTGGGGTGGGCGATGTGACAGTGCCGACCGCTGAGCCGGAAGGCGCGCCCGCCGAAACGACTGCGCCGGCGGGCGGGATCTCGCCTGTGGTATGGGCGATCCTGGCGATAGGGGTGGTGCTGGTCGGTATTGCGGCGGGGATATGGTTCGGCGCCCGGCGCAAGCAGGCCTGATCCTGCTGCTGGCGGCGATGCTGCTGGGCGGGATGGTCTTCCCGGCCCAGGCGCACGCCCGCCTGGTGCGCTCCGACCCACCGGATAATGCGGTGTTGGCAGCCGCGCCGGAACAGGTACAGTTGTGGTTCAGCGAGAGCATCACGCCGGAATTGAGCGGCGCGCGCTTGCTGGATTTGAACGGGCGCGAGGTGGCGGGCACGCGCATTCTGAGCGACCCGGCCCAGCCGGGCTGGATGGGTGTGGAACTGCCGCCGCTGGGCGAAGGGGTCTATTCGCTGTCCTGGAAGGTCTTTTCGGGGGTGGATGGGCATTACAACCAGGGCGTGTTGGTGTTTGGGATCGGCGCGGGAGCGGATGTGAGCGCGGCACAGGGCGGGGCGGAGGGTGAGGCGCCCTCCTTGGGCGAGGCGACGGCGCGCTGGGTGAATTATTTGGGCCTGGCGGGGCTGACCGGCGCCCTGGGGGTCTGGCTGCTGGCGCGGCGCAGCGGAGACCCGGCAGCTCGGCGGAGGTTGGCGGGCTGGGCAGCGATCTGCGCCGGGGCAGCCTGGCTGGCAGGCTGGGGGCTGCTGGGCGGGCAACTGCAGGCGGCTTCCTCCATCGGGGCGCTGCTTGGCACGCGCTGGGGTGGATTGTGGTTGGCGCACCAGGGCATCTTGCTGGGGGCAGTTGGCGGCGCGCTCTGGCTGCGCCGGACGGAGTCGCGCGCGGCGCTGGTCAGCCTGATCGTGCTGGCGCTGGGGGCGCTGGCGGCCCAGGCGTTGAACAGCCACGCCGCTGGAACGGAGTTTTCCGCCCTGGCGTCAGCGGTGGATGGGCTGCACCTGCTCTCGATTGGTTTGTGGGCGGGGGGCGTGCTGGCCCTGGCGGCGTTGGCGGTACGTCCGCGCCTGCTGAAGGCCGGGTTGGTGCGGCGCTTTACCCCGCTGGCAGTCCTGTACGTGGGGGGGACCCTGGCCAGCGGATTGTTCTCCAGCGCCCAGCAGGTGGCCTCGCTGGATGCGCTATTTTTCACCCCCTATGGGCAGATCTTGCTAGTGAAGGTGGGATTGGTGCTGCTGGTCGGCTTGCTGGGGTTGAAAAATATGCGCATAGCCGAACAATCAACTGATAAAGAATTTTTCTGGCGCTGGATCGCGGTGGAGGGCGGGCTGATGGCAGCGGTGCTGGCGCTGACCGGGCTGCTGACCGCATCAGCCCCGGCCAATACGATTGAATACCGCCTGGCAGGGGTACAGCAGCCGGAACTGCTCTCACAGCAGGTGGATGATCTGTTGATCTCGTTCTCAGCCCGTCCCAACCGGCCGGGGCAGAATATTTTCACCGTGCGCGCCAACAGCACGCTGCGCCCGGCGCCGGGGGAGATCCAGCGGGTGATCCTGCGCCTGCGCTATTTGGAACAGGA
Source organism: uncultured Anaerolineaceae bacterium (assembly GCA_964424115.1). Classification (GTDB taxonomy): domain Bacteria; phylum Chloroflexota; class Anaerolineae; order Anaerolineales; family Anaerolineaceae; genus CAYRHN01. The sequence continues at coordinate 130,834 of CAYRHN010000003.1, forward strand.
CCTGGGCGAGGTGACGGTGGAGGCTGCGGCGGCGGGCGAGCCGGGCAAATTCCAGGCGGGTGAGAGCGCCTTCAGCCTGCCGGGGCGCTGGCAGGTGGAGGTGTTGGTGCGGCGCAAAGGCCTGCTGGACAGCACGGCTTCGTTCACGTGGGTGGTCTATCCACAGGGAGACCTGCCGCCGGTGCGCGTGGCGGCCTTTCCGCTGGGCTGGCTGGCGCTGCCGGGCGCGCTGCTGGTGCTGGCCGGGGCGGGATGGGGGCTGAAAAAGAAGTTAACCGCTGATAAACGCGAATGAACGCAGATAAGATCTTTATGTAAGCGCGGTGCCCTGCAAGGAGGAGCCGCCCGCCGGTAGTACCCGGCAACCGCTCCCTGGTACAACAAGGCGACGCCGTTTTTAGCGCAAAGACGCCGGGAGGCCGACCGAAAAAGGCTTTATCCCAGGGAATATTGGGTCAAATTCATAGTGGATATAAATAGTCCTTTTTTAGTCTTTTTAGTCCAGTTTGTTCTATGTGGGGGAAAATGAAAACCATTATGCTAAGGGTGCGCAAAGAACAGGTGCCTTTATGTCCAATAAACGAGTTTTATTTATTGCATCAGAGCGATTGGCCGGGGGGGTGATTCATTCCATTTTTGCCGGCCAGGGGCAGTATGAGGCGGTTGAGATCCATCCAGCGGACTGCCGCGAGCTGGCGCGCGCCCTGCGTGAGCAGCAGGCGGATGTGGTGGTGGTGGACGAACAGAATCTGTTCTGCAACCAAAAGAATATTCTCGGATTGTTCTTGAACAACGATGCTCAGTGCAACCTGCCGGATTTCCGGCTGGTGGTGGTATCGATCGTCGACAACCGCGTGGCGGTCATAGAGCGCCGGGCGGTCCGTATCAACCAATTGGCAGATTTTTTTGCCGTTCTGTAGATCAAACCCAAGGAGGTATTCAAGATGATGACTCAGCGAAACAAAGTATTCTCCAACGTCATTCGCCTGGGAATGCTGCTGGCGTTGCTCTTCTCGGCCTTGCCGTTCACCCCGGCGCAGGCTGCGACGGCCGCGGCGCCCGGAGCAGCGCAAGTGCAGGCATCTCCGCAAGCTCTGACCAACACGGTCACGCTCAGCGTGGTTGCGGCGCGCAGCGAACCCAAGGCTTTTGGCGGGGCGGGAGTGACCGCCGGTGACCCGGTGGCGCAGTACCGCTTTTTGATCAATGTGGATAATACCGGTGACCCCGACCAGCCTTACGCCCCGGATTGTAAGCCGACCCTGGCGGACGGCAGCGTCAACCCGGATTATCCTGACCTGTGCAACTGGCCCTCGATCCACACCACGGCCGGGGCCGCGCCGATCCTCACCCAGGGCACGGAGGTGGATTTCAACACCCTCCAGTCGTTGACCCTGCCAGACGGCAAGTACCTGATCTCGGTCATTGCTGAGGGCTATAAGATCGGCGGGACGCATTTCACCCTCCCGATGGAAGAACCGGCCATGATCACTGTGGCGCTCCAGCCGCATCCGCTGCCCACCGCCACGATGCGCATCAAGGTCTTTGAGGATAAATCGATGGTGAACGGCATGTTCGACGCTCCGGTTGAGGAGCCCAACGGGCTGGCCGGGTTCCGCGCCAGCATCAACGACACGCTGGGCGAGGTGACCACCGATCTGTACGGCAACCCGCTGTGCAGTGTCTATCAGCAGAACCCGGACGGCAGTTATGTGCTGGATGCCAACGGCGACCCGATCCTGGTCAGCAACGGCAGCGGCTGTTACAGTGACGCCAACGGCGATATTGTCATCCCCTTCCTCGGCCCGATGCGTTACGATGTGACGGTCGTCCAACCGGATGGGACCAACTGGACCGAGACCACCACCCTGGAAGGTTCTTGGAGCTGGGATACCTGGCTGCAGGAAGGTGGAACGGGGTTGGATAACGAGTTCATCGTGGCCGGCGAGCCGTTCCCCTGGACCGAATTCGGTTACACCCGCCCGACCGGGGCTTATCCGGTGGCCGCAGATCCGACCACGGTCGGCACGGTCAAAGGCGTGGTGGATGCGGCCCTGGTCTATACTCCCTTCCAGGGCGGCCTGCCCTACCTGGGCGGGCTGTGGGGTGGGTTGGCCGGTGCCAAGATCGACAAGCCGATCGACCGGCCGTGGATCGCCCTGAACGATTTGCAGAACGGCGACACTGCCACGTATGTCGGGCGTGGCAACCCGGATGGCTCTTTTGAAATTCCCAATGTACCGCCGGGCAATTACACGCTCACTTACTGGGACGAGCGCCTGTTCTATATGATGGATTTTGTCCAGGTGACGGTCAAACCCAACGAGGTGACCGACACCGGCATTATTTTCCTCTCCAGCTGGTTTAACGAGGTACACGGCACGGTCTTTGTGGACCTGGACGGCGACGGCAAGCGGGATGCCAACGAACCCGGCGTGCCGGGCTTTACCGTCACGCTGAAGAACCGCGATAACTCGACCATGGACCGCATGACCATTTCGGTGGTCACGGATGCCAACGGCAATTACACGCTGGAAAAGACCTACCCGCTGACCTCGTGGATCATCGTCGAGGCCTACAACGACCGCTATTACACCACCGGGATCACCTACCAGGCCAGCAACCAGCCGACCGAGACGACCGTGCTGGGCAGCGGGGTGGATGTGGGCGTGCTGCCGATCATCGGGCAGAAAGGGCGGCTGGACTGGGGCGTGAAACCCTACGCTCCCGGCACCAACGGCGGGATCGTCGGCACGGTCTTTTACGACTCAATGCGCAACGAGCAGGACGCGCGTTACGCCAAGGCCGAGCCGTACCAGCCCGGCATTCCCAACATGACCGTCAACCTGTATGCTACGGTCAAGAACCCGGACGGCAGCTTCGTCAAGGAAGCCGACGGCTCTTACAAGAAAGGCCCGCTGCTGAACACGACCCTGACCGAGACCTTCGTGCAGCCAACTGACTGCCAGGCGCGGGATGTGGACGGCAACCCGGTCAACCAGTTTGTCCTGCCGCCTGCCAATACCGGCAAGTTGTGCCTGGAAGGACCGTTGGTGGGTATGCAGTTCCAAAATGGCTTCACCGAGATCGACGGCAATTACGGCTTCAGCGAGATGGTCAACGACCCGGTGACGGGCGCGCCGCTGGCCCAGCCCTTGCCGCTGCCCGCCGGGGATTACCTGGTGGAAGTGGTGCCGCCGTCGGATACCATCCTCAGCAACCCGCTCTATCAGGTAACGCGCGAGGAGGATATCAACGTCTTCGCCGGCGACGCGGTCACCCCGCAGATCCCCGAACCGGCCTGCGCCGGCGCGCTGCACACGGTGGATGTGTTGGGCGTGGGCGCCGATGGACCCAACGCAGTCTATAACCCATCCTTTGCGGACGTGGGCGGCAGCGCCTACGAAGGCCAGCAGATGCCGTATTGCGACGTGCGCATGGTGACGGTTTCCGACCAGCGCTCGGTGGCTCCCGGTTTCTTCTTCTTCACCGAGGTGCCCATCCCCGGCAAGTGGAAGGGCTACATCATCAATGACCTGAACCTCTCCACCGACCCGCGCCAGCTTTTCTTTGGCGAGAAGGCCGGTATTCCCAATTCTCCGATCGGCATTTATGACTTCAACAACCAGCTGGTGGACACGGTCAATTCCGACTTCAACGGCGTGTTCGAAGTGCTGATGCCTTCTTCTTCCACCTACAACTGCCCGACCCCCGGCGGCCTGTGCCCGAGCGTGTATTACCTGGTGGGCAACGATCCGGGGCAGGTGGGGCATCCCAATGCCAATTACGACCCGCTCTACCGCACCATCGGCGCCAGCTTCGAGGTCTATCCGGGGCGCATGGTGCCGGCCGACCTGGCCCCGGTGCAGATCGGCACCACGCTGACCGCCCCCGGTTCGCAGTTCAACGTGCTGAAATGCTCGGTGGATGATTACACCCCGCAGCTGTTCGCCGTGTCGCAGCCGTATGTCAACGGCAGCGGCAGCATCACCATCCAGGGCGCGGCCTTTGGCGCCGTGCAGGGACTCGGTCAGGTAACGCTGGATGGGACGACCATCCTACCGGTGACCAGCTGGAGCGACCGCCAGATCGTGGTGGAAGTGCCTGCAGGGACGCCCGCCGGGGCCTATCAACTGGCGGTGACCAACAGCGGCGGCAAGACCACCATCAACGGCCTGACCTTCCACGTGCTCGGCGCTGGCTATAATCCGAGCGTGTACGAGGTCGGCCCCGGGCGCACCTATGACCCGGCTGCGCTGGAACACCCGATCCAGACGGCATTGGATGCCGCGGCTGCCGCCCCAGGCGACGACCTGGTGGTGGTATACCCCAATACGCCGGTGCCCTTCACCAACCCGTTAGGGATTTACTACGAGAATCCGGTCCTCTATGCCCCGGTCAAGCTGCAGGGCGTAGGTCCCGGCGGCGCCTACCCGGATAACACCGGCGTGCTGGGCTCGATCCTGGATGGACGCACGGCAACCGGCGACACGACCTATAACGCCTGGTGGAACACTTTTGTATCCGGATTGACCTGGGATGGCAACCAGAACGTCTATGAAGGCCCGGTCATCTACGTCCTGGCGCAAGACGGCGAGTTCACAGCGGCTTTCCCGGCGGCGGTGGACGGCTTCATCATCCAGGGCGGCAACCAGCAAGGGCAGGCCGGGGCGCAAGCCCTGGTGCAGGGCGGCGGCGTGTTCGCCAATGCCTATGCCCGCTACCTGCGCATCACCAACAATATCCTGCAAAGCAATGGCGGCAGCTACGGCGGCGCGGTCCGCCTGGGCACGCCCGATCTGAGCCCCGAGCCAAGCAATTTCAACGATCACGTTCAGATCCTGCACAACCGCATTATCGCCAACGGCGGCACCAACCTGGCCGGCGGGATCGGCATCTTTGCCGGGTCGGACAACTATGAGGTGGCCTATAACGATATTTGCGGCAACTACTCGTCTGAATACGGCGGCGGGATCAGCCAGTACGGTTACAGCCCGAACGGCTCGATCCACAACAACCGCATCTACTACAACCAGTCCTACGACGAAGGCGGCGGGATCATGATCGCCGGTCAACTGCCGGCCGACCCCGCCACGCTTTCGCCTGGCGCCGGCCCGGTGAACATCTACGCCAACCTGATCCAGGCCAACCTGTCCAACGACGACGGCGGCGGGGTGCGCTTCCTGATGGCCGGGAACTTTGAGTACAACCTGTACAACAACATCATTGCCAACAATGTTTCTACCCATGAAGGCGGCGGAGTGTCGCTGAACGATGCCCCCAACGTGCGCATCTACAACAACACGATCGTCAAGAACATCACCACCGCCACCGCCACCACCAGCGACGGGCTGCCTGCCCCGGCGGGTGTTTCTACCGTGGCGAACAGCAACCTGCTGCAGCCCACCCTACCCCTGGGTTCGCCTTTGTTCAGCGACCCGCTGCTGTTCAACAATCTGTTCTGGGATAACCGCGCTGGTACCTGGGATGGGACGGGTGTTTCCGGCATTGGCCAGCCCGGCGATCCCTTCGCGATCAATAACTGGGACCTGGGTGCAGCAGACGGGAGCGGCGTGCTTTCGCCCAAGTTCTCGCTGCTGCAGGTGCCTTACGGGTTGGCGGATGCCAGCAATCTGGTGGGCGCCGATCCGCAACTGGTGCAGCCCTACACCACCGATCTGGTGATCCTGCCGTGGCGCGGAAACCTCAACTTCATCGGGGTAGATATCGTCGCGGCGGAGGCGCCGATCGACCTGACCGGCGACTACCACATCGGGTTGAACTCCCCGGCCATTGACAAGGGCGCCAGCAGCCTGTTCAGCCTGCTTGCTCCGCTGTTCGATATCGATGGCGATCCCCGGCCAACCGGGAAGGGTTTCGATATTGGCGCGGACGAAGCGGTGTTTATCAATATCTTTTTCCCGTTCTTCAGCCGGTAATACGATTGGTGCGCGGGCGGTCAGGGGAGCCGCCCGCGCAAACGAGAAAAATTGTTGCAGAAAAGGAGCGTTCTTATGACCAACAAACGTTTTTCCGGGAAGATGACCCGGCGGGAATTGATCCAATACGGCGGCGGCATGCTCGGCGCGCTGCTGGGAGGAGCGGTGCTTTCCAGGGTGATGCTCACCCCGGAAAAGGTCGTCCAGGCTGCTTCGCTGCCGGAGCGCATGGGAGTAAATTCGGCGGCGGACCTGCCCGCCAACCTGTCGCTGGTCGGCTCGGACGGCTGGATCCACCTGCCGGACGCCAATCCGGTTGGGGCGTACTTTCCTGACCCGTGGGCGCCCGCGCCGTTCAATACTTACATGTTCGGCTTCCGCAATGTGACCGGGCTGAACCAGACCCAGATCAGTAACCAGAAGATGAAAGTGCAGGCCAGCGCGCCCTTGCTGGCCCTGCAGGAAAACCAAACCTTCGTGATCGAGCTGGGCAACCTGGGCTTGCAGATGCGCCCCGACCTGGTCGACTCGCACACGGTGCACTGGCACGGCTTCCGCAACGCCATCCCGATGTTCGACGGCGAACCTTCTTCTTCGGTGGCGGTGCCGATCGGGCGCACATTAAAGTATGTTTACGTGCCCAAGGATGCCGGCACCTACATGTACCACTGCCACTTTGAAGATGTGGAACACGTGCACATGGGCATGACCGGCATGGCGATCATCCGCCCGGCCCAGAACGGCAATACCAGCTTCTACCCGAGCGGGAAATATGTCTATAACGACGGCGACGGCAGCACCGGTTACGACCGCGAATACATGATGTTTATGAGCGAGGTGTGGGCGTTTGCCCACTGGTGCGATGCGCACATCCAACTGCCGGACTGGAGCGACTACAAGCCCGATTTCTATCTGCTGAACGGGCGCAGCTACCCGGACACCATCGCCCCCGCGGGCGGCGGGACGGACCTGGCCGGCAGCGGCGAGCTGATCGCCCCGCCCGGACACCCCGAATTGCAGTACCAACCCTATTCCAGCCTGGTGAAGGTCAACGAAGGCGAGCGCGTGCTGCTGCGCTTCTCCAACCTGGGCTACGAGACCCAGGCAATGACGTTGGGCGGTATCCCGATGCGCGTGGTGGGCAAGGACGCCACCTTGCTGCGCGGGTGGGACGGCAGCAATAACAGCTTCACCACCAGTACGGTCACAATCGGCCCTGGCGAGAGCGTGGATGCCATTTTTACCGCTCCGGCGCACCAGGGCGGCAACCCCGACCGTTATATGCTCTACAACCGCAATTTCTACCGCATGAACAATGCCGGCGGGAGCGGGTACGGCGGGCAAACCACCGAGATCCACGTCTATCCGGCGGGAACGCTGCCGGTCCAGACCGAGCCCAATACTTAGGAGGTTCCGAGATGAAGCTCTTGCATTTGTTGCGTATCTCTTTCGTTCTGGTGATCGTGGCGGGCGTGTTTGCCCTGCCGGGCAGCACGTGGGTGCCCAAGGCCGCCGCGGCGATGCCCACAGACGGCATCCCCTGCACCACCAACCCCAGCGCCACGTTTACCTTCACTGCCAGGGACGGCGTTATCCAAATGCCGGACGGCAACACGGTCTATATGTGGGGCTACGCGTTGGGAGATGGGCCTTTCCAGCATCCCGGCCCGGTGCTGTGCGTGAACCAGGGCGATACCGTGACGATCGTGCTGCACAATGACCTGCCGGTGGACGTCTCTTTGACCTTCCCCGGTCAGGCGGATGTGCTGGCGGATGGCGGCCTTTCCCAGCCGCAGTATGACGGCGGCGGAGCCCTGGTCTCGCTGGCGCAGACGGCTGCGGCCAACGGCGGCACGGTGACCTACAGCTTCGTGGCTGCCGAACCCGGCACGTATTACTATGCCAGCGGAACAGACGCCGAGCTGCAGGTGCAGATGGGTTTGTTCGGCGGGCTGGTGGTGCGCCCCAGCGGTCACCCGGATTGGGCCTACAACGACCTGGCCACCCAGTTCAACCCGGATACCGAATTCCTGCTGATCCTCTCGGAGATCGACCCGGTCTTGCACAGCGCGGTGAACACTGCGGTGCTGAACAGCCAGTCAGTCACGTATGATATGACCCAGTACCGGGCGCGTTACTGGCTGGTGAACGGGCGCGCCTTCCCGGATACGATCGCCCCCAACGGGGCAGACTGGTTACCCGCCCAACCCTATGGGTCGCTGGCGCGCATCCATCCTTATGATGCGGTCAACAATCCTCTGCCGGCGCTGGAGCGCTATATCGGCATTGGACCGGTAGAGTATCCCTTCCACCCGCACGGCTTCAACGGGCGCATCATTGCCCGCGACGGCAACGTGCTGCGCGGCCCGGTGGGCAACGAGGATCAGTCGTACGAAAAATTCTCCATCCCGGTCGGCCCCGGCCAGACCTATGACTCGATCTTCACCTGGGAGGATGTCAACCAGTATGACCCGACAGTCAATCCCATCCCGGTGACGGTGCCCAGCGAACAAAATCTGACCTACGGTCAATATTTCAGCGGCAGCCCCTACCTGGGCAGTTCCGAGCCGCTACCGCCGGGAAGCACCAGCTATGTGCAGTGCGGCGAATACTATCATGTGGCCCACAACCATGCCCTGTCTACGATCACTTCCTGGGGCATGACGATGAGCGGCATGATGACCTACACGCGCATTGACCCGCCCCTGCCCAACAACTGCCCGTAAGGGAAAGGTGGAACAGAGATGAAAACCATGAATTCTAAATTTACCTTCTTGAAACCGTTTGGGACGCTGCTGCTGATGCTGGCGCTGGTTGGCGGGCTGCTGGGTGTTCCCCAGGGCATGGTCAAGGCGTCCGCTCCGTCTGCGACAGATGCCGCAGCGGTGCAGGCGGTGGTGACCGGGCTGGACTGCTCGGTCTCGTGCGACCTGTATGCCAAAACCGGCACGCTTTCGCTGCCAGGCGCGACAGTCCCGATCTGGGGTTATGCCACCACCCCTGGCGGCGCGGCGCAGTATCCCGGCCCGACGATCGAGGCGGTCAGCGGCACACAACTCCACATCACGCTGCACAACGTGGACCTGCCCTCGGCTACCTCCCTCTCGCTGCCGTACCTGCCCGGCGTGCCGGACCTGACCGGCGTGACGGCAGGTAACAGTAAAACTTACACTTTCAGCGTGGCCGCCGCCGGCACCTACCTGTACGAGGCGGGCCTGACCCCCGACGGGGCGCGCCAGGTGAGCATGGGCCTGTTTGGGGCGGTGATCGTGCGCCCAGCGGGCCAGCCCGGTTGGGCTTATAACGACCCCGCCACGGCCTTCGACGATGAAGCGCTGGTGATCGTCAGCGAGATCGACCCGGCTTTCAATGCCAATCCGCTGACCTTCAGCCTGAACACTTTCAGCCCCAAGTATTTCCTGATCAACGGCAAGGCCTATCCCGATACGGATGGGATCGAAGGACGGGTGGGCAAACGCCTGCTGCTGCGCCAGCTGAACGGCGGCGTGCAGCAGCGCGCCATGGCGGTGATGGGGCTGCGCCAGACGGTGATCGGGGTGGATGCGGTCCAGCACCCCTACAGCTATGTGATGACCTCCGAGACCCTCTACGCCGGTCAGTCGCGCGATACGCTGGTGACCATCCCGGCTGCGGCGCCCACCGGCACGAAGTATGCCTTGTATGACGCGGGGCGCCACTTCACCAACGGCGTCCAGGCGGGGCAGGGCGGCGCGTTGACCTTCATCCAGGTTTCGGATGGGGTCGCAGCCCAACCCGGCGGGCCGCTGGCGATCAATGTCGGCATTACCCCCAACCCGACCAACGGCGCCTCCGGCGCGACCCTCAACGCGACGATCACCGACCTGCTCGGCGGGGGCGATACCATCACCCAGGCCGAATACTTCATCGACAGCCTGGGCGCGCCCGGAACCGGCGCGCCGATGAGTGGAACGTTCGGTTCGGTCTCGGTGGGCGTGACCGCTGCCATCCCTGCCGGAACGCTGGCAGGCCTGTCTGGCGGCGAGCACATCTTCTATGTGCGCGGTTTGGACTCCTCGGCCAAATGGGGCCTGGTGGGTTCGGTCTCGCTGATCTTGGATACCCTCGGCCCGCTTTCCAAGACCTTCTCGCTCACTCCCAGCCTGACCAACGGCTCGGCGGATGTGGAGCTGCATTCCTTCGCGGATGACACCACCCGCGGCAGTGCAAATGTGGCAGCGGGTGAGTACTTCATCGATACGCCCGGCCCGGACGGCAGCGGAATGCCGCTGACGATCGATCCGGCGGGCGTGCCGGCGGCTTCCATGCAAGCCTGGATCGCCACCAGCACCATTCTGGCCCTGCCGGAAGGCCTGCACGTCATCTCGGCGCACGGGCAGGATGCTTTTGGCAACTGGGGCCCTTACGCCACGGGAACGTTGATGGTGGACTTTACCGGTCCGCTGGCGAGTGGGGTTTCGATCACTCCCAATGCGCTGAACCTGTCCGGCCCGCCGCCGGTCACCACGGTGCGCATTGATGCCACCCTGACGGATGCATTGTTGTATGTGGACCGCGCCGAGGCCTTCTTTAACACCTTTACCGGCAACGGCACCGGCTTCCAACTGGTCCCGGTGGACGGACTGCTGGATGAAATGGTGGAACAGGTCTACTTCAATGTTCCGATCGGGCAGATCGCTGCCTTTTCCCAGGGTACGCATACCCTCTATGTGCACGGGCGGGATGCGGCCGGCAACTGGGGCGACCCGATGACGGCGACCTTCACGATCGATAAGGGGGTTACCGACACGGTCGGGCCGGTCATTACCAATTTGTCCTACACCATGCTCACGCCCACCCAGGTTCGTCTGACAGCCCGCGCTGCAGATCCGAACAACCTGTCGAACATTGCGGCAGCCGAGTGGTTTGTGGGCAGCACCCTGCCGGCCAGCCCCTCCAGCCGCTTTGCGATGGCGGCTGTGGATGGCTTTGGCTTCAATAACGCGACGGTGGAAGATGTCTTTGCGGTCATCGATGTGACCGGCTGGGCCAACAGCCCTTACACCTTCTCGGTTCGCGCGCAGGACAGTTCCGGCAACTGGGGCGCACCGGCCAGCATCACCATCAACCTGGCCCTGCCGTATGCCTTCTTCCTGCCGTTCTTCCAGCACTAACAGAAACGAAAGACCAGAGGAGTGTGAATGATGAAGACGATCTTGACCAAAGCATTGCTGATCCTGGCGGGACTGGGTATCTTCCTGGGCGGGTTCTATCTGGCGCAGGCGCTGCAGGCCGGGCCGGACGGAAAGCTGGTCAGCCAGATCTCCAGCCCGGAGATCGAGGCCCGCTACGGGGTGCGCTTCACCCAGGTGGCGGTCACCGCCGCGGGCGGGATGGTGGACATCCGCTACCAGGTGATCGACCCGGACAAGGTGATGAACATGTTGAGCGACCCGGCCAACGCCCCGCGCCTGATCGTGCAGGGCAGCGGCGCCCAGGTGGCGGTGAACACGATGGATATGACCCACAAGAGCAACTTCGAGGCCGGGCGGGTGTACTGGATGTTGTATTACAACACCGGCAACGCCCTGAAATCCGGCAGCGTGGTCACCCTGCAGGTGGGGGATCTGAAGATCGAGAACGTGCTGGTACAGTAAAGTAATGACCCGGGCAGGCGCCGGCGGCTGGATTGCCGGTGCCTGCCCGGGCTTATTTGGGGCAGCAATGCAAAGTTTTGGCAGGCGGTGGGTGAACCTCTGGCTGGCCGGGGCGCTCCTGCTCGGCTGGCTGGGCTGGACTGCGCCTGTGCGCGCCGCTGCGCCGGCAGCCGCTATGCGAAAGGTAGTGGTGGTGCTGCGTTTGCAGCCTGACTGGGGGGCGCTGCGTGCTCTGGATGGGCGGCGCGTGGCGCCTTACCTGCGCCAGTTTGCCGCAGGGGCGCAGTTCTTGCTGCTGGGTCAACTGCGCGCCTGGCAGGCGCAGGGCAAGGTGGGGCAGATCACGCCGCTGTGGATCGTGGATGCGGTCAGCCTGGAGGCGGCGCCGGAGGTGGTGGCCTGGTTGGAGCAGCACCCGGCGGTGCTGGAGGTGCGCGCGGACGACGACCCGCACAACGCCATCCGCCCGCTGGACCTGGTCTATCCCGGCACGGCCACGGTGGAGACCAACCTGGCGCAGGTGAACGCGCCCGCGCTGTGGGCAATGGGCTACCAAGGGCAGGGGGTGACAGTGGCGATCATGGATACAGGAGTGGATGTGAGCCATCCCGACCTGGCGGCGCAGTGGCGCGGCGGGACGAACAGCTGGTTTGATCCCTATGGGCAGTACAGCACGCCGGTGGATATCGCCGGTTCCAACAGCGGGCACGGCACGGCCGTGGCGGGGGTGATCCTGGGGCGCAACCAGAGCGGGCGCGCGTTGGGCGCGGCTCCGCAGGCGCAGTGGATCGCCGCGCGGCTGTATGACTCGGGCGGGCATGCCAGCGAGACGGCCGTCCACCTGGCCTATCAGTGGGTGCTGGACCCGGACGGCGACCCCTTGACGAATGACACGCCGCAGGTGGTGAACAGCTCGTGGGGGTTCATTAGCACCGGCTGCAACCAGACCTTCCGCGCGGACGTACAGGCGCTGCTGGCGGCGGGCATCCTGCCGGTCTTCGCGGCCGGGAACAATGGGCCGTCCAGCGGCAGCAGCATCAGCCCGGCCAACTACCCGGAGTCGCTGGCGGTGGGGGCAGTGGACGGCAGCGACCAGCTTTACACGTATTCCTCGCGCGGGCCGAATGCCTGCGACGCGGGGCAGGTCTTTCCTACGCTCAGCGCGCCGGGGGTGAATATCTACTCCACCGATCTGTTCGGGATGTATTACCACTACAGCGGCACGTCGATGGCGGCGCCGCACGCGGCGGGGGCGCTGGCGCTGCTGCTGAGCTTTGAGCCGGGGATGAGCCCGGCGCGGCAGCGCGAGGCGCTGGTGCAGGGCGTGCTGGACCTGGGCGACCCGGGACCGGACGATCTGTACGGCTACGGGCGGCTGGATGTTTACCAGTCCTGGTACTGGATGGCGCTGGGGGATGCTCCGCAGCGGGTGTTCCTGCCGGTGATCGTCCAGCAGTAACTGGCGCGGGGGGGAGAAGAATTAACCACAGATGGACACAGATAACCTCTTGTTTGCGCTCTGCACCCCGGAATGATGTCGGCGGATTATGACCATCGTTTCGCCGGGATGCCGCGCCCTTACGGAGGTTTTATCCTACCAGGTGGAGGGCGAGGGCGCCAGCCAGGGCGGTCAGGTAGGGCAGCAGCTTGTGCGCCCAGGCGATGATGCTCTGCAGGGCGGGGGAGAGGCTGTTCAGCTTCCCCTCGGCCAGCACGCTGACCAATCCACCGGCGGCGATGGTGAGGACGAAGAGCAGGGTGGCGGCAACCAGCGCGGCGATCTGCCCGGCCTGGAGGGGGGTGATGCGCGCGGCGTTGTAGGCGGTGACGCCGATGAAGACCGCCGCGGCCAGGGCGATCAGCTTGTGCACGGTGAAGAGGATGACGTTGAAGGGCTTGCCCAGGTGTCCGAGCCAGTATCCGCTGCCGAAGATGGCCAGGAAGAAAACGGCCAGGGTGATGTATTTCGAAAGGGTGGTGTCCATATTCTCTCTTTTCTTAAACCGCTAAGACGCAAAGGGATTAAAAGCTATTCTGAAATAGACGCTTTGCGCCTTATGCGGTTAATATTGTCGAATTCCGTTCCAGAAGATGTCGAAGCCGGCCTGGATCCATTCCGCCTGGCGGGCCGGGTCGGGCTGGGCGCGCAGCAGGTCCATGACAGCCACGATGTCCTGGTAGAAGAAGCCGCCGATCATCTCCAGCGGGTAGGGGTGGAGGACGTTCTCCTGCAGGCCGCGCTGGATGGCGGTGAAATAGTAGCCCAGGTGGAGGGCGGTGGCCTGGACGACCTCTTCGCCGACCAGGTGCGACTCGCGGGTTTGCTGCTGGAACTGGTAGGCCTCGGGGTGGTCGAGGAACCAGCGCAGCGAACCGTTCCAGATGGTGAAAAAGGTCTCGCGGGCGGGCAGGTCGGGGGCAAGCAGGGATTGAATGTAGGCTGACTGCTGCTCGGCGATCTGCAGCACCAGCGCATCGATCAGGGCCTGCTTGGTGGGGAAGTAGAGGAAGAGCGTCCCGGCGGCGGTGCCGGCGGCCTGGGCGATCTCGGCGGTGGAGGTGTGTTGAGCGCCGTGGGCGACGAACAGCCGCAGGGCGGCCTGGAGGAATTTTTCTCGTTTTTTGGGGTCGAGGGTGCGGACCATGCGGCGTTTCTTTCTGGAGGGGTTTATAAATGACTGACTACTCACTCATTATATGATAAAAATAGAAATTGTCAAGAGAAAAAGGCAATTTAACCACAGATGAACACAGATGAACACAGACTCCGGCACGTGCACGCCCACTTGCACCTGCATGCAAGTGCAGGTGAGTGCAGGTGAGCAACCGGAAATTGGGTTGGTCGGCATTGAACGCGGCGATCCTCCGGTTGCTTTACCCCTACGGGGGGTGGGTTGCGCGGCCGCGGCGCGCCGAAAGACTATCTACCGGCGCGGTGGGAAGATGCCTTCCTCGGCCGAGCGGAGCTGCTCGATGGTCAGGAAGGCCTTGGGGTGGGTCTGGTGGATGATGCCGACCACGGTGGGCAGGTCCTTGCGCTTGATGATCGTGTAGACCAGGGTGACCGGGCCGGTGGAGCCTTCCCCGGCCACGGTGGTGACGCCGTAGCCGGCCTGCTGCAGGTTAGTGGTGAGGGCCGCGGCGCCGTTGGGCAGGATGGTGCGCAGGATGAGTTTGCCGATGGCCAGCTTGTCCTCGATCCACATGCCAACGTAGTTGCCGGTGGCAAAGCCGGCCGCGTAGCCCAGGTAGGCAAAGACGTCGCTGTTGGCCTGGCGCATCACCTGCGAGACGGCCGCGATCCAGATGAAGACCTCAAAGAACCCGAACAATGGGGCAAGGTATTTCTGCCCGCGCGAGATGAAGATGATGCGCAGCGTGCCCAGGGTGACATCGCAGATGCGGGCAAAGAAGATCATCAAAACCAGACCCAGGTTGATCTCCATAGGGTTCTCTCCTCCAAAGTCAGATGCTGTGGCTGCTGCCCATGACAGGCAGGATCCATTCATCCTTGTAGAACTGCCTCAGGATTTTGTAATAGTATAGCGCTTCTTTTCCGGGCAGTTCGTATTGCCAGTCGACTTTCAGCCGATCGCGTTCGCGCAGAAATTCTTCATCGCCGATCTCGCGCCGGGCGGTCTCTTCTATCAGAGAAGCTGATCCTGCCCCTTTGGAGAATTTCTGCTTGGGACGCATGAGGATCTCCTCCGGCAGCAGGCCGCTGAAAGCCCGCCGCAGGATCCCTTTGCTGAGCTGTCCGGGCTGGTATAGTTTCCATTCCGGCGGGAGGCTCATTCCCAGGGTGACCCAGTGGATATCCAGGAAGGGGATGCGGGCTTCCAGACCGAAGGACATGGGAATATGGTCACCGCGCAGCAGGTTGGTATTGTGCAGCGTCCCCAGGATATAGACCAACTCGCCCTGCAGGGCCTGGGGATCCTGCATATCGGCCAGGTAGTCGTAGCCGCCGTACACTTCATCCGCGCCTTCTCCGGTGAGGAACACCTTGACGTGCTCGGCGGTCAACCTGGCCAGGAAGTAATTGGCGATCGAGGAACGCACCAGGGCGGTATCAAAGGATTCCAACGAATAAAGAATATGGGGCAGCGCATCCAACATCTCGCGCTGGGTGTAGATATATTCGTGATGGTTGGTGTGGAGAAATTTGGACATTTTGCGCGCGGCCAGAATATCCGGGCTGCTTTCCACTCCTACGGCAAACGTGTGCATATTTTCCAGGTGCGGGCGGGCCAGCATGGCTACCAGGCTGGAATCCAGCCCGCCGCTCAGGCTGATCCCAACCGGCATATCGGATGCCAACCGTTTGGTCACAGCTTCCTGAGATACGCGGCGGATCTCCGGCCAGGCAGCTTCCTCACTGGAGAAACTGCCTGGCTGGATACGTTCCTGGAGGGAGAAGTAGCGGTGCCAACCCAGGCGGCTGTGGTACCAATGCCCTGGGGGGAACTCATGGATAGTGTTGCTAATCTGCGCCAGGGCTTTGATCTCGGAGGCGAAGTACCAGGTATCGCCTATCAGGGTGTAGTAAAGGGGTTTGATCCCCAAAGGGTCGCGGGCCAGAAACAGGTCATTGCCGTCGGCAAGGGCCAAGGCGAACATGCCCTCAAATTTTTCCACGCACGCGGGTCCCAAGAGGGCGTATAAATGCAGGATGACCTCCGTGTCGGAATGGCTTTTGAGCAGCGTATTTTTCAAGTATTGCTCGCGGAGGGCGCGGTAGTTGTACACCTCGCCGTTGAAGGTGATGGAATATTTTCCCCATTGCATTGGTTGCGCACCGCCCTGAAGGTCTAGGATGGCCAGGCGCACATGTCCCAGGGTGGTTTGGCTGGATTGCAAAATTCCCTGGCCGTCTGGGCCGCGGTGTTTCATGATTTCTAACATGGTTTGTACTTTGTTTGGCTCAGGTTCTGGGTATGAACCAGCTATACCACACATCATTATCTCCTTTTCTGGGGCGGTTTATTTTTCGGCGGGTAGGCTCGCTGCTGGCTGCGGCGGGATCTTTTGCGTTCTTGTGTGAAGAATGCTTTTAGGGCCTTTCTCCTTCGGTGACAAAGTGGGTCAGCTCGCTGACGCTCCACTCGTTGATGCCCAGCTTTTCCACCGTGCGCCCGCGGCGCCAGTAGTCGGTGCGGTGGATCAGGCAGCCGAGGCGGATGATGCTGTCCATGCCGCGCACCGAGACGCCGTAGCGCATGCCCAGCGAGGCGATCGGCACCAGGCTCATCGGCACATCCTCGAAGATGTAGCGGTGGCCCATGGTGTTGGGGGCCTTGATGCCGTAGTAGCCGGACTGGTTGTGGATGGCTTCGTTCAGGTCCGCGCCGGTGACGTTGTAGGCCATTTCCAGCCATTCCATGGCGGTGCGGGCGCGGATGCCCAGCGCGGCGGCGACGGTGACGCGCTCGCGGTCGAGCACCTCCAGCACGCGGGCGGTGGAGGGGGTGACGCCGTCGATGTAGAACTCGAAATCGCCGCGGGTGGATTCGATCCGCCCGGCGTTGAGGATGGTGATGGCGGGGTGGAAGATGGCGCCCATGTTGTTCAGCCCGGTCTGCAGCACGTTGACCCCGTCGATGAACTGGGGGTAGATGGAGTGAATGGCCTGCAAGACCTGCTTGTTGTATTTGGAGGGCTGGGCGGCCAGCGGGACGGCCTCTTTGATGCGGAAGATGCGCGCCTGGGCCGGGCCGTCGGAGCGGCTGGCATAGATAAAGGTTTCCGCCTCGGAGAGGATGACCTGGGCGGTGCAGCCGTCGGTGCGCAGGGTGTGCTCGAATTCCAGCGTGCCGCAGGTGCGCCCGGGGTGCAGAACGATGATCTGCCCGTCCTTGAGGTGGGGGGCCACGGCGTGGGCGATATCGGCATGGGCCGAGGAAGGCACGACGACCATGATCATTTCCGAGCCGAGGACGGCCTCTTCGATGTTGGAGGTGACCTTTTCAAGCGCGCCGAAGCCGTGCGGGCCGCCTTCGTAACTTTCCAGGTCGATCCCGCCGCGCTCGGCGATGACCTCGATATGGCTGTAGGTGCGGTTGTAGAGGGTGACGCGCCGGCCCATCAGGGCCAGGTGGGCGGCCATTGCTTTGCCGCCGTGGCCGGCGCCGATGACGGTGATCCGTTCAGGTTGGTGAGTAGACATGGGTACCTCCAGGAAATGACGATTGTAGATTGACGATTTACGATTTACGATTGGTTAGCTTACAGCTCACAGTTTACAGTTGACAGGAATAACTGATTTGGCTGTTTACCGTCAGCTGTCAGCTGTTTGCTATGAACTGTTAGCTCACTTCCACGCAGGCTCCGTCGACGATCTGGGTTTTGACTGCGCCGCGGGCGAAGGGGTTGTTCTTGAGCTGGGGGGCATCCAGGATGCCCTGGGTGACGGCGCGGGCCAGGACGGCGGCATCCGCCAGCGGGTCCGGGACCCCGGCCGGGGCCAGGTCGCGGATGCGTTCCAGCATCTCCTGCGCCTGGCAGATGAGGGCGTGCTTGCGGGACTGGATGCGCGGGTCAGCGGCCATGTCCGGCTGGCCGCCCAGCGCATTCTCCACGGCGCGGCGCGCCATTTGAGCCGCCTCGATCACATCTAGGGCGGTGGCGGCGTGGTGCGCCTCGGTGTGCCCGACGATGTGGACGATGTGCGGGCGGAGGGCCATTTGCAGGTAGATGCTGGCGGAGAGGTGGGCGCGCGCGGCGGCCGGATCGAGCGGGTAGGAGAGCAGGCCGGTGCGCGTCTGGCGCCAGATGCGGAAATCCGGCCCTTCCAGCGGGGCGATCAGCTCCAGCACGGCCAGCATCTTGGCCAGGTCCATCGCGTCCGAAAGGCCGGGGGGCGAGTTGAACATCAACTGGGCGATGTAATCCTTCACGCCGAACTGGCGGGCGTTGTAGGCCGAGAGGTAAGCCGAGACGACAAAGACCACATCCGAGGCATCGCGCATGCCCCAGTGGTGCGGCTCGTTCAGTTCCACCGGCACGTCTCGCGCGCCGTACCAGGCCATCACCTGCTGGTGCTCGCGGAGGGAGCCTTCCAGGTCCCAGGGGCCGCGCCCGTCCATCTGGTTGAACCAGAAGAGTGGGATGGCGCACCAGGCATTTTGAATGGTTTCCAGGTACATTTCGGCCAGGCGAATAAAATCATCGGTGCCGGAGTAGGTGCGCAGGAGCGGGTGATTGCCGGCGCGGGAGGCCTGCCACAGGTCGCGGTAATCCTGGGGGGAACGCACCGGCACGCCGCCTGCCCCGCGGCGGCGGGGGTCCTGGCGCTCGAGGTGGTAGAAATTCTCCTGGGCGTCCTGGTCAATGCCGAGCGAGATGACATCCAGGACGCGCGCCTCGGCGATCTGGCGCACGCCGGTAAGGGTATCTTCCAGGGTGGGCAGGCCGAAGTGATGGCGCAGGAGTGGGTAGGGGGATTTCCAGCGGATGCGCGCGACGGTGCTTTGCGGATAATCGGCGGGGCTCTCGGGGCCGGAGGATTGGCCTTTCAGGTAGGCAAGCAGTTCCTCGGGCGGCTGGCTGCCGTCGAAGACGCGTTCAAAGAAGCCCAGGCGGGCGGCACGTTCAGCCACCGGCGGGGTGCCGCCAAAGACAAAACGTACCCCGGCAGCGTGCAGATCGTCGGCGGCCTCGGCCAGCTCGCCCAGCAAGCGCTCGCCGGTCTCGGGAGTCAGGCGGTAGGAAATGCCCACCAATTCAGCCTGCTCACGCCGGGCGGCTTCCAGTACTTCCTGGATGGGCACGGCCGGCCCGAGGAAGACGGGCCGCCAGCCGGCGCTCTCCGCCAGGCGCAGGAAACTGCTGATCCCGGCGACGTGTACACATTCGCCCAGGGCGGCGGCGACAACGGTCTTGGTCATGGTACGACTCCTTTCTCAGGAACAGGCCGCCAGGCATGCCCCGGAAGGGGCTGCACGGATATGCGGTTTGTTCGAGGTTGATAAAGTGCGTATCTGCTAATTGGGCGCTGATCCCTACGGCGCAGGGGCCAGCGGGGGGATGGGTTGGGTGACCTCCGGCTGCGGCATTGCGCAGTGAGAAGATTGTAACATATTTGAATTATGCGGCGCAACTTTTTCCGGTGCTGTGCGTAGATTCTGGTAGAAACGGAGACTAAGAACATGGGTTGTTTACTTGCGCCTTTCAAATTATTGTGGGACCTGCTGGCCGGCATCTTGAACCTGACCGGGCGGCTGATCGGACTGATCCTGGGGCTGGTGTTGATGATCGTCGGTTTCGTGCTGACCGTGCTGCTGGTGACCGCGCCGATCGGCATTCCGCTGATGGTGGTGGGCTTCCTGATCGTCATCCGCGGGTTGTTTTAAATAGCTTATAGCTGATAGGGAAGAGGGGAAGACCTTGAAACGCGAAGGAACCTTGATTATCCTTTGCGTTTCAAGCCTTTAAAAACGCGTATAATTATCCTATTCCTCTTTTTCTTAAAAATTATTTTCTCCGGAGTCATTTTATGTCCCCCCTGATCAAACCCTCTACCCGCGCGTTTGCGCGCGAGGCGCGCCAGGTGAAAGGCTTCACCCTGGGCAAGTGGCTGGAAGGCTGGTTTTATATGGCCTACCCCTACGCCTATATCGGCAATGCGGTGGGCGCGCGCCGGCCGCTGCGCCTCTACCGCTGGATCGAGGCGCGGGTGCGGCGAGCCTTCCACCGCCCGGATGACGGCAAGGGGGGCATTGCTTTTGCGCAGGTGTATCACGGCAAGGTTGTGCCGCTGGAGACGGCCCGCCGGTTGGTCTCGGTCAAACAGCCGGTCAGCATCTCCTACCCCGAGCAGGTCATTCCCTACCAGACGGCGCGCGACCTGATCCTGCAGCAGCCCGACCACATTGCCCTGCTGGATTGCCCCTGCCGGGTTGCGCGCAAGGAGCCCTGCCTGCCGCTGGATGTGTGCATCATTGTTGGGGAGCCCTTCGCTGGCATGGTGATCGAACACCACCCCAAACGGGCGCGCTGGATCGACAGCCAGGAAGCGACCGCGGTGCTGGAGGCCGAGGAACGGCGCGGGCACGTCCACCATGCTTTCTTCAAGGATGTTCTGTTGGGGCGTTTTTACGCCATCTGCAACTGCTGCGCGTGCTGCTGCGGGGCGATCCAGGGCATGCGCGAGGGGGCGCCGATGCTGGCCTCCTCCGGCTATCTCTCGCGCCGGGACGAAACGCTGTGCCAGGAGTGCGGCACCTGCGTGGAAGCCTGCCAGTTTGGAGCGATCTCGATGCAGGACGGCCAACCGCATCTGGACGAGGCGCTGTGCATGGGCTGCGGGGTATGCGTATCGCACTGCCCGCACGGGGCGCTGTCGCTGGCCCTGGCGCCGGAGAAGGGCGCGCCGATGGAGGTGGGGAATTTTTGAGGCGGGTGGCCATGCGCGGGGAAAGGCTCGCGCAGAGTGGGAATTGAAACCACGGAGGAACGCGCCTGAGGCCTGGGCGTTTGGCCCTTTTGTTGGCATGCTTGTCGAACGCAATACCCATCAGGAGGCGGAACAGCGCAAAGGGCGAAAGAATTCGTGTACAATTAATCCATGAATAAAAATCCCTTGAAATCTGGTCTGGCACTCCCATACGGCTCGGCCAAAAGCGCTGCGCGGCTGGCGCAGCTGGCAGAAGAACACGGCTGGGCGGGCGTTTTTCTCGGCGACGCGGTCTGGTGCGAAGATCCGTTGATCTGCCTGACGGCGGCCGCCATGGTCACCCGGCGCATCCGCCTGGGGACGATGGTCATTCCGGTCCCGCTGCGGCGCCCGTGGAAGATCGCCAGCGAAGCGGTGGCGCTGGAACGGCTATCCGACGGGAGGTTGATCCTCGGCCTGGGCGCCGGGGCGGTCTGGATGGGCTGGCAGGGCTTCCCGGACGAGGTACAGGACAAAAAGGTCCGCGCGGAGATGCTGGATGAAACGATCGATATCCTGACCCTGCTGTTCAGCCGCCAACAAAAGGATTACGAAGGCAAGCATTTCCATCTCAAGCTGAGCGAGCTGGACCCGGGCTATTACCCCCCCGCGCCGATCCAGCAACCGCGCATCCCGCTGTGGGTGCCGGGCCACTGGCCGCGCAAAAAATCGATGGAGCGGGTGTTGAAGGCCGACGGGCTGCTGCCGGAGAAGATCAATGCGGAGGGCGCGCCTGAAGAGGTGACCCCGCAGGACCTGAAGGCAATGTGCGAATATATCGCCGCCCGGCGCAGGCTGGAAACGCCCTTTGATGTGGTTGCCAGCGGGAAGACCGGCGGGATGAGCGCCGCCGAGCAGCAGGAGAAGCTCTCGGCCTGGGCCGAGGCGGGGGCCACCTGGTGGGTGGAGGCGATGTGGGAGATGGACGAGGCCGCGGCGGAAGCGCGCATCCGCCAGGGTCCACCGGGGGGATGAGAGAAGATCAACTGCAGGTGAACACCGGTAAGAATTTTTAACCACAGATAAGATTTTGTAGGGGCGTTGCACTCCGGGATAGGCGCGGGCAGGAATGCCAACGGGTCCCCCGGGCGCAGCGCCCCTACGGTCCTGTGCTATACTGAACCCATCTTGGCTATGAATATTCCCTATGTTTTGTGCTTTTTGACCCGCGGGGAGCGGGTGCTGATGCTGGAGCGCCTGCGCCCGCCCAACCAGGGGCTGTGGAACGGGGTGGGCGGGCATATCGAGCCGGGCGAGACGCCCCTGCAGGCCTGCCTGCGCGAGGTGGAGGAGGAGACCGGTTTCGTCCTGCCGGCGGCGCGCTACGGCGGGCTGCTGACCTGGGAAGGCTTCGAGACCCCGCCGGGCGGGCTGCATATTTTCAGCGCCGAGGCGCCCGCGGGGGAGCCGGGGCCGTGCAGCGAGGGGCGCCTGGAGTGGCAGCCGCGCGGGTGGGTCTTCAGCGCGCCGGAGGTGGTCTCCAATATCCACGTCTTCGGGCCGCAGGTGCTGGGGAATGGGGCAGCGCCGCGCCATTGGCATTTTGTCTATGCGGAGGGGAAAATCCTGCGCTACACGGTGGAGTCTCTCTAACCACGAAGGCGCAAAGGAACCGAGATACACAAAGGTTCTTAATAAAGGTTTCTTCGTGTCCCTTATTTTCTTCGTTTCTTTGTGGTGATCATTTAAAGTAATTTGCCTTGACCACGCTCAGGTCGGCGGAGGAATGGCGGGCCAGGGCGGCAAAGAAATCGTCGGCTGTGGCGATCTTGTTCTTTTCGGTTTGCAGATAATCCTGCAGGGTGGCCAGGAAGGCCTCGTCGCCCACTGCGGCGCGCACATCGCGCAGGAAGCGCGCCCCGCGCAGGTAGATGGCGTTGACGTAGATGCGGAAGTCGTAGAAGTCGTAGATGCTGCTGTTAACGAAACCTTGCGGATCGTAGTAATCCACGCGGAAGGACCACCACCAATCCGTCAGGCCGGGGTAGTAATGCTCGTAGAAGAGCAGCTCGGTGTAGGCGCACAGGGCTTCGTCCAGCCAGGGCTCATGGGCCTGGTCGTTGCCCACCTGGGCGAACCACCACTGGTGGGCGATCTCGTGCGCGGTGAGGGTGGTCAGGTAATCCTGCGTGGCGCCGGATTTGTGGCCGTTGTAATAGCCCTGGCTGATGTAGTACAGGCCATCGTATTCCATCCCGTCGAACATATCGGTCTCGACGATGGTGAGGGTGGTGTGGGGGTAGGGGCCGAACTGCTGGTTGTAGAACTGGAGGGACTTCTCGGCCACGTCCAGCACCCACTCGCCGGAGGCTTCATCGCGCGGGTAAACGTACTCGTTGATGGTGATGCCGTCCACCACGCGCTGCTGCAATTCATGCGCCAGCAGCACGCTCCAGACAAAGTGGCGGGCGTTCTCCAGCTGGAAAGTGTAGCTGCCGTCCGGAGAGACCTGGGCGGAGGCATTGGCAGCGATCATCAGGTTGGGGCTGGCGTCCTGGAATTTCAGGTTGACCCAGTAGTCAGCCATATCATAGACCAGGTACTCGCCCTCGCTGGCCGGTTCGTTGACCAGCCAGCCTTTCCCGGGCAGGTAGGGCGGGACGAAGGGATACCAGTTGGACAGGCTGACCTGGCTGGCGGTGTAGCCGAAAATGCCCTTTTCGTTGGGCAGCTTGAGGTCAAAATTGAAGCGCAGGGTCAGATTGCGTTCGGGGGCCAGGGGGGTGGCGAGCGGCACGGTCAGCGCGGCGCCCTGCAGAGTGTAGCCTTCCACCGAGCGGCCGTCGTTCCACACCAGGCTGTTGAGGGTGAACTGCCCGGCGGCGCGGTTGGGTTCGACCACGAAGCGCAGCTCGGGCAGGTCCACGCCGCTGAAATTGGTGTAGGTGAGCGTCTCCACCACGTTCAGGTGCTGCTCCTTCTGGTTGTAGGTGACGGTCATGGCGTACTGGCTGCGGTGGGGCGGGATGGGGGTGGGGGTGGGCTGGGGGGTATCCGTCGGGGCGGGGGTGTTGGAGGGCTGGACGGTGAGGGACGGGGTGAGGGTGACCGACGATTGGGTGGCGGTGGCGGCAGGGGTGCTTGCCGCCGGAATGTTGCAGGCGGTAAGGAGCAGGAGGAGCAGGGCGGGGAGAAGTTTATGCATTTTACGATTGACGATCAACGATTAACAATTGACGACCCCCTACAGGGGCAAGTGTTGGCGATTGCGAATATTATAGCGTAAAACCCGCCCACAGCTGTAATTGTAGGGGCAGGCCGGCATGGTGGATCAAGGGGCTGGGCGGTAAACAAAGGCCTGCCCGCCGCAAGAGGGGGCGTTCAGGGGGCAGGGGTCGCGGGTTCGTTTTTGAAGGGCGCGAGGAAAACCCACAAAACCTTTGTGATTTACATCGCTACCAGAGCGGGGCCGGGTCGAAGCCGGAGCCAACCGGACGCGAGATGCCGTCGGTGAAGTTCATGATATGCACCTGGAAGCCGCCGCTCTCATCCGAGGCGTAGGCTACGTAGGTGCCGTCCGCCGACCAGGCCGGGCGGTAGTTGAGGGTGCCGGAGAAGGTGAACTGGCTGGTGCTCCAGTCGCTGGTGTTGATCAGCCACAGGTGGGTCTGGTCGTTCTCTTCGCGTTCGTAAAGGATGTGCTGGCCGTCGGGCGACCAGGCCGGGGTGCCGTTGTAGACGCCGCCAGAGGTGACCTGGCGCTGATCGGCAAGGTTGTTGAGCGCCATCCAGTACACGTCCATGTGGTCGTTGCGCTTGCTTTCAAAAACCAGCGCGTCGCCGTAGGGCGACCAGGAGGGGTCGTCATCCACCACGTCGTTGTCCGTCAGGCGGGTCTGCCCGCTGCCGTCGGCGTTCATCCGGTAGATCTCCTTGTTGCCGTCGCGGTCGGAGACGAAGAGGAGCTGCGAGCCGTCCGGCGACCAGTTGGGTTCGTAGTTCTGCCCGTCATAGGTCAGTTGGGTCAGTTCGCTGCCGTCCGGGCGGATCTTGTAGATCTGCCAGGAGCCGCCGGAATCCGACCGGAAGGCCAGCCACTGGTGGCCCGGCGACCAGGCCGGGACACCGCTGTCGGCGGGTTGGCCGGGCAGGGCCCAGGCGCCGCGATTGTCATTATAGAGGTAGATCTGCCAGGCGCCGTCCGGCCCGCTGACATAGGCGATGGTGTTGCTCAGGTCGGCGGTGGTGGGCGTCCAGGTGGGGGTGACCACGGTGTTGGGCACGCCGGGCAGGTAATCCAGGAAGACCCAGCCGGGGAAATACTGCCCGTTGTACTCGAAATAGATCTCGGCGTAGGTGTAGACGCCGTCGAAATATTGTTGGCCGCTCATCCAGACGCGCGTGCCGTCTGGCAGGACGGTGAGGGTGGAGCTGTTCAGGTCGGGGTTGGCATAGACCGCCACGCCGTCCAGCCCCACGCGACGGACGATCGTCTCCGGCAGGGCGGGGGTGGGCACGATGGGGGTGAAGGTGGGGGTGACCGGGCCGGGTGCGGTGGGGGTCTCGGTGATGGGCAGGGGCGGAGGGGTGCCGGTGATGACAACCACCACGGGGGTGTCGGTGACCGGGCGCGGGGCCAAGGTGGGGGTGGGTTCAGCTTTTTGCCCGCCGAGGACAACCGCCAGGACGATCAGCGCCAGCGCGCCCAGGCCGATCAGGGCGTAGCCCCAGGCGGGGAAGCCCTTCCTGGCGGCGGGCTGGGCGGGGTAGGCAGCGTAGGGGTAGGGCGGATAGGCCGGGGGGTAGGGCGGGGAATAGTCGGGGGCGATGGTGGGAGCGGCAGTGGGGGCGACCGTGGCGGCAGCGGCTGAAGGAGCCCGGGCGGGGGAGACCTCCGCGGCGGGCGGGAGGGTGGCGGTTCCGGGGGCATGGTGGGCGGCTAGCACCTCGGGGGAGAGCGGCGCGCGTTCCGGCAGGCTGAGCGAGTCGATCCCGGCGGCGGAGCAGGCGGCGGTGAAGAGGGCCTGTGCGGTGCGGAAGCGCTCGCCGGGTTCCTTGGAGAGCGCGATCAGGATCACCTGGGCCAGTTCAGGCGGCAGGGCCGGGTTGAGGCTGCGCGGGTCGGGCGGCTGGAGGAAAAGGTGGGCGTAGCGGATGCGCTCGGCGGTGGTCTGCCCGGCGCTTTCGAGGGTGTCGAAGACCGGCTCGGTGCCGCGGAAGGGTTTCTGGGCGGTGAGCAGCTCGAAGAGCAGCACGCCCAGGGCGTAGATATCGGTGGCGGGAGAGACGGGCTGTGAGGTGATCTGCTCGGGGGCCATGTAGGCGGGGGTGCCGAGGGCGCGCAGGGTGGTGACGGTGGTATCGGCGAAGCGGGCGATGCCGAAATCGGTGAGGAAGATGGAGCCGCCGGAATCGAGCAGGACATTGGCGGGCTTGACATCGCAGTGGACGACGCCAGAATTATGCGCATAGCCGAGAGCGGAACAGAGCGCCTTGAGGTAGATGAGCGTCTCGCCGACCGGCAGGGGCGCGCCGTGCCGCGCCGAAAGCACTTCCTTCAGCGAGGGGCCGTCGATGAAGCGCTCCAGCAGGAAAGAGAAGCCCGGCCCCTGCATCAGGCCGTAGAAGGGGACGATGTTGGGGTGGGCCAGGGTTTGCAGCAGGCTGGCCTCGCGCTGGAAGCGGGCCAGGATGAGCGGGTCTTCGGCCAGGTCGGTGTGCAGCACCTTCATGGCCAGGGCGGCATTGCGCTTGAGATCCCAGACGCGGTAGACGCTGCCCATCCCGCCGGCCTGGATAAAGGAGTCCACGCGGAACTGGTCGAGGAGGATCTGGTTCAGGAGGTTCATTTTGGATTGACGATTAACGATTGAAGATTTTAGATTAACGATTGAGGATGAGGATTATTATAGCGCAAGAGCGGAAAACCGGCGCGGCGCGCGGGTGCGAGAAAACCCTTTGAACACGGATGGAACGGATCAGCACGGATCATTTCTAATCAACCTCTGGAGGGGCAAGCCGCCACGTTCCATTGCGCCGTAATATTTGAACACAGGCCCGCCCGCGACATCTTGTTGAACACGGATGGAACGGATCGGATGGATGGACACGGATCATTCCATGAACGAAGCCGGGAGATTAATTCCCTGGCAACCTGGATTTTTATTCCGCGGTAAATCCACCCAAATCCGCTGAAGCGGGCTGAAAGCGACCGGCTTGTGATGGTATAATCTTCCAGATCGTAGATCATGAATCGTCAATCTGCAATCTAAAATCTTCAATCGTAAATCGTCAATCCCATGTCCGAGATCCGCAAAATTGCCTACCAGGGCTGGCCCAACTGCTACCGTCTGGCGAACCGCCAGGTGGAATTGATCGCTTCCAGCGATGTGGGCCCGCGCATCCTGCGCTTTGGGTTTGTGGGGGAACGCAATGAGCTGAAGGAATACCCCGAGCAGGCCGGGCTGAGCGGCGGGAGCGAGTGGCGCATCTACGGCGGGCACCGCCTGTGGCACGCGCCGGAGCAGGCCGGGCGCACCGCCCAGCCGGACAACGACCCGCTGGAAGTGGAGGTGTTGGGGGAGACCCTGCGCCTGACCCAGTCCATCGAGCCGGCCACCGGCATCCGCAAACAGTTGGAGATCACGCTGGAGGGGGATGCCCCGCGGGCGCGGGTGGCGCACCGCCTGACCAACACGACCCTGTGGGCGGTGGAGCTCTCGGTCTGGGCGCTGACGGTGATGGAGGTGGGCGGGACGTGCATCCTGCCGCTGCCGCCGCGCGGCACGCACGACGAATACCTGGCGCCCACCAGCCGGCTGGCGCTGTGGGCCTACACCGACCTGTCCGACCCGCGCTGGAGGCTGGGGCGGCGCTTCCTGCTGCTGCGCCAGGACCCGCAGCGCGCGGAGGCGCAAAAGATCGGCCTCTCGGCGCCGGACGGGTGGATCGCCTATGCCAACCGCGGGCACCTGATGGTCAAGCGGGCGGCCTTCCAACCCGGCGCGGCCTATCCCGACCTGGGCTGCTCGCTGGAGGCCTACACCGACGCGGGGATGCTGGAGATGGAGACGCTTGGCCCGCTGGTGCGCCTGGAACCGGGCGCCAGCGCCGAGCACGTCGAGGTGTGGTCGCTGCATAAGGATATTCCCGACATCCAGGGGGACGCGGATGTGGAAGAGCATGTATTGAATTTGATCTAAATATGATCTACCGAAATGGTAGTTGCCAACGCAACCTGCTTTTTCTTTTTCTATTTTTTATGGGAGTCTATGGATGTGGTCGTGAAACCTCATTTATTTTTATTCCAAAAATAGCAAGTATTGTTCAGGGGTTGGTTGGAATCACCGTAAAAGAATTTGCTCTAGAAAGCACGATCAATCAAACAAGCAAGTCTGTCAATTGGGAAGGAATCATCATTGGTCAGAGTACATTGTTGGAAGCCAGGAAAATATTAGGGACACCGACCAAGGAATTTTCCGAGCGTTCTACGGATGGGACTTTGTGGATGATCTATGAGTATGAGCCATATATCGATCTGGAAATGGGTGCGAATTATAGTGTTGAGATTCAGGGCATTGCGAGAAATGATCAATATTATGTAATGATGATAAAGGTGGAATATTACAATATATACAGTGATATTCCATTTATGGATTTGCCAAAGTTATCTTCGGTTCTAATTCCGTACGGAAAACCGGATGCGGTTTTGTGGGGAGGGTGTTATGTAAGATATTTGGTTTGGGAAAAAGAAGGGATATCTGTTGGCGTTTCCATTGGAAATTTGGTGGAAGATTCTAAAGTTTCGTTTGAAGAACTAAAAGTATTTTATATGCTCTATTCTCCACCTATATCCTATGACCTTACCCAATCTATAAATTGGCCCACTTCCGAATATTATCTTTCTGGAATAATATCCGATAATCCATGTAAAGGAAGAGATGATTTTCCTATAGACCCATTTGGCTGGAGCCTGTTTTCAATATTCAACCGGTGAAAAAATCAAATATCCTTTTTGTTTTTACGCTCATATCATTTTTAATTATCTATGATGTTGTAGTCAATATCATGGTTTATTCCCCACCCGCAAAGTGGATCTCGTTCGGTGCACTTGTTAGTATTTATTTATTGATAGGTGCTTTTACCGTCCAGAAGAGGAAACAGCTTGCCGATTTTCACATTGATCGGACCGTGATTGTTGCCTATGGGATTGCAGGAATTTGTATTTCCTCTCTCTCAGCCCACAATTATGTGCCTTATTACACTGTGCCAGTTCTTCTGGGTGCGATCCTTGTTGTATTAAAAGTCTGGGAAGATGCGCCTTTCATAAAACCATGGCAGGGGGTTTCAGGGAGATTGATTCTTGTGGCAATTTTGGCCGCCTTTTTAAATCGGATTATCATAACCCTTTTGGAAACACAGAGAACATGCTCTCATAACGATTTGGAGTATTGGCTGATCCAATTTTATGCCCCGGTAGTTGAGGAAATGGCTTTTCGAGGGTTCCTGGTTGGGTACTTGCAACAAAGAGGGTGGAATAAATGGTTGATTTGTTTGGTTCAAATGGTTCTGTTCTGGTTCGGTCATTTTATTGCCTGGCAGCAGAATCCCGTTGCTCTATTTACTATGTTACCCATATTTGGTTTCATAGCGTGGTGGCTTACTGTACGTAGCAAAAACCTGGTACCCTCGATCATTTTCCATTACTTAAGTACTTTCTTCATTTATGTTATAAAATGCGTTTTCTAAACTGGTAGGGGTGGGCTGGCACCCCACTCTACTTTTTCAGAAAGGCCCGATGACCCTGCCAGGCTGAGCCGCACAGCGGTGAGGCATCCGCCAGGGCGATCCCTCTAGACCGGTCAGCAGGGGGCAACTTTCCCCGCCACTATGATATTCGTCTTAATCCGGCGGGACCCTATTGACTTTTGATTTTGTTCATGCTATTATGTTATCGATAACGGGAACGATAACGGGAACGATAACAAATGATCCTCAAACACAAACGGCCCACAATTAAACAGGTTGCAGCTGCGGCGGGGGTCTCCACCCAGACGGTTTCGCGCGTGGTGAACGACCGCCCGGATGTTTCTCCCGAGACTCGCGAACGCGTTCATCAGGTGATCGAGCAGATGGGCTACCAGCCCAGCGCGCTGGCGCGCAGCCTGATCCAACAGCGAAGCTATACCCTGGGGGTGGTGACGGCCGGACTGAAATACATCGGCCCGTCGCGCACGTTGAGCGGCATCACCAACGCCGCCGAGGAATTCGGTTACTCGCTGCTGCTCAAGGAGCTGCCCAAGTTCAGCATCAGCCACGTCTCGCCCATCCTGCAAGAATTGCTCTCCCATCACGCGGACGGGATCATTTGGGCTGTGCCCGAGGTGGGGGAGAACCGCGATTGGCTGGAAAGTTCCCCTTCCGATCTGCAGGTGCCGATGGTGTTCCTGACCATGCCGCCGCGCGAAAAGATCGCCGTGGTATCCGTGGATAACTACCAGGGCGGGCGGATGGCGATGGCGCATTTGCTGGAGCAAGGCTACCGGCGCATCGCCCACATTTCCGGTCCGATGGACTGGTGGGAAGCCCGCCAGCGCAAGGCCGCCTGGGCGGATGCGCTGCGCGAAAGCGGGGTCGAGGTGCGCGATGAATATTGGGTGGAGGGCAACTGGTCCTCCTCCAGCGGCGCGCAGGCGATCGAGAAGTTGTTCCAACAATATCCCGACCTGGAAGCCGTCTTTGCCGCCAACGACCAGATGGCGCTGAGCGTGATCCAGTATGCCAACCAGCACGGCATCCAGATCCCCCAACAGCTCGGCGTGGCCGGGTTTGATAACCTGGCTGAATCCCCCTATTATTGCCCGTCACTGACCACTGTGCATTCCGAGCAGTACAATGTCGGCCGGGTGGCGGTGGAGGAGATCGTGAAAATGATCCAGATGGGGTGGCAGGGGCAGGAGGTCAAGTCGCCTCCCTCCATTGTGTTGACGCCCACCCTGGTTGTGCGGGAAAGTTCCCTGAAATCTAAATATTCCCATCCAAAAGGAGGTGATCCCCGTTAAGAAAGCGGTCGACTGGTAAGTGAAGTGCCTGCCCAGTGATTGAGGTCCCCAGGCAAGCACTTCGGTTTGAGAGGAGAAGCCCCTTGAAAGGGATGCTTCATCCGCCAATTCGATTATACCCCATTCAAATCACTTCCAAAAAAAGAATAACAAGGAGAGATGCTATGTCTCGCGTAAAGTTTTTTGCGTTTGTTTTGGCTTTGACCATGATCGTAAGCGCCTGTACCCCGGCGACCCCCACGGCTGTCCCCGAACCCACTGCGGTCCCGGCCGGCCTGCCTTGCGCTCCGAATTGCCAATATTCGGATCTGGTGGTTGGCTTCCTCCAGACCGGTTCTGAAGGCGGCTGGCGCGCTGCGAACACCGCCTCTTTCAAAGAGACCGCCGATCAATTGGGCCTGACCCTGAAGTTCTATGACTCCCAGAATGACCTGGCCAAAGAAGTGGCCGGCTTCCATCAATTCATTCAGGACCCCGAAGTGAACGTGATCGTCCTCTCCGCCCTGGAGACGACCGGCTGGGAAGAAGTGCTGCAGGAAGCCAAAGCCGCCGGTAAAGTCGTTGTCATCCAGGACCGTCGCATTGACGCTCCGGATACCATGTTCGAAACTTACATCGGCGCCGACTTTGTTGAAGAAGGCCGCAAGGCCGCGGATGAGATCTGCGCCCTGCTGAAAGACAGCCCCAACAAGAAGGTCTGGGAGCTGGTCGGTAATGTGGGTTCCTCGGCTGCCAAAGACCGCGGCCAGGGCTTCCGCGAGAAGATGGGCGATTGCGGCATCACCATCACCAACAGCCAGACCGCCAACTGGTCCATCACCGAAGGCAAGCAGGTCACCGAAGCCTGGTTGAAGGAATCCAAGGATGTGGCGGCGATCTTTGCCCAGAATGACGAAATGGGCCTGGGCGCCATCGAAGCCTTGAAAGAAGCCGGCCTCGTGCCCGGTGTGGACGTGAAAGTTCTCTCGGTGGATGCCACCGCCGGCGCCTTCAAGGCCATGCTGGCAGGCGAGCTGAACGTGACCGTGGAATGCAACCCGCTGCTGGCCCCGCAGGTCTATGAAGCTGCCCTGAAAGCCGCCAACGGCGAAAAACTGCCCAAGTGGGTTGTCTCGCAGGAAGGCGTATTCCGCGCCACGGATCCGAACTTGCAGGAAATTGCCGACGGCCGCAAGTACTAAAATAACCGAATCACAAGGTTGGTCGAGCCGACCCCACCAAAACGTTTGCTCGACTCCTTCCTGATGTAGGGATCGGGATTTCATGAGGAGCGGCGGGTCGGAGCCGCTCCTCACATTTCAAAAGCTGGATGGATGGTATGACAGAATCAAACAGCGAGTCTTTGCTTGTCTCGATGCAGGGGATTCACAAGGCCTTTCCCGGCGTGCAGGCATTGG
Organism: uncultured Anaerolineaceae bacterium; assembly: GCA_964424115.1. GTDB lineage: Bacteria > Chloroflexota > Anaerolineae > Anaerolineales > Anaerolineaceae > CAYRHN01. Next base: position 163,240 of record CAYRHN010000003.1, read on the forward strand.
TGAATGTGGATTTTAGTTTGAAGTACGGCGAGATCCACGCCCTGATGGGAGGGAACGGGGCGGGAAAATCGACCCTGATCAAAGTGCTCACCGGCGTTGAGCACCCTGATAAGGGGCACATTTTCCTGGCGGGCAAGGAAGTGCACGTGCGTTCCCCGCAGCATGCCCAAACCCTCGGCATCAGCACGGTGTACCAGGAGATCAACCTGTGCCCCAACCTGACCGTGGCCGAGAATATCTTGATCGGGCGCGAACCGATGCGCCTGGGCAGCATCCACTGGAAAAAGCTCAATGCCCAGGCCAGGGAGATCATGACCCGCGTGCTGGGCCTGGATATCGATGTGACCGGGGTGCTTGGCGCGTATTCGGTGGCGATCCAGCAGATGGTGGCCATCGTGCGGGCGCTGGAGATCGGGAATGCCAAGGTGTTGATCCTGGATGAACCCACCTCCAGCCTCTCCACCCGCGAGACCGAGCAGCTCTTCGGGGTGATGCGGCGCTTGAAGGGCGAGGGCGTGGGGATCATCTTCATTACCCACTTCATCGACCAGGTTTACCAGATCTCGGACCGCATCACCATCATCCGCAACGGCCAGCTGGTCGGCACCTACGAGACGGCCGGGATGACGCGCATGGAATTGATCACCAAGATGATCGGCAAGACCATCACGGAATTGGACGATCTCTCCAAAGTGAAGGGGGAGATCGGCAAGAAGATCGGCCAGGAGGCAGTGCTCGAGGCACATTCCCTGGGCCAGGCCGGGCAGGTCCAGCCGCTGGACCTTGATCTGCATTCCGGGGAAGTGCTGGGGCTGGCCGGGCTGGTCGGCTCCGGCCGCACCGAAACCGCCAACCTGCTCTTTGGGCTGGACGACCCGGACAGCGGCACCCTGACCATCGGCGGCAAACGGGTGACCAAATTCTCCCCGCTGGACTCGATCAAGCGCGGGCTGGCGCTCTTGCCGGAGGACCGCAAGGCGGCCGGCATTGTGGACGAACTGACCGTCCGCGAGAATATCATCCTTGCGCTGCAGGCCGGCCGGGGCTGGTTCAAGTTCTTGAGCGTGCCCAAGCAATACGAGATCGCGGAGAAATTCATCAAATTGCTTGAAATTGCCACGCCTTCCGCCGACCAGCCGGTGAAGAACCTGAGCGGGGGCAACCAGCAGAAGGTGATCCTGGCGCGCTGGCTGGCTACCGATCCGCGCGTGTTGATCCTGGACGAGCCGACGCGCGGGATCGACATCGGCACCAAGGCTGAAATCCAAAAATTGGTGTTGAACCTGGCGGATGAAGGCAAGTCCTGCATATTCATTTCCTCCGAACTGGAAGAGGTCATGCGCTGCTCGCACCGCATTGCGGTGATGAGCGACCACCAGAAGATCGCCGAAGTGGGCGGCGACACGGATGAGCATGACGTCATGCGATTAATGGCAGGTGAATAATGGAAAAAACGAGCTCCAAATTCACGGTAAGAAAGATCACGGAGAGCAAGCTCTTCTTTCCTTTCCTCACGCTGGCGATCATCCTGCTGCTGGACCTGGTGATCATCCCCAATTTCTTTGCCATCCAGGTCCGCGACGGGAACCTGTACGGCAGCCTGATCGACATCCTGCGTAACGCCTCGCCGGTGATGATCCTGGCCCTGGGGATGACGCTGGTGATCGCGGTGGGCGGGGTGGACCTTTCGGTGGGCGCGGTGATGGCCATCGCGTCTTCCGTCGCGGCGGTGATGATGAACCCGGTGATCATTGGCCTGGAGTTGCCGCCCGACCTGATGAAATTCATCAACGACCCCAATTTCACCTATTCCCCGCTGTGGGAGGTGATCCTGGTAGCGTTGATCGTGGCCACGGTCTGCGGGCTGTGGAACGGGGTGCTGGTGGCCTACGTCAAGATCCAACCGATGGTGGCCACGCTGATCCTGATGATCGCCGGGCGCGGGATCGCCCAACTGATCACCAACGGGGTGCGCATCCAGATCTTCTACGAGCCGTATGCCTATATCGGGCAGGGCTGGGCGGTGCTGCCGTTCTCGCTGTACCTGGTGGCGATCCTGTTCGTCATCACCTGGTTGATCACCCGGCGCAGCGCCATCGGGCTCTTCATTGAATCTGTGGGGATCAACTCCCGCTCCAGCCTGTTCAGCGGCATCAAAGAGAAGAAGATCAAGCTGCTGGCCTATGCCTTTTGCGGCTTTTGCGCCGGGCTGGCGGGGTTGATCGCCTCCTCCAATATCAAGACCTCCGATGCGCATAACATCGGGTTGGGGCTGGAACTGGACGCCATCCTGGCGGTGGTGATCGGGGGGACGGTGATGGGGGCGGGCGGGCGCTTCTCCCTGTTCGCCAGCCTGGTCGGCGCGGTGGTGATCCAGGCGATCACTACCTCGATGTACGCGCTGGGCGTGCCGGCCTTCGCGCTGCAGGCGATCAAGGGCGTCTTCGTCATCTTTATGATCCTGCTCTATTCTCAGCAAGCCCGCAGCCTGATCCGCAAGATCAGCGCGCCAAAAGGCGGTTAGCCATGATGAACAAGATCTCTTTATTTGTCTCCAAGAACCGCAGGTTCATTCCCCTGGCCGCCACGGCGCTGCTGGCATTTGCCGCCTATTTTTTCGGGATGATCTCCTATCCCGGCATGCGCGATGCCCAGGTGTTCCTGAACATCTTCCGCAATAACGCCTACCTGATGATCAGCGCGGTGGGGATGACCTTCGTGATCCTCTCCGGCGGGATCGACCTTTCGGTCAGCGGGGTGGTGGCCCTCACTACGGTGGCCACGGCAGCCCTGATCCGGGATGGTTGGAGCCCGTGGGCGGCCTTTGCGCTGATGCTGTTGATGGGTGCGGCGCTGGGCACGGTGATGGGCTCCTTCGTGGCCTTTTTGAAGGTGCAGCCATTCATCGCCACCCTGGCGGGGATGTGGTTCGCGCGCGGGATGTGCTTTTTCATCAGCGACGACGCCATCGCCATCAGCCATCCCGTCTATACCCTGCTGGGACAGACCAAGATCCTGATCCCCGGCCTGGCCGAGATCGCCTGGAGCCAGGGCAAGGCTGCGCCGTATGTCACCATCCCGGTAGTGGTATCCCTGGTGCTGCTGGCGGTGGGGATCTATATTGCACATTACACCCGCTTCGGGCGCACGGTCTATGCCATCGGCGGCAACGAACAATCGGCGCGCCTGATGGGCCTGCCGGTCGATTCCACCCGCGTGCTGGTCTACACCTTCAGCGGCTTTTGCTCGGCGCTGGCGGGGATCGCCCTGAGCATCTTTGTCCTTTCGGGGCACGGGCTGTACGCTTCCGGCTTCGAGATGGATGTGATCGCCTCGGTGGTGATGGGCGGCACGATGCTCTCGGGCGGGGTGGGTTACTTGGTCGGCACGCCGTTCGGCGTGTTGATCCTGGGCATCACCCAGACGCTGATCCAGTTCAACGGGACGCTCAGCTCGTGGTGGACCAAGATCGTGATCGGCATGCTGACGCTGATGTTCATCGGCGTACAGAGCGTGCTGGCCTCGCGCAAGGGTGGGCGCTCCGACGAGAAGAAGGCTCCCCTGCCGGCCTGGCGCAAATGGTTGAACTACGGCATCCCGGTGGTCCTGGCGGCGGTGGTCATCCTGTCGGTCGTCTCGGGCGGCTCGCCGGGCAAGACCGAGGCCAAGACGCCCGCCAGCCAGCACTGCACCCTGCAGCCCTTCCGGCAGGATCAGGCGGCCGGGCTGGTCAAAGAGGGCGCGGTGGTGGTCTATGAACGCAACGGCGGCCCGGATTGCGTGGATGAGCTGTATGCCGTCTATCCCGACGGTCGCATCACGGGCGATAACGTGACCAATAAGATCGAGGCGCAGGTGACGACCGAGGATGTCAACCTGCTGGTGACCGGGATCATGGACCAGGGCTGGTACACTGACGAACTGTACAACACCTGGCACACTCCCTGCGGGCAGTGCTACGGCTATTACCTGACGGTGGTGCATGAGAACCAGGCCAAGACCATCAAGGGCGTGGATGGCGGCACGGATGCTCCCGCGGTGTACTGGCAGATCATCTCGCTGGTCAAAGGCCTGGTCCCCAAGTTCCCGACCACGCCCTGACCGCGGTACGGCAGTTGATTATAAGGAGAAATACAGATGCGAAAGCAAAAGGCGTTGATCCCCATCCTCATCCTTTTCAATCTTTTCCTGGCCGCGTGCGTCTATGTCGTGCTGCCGGAAGGCCTGGAAGCCCAAACCTCCACCATTTCCAAGGGTTGGAGCGCGGTGGTGACCCACGCGGACCAGACGGACGCCGGGGATCTGCACATTGACCTGACGATCCGCAACGAGACCGGACAATGGAGCACGATGAAGGCTGTGGAAGACAAGCCGGCGGTGTTGACCACCAGCGACGGAAAGACCCATAACTGCGAGACGGTCTTCGTCGGCACGGGCGGGCACCGCCTGGCGCCCGGTTTTCAAATGCGCGGATACACGGCCGGCACCAAGATGGAACCCAAGATCCAGTTGATCTACGTGGAATGCCAGGGCGTTCCGGCAGCGGCCGGCGCGAAGCTGGCGGTGGATTACGTGGCCTACAGCGGCGAGCTGAACTACTATCACCAGGAAGAGGGCGAAAGCAAAGGCACGTTAAACCTCAACCTGGATGAGACGGACGAGAACCTGACCTACCCGGTCTTCGAGCCGGTGGAAGGCCTGATCCAGAAGCAGGATGTGAGCATCACCGCGCTCAGCGATACGGTCATCACCCTGCTGGATGTCACCCGTTCCGCGGACGGTTTTGAGTTCAAGTGGCAGAATGTCAACCCCACCGAATTTGCCCTGAAGATCCACATCGGCAACCCGCCCGTGATCGGCTCGGACGGCATCATCTACGGCTACTACGAGATCATGGACCTGGCGACGACCCCCATCACGCCTGCGGGGGGCGATGTGGAGTGGACGACAAAAGCAGCGGTTCCCGCAGAGGTGAAGGATTGCTATATCCTGTTGAGCGTGGAATCGAAGAATATGCGGCTGTACGTGAACTACGCCATCGATATTACCGATAAATAATCGAGGAGCCAAATTCCTTATGAAAGTTGCGCGATTACACGGGGTGAACGACCTGCGGCTGAGCGATGAACCGGTCCCTGTTCCGGGGGCGGGCGAACAACTGCTGCAGGTGAGCAGGGTGGGCATTTGCGGTTCCGACCTGCACTGGTTCGCGCAGCAAGGGATCGGCGACGCGCGGCTGACCCGTCCGCTGGTGCTGGGTCACGAGTTCTCTGCCCGCACTGCGAGCGGGGAGCGCGTGGCGGTGGATCCGTCCATCCCCTGTGGGCGGTGCGAATTCTGCGCGCGCGGATTTCCAAACCTGTGCCCCCATGTGCGCTTCGCAGGGCACGGCAGCGAGGACGGCGCCCTGCGCGATCAGATGGCCTGGGATTCCAACTGCCTGTTCCCCCTCCCGGACGAGCTTTCGGACGAGGACGGGGCCATGCTGGAGCCGCTGGGGGTGGCCATCCACGCCGTAGACCTGGCGCACCTGAAGCTGGGAATGAACGTGGGCGTATTTGGCTGCGGCCCGATTGGGCTGCTGATCGTCCGGCTGGCGCGCCTGGCGGGCGCGCAGAGCGTGATCGCGACCGATACCCTCCCCTGGCGGGTGGAGGCCGCGCAAGCCTACGGCGCGCACCACGCCTACCAGGTGGATGGCCGTCTGCCGGAAGGGCTGCTGCTGGAAGCATCCGGCGGGCGGGGCGTGGATGTGGCCTTTGAGGTGGCCGGGGCGCAGGGCGCCGTGGATGACGCCTTTGCGGCGGTCGTTCCCGGAGGAAAGGTGATCCTGGCGGGCATACCGGACGATGACCGGACGTCTTTCACCGCGTCGGCGGCGCGCCGCAAAGGGCTGACGATCAAACTGGTGCGGCGAATGAACCGCACTTACCCGCGCGCCATCCGCCTGGCACTGGCCGGGCAGGTGGACCTGCGCTCGCTGGTGACGCACCGCTTTCCCCTCAGCCGGGTCGCAGAGGCGTTCCAGACCGCAGCGCGCCGCGCAGGTCTTAAAGTGATCATCGAGGTCGGGTAGAGGAGCCCGAAGAGGAGCAGCAGGATGAGCAAATACACGATCGGTGTTGATTTTGGGACGGAGAGCGGGCGGGCGGTGCTGGTGGATGTGGCCGACGGCCGCGAGGTGGCTACCGCGATCTATCCTTATTCCCATGCGGTGATCGACGAGCGCCTGCCGGACGGTGGGCCGCGCCTGGAACCGGATTGGGCCTTGCAGGACCCGCAGGATTATATCCGCACCTTTCAGAATACCATCCCGGCGGTGTTGAAGCAGTCGGGGGTGAACCCGGCCGATGTGATCGGGATCGGGATCGACTTTACCGCCTGCACGATGCTGCCGGTGAAGGCGGACGGCACGCCCCTGTGCTGCCTGCCCGAACTGCGCAACCGCCCGCATGCCTGGGTGAAGTTGTGGAAACACCATTCCGCCCAGCCGGAGGCCGACCAGATCAACGCCACGGCGCGCGAAATGGGCGAACCCTGGCTGGACCGCTACGGCGGCAAGATCTCCTCCGAGTGGTTCTTTGCCAAAACGCTGCAGATCCTGCACGAAGCCCCCGAGATCTATGAGGCGGCGGACCGGCTGTTGGAGGCGGCGGATTGGGTGGTCTGGCAATTGACCGGCACCGAAACACGCAACAGCTGCACGGCCGGCTACAAGGCCATCTGGTCCAAGAAGGACGGTTTCCCCCGTCCGGAATTCTTTGCCGCGCTGCATCCCCGGCTGGGCGGGGTGGTGCAGGAAAAGCTCACCACAGATATTCGCCCGATCGGCGGGCGCGCGGGCGGGTTGACCGCCCAGGCGGCCGGGTGGACCGGGCTGCTGCCCGGCACGGCGGTGGCGATCGCAAATGTGGACGCGCACGTGGCCGTCCCGGCGGCGACGGTGACCGAACCCGGCCGGATGGTGATGATCATGGGCACCTCCACCTGCGACATGGTGCTGGGCAGCGAGGAACATATTGTGCCCGGCATGTGCGGGTACGTGGAAGACGGCATCATCCCCGGCTTTTTTGGATACGAGGCCGGGCAATCCTGCGTGGGCGATCACTTTGCCTGGTTCGTGGAAAACTGCGTCCCGGAGGCTTACGCGCAGGAAGCCAGGCAGCGCGGGATGAACATTCACCAACTGCTGGAAGAGAAAGCCGGGCTGTTGAAGGTGGGTGAAAGCGGCCTGCTGGCGCTGGATTGGTGGAACGGCAACCGCTCGGTGCTGGTGGACGTGGACCTGACCGGTTTGCTGGTGGGGGCCACGCTGGCGACCCGCCCGGAGGAGATCTACCGCGCGCTGATCGAGGCTACCGCCTACGGCAAGCGCATCATCATCGAGACCTTCCAGAAGAACGGCGTGCCGATCCACGAACTGGTGGCCTGCGGCGGGCTGCCCGAAAAGAACAAGCTGTTGATGCAAATTTACGCGGATGTGACCGGCTTGCCGATCCGGGTCAGCGCTTCCAGGCAGACCCCCGCGCTGGGTTCGGCCATGTTCGGCGCGGTGGCGGCGGGCAAGGCCGCGGGCGGCTACGATTCCATTTACGAGGCGGCGGGCGCGATGGCGCACCTGCAGGAAGTGGTGTACACCGCCCGGCCTGAAAACCAGGCCGTCTATGAAAAGCTGTATGCCGAATACGTGCTGCTGCACGATTATTTTGGGCGCGGCGCCAACGACGTGATGAAACGCCTGAAGGCCATTCGCGCCGAAGCGAGGGTGTGAGTATGCTGGAACGGTTGAAAGAAGAACTGGTCGTCCTGCACCTGGAACTGCCCAAGAACCACCTGGTGGCCTGGACGGGCGGCAACGTCAGCGCCCGGGACGCGGAGAGCGGGCTGGTGGTGATCAAGGCCAGCGGCATCCGCTACGAAGAAATGCGCCCCGAGCACATGCTGGTGGTGGATATGAACGGGCAGGTGGTAGAAGGCTCGTACAAGCCCTCTTCGGATACCCTCAGCCACCTCTACATTTATAAACACCGCCCGGACGTAAACGGGGTGGTGCACACGCATTCCCGCTATGCCACCGCCTTCGCGGCGGCGGGGCTGCCCATTCCCTGCGTGCTGACCGCCATGGCGGATGAGTTCGGCGGGCCGATCCCGTGCGCGCCTTTCGCCCTGATCGGCGGAGAGGAGATCGGGAAGATGGTGGTGGAGCATATCGGCGCCTCGCCGGCTGTGCTGCTCCAGAATCACGGTGTCTTTACCATTGGCGCAGACGCGCAGTCCGCGGTCAAGGCGGCGGTGATGACCGAAGACGTGGCCGCCACCGTCTGGCTGGCGCTGCAGCTTGGCAGCCCGCTGCCGATCGCCGCGGAGGATGTGCGCCGTTTGCACGACCGTTATACGCACGTGTACGGACAATGATAATGCTGACCATTATTTCATGCTATTAAGGAGTCCATGATGATCGATCTGAAACAATTGGAAGTATGGTTTGTAACCGGCAGCCAGCACCTGTACGGTCCAAGCACCTTGAAGACCGTTGCAGAACATTCCCAACAGATGGCCGCGGCGCTGGATCAGTCGCCCAATATCCCGGTGCGGGTGGTGTTCAAGCCGGTCCTGACCACCCCGGAATCGATCCGGGAGCTGTGCCTGGAAGCCAATTCGGCGGCGAATTGCATCGGGTTGGTTACCTGGATGCACACCTTCTCCCCGGCCAAGATGTGGATCGCGGGGTTGGGCCTGCTGCGCAAACCGTTCGTCCATCTGCACACCCAGTTCAACCGCGAGATCCCCTGGGGCGAGATCGACATGGATTTTATGAACCTCAACCAATCGGCGCACGGCGACCGGGAATTTGGTTTCATCGGCACCCGCATGCGCCTGGAGCGCAAGGTGGTGGTGGGGTTCTGGCAGGATGAAGCGGTGCAGAAGAGCCTGGGGATCTGGATGCGGGCTGCCTGCGCCTGGCACGATTCGCAGACGATGAAAGTGGCCCGCTTTGGCGACAACATGCGCGACGTGGCGGTGACCGAGGGGGACAAAGTGGAGGCGCAGATCCGCTTCGGCTATGATGTCTACGGATACGGGGTGGGCGACCTGAGCCGGGCGGTCGGACAGGTGGGCGAGCAGGAGGTTGACCAGCTGGTGCAGGAATATCTGGATGTATACGAAGCAGCCCCCAACCTGCTGCCGGGGAAGAAAATGCACCCCTCCCTGCGCGAAGCGGCCCGGATCGAGCTGGGCATGCGCCGTTTCCTGGAGGCGGGCGGGTTCAAGGCCTTCACCACCACGTTCGAAGACCTGCACGGCCTGGCACAGCTGCCCGGATTGGCAGTGCAGCGCCTGATGGCGGATGGTTACGGGTTCGGCGCCGAGGGGGATTGGAAGACCTCCGCGCTGGTGCGGGCGATGAAGGTGATGGGCGCCGGTTTTGGGAAAGGCGCCAGCTTCATGGAAGATTACACTTACCATTTCAGCGCTGCGGGCGATATGGTGCTGGGCGCGCACATGCTGGAAGTATGCGCGTCGATCGCCGCGACCAAACCCAGGCTGGAGGTGCTGCCGCTTTCGATCGGCGACAAGGCCGACCCGGCGCGGCTGATCTTCGATGCACAGACCGGCCCGGCGGTGGCGGCTTCGCTGGTGGACCTGGGGACGCGCTTCCGGCTGATCGTCAACGAGGTGGATGTGGTGCCCGCCGAGCATGCCCTGCCCAGGCTGCCGGTGGCGCGCGCGCTGTGGCTGCCCAGGCCGGACCTGAAGACCGCGGCCGCGGCCTGGATCCTGGCGGGAGGCGCGCACCACACTGGTTTCAGCTATGACATTACCGTGGAGCACCTGCGCGACTTTGCCGAGATGGCCGGGATCGAGATCCTGCCCATCGACGCTGCCACCCGGCTGCCCGCGTTCAAGAACGAGCTGCGCTGGAACGACGTGTATTACTCGTTCATGAAAAATCGGTAACGGGCGGCATGGGCAGCTTTCAAGGCCTTTCCACTGCCGAATTGAAGAACGACTGGCTGCGCCTGGAGTATCTGAACCGGGCGGGGCCGCGCATCGTGCGCCTTTCCGCATTCGGGAAGGGAAACCTCTTTGCGGAGATCCCGCGCTCGCTGATCACGGCTTACGGGGAATTCTTCTTCCTCGGCGGCCACCGGCTGTGGTCTGCCCCGGAGTCCATCCCGCGCACCTATATTCCCGATAACGATGGGCTGACCCAGGAGGCGCTGGAGAACGGCGTTCTCCTCCAGGGCGCTCCGGAGAGCGGCTCCGGCATTGCCAAGTCGATGCGCATCGAGCTGCTGGCTGGGCGGCCCGCTGTCAGGGTGGAACACCGCCTGCGCAATACCGGGCTGTGGGCGGTGGAGCTGGCGCCCTGGGCATTGACGATGTTCCGGCTGGGCGGGACGGTGATCCTCCCGCAGCCGGTTGGCCCTGCCGACCGGGACGGTTTGCTGCACAACCGCATCCTGGCGCTGTGGCCCTATTCCAAGATCCAGGATCCCCGGCTGGCGCTGGGGGATGATTTCATTCTTATCCGCGCCTTTTCAGCTCCGCAACCGTTCAAGCTGGGTTATTACAACCCGCACGGCTGGATCGCCTACTGGCTGGATGGGGTGTTGTTCCGCAAGGTGTTCGACGTGCCAGGCGGAGCAGCCTTTCCAGACGGCGGCTGCAATACGGAATCCTATTGCAACGACCAGTTCGTGGAACTGGAAAGCCTGGGGCCGCTGGTGAAGCTGGGGCCGGGGCAAGAAGCGAGCTTCACCGAGACCTGGGAGTTTTACCCGGACCTGCATGTGCCGTTCTTACCCCCGCGGGTGCGAGAGGCGCTGGGGTAGGCGAAATCATAGATAAATCACGCCTGTTGTGAATTCAAGAGATCTTTCCGAATTGACCACCACGCGAAAATAATCTTATAGGGACGGGACTTTGTTAAAGCGTCCCCTTTTTTTCTGGCCACCTGACAGGTTTAAACTCATAAGCCACACGTCATTGCAAGGAGGGCTTTAGACCGACAAAGCAATCCTCACAAGGCATAAGGGTTAGAATTTCAGGGAGATTGAGCCAGGTTTTTTTATATCTAAAGCAGTTTCTTCGCCCATTCGGCGGCGCGTTCGATCTCGCCGGGTTTCATCGGTCCTTCGCGGTCGAGGACGAGAAAGCCCTCCGGATCGGCGGCCTGCGCCCCGCCGGCAGCCTGGAGCAGCTCGGCGATGGGCTTGGCAGCCACGCCGAACTTGACAATAAAGCTCATCCAGTGCGGTTTGACGTCTTCCGGGGCGGTGCGAGTGTCAAAGGCGGCGGTGCGCACACCCTTCAAAGAACCGGCGGACAGGCTTTTCAACCAGGCGCTCATTTCAGGAGTGGGCCGCCAGCCGCGGGTGGGCGAGCCGACCAGCAGCAGTTCCACGTCTTGCAGATGCGCGGGGCGCACATTGCCCACGCGCACGGCCTCGCCCCCCAGTGCAGCAGCCATGGCCTGGGCCACCTTTTCGGTGTTGCCAAAAACTGAGTCATAGATCACAAGTGCCTTCATGAGGATATTCCCTTTCTAGAAGATATTAAACCACAGGTAAAAGAATTTAACCACATATAAGAGTGGTAAGAAAAGAATTTAATCACAGATAAACACAGATAAACACGGAGAAGAGTGGGTAAGAAAAGAATTTAACCACAGACGCTTTGCGCAGGGATGGGAGGCTTTAACCGCAGATGGATACAGATGAACGCAGATGATTAAAAATTAAAAGATCCACGTTAATTTGCGTTCATCAGCGGTTAATTTTTAACCTCCAGCCGAACTTCGTGGATCCCGCCCGCGTCTTGCAGGAGGGGGGAAGAAATGCCCTGGAGATATTGGTCAAAAAAGGCCAGGCTGAACTGGTTGATCAGCGACAGGCAGCGCGGGCCGTCGATGGGGCCTTTGAGGCCAATAGCCGAGGCCAGGGGGGTGAGGAGGGGAATGTCGCTGAAATCGTAGTGCGCGGCGCCCAACAGGGTCAGGCGATAGGCCGGGGCGCGCATGTTCTGGTAAAGCTGATCCTGCAGGGTGGGGTTGCGCGGGATCTTCCACAGTTCGGACTGCATGAAGAAGAAGGGCTTATCCATGCCCGCGGCGGGGATAGCGCGGTCATAGGGGATCAGCCAGGCATCTTCCGAAAGTCCGGCCTTGCAGCGAGGGTCCACAGCGCAGGCTTCCACCGCCGCGCCGCCGCCGGTGGAGTGGCCAAAGATGCCCACGCGGGCCAGGTCCAGCCGCCCGGCCAGCGGGCTGGCGATCGCGCCGGAGTTGACCTTTTCGGCCTGGTCAAGGACGAAGCGCAGGTCGGCCACGTAGGTCTTGCCGAGGATACGGGCGATGCGGTCGTATTCCTGCGTGCTGTCGTCGTCACTGCCCAGCGCGGAGCGCTTGTTGAAGATCACCTCGCCGTCGGGAAAAATGGTGTACATGGCGCTGTAGGTGTGGTCGGGGGCAAAGATGACGTAGCCGTGCGAGGCCAGCTCTTCCATCTGGTAAGTGTTTTGCACGCGGATGCCGGTCCAGCCATGGGAAAAGACCAGCACCGGGAAGGCCTCCGCGCCGGGCGCGGCAGGGGCGTTCAACAGGCTGTGGGTTTGGGCCAGTTCCAAATGGCTGAGCAAAAAGGCAGGAATGCCGAATTTTTTGGCCAGGGCAGGCAGGGCAACAGCGGTGTTGTCGAGGTAGGGAGCCAGCGCCGCGCCGGAATGGGGGTCGGCGGGATACCAGACCTGTACCATCAGGCGGCGCACCGCGCCCGGTTCGTCGGAGTACACCTCCGGGCGGGTGGGGTCTTCCCAATAGAAGGTGGCCGTGCCAACTGCGTAGGGGCCGGTGGGCTGGGGCAGCTGCGGCACGGGCAGCAGGATGGGCGGCAGGGCGAAGATCAGGGCGAGGATCAGCCCGAACCAGGCCGCGCGGGGATGAGAAAAAGAAGGCTCACGCAGGCGCTTGCGAGCAGAGCCGCGGAGGGATTCCGAGGGAGCGGTTTCAACCGGCAGCTTTTCTTGTACCTTCGAAGGAGCGGGGCTGGCGAATTCGTCGCGCAGGGAGAGGACCAGCCAGAGCAGTGCCAGCAGGTAAAGCGGCACCAACTGCCAGCGCAGGCGTTCGACGAACAGTTGCAGCATGAGCACCACTGCCAGGGCGGTCGAGCAGGCGGGCAGGAGCCAGCGCACGCGCGCCAGCGGACGGATCAGGTTCAGCAGGGGAATGACGATGAGAAGGACGAGGAGAAGGGTTTCAAAGAGGCGCATAGGATTTCCGATTGACGATTAACGATTGGCGATTGACTAGCTCACAGCTTACCCCCTTTGGGGGCCTTCGGCAGCCAACAGCTCAAGCCGCCAGCTATCTCACCAGCTGCGGATCTTCTCCGGCACCAGCTTGAGGATGGTGTTCTCCGGGTCGACCAGCCAGGATTGCGGCTGGGGGGCCAGCACTCCCTCGGGGCCGAGGTATTTGATGTAGATGCGCTCGGCGATCGGGCGCACCTGGGCCGGGTCGGTGATCAGCTCCCCGGCGCCTTCCAGCAGCACGGCAGTCAGGCCGTCCTTTGGCTCCAGCAGGTCGATCAGCAGGGCGCAGCGCGGGTTGGCGCGCAGCTCTTTGACCTTGCGCGTGCTCGAAAAGGCGCTCACCCAGGCGGCGCCGTCCTCCCAGAGGAACCAGACCGGCACCACGTGCGGCTGGAAGGTCTTGGGATCGGCAGTGCCCAGGCGGGCGAGGATGACTTGGGAGAGGAAGGTGTCCAGTTTTTCCATAGGATTAGTATAGCATGGGAACAAGGTATAATAGTTTCAGAAATCCCAAAAAGCAGAGGTGCACAATGGTACATGATGTCAATGACCGCGCCTGGGTCAAGGCGTTTTATGATTCAGCGGCAGATTGGTGGGGCGAAAGCTGGTACGAGGGAGAAAATCTGCCGTCCCGCCTGGAGCAGGTGCAGCGTTTTGCCGGCAAAGCGCCGAAGACATTGTTGGAACTGGGCGCGGGTACCGGCGAGACCGCCGCGTACCTGGCAGCCGCGGGTTACCCTATCACGGCGGTGGATATCAGTGATAAGAATTACGCCTTGCTGCGCAAGATCGCGGCCAAATACCCCGGCGTGACCGCCGTGCAGGGCGATTTCTACACCGTTGCCGTGAGCGGAAAGTTCGAGGCCGTGTGTCTGTTCGAGGTCTTTGGCATGGGCACGGATACCGAACAACGCAGCCTGCTGCGGCGCATCGCCGCCGAGTGGCTGGCCCCGGGCGGGGTGGTGCTGATGGATGTTTACCATCCCTTTGGGCCGGTGCGCATGGCCGGGACGCAACAATCCCTGGACCGGCTGGAAAATGTGCCCGGCTCGGTGGATATGACCGAACGATCTTACTATGACGGCGTGCTGGGGCGTTGGATTGACGAATGGGAGCCGGTGGGCGCGCCAGAGAACACCCGCCGCCAGTCCATTCGATGTTACACCCCGGCGGACCTGCTGTTATTGTTGGAAGGCACTGGCCTCAAAGTGGTGCATGCCGAATTTTGCGGGCAGGCCTTTGACCCGCAGCCAATCCAGGTCGCCACTTCCAGCCCGATGCACAATTTTGAGAAAAATAGCGCTTACACGGTGGTGTTGAAGCCAGCCTAAAGGTGAAATGATGAAATCAAGCCGCATTCTTCGCTGCATGGGCGTGTTCCTGTTCGTGCTGGCGGGCTGCGCTGCTTCCCCGGTATCCAGCCCGCTGCCTGCCACGGCTGCGGCCTCATCCACCCCCGCCGCGGCCCTCACGCCCACCATCCTGGGCACACCCACCTTGCCGCAGCCGATCCCCACCCCGCCGGGGGTGCTGTGGAACCTGGCGGGCTAAAAATCTTCCACGCACACGGATAAGAATTTTTAACCGCAGATAAATGCAGAGGAACACGGATAAGAAAATTTAACCACAGATAAGAGCGGATAAACACCAATAAGAATTTTTAACCACAGATGGACACAGATAAGAACGTATAAGATTTTTTAACCGCAGATAAATACAAATGAACACAGATAAGAACAGATAAGAATTTTTACCCATCGGTTTCGTTTCCCTATCTTGTTTTCTCTGCCCGGTTCGTTATAATAAAAATACACCGTCCCCTCGATCCTGTAGCGCATTCAATTGAATAATTTCCGGAGGTGAGCGATGAGACGATCTCCCATCCTGACCGGCGCCGGGTTGCTGCTCCTGGCGCTGGCTGCGCTGTGCCTGGTTGGCTGCGATGTGTTGGAAGAGCTGTTCGCGGAGAGCACTCCTACGTCGCAAACCAGAAAGGCAAACCCCAACAACCGGCCCATAATAACCGCAACCACCCAGCCCCGGCCGGTTGGGTATCATGCCGTGCTGGAGATCACCGAACTGACCTGTGTGAATGGTGAGGAGGACGATTTCAATGTCTCTTCCGGCTCGGATGAGATCAATTTTGTCTTTTCGCTGATCGAGACAGACGCTTCCGGCTACGCGGTGCGCTCAGCCAGTTTCGCCTGGGGGCCGTATTCCATGTCGCGCGGCGATAGTTATAACACAAACTATTTTGAGGATCTGAAGCTTTCCCAGATCCCCAAAGGGCACGGGGTGTTGATCGTCCTTTCGATCGTCGAAGGGGATGATTACTCCAAAGAGCAGAAAATAATGGACCGGATCAACAAATATGCGCGTTATGTGGAATACGCCAATATGTTCAACCCCGAACCGTACAGTAAGACCGCCATCGAGATCGCCGGTAAAGTGCTGGATTACCTGGATATCGGCCTGGATATCGTCGATTGGGCGGATGACAACGATACCCTGGCGGATAAGGTGGATGTGGGTTCCCCGGATCAGGTCTATAATACGCTGCTGGGCGGCGGCTACCTGTACAACAACTGGATCTTTACCGGCAATAACGGCTATGTGATCCTGGGCATTGATTACACCGATTATTTCGAATACCACGTGGGTTATGTGGTACACCTGGAGCCGATCTATTGATCAAATTAGAAGGATAGATCGGGCTAAAAATCTTCCACGCACACGGATAAGAATTTTTAACCGCAGATGCTTTACTTACGGATAAAGAGCAGATAAGAATTAGGATAAAAAATTTCGTAGAATTCGCTTTATTCGTCAAATGCGTGATCCAGAGTTTGCGCAAGGAGGTTCAAGATGAAAATGAAATGGTTACGCTGGGTGTTCGGCGGGGCGGCGCTGGCGTTGGGCGCTTTGGCTATTATTTGCCTGGCATCCGGGGCGGTGTATGCGGCCAACATGGTCGGTTTTATCGATGACCTGTTGGGTAATACTGAAGATTGGATCGAGATCTTCTACGTGGCGGCGCCGGTCCTGCTGCTGGTAGTATGGGTGGGTCTGTTCTTTGTCCACCGGCGGCAGAACCTGGTCATGAGCCTGGTTGCCCTGATGATTGGGGTCGTCTCCACGATCCTGTGCTTGGTTGACCTGCATGACATCCAACACGGGCTGTATGTGGAGAATATCTACGCCATCGGCATTCGTTTGCCCTTCTTTGCGCTGCTGATATTTGGCATTTTGGGGCAGAAAGCGGAAGGGATGTCCACTGAGTATGGCATATTGACCATCCTGCTGGCCCTGGGCTTTGCTTTTGCCAACCTGGCCAATGAATACGGATGGCGACACTTTACCTTCCTGGAGACGTGCCTGTTCCTGCTCCTGGCAGCCTGGGGCATCTGGCTGGGGATCCTCGTGCTCAAAGGAAAGGTCCTGATGGATGGAAACACCAAACCACAGGTCAACACAGATGAACTCGGATAAGAAAATTTAACCGTAGACGCTTTGCGCGCAAATGAACGCAGATAGGAAGATATAAAAACAAAATTCGCGGCTAAAAAATCCGTGAAAGTCATATCAAAAGAGATCCTCTGATCCCCCCTTTGGGCGCTTTCGTCAATCTCTGATTGATTTTCCTTCCTGGTAGCCGTTGCCGATCGGTTGGCCGATCGAATAATAGCGGTTATCCAGCGCGTAGAGGATCGGATCCAGGCGGGTCAGGTCGACCGGAACGCGCCTACCCTCGTGCTGCTCGCTGAATTCCTCGCTGAGGTAAGCCTGCGCCACCTCGCCGACGAATACCTGGCGGTGCTGGATGGAGAACTCGTGCACCACGCGGCATTCCAGGTTGAGCGGGCATTCGGCGATCATGGGTGCGCCGGGCAGCTCGCCGTAAAAGACCTCGAACAGCGCGCCCTTATCCACGTCGCACCCGGAGACGATCCCGCAGTAATCCGCCACGGCCAGCATGGAGGTGGTGGGGAAATTGAGGCTGAAGGCCGCCTGCTCAACGATCCCCTGGTTGGTGTAATGTTCGCGGTGGGAGGAGACGTACACCAGCGGCGGGTTGATCCCCATCAGGCCTACATCTCCCACCAGCTCGAAGTTTGGTTTGCCGTTCACCAACGCCCCCGCCAATGCGATGGGAATGGGGTAGATATATGGAAGTTTGCCAAGCTTGATCTTCATTTTAAAGTTCCTTCTCGATCTTGCCCCACTCGGCCACCTTGCGGAAGCCCAGCCGGCGGTAGGCCGGCTCGTGGAGCAGGTTTTCGTGGATCAGGTCGGCGAGGATATTTTCCACGCCGCCGTGCTGGATGCAGCGGTTGACCCCGCCGGCCAGCAGCGGCAGCAGGCTGTCCTCATCGGGGGCGTAGATATTGTAGAAAGCGGCGGTGGAGCGGCGCACCAGGTTGGGCGCGGCCATGCAGGTAGCGACCAGCTTGCCCTCCCGGCGCACGCCCAGGTGGGCGATGACCAGCCCGGCGGCGTGCCACTCGGCCATCAGCGCGCGGTAGGCCTCGGGCGGACGTTTGTACCACAGCGCGGCCACCCCGGCGCACTCCTCCAGCCCGCCGGCCGGGTCGATCTCTTCCAGCTCGGGGGCTGCGGGCAGGGTTAATAGGCCCCAGGCGGTGCGGTATTCATAATATTGCTTGTAGCCCCAGTCGTGGATGCGGAACCCCACCCGCTCTGCCAGGCTTACATCGCCGGGGACCATGTCGGTCACCCGTCCGACGGCGCGCTTCACCCCTTTGCGCCGCAGCGTGGCGAAGGCTTTTTCCAGCAGCAGTTCGGCAGCCGATTCATGCCCCGGCAGCAGGCGCGGAAAATCGATCGTGGCCTCCTCGCCGCTGGAGGAGACGACTGAGAACATATAGCCGACCATCTCATCGCCGAGGAAGCAGTAGTGGCGCGTCTCGGGGTCGAAGTCCGGGCGGGCGTGCAGGGCCAGCAGGTCAGCCAGGTCATAGGCCAGCGGCCAGATCCAGTCCTGCGCCACCTGGCGGCCGATGCGCGCCTGGTTGGGTTCAAAGCCTTTCTGGTAATCGCGGATCTGGTAGGACATGATAAATTTATTATAGTGAGGTTTACGTAGAACGTTGAGAACAATTTTCTCGATTATAATACCCCCATCTTTGGAACGGACGAGGTATGGAATGCGCACGCGGTTCATTTTTATCATTTTGATCTTTGCCCTGGCGCTGGCGGGTTGCTCCTCCAACAGCAAAAGCCCGGCCGCCCAGGCGGTGGAAAGTTATCTCAACGCGCTGATCGGCAAACAGGCCGACACGCTTTCTTCGCTCTCCTGCGCGGATTGGGAAGCGCAGGCACTGCTGGAAATGGATTCCTTCGAGGCGGTCTCGGCCAGCCTGGAGGGCCTGTCCTGCTCGGAAACCGGCACGGAGAACGGGCAGACGCTGGTGACCTGCACGGGCAAGATCGTCACTTCCTACCAGGGCGAGGCGCGCGAGTTCGACCTCTCGCGTTGGACCTACCAGGTGGCGCAAGAGGGCGGCGACTGGCGCGTATGCGGTTACCGGTAGAATGCTTGAAGCGGCTCTTCAGCCGCGAGAATTTGCTGGCCCTGGCGCTGGCGTTGATCCTGGTGCTGCTGGTGATCGTCACCGCGGACAATGCCCCGCTGTGGATCTACCAGGGTTTTTAGGCGATGACGCTGCGCGATATTTTGATCTTCTTGGGACTGGCGCTGCTGCTGCGCCTGCTGGCGGCGGGATATGCGCGCCTTTCGCGCAAAGACACGGCGGGTAAGGCCGCCGCAGTCACCGCCTGGAAGAACGGCTTCCTTTTTGTTGCCAGCGTGCTGGCGCTCTTCTGGCTGCAGCCTTCCATGCCGGTACGCAATCTGGATTTCTGGCTGCCGCTGGCCACGCTGGCGCTGGCAACCTGGGGCTGGATCGCAACGATTCCGGGAGTTAAAAACCCTGGCAATCCGGTTGAAACGGAGCAGACCCCCAAGGCTTTGAAGACCTTCAGGATTTCGGCCTTCTGGCGCGAGAACCTGCCCTGGCTGGGCGCGGCGGGGGGGATCGTTCTGCTGGTGGCGGCCACGCGCTTTTTATCGCCAACCGGGGTGATCACATCCAGCCGCCCGCCGCAGTTCGAGCTGGTGCTGGCGGGTCTGCTGCTGGCGGCGGGTTTTGCCGTGCTGCTGGCCTGGCTGGGAACGCTGGGCAAGGGCAAGGCCGCCGCGGGTTGGCTGCCCGGGGCGTTGATCCTTTTCCTGCTGGGACTGTTCATTATCCTGAAAACCCCCGCGCTCTCGCAAGCGGCCTCCGCCGGGCTGCGCGGGCTGATGGGACAGCCGGTCAACCTGGCCGGGCCGCTGGATCTGCGCTGGCTGGGCTTTTCCTACATCGCCTTTCGCCTGATCCACACCCTGCGCGAGCGGCAGAATGCAGGGAGCAAACCCCCGCGTGTGCCGCCGGCCAATTTCCGCGAGTATCTGACCTATTTGATCTTCTTCCCCGCCCTGACGGCCGGGCCGATCGACCGGGTGGAGCGCTTCGTCAAGGACCTGCGCGTGCCGCTGGCTCCGCTGATGGACGACCTGCTCCCGGCCGGGGAACGTCTGGCGCTGGGGTTGTTCAAGAAGTTCGTCCTGGCGGGCAGCCTGGCGCTCTTCTCGCTCTCGGCGGAGAACGCCGGAGTGATCCAGGGGGCGGGCTGGATGTGGTTGGCGCTGGTGGGCTATGCTCTGCAGATCTATTTCGATTTCAGCGGCTACACCGATATCGCCATCGGGTTGGGAAGGCTGCTGGGCGTACGCCTACCAGAGAACTTCAACGCGCCGTATCTCAAGCCCAACCTGACCCAGTTCTGGAATAACTGGCACATGACCCTGACGCAGTGGTTCCGCGCCTATTATTTCAACCCGCTGACGCGCTGGCTGAGGACGCGCGAACGCCCGCTGCCGCTGGCGCTGATCATTCTCTTCACCCAGCTGAGCACCTTTGTGTTGATCGGGCTGTGGCACGGGGTGACCTGGAATTTCGTCATCTGGGGCGCCTGGCACGGGCTGGGGCTGTTCCTGCAGAACCGCTGGTCGGAGTGGCTGAAATCCCCTACGGGGACCTTCGAGCCGCGCGCCGAGGCGCTGGAGGAAAAGCCGCGCCTGAAGGCCGTCCTGGGCGGGCTGGGCGCGTTGGCAACGTTCATTTTCGTGGCGCTGGGCTGGACGTGGTTCGCCCTGCCCCAACCGGCGGATGCCCTGCGTGTGCTGGGCGTGCTGTTTGGGATTAATTAACCACAGATGGATACAGATGAACGCAGATAAGAGATTTTAACCACAGACCCTTCGCGCCTTCGCGGTTCAAATTATTCAATCGTCAATCTAAAATCGTCAATCGCAAATCGTAAATCGTAAATCCTATGCCTTCTTCTTCCAAAATCTCCCCCATTCGCGTGCTGGTGAAAGCGCTGATCCTCTTCATCGCTTTCAACCTGCTCTACGCGGCGCTGGACCCTCTTCCTGGGTTGGGACGCATCTCGCTCTATAACGGGTTGTTCCCCGGGCGGGCGCGCTTTCCTTTCGGCGAGAACCCGTCCGAGGCGTATTCCTTCAGCATGTACAGCGTGGAAGCCATGTTCGCCGCGCACGAGTTCAACGCGCCCCAAAAAGCGGACGAGTACCGCGTGATCGTGATCGGCGATTCGTCGGTGTGGGGCACGCTGCTGAAGCCAGAGGACACGCTGGCGGGCAAGTTGAACGGGCTGGGGTTGACCAGCGCGGACGGGCGCAAGATGCGCTTCTACAACCTGGGCTACCCGACCCTCTCGGTGACCAAAGACCTGATGCTGCTGGATGAGGCGCTGCGCAGCGCCAATCCGCCAGAGATGGTGATCTGGATGGTGACGCTGGAGGGCATGCCGGACGACCGGCAGTTGGAATCGCCGCTGGTGGCGAACAACGCGGGGCGGGTGGAGGCGTTGATAAATGCGTATAGCCTTACATCTGTGCGGGCGGATGACAAGAACCTGGTGCATCCCGATCTGTGGGGGCGCACGATCATCGGGCAGCGCCGCGCCCTGGCCGACCTGCTGCGCCTGCAGCTGTACGGTCCGCTGTGGGCGGCCACGGGCATCGACCAGTTCTATCCTGAGACCTATGAGGCCGCTCAGCGCGACCTGGACGCAGACGCGACCTTCAACCACTGGGAGGAAGCCCGGTTCACCCCCGACCTGCTGGCCTGGGATGTGCTGGAGGCGGGGATGGGCGCCGTGCCGAGGATCCTGCTGGTCAACGAGCCGATCCTGATCAGCCAGGGCAAGAACAGCGACCTGCGTTATAATTTCTATTATCCGCGCTGGGCGTACGACCGCTACCGCGCTCTGCTGGCAGATGAAGCCGCCGCGCACGGCTGGAATTACCTTGACCTGTGGGACCTCGTCCCGCAGGATCAGTTCACCAACAGCGCCATTCACCTCACCCCGGCCGGGGAGGAGATGCTGGCGGAGCGGATCAGCCAGACGCTGCGCTAAAAAGGAAAATCCCATTGGACACAGATTTGACGGATTGAACGGATATTCACGGATCCATTTTTAAAGCTGCGTCCTAAGAATTAGATCGAAAGGTGTCTCATGGAAACCCAACTTGTCGAAATCAACGGTGTGAAGATCGTCGAATGCCTGCCGGATGGGGGGGTGATCGCCAGCGAGAATGACGCGCTGGATGTGGTAGCAGCCTGCGGCGAGCACGAGACCGACCGCGTGCTGCTGAACGCTTCCAACCTGGCGGTAGATTTTTTGCACCTGCGCACCGGGCTGGCCGGGGCGGTGCTGCTCAAATTCAGCAACTACCGCATCCGGGCCGCGGCGGTTTTGACGCCCAAGCTGGTCAACCAGGGGCATTTCCGCGATTTTGTGCTGGAGACCAACCGCGGCAACGCCTTCCACGTCTTTTACGACCGCGAGCTGGCGCTGAAGTGGCTTGCGGGGGTGCAGTAAACAACCGACAGTTAACGGCAGATAGGATGAAAGCGATCTGCTGCGACTGTTGGAGAATCTCACAGCATGGAGCTGTGAGCGCTTAACTGCAAGCGGTGGATGGTTCCCATTCTCCGATATAATGATCAGGGAGGCTCTCATGACCCATTCCTACACCTTATCAGCTGCTGAACTGCCGCGCGACCTGCCCGCTATCGCGGGGATCATCTCGCGCGTGTTTGCGGGCGGAGAACATGCGGATGCAATTGCCCGCGAGTACGTGGGTAATTGCAATTACGACCCGCATGCCACCCGGCTGATCTGGGACGGGGAACGCCTGGTGCACCACTGGGGGGTGTGGGGGTACGAGATGCGCCTGGAGTCGATAACGCTGCGCGTGGCGGGCATTGGCGCGGTGGCGACCGAGGAGGATTGCCGCAAGCAGGGTCTGATGGAGCGCGCCGCGACAGCTTCCTTCCAGGCCATGCAGGAAGCCGGTTACGATCTCTCCATTCTGCGCGGACGGCATTATGTCAAATTTGGCTTCGCGCGGGCCTGGAATTACGTCACCTACCGCCTGGGGGCCAGCCTGGGGTCGGAGATCCCCTCCGCGCCGCCGCAGACGCCCTTCCGCGCCCTCACGGCGGCGGACATGGACGCGATCAGCGCCCTCTACAACCGCACCCAGGCCGGGTTGAATGGCACGGCGGTGCGCCCGACCTACCGGGCTTTCAAGAGCGAGGCGGTGGATGCCTATCACGGCTGGTTCGACGCGGACGGCAGCCTGGCAGGGTATGTGCGCGCGCTGCCTGCCGGGGCGGCCGAGGTGGGTGGGCCGGAGCACGCCGACGACCTGGTCTGCCTGGAAGCGGCCGGCGATCCCGAGCAGTGTTTGGCAGTGCTGGGCGAGCTGTTCCGCCGCGAGCAGCCGCCGGATGCGTCTGGGGAGCGCAAACCGTATCAATCGCTGGCCTTTTTCACGCTACCGCACGAGCATCTGCTCTTGCAGCGCATCCGGCGCGGGGCGTGCCTGGTGGAGACGCAATATTTCGGCAATACCGGTTGGCGGGTGCGCCTGGTAAATCTGCCCGGTGCGCTGGAAAAGCTGCATCCGCTGCTGGAGGCGCGGCTGCGCTGCTCGCACCTGGCCGGCTGGCAGGGGACCCTGCGCCTGGAATCGCGCCTCCCGGAATCGGTTGTGCTGCTGGAGATCGGCCAGGGGCATATAACGCTGCTCCCGGCTGGGGAGAGTGACAATATCCTCTCTGGTGGGACAGCCCTGGCGCGCCTGCTGATCGGATCGGATGAACCGGCGGAGGTGATGCGCCAGGAGGGGATGGAATGTCGCGGCGCGGCGGCTGAGTTGGCCGGCGTGCTTTTCCCAGCCCTGCACCCAATGCTCAGCCACTGGGACGAATTTTAAAGGGCGTCGAAAATATAAGAACGGCTTGCCCTGGCTTCTCTGCGGGGATACAATAGAGGTCTGATTTCTCAACCAGGATCGAAGAGTGGCGCGATCCTTCACCAATCTTTATTTTCCACTCTTTTGAACCCTTTTTATTGGAGACCCTATGAAACCAATTATTGATACCATGCAAGCCCAATTGAAACACAATCAGCCTTTCGCCCTGGCGACGGTCATTACGCGCAACGGCTCGGCGCCGCGCTCAGCGGGGGCCAAGATGTTGGTGACCGCCAAAGGCGCTTCGGTGGGCACGGTGGGCGGGGGGGCGCTGGAGGCCAATGTTCAGGGCCTGGCTTTACAGGTGATCGAGGGGAAGAAACCGCGGGCTGTGATCGAGAAATTCGAGTTCAGCGGGCGCGAAGCTGCTTCGATGGATGCCATTTGCGGGGGGCAGGTGGAGGTGTTAGTGGAACGGGTCGATCCAGCCGATCCGCATACCCGCGCAGTGATCGAAGGGCTGGGCGCAGCAGCCGCTGCGCACCGCAAGGCCTGGCTGGTCACCAGCCTGCCGGACGCACGGCAAGCCCTGGTGGGGCAGGAGGGACTGCTGGCCGGGGAGCTGCCCGCCGGGCTGGAGCTGGAACAGGTTAGAGAGATCAGCTTGCCGGAGGCGCTGCGCCTTGAAGGCGCCCGGATGGGGGCGATGGTCGAGCCGGTCAATATTGCCGGGACGGCCTACATCTTCGGGGCGGGGCATGTCTCGCGCAGCCTGGCCGGTTTCACCAAGGCGGTCGGCTTTTGGACGGTGGTGCTGGACGACCGGGCGGAATACGCCAACGCAGAGCGCTTCCCCACCGCGGACCGGTTGGTAGTGCTGAATTCGTTCGAAAATATCCTGGCGCAGGCCCCGCTTGACCAGGACAGCTTTGCCGTGATCGTCACGCGCGGGCACCTGAACGACCTGGAGGTGCTGGCCCAGGTATTGAGGTCGGAAGCCGGGTATATCGGCATGATCGGCAGCCGGCGCAAGGTGGCGTTGATCTTCGAAGAGTTACGCCGGCGCGGCTACAGCGAGGAGGATATCCGGCGCGTGCACGCACCCATTGGCCTGCCAATCAGCGCGGAAACGCCCGAGGAGATCGGCATCAGCATTGTGGCAGAGATGATCCAGGAACGAAACCGCGCGCGCTAGACGGGTTTCTTGGGCAGCTTGTTTTCTTTTTGCTGCTTCTGTTTCTCTATCTTCTGCTTCTTTTGCTTTTCGGCTTTTTCTTTATCTTTCTTGCTGCCTCTTTCTCCCATACGAAGTCTCCTTTTGTATGTATTCAGGCAGCATTGCTGCCTGGTTTAGAATCATTATAGTCCCATTTGTGCCATTCGGAAGGAGAAATTAACGAGAGAGGGCGTCCATCCGGACGCCCTCTCTTTGTTTCGTCAGCGGGTGATGATCGGCAGGAAGAGTTTCTTGATGTCGAACAGGTTGATGTTGACCGGGGCTGTGGTGGTCCACAGGCCGGTCTCGGGGAACTGGGTGGAGCCGGAACGCAGGCTGATGGTGCGTCCTTCACCGCCGCAGGTGGTATTGTCGGGCAGTTCCAGCTTATAGACCAGCTTGCCGCCGGTGCTGAAGACGGTGGTGGAAGCGCACAGGGTGCCGTCCACATAAGCCTGGATGGGAGTGCCCACGGCAGGCACAAAGCTGTCCTTGGCATAAACCCAACCGTAAACCGTGGCGGGCGGGGTGGGCGCGCTGCTTTCGATGGCGCTCTCGCTCTTGCCCGATGCGGATGCCATGCCGCCGCTCAGGCGCCAGACGCTGTCCTGTGAGGTGTAGATCCAGTAGCCCTGGCCCTGTTTCATGGTGGTCAGGTCATTGACCCAGTCGGGGGCGCCGGGGTGGTAGAGTGTCCAGGGATCGGTAGCGGTCTGGTTGTAGGAGTAGACGGTCAGGACTGGCAGGTTGAGCAGAGAGGAAACGGCCGGGGCAACCGGCAGGTTCACCTGCAGGGGGTAGGCCACCAGATTCCAGCCGGGGCCGAAGAGCTGCACTTCGACAGATGAGAGCAGGATGTAGATGCCGGGCTGCTCGGCGGGAGCCGAGGCGGTGTTGAAGTAGGTGTCCACGTTGGTGGGCAGCGCTTCCCAGCTGGAGCCGTTCCAGTAGTAGACCTTCAGCCAGTCTTCCTCGCCGGACTGCACCTCGTCGCCCATGTAGGAGAAGGTCAACGAGGACCCGGCCAGCGAAGCGGCGCCGGTGGAGGCGGCGATGCGGTAAGGACGCGAGGCGGTACCGGCCCAGCCGGGCAGGGCAGGCGCCTGGGTGAGGGCCTGGAGGGTGTAGAACTCGTTCTCATCCAGCTGCGTATCGGGGGTGAAGAGGATCACCTGACCGTCGGTGGAGGAAGCGGGGGCATTCGAGCCGCGCACGTTGGAGTTAGAGCCGCGTACATTGGCCGGGCTGCCGCCGATGGCATAGTCCACAATGGCTTCCCGATAGGGGTTGCTGCCGTTGATATAGACCACCACGTAGCCTTCCATGGCTGGTTCGGCCAGGGTGAAGGTGGTGGTGTAGGATTTGCCGGCGTAGGTCATGGCCTGGGCCGCGCCGGCTGTGCTCATCACCGGGTAGAGACGGGCATAAACGGCCTGACCGCTCGACAGTCCTTCTACGTTGACCGTGATGGTGGTGGAGGAAACGGGGTTGACCGTGATCTGCGGCATCCAGTCCGGCACGAGGTTCAATTCGATCTGTTCGTCGCCGATGGTGACCGTTTCGCAACCCATTTGCCCGGCTTCGGGTTCATAGACACAAACACGGTCGCCGGGGCGCGCGCCGCGCGCCAGGATGTGGTCAATGGTCGGCTTGCCCAGGTCGACAGCCCAATTGTCCTGGAAGAGGAAGGCGCGCGCCTGCCGTCCAGGTTCCACCCGCCCGCCGTTCTGGGTCAGGTAGAAGGTTGGGTCGGCCAGGGCGGTGGATTCGCCGACGGGATCGAGGATCTCAACCTCGGTCACGTTCATCGGCTGGCCGTTCGGGCCGGTATTGATGCCGGTGAAGCTGATGAAGGGGTAGAAGGTGGAGATGGTCTCCCAATCCGAGCGGCCGGTCAGGCGGTTGGAGAGGGTATCGCCGCATTCGGCATCCCAGGCATCCGCCGGGTGATATTCGTCGTAGGGATAATCCTTGCGGTAGGGATCGGACATCACGCTCGGGCAGCTATCCACGGGGATGACCTGGCCGACATCGTCCAGGCCGAGGTAGTTATCATCCAGGAAGAGGGCATAGTGGCTCATTTCGTGCGCCAGCGCGCGGGGCCAATCCTGTTCCAGGTTGCTGCCGGCGGTGCCGTAACGGTTCCAGACCGCGCCCATGTGGATCTGGCCGGGGGCGTAGGTGATGGCGGGCACGTCGGGGTCGGTAGTGATGCTGGTGACGATGCCGCCTTTCATGGCGGTGGGGCGGAAGCGGTTGTTGGCGTAGATGCGGATGAGGGCATCGTTCCACAGGTCGCGGTTCTGGTGAACGGTCAGTTTGCCGAGGGCGATCTGCCCGTTGCTCCAGTCATACAGGCGCTGCGAGACGGTTTGCAGATCGTAAGTGAGGCGGTCTTTGTAGGAGGGGTCGTTGCTTGCATCCCACTGCAAGGAAATGGTGAAGTTAAGCAGCATCAGAGGGTGGCCGGCGCTGACGTTGATGGTTTGCACGCCAAAGGTGCTGATGGTCAGGCCGGTGGCGCCCTGTTCGGTCGGCACGGCGTTGGTGTGGTAGAAGGTGTAGGTGTTGGTCGCCGAGATGGGCAGGAGGGCGATCAGGCCGTCGCCAGATTCCAGCGCACCGCGCCCTTCCAGGTAGCCGTCCAGGTTGGTGACCTGCGGATTTCCGGCGCCGTCGCGGATGTACTCATAGTTGCCGGAGCTTCCGGCGCGGCGCAGCACCAGCGCGCCCTGCACCGGATTGCCGCCTTCCGTCACCCGCACCTGCATGCCGCGCATGCGGAAGGGGTAGGTGGAGGCAGAGGCATAGCTCCAGCGCTGCGGATAGGTGGTGGAGTAGGCCAGCATGCGCAGCACCACCCGGTCGGATTTGCCGAAGAAGCCGCTGGCGGCGGTGTCCCAGGTGTAGGTGTGCTGCGTTCCGCCGGGCGTGGTGCTCAGGTTCTGGGTGACCGTGCCCACGGCAGGCTTGGCAGGATACCATTTCCCGCCGCCATCCGGGGAGAAGTAGACTTCGATGCGCGAGACGGGCTGGCTCTGCTGGTCGTAGAGCTTGTAGTTGAAGGTGACCGTGTTGGATTCGATGATGGTTGCCACGGCGTACCCATCGGCCTGGGGGGTGCTGCCGGGGCGGGAGAGGGTCAGGTAGGGCAGGTTATCCGGCAAGGCGCGAGTCTTGCGGGTGTAGTTGGGGGTGATGGAGACGCGGCTGCGGCTGGCAGCGTTGTCGTAAGAGAGCAGCACCAGGTCGGCCATGCCGTCGCTGTTCATATCGCCGCCTGAAACGCGATAAATGGCATCGCTTGAGGAGCCGAACTGCCGGGCGGGGGCTAGCGGGCCAAAGGTGCCCGCGCCGTCATTCAGGTAGAGGGTATCCACCTGGCTGGGGCCGTTGGCGGCGGCAATGTCCAGGTCGCCGTCGCCGTCGGCATCAAAAGCGGCAATGCCAAATGCGGTTTCCATGCCGCCGAAGGAGCGCGTGGCTGTGCTGCCGGAGAAATTGCCCAGGCCGTCATTGAGATAGAGTCTGCTTTGTCCGCTGTCCTTGCCGACCAGAATATCCAGGAAGCCGTCGCTGTTCAAGTCGGCGGTGGCCAGCGACGTGCCTTTTCCGGTGTCAAAACAATGCACACTGGCAGGCGGGTTGGCGCAATTGACCAGGCCGGTGTTGAAACCACCCGCGCCGTCGTTGATGTAAACATAGCCGGGCAGAGCAACGGCCTGCACCAGGATGGCGTCCAGGTCGCCGTCGATATCCACATCCGCCAGAGCCACGTCCCCGCCGGTGCCGACAGCCGGGAAGGCAAAGGGAACATGGGTGCCAAATCCGCCGGCGCCGTCGTTGATGTACAGGGTGCGCTCACCTGTATTGCGGTTGGCGAGGATATCCAGGTCGCCGTCGCCATCCAGGTCGCCGATTGCGGCGTTGATGTTGGCGTCGGAAGCGCCGCCCAGGCAGGCAGCATATTCATTGCCACAATCCAGCTCGCCGCTGGGGAATCCGCCTGAACCGTTGTTGAAGAGGATGACCAGGTAATTGTTCGCCAGGCTGGCAAGGATGTCCAGCCGGTTGTCGCCGTCCAGATCGCCCAGGTTGATATCCTGGTAGTTCAGGCCGGAGGGCAGTTCCTGTGAGACGGCCAGTGTGCCGTTGCCCTGGTTGATCAGCAGGGCCGCACCGTTGCCGGTGCCAGCCACCACATCCAGCAGGCCGTCGCCGTTCAGATCGCCAAGCGCCAGAGAGGTGGGCAGGGCAGTGTTATCGACCACGACCGTGCCGCTGCCGTCCGCAGGGGCAGGCAGGGTGGTGTAGCCGTCGTTCATGTAGAGGAGGTCGGTGTTGTTACTGTGGATGGCGGCCAGGTCGAGATCGCCGTCGTTATCCAGGTCAATGACCGCCAGGTCTTTGATGTAATCGGCTCCGCGGGCAAAGCAGTAGGCATTGGCGGGCGGGGCATCGCAACTGACCGCGCCGCTGTAGAAGGCGCCTGCGCCGTTGTTGAGGAAGATCACGTGCTTATCCGCCAGACTGTAGGCAATATCCAGATCGCCATCCAGGTCGATATCCAGCAGGCCGGGATGCCCCAGCAGGCTGATGCCGGTGGTCTCGCCCACCTGGGTCGGGGCGGCAAAGGTGCCGCTGCCGAGGTTGAGATAGACGGACAGGCTGCCGGTGGTGCTGCCGGTCTCGCCGCTGACCACGTCCAGCAGGCCGTCGCCGTTCAAGTCACCCAGGCCGAGGGAATGGATAATGTTAAAGGTAGGGCTGGGCAGGGTGCCGCCGGTGGAGAAGTTGCCCACGCCGTCGTTGAAGAAGATGTAGCTGCTCTGGGTGTACACGCCGCGCCCGACGACGATGTCCATTTTGTTGTCGCCGTTCATGTCGCCGGCCTGCAGTGTGCCAACCACCCCGGTGGCTGCGCCAAAGCAGCGGTACTGGCTGGGGTTGGTGCCGCAGACCACGCTGCCGTAGAAGAAACCGCCCGAGCCGTTATTGAGGAAGACGGCCGATTGACCACCGCTGACGCCCACGATGATATCCGGTTTGGAATCGTTATTGACATCCGCCACGTCGATGGCAGAGATGACCAGCCCGGTGGGGCCGATGGTGGCGCGGCTGGAAAATTCGGCGCTGGTCGAGTCGTACAAATAGACGAACAGGCCGTCGGCGGTGGCGCCTATCAGGTCAAGGTCGCCGTCGCCGTCCAGGTTGACCAGCTTGAGGGTGTGGGCCGGGACGCCCTCGGTGCCGAAGAGGACGGCGCCGGGAAAGTTGCCGCTGCCATCGTTCAGGCTGAGCGAGAGGTCGCCGGCCGAGGAACTGGTGACCACGTCCGGAGCGCCGTCGCGGTTCACATCGCCGGCAGCGATGGAATAGCTGTCGCCGCTCAGGCCGCTCAAGCCACGCACTTCGGAGAAGCCAGGCAATTGGGCCTGGGCGGTGAAGGCGAAGACCAGCAGCAGTGCCACAGTCAGGAACTGCGCTTTGATCCAAATGGTATGCTTATTCATAACATCCTCCAATATAAAATCATCGTGGGGGCTTTTCCCTATTCGCCAATCACCACATCACACCAATACCACCATTTGATCGCCGAAGTGGGAAATTGTTTCACCGAAGATTTGATCAGCAGGTGTGAACGCCAATAATTGAAAGGCAGCAGGGCGGCCTGATCCACCAGCAGGCTGTCAGCCCGGCGGTACATTTCCAGCCGGGCGGGCTGGTCGGTCAGGCTGCGGGCATGGTCGATCAGGTCCGGCAGCACCGCCAGCACCTGCGACTGCGCCAGGGTGTAGCGCGTCCAGGTCAGGGCATCGCAAATGCGCAGGAAATTGTCCGGGTCGGGATAGTCGGGCATCCAGGCATTGAGGAAAATATGCGGCGCGGAAGCGGGAGAGGGGGACTGCATGCGCGCCATGAAGGCATCGTAATCCAACATTTGCCAGCCAACCGTGACGCCGAGGTTTTGCTGCCACTGCGCGGCAAGGAAGGTGAGGATGGATTCGTTGCCCTCGCCGGCCAGCATCTCGATCGGCGGCAGGCCGCGCCCCTCTGGAAAGCCGCACTCGGCCAGCAGGCGGCGGGCTTCGGCAGGGTCGAAGGGCAGGGCCAGGCCGGGGGTGTGGCCGGGCATGCCGGGTGGGATCAACCCGCCGACAGCGGGGAAGGCAAACCCCTTCAGTTCCAAATTGGCGTGCGCGGCGCGGTCCACTGCCAGGACAAAGGCACGGCGCAGGCGGGCATCCTCGAAGGGCGGGCGAGCCAGGTTGAAACCGGCGTAGGTGACGGTCAGGTTGGGCACGGAGAGGTATTCGCCTGCGTGGCGCTGGCGCACCAGGTCGCGTTCGGCCTTCAAGCCGCGGAAGGAGAAGGTGTCCAGTTCGCCGCGCTCGTAGGCGGCCAGGCGCTGCTCGGCGTTTTCCAACTGGCGCAGTTCCACGCGCTGCAGATTGCCGCCAAAGCGTCCGTAGTAAAGCGGGTTGCGCTCCAGCACCAGCAGGTGGTCGGGATCCCAGGCGGGGCGGCCGTCTTCATTCCTGGCGATGCGGAAGGGTCCGCATGAGATCAGGTCGGCAGCCTCGGCCCAGGCTGCGCCCAGGCGCTCCACGGCATGGCGCGGGACGGGGTAGGCGGTGGCATAGGCCATCAGGTAGAGGAAGTAGCTAGCGGGTTGTTTCAGCTCCACCACCAGGGTGTGGTCGTCGGGGGCAGCGGTGGATTGGATATCGCCCAGCAGCCCGGCGGAGGGGGCCTGGGTGGCGGGATCGAGCACGCGCTGCCAGGCGAAGACGAAGTCGGGGGCGGTGAGGGGGGTGTTGTCGCTCCAGCGCGCGTCGCGGCGCAGGTGGAAAATATATTTTCGGCCTTCTTCCAGCAATTCCCATCTTTCGGCCAGGTCGGGCAGCACATCCAGGGCCGGGCTGAGCTGCACCAGGCCGCTGAAGAGCTGGTCAATGGCGCCCACGGTGTCGATATCTCCGGCCAGGGCAGGGTCAAAGGTGAGCGGCAGGTAAGGCCAATCCACGCGCAGCGGGCGGGCAGCCAGACGCATGCGGCGGCCGCCTTTACCGGCTTGGGCGGCGCGCTGCCAGAGGGTGAATCCCTCTTCATAGGCCTGGCGGGCAGCCTCGAAATCGAAGGTCAGGTGGTAGGTCAGGCCCAGCTTCATCAACGTGCGTGCCGTCTGGGCGTCATCTCCGGCTGCGCGCAGGATCTCCAGGGCGCGGGTGAAGAAGCGGATGGCTTCTGGCAGGGCATACAGGCTGCGGGCTGCTTCGCCAGCCAGCAGCAGGTAGGGCAGGGCGCGCTGCGGTTCTTCGGCTAGTTCCCAATGCTGGGCCAACAGGGCGGGGTCGGCCTGGCTGGTGCGGTGGGAACTTTCCAGCCAGTGGGCCAGGCGGGCATGCAGCTTGCGGCGTTGGGCAAAAGGCAGGGTCTGGTAGGCGGTTTCGCGGCCGAGCAGGCTCTCGAAACGATATTCGTTCGCACCGCTGGAGGCCAGCAGACCGCGCTGGCACAGCTCTTGCAGTTCGGCGCGCAGTTCACGTATGCCCAATTTCACCGGGGCGCCGTTGCCATTGGTATGCACTTTCAACAGGTGGCGCAGGATTTCCAGGTTAAAGGTCTGCCCGATGATGGAGGCCACTTTGAGCACCAGCTGGTTCTGCGGACCCAGGCGGTCAATGCGCGCCAACAGCAATCCCTGGATGGTATCCGGGAGGATCTGCTCGATCTCGGCCGGTTTACCGCTCAGCAGCGGTTGGCCGTCCTGCACTTTGAGAAAGCCCTGTTCCACCAGGTGAAGGGTGATCTGGATAATGAAGAAGGGATTGCCCGCGGCGCGCCGTTCCAGGAGGGTGGTGAGCGCTTCCGGCATGGGGGTTCCGGCAGGCAGTCCAAGCAGCGAAGCAGCCAGGGCGGCGGATTCTGCGCGCGAGAGCGGAGCCAGTTCGACGCGCAATTCTTCATGGAACGGCAGTTCCTGGGCAGCCTCGGAGCGGGCAGCCAGGAGCAGGTGAATGGGTTGACCGTTCTCGGCCTGGGCAATGCGCCGCACGAGCTCCCAGGAGAGGCTATCCATGGCCTGGACGTTATCCAGGAAGATGACCAGGCCCGGGCGGGCGGGGTCTTCCAGCGCGGCGGCTTGCAGGATCTGTTCCAGCAGCTCAAAGAGGGCCGCCTTGCGCGCGGCGGGATCATTGTAATTGGGAGCGGCCGGAGGATTGCCGAAGGACAGCACATCTTCCAACAGTCCCAGGTGATCCAGGCGCTGGGGCAGGCAGCGGATCATCCACGTGCGCGCGTTTTCCCAGGCGCTTCCGCCAAAAAGCTGGGTCAGTACCGGGCGCCAGGCGCGGTAGGGAGTGCGGTTTTGCAATTCCACTGGGCCGCCGCTGAGCATGCGCGGCAGCACGCCTTTGGCGCCTTCCGCGGCGGCAAATTGCGAGGGGTGCAGGGCTTCTTGCGCCAGGCGGGTCTTGCCCATCCCGGCCACCCCGCTGAGCAGAATGCTGCGGGCGGCCTGCCGGCGCAGGCGGGCCAGCTCATCCTCGCGGCCCACCCAGGCGCTGCCGAAGGTGCCCAGGTCGTGCACGCTGCGTTGATCTTCCCGTCCAAGCAGGCGGCAGACCGGCACGGGAGTGGTTTTTCCTTTGACGTTTACCGGCGGGAGGGGCTGCCAGGCAAAGTCGGGCACGGCGTTCTGCATGCCCTGACTGGCCAGGATGCGCCCCGGTTCGGTCATCAACATCAGGCGCGCAGCCAGGTTGACCTGGTCGCCGAGCACACCGTAGGTGCGGCGGGTGCGCCCGCCGTAGGCGCCGGTGCGCATGGCCCCCAGGCTGAGGCCGATCTGCACGTTCTTAATGAAGGTAAATTCCAGGGGCAGGCTGCGCAGTTCCAGGGCGGCCTCGGCGGCGGCGCGCGGGGCGTCTTCCTGGGCTACCGGCGCGCCAAAGGCGATATAAAGGTAGCTGCCTTTTTCACCGATGGTCAGTTGGAGAAAAATGCCGCCGTAGCGCAAGGCAATGCCCTGCACGCGGCGGATAAAGGTATCCAGTTTTTGCCCGGCGGCAGGGTCGCGGTCATAATCCAGGCCGCTGAAGCGCAGGAAAAGCGACGCGGCCGGGCGCAGCTCGGTAAGGAATTCTCCCAGCCCGGCCTCCAGGCGTTCAAAGACGGGTGGTTGGACCCAGGAGCGGATGATCCGCGCATCCAGCGAGCCGGAAGGTAGTTCCGGCCAGGGCATGATGGGCACTTCCACCTCCAGCCCCAGCAGGGTGACAAAGCGCTCACCGGCAGACAGGACTGGACGGGAAGAAACCGGAGTGGCCGCCGAGACCGGCCCGGTTGGAACAGCCGGTTCCGATGGTTCGGGGGTGCGCCATTCCCCCAGGCGCAGCAGCGGGCCGATCAGATCGGCGGTGCGCTCGTCGATGACGATCTCGCCGCGCTTGGTCAGGCTTTCGCCGACCGCCATGCGCGAGAGGGTCTCGCCGGCCAGGGTCTCGATGCGCTGGATGTCCGGGTTGCCCACGCGCATGCGGCGGGCCGGGCCGGAAGCCACCGCCACTTTGATCGCCAGGCTGGCGTTTTCCATACCGGGAAAATGCACATTGGCAAAGGCCTGCATGGCCTTTTGAATTTCCAGGGCGCAGGCGGCGGCGCGCGCGGCGGCGTAGGCGACCGGGAAAATGGAGCGCAAACTGCCGGCAGATGCGCCGGAGGCCGTGCTGGGACGCATATCAAAGATATCCTGGATGTGCGCGTCGAACCAGCAGGTGATGGAATCCCCGGCGAAGCCGACCACGCTGCCGCCGTAACGGTCCACCTCGGCGATCACGGCGTCATAGACGCGGTTGAGCATGATCGGCAGTTCTTCGGCGCCGCGCCGGCGGCCCAGGCTGCGGGTGAGCGTCTCGGCCAGGGAGGTGAAGCCGGAAATATCGGCGAAGAGGGCGGCGCCTTCCGTATGGCGTGGAAGTTCCATGTTGTGCGCCAGGGATTGGCGCACATCCATCGGCAGGTAGACGGCGCCGGGATGTTGGTCGGAGGTTCCCGGTTGTTTCGGATTTTGGGCGGTTTTCATCGCTCAGGCCTCTTTTTTCCGGCGTATTTCCTTGACCCTCTTTTGCAGTTCCTGGAAATAATCGCTCTCGGTGATCTCGGAGACCTGGTGAGCTTTCTTGACCTCGTCGATCTGGATTTGCAGTTCCTGCACCTGCTCGCGCAGGCGCTGCTCGCGGGCAACGATCTCGTCCGCCATGCGCTGGAAGGTGCGCGCCAGCTGACCCAGGTCGTCGGAGCGCTGGGTGACGCTTTCCAGACTGCGGCGGTCATAGTTGCCGGTCTCCAGGGCAATGGCGGCAGAGGAAAGCCGGGCCATTTGCTGGGTATATTCGAAATCCTGGGCCATATCGCGCACGCGGGCGCGCAGGCGGCGGTTGAGCACGCGGATCACGCCGCGCGCCACCTCCGGATGGTTGGCCATGATCTCGTAAAAGTCGTCCTGCGCCAGGCGCAGCACGTGGGTTTCTTCCACGCAGGTGATCGAAGCCAGGCGCGGCTCTACGTCCAGGAGGGCCATTTCACCAAACACATCCGAAACGCCCAGGTAGTTGAGGGTCATTTCCCCTTCATGTACGCGCACCCGTCCGCGGCGGATGATGTAGAGGGAATCACCTTTGTCGCCTTTGTTGAAAACCGTTTCGCCGGGATGGTAGAGCAGCGGGTGGAGCAATCCGGCCAGTTTGGGCAGGGCTCCTTCGGGGGTTTCGGCAAAGATGCTCACTGCGCGCAGGACGGCCAGGCGCTCGGATTCGCTGACGTGCAAGATATTGGGAGAGCTGCATGCGCCGGAGTGGATCTGGTTCAGGCGGGCGCACATAGCCTGCAGGTTGATCTGTTTGCCCTCGTTGCGCAGGTTGCGGGCGGCCTGGGTGAAGTAGGTGTGTGATTCCATGAAATCGATCTGCCGGTTGTACCATTCCTCATCGGTGAAGGTGGAGCCGAAGGCGGCCATTTCCTCGCGCAGGGCCTGGTTGCGGCTGAAAAAATCAGCCCGGCCAAATACATCCAGGTCGGCATCCGCAACCAGCTCTTCCAGCAGGGTCTGGGGATTTTGCGGCAGGCGCGTGGCGCCGATCATACCCTGGATGACGGCGATCTGGGCCGGGGTATAACCCAGGCCGGGCAGCACCTCGGCTGCCAGGCGGACACCCACACTTTCGTGGTCGGCGCGTTTTTCCACGAATCCCAGGTCGTGGAATAACACGGCTGTGCGTAGGAGCAGCTGATCTTCCTCGGAAACGCCGGAGCGCTCTGCCAGGCGTTCCACCGCGGGGAGAACATCATCGCGGGTGTGGGCCAGGCAATGGTAGACTAATTTTGGGGCCAGTTCGCGTTCCAGGCGGCCTAAAGCATATTCACGGGCGTGTTGATAATCCGGTTGCGGCATAATCGACACCTTCTCGAATGGGATAAAGTTAGTATACAAGGAAGGCACGAAAAAGTATAGTGCCAGAGGTCAGAGGTCGGAAATGAAACCGCCGGACTGCAACCACTCTTAATAGTTAGTGGGGGATTGGGGCGAAAAAGGGTTGGAAAAATGCGCCCTCTTCCGCGTCGAATTTACGCCCCGGATCGCTGGGGGCCATGTTGCGGTATTTCAAATCAGCCAGCGCGCGGCGGGTAAATTTATTGTGCAAGACCCCCGGAGCGGCGGTCTGGCAGCGCAATTATTACGAGCACCTCCTCCGCGGCGAGGGAGAACTGGCGGATATTTGCCGTTATATCCGCGAGAATCCGCTAAGGTGGTTGAAGGACGAGGAAAACAAACGGCCGCAGCACCCGTTTTCTATCTAAAAATTGCCGGTAGGTAGAAATATTCAAAGGGCAGGTGCAGAGTGGGGCCGAATTCGGAGGTGGAGCCGTCTGGGGCGGTGGCGATGGCAGTGAAGTCGCTGCGCGAATTGCCGTAGAGGTAGGTGAAGGTCTTGTCAAACACCGCGGCGCCGCTGCCGTCGGTGGAGAGGGAAAAACTGTAGATCGGGTCCAGTCCTTCGCCAAAGCCGCTCGGGTCGGAGGTATAGGAGGCGTAAAGCTGGATGGTGAAAGTAGTGGAGGGGGTGCTGTTAAAGGCTCCGCTCACGCGCAGGCTGGTATCGGAAGGGAAGCTGACCGACCCGATCACGGGGTAGTTTTGCAGGCCGTTGGCGCCGCTGTCGGGATCCTGGGCATCGTTGGAGGTCACCCCATCCGGGTAGAGGTCGATCCCCAGCCCGCCGTTCGCAGCGAAGCTGTTGGAAGTGATCTGGTAGCCATTCCCGGCCAGCCCGCCCACCAGGACCCCGGCGGCCGCGTTATAGAAGATCTGGTTGTAGAGCAGGCATACTTTGGAGGCCTGGCAAGTATCGACGTTGATGACCGGCGCGGCGGCGAGGGCGTCCGCTTTGGCATACTGGGTATTGATATACACGCCATAGCTGCCGTTTCCGGCAGCGGTGCTGCTTTCGCTCAGGCCGATGCGGTTGCTGAGAATACGAACGTCGCTGGCGGTGCCGCTCACGACGATGCCGCTGGTGCCGTTGCCGCCGATGGTATTGGCCAGGACAGCCTGTGCGGTGTCGCCGATGCGAATGCCAATACCGTAATCAATGACAATCCCTTCTTTTGTGTTGGGCAGGGGGGTGAGCCGGTCGGCGCCCAGGCCGATCAGATTGCCGTATAGATAGGTGGTCCCGCTGGTGGGACCCATGATCTGCACGCCGCTGCCGTTGTTGCCGGAGATCAAATTGCCCTCCAGCCCGTCATTGATACCGTCATAGTTGCTGCCGACCGTGTTGCCGGCCGAGCTGGCGTCCAGGCGCACGCCTGCCCCCTGGTTGGGCAGGGCGGCTGTCCCGGCAGCGTTGACGCCAATGCGGTTTCCGGCCACCCGGTTCTGGGCGCAGCCGCTGATCTTCACCCCCGGGCCGTTATTGCCAGAGATGAGGTTGCGTTCGTTGATCTCGCCGGTGCTGTTGTCGCTGTTCAGGCCGACCGTGTTGGTGGCGCCCATGTACAGCCAAACCCCGCCCAGGTTGTTGGGCACCGCCAGCACGCCGCCGGCATCGGTGCCAATGGAATTACCGGCCACGCTGTTTGAGTTGGCCTCGATCACCACGCCGTAGCCGGTGTTGCCGGAGATGATGTTGCGCTCAGCGCCGTCGTACGCGCCATCGCCGTTGGTGCCAATGCGCACGCCCGTCCCGGCGCCTTGGATGATATGTATGCCGCTGTTCCCGGTGGGCAGGGGAGTGACGCCGTCCCAATCCACGCCGATGTAGTTGCCGGTGATGATATGGCCATCCCCGCCGGTGATATAGATTCCGCTGCCGGTGTTGCCGGAGATGATATTGCGCTCATTACTGTCGCTAAAGCCGTCCGCGTTGGTCCCGATCAAAACGGGGCCTCCATTATTGATCGCGATCCCTTTGCCGTTGGGCACGGCAGTGCTGCCACCGCTGTGCGTTGCGGAAAGGCCGATCACGTTCCCGGCGATGGCCGTGCCGCTCTGGGCGTCAAGAAAAATGCCGCTATCCGTATTGCCGGAGATGACATTGCCTTCGATCTCGTCCAGCAGCTTATCCCCGTTGGTGCCGATGCGCGTGTTGGCCGAGGTGACACTGACCGTGACGCCGTGCATCTGGTTAGGAATGGGGGCATCGCCGTCGTAATTCAGGCCGACCCAGTTGCCGGAGATGACGGTGTTATCGGAATCCCAGACGGCAACGCCGGAAAAAACATTGCCGGCGACCTGGTTCTTTTCGATGCTGTCGGTGAGCCCGTCGCTGTTCGTGCCGATGCGCACGGAATTGCTCTGCGACAGGCGGATGCCGTAGTTGGCATTGGGGACGGCACTGCCGCCGTTCATATCCACACCGATACTATTTCCGGCGACGACCCCGCTGTTGGACATGTAGAGATAGATGCCGTCACGGCCATTGCCGGAAATGACGTTGCCCTGCGCGGCCACCCCGCCGCTGGGAATGCCGATGGTGACCGTCTGGGTGGCGTTGTCGATCTCCACACCGCTGTATCCGTTGCCCAGACCGGCGGTGCCCAGCTTGTTGGTGCCGATGTAATTGCCGCTGATGGTGGTGCTCCCGGCATTGGCAGAAGAGATGCCGTCGTAGAGATTGCCGGAGATGACGTTGCGTTCGTAAGTATCCGAGACGCCGTTCCCGTTGGTGCCGATGCGCGTACCGGCCACGCCGTAGATTTTGACGCCGTACCAGGTGTTGGGCAGGGCGGTGTCGCCAGCGGCGTTCAGGCCGATGCTATTGCCGGCGACGACGGTATTCGCAGCAGATCCTGCAATGGTGACGCCGGTCTGGCTGTTGCCGGAGATGAGGTTGCCTTCATAACCGTCGGCTGCGCCGTCGCCATCGGTGCCGATCACGTTTTGATAGCCGGAAATGCTGATCCCGCCGCCGGCGTTGCCGTGCGCGCTGCTGCCGTTCTTGTCCGTGCCGATATAGTTGCCGGCAATAGTGTTCTGGTAGCCTTCCAGGTAGATGCCCACCCAGGCGCTGGCGGCGATGACATTCCGTTCGTTGGCGCTGTAGGTGGGGTTGGTCTCGTCCACGCCAATGGTGTTGTTGTAGCTGTTGGTCCTGACCCAGATGCCGTAGCCGCTGTTGGCGACGGAGGTGGCGCCGTCGCTGGAGAGGCCGATATAGTTGCCAGAGATGCGGGTGCCGTGCGAGTCGTTCAGCTCAATGCCCCAGTCGGTATTGCCGGAAATGGTGTTCCGCTGCTGGGCATCGCTGATGTTGTTGCCGTCCGCGCCGATGAGCGCGTTGTCCGCCGCGTTGACCAGGATGCCGCCCAGGCCGTTGCCCAGGGGGGTCAGGCCGTCGGCCTTCAACCCGATGATATTGCCGCCGATGACGGCCGAATCAGCGGTCACCAGGATGCCGTATTGGCTGTTGCCGGAGATGATGTTGCCCTCCAGGGCATCGTAGCTGCCGTCGCCGTTGGTGCCGACAACCGTACTGGCGCTGTTGATGTTCACCCCGTTCTGGTTGCCGTGCTGGTTGCCGCCGGTATCCAGGCCAATGTAATTGCCGGAGATGCGGTTTCCGCTGCCGCCGTTGACCTCGATGCCGTAGATGGTGTCGATGATCACGTTGCGCTGGCCGGAGTTGTTGACCACGCCGATGACATTGTTGTTGCCGGAGGCGATGATAATGCCGTCGTGATACCCGGAGATGGTCAGGCCGCGGATGAGCACATTGGAAGCCTGGATCTCCAGGCCGCGGTATCCGCCCCCGGTGTTGATCCATTGAATTGCAATATTGTGCCCGCTGCCGTCCAGGATGGTGCCGTTGGCGGTGATGGGGGGCAGTTCTCCGGCCGTGGTCGAGATGGTGTAATCGTTGTCAAAGGTGATGGTGTGCGGCCCGGAGGGGCAGGCATTGGCTTCCTGGATGGCGGCGCGCAGGGTGCAGATATGGATATACATGGACGAAGTGCAGTCGCAGTTGCCGGGGGCGAAATCCACGGCGTCGCCGCTGTTGTTGACAATAAAGGTGTTGGCTTTGATCTGGTTATCCGCGCGCGCCGGGGCGGGCGCCATGCCAAAAAGGCTGAGCGCCAGCGCGCCAGCCAGGAACATACGAACGAAGGAAAGGCGGTTCATAGGAGTTCCTTTCTCTATTCAATTGTCTGTTCAATTGGATCCTATGAACATCATACATCAAAACCAGGCGCGACGCATTAAAAGCCCAAATCTGGCGCCCGGCCGGTTGCTTTTGCAGGGAAGTCTGCTATAGTTATTCCGTGCAGGGAAAGCCGTGACGCAGATGGAACCGTTTTCGTGGAAGAAATATCTGGGGTATTATCTGCAATGCTGGAAAAAACTGGCCGATTTCAGCGGCAGGGCTATGAGAACGGAATACTGGACATGGCAGTTCATCAACGGGGCCATTTTCCTGGTCCTGTTCTACCTGAGCATGCCGATCTGGTATAACAAACCCTTTTTTAACGGTTTTTATTCGTTTTACATGTCTGTCTCGATGCTGACCATCCTGCCGGGGCTGGCGGTGGCGGTGCGGAGGCTGCACGACGTGGGAAAGCGCGGCTGGTGGATCTTGCTGCGCTGCTTCCCGGTGGTCGGGGATTTTTGGTTGTTCATCCTGGCCTTGCTGGACAGCCAGCCCGGCGCGAATCGCTTTGGGCCGAATCCAAAAGAGGACGGGGCACCCGCCGGGGATTAAAACCCACACCGGGAGAGGTGCGGCGGGTCTTACTTCCAATTGGTGAGGATCTTCTCCCGCTGGAAGGTGGCTTTGACCAGGTAGAAGACGATCCCATCCAGTACAAGTAAAATCCCTGCAATGATCAGTAGGGTGGGGGTATCCAGGGTCATGGCCTTGAATTCGGAGAGGAAATACACGGCGGCGAATGGCAGAACGACCAGCGAGCCGAGTTGCTGGGCGGCGCGCACATCGTTCGACCGGGAGGAGACCAGGACGTTAAATCCCACGCCGAGCAGGCAGGCCAGGGGAGCCAACAGGAGCAGGGTGATGACCATATCCCAGTTGGGATAATAGAGATATTGCAGCGTGTTATAGGCGAAGATGTCCACCAGCACGGTGAAGAACAGCGCACCGGTATAGATGGCCAGCATCGCGGGCAGGAAGGCCGCCAGGCTTTTTCCAGCCAGGATCTCTTCGTCAGTGGTGGGGGTGGCCAGCAAGGGCTCCAGGCTCTTCTGCACCTTTTCCCCGACCAGGCTGTACGAGGCGATGACGACCGGCATTAGAGCGGAGCCGATCACAAACCAGAATGAGAAGGCCTTGATGAAGACAGGCAGCGATGCCGCAGCTGCCGGTTTGGTGCTCATGAATAGAATGAGAAGCGGCAGGCCGATCGAGATCAGCAGTTCGAAACCGATCATTGAGTAAAAGATACTGCGCTTCTTCTTATATGTCTTGAAATCCTTGGAAGCGATCAACCAGGCTTTTGATAGTCTCATTTTGTCTCTTGGATGACCTTGAGATAAGTCTCCTCTAAACCGGGGTTAAGCTGAGTGACGTACTGGATGCGGCCGCCCGCAGAAACGATCTCCTGGACAAAGTCGGGATTTTCCTTGCGCGGATCTGCCAGGGTGAGGATGATCTGGTTATCCTCCACGCTCAGGTCCTGGGGGTTGAGCTTGCGTACCGCGGCGAGGATCGGATCGGTAACCTGCTCCATCTGGATCACTGTCCGGCTGCCCCAGATGGACTTCTCCAGCTAGCCGGGGGTGTTCACGGCCAGCAGTTTGGTCTTGAGGATGCCGATACGGTCGCAGATGCGCTGGGCCTCGTCCAGGTTGTGGGTGTTGAGGAAGATGGTCTTGCCTTCTTTCTTGAGCCGGAGGATGATCTCCCGCACCACCCGCGAGGATTCGGGGTCCAGGTTGGCGGTGGGTTCGTCAAAGAACAACAGGCTGGGGTCGTGGATCAGCGCGCGGGCAATGGCGACCTTCTGCTTCATGCCCTTGGAAAATTCGCTGACCGGCTGGTCCCGCTTCTCCCACAGTTCCATCATTTTTAGATAATATTCGATCTGGTCTTTCCTTCGCCCCTCCGGACATTCATAGAGCTTGCCGTAGTAGTCGAGGTTTTCATAAGCGGTAAGTTCCTCGTACAATCCGAGGTTGTCGGGGACCAGGCCGATCAATTTGCTGATGGCCAGCGAATTGGCACCGTCTCCGATCTTGTAGCCGCCGATGGAAGCCTCCCCGCCGCTCCTGGAGATCAGACAACAGAGCATGCGGATGGTGGTGGTCTTACCAGCTCCG
Organism: uncultured Anaerolineaceae bacterium; assembly: GCA_964424115.1. Classification (GTDB taxonomy): domain Bacteria; phylum Chloroflexota; class Anaerolineae; order Anaerolineales; family Anaerolineaceae; genus CAYRHN01. Next base: position 205,960 of record CAYRHN010000003.1, read on the forward strand.
TTCGGCCCGAGCAGGCCGAAGATCTCCCCCTCAGCCACGCTAAAGGTCAGGTCATCGACAGCAGTGATCTCCCCGAATTTCTTGGTCAGGTTTGTGACTTCGATCATATTCATAGGATGCGTCATTTCTTCTTGCCGCGCTGCCAGGACCAGATCGTGATGCCGGCCAGGATGAGGGTGGCCACGATCCAGACGAAAAAGAGGGGGGTCAGGACCGGCTCGCCCCTGGCGGCGGTCTTGAGGGAAATAATAAATCCCAACATGAAGACGGTGATCGTGATCCCCAAGGGAATTCTGAGAGATAATCTCATTTTCATAGTCATGTTCCTTTCCCAATCGCGCGGTGGGATGGCCGGCTGCGACGTGTAGGATGACGCTTCTTTTGATTATAAATCTTTTGGCATGGAAGAGACATACCCATGGGTATGCCTTCCAGGGAAGGTTTTTTGCAGTGAATCAACAATGCGTTCGGCTGCCGCTGTGGGATACCCCCTCGGGCTAATGCCGAAAAACCAATCAAAGATAATCGGCTTGAGCCGGTTTTGGGGATTGTGGCGGCGGGCGGAGGGTGAACGCGACTTGGCGTCCGGCCTGCGTTATTTGAACACTTCTGAAAACGCGTCCGCGATCATTTTCGCCTGGGTCAGCCCCAGGATGGAATAGGTGACTCGAAGGTGCATGATCGCGTCGTTCTTTTTGCCGGCCTTGATCAAGGTATAAAATTTGTCGTCATGGAATACGTCTTTTAGGATTTCGATATTGATGTCGTTCTCGACGCTGATTCGGTGAAGGATCGCTTGCTCGTCCATAGTTTCACTCCTTCCAATTTTCATGCGTTGGGTGGTTAGAAAGAGCACCCACGCTCAGGCGCCCTGCCATTTGGCCAGCGCATCGCGGGCGGCCTCGTAGCCGAGCTGGATCATCTCGTCCAGGTTGCCGGTCTTGAAGATCGAAGCGTTGCCCAGGTTGGGCAGGACGTAGATATCCGTCTTGGCGATCTGCGGGGCCTCCAGGCTTTTGCTGCCGATCTCGATCGAGCGCATCAGCACGTTGAAGATGGAGGGCATGACCAGCTTCCTGGCAAAGGGGTTGACCCGCGCGTTGAAGACCTGCCAGAAGGGCAGGTCGTCGCCGTAGTTGAACGGCTCTTGGGCGGAGTAGAACTCGGGGCCGACGTTGACCGCCATCAGCGTTCCGCCGGGGGCGATCTCCAGCATCGGATCGATGGGCAGGTTGTTCATCAGCCCGCCGTCCACCAGCAGGTGGCCGTTTGCTACCACCGGCGGGAAAACAACCGGCATGGAGGTGCTGGCGCGCACGAAGCGGCGCAGCGACCCCTCGCGGTGCACCAGCAGGCGCGCGTCGGTCATATCCACCGTGGTGCAGAAGAACTGCGCCCACAGGTCTTCGATCAGGGTCTCGCCGAACAGGTCTTTGAAGATGGCGTTCAGGCGGTGGGCAGAGTTGACCGAAGCGGACGGCCAGGTGTAGTCGGCAAAGAGCTTGTTGGCCTGCTTGACCAGATCCTTGCTGATGGCGGTCATCTGAATGTCGTCCTTGCCCATGGCATACAGCGCGGCGACAATCGAGCCGGCGCTGGCCCCGCCGATGATGTCCACATCGATACCGGCCTCGCGCAGGGCGCGCAGCGCGCCGACATGGGTGAAGCCCCTGACTGAGCCGCCGCTCAGCACCAGGCAGAAGGGTTTGCCCAGCAGCATGCGCGCCATGCGCGCCATGTGTCGCTCGTTGGAGGCTGTCAGGTGGTGGTGGCCGCTGACCGGGCGCGAATCCAGCCAGGCGCGCGAGCCGGAGGGGAGGCTTTCGCCGTCGTCGTGGAGGAGGATCAGTTCACGGTGGGCCTGCGTGTCGCAGTTCTCTCCGCGGAAGATGGCCTCCTGCTCGATCTGGTTCAGTTGCGGGGAGCGCCCGGCCTGCCCAACCAGCAGGAGGCGGTCGGCCTGGCGGATGCAGCGACGCGTCCACTCACTCAATTCCGTATCCGCTTCATAGACGACAAACGGATGAGTTTCCTCGCGCTCGTTCAGCCAGCTGGTCAGGTGGGCATCCTCGAAGGTATCCGGGGCGGCCTGGGCGGCGCCGGGCTCCAGCATCTCGTTCACTAGGCGGCTGTTAAGCAGCAGGGCGGGGCCGAACTTGCCCAGTGCCCCGGCCAGTGCCAGGGCAAAGGGGTGAATGTCCGCTTCCGGCCCGGCCGGGAAGACGGCCACGCTGGCCACCGGGCGGGCGCGGCGCTCCTGGCGGGCGGAATCGACCATCCGGCAGGCCAGGGTGCGGGTCATGTGCAGGGCCAGATTCGGGTAGTGCGCCGCCAGCATTTCGAAGGTGTCCTTGGGCAGGCGGTACAGCTCGGTGTCGCGCATGGCGCGCACGGTGGCGGTGCGCGGCGCGCCGGTCAGCAGGGCGATCTCGCCGATCAGCTCGTTGCGCCCGCGTTCGGCCACCACGCAGGGTACGCCGTCCTCGTTTTTGGCGATGATCTGCGTCCGTCCGGCGCTGATCACATACAGACTATCTCCTACATCTCCTTCATTAAAGAGGACTTCGCCGCTGTCCAGATGGACGCGCTGGAGCGCATCCTGCACGATCTGCATATCCTCCGCGCTGATCCAATCCACCGGGGCGGTGGATTCACAGGCGCAGTCCGGCGGGGGTGCGGAGAGAAAGAGGCTTTCCAGCGGCTGCCCATACATCTTTTCATAGGCCGTCCAGACGGCTTTGTCGTCCAATCCCAGCGCCTGCCACAGGCGCGGCATTTCGCCGGAGACCAGGGCGTATTGCTGTGAGACGAGGTGCGCCAGGGCGGCCTTGATCTCGGGGGTGGTGGAGACCGCCAGGTGCCACGAACCGGCGAAGCGTTCCAGGGTGTGCCAGGTGATCACGCACGCGGGCTGGTTGGGGCTGTAATCCTCGTGGACGCAGCCGTCCAGCAGGATCTCGATCGCGCGGTTGCGCTGGTTGAGCATATAGCTGCTCCTGCGCACGATATGCTGGAGGATCTTGCCGGCGCGCGCCTCCCACAACACGATCTCGTCGGGCAGGCGTTTGGGGGTGTGGGCAATGGGGCCGGATGGGGGTTGGATGGTTGAATCGGTCATGGAAAAGCCTCCTGTATTTGAAATTGATTATATACAGGAATGCCAATTCAAGATATTCACGGGAACCTGCTTATCGCATCACCGCTGGCAGGTAGATGTGCGGCGGGTCAAGGGTCAACACCACGTGCAGGTTGGGACCGAACTCGGAGGTGCTGCCGTCCGGGGAGATGGCGATGGCGCTGAACTCGCTGCGCCCGGCGCCGAGCAGGTAGGTGAAGGTCTGGTCAAAGCTGGCATTGCCGCTGCTGTTCGTGGTCACGCTGAAGGTGTGGATCGGCTCCAGCCCTTCGCCGTAGCCGCTCGCGTCGGCTTCAATGGCAGCATACAATTGAACCGTGAAGGTAAGGTCAGGCATGCTGTTCAGGGTGCCGGTGACGCGCAGGCTTGTATTGGTGGGCTGCGTTACCGCGGTCACCAGCGGGTAATTCTGCTGCAAGTTGGCCCCATTGTCTCCGTCGCCGGGGTCGTTGGCGGTCACGTCGAAGGGGAACAGGTCGATCCCCAACCCGCCGTTATCGCGGAAGAAATTACTGAGGAATTTGTGCCCGGAGAGGGCCGAATCTTGCACATAGATCCCCGCGCCGCTGTTGTTGTACAGCACGTTGGCTTGCACCAGCGTCACCGGATCAGCTTTGGGGCTTTCTCCGCCGGCCTTGAAAACGCCAGAGATCTGGATCCCGTCGCCAGAGTTCCCCGCTGCGGCGCTGTTGGCAGTGATGCCGATGCGGTTGCCGATGATCTGCGTATCAGTGTGTTCTTCATATAGGTAAATGCCGCCTGAAAGATTGGCGCTGATCCAGTTGCGCTGCGTATCGCTGTCCTGCCCGATGGTGGTGTGCGTCGCGCCGGAAATGCCGACCCCGCTGCTGCCGTTGGGAACGAGGGTCTGCCGGTCGCTGCCCAGGCCGATGGCGTTGCCGGTGATGCGCGTGTAGGTGATCCCGCTGGTCGCATCATACAGGCTGATGCCCGCGCCGGCATTGCCGGAGATGACATTTCCCTCCAGTGCATCCGCCATGCCGTCACCGTTGCTGCCGATCATATTGCCCTCGTCGGAAAATTGCAAATAGACACCGGAGCCGGAGTTGGCCAGGGCAGTGACGCCATTCTTGTTGACCCCGATGTAATTTCCGGCGATGCGGTTATTGTTGGCTGAAGAAATGTAGATGCCTTTCTGATCGTTGCCGGAGATGACATTGCGCTCGGCTGCCTCCCCGGCGCTGCCGTCGCCGTTGACGCCCACGATATTGTTGTTGCCGGCGTCCAGATAGACGCCGTTGTTTGCGTTGCCGCGGTCTGCCAGGCCGTCCAGCCCGGCGCCGATGTAGTTCCCGGCGATGAGATTGGAGTTACTGCCAATGCGCACGCCGCTCTCTTTATTTCCAGAAATGACATTGCGTTCTGCGCTGTCGTTCACTCCATCCCCGTTGGTGCCGATGCGCGTGCCGGTCCCGGCACTGGAGGAAAAGCGCACCCCGTCCGAGTTGTTGCCCTGTGCGGTCCCATTGCGGTCCAGACCAATGATATTTCCGGCGATGATATGCCCGCTGCCGCTCTCAATCTCGATCCCGACCTGGCTGTTGCCAGAAATGTAGTTGACCTCCTTATCGTCCGAGACGCCGTCCGCGTTGGTGCCGATGCGCACCGAGCCGACCAAATTTTCATTTCCCTTAAAGGGTGCCATGATATGAATCCCGCGCCCGTTGGGGATCTTGGTGCACGGGCTGCAGTCCACCGAAAGCCCGATGGTGTTGCCGGAGATGACCGTCCCGCTTTGATCATAGAGGGCAATGCCGCCGTAGCCGTTGCCGGAGATGACATTGCGCTCGTTGGCCTCTCCGACGCTGCCGTCGCCGTTCACCCCGATGACCGTATTGAGCGGGTCATCCCACAGCCCGATACCGTAGTAACTGTTGGGAATGGCAGCCGAGCCGACGGAGTTCAGGCCAATGAGGTTTCCGGCGATGACCGTGCCCACCGTATCGGTGCCCACCACCTGGATGCCGTAGGCGCCGTTGCCGGAGATCAGGTTGCCTTCATTGCTATCGCCGCTGCCGTCCCCGTCCGTGCCGATGCGGATGCCCGCGCTGTACTGGATGTTGATCCCGCCGTTGGCGTTGGGGAGGGCGCTGCCGCCGTTGGCGCTGACGCCGATATAATTGCCGGCGATAATATGATTATCGGCGTTTTTGACCAGGATGCCGGTCCCGGTGTTGCCGGAGATGACGTTGCGCATGGAAATGCTGCTGCCGCCGATGCGGATGATCTCGTTATTATCCGCGTCGATCCAGATTCCAAAGCGCCCGTTGCCCATGTCCACCGACCCGGTGATATCCGTGCCGATATAGTTGCCGGCAATGCTGCCCTCGGCAGAATTGCCGATATAGATGCCTTCAAAGCCGTTGTTGGCAATGATATTGCGCTCTGCGTCATCCGCGGTCCCATTGCCGTCCGTGCCGATCCGCCAGCCCACCGCATCCGATTGGATCGAAATGCCGGAGCCGGAATTGCCAAAAGCAGTGGTCCCGGCCGAGTCCAGCCCGATGAGATTGCCGGCAACGATGTTGCCGGATCCGCCGAGGGAGATGCCCTGCCCGTTGTTGCCGGAGATGATGTTGCCCTCCTTCGCGTCGTTGCTCCCGTTGCCGTCCGTGCCGATGATGTTATTATTCCCAATCAAATTGATGCCTGCATTGCCGTTGCCAAGGTCCAACGTGGGGCCAGGGTCGCTTAGGCCGATGGTATTCCCAGACACCACGCACCCGGAACCAAGCAACCAGATCCCGCTGTTGGTGTTGGCGGAGATGTAGTTGCGCATGCCCTCCGGGTTAACAGGCGTGCCGGTGACCCCGATCTTCACGTTGGAGGCGGTGGCATCCACTTCAATGCCGATTGGGTTGGGCAGCGCGACACTGCGGTTGCTGATCAGGCCGATGGTGTTGCCAGCGATGATCTGCCCGCTGCTGCTGTAGACCTTGATCCCGAAGTAACTGTTGCCCGAGATGACATTGGTTTCCAGATTGTCGCCGGTGCCGTCCCCGTCCGAGCCGATCAGGCCGAACGAGCCGCTGGTGAAGATCCCGCCCAGGGCGTTAGGCGCGGCATTGGTTCCGCCCTTGTTCTTGACCCCGATCGTGTTTCCGTGAATATACGTATAGTCGCCTTCCGGGGTCACGTAAATGCCGTATTCGCCGTTATTGGAGATGACGTTGCCCTCCCAACTGGTGGGGCTGTCCGTATCTGTGCCGACCGTGGTGAAGCTGGTGGAGACCTTGACCCCGGATTCATAGTTGCCCAGCCCGGCCGTGCCGGCATTGTCAGTGCCGATGTAGTTGCCGGAGATTCGGTTGAAGGTGCCGGTATCCACATGGATGCCGGTGGCGTTATTGGTCAGCGTGTTGCTTTCCTCGTTGTCATCCACAGAGTCGATATAGGTACCGATGGTGTTATTGTCGCCGTAGACGATGATCCCGGTGGCAAAATTATGGATCCACAGGTGGTGCACACGGATATAGTCGCCGCTGACCGATAGCCCGCGCGTGGTGGAATTGCTGGTGGCCGGGTAGATCTCGATGGTCACCGCCGTGCCGTCCGATTTAATCCCGGTCAGGATGGTGTTGTCGCGGGTCAGTGGCGGCAGGTCGGTGGCCGGGCGGATGGCGGTGCCGCCGCTGAAACTGGTGCTGAAGGTGATGGTGTGCGGCGCGCCGGTGCTGCAGGCGTTGGCGGTTTGAATGGCGGCGCGCAGGGTGCAGGCCCCGCCCCCGTTATCACACACGCAGGCGCTGGTGCCGGTGGTATTGGCGTCCGGCATATCGCCGTTAGCGTCGACCAAAAGGATGCTTTTGGCCTGGCCGTCCGCCGCGGCAGGCAGCGGCGCAGAAGCGCTGAACAGGCTGAAGGCCAGCACAGCGGCGAGCATCGTGCGGAATACGAAGAGTGGTTTCATGGCAAACCCCTTTATGTAGTTGTTTGGATGTGGAATCTGATTTATATCATACAACAAAAGAGGGCAAATTACATTAATACTGTTCTCTATTCCCATTTCGTGGTATAAATTCGCCCTATGAGCCGAAAAACATCCCTCCTTTTCCTTTTAATTATCCTCGCTGCCGCGCTGGCAGCGTTGAGCGCCTGCGCGGCCGCTGAACCCAGCCCCACCCCTGAGGGGGTGTGCTCCACCGAGGAAAGCTGCGCGGCGCCCGGCACGGGCGCGCCTACCGGCACTCCCCCGCCGCTGGATAACCCGCCCGCGACATCTACTCCCGCCGCGCCGGGCGATACGGCCACGCCTGAACCCCCGACTGCCACCCCAGATTACACGCCCACGCCTGACCTGCGCCTGCCGCCCGAACAGTGGCAGCAGTGGTCGGTCATCCCCACCTTCTCGCCGCGCGTGCGCGAGATCTACGCCAAGGGCCGCGAACTGGGCAACGATCCCACCCATTTCTCCAAGGTGGGCGATTGCCAGATGATCAATTCGGCCTTCTTTGGCATTTACGCCACCCCCGGCGCTTACAGCTTCTACACTGGCGAGGAATACCTGCAAGACCGGATCGACTATTTTAGCGTTGACCAGTTCGCCCGCGAAAGCGCGGCCACCCAGGGCGGGTTTAACGCCCCGGCCGTCTTCAACCCCATGCTGGCCGACCCGGAAGTGTGCCTGGCCGGGGAAACCCCGCTGGAATGCGAGTACCGCATTAATAAGCCCAGTTTCATGCTGATCAGCATGGAGTTCACCTTCAAGGGGCGCACGGCGGATGTGTATGCCGGGTATTTGCGCAAGATCATCGATTTCGCCATTGAGCACGGCGTGGTGCCGATCATCGCCACCAAGGCTGATAATGTGGAAGGCGATCACAGTATCAACCTGGCCACTGCCCGCCTGGCATACGAGTATGACATCCCGCTGTGGAATTTCTGGTTGGCGGTGCAGACGCTGCCCAACCAGGGCATGGATGCCTCGCGCAACGATGGCTTCCACATCAGCGTGGATGCCTGGAATATGCGCAGCTACACCGGCATCAAGCTGCTGGACGAATTGGTCAAATACGTCTCCCAGCCGTAAATTGAACCGCTAAGACGCTACCCCAAAGGGGCGCAAAGAAGGCGCGATGATTTTACAATTTTCGCGCCTTCTTTATTTAATAGGTTTTCTTTGCGTCTTTGCGTCTTTGCGTCTTGGCGTCTTGGCGTCTTGGCGGTTTACTTATTCCGGGGGTGGTTCAGCTCGCGGTATTCGCGCAGCGCGTCGCGCAGGTCCAGGCTGGCCTCCACGGCGTTGATGTGGAAGCGGCGCTGGAGCTTGCCGATCTCCTTGACCGTCTTGCGCGCCTGCTGCACGTCGCTGACCTTGCCGTCGGCGTCAAAACCGGCGTGGCTTCCGATCAACGCGGCGGCTTCGGCCGAGAGGGCGGCGTTCTCGTCGCGGACGGCCTTGAAATCGGCCAGGGCGGCTTCCAGCGCGCTGGTGTCATATCCGGCGGCCTTTTCTTTGTCGATATAGGCCTGGGTCTTGGCGATGACCTCTTCGGCCTTCGCCAGGCGGGCTTCCTGCCTGACCTGGATGTCCTTCTCGCGGGCAAATCCCTGCTCCAGCCTGGCGGCCAGGTCGGCATTGCCGTTGCCGTCGCCGGGGTCGGCGAAGACCGGGGCGGTGGGGATGGCGAAGACCGCCAGGGTCAGGACGAGAACGAACGATAAGAGGATCTTGTTCCAATTCTTATTCATGGCATACACTCCTTTTGATTCAATATGTTTGACTTACGCTCCAGAGTATAGCCCGCCCATGTTATCGGCGTATTGCGGGGATGTAAAAAGATTGTAAAATCTGTGGTATAAATTCCCCATTGCGTTAAATCTCATTTCGAACAGGAATTGAACCCAGTGAAGAAAACGCTTCTTCTTTCCCTTTGCTTTATCCTTCTGCTGGCGGCCTTGAGCGCCTGTGCATCGGCCCCTACCGCCGCTCCCGCGGCAACCGAAACCCCCGCTGCCACCCAGCCGCGCCCGACCATGCCGCCCACCTGGACGGCTGCGCCGACCGACACACCCACCATCACCCCCACACCCACCCTCCAGCCGCTCTACACTCCCACTGCCGGGCCGACACCCGTGGGCGGGACGGGACAGGTGGTCTTTGCCCTGGCCAGCCGCAAGGACGGCGTGGTTGGAACCCAGGGCGTTTTCCTGTACGACTTCGCCCGCGCCACGCTGAACCAACTGCTGGAGACCGGTTTTGACCTGCAGGCCATCTCCCCCGACGGGCAGTTCCTGCTGGTGAACCAGGATAAATCGCTTTACCTGGTGCGCGTCTCTGATCCCGCCAACCGCCTGCTGTTGGGCGAGGATTTCTATCCGCTCGGGCGGCAGGGCGCCACCTGGAGCAAGGACGGCGCCGCCATCGTGGCCATCTTCACCCGCGACGGGGTCAATGGGCTGTACGCGCGCGCCTTCTCCAACCCGGCTGCCAACCCGCTGCCGATCGACCAGAGCCTGAGCGGCGACTGGAAGGCGCTCAACACGGCCGGGCACGCGCCGATCGAGCTTTACCCATCTGCCGGCGCCTCGCGCATCTACTGGGCTTCCGGCACCTGCACCGGGCTGGGCGCCTGCGAGAAGGTGCAGGTCTTCCGCTCCCCGGTGGACGGCACCGTTGCCGACGAGGTGACCCTGCTGGAGCGCCCGCTTTTCACCGGCGATGTGGCCTGGATGGCCTACCTGACCATCTATAACAACCAGCGTTACCTGGCGGTGGCCCCGCCCGACCGCTCGAACGTCTTTACCCCCTTCATGGGCGGCGGGATCGTCATCGATTACGCCTGGTCGCCGGCCGAGAACAAGCTGGCCGCGCTCAGCCTGGACCGCTCTGACTATTCCGGCAAGACCTCCGGCAACCGCCTGTTCCTAATGAGCGGCCCGGATTGGGTGCCGGACGAAAAAACGCCCATCGACGGGCTGAACGCGCGCATCACCTGGGGCGCGGACGGGCAATCCCTGCTGCTCACCTCCACCGCCCAGCTGGAAGACGGCACCTACCGCATCTCTTTCCACCTGCACGACCTGGTCAACACGCGCCTGGACGCGTTGGACGAGAAGATCGCCCTCACCAGCCCGGATTTCCTGTATATCACCAATATCTACTGGGTGCCCAAATACTGGTAATTTACGCCTGATGTGAATTCAAGAGATCTCTCCGAATTGACCGCCACGCGAAAATGATCTCCGTAGGGGCGGCCCGCCATGGTCGTTGAAACGCCTGGCTTGATCCAAAGGGCCGCCCGCGAGGTACACCGGCGCATTTGCAGGGCAGCGGGCGGGACTTTGTTAAAGCATTTCCTTATTAATTCAACATGGCGTCCCGCACCCTTCGGGCATCTTCGACCCCTACCGAACAAATCCTTTTGTCCCAGGTCCCTTGGGGTCGAATCCGCATCGACTTGCGAACCAGGGCTTTCTCGTTGATGCGCTTTTTTGTATAATCAGAAGAGCAGCGGAAGGAGAAAAACGGATGGCGGATATGGATCGTTTCTATATATTTGGGCCGGTGGAACTGGAGGTCAAGGATTTCCCATCCGAGGGGTTCGTGCTGGATATTGGCGGCGGGGGAGCGGGGGTCATTGGCAGGCTCAAAGGGCCGGATGTCGTCGCGATCGATATTCGTAAAGAAGAGCTGGAAGAAGCGGCTGAAGGCCCGCTGAAGATCGTGATGGATGCCAGGGATCTGAAGTTCCTGGACGGCAGTTTTCATGTCGCGACCGCATTCTTCTCGTTGATGTACGTTAAAAGCCGCGAGGACCAGCAACAGATATTCAAGGAAGCCGCGCGGGTGCTGAAGCCGGGGGCGATCCTGCACATCTGGGAGGTCGATCTTGAGGAGCGCCCTCAAACAGACCTGGAGTTCTATATTGTGAGCCTGTGTTGCCGGGTGCGAGATTTGGAAATAAACACCGGGTACGGGGTGCGCTGGCCCGAGGAGGCGCGCGGGGAGCAATATTATGTCCGGCTTGCCGAAGAAGCGGGTTTTCAGCATCTCAGCACGGAGAGGGTCAAGCACACCTTCCATCTTGTATTCCGCAAGGGCTGATCCGGAAATGGACACCGGCATGATCATTCGCCCCATCCGGGAAGACGACAGTGAAGCTTTCCTCGAACTGTGCCGGACGCTGGACCGGGGACGCAGTTCATGATGGTTGCTTTGCAGGGTTGCCGCGTGTATAATCATCATTAATCTCACCATCCCCGGGGGACACCATGCCCGAAAAAACCTACGCCTGCACGATCGCGGAGAAGCCCTACACCCTCGAACTGAATTACACCTGGCGGCGGCTGTCGCTGCGCGCCAACGGCGTGACCCTGATCGACACAGTGCGGTATTGGTTGCTGGTAAAGGATATGCCTTTCACGCTGGATGGGCACCCGGGCTTTCTGCGAAATTGGGGGATCCCGAGAGAACCCTGCAACCTGGTGGTCGATAACATCTCGATCATCGACGGCAAGGAGTACCCGCCGCTGCTGCCCATGCCCTGGTGGGGGCGGCTGTTCCAGGGGGCGGCGGGGCTGATTTTGCTGGTGGGGATTTTCTTTCTTCTGGCGCCTTTCTTCTACCCCGAAAGGCGCGCCATCCCCTATATCGGGTATTTATTCCTAAACCTGTCGATCTCGGGATTGTTTTTAGCGCTGATCTTATGGTTGGTGTATTGGGTGGATAAAAAGGTGGATTTTGACAAACGAGATCCGTCGGTGCGCGGGATTGCGATCGTGTTGGGTTTATTTTTGGCGTCCTTCTTTAATGTGTATGTTAGGACTGCTCTCTTTGATTACCTTGATACATTCCTATTGCCCAATCCTTATTATTTCGATGAACTGGGTGCGGTCAGGGCCAGCCTTGGGATATCACTTTCCTGTATTGCGGTCAGCGCGCTGCTTTACCAAACCCTTTCATTCCATCCCCGCGATCCCGACCGGATTACTTTCGCTCGTATCGTGGCCTGTGCCGGCCGGGTGTTTACCTGTTGGGTGGTGATTTCTTGCTTTTTTAATATATTCGGATATAGCTTTATTCTGGGACCGATCGAGCTGGCATCGCACCTGTTCAGCGGCATTAAACCCTGAGCAGGGCTATTTCCTGCCCTGCGCCGCTTTTTCTGTGAACTTCACGGCGCTCTGTTCTTGCATTACAATCAGACCCTGCGAGCGAATTGCTGACCGGCGGCCAGTACGGTCGCCCCGACAGTCACCCCGACCAGGAGAAAATTTAATGAACACCGAAAACCTCTTTCAAAAAAGTGTGTCTTATTTGAAGGTCCTCTGCGAGGAAATTCCGGAACGCTGCGTGGGCAGTGAAGGCAACCGGCGGGCTACCGGTTTCTTTGAAAAAGAGCTATCCGCTTTGGGATGGCGGACAGACGTATCTGAACTGGATGGGATGGATTGGGAAGACGGCGGGGCCACCTTGCGCGCGGGAGATGAAAGTTTTCAGGTGCTGGTCAGCCCCTATTCCCTGGGATGCTCCGTTCAAGCGCCGTTGGCAGGCGCCGCCACGCTTGAAGAGCTCGAACAACAGGATATCACCGGCAAGCTCCTTCTTTTGTCCGGCGAGATTGCAAAAGAACAGCTCATGCCGAAGAACTTCGTCTTCTATAATCCGGAAGAGCATCAAAGGATCATTGCGCTGCTTGAACAAAAGCAGCCTGCGGCAATTCTGTGCGCCACCGGCAGGAACGCCGCCCTGGCGGGAGGGGTCTATCCATTTCCGCTCATCGAAGACGGCGATTTTGATATTCCCTCCGTGTATATGACCGAAGAGGAAGGGCAAAAGCTGATCGCCTGGATCGGGAAGCCGCTCAGTTTGCAGTCTCGCTCCAAACGGATCCCCGCCAAGGCGTATAACGTCGCTGCCCGCAAAGGCAAGGATGAGGCGGAGCGCATCGTCATCACCGCGCATATCGACGCGAAGAAAGGCACTCCCGGAGCGATCGACAACGCCACCGGGGTGATTGTCCTGCTGCTCTTGGCCGAGCTGCTCAAAGACTATGAGGGGGAAAAGCTGCTTGAGATGGTGGCGTTCAACGGGGAAGATTATTATGCCGTGCCCGGGCAGATGGATTACATCCGCAAGAACCAGGCGGCGTTCGAGAACATCCTCTTGAACATTAACATCGACGGCGCGGGGTACCAGGAAGGCCGATCGGCATTTTCGTTCTTCGATATTCCTGAAGCCATGCAGGCCGCCGCAAATGACGTGCTGGCGAAATTCGACGGGATCACGGAAGGGATCCAGTGGCAGCAGGGGGATCACAGTATATTCATTCAATATGGGCGCCCGGCCATTGCCGTATCGTCGCAGTGGTTCATCGAGCATATGGAGAGCCAGGAGATCACCCACACCCCCGGGGACCATATGGGGATTGTGGATTGCCGAAAGGTGGTTGAAATAGCCGAGGCCTTGAATGAGTTCATCCGCAAGGCGGCAGAGCTTACAATCCCGGGGCGTTGACCGTTTCAAAACGGCCTGCAGCGAAGGGAGCAGCGCTGCCGGGTTATTTATTGACAGATCGTGGGTTGAGGGCGGAAGCCCCTGGGGATGCGCCGGTTTTCTCCGCCGATATAGGGATCATTCCCCTCAACCCACCCAACGGCTCTCCTCCCCTTTGCCCTATTTGGGTTACAATCAGACCCTATGAAGCGAATTTTCCTCAGCCTTTTCATTCTCGCGCTGCTCTGCGCGCAGAGCGCGTGCGCCGCGCCCGCCGCCCCGACCAGTACGGTCGCCCCTACGACTACGACGGCCGCCCCAACGCTGGCCCCTACGACTACGACGGCCCTCCCGACGGAGACCCCCGCGCCGACCGCGAGCGTCACCCCGGAGCCTTCCCCGACCGCCACGGCCACGCCGGAGCCTTCCGTCACCCCCACGCCCGTGCCCGACCTGCGCGAGCCGCCCGAACGCTGGCAATCCTGGCCGGTGGTGCCGCCGGTGACCCAGCGCGCCATCGATACCTACCTGCTGGGGCGCAGGCTGGGCCGCGACCCGCACAGTTTCTCCAAGATCGGCGACTGCCAGGGCATCCGCGAGGTGCTGATGGGCCTCTACGATGTGCCGGGGGTGTACGCCTTCGATGCCGGCGACGCAGCCCTGCAATCAGCCGTGGACTGGTTCCGCGGCTCGTTCAACCGCAACGGCATGGCGTTGAAGGGCGGCTTTAACGCCCCCGCCATCCTCGACCCCGCCCGGGCCGACCCGGACTACTGCCTGCCCGGCGAGACGCCCATCGCCTGCGAGTTCCGCATCCACAATCCCTCCTTTGTCATCATCAGCCTGGAGTTCTGGTATACCAACCGCAACCCGGAGAATTACACTGCCGCCATGCTCCAGATCATCGAGTATTCGCTGGCCAACGGGGTGGTGCCGATCCTGGCCACCAAGGCGGATAATTCCGAAGGCGACTACTCGATCAACCTGGCCACCGCCCGCCTGGCGGCGGAATACGACCTGCCGCTGTGGAATTTCTGGCTGGCGGTCCAGCCGCTGCCCTACCACGGGCTGGACCCCACCCGCAACGACGGTTTCCACATCGCCTACGCCACCTGGGCCACCCGCGCGCTGACCGCCCTGCAGGCGCTCGATTCGGTCTGGCAGGGGGTCACCCGGGCGGCCGGGGAAACGACCGCAGCGGATTTGACGCCCACTCCCGCGCCCGAGGCGGGCACGCCCCAGCCCACGCCCATGGCGGGTTCGGGCGGGTTCGTTTTCGGCGTGCGCGCACAGGGTAAATTGGGCGAGGGTTTCACTCCCCGCGGAGTGTATTATTACGATTATGCCGCGAATAACCTGGTCCAGTTGGCCGGGGAGGGCTACGATTTCCAGGATATTTCCCCCGACGGCGGGATGATCCTGCTCAGCCGCGGCGGCGACCTGTACAGCATGCCGGTGGAGGGCGGCGAGATGACCGCCCTGACGGATGGGCTGCTGGCCGAGAGCCGCCGCGCCGCCGTCTGGCAGGCGGACGGCTCGGTGGCGGTGGTCGCTGCGCGCGGCGAGGAAGCCCCGGCGGTGTGGGCCTATTCCCACCGCCCGCAGGGGGAGGACACCTGGACGCGCCTGGCCGGTCCCGAGATCCACCCGGCGGCGCTGATCCCCACCCTGGGGGCGGCGGGCGTGCTGGTGGAGCAGGGCGTTTGTACCCCCGGCGCCGGCTGCACGGCCGACAGCACGATCCACGTCGGCCTGGACGGCGCGCTGGATGCCTCGCTGGCGGGCGCCATCCGCCCGGCCTTCTCCTCGCGCGGCGAGTATTTTGCCTACACCTACTACAACCAGGACGGCAAGAGCGCGCTGGGGCTTTCCACCCCCAACCGCGGCTGGCAGTGGAACCTGGACCTGGCCGAGAAGGTGGTGGCGGATTACGACTGGTCGGCAGACGGGAATGACCTGGCCGTGCTGCTCTACGACCGTTCGGATTATTCCGGCAAGATCAGCCAGAACCTGCTGATGCTGGTCCAGCCCTACGCCTACCCGGGCATTGCCACCAAGGACCTGCCCGCCGCGCCGATGGGCCTGGCGGCCCGCCTGCGCTGGTCGCCCGACCGCACGCGCGTCCTGCTGCCCTACACCGAACCGCTGCAGGACGGGCGCTACCGCCTGCGCCTGCAGGTCTATAACTGGTACGGCGAATCCTTTGCCTTTTTGGACGAGGGCGACTGGATTGACGCGGATTTTATCTACGTCGGCAATATTGAGTGGAGGTAAAAAGCTGCGAGGCGCAGCCCGTGCATTTTGCGCCAGGACTCTCCGATAGAAAAGGATTGAATATGGAACTGAAAGACCTTGGGTTTGATCCATGGTTTCATGAGAAGATGGAAGACCTGCAAGCGCCTGACTGCCAGGCAGCCCGCGTGACGGAAGTCGACCGCGAGAGCTGCCTGGTAAGAAATGAGGACGGCGAGGTTCTGGCAGAACTGACCGGGCGCTTGCTTTTTTCGGTCGAATCAGGCGTGGATTTACCCTGCGTTGGGGATTGGGTTTTGGTCCAGTACCACAATGAAGATACCTTCGCCGTTATCCACGCCATTTTCCCCAGAAAAACTGTTTTGCAGCGCAAAGAATCCGGGACGAAGATCGATTACCAGATGATCGCGGCGAATATCGATGCCGCCCTGATCGTGCAGGCTTGCGATATTGATTTCAATCTTCGCAGGTTGGAACGATACCTGGTGATGGTCAATGAAGGGGGAATTGAGCCTGTCTTGCTTTTGACCAAGAGCGACCTGGTCAGTCCTGAAATGTTGGAGCAAAGGATATCCGAGGTCAGGCGGGCGAACATTCCCTGTGAGATCATCCCGTTCAGTAATAAGACCGGCGCTGGCCTGGATAAAGTCCGACAGTTTTTGAGGCCGGGCAAAACCTATTGCCTGCTTGGGTCATCCGGGGTGGGCAAGACAACCTTGGTGAACCATCTCATAGGCGAGGAATTGTATGAGACCAAGACCGTGCGCGACCGGGGCGGTAAAGGACGGCATACCACAACCCGCCGCCAGTTGATCGTTCTGGATCAAGGGGCAATGCTCATCGACACCCCTGGCATGAGGGAACTGGGTAACATTGGGACCAATAGAGGGATCGACGAGAGTTTTGCTGATATTCTGGAACTTGCAAAGGACTGCCGCTTTAAGAACTGCACCCACACCCGTGAGGCCGGTTGCTCCCTTTTGGCAGCGGTTAAGAATGGTGAATTGAGTGCCGAGCGTTATCATAATTACCTGAAGCTGATGCGCGAGTCTGACTACTACGAGATGTCCTATCTTGAAAAGCGGCAAAAGGACAAAAAATTTGGAAAATTCATCAAATCGGTGAACCAAAGCAAGAAAAAGTGATTTTCATCTATGGGAATAACATCGCGTGGAGATAACCCGTGTCCCCCTTGACCCGCCCCCTGGTCGAAATGCCCGCTTCCATCCGCGCAGCGCTGGAAACGCGCGGGCTGATGGAGGCCTACCTGCGCCGCCCGCCCTACCAGCAGAACGATTACCTGGGCTGGATCCTGCGCGCCAGACGTCCCGAGACGCAGGCCAAACGCCTGGCGCAGATGCTGGACGAGCTGCAGGCCGGCGACAGCTATATGAAGATGGAATATCACGGGAAATAGATCTCACGCGGAGCTGCAGAGACGCAGAGGGAAGGCGTTGCCGGTTTGGCCAGGCGTTTCAGGCGGCTTTTCCATGAAATCGCTGGCGGTGACGATATCTTCCACGCCGTCCACGAAATCTTCCTTCTTCAGGCCGAACTATCCCCCGACACCTTGCAGGCGTGGAGCATTCCGCGCAGGCGCACGGCTTCAGGAGCTTGTTTTATATCCCGGTCAGGGCTGCCACGGTGAACAGCGCGATGATCGCCAGGATCATGCCCC
The DNA here is from genome assembly GCA_964424115.1 of uncultured Anaerolineaceae bacterium. GTDB lineage: Bacteria > Chloroflexota > Anaerolineae > Anaerolineales > Anaerolineaceae > CAYRHN01. The sequence continues at coordinate 223,486 of CAYRHN010000003.1, forward strand.
CCAACGCCAGGGAGTAGTTTTTGGGCTGCATTTGCGCTTCACGATCCATCTTCCGCGCCAAGGGGAACAACCGCCAGTAAAAAGTCAGCGTGGCAAGCGCCAGGGCTACCAGGCTCAGCCGCTGCAAATTCAGGTCGGCAAAAACCACGATCAAACCCAACAGAAAGAGGAAGATCAGCTTGGCCCCCGCCACCCAGTAGACCAGGTAGCGCACCAGGTCATGGATCTCGGGGTACTGCTTGGACTTTTCCCAGGCGGAGAATACCCCGACCGCGTTGGCCATTTTTGACCCCGGGAAGAAATACAAGGCCACGACGTTGGAAAATTCCAGCAGGATGAAAGCCAGGAGCACGATCTTGATCAGCATGCGTTTACCTCTTCTTGTGCTGCTTGATGATCTTCTGATAGGCATGCCAGCCGGTCAGCATGGCGATCGGCACCCCGGCAGGGGCATACGCCCACTGCCCGGCTTTATACACGTTGGGCAGCGCGGTCAAAACCGATTTTCCAACATCGGTGAGCTTATAGATCACGGGTGGCTCGCTTTCAAAAGACCAGCCGGTGATCGCCCCTTCGGAGCTGCCGGAGATCTTGTTGATCGTCAATGGGGTGGAGGAGAACTTGAAAAGGATGTCCTTTTCAAGATCCTGGAAGATGGTCTTGGAGAGATTGCTCAAGATCCTCTTTTCAACCCGATCCTTGAATTCATCATACCAGCCGGCGTTTTCAACTTGCTTGATCACCTGGTAGTCAAAAAGGCAGCTCACCATCAGGCCGGTTTGCCCTGCGGGCGCCATCGAGCTGTCCCGCAGGACCGGGATGGATATCTCGTAGGTGGTCAGGTCACAGTAGCTTTCGAGCCAGTCGATCACCTCGCGCTTTGAAACCCGGTCAAAATCTTCGATGAGATGCACCCGCTTTGTCCGGTTGGTCTCCCCCAGCCCCTGTCTGGAGGGGGTGTAGAACAGGTGCTCCCCGCCGCGTTCCTTGAAATATGCAGGGGGACGGTCGACGCCGAGGTACAGGATGAACACGGATTCCGCCCCTTTCGAGGAGAGGATGCTGTGTTTCTCGGCTTCCAGTTGACGGGTGATCTGAACATCCAGCCCGGCCGGGTCGACGCTGCGGTAAAAGGTCTTCAGATCCGCGGCCCATATCAAATGGTCGTAGGGATATTCGCTCCCTTGCGCATCTACCACCTTGGATTCTGCCGGGACGACCCGGGTGACCGGTTTGTTCAGCGCGACCTTCCCGCCCTGTTCGCTCACTTTCTCCGTCAACAGGTCTTTCAGAGCGCCGGTACCGCCCTTTGGGTAGAAATAGTCCAGGTAAACATAGAAGTACCCCAGGGCGAAATAGGTCGGGGTGTTGCGGAAGAAATGCTGGATGAGGATGTCCATGAGTGATTGATTGCTGGTCAATCGCTGAAGAAAATCTTCCACCGGCATCTTGAACTGGTTGAACTTTCTTAAAGCCAGAAGGAATTTGAACGTCCACGGCAGCAGTTTCCGGATCACGTATTGTTTGTCGCTGAATTGATCGCCAAAATAGGGGTTGTCAAATTCATAAATGACCCTGGTGTGTTCGGATAATTCACTCACCGCAGCGATGATACGCTGGATGTCATCCTTGCTATCCGGATAAAGATCCGTCAATATCCGCTGGTATTCCCGCAGGTCGTTGATCGAATTGACCTTGAGAAGCTGGTCTTCAATGCCAATCGAGATCTTATTTTCTAAGAACTCCCATTGGATGCCCAATTCCTTCAAGATGGGCTTTACGATGCCGGAATTGACCAAAGCCCGTGGGCCGGAATCAAAAGAGAAACCGTTGTTGTTGAGCGTGCTCAGCAGCCCCCCGCTGCGGTCGTTCTTCTCCAACAACTGGATATTGTATCCGGCGCCCGCCAGATAGGCCGCCGCCGTCAGGCCTGCCATCCCTGCGCCGACGATAACAACCCGTTTATCATCATTTTTCATATTAATCCACCCAATTCTAAACTTATCTCCCATAATTTTTCTGCAGCAGTCCTGTCCAGTGCCGGAGGAGCAGGTTCTTCTTCAGTCGTCAGGTTGAAGAATTTGCCCGAGATCTGTTCCACATCGCTGGAAACGCCCAGGTAATAAAGCGCTTCAGCAGATTCATCCACCGGCTGTGCAGTGCTATCCACGAACAGCTTTTTGAAGAATTTATAAACTGCGCCGTTGTTTTGCCCGCTGTTGGTCTTCACGTTGCCGGGATGCATGGCATTGATTGTGATCCCGCTTTCATTGAAGTGTTCCTTAAATTTCAGCATGGAGAGCAGTTGCGCCAGTTTGGCAGATCCGTAACTCTTAAGTCCTGAATAACGGTGCTTTTCCCAGGAGAGGTCATCCAGGTGCAGCCCGAACGCGGCGAAACGGTAGGCTTCGGAATTTACAAATACGATCCGTCCTTTGGGCTGGCTTTTCAATTTGTTTAGGAGGTAATAATTGATGATGAACGTGCTCAGGTAATTGGTTTGAAAGACCGCTTCTAGGTTATCCCCGGTAAGAACCCTGCTCGTGTTGTAGACGCCGGCATTATGGATCAGGACATCGATCTCCCTGTCCAGCCCGGCCAATTTCTTTGCTGCCGAGTGGATATCAGACAACCTCGCAAAATCCGCGAGGATAAAACTGCAGTTTGCATTGTAATCTTTTTGCAGGGCTTCGCAAAGTTCATGCGATTTTTGTTCATTCCGGTTTACGAAGAGAAGATCGGCTCCGCGGGAGGCATATTTTCTCGCGGTGGCAAAACCAATCCCTGCCGTGGCGCCAGTGATCACCACGAGGCGGTGGTTGAAATCGTCTGTGCAGAGGCGGGGTTTGGACCTCAAATTCCGCAGCATAGCAAAGACATTAGACCATTTATACTCTTTGACGTACTGATTCAACCTGCCTCCGCTTAATGTTCAGGTTAGGATTCATGCTTTTTTCGAATGCAGCAGATTATAATCGCATCCTATTTATTGTCAAAGCATTATATTGGACGCGTTATAAAAAACCGTGAGCCTTCGGAAAAACAGCTCACGGTTTTTTGTTCTCGGATCTGGAATGCTAAATAAAGATGATCTGCGCGCCGTCGGTCATGTCCATGAAGTCGCTGGCGGTGACGATATCTTCCACGCCGTCCACAAAATCTTCCTTCTTCAGGCCGAACATGTCCACCGACATCTTGCAGGCGTAGAGCTTCGCGCCGCCGTCCACCAGCATCTGCAGGTATTCGTCCACCGGCGGGGCACCCACTTCCTTGATCTTCTTCTTCATGAACCAGGAGCTGAAGGCGGTCATGCCGGGGATGATGCTGAGAATGTTGGGAATGCCCAGCGTGCCGGTCGGCAGGCCCATCAGGCGCATCTTCATGCTGGTACGGCCCACGGGAGCCAGCTCCAGGTGCTTCTGGCGGTCTTTGGTGATCATATCCATGCCCCAGAAGGTGAAGAAGATGGTGACATCGATGCCGTTGCCGAGCGCCGCCCAGCCCATCACCAGGGCCGGATAGGCCATGTCCAGGTCGCCCTTGCTGCAAATGAAGGCGACTTTGCGGGGTGCAGTTTCTTCCATAGTAGTAAATTCTCCTATAATTCAGTAAATCAGGGTGTGAGTAACGCTTACACGCAGCCTTCGGGTTTGCCGAGGCCGGCGATGCGGGCGACCTTCTTGGCCGGGCCCTTGGGGTACAGAGCGAACAATTCCTTGGTCGAGATGCCCGTGCCGACGGTGATCTGGCGCAGGGTCGGGGATTTGCCGGTGGCAAGGCCGGTCTGGCGGCAGTAGTCGATGATCTTCCAGTGGGCTTCGCTCAGGGTGTCGATGCCTTCCTGTTTGGCCAGTTCCACGGCGATCTCTTTCGTCCAGGCGTTGGGATCGACCATGTAACCTTCGGCGTTGAATTTGACATTGGCAAGAATCTCAGTCATTTTAAGTCTCCTTTTATGAAATATTTACCACGAAGAAACAAAGAAACGAAGGCTCACGAAGGTTTTTTATAAAGAATTCTTTGTGTTCCTTGGTTCCTTTGCGCCTTTGTGGTTAGATCTTCTTCTTCCCGGCCATGCTGAACTTGCTCGGCAGGGGTACCTCGATGCCTTTGAGCATCAGGTTCCAATACATGTAACGGAAGGCCAGCTTGCCCCAGTGGTTGATCAGCGACTCGCCCAGCAGGGTAAAGGGGCCGATCAGCGGCACGGGATAAACGCCCGGCAGGGGTTCCTGATCGTAGCTGAAGTCGATCAGTACGCCCTTGTTAAAGCCTGATTCAATGTAGCAGGAGGCATGCCCATCGAACTTGCCGTAGAGCGTCTTGCCCTGCATGTGCGCCAGCAGATTCTCCACCACGATCTCCATCTGGAAGTGGATCACCGCGCCGGCCTTGGAGGCGGGGATGTTGTTGGCGTCGCCCATCACCCAAATGTTGGGCCATTTTTCTGCTTGCAGGGTGTACTTATCCACCGGGACAAAGTTGAGCGCATCGCCCATGCCCGAGCGTTGGATCACCTCGGCGCCCATGTTGGTCGGGACGGTCACCAGCAGGTCGTAGGGGATCTCGCGTTCGTCGTAGGAGCTGATCACGTTGCGGCCGGCATCCACCGAGCCGATGTTGTAATCGGCTTCGACATGGATGTGCTTCTTTTCCAACAGGGCGCCCAACGCCTTGGAAGCGATCGGCTTGGTGAACGCGCCCGGCAGGGGAGTGGCGTAGACCAGTTCGACCTTGTTGCGCATGCCCTTGCGGGAGAAGTACCAGTCGGCCAGGAAGAGGAATTCCAGCGGGGCCACCGGGCACTTGATCGGCATTTCGGTCACGTTGACCACCATGCGCCCGCCTTCCCATTTATCCAGGAACTTGGAGAGCGCCACCGCGCCGTCATAGGTGTAGAAATCAAAGATGTTCTGCTGCCAGCCGCCGCCGTCCTGCATGCCCTCGGTCTGTTCGGGGTGGATGTTGCAGCCGGTAGCGATCACCATGTAATTGTAGGAGATCACGCGCTTGTTCGCCAGGGTCACTTTGTTGGCGTCTGGCTCGATCAGCTCAATGTCAGCCTGCACCAGCTCAATGTTGCGCGGAATGAAGTTGCGCACCGGTTTGACCACTTGCTCGGGTTTGTACATGCGAAAGGGTACGAAGAGGAAACCGGGCTGGTAGAAATGGCGCTCCTCTTTATCCACCAGGATCACTTTCCATTCCTGGGGGTCCAGCTTGGCGACCATTTTGCGGGCGATCATGGTACCGGCAGTGCCGGCGCCGAGGACTAAGAAGGTTTTCATCGCTTCTCCTGTGACAATTGGGTTAAATTGGCGATCTGCTGGAGGCGGTCCATGAAACCGGAGCGCTCATGCAGGATGCTGTGAATGGAAGATACGGCGGCCGGGGCCCAGCTTTGCACCAGGGGGTGTTGAGCAGGGGCTAAAACATGCACGTTGGCAACGGCCTTCTCCAGCTCGGCAGCGTTCAGCCCGTGAGTTTCGGCCAGGGCGGGGGCGGGGCTGGCGTGCGCAGACTGCCAGCGGAACTGCCCGATCAGAAACAATCCCACAGCTTGCCCGTTATCCTGCACCAGCGCGCCGGTGTAATCCAGCCCGGCGTGGCAGGTGAAGCGGGTGCGCCCCTTGAGCGCCAGCTGAACAAAGCTCTGCCACGAGTTGTGGCAGGCGGCTTTACCGGATGGGCAGCTTTGCACCAGTTTGCAAAAGCTACATGCCTGGCTGGTCTCGGTGATCGGCTGGCCTTCCAGGTCCACCAGTACGGCGCTGAGCAGGCTGACATCCGAGAAGAGGTTTTGCACGGTCTGGATGCAGTGCACCGGCAGCGGGCCGCCCGCCGCGGAGGAGGGCTGCTCGGCCGTTTCGCCGCTTAACAGGCGTTCCACCTCAGAGCGCAGGAAGCGCCACTGCTGCCCGATCTTGACGCCTTTCAGGCGCCCGTCGTTCAGCATGCGGTAGACCGTGATGCGGTCCACTTTGAGGATATCAATGACTTGTTTGGTAGTGAGAAGATTTTCCATAGTTTTATTTGATATAGCAAACTGTAAAATATTATAACAACAAATAACAAAATCGAATAGTGATTTTTGTCACAATATCAGTACCCGGCGCTGGGCAAGAGGGGAGACGCTGCCTAGAATTGCAAAATGGAAGCGGATTGGGGATGATCAAGAACTGGCTGTGAGCTGTCAGTTGGTTTGCTGTACAATTATCCTATGCAATCCCCCCCACCTTCCGAACCGGCACGCCGTTTGCCCGGCGTGGATATCTTCCGCGGTCTGGCCGTCCTGCTGATGGTGCCCGGCAATTACCTGGTCACAGTGGCTTGGATCCCTGCCTGGTTAAAGCATACCCCGGATGTTGGTCTGACGATCATGGATCTTGGCGCGCCTTTTTTCATCCTGGCCATTGGGCTGACCTACCGCCTGGCCTTGCTGCGCCGCGCAGAGCGCACGGGCTTGGGCAGCGCCTACGGCCACATCCTCACCCGCTACCTGGCGCTGATCGGGCTGGGCGCTATTTTCTCCACTGCGCAGGGTCTGGTGGGCAAAGGGGAGGCCAATTGGGGCGTGCTGCAGGCGATCGGCGCGGCGGGGCTGATCACCCTGCCGCTGGCGCGCCACAAGGCCTGGGTGCGCTTGCTGGGTGGGGGATTGCTGTTGGCCGTCTACCAGCTGCTGCTGGACGCGGGCGGTTGGGCGCCTGTGGTGCTGGGTCAGGTGCACGGTGGGCTGCCCGGCTCGCTGGGCTGGGGCGCGATGCTGCTGCTCTCCACCGTGTTGGCCGAGCTGTACCTTGATCCTTCCCGGCGGCGCTGGCTGGCCCTGGCTGCGGTGGGGCTGGTGTTGGCCGGGGCCGGCCTCTCAGAGATGGGGGTGGCGATCAGCAAGAACCGCGTCTCGGCCAGCTATGTGCTGGTCAGCCTGGCGGCAGGCGCGGCGCTGCTCCTGCTGGTGGAGGTGTTCTCCGGCAAAGGCAGCGGCTGGCTGGCGCGCCTGCTGGCCGCCTGGGGGCGCAACCCGCTGCTGCTGTATGTGCTGCATTTACTTCTGCTGGCCCTGGTGGAACTGCCGGAGGACCCGGCCTGGTATACCCAGGTCGCTCCCTGGTTGGCGGCAGTGCAGATCACTGCCATGCTGGCCATTCTCAGCGCAGCGGCGCTGTGGCTGGAGCGTCGCAAGCTGATCTTTTCCCTCTAAGATATTTATACGTCAGGCAATCGTAGGGTTGGCGTAGACTTGCCGTCCAGCAGGTTGGGCGGGGGTCTGGTATTATGGAGAAGATCAAACGGCCAACAGACGACAATCTTCTTCTCTCCCTCCTTTCCAGAAAGAGCCGGTACTGGCGTACCCGGCTCTTTCAACTTTAATACGACCTCGCCGCGAAGACGCAGAGACGCGAAGGATAGGGATCAGGTGGTTTTCCATATCTTTATCGTGAGATTCGTGTCAAAGAGGTTTTAACCACAGATGGACACAGATCAACACAGATGATGTGAATAAAAACAAATTCGTGCAATTCGTGTCAAAGAGGTTTTAACCACAGATGGACACAGATCAACACAGAGGATGTGAATAAAAACAAATTCGTGCAATTCGTGTCAAAGAGGTTTTAACCACAGATGGACACAGATTCACACAGATGACGTGAATAAAAATAAATTTGCACAATGCGTGTCAAAGAATCTACCCTGCAGAGCAACCGGATAGGTGTTAAAATGGCTTCGTGTTCGCTGACCCTTGTTCCCCTAATCCTCAATCGTAAATCGTCAATCTAAAATCGTCAATCGTAAATTGAACATCCCATGAACCCTGTATCCGTTCGCAAACTCAGCAAGACCTACCAGGTGCCGGAGCGCGACCCCGGCCTGAAAGCCGCCCTGAAGAGCCTGTTCAAACGCCGCTACAAGCAGATCAAGGCTGTGGATGGCATCTCCTTCGAGATCGAACCCGGTGAGATGGTCGGCTTCCTCGGCCCCAACGGGGCCGGCAAGACCACCACGCTCAAGATGCTGTCCGGCCTGCTGCATCCCAGCGGGGGAGAGGTGAGCGTGCTGGGCTATAACCCCTACAAGCGCCAGAAGGATTTCCTGCGCCAGATCACCCTGGTGATGGGGCAGCGCAACCAGTTGGTGTGGGATATCCCCGCCGCCGATTCTTATGATCTTAACCGGGCGGTCTACCGCATCCCCCGCGCCGATTATGAGAAGACTTTCAAGGAATTCGTCGAACTGCTCGAACTGGGCGACCTGATCAAGAAGCCGGTGCGCAACCTCTCGCTGGGCGAACGCATGAAGGTGGAGATCGCCGCTTCCCTGCTGCACCGCCCGCGCGTGCTCTTCCTCGACGAGCCCACCCTCGGGCTGGATGTGACCATGCAGCGCCGCATCCGCGCCTTCATCATCGAGTACAACCAGCGTTACGGGGCGACCGTGCTGCTCACCAGCCACTACATGGCCGATATCACTGCCCTGTGCAAGCGGGTGATCGTCATCCACCATGGCCACCTGCTCTTTGACGGCGACCTGGCTACCCTGGGACGTAAGTTCGCCGCCTATAAGAAGATCGTGGTGCGCTTTGCGCCGGGGGCAGCCCTGGGCGCCGCCGACCTGAAGCCCTACGGCGAGGTGGTACAGAGCGACGTGGGCACGGTGGCGCTGCGCGTGCCGGTCGAAAAAGCCTCGGCGGTCACCGCGCGCCTGCTGGCTGAGCTGCCGGTGGACGACCTGACCGTGGAGGAGCCGCCCATCGAGGACGCTATCGAGCGCGTCTTTGCCGCAGGAGTGGAGGCGAAATGAGCGCCGCCTGGGATATCCTCAAGACCCAGTATCGCGTCTCGCTGGCCTCCAGCATCCAGTACCGGGCCGGGATCGCCTTCCAGTTCCTGGGCAAGATGGTCGAGCCGCTGGTCTATCTGATCGTGTGGACCACCGTGGCGCGCCAGTCCGGCGGGTCGGCGGGCGGCTACACCGTCAACGAGTTCGTGGTCTATTTCATCGCCTGGACGCTGGTGCGCCAGATGACCGTGGCCTGGGATCCGTACTGGATGGAAATGCGCATCCGGCGCGGGGATTTCTCGCCGCTCCTGCTGCGTCCCATCCACCCCTTCTTCCCCGATACGGTGTTGATGCTGGCCTCCAAGACGGTCGAGCTGGTGATGATGGTGCCCACCCTGCTGGTGCTGGTGCTCATCTTCCAGCCCACCTTCAACTTCGCTGGCGGCGCGGTGCTGGCTTTCATTCCGGCCCTCATCCTGGCCTTCTTCGTGCGCTTCACCCTCAATTATGCCCTGGCGATGACCGCCTTCTGGACCACGCGCGTCACGGCCGTTTTCCACCTTTATTTCGCGGTGGAGTTTTTCCTCTCCGGGCGCATCGCCCCGCTCTCGGTCCTGCCGGTTTGGGCGCAGCAGATCGCCGATTGGCTGCCTTTCAAATGGATGTTCTACTTCCCCCTGGAGGTGCTCACCGGGCGTGTGCCACCTGACCAACTGCTGGGTGGATTTGCCATGCAGCTGCTCTGGCTGGGCATCTCCGCCGCGGCGCTGGTGCTGGTCTGGCGCTCGGGGGTCAAGCGCTACGCGGCCGTAGGAGGATGAGAAGATGAATTTTTGGCGGGTTTTCAAGGTTTATTTTCGCCTGAACGCGTTGAACGAGCTGCAGTACCGCGCCAACTTTTTCATGCAGATGTTCAATTCGCTGATCGACCTGGCTTTTGGCCTGGCCGGGCTGGCGCTGGTCTTTTCCTACACCGACACGCTCTCCGGCTGGACGCCGCCGCAGCTGCTGGTGGTGGTGGGGGTGTATACGTTGATCATCGGGCTGACCAATGTCTTCATCCAGCCCAACATGGCCCGCCTGATCGACGGCGTGGCGGACGGGATGCTGGATTTCACCCTGGTCAAGCCGGAGGACAGCCAGTTGCTGGTCTCGGTGACCGAGTTCCAGATCTGGAAGCTGGTGGATGTGCTGCTGGGGCTGATCGTGCTGGGCGCGGCGCTGCCGCAGTTGGGCGCAGCGCTCGGCCTGGGGCAGGCGTTGCTCTTCATCCTGGTGCTGGCCTGCGGCGGGGTGATCGTCTACTGCTTCTGGCTGATGCTGGCCACTACCGCCTTCTGGCTGATCCGCGTCTGGGAGATCCTCGGCCTGTTCGAGAGCATCACCCAGGCGGGCAAGTGGCCGACCGGCATCTACCCGGTCTGGATGCGCACCGTGCTGACCTTCATCGTGCCGGTGGCCTTTGCCGTCACCGTCCCGTCCGAGGCGCTCACCGGGCGGCTGACCTGGGAGACCCTGGCGCTGACCCTGGTCCTGACCGTGGCAGTGGCGCTCATTTCGCGTGTGGTCTGGCGCTTTGGGGTGAAGCACTATTCCGGCGCCTCGGCGTAAGAGGTCGGGCGATCCGGCACAATTTACGAAATTTTCTGTAGGGGTCGAAGATGCCCGTAGGGTGCGGGCCGCCATGTGGGATCAGAGGCTTACCGGAAAACAAAGGCCCGCCCGCGCCCTGGAACCGGTCAAGAGCAATTAGCCACCAAGTTTGGGTAGGGTGGGTTGAGGGGCGACGCAAAAATTCTCCATTTCCGACTGCCGCCCCGAAACCCGCCAATCAATTGTTCAAGCAGTCAGCCAGCATTTTCCTCGCAAGAAATCAGTCGATCCGGCATTATTGGGTGAATGCCCACTAATGCTATAATCATTTTGTAGGTGGATTTCCCATGCTCCTTGTTCAACCTGTCAGTGGGAGGAAAAGCATTGAAGAATAGCATCTGCCCGTGGTGGTGCATCCTGCTTCGGGGGATCACATTTTTGTTCATCCTGCTGGCGTGCCTGGGATTGTTCTTTGTTGGATGGCGCTCAATTCAATTTTTTATTATTTTTGGCGGCGCAACAGTAGTGGCGGGTTTGGTGTTTCTGAACTTACCGGCTCAGGCGTGCGAAGAAAATCGCGCACTGGGAGTGCGCTTATTGATTTGCATTGGGATGGTGCTGGCGTGCTGGCTCATCCCGGAATTGTTGACACGTTTCATGGGATGGGAGCTGGGCGGCTATTGGTGCATGATCGATTTTTTCTTGCCATTGGATTTCCAGTTCTGTTCCTGGGGCAACCGGTACTGGTGATTTACCATGAAGGAAAGAAAATTGCCAAAAAAGCGGCGAGCGCCCCATCCCTGAAGGATAACCATTTCTCCTCGCGAAGAAAAATCCTGGCTATAATCAGCCCATTGGGTGGAGAGATCCAGCATCCTCATTTCGGTTTACATTGCAGGAGGTTATTCCATGAACCAAAAGTTCCTTATTGCAGCGGTATTCCTGGCTATATTGTGCTCGTTCCTGGCCTTAGGGCAAGGGGTGATGGCGGCTGTGCAGCGCGAGGGGGTGCAGAGCGTGCCGGAGATGGTCAGCTACCAGGGGCGGGTGACGCTCAATGGCCTGCCGTATAACGGCCAGGGCTATTTTAAATTCGCCGTGGTGGATGCCTCCGGGACGATCAGTTATTGGTCGAACGACAGCACATCCAGCGGTGGGGGGGAGCCAACCAATGCAGTGCAGTTGACCGCCACGGACGGCCTGTTCTCTGTTCTGTTGGGGCAGCCGCCGATGCCGCCCCTCTCGGTGGGGGTATTTGCAGGGCCAGAGCGGGCGCTGCGGGTGTGGTTCAGCGCCAATGGGACGAATTTCACTCGCCTGGAGCCGGACCGAGCGATCGCCTCAGTGCCATATGCCTTGCAGGCAGAAGAGGCCGGCAACGCCGATCTGCTGGACGGGCAGGATTCGACCTTCTACCAAAAAAGGGTGAACGGTGTCTGTGCAGATGGCAGCGCCTTGAAAGCGGTCAACTCGGATGGGTCGGTGGCTTGCCAGGGGGTGGTTTCTCAGGTGCAGGCGGCTTGCGCACCTGGGTATGCCATTCAGGCGATCAATGCAGATGGGTCGGTGACCTGTGCGGCAGTGGGACCCCGTCCAGGGTTCAGCCGCTCGATCCTTGATCCGGAGATCGGTGAGCCAGGTACCTATACGGTATTATCCATGGCTATGGGGGTGGACAGCCTGCCATGGATCGTTTACGAGGAATACAACTATGATGCGCATATTTTTCGCTCGAAACTGGCGCACTGCTTGGACTTGGCCTGCACTCGGGCTGATATTCAGGTGCTGGACCCGGAATTGAAGCACGGGTTTGATTATGCGATCAGCATCGGTGTGGATAGTTTACCGGTGATTGTGTATGATGATTACCAACGCGGCGGACTGTTTGTGGCGCACTGCGAGGATTTGAATTGCGGTACGATCGCGCGCCGGGCATTGATGGTAGATGGGTTTAATATGGCATTGGCAATCGGGGTGGATGGGTATCCGATCATTGTATTTGATGATGGAGAAAAATTGAGTGCGTTGCATTGTGAAGATCTTTCCTGTGCGACATTCACTACCCATTTGATACAGGATGACGACAGTTTTCACAATCCATCAATTGTGATCGGCGCAGATGGTTTGCCGGTGGTCAGTTATTACGCTCTTACCGGAGATCAGGTCAGGGTGGCGCATTGCGACGATCTGGTATGCGGTTCATCGACGATCACCGTGGTGGAAAGCGGACTTACTTATTATGGAGTGACCACCTCGATCAGTGTGGCAGGAGATGGCATGCCGATCTTCAGTTATTATGATTCTACAAATTATGCCCTTAAAATAGCTCATTGTGAGAATATGGCCTGCACAGGGGTGACCACCTCTGTTCTGGATGCCCCCGGTTCCATAGGGGATTCCCATTCTCTGGCAGTGGCGCCGGATGGACATGCGGTCATCAGTTATAAGGATTATAGTTTTTCTCCGGACGCCAGCATGAAGGTGGCGTTTTGTGTTGATTACGCCTGCTCCTCAGCGGTGACCACAGTAGTGGAGACCGGGCCGGGTATTGCTTATTACAATGCGGTGATGATCGGCGCGGATGGTTTGCCGCTACTATCTTATTACGACAACGCCAACCGAGATTTTGTGGTTACGCACTGTTCAAATATGTTCTGCACCCCCGCCACGAGGCGCAGATGAGAGGTTATTAATTATGTCCACCACCTACTACCAGGACCTCATCCGGCGGCGCTACTCGGTGCGCCGCTACCAGGACAGGCCAATCGCGGCGCAGACCCAGTCCGATCTATACGCACGGCTGGAGACGATCCAGCGCGGCCCGCTGGGCACGCCGCTGCGCCTGCAGCTGGTCGCTGCCGCTGAAGGGGACAGCCAGGCTCTGCGCGGGCTGGGCACCTACGGCTTTATCCGCAACCCGGCCGGGTTCATCCTCGGCGCGGTCCAGTCCGGCGCGCATGCCATGGAAGATTTTGGCTATGCCATGGAGCTGGCGGTGCTGGAGGCCACAGCCCTGGGGTTGGGCACCTGCTGGCTGGGCGGCACCTATGCCCGCAGTAGTTTTGCCATACGCTTCAAACCCCTCAAAGGGGAAGTGATGCCCGCGGCGGTGGCCGCCGGGTACGCGGAGGCCGACAGCCGCACCAACGACCCGCTGCGCGGGCTGACGCGCGCCGAAAACCGCCGCCTGTGGCCGGATATGTTCTTCGAGGGCGGCTTTGACCAGTCCCTGCCGCGCTCGGCGGCAGGGGAATATGCCTGGGCGCTGGAAATGCTGCGCCTGGCGCCCTCCGCTTCCAACAAGCAGCCCTGGCGCGTGGTGCACGAGGCGGGCGTCTGGCATTTCTACTGCCAGCGCACGCCCGGCTACGGCAAGGGCACGCTGCTCTTTTCCGCGCTGGGCCTGGCGGATCTGCAGCGCCTGGATATCGGCATTGCCATGTGCCACTTTGAGCTCACCGCGCGCGAACGCGGGTTGGGAGGCGCCTGGGCAGACGCCGACCCCGGCCTGGCGCTGCCGGACCCGCTAACGTTCTATGTAGCAAGCTGGGTGGAAAATTAATGTAATTTTAATTGTATTGTAAGGTGTTTGTAAGGTGTTAATACTTGACAAAAAAATAAAAAGAAATAAAATAGACTTATAATATCGTAATTACGATATTATCCTATGTAACATTGCAGGTCGGCGCGAGGGACCCCGAGGGGGAATTGGCGCCGACCTCGTGTTTTAAATGGACCGGGGGCGGGTCTACCCAGACCCGCCCCCGCAAACCCTAACCTACCTGCGAGGAGATGTATTCAAGAAGAAGAGAACGTCAGGGGGCCACTTTCCAGCAGGCCACCAGGTGATCTTTCTCCACTTCCACCGGCACCGGCATTTCCTTGCACTTTTCAAATGCCAGCGGGCAGCGGTCGTAATAGACACAGCCGTGGGGGGCGCCGCACACATCCGCGCGGCTGTCCACGTTGATCTTTTTATCCCATTTTTGGTCCAGGCGCGGCACGGAGGCCAGCAGCATCTGGGTGTAGGGGTGCAGCGGCTGTTCAAAGATCGTTTCCACCTTGCCCATCTCTGCCGCGCGCCCGCGGTAGAGGATGACCGCCCGCTCGCTGATGTAGTTGGCCAGCGAGAGGTCGTGGGTGATGAAGAGGATGGAAAGGCCGCGTTTTTTCAGGTCTGCCAGCAGATTAAGCACGTCGATGCGTGTGGAGGCATCCAGCATGCTGATGATCTCGTCTGCCACCAGGAAGCGGATATCCAGCAGCAGGGCGCGCGCGATCAGGAAGCGCTGCAACTGCCCGCCGCTGAGCTGGTGGGGGAACTTGTTCAGCACCTGTTTGGCGTTCAATCCCACCGAGTTGACCGTGGCTTCCACGCGCTCCTGCCATTCGCTATTTTTTACCTGCGGATAGAATTCCTCGTGGATGATGCTGAAGATGCGGTCGGCCTTGAAGATGGGATTATAGGAGCTGAAGGGGTCCTGGAAGACACCCTGCACATGCCGGTAATACTCTTTCAGCGGCGGGCCTTTGGAAATATCCTCGCCGTTGAGAGTGATGGTGCCTTTGCTGATCGAGATCAGGCGCAGGATCATCTTGCCGATGGTGCTCTTGCCGCTGCCGCTTTCGCCGATCAGCGAGACCACCTCACCGTCGGCCAAGTCGAAGCTGACGTCGCTGACCGCGTGCAGTTCTTTGTTGCCAAAGGTGCCGATCTTGTAGATCTTGGAGACA
Source organism: uncultured Anaerolineaceae bacterium (assembly GCA_964424115.1). GTDB lineage: Bacteria > Chloroflexota > Anaerolineae > Anaerolineales > Anaerolineaceae > CAYRHN01. Next base: position 238,594 of record CAYRHN010000003.1, read on the forward strand.
TTTTTCAGGCTAAGCATCCGGGCTCTCCTTTTCGCTGTGGGAATCTACCGCCCAACAGGCGATAAAGTGGTCTTTCTTGATCTCGATGAAAGGAGGTACCTGGTCGCATTTTTCAAAAGCCAGCGGGCAGCGGTCCTTGAAACGGCAGCCGGCGGGGGGTTCCAGCAGCATGGGCGGCTTGCCGGGGATGCCGGTCAGCTTGCGCTCTTTGTACTTGACCCCGATCTCCGGCAGCGAGGAGATCAGCATTTTGGTGTAGGGGTGGAGCGGGGCGCGCATGATCTCTTCGGTGGAGGCCTTTTCGGCCAACTGCCCGGCATACATGACCATCACCGTGTCGGCCACCTGGTAGAGGATGGAAATATCGTGGGTGATGACGATGCCGCTCTTGCAGCAGCCCATGTCGCGGAACTGTACCAGCATTTCGGCCACGGCTTTCTGGCTGGCCACATCCAGGGCGGAGGTGATCTCATCGGCAATCAGCAGGGAGGGGTCGAGCAGGGTGGAAAGCACCATCACCATGCGCTGTTTCATCCCACCCGAAAGCTCGATCGGGTACATGTTCAGCACTTCATGCGGCAGTTTGACCATGTCCAGCCGGCTCTTGATCTCCGGCAGCAGGGCTTTATAATCCACTTTTTTGGCTTCCAGCAGTTCGCGGGTCATCATGCCGATCTTGCGGATCGGGTTCATCGCGTTCATCGCGTACTGCGGGATGAGCGAAACCCGCTTGAAGCGGTAGGAATCCATCATTTTCGTATCGGCGATGGGCAGCTCTTCGCCGTCCAGGGTCACCTTGCCGCCAATGAACTTCATCGGCTGGACGAGCATGATCAGGCTGTGCCCCAGGGTGGTCTTGCCGCAGCCGGATTCGCCTGCCAGCCCCATGATCTCGCCATTGGCGATCTGGAAACTGGCGTTTTCCAGGGCGTGCACCTCGCCGCGCAAGGTCTGGTAATAAACGGTGAGATTTTCAACAAGTAAGCCCATGGGTCACATCTCTCTCAACTTGGGATTGAAGGCTTCGTCCAGGCCGACGTTCATGCTGTACAGCGCGCCGACGATGATGGTGATCGCCAGTCCCGGCGGGACGAACCACCACCAGATGCCGAATTGCAGCGCGCTCCACGAGACGGCGGTTTGCATCATCAGGCCCAGGGAAACGGTATTGGTCGGCCCCAGCCCGATGAAATCCAGCGTGGCGGCGGTCAGGATGGCCCCACCGAATTGCAGGATGAAGGCCATCACCAGATAAGACAGCATGTTGGGGGCGATCTCGGTGAAGATGATCTTGAGCGATTTCATCCCGCTCATGCGGGCCATGTCGACGAAGTCGCGCGTGCGCAGGGAGAAGGTCTGGGCGCGGATGGCGCGCGCTGTCCACGGCCAGGCGGTGAAGGCGATGAACAGGCATTCCGTCCACACGCTGCGCACTTCCAGGTAGGCAGCGATGATCAGCAAGACGGCCAGGGTGGGGATGACCAGCACGATGTTGGTGAGCATATTGAGGGCTTCGTCCACCAGCCCGCCGCGGTATCCGGCGGTGAAGCCGATCAGCATACCCAGCAGGGTGGCCAGCCCGCCGCCGATCAATCCGACCAGGAAGGTGGCGCGCAGGCCGATCACGAACTGGGTGTAGATATCTTCGCCAAAGAAGGTGGTGCCCAGCCAGTATTTTGCGGAGGGTGGCTGCGCACCCAGCGGATTGACAAAGGCATTCGGGTCATAATCCGAGAGCAAGGGGCCAAAGATCGCCAGCAGGACGAAGAGAGTCAGGATGCCCAGCCCGATCTGCACTTTGCGGTTACGCAGGGCGAAATAGAGGATCTCGTTTTTCTTTTTCATGCCGACTCCCCGGTCATGCCGCGCCGTGTGCGCGGATCCACAAAGACGTAGATGATGTCGATCAGGAAATTTGCCAGCAGGACGCCGATGATGATAAAGAGGAAGCAGCCCTGGATGAGGAAGTAATCCTGATTTTGGATGGCTGCCAGCAGCTGGTAGCCGATGCCGGGATAAGAGAAGACCACCTCCGTCACCAGCGCGCCCGCCACCACCGTGCCCAATTGCAGCGCCAGGCCGGTGATCTGCGGCAGGATGGCGTTGTTGAAGGCATAGTTGCGGATCAATTTCTTGGGTGCGCCCAGTGCGGTCAGGTAGCGCGAATAATCCGATTCAAGTTCGTAAATGATCATGTTGCGCATGCCGATCGCCCAGCCGCCAAAACTGACCAGGAAGAGCGAGGCAAACGGTAGGAACCAGTGTTTGATCACATCCCAAACGAAGTTCCATGACCAGGTGGGCATCAGCGAGAAGCTGTATGCCCCGGCAATGGGAAAGATTCCCAGTATGATGCCAAAGAACCAGGCCAGCAAAATACCCAGCCACATGTAAGGGGTGGCGGTGAGGATATAGCTGAGCGGCGAGATGGTGTTATCCAACCACTTGGAGCGGGCGGCGTACGCGCCGAACTTGTTGCCTGCCCACCAGCTCAATAATATAGAAGGTAGCAGCAAAGCCAGGTCGTAGGGGACGGCACTCCAGATGATATCCATGACAGGGGTGGGGAAGCGGTAGGAACTGATCCCCAGGTTGCCCTGGAAAAGCGACCCCCAGAAGTTGAAATATTGCGTGGTCAGCGGCAGATCGAGACCAAAGACATGATTGTAATAGTCATACATCACCGAGGCAGCGGTGGAGTTGACCGATGCCCGCGAAAGCATGTTGGTGATCGGGTCGCCAGGCATAAAGCGCGGGATCATCCAGTCGATGGTCACCGCCAGGAAAAAGGTGATCAGGTAAATGAGGATCTTGCGGAAAAAATAACGTTTCACGGGGACTCCTTGACCGCTGAACCTGCTGGTATGGGTGGCGGACGTCAGTCCGCCACCCATACCCAAAGTCAGTCAGATTTACGGATTGACAGGTTGCAGGTTGATCAAGGTCTGCAAACCGCCCAACTGCCAGTAGCCGGACCAGGTGGTCGGCAGGGTCTGGTTGGTGGTGGATTCGGTCGGCCAGCCCGTCCAATTGGCGGTGCTGAACTGAGCCCACAGGCCGTTGTACCAGAGCGGGATCATGGGGACGTCGGTCAGCATGATCTTCTGGATCTTGGCGCAGGCAGCCTGCATACCGGCGATGTCAGAGGTCGGGATCTTGGCCAGGGCATCGACCAGGTCGAAGATCTCCTGGTTGTCATAGAGGCCGAAGTTGCCGGATTGCATCTGTTCGCGGATGGGGTGGTTGAAGAGCAGGTTGTAGAGCGTCCAGGGGGTGTTGCTCATGTTGGCCCAGTTGTTGAGGGTCATGTCGAAGGTGCCGCTCTGCAGCTCGGTGTTCCAGGCGCCGTAGTCGGGCGTGGCGGCCTGGATGTTGATGCCGGCAGCCTGAGCGCTGGTGGCGATGATGCTGATGGCGGCCATCCAGTCGGTCCAGCCGTTCGGGCAGGTGACTTTCAGTTCGATCTTGGAGCCATCGGGGGCTTCCACGAAGCCGTCATTGTCAACATCCTTGTAACCGGCTTCGGCCAGGAGGCTCTTGGCCTTCTCGGGGTCGTAGGTCCAACCCAGTTCGGCAACCGTGGCGGCATCGTCAAAGGTCTTGCCCAGGGTGGGCAGCAGGCCGGTGGGGCTGGCAGCTTTGACCAGGTTGGCATAGGCGGTGTTGACGATGGAGGGCGTGTCGATGGCATAGGCCAGGGCCTTGCGGAATTTAGCATCGTTCAGGCCGGGCTTGGTGGTGTTCAGGAACAACACCGCGGTGTTGGCGGAGAGCATGTAGGGAGCTCCCTTGAAGTACGTGGAGACATAGCCCTGATCGGCCAGGGTGGCGACACCCGGGAGGAAGTTATTGCTCAGGTCCAGTTCGCCCTTCAGCACCATGCCCAGGGCAACGCTGTTGCTGGAGGTGCGGATATCGACGATGTACTTGGGGGCGGGTTTGCCGAACACGGCGATGCCCCACCAGTTCTCGTTGCGGACCCAGATATTGCGGTCTTCGGCGTTGGACATGTACAGGTAGGCGCCTGAACCAATCGGCTTCTCATTGGCGCCGGCGGTGATGTCTTCTTCGCTCTTGGCAGACCAGATGTGCTCGGGGACGATCGGAATATTGTACAGATTGTTCTCGAATTCCTGGTACAGCGGATCGGTGAAGGTGAATTCCAGATGGGTGTCGTCGATCACGTTCACAGCGGTCAGGTATTTCCACATCGGGGAGAACCACAGCGCGGCGTACTTCTGGCCCAGCTCGAAGGTGAATTTAACATCCTTGGCGGTCAGGGGGGTGCCGTCCGACCAGGTCAGGCCGGAGCGCATGGTCACAGCGAAGGTGGTGGCATCTTTCCAGGTGCCTTCCTCGGCCAGCCAGGGGGACATGGTGGCGCTCAGCGGGTCATAGCTGAAGAGGAATTCATACACGAAGCCGATGGTGCCGGTGGTGTTGGCCAGGCTGCCGGGCTGGAAGGGGTTCCAGGTGGAGGCGGGGCCCCAGGCGGCGCCGGAGACGTAGAGGGTCTCGTTGCGCGGGAATTCGGTGGGGGCTTCGGTGACTACCGCGGTGGGTTCCACCGTGGGGGTCGGTTCGGCCGGTTTGTCGGTCGGCTTGGGCGCGGCGGTGTTGGTCGGCTTGGCCGGCTCAGTCGTGGCGGTGGGGGCGGTGGTCTGGCAGGCCGCGAGCAGCATGCTCAGGGCAACCAGAACAGACAACAACATGGTAAAGCGTTTCATCTTTTTTCTCCTTTTAGAATTTTGGAACAGATGGAAAAACAGTGAGTGACAGCAGGTTTTGAGTCAAATTTGCAGGTAGTGACCTCCTTATGAAATATCAAGCGCAAGCGATTGATTGGGAGCGCTCTCGCAAGGAGCCAAAAAAAAGAGAAGGTCTTTCTTTTGGTTCATCTACGCGACGCTCCACAAGACTCGCGGATGATCAATTCGGTATCCATGATGATGTGCCGGGGTGGATTGATCCCATTCTCGATCAGATCAATCAGCAGGTCGGTGGCCTGCATACCGAGTTGAACGACAGGTTGGCGGATCGTAGTCAACGCCACATGGACAGGATAAGAGACCGGCAGATCGTCGAAGCCCACGAAAGCGATATCCTCGGGGATTCGCAGGCCGGCCTCGGAAGCGGCGCGCATGGCGCCAACCGCCATCACATCAGAGGCGGCGAAAACGGCATCCGGATGCAGCGGCAGCAGGCGCTGCATGGCGTAATAACTTCCCGTTTCGGTGAAATCTCCCTCAATGATCAGGGATTCGTCCACCGGCATACGGCGTTCCTGGAAGGCTTTTCGGTAACCGGCCAGCCGGTCAATGCCCACCGTGCTCTCGGAGGGTCCGGCAATGGTGGCAATGCGTTGGCGTCCCAGGCGGATCAGATGGGTCACGGCATTGTAGGCGGCGTTCACGTTGTCCACATCGACATAACTGACATTGTCGCTGCGGAAGGGGCGCCCCATCACCACGATCGGGATGTGCGCGTCGATCATGTGGCCGATGATGGCCTGGTCGCCGTTGTGCCCAGACTGGACCACCACGCCGTCCAGCAGCCCAGGGGTGGCCAGGCGCGGGAAGATCTTCTTCTCGTCTTCTTTGGTCTGGACGAGGAAGAAGGTCAGGGTGTAGTTATGCTTGTTGCAGGCCTGGGCAACTCCCTTGGTGAAGTGCGAATAGTAGGGGTCGGTGAAGAGCAGGCTGACGGAGTGGGGGAGGATCAGGCCAAGGGTATAGGAGCGCTGGGATGCCAGGGCGCGCGCGGCGGCATGTGGATAATAGCCGGTCTGTTTAATGATCTCCAGGACGCGTTGGCGCACTGTGTCGCTGACATTGGGACTTTCGTTCACCACACGCGAAACAGTGGCGCGCGAGACGCCGGCTTGTTTGGCAATGTCATCAAGGGTCAGGGTAGGCATCGGGAGGCTCGAGAAATGATAGCGCTTTCACGTAAATCGTGCGAAATATGAGTCGAAATGGGTTTTGCGGGGTTATTTTCGTGCTTTTTTATGCTATAATGAGAGCGCTCTCACAAAAAAGATTATACATTCTTCTTCCACAAAAGTCAACTAGTTTGCTAAAATTGGTGAAATATGAATACTCCTTCCGTTACAAATATCCCGAATATCCCCTGGGAGGAACGCCCATCCGGCTGTTCCGACGTCGTCTGGCGCTATTCCGCCAATCCGATCATCCCGCGCGACCTGATCCCCACCTCTAACAGCATCTTCAACAGCGCCGTGGTGCCTTTCCGCGGCACCTTTGCGGGGGTCTTCCGCTGCGATAACCGCAAACGCGAGATGAACATTCACCGCGGTTTCAGCCAGGATGGGCTTTCCTGGCGCCTCGATCCCCAGCCGATCGAGTGGATCTACCCCGACTCTGAACTCAGCCGCTTTGAGCATCGTTATGACCCGCGCGTGGTCTGGCTGGAAGACCGCTATTATGTGACCTGGTGCAACGGCTATCACGGCCCCACCATTGGCATCGGCTACACCTTTGACTTTGAGCAGTTCCACTTCCTGGAAAACGCTCTTTTGCCCTTCAACCGCAACGGCGTGCTTTTCCCGCGCAAGATCAACGGCAAGTACGTCATGCTCAGCCGCCCCAGCGACAACGGGCATACCCCCTTTGGGGATATCTTCCTCAGCCAGAGTCCCGATATGGTCTATTGGGGCGAACACCGCTATGTGATGGGGGTGAAAGGCGGCTGGCAAAGTACCAAGATCGGTGCCGGCCCGATCCCGATCGAAACCCCCGAGGGCTGGCTGCTCTTCTACCACGGCGTGCTGACTTCGTGCAACGGCTTTGTCTACAGCTTTGGCGCTGCCTTGCTGGACCTGGACCAGCCGTGGAAGGTGATCGCCCGCGGCGGGCCGTACCTGCTCTCGCCGCAGCGCCAGTATGAATGTGTGGGCGATGTGCCCAACGTGGCTTTCCCCTGCGCCACCCTCTACGACCAGCCCACCGGGCGCATCGCCATTTACTACGGCGGCGCCGACACGGTCACCGCCCTGGCTTTTGCCCGCTTGGATGAGGTGCTGGAATTCGTCAGGAACACTTCAGAGTTGTAGTTCGATCACAAAAAAAGACGCGGCAACGCCGCGTCTTTTTTTTGTGATGATTGATCCAACTAGCCTCCGGCCACCCATCCGGCATCTGCTGAAACCACTGCGCCGTTGATGTAGCCGGCATCCTCCGAGGCCAGGAAGGCGATCACGCTGGCGATCTGTTCCGGTTCACCGGGGCGGGGGAGGGCGGTGAAGCGCGGCCCCAGGCGCGTGTAACCGAATTGTGAAGGATCGCCGCCCAGGGGAATGCCCGTGTTGATCCCACCGGGGGCCACTGCCACGCAGCGGATGCCGTCCGCGCCGTACATGAAGGCTGTGTTCTTGGTCAGGCCTACCACACCGTGCTTGGAGGTGGTGTAGGCTGCCCCGGCTGCGCCGCCGATCAATCCGGCCGCGGAGGTAAGGTTGACGATCACGCCGCTCTTCTGTTCCATCATGATCGGGATGACGCGCCGGCTGGTGTACATCGGTCCGTACAAATTGACGCCCAGGACGCGGTTCCACACCTCGTCGGTCACCTCGCCGACCGGCATAAAGCGGTCGACAATGCCGGCGTTGTTCACCAGCACATCCACCTTGCCAAAGGTTTCCTTGGCGGTGTCGATCAGTTTGTTACAATCTTCCACTTTGGCAACATTGCCCTGCACCCCAACCACCTGGGTGCCTTTGGCTTTCAATTCGGCAACGAGGGCATCCAGGCGCGCCTGGTCAATTTCGCCGGCAACGATCTTTGCGCCTTCAGCGGCAAATCGCAGGGTGGTGGCTTTGCCAATCCCGGAGCCGGCTCCGGTGATCACAACGACTTTATCTTGGAAACGCATGGGACACTCCTTTTGGTCTAAAATACGAAACGGGTATCGGTTCGGTTTGAGAGGCAATCCCTTCGTTGAAACATGCCGAATATTTAATTATGTAATTGATATTATAGATAAAATTAGTCTTAATTGCAATAGGCAAATACTAAAAAATACCAGAGAAGCCGCAAACCTCTCGCATTCTCGTGCTATACTATAAAAATACTCGTCTGTTTCAGGAGGAACCCTATGCCTGTTTCCAATATCATGATCGATTTGATCAATGCTGTGCGGCGTATTTTTGGCGGGGGGCAGCCTGCTCCTAATCCTCCGGTAGAACCAGCCGGGCAAAAGCCCCTGCCGGTGACGCGCAAGGTGGATATGCTGGTCTTTGATCCCACCGTGCCCAGCGAAGGGCACCAGCACCTGAGCAGCATCATGAGTTGGAATGATCCGGACACCCTGGCGGATAATTTTGTGCAGGATATTCGCGACGTGTCCGACGGCTACGTCAATTACCAGATCGTGCGGCGCGTGCTGATCGACGGTATGCCCGCCAAGCGGGACGGCTTCATTTATCAGCCGGACGAGTTCCTGCAGTGCTTACGCAACGGGTCGGGCTTCCACTCGCCCGATGAGGCGGACGTGCAGCGCATCATGAACGAGAACGGCATTCTGCCGCGGGTGCAGAACGGCGACATCGACGAGGTGTGGATGTTTGGCCCGCCCTATGCCGGTTTCTACGAGTCGCAGATGGCCGGGCCGGGCGCCTTCCGTGTCAATTCCGGCCCGCTGGGCGGTTGTGATTCCGCCGGGCGGCGTTTTGTGATCATGGGGTTCAACTTTGAACGCGGGCAGGGCGAGATGCTGGAGAGCATGGGCCACCGCAGCGAGGATACCCTCAAGTTCACCTTCCGCAACCTGGGCGGAGATGCCAACCTGTGGCAGCGCTACATCCGTTACGATAAGGTCTATCCGGGTAAGGCCGAGATGGGCAATGTCCACTTTGCGCCCAACAGCATTTCAGATTATGACTGGGGCAACCCGCGCTCGGTGCCTTCCCGCTGCGATACCTGGTATAAGTTCCCCGACCTTTCCGGCACGGCGCGCATGGTCAGCTGCACCGAGTGGGGCAATGGGGATATGCGCCTGCACCACCTGTGGTGGTTCCGCCACATGCCGCGCATCACGGGCCAGGCCAACGGCATCAGTTACAACTGGTGGGAGTATATCGTTGATCCCAACCAGGTCAAATAACGAGGCAGCCGCAATCTCTTTTACAGGATAAAACCTGTTCCTGGCTGTTAACTGTCAGCCGTTCGCTGGTTGCTGTATGCTGATATAATCGCCGGCATGGTTTACTTATGGCTGGTCTCTTTTCTGTGGGCATTTTCCTTTGGGATCATTAAAGACACATTGACCGGGCTGGACGCCAATTTTGTTGCCCTGGCGCGCCTTGCCCTGGCCGCCCTGGTCTTTTTGCCGTTCCTGCGTTCCCTACGCGCCCGGCCGCAGGATACGCGCCTGCGCTGGCGTTTGCTGGCCACCGGCGCGCTGCAGTTTGGGCTGATGTACGTGGCCTATATTGCTTCTTTCCGCTTCCTCAAGTCTTACGAGGTGGCTCTCTTCACCATCTTCACCCCATTGTATGTGACCCTTTTTGCGGATGCTTTGGAACGCCGTTTCCGCCTGCATTTCCTGGCGGCGGCGCTGTTGGCGGTGGCCGGAGCGCTGGTTGCCGGTTACAAAGGCGGGGTGCGCTCCGATTTTTGGCTGGGATTCGGGTTGGTGCAGCTTTCCAACCTGGCTTTTGCCATTGGTCAGGTGGCTTACCGGTCGGTGATGCAGCGTTATGGCGAAGGCCTGGGCGACCAGGATGTCTTTGGCTGGTTATACCTGGGTGGGGTGGGGCTGGCAGGCGCGGCGGCGCTGCTCTTCACCAATTGGAGCGCCCTGGTGCTGCAACCCCAACAGGGATGGGCATTGTTGTACCTGGGCGTGATCGCTTCCGGCGCGGGCTTCTTCCTGTGGAACAAAGGCGCGCGGCAGGTCAACAGCGGCGTGTTGGCGGTCTTCAACAATCTCAAGGCCCCTTTGGCGGTGGCGGTTTCGCTGCTGGTGTTTGGCGAACAGGCCGACCCGCTGCCCCTGCTGCTGGGCGGCAGCATCCTGCTGGCGGCACTTCTCCTGGCCGGCTGGGCGCGCCCAGCGCGGATAGCAGCGGCTTGATTCTCCATTTTGGCAGGCTCTTTTTAGTTGCCCTGCTTTTTGAAATAGGATAGAATTAACTTAATTTCACACCAGGCAACCATGAAAAGATCCATATTCCAACACCGCGCAGCGTACTGGCTGATCCTGGGGGGCTTGCTGATCATTGGGGCTTTAATAGTGTTTGCCTGTTCAACATCCAGCACGTTCACCCCTGCGCTGACCGGCACGGCTGGAAGCTCGCCAAAGGCCCTGCGCGTGGTGATGGATAACAATTACCCGCCCTACACCTTCCTGGACGATAACGGCAACCTGCAGGGCATTTTGATCGATGAGTGGGATTTGTGGTCGGCCACCACCGGCATTCCGGTGGAAGTGGTCGGCATGGATTGGGGCGAGGCGCTTCAGCGCATGCAGGCGGGCGAGTTCGATGTGATCGACACGCTCTTCTTCAACGAGAGCCGCCAGAAGATCTACGAGTTCTCGGCTCCCTACGCCACCATGGATGTGCCAATCTTTTATAACAAGAATATTTCCGGCATCATCAACGCCAGGTCGTTGATCGGCTTCCGCGTGGCGGTCAAGGCCGGGGACGCTGCCATCGATTACTTGGAAAGCCAGGGAGTGACCGACCTGGTGGAATATCCCAGCTACCAGGCCATCATCCAGGCTGTTGCCGAGGGCAGTGTGGTGGTATTTGTGATGGACAGCCCGCCGGCGGAATACCTGCTCTATAAGAACGGTTTGCAAAATGAGTTCAACATCAGCCCGCCGCTCTACAGCGGGCAATTTCACCGCGCGGTGTTGAAGGGCAATACCAAGACCCTGCGCCAGGTGGAGGAGGGATTTGCCAGCATCCCTGCCAGCCAGCTGCGCGAGATCGAGCGGCGTTGGTTTGGTTCCACCCCCACCAGCACCAGTTACCTGGGTTGGGTGGCGGTAGTGCTGGGCGTTGGCCTGGTGATCGTGCTGGTGCTGGGGGCATCCAACTGGGCCTTGCAACGCATGGTCGGGCAGCGCACCACAGAATTGACCGAGACGATGCTGCACCTGGCGGAAAGCGAGGAGCGCTTCCGCCTCATCTACGATTTGGTCAACGAAGCCATCATCGTTGAAACGTTGGATGAGGGCAAGATCGTGGATGTCAACCGTCGTTGCTGCGAGATGTACGGCTATACCCGCGAAGAATTGTGCACCCTGGACGTGGAAACCATCAGCGCCGGCTATCCGCCTTATAGCAAAAAAGATGCCGCGGCCTGGATGAAAAAGGCCATGGAAGGCACGCCGCAGATCTTTGAATGGCTGGCGCGGCGGTCGGATGGTTCGCTGTTTTGGGTTGAGGTGAACATGAGCACCGGGCGGATCGGGGGGCAGGAACGCATCTTGGTCACTGCCCGCGATATCAGCGAGCGGCGCCAGTCTCAGCAAGCGCTGATGAAAAGCAACCTGCAATTGGCACTGGCGTACGATGCCACTCTGGAAGGATGGTCGGCGGCGTTGGAATTGCGCGAGCGCGGCACCGCCGGGCACAGCGAACGGGTGGTGGAACTGGCCCTCCAACTGGCCCAGGAGATGGGCATTCACGGCGAGGCGCTGGTGCACTTCCGCCGCGGGGCGGTGCTGCACGATATCGGCAAGATGGGTGTGCCGGACAATATCCTGCTCAAGCCTGGCCCGCTCAGCACCGACGAATGGGTATTGATGCGCCAGCATCCCATCTATGCTTACCAGTTGCTTTCGGGCATCGATTACCTGCGCCCCTGCCTGGATATCCCGTACTGCCACCATGAGCGTTGGGACGGTTCCGGCTATCCGCGCGGTTTGAAGGAAGAAGGTATTCCCCTGGCGGCGCGCATGTTTGCCGTGGTGGATGTGTGGGATGCGCTCACCTCCGACCGGCCCTACCGCCCGGCCTGGAGCAAGGCTTCTACCATGGACTACCTGCGCGAACAGGCCGGCATCCAGTTCGATCCGCAGGTTATCGAGGTGTTCCTCAACCTGGTCAGCAAGTAGCCTCTCCTGCGGCTTGCCATTCCTGCCCGGCGGGGCTACAATCAAAGGGATCCATCCTCGTTTTGAAGACGAAATTTTGAAAATGAGCAAAATCTGCGTTGTCACCATCTCGCGCCAACGGGGCAGCCTGGGCATGGAAACCGGGCAGCGCCTGGCGCAGCTTTTGGACTGGCGTCTGGCCGGCCGCGACCTGATCAACCAGGCCGCGCGCGCCTGCGGCCTGCCCGAGATGGCCCTGGCTGTGATCGACGAGCTGGGATTGCTTGGGGTCCGCCCAGATGCCGCCGCCCAGGCCGCCTACCTTCAGGCGGTGGAGGGGGTGATGCGCGACCTGGCCGGGGCAGGGGAGGTGGTGATCGTTGGGCGCGGCGGGCAGATGGCCCTGCGCGGCTTTGCCGGCGCACTGCACGTGCGCGTCATCGCCCCGTTGGAGGTGCGCGCGGCACGCCTGGCGGAGCGCTATCGTATTTCCATCCAGGCAGCCACCGCCCAGGCGCGCGCCTCGGACCGCGCCCGCGCGCGTTATCTACGCCAGTATTATGCGGCGCGCATTGATGACACCCTTTTATATGACCTGGTGATCAACACCGCCCAGGTGAATGTGGAACAGGCCGCCCGCCTGCTCCAGGCAGTGGTGAGACAGGGAGGAATGAGCGTTTGACCGTGATACAACCCATCGTTGCCCGCCCGGCGTTCGTTCACCCGGCGGAAGAAATGTTTGCTCGCATCCTCGACTTTTACGGCCTGGAATGGCGCTACGAACCGCGCACTTTCGAGCTGGAATGGGACGAAAACGGCCGGGTGACCCTGGCCTTTACCCCCGACTTTTACCTGCCGGAGCAGGATCTGTATATCGAACTGACCACTCTGCGCCCGCACCTGGCGACGATCAAGAACCGCAAGCTGCGTCGGATGGCAGAATTGTATCCCGATGTACACATCAAACTGCTCAAGCGCCGCGAACTGCGCGAGATGATGGTGAAATTCGGGATCGATTAGAATATATAATTAACCTATGTCCAATATCGATCTCAGTGCACAATATGGCGAGTTGGGCGCCGATATCAAGGAGATCCTCCTTTCCGAGCAGGAGATCCGCCAGCGAATTTGCCAGCTGGGCGCGCAGGTGGCTGAAGACTACCGCGGCAAGAACCCGCTCCTGGTGGGGGTGCTGAAAGGGGTGGTCTTCTTCATGGCCGACCTGCTGCGCGTCCTGACCATTCCGGTGGAGGTGGATTTTCTGGCCGTTTCCAGCTATTCTCCGCAGGCCCGCCGCATGGGCATGGTGCGGTTGGTGAAGGATCTGGACGTGTGGATCGAGGGGCGGCATGTTTTGTTCATCGAGGACGTGATCGATACCGGCCTGACCTTGAATTACCTGTTGCGCACGCTGCGCGCGCGCCAACCCGCCTCGCTGGAAGTGTGCGTGTTGTTTGATAAACCGCAAAAGCGCCTGATCGAGATCCCGGTCAAGTACAAGGGGTTTGAGCTGCCCGACCGTTTTGTGGTCGGCTATGGGTTGGATTACCGCGAGAAATACCGCAACCTGCCCTTTGTGGGGTTATTGAAGGCGGAAGCCTTGTGATTAAAGTAGAGGAGGGAGGTTGCGCGCAACCTCCCTCCTCTATAAAAAATGCAGGGGCTCCAAGTAACCCTTTACACTCTGCCGTAGTTTGTTGGTCTCTTTTTGTCTTACTGACTTGCTCTTGCTGGCGTTCAGACGTGCCTCACCACGTACACGCACTTGTCGGTTCCAACTTGCTTACATACACGCACGTACACAAAGGAAGGTATGAGAGACCAAGAATGTTCTTGCGGATCCAGCCAGCTCCACCTTTCGCTCCTAGTCGTGAGCGCTACCTGGATGAATTCCCTGACAGGTTCCGGTTTTTGCCGGTAGAGGGATTTTCACATCCAATTCGTAGTTGGTTTCATCGCTGGCAATCCAATTACGGCGAGCTTTCCAATTTCTCGGAGCGCCCTGCACATTCACTATAGCAAGATTCAGGCTTAAATACAAGTGTCGTTGAGATATTTTAAGGAGTCGAGGAAAAAGGGGGCAGGGAAGCGAGCAAAAGGAACCAACAGCCCGGATTCGGGAGCGGCGATCGGCTTTTTTGAGGGGGTCAGGCTGCATTTTCGTTCCCTTTTTTATGCTACAATGAACATTGTCCATTCAAACCCATAAATTGATCAGTAAATCAGGCTTCAAAGGAGGCACTATGAAGCGCTTTGCGTTTGACATGATTGCCGTGCTGGCTGTCTTTGCGCTGCTCTTTTCCGGCGGAGGACAGGCTCTGGCTGATCAGTCTATAACGGCCAATACGGTCGCCCCGGGACTGGTCAGCTACCAGGGCTACGTGACGGTGAACGGCAGCCCCTACAACGGCACGGGCTATTTCAAGTTTTCCATCATCAATTCTGGCGGCAGCATCACCTACTGGTCGAATGATACCAACTTCCCGCCCGTCAACTACATCAGCCTGCCGGTCACCAACGGCCTGTTCAACGTGCTGCTGGGTTCCACCAACACGATCTCCTTTTCGGTCTTCAGCGCGCCGGACCGCTATCTGCGGGTGTGGTTCAGCACCGCCAGCGGCGGGCCGTACACCCAGTTGACCCCCGACCGGCAGATGGTTTCGGTGCCGTTTGCCATGCAGGCCGAGAACGCGGATAAGCTGGACGGGCTGCACGGCGCGTCTTACCAGGCGCGGGTCGGCGGCGTTTGCGAGGTGGGTAGCACGGTGAAAAGCATTGACGCGTCGGGGAATGTCATTTGCGTGCCGGTCGAGCCGCGCCTTGGGCATACCAGTATCATTTTGGATCAATCTGCGGCTTATGAAGCGGCGATTGCGATTGGCGAGGATGGATTGCCGATTATTGCGTATACCAAGGCCGGTTCAGGTTTAAAAGTGGCTGCCTGTTCGGAACCGACCTGTACTGGAAGTGTGCAGACCACCACTTATGTTCCTTCTGATAATCCCTCTAATACTTCCATTACGATCTCCCCAGAGGGGAACCCGATGATCGCGTATTGGGAGGGGAACACGCGCACGCTCAAATATGTTTATTGCTATGACAACACGTGCAGTACGGCCAATATCGTCACAGTGGATACTGGCGATGTAGGCGCTTACGCGGCATTAACAGTGGGCTCCGACGGGCTTCCGATCATTGCTTACTGGGACGAGGCCAACGTGGATCTGAAGATTGCGCACTGCGGGAATTATTTATGTAATTCTGGCAACGTGCTAACCAGGCTCATCACAGCAGGAATTTCTGATGGATTATATCCCGCGATTGCCATTGGGGTGGATGGAATGCCGATCATTAGTTTTTTGAATTTAGAGTCTACGAATTCGCTTCAGGTATATCATTGCGGTTCGGTTACTTGCGCCTCTGCCGGGCGGAATACCATGATGGACAGCGGGAAGGCTGGTTCTTACAGTTCGATCGCGATTGGCACGGATGGCTTCCCGGTGATCAGTTACCACGACTCGGATGAAGGGGTTTTGAAAGTGGCGCATTGCCAGGATGTGGAATGTTACAATCCTATGCCGACGATCTCGTTCTTGGATTCTCAGGATCCGCCCGATGGGGCGGGAGTGCTCACTTCGATCGCGATTGGGTCGGATGGCTTTCCGGTGATCACCTATATGGATCAAACAGAAGATCAATTGAAGCTGGCGCATTGCAGCGACGTGGCTTGCAACGCCAGTCATCTTCAAAGGCTGGGTGATGTGGGGACCACAATCTACGCCGGTTCCTCTACTGGTATCGCGATCGGCACGGATGGGATGCCGATCATTATCTACACCAGCTATGTGAATTTTTCGGTTCGCGTAATTCACTGCTCCAATACCTTCTGCACACCCTACGTGAGAAGGTGATCGATCAGAAGTTAGCGGGCGGCTGACGGATGTCAGCCGCCCGCTTTTTTTTTACAACTCGCGCCTCCTGCTGGGGCCTTCTAACGCCGGATCACCGGCAGATAGCTGAAATGGAACAGGTTGGTGAAGCGGTACACGCCCGCCGGGGTTAGTTCGCCATCCTTGGCGCCTGCTTTAGCCGAGGCGGAAGTGCCGCCAATGGTGGAGACATACAGGTAGATGCGTTCGTTCTGGTCGCGCACCACCAGCGAGGCCACCGTCCAAGGCTGCAGATTGCCCAGGCGGCCTTCCACGCGCTGCCATTGTGGATCGGCGTGGTACAGGTCTTCCGTGTAATAAAGCCCATCCGGCGCGCCAAGGTAGAAGCGCGAGCTGCCGGGGAAGGCGACAAAATGCACCGCTTCCAGCGGACTGCCCGGATCGGTCGGCAGCGAAAGCGGGAAGTCGTTCCAGTTCAACCCGCCGTTGGTGGAAAAATGCAGCTCCGAGCCGCAGGTCAGCACCAGGCTGTAGGGTTCCTGGGGATCCATGGCCAGCAGTCCGCCGCAATCCACGATCGCTTGCTGCTCCGGGTTGGCCGTCTGCACCTCCGCCCAGGTCTGCCCGCCATTGGTGCTCTTCATCAGCCGACCCGGGCGGTTGGGGTCGCTTTCATCCAGGTCCGAAAGGCTTTCGGTGGAGGCATAGACCACCTGCGGATTTTGCGGGTCGATGGCGATGGAGGTGACCATGTGAATGGTCTGGGTGCTGGTATCATACTGGTCTTCGATCTGCGCCGCGTTCCAGGTCACCCCGTCGGCGCTGTAATAGAGCCAGCCGCCGCCGGCCGGGTGCTGCATGCTGAACTCGTCATAGAACCCGGCTCCGGCCACCCACACGCCCGGCGCCATAGCCCCGACCTTGGTCACCAGGTAGCTGACCCCGGTGTAGGTGGCAGGGATGGAAAGGGCGACGGGGTCATAGTTTTGGCCCAGGTCAAGCGTGCACGCCAGTCCGTTGGTGAAGCCGTTGATGCAGAAATGTCCAAAATCCATTCCGTCCGAGAGGAGCAGGTCCGTTCCGCCGGGGGCCGCGGGCAGGTTTTGCCAGCTTGCACCGCCGTCCGTGGTGTGCAGCAGGCCCATGTCGGTGTTGGCGATCAATTCGGCCGGATTGTACGTATTGACCGCCAGATGCCGGGGAACCACCCCCGCCAGGCCGTTATTGCGCGCTTCCCAGCTTGTGCCGCCGTCATCTGTTCGGTACACGCCTTGCCCGGCATAACCCAGGTACCAGACGTTGGAATGGTTCGGGTCCTGCGCCACGCTGTAAACGTGGTTACCCACCGGGTCGAAGGTGTCGTCCCAATTGGCGCCGCCGTCCAGCGTGCGCCAGGCGGTGCCGGCCGCGGCTGTCCAGATGACATTGGCATTTTCGCCAAAGGCCACCTGGGTGGTATTCCACATCTCGGAGGCGATGGGAGTATAAATGATCCCCACCCAGCTCCCGCCGGAATACTTGTAGATCCCGTCGCTGAAACCGTCGCTGGATCCGGTCACCCAGGCTTCATGGGTGTAGGGATTGACCGTGATGTGCGCCACATGCCCCAGCGGCTGGCCCATGTTGTTCCAGGTGGCGCCGCCGTCGCTGGAGCGCAGAACATTCCCGTCATACAATCCCAGCCAGAGAATGTTGGCGTTGCCGGGGTCAAAGGCCATATCCGTGATCTGGGTATCGGCGGTCAGCCCGCCGCTGGTGATCTGCGTCCAGTGATCCCCGTAGTCGCTGGATTTCCACAGGCCGCAGTAGGTGAAAACGCACATATTGCCCGGCGCGGCATACAGGGTGCTGTCATGTGGGCTGGGGAAGGCGCGCAGGCGGTAGATGGTGTGGAAATCTTCCATGGGAATGTTGGCCGGGGTCCAGGTATTGCCGCCGTCTTCCGAGCGGTACAGCCCCAGGCCGGTCTGCGCAATATACATGCGCTGCGGCTGAAGCGGATCCACCGCCAGGGCGTTCTCGGGACCGTTGCCGGTGAAGATCATTTCCCAGGCCTGCCCGCCGTCGCTGCTGCGGAACAAACCCACGTTGGGGATGGTGGCATACAGGTTTTGAAAACCGCTTCCGCCAAACGCCAGCTGGCTGATCGTCCCCCCGTATGGGCCGCCGCTGATCCAGCTGCCGAAGCCGTTGGTGACGGTGTAGGCATTGGGCAGCGCAGCCTGCTCGCCGCCGGGGTTGATCACCGTCAGAGAATAGGTGCCGGGCAGCAGTCCCCAGGGCACAACGGCCTGCAGCTCGCTGTCGCTGACCCAGACCACGTTCTGCAGCGCATGCGTTCCCAGCAGCACCTGGGGGGTGGCCGTGAAGCCCGTCCCCTGGATCGTGACCGCCAGGTCCAGGTCGTTGCTGCCTTCGTTGGGGGTGATGGAGGTGACCAGCAAGGCCGATTTGCCCGCGGCCTGCGCTCCTCCTGCGCCGGCCAGGGCAAGGCAGATCATGCCCAATGCCAGTCCAATAATGACTGCCCACCGCAATTGGGTTCTCATAGTTTATTCTCCTTTAAATCTAAACTGGTAAAAATTGAGATTTTTTCTGAGAGTATTATGTCATATTGAAGTGTTGATATCAAGTATATCAACATATTTTAATTGTATGATGTATTCCATCAAATCCAATATTTAATTTGACATTTATCAAATTATATTGTATAATCTAATTAGATAATATTTTAGAAGGAAATACGGTTATGCGCGAGTACACCATTCAGTTGGAAATATTTGAAGGCCGCGGCGGCGAATTGCCCGCGGACGGCAGTTATCCGGATTTCCCCAAAGAGGGCATCTGCGCCTGGATGTTCGGGCAGTACAGGGTGGGGCAGAAGTTCCGCTACCCCGAAGACCTGGGCCTGCTGTGTCCCTGGCTGGTGGATAGCCTGACCGGGGTGATCCGTGCTCTGGAGAACGGCGGCACGCTGCCCTGGAAGTACCGCGGCACCCCTTATGAAAAGGTCATTGACCCCGACGGGGTGACGACCGAGTATGTGCGCTGTATCGATCCCACCGCCTGTGGGATCGTGGTCAAGGTGACCCGCACAGCCCTGCCGGAATAGTTGGAAAGGAGTGATTATGAAAGAATTGGATGAGATCCTTGCCTCCGGAAAACCGGACATTGAAAAACTGGCCCTGGCTTTCCATACTGTGCTGAATTTTTACCAGGAGACCGGCAAGCAGGAGCTGGAGCTGCTGCGCATGCTGGGCGATGAGGAGAAATATATCTGCACCCAGGTCAAGCTCAGTTCGCTCGAGCACGCCAGGGCGGTCTTTGACCACTGTTATATTCTGGTGACAGGAAAGAGGACCTGGCATGAACAGAACCCAGAGTGACGCAGCCCCCGCTGCCACGGTGGAGGAGCGGGCCGAGTTCTTTAAAGCCCTCGGTCATCCGGCGCGCCTGCTGATAGATATTTACTGAAAAAGGATTGCTGTTATGTTCGCTTTGGAATTGAACAAAACCAACCGGTTGAGGATCGCCCGCGCCTTTAGTGAGGTGCAGCGGGTGGATTTTTCCATTGACTGCGTGGTTGAAGGGCAACTGGGCAAGGTGTTTGTGGAGGATTCCGCCCATCCCGCCGCCTACGCTCTTACGATCGGCCCTTTCTGGTATTTTGCTGGGGAGCCTGCCCGCCGGATGATGCAAGCTTTTCCTGCTTACAGCCTGCTGATGCCTTCGGGACCGGGGTGGCTGGAACTGGCGCAGGAAATATTTGCCTCGCGGCTGCAATCTTTTCCTCGCTACAGTTTTTCGGCGGCGAATTTGTCCGCTGAGCGGCTGCGCGCCTTGTTGGCCGGTTCGGGTTACCAGGATCGGATCGTTGCGCTGGATTCTGCGATTGCCGGACGCATGGCCGCGTCGCCGGAGAGTTATCTCGATCTTGCGGATTTTGATTCGCTGGAGGATTTCCTGGAGCGCAGCTTCGCCTTCACCATGCTGGATGGCGAGACCCCGGTGGGGGTCGCCTATTCTTCGCTGGTTTGCGGCCAGGGGATCGAGGTGAGCATTTTCATCGAAGAACCCTACCGGCAAAAAGGGATCGCCACTGCTCTGGCGAGCCGGCTTTTGTTAGAATGTATGCAGTACCGGCTCAGGCCGAATTGGGATGCCGCCAACCCGAAATCCTGCAAATTGGCCCAAAAATTAGGCTATATCTTCACCACATCTTATGACGCCTATTATTACACTGCTGGAAAGGAGTGATTATGAGAATGAAAGAAATGGATGATATTCTTACCTCCGGAAAACCGGACATTGAAAAACTGGCCCTGGCTTTCCACACCGTGCTCCATTTTTACCAGGAGACCGGCAAGCAAGAGATGGAACTGCTGCGCATGCTGGGCGACGAGGAAAAATATATCCGCGCCCAGATCAAGCTCAGTTCGCTGGATCATGCCGGAGCGGTCTTTGACCATTGCTATATTCTGGTGACAGGCAAGAGGATGTTGGTGGAACATGGCGACGCAGATTGATGCAAATCCCACCGCGACGGTGGAGGAACAGGCCGAGTTCTTCAAGGCTCTCGGCCACCCGGCGCGCCTGCTGATCGTCCGCCTGGCGGCGGCGCGCCCGCGCCACGGCGAAGAACTGGCCGCCATCCTGAACCTCAACCCGGCCACCATTTCGCATCACCTGGCCCTGCTCAGCGCCGCCGGGCTGCTGGAGGCGCGCAAGGACCAGTATTACAATGTCTATTCGCTGCGCCCCGGCGTGTTGGGACGCTCGCTGGGCGAACTGATCACGGGTTCCACACCGGGGAGCGCCGCGGCCGGGCAGGGCGGGGGGGCGGTCCCGGATGCCTACCGCCAGAAGGTGCTGAACACTTTCTTCCGCCACGGGCACCTGCTGCGCCTGCCGGCTCAGCTAAAGAAACAGCAGATCGTCCTGGAGCGGATCGCCGAGGCCTTCGAGGCCGGGCGCGAATACTCAGAGCGCGAGGTGAACATCATCTTGCTGGATTTCAACGAGGATGTGGCTGCCCTGCGCCGCGGGCTGGTGGAACAGGGCTTGATGCGGCGTGCAGCCGGAGTGTATTCCAGGAGATAACCACGAAGGCACGAAGAAACAAAGGAACACAAAGAAATATATAAGGTTTTAATAAATCTTTGTGTTCCTTTTGATCTTTGTTTCTTTGTGGTGAATCTTTTACGACGCGGTGGCTTGCTTCTTCAGGTCGCGGATGCGTTCTTCGGTGGCGCGGATGCGCTCGAACAGGCCGCTCTCAGCTTTCAAGCCGGACTTGATCAGCAGGCGCAGGCCGTCGGCGCGGTTCTTCACCACTTCGGCATCCACCATTTGGTCCAGGCTGGAGCGGGTGGTGTCGTCCACGTTGATCAGCATCGTGCCGGTCAGGTCTTCCGCGGCGCGGATAGTGGCGGTGGTGCAATCCCGCAGGACGATGAACACGTTCTGCACGAATTCACTGAAATCCATCGGCCGGTCGTCGGCCTTGGGGGTGGCGGTTGTTTCAGACATGGTTTACTCCTTTATCAAGATACACCACAAAGGCACAAAGCAATGAAGGTTCACAAAGATTATAAAGGGGCTTTCTTTATCTTCCTTTTTTAAAGCTTTGTGTCTTTGTTCCTTTGTGGTGAGGTTTTTATTACTCTTTCTTCAATGTGTCGCGCAGCTGGTTGCGCAACTGGGCGATCTGGTCGGCCAGGGCGCCGATCTTGTCGAACAGGTCTTTCTTGGCCTGGATGCCTTCGCTGATCAGGTAAGCGGCTGCTTCCGAGCGGGACTTGGCCACTTCACCTTCCACCAGCAGGTCCAGTTTGCGCAGCATCTCATCGTTGACGCGCACCATTACCACATTGGCGCGGCCCTGCAGCGCATCGCCCAGCGTCACGCCGATCGTTTCCAGCGTTTCGCCGAAGGTGTTGCGCCGGATCGGGCGTTCCTGGGGCTTGGGGTCGGTCTGCGGCGCGTCGTGCATCTCGCCGTCGATTACATTTTGGTCACTCATGGTCTTTACTCCTGTAATTACGTATCTTGTAATTTGTAATTATATTACAACTTAAGTTCTTGCTTGTCAAGAGGTAATTTGTAATTAAATTACAAATATTAACCACGAAGGAACAAAGCAATGAAGATCCACAAAGGTTTATTAAGGCTTTAAGCGGTTTGCGTCCCTTATTTTGTTGTGAGTCTTTTACTCTTTTTAGTTTTTTACGGTTTCTTTGTGCACCTTGTTCCCTTTGTTGCTTTGTGGTGAGGTCTTTCTTCTCTTTGATTTCTCTAAACTGGCTTCACATTCACTTCACAATCTGCCGCTATATTAACCATATCAAACACGACCGCCTGCCCGCGTGGGGCAGGGGAGTAGAAAAAGGAGTAAAAATGAAAAACAATGTTTGGGCGCGTGTCTTTGCCGGATTGGTGCTGTTAGCGATCTTCGTCGGCATCGGCGCGCTGGCTTATCACGCCGGCTACACCAACGGCCTGGCTCAGGCTGCGCCGGGCGAGCAGGGTGAATTCCGCGCCGTTCCATATTACGGCATGCACTTTGGTGGGATGGGCTTTGGCCTCTTCGGCTTGCTGATCGGCTTGTTCGTCTTCTTCCTGGCCTTTGCCGCCCTGCGCCGCCTGATCTGGGGTCCGCGCATGATGCACGGCCCGTGGATGCACGGCCCGTGGGGGGCCTGGCGCGGTGGGCAGCCCGGTCAGCCGGGTGATCCGCAGAACGGGCCGGGCGCTCCGCCGTTCTTCGAAGAATGGCACCGCCAGGCGCACTCAGGCGACAAGAAAGAGTAATCCAGCCTTTTCACGCACGGATAAACACGGATCAGATCGAAAAAATCCGTGTTTATCCGTTAAATCCGCCTGTGCAGCGTTCTTGCTTATCCAATTTAACTTGCTGGTTGGGATATAATTTTATTATCTGTATTCATCTGGATTCATCTGTGGTTAATTACTGATTATGAAAACGATCCTGGTGGTGGACGACGAACCGAAGATCATTCAACTGGCGCGCGATTACCTGGAGCGGGCCGGTTTTGCCGTGATCAGCGCCACCGACGGCAAATCTGCTCTCCAACTGGCCCGCGCCAAAGCCCCGGATCTGATGGTGCTGGATCTCGGCCTGCCGGAGCTGGACGGCCTGGACGTGACCCGCGAACTGCGCAAGACCTCCAATTTACCCATCATCATGCTCACCGCGCGCGGCGAGGAAACCGACAAGCTGGTCGGGTTGGAGATCGGCGCAGATGACTACATCACCAAGCCGTTCAGCCCCAAGGAGTTAGTGGCGCGTGTGCGGGTGGTCTTGCGCCGCAGTGAGGCCGCCGCCGCGCCGCCGAGCGAGATCATCCGCGCTTCCGGGCTGACCCTTGACCTGCCGCGCATGCGCGTCAGCGCAGAGGACCGTGCCATTGCAGAACTGACGCCCACCGAGTTTGAGTTGCTGGCAGCCATGGCGCGCCACCCGGGGCGGGTCTTCACCCGTTCGCAGCTGCTGGATACCGTCCACGGGGTGGCCTTTGAGTCTTACGAGCGCGCCATCGACGCGCATATCAAGAACATTCGCCGCAAGATCGAGCCCAACCCGCGCCAGCCGCGCTACATCCTCAGCATCTACGGCGTGGGCTACAAGTTCAATGACGATCTATGATTGACGATTAACGATTGTAGATTATGGATTGCTTTTATCCGCCTTTATCTGTGGTTAAAAATTTTATGAAAATCATCTGCGTTTATCTGCGTCCATCTGCGGTTAAAGGTATATTTTAAATGAAATACCACTTCCCATCTAAAAAACCCACCTGGTGGCCCGAGGGCGAACCCTGGCCGCCGAACGTCCCGGCTTCCCGCGGACGCTTCATGCGCCGCATGGGTTGCCTGCTGGTACTGTTCAATTTCCTCGTCCTGGCGGTACTGCTGCTGTTGGGTGGGGCGGTGGCGCACGTCTTTGGCTTGTGGGAAGCGCCAAAGTCGATCCGCTGGGTGGTGCCTTTCGGCGCGCTGCTGGCGGCGGGCGGGTTCATCCTGGTCTTCCTGCTGGCGCGGCGCATGCGGCGTATGTCCCGGCCGTTCCAATCCCTTTTCGATGCTTCCGGACGCGTGGCGGCGGGCGATTTCTCAGCCCGGGCGGAGGAGCGCGGCTTTCCCGAGGTGCGCTCGCTGGCGCGCGCCTTCAATTCCATGGCTGAGCGTTTGCAAGTGACCGAAGAGCAGCGCCGTGCCTTGCTGGCCGAGATCACCCACGAGCTGCGTACGCCGCTGACCGTTATCCAGGGCAACCTGGAGGGCATGCTAGATGGGGTGTACCCCTCCGATGAAGCCCATCTACAGGCCATCCTGGAGGAGACGCGCCTGCTGGCACGCCTGGTGGATGACCTGCGCACGCTGGCGTTGGCCGAGAGCGGGGCGCTGCCATTGCATAAAGAGGTCGTGGACGTGGGCCTGCTGGTGGAGGCGACCGTCTCGGCGTTCGGCCCGCAGGCCGGGGCGGCGGGGATGAAATTGCGCATAGCCAATTTATTAAATAGCGAAACCACCATCCACGAAATCGACCCAGAACGCACCAAAGAAGTGCTGGTCAACCTGCTCGCCAATGCCCTGCGCTACACGCCCGACGGGGGAGAGGTGGAGGTGCGCCTGGGCGCGCAGGCTGCCGGAGGAAAATTGTGGCTGGAGGTGCGCGACAACGGCACCGGGATCGCGCCGGAAGATCTGCCGCACATCTTCGAGCGCTTCTACAAGGGGCGCGATTCGCGCGGCACGGGGCTGGGCCTATCGATCGCCAAGAAGCTGGTCGAGGCGCACGGCGGGACGATCCGCGCCGAATCCAATCCGCAGGGCGGCACGACTATTCGCATTGACGATTTATGATCATGGATTCGTAACGTCATTGCGAAGAGGGCGATAGCCCGACGAAGCAATCCTCAGCAAGCCAGAATAAATACATTGCTATTGATAATGTTATTTATCAAAAGCATAAAAATTCACTGACAAATACTTACCTTCAGAGGGCAGCAAAAGCCCCCCTCTTCACTACGCTCTATTCTTGCGTCGGTACACGAACCAATACACCCATCCCACCATGACCGCCCCGCCGATGATATTCCCGATAGTCACTGGCAGCAAATTGCCCAGCAGAAAATTTTCCAGCGTCAGGTGCGGAAAATCCGCCGGGGTCATCTGGATCGCTTCAAAAAAAGATGCGCCCGCGCCGTACTTGACCATCAGCCCCACAGGAATGAAATACATATTAGCGACGCTGTGTTCAAAACCGCCCGCCACAAAAGCTGCAATGGGCGGAATGATCGCCAGGATCTTATCCGTTGCGCTGCGCGCGCTGTAGGTCAACCACACCGCCAGGCACACCAGCAGGTTACACAGGATACCCAACGCCAGCGCCTGTCCAAATTCCAGGCTGCACTTGGATTCCGCGATAGACAGAATATTCAATCCTATCGCACCGTGACCGAATTCGTACTGCTTGCCGGCCATGATCAGTCCAGCCGTCGCCAGGGCGCCAATGAAATTGGCGAGATAAACCACTCCCCAGTTGCGCAGCAGCGCCCCGATGGTGATCTTCCGGCTGGCGCACGCAATTGTCAGCAGCATATTGCCGGTGAAGAGTTCCGCGCCGCCCACCACCACCAGGATCAGCCCCAGCGAAAAGCACACCCCGCTAATCAACCGGATCACACCGTATGGGAGCATATCCTTCGCCCCGGCGGTTGCGGTTGTGGCAAAGATCGCGCCAATGGCGATGTACGCCCCTGCCAGAATGCCCAGCACCAATAAATTCCAAAAATCGGTCTGGGCTTTCTTGACGCCGATCTGCTCCGCCCTCTCTGCCATTGCGGGCGGCAGCAGCAGATCATTGGATTGTGGCTCACTGCTCATGGATATCTCCTGTTGTGGGATGAAAGCCACGAAAAAGGGAACTATTCTTCCTCGCGGCCTCTTCATATGAAACATCACCTCAAGATTGCCGGCAGGAAGACCCTGACGCACAGGATAGAGATGGCTTTTCGGATAGGGGAAAAGGCGGCCATGGGATTCCCTCTAGAATGAAATGATTAATAATCATAGCACCATTTGGAATAATTGCTAATCGAATCCCCCCTCCCCCATTCCGGTATAATACCCTGTATGAAGACCAGGATGCTTTTGTTTCTGCTGTGCGCGGCGGTCTGCCTGGCTGCCTGCGCGCCGGCGGCCGTCACCGCCGCCCTCCCTTCCACCCCACCGCCTTTCCAGCACGACGGGCTGGAGAGCTTCCCCTCCCGCTTGCACGTGCAGGGCAGCCAGATCCTGGATGAATCCGGCCAGGTAGTGATCCTCAAGGGATTGATGGCCCCCGACCTAACTCACATTAATATCATTACGATATTGTAAAATATATTGCTTAATTTTAACTTTCTTGTATATAATACCTGTATGAATTAATTTTCCTATAGAGGGACACGAAAGGAAATCGCTAGACATTATCATGACAACTCTTTTCACATTTACCAGGAGGTGCAATGGCCAACAAAAATAAAAAGTGCCCATTTTGTGCAGAGACCATAAAAGCAGAAGCTACAGTCTGCCGTTATTGTGGAAGGGATTTACCGAAACCAGAACTAGATAATAAGATACCAGATCACAATAACAGATCCAAAAAGACAAAAACTGTTTTGCTATTAGGGATTATTTCCGTGCTCGTTTTGGTTGGGGCCGGAATTATTTATAAAATTTACAACGACAATAACATTATTAATTATCAATTTACCCCTACAGCAAATTATCAAGAAACGGTTTCAAGTATAGTTGAATCCACGGCAACAGCAGAAACGCAATTAACGGCAACTGCACTATCTAATTTCCAGTCAACCGCAACGGCAGAGGCAGAGGCTACTATTAATGCAATTCCGACGGCGTTACCTTATACAGCCACTTCTGTAAATCGAAAAATTACTGTCTCCGGATGCTGTGAGTTAATTGTGACTCGAGTTGTTTTTAGTAGTGTAGTTAAGCCGCCTAATCCAGGTAGCTTCTATTCGTATTATGAAACAAAATCCTTCGACACAACATATCTAGATGTAGTAGTTCAAATCAAGAACTTAAAATCCACTGGGAAAGCAGCTGATGAATTTGCTAATGTAACCATTTTATTTGACGGTCAATACGAATATAATGCTTATCCGGTACTTGAAACAGCTGATGGGTCAGACTTTACTTATGCCAATATATATAGTATCGATCCATTACTTACAAGTAAAGTGCATTTCTTAACCGAAGTTCCCAAAAAGGTTGAGACGAGCCCTAAATCGTTGGTTATTATCATTAAAGCAGGCAAAGAGGAATATCGAATCTTTTATCGGTAAAACATACAGGATTTTCTAATTTTGACAATTATCGTGCATGGCAAAGAGCAGCGTGCCGTCGTATTCCACCCCCACCCCTGCCGCAGCCGCTCAACCGGCCGGAGGTGCGACGGACTTGGTCTGGATCGTCCTGGTTGTTGCAGCGCTGGTGCTCACCGGCGGGTTCCTCCTGCGCCAGCGCTGACCCCCTCCCCTGCCCTGCTTTAGCCGGGGGTTTGAAACCCTCGGCTATGATCCAACCGGCCCACAAGTCAAAGTCATTGGGGTTGGTGACTCGTGAACGGAGAACAATGGGTGTGAACACCCCGCCAACCGACTCCCCACTCTCTCCTCTCTCCTCTCCACTCCCCGCCCATCCCCCAATTCCGCTCCCCCGGCCCGATCCATGCTAGAATCTCCAGCATCATGCCCACCGACAGCGCCCCACAACCGCACATCATCCCGGTCCGCAGCCTGGTGGAATTTGTCCTCCAGGCGGGCGACCTGACCCCCGGCGGCTTCCAAAAGCGCGACCGCGCCCAGGCCGGCACGCAGGGCCACAGGCAGGTACAGCGCTCCCGCCCGGAAGGCTACCAGGCCGAAGTGGAGGTCTCCTACCGGGTGGAGGGTTCCGACCCGCCCGTGGAAGTGCGCGGGCGGATCGACGGCTTATATACCGGCGCAGACCAGGTGATCCTTGAGGAGATCAAGACCACCACGCTCAGCCTGGAACTGGTCGGCGAGGATCACAATCCGCTGCATTGGGCGCAGGCGCAGTGCTACGCCTATATCTATGCCCGCCAGCATGACCTGAGCGAGATCAACATCCACCTGACCTATTACCACCTGGACAGCCGCAAAGAAAAAACTTTCGCGCGCCATTTTAGCCTGGCCGAACTGGAGACCTTTTTCAGCGGGCTGATCACGCCCTACCTGGCCTGGTTCCGCAAGGTGCATGCCTGGCAGGCCGGGCGCGACGAATCCATCCGGCAGCTCAATTTCCCCTATGCGGAGTACCGCCCGGGCCAGCGCGAAATGGCCGTGGCGGTCTATAAGGCCATCCGGGACAGCCAGCGCCTGTATGTGCAATCGCCCACCGGGGTGGGCAAGACCATCGCCGCCCTCTTCCCGGCGGTCAAGGCGCTCGGGCAAGGGCTGTCAGCCAAAGTTTTTTACCTGACCGCCAAGACGCCCGGGCGCCTGGTGGCGGAAAAGGCGCTGGAAGACATGCGCCAGGCGGGATTGCAGTTGAAGAGCGTGACCCTGACCGCCAAGGAGAAGATCTGTTTTTGCCCGCCCGCGGTGTGCGACCCGGAAAGGTGCGAATATGCCCGCGATTATTTCGGCAAGGCCAAACGGGCGCTGGAGGAACTCGACCGGCAGCAGGCCTTCACCCGCCCGCTGATCGAGGAGATCGCCCGCCAGTACCGGCTCTGCCCCTTCGAGTTCTCGCTCGACCTGGCTTTGTGGGTCGATTGCATCATCTGTGATTACAACTACGTCTTCGATCCGCGCGTCTATCTGCACCGCTTTTTTGATCTCGTCGACGAGGATTACATCTTCCTCATCGATGAAGCGCACAACCTGCCCGACCGCGCCCGGGAGATGTATTCAGCCGAACTGGATAAGAAGACGGTGCTGGAACTGCAGCGCTTATTGAAGCCGCACCTTCCGGCGCTGGCCAAAGAGCTGAGCGCGATCAATAAGATCTTCCTGGAGGTCCGCAAGGCCTGCCAGGCGCAGGGCAAGCCCGCCCTGGTGGAACACGAGCTGCCCGAAAAACTGCTCAAGGCTGTGCGCAAGTTCAGCCAGGTAGCGGAAGACTGGTTGGCCTTGAACCAGGCAGCCGAGTTCAGGCAGGAGCTGCTGGATTTTTATTTCCTGTGCAGCAATTACCTGCGCACGGCCGAGTATTTTGGCGATTTCTACGTGTCCTACTTCGAGCGGCAGGGGCAGGCCGGGCTCAAAGCCAAATTGTTCTGCCTGGACCCGGCGCCCATGCTGGCTGGCCCGCTGGAGCGCAGCCGCTCGACGGTCTTCTTCTCAGCCAGCCTGCTGCCGATGGATTACTTCATGCAGCTCCTCACCGGCGCGGAGGACCATCCGAAACGCGTCTTCCAATCCCCGTTCCCCACCGAGAACGTCTGCCTGCTGCTCCACGACCAGATCGCCACCAAATACACCCGCCGGGCCGATTCTTACGCCGCCATCGCCGAGGCCATTGAGAGCATCTGCGGCACCCGCGCCGGCAATTACCTGGTCTTTTTCCCTTCCTATGCTTATTTGTCGGCGGTGCTGGAACTGCTGCGCGAAAGGCTGCCGGAAAGCCAGCTCCTGGTTCAGGACCGCGCCATGACCGAGGAAGAACGCGAAGCCTTTCTGGCCCATTTTTCGGCCGGCAGCCAGGAGACGCTGGTCGGCCTGGCGGTCATGGGGGGCATCTTTGGCGAAGGGATCGACCTGGTGGGCGACCGGCTGATCGGCGCGGTGGTGGTGGGTGTGGGCGTACCGCAGGTGGGATTGGAAAGAGACCTGATCAAAGAATATTTTGACCGCCTGTCCGGCAATGGTTTTGCCTACGCGTACCAGTACCCGGGCTTCAACCGCGTCTTGCAGGCCACCGGGCGGGTGATCCGCACCGAGACCGATCGCGGGGTCATCGCCCTCATCGATGAACGCTTTGCCCATGCCCGTTACCGCCATTTGTTCCCCTCCCACTGGCGGGGCTTCCAGATTGTACGAAGCACAGACGAGATCCGGGAAAAATTGACCCGCTTCTGGTCAAAAGAACAGCCGGGGGCTTGAACCCCCGGCTGATTTTCTAGTGAGAGACCGCCATTCCCAACAGGTATCCCCCTACCCCATCGATGCGGTAGGCCGCGCAGCTGGCGGGGTCGATCAGCACCAAGCTGTAGGAACCACCGCCGCCCACCAGCCCCACCCCCAGCCATTGCCCCGACCAGAACAACCCGCTGATCGCCTCAAAGTCCGGGCTGCCGGAGATGTCCAGCAGCAGGTGCGGAGCAGCGCCGCCGTCTTGCAGGTCGGCCAGCAGCACGCTGTTCAGCTCCCCGTCGCGGTAGGCGACCCGCCTACCGTCCGTGGAGAGCGCAGCCGCGGGCGCTTTGCGCGAGGCATCTGCCAGCACGAACAGGTTCTCAGCCGCCCCGCTGGCCGCGTCGATCCTGCGCAACATCCACGTCCCGCCGCTCAGGTCGGGCTGCAGCACATACAGGGATCCGCTTTCTGGCGACCAGCCCACCACGGCCTCGTGCGCCGCGCTGGAAAGCTGGCGCGGGGCTGCCCCCCCGGTTACATCGGCTGTGTAGATGCCGTTCGCCCCGTCCACATAGGCCAGTTGCGAGCCGTCCGGCGACCAGGCGGTGTTGTACCCGCCCGGGCCTTGCAGGGACGTTGTTGGCTGCATCCCCACATCCACGATCTGTATCCCGCCCTCGCCGGAATAGGCGATCCGTTTGCCGTCCGGCGAGAGCGCGGCCCGGTTGGCCTGGGAAGGCAGGGTCAGCAGGGATTGCAAAGTAGCCATATCTTGCAGCGTGACCACGTTCTTGTCCGGGTCGTAGGCCAGCACAGAGCCGGACAGCCCTTCCGGCAGCCCCGCCAACGTGGGCAGGCTGTTGGCGTCCGCGCAAACTTGCGCCGCGGCGGCCGGGGTGACCGCGCTGCTGCGCGAGGGGTGCGGCGCCTGCGGAGACCACTGCGCCGTCCAGATGTAGGGATCGCTGCTCACCTTCAGGCCGGACAGGCGCACGGTCAGCTTGCCGGTCGGCAGTTGCTGGAAGATCATGTCATTGGTGAAGCTGTCGCCGCCGTAGCCGCCGCCCCCGCCCACCGCTTTGGCGCCGACGATCTCCACGTTGACCGACTGGATGCCGTTCGCGTTGGAGAAGACGAAGGTGTAGCCGTCGCAGCCGCCGGTCGCCGATATGCGGCTGCCGGTGCAGCTGATCGAGATCAGGCGCAGGGTGTGCCCGGAAAGCTGGATATCGCGCTCCAGCCGCCATTCCTGCCCGGCCTGCGGGTTCGCGCCCGCGTCGAACTCGAACTCGGCCGTCTCGGGCGGCTGGGCGGCGGAGATGTACACGCCGGGGAAGCTCAACGTCAGCGGGTAGGTCACCCCGGCATCCTTAATTTGATATGCCCAGGAGAACTCCCCTCGCCCCATACTGCCCTCTTCGATCACCGGCAGCTCGATATCTGTCACCAGGTCGTAAAGCACGCGCTTTCCCGCCGCGTCGCTGATCTGCGGCATGTTGGTCACCTCCACCCAACTGCCTTCGGCCACCTGCGGGCGGAACGTGCCGATCAGGATATACCCATTCTCCGTCTCGATGTACTTTTCCACACCGGCCAGCACCTCGGCCGGCTGCGCCGGGGTGGGCTGGGCCTGCGTGGCAGATGCCGTCGCGGTCGGCTGCGCTGTGGCCGTCTCCACCACGTCCACCACCGGCATCACCGTCAGGTCCGGCGGGGCAGGCACAAAGCGTAGTTCAAAGCGCCAGTCCTCCGGCGCCTTGCCGGGCAGCGTGTTGGCAATGCACGGGATCACGAACGTGGCGTGATCGACCTGCGCCGGGATCGGATCGGCCTCGGTGAGCTGCGCACCGTCCGGCAGCACAATATAAGGGCGCGTGAGACACCCCAAAACATCTTCGCGCTGCGGGTAAGCCTCCGCGGGCACGCCGAAGACGCTGAACTTCACCTGCGTGCGCTCGGAGGTCAGCAGGGCTTCTTCCACCGTGATCGTCACCCCCTCGCGGGTCTGGCTGAGGGGTGCTTCCAGTACGCGCAGCGGGGCGGACGTTTCCACCAATCCGCTGCCGGGGATGTAGCCAAGCAGGCGTTGGAACGCCTCCACCACGCCGGGGATGCTGAGCAGAAAAGCCGTCAGCGCCACGGTGATCGCCGCCACGATGGCGGCCCATTTCAGTTTTGTGTTCATCGTAGGTTTCCTTTGTGTGGGCTGCGATCGCTGCACGCGCGCCATTACACCCGGCAGCAGGTCAAGCTCTTCCGGGAGATTTTCCCGGGCCACGCCGTCCAAAACCTGCGCGATCTTTTTATCGTTCATCGCCCAATCCCTTTCTCACCGAACCCAGCAGCCCGCGCAACCGCGCCCGGGCCGCGTTCAACAGCCACTTCACCGTTCCGGGGGCCGCCCCCAATGCCGCGGACATTTCTTGCTCGCTCATTTCCAGGTAATAGCGCTGTACCACCGCGGCGCGCTGGCGCGGGGAAAGCTCCCCCAGCGCCTGGAAGATGGCGCGCCGCATCCCGGCCAGTTCCGCCTGTTCTTCCACGCTGGTTGCCCCGCGCAGCAGTTCCACTAGGCGCGCCTCGGCCCCCTCTTCCTCGGGGAGCGCCTGCCAGCGCGCGGTCTTTTCCAGCGCGTTCAGCGCAGCATGCACCACGCTGCTCATCAGGTAAGGTTCAAAAGGCCGCCGCGGGTCGTAGTGCCGGATGCGTTTTTCCAGCAGCAGGCGTGCAAAGACATCCTGCGCCACATCCTCCGCCAGCGCCTCGTCATGGGTGATCAAAAATGCCGTTTGGACAGCCTTGCGTTGGTAGCGGGCCACCAGAAATTCCAACCCGCCGGCGTCGCCGCCGGATACCCGGCGCAGCGCCTCTTGTTCGTGTTCATCCATCGTTTGTGGGCCTCACATATACTATACAGGATGATACCCGAAAAGGTTGGAAAATTACTCCTATGCTATAATTCTTTCGTCCCTTATCCAGAGGAAGAGGAAAAAGTATGTCGGGTCCCTTTGCCAGGCGTGACCAACACCCATACCCGGTCGACAGCGTGTCAGGCTTGCCCCCTGATCTGCGCAAGCTGGCTGAACAAGCTCTAGAACCAGCGGAGCCGGTGGAGACGATCTTCGTCATTCCACCCCAAACCATGCCCAGGAGCATGGATGGGCGGGGAGGAATGCACACCCTGCCGGCACAGGCCTTGATCTTCACCGCCCACCGCATCGTCCACCTGCAGGCAGCCGAAATCGAAGGAATGGCGGGGCGGGCTGCCTGCCTGAGCATCGACCGGCTGTTCTACGTGCGGCTGACCATGATCCTGCTCTACGGCCGGTTGGAATTCTACGGCGTCGAAGGGGAGGCACTGAAATGCATCGCAGTGGAATATAACATCGTCGCCCATGAACTGCTGCAACCCTCCCTGCACCAGTTCCTTAACCGGGCCTGGGGAAAGGCCTCCAACAGACAGGACCGCACCGAGGCCCTGTTGAAAGATCTGGGAAAGCAGTCCTTCAAATTTCAAAATGGGCTGCGGCATTACGGGCTGCTGCCCGGCGCAAGCCTGCTGGGGTTTGCCTTTCAACCCCGCATCACCCGGCGCATCCTGAACCTCTTCGAGCGCATCCTCACCCCGGCGGCCCTGCTGGCCTTCACCGAAAACGAACTGGTCGTCATTGAAGAGGGGCGGACCACCCCCACCTCCTACGGCTGGTTCATCACCTTCTGCCCGCGCGGGCATCTTGCAGCAATGGAAGCCGCGGGGGCCGGGGTGCTCATCCGCATGCAAAAAGGCGGCTGCGGCGCCAGCCATGCGGTGAGCCTGGACAGCGGTTCGGCTCAGGCCTGGCTTGCCTTGTGGAAGGACCTGGCCGGTTAGGCCGCGCGCTTACAACGGGACGCTGGGGGCCGGTTGTTTACCCTTATGCTATAATAAATTTATCCAATTGATCTTATGGGAAAGGAATCGAATATGTCCACCACCCCGGCGAACAAACTGCTGCCCATCACCGCCGCCCTTCTCAACCTGAGCGGCCTGTCGTTGGGTTATTTTTACCTGCGCCGCTATCTGCGCGGGATCATCCACCTGGCGGTCACCCTGGCGGTCATCCTCCTCGGTTTCTTCACCCCCTCCCTGCACATCGCCCCCATCGTGATGATCGTCCTGCTGGCCCTCCTGCTCTGGATGGCCGTGGACGCCTTCCGCCTGGCCCGCCGCGAACCTTCCGCCCCGCCCGTCGCCCCCTGGATCGGCCTGGTCCTGGCGCTGCTCCTCCTGGCCGGGATCGGGATTAGCTTCTCCGCCTATTCCCAGGCCGGGGAACGCCTGTATGCCCTGGGCGAGAACTACTACAATGATTCCTATTACAACGCCGCCAGCCAGACGCTGAAGACCTTCACCACCAATTATCACCTCACCCTCAATCCCTCCCTGCCCGCTGCCGAGGCGCGCCTGACGGAATGCGGCGCGCTCACTTCCGCCGCCGACCTGGCCGCCGCCAAAGACTACGCGGGAGCCGTCGCCAGTTACAAGGCCTACCTGGCCGCCTATCCCGAATCCATCAAGCAGCATGAGGTGGAGGTCGCCACCGCCCAGGCGCTCTTCGACTGGGGCGCCAGCCTGCAGGCCTCCGGCGATTACGAAGGCGCTATCCAGCAATATGAGGCCCTGACGAAGGATTACCCCCTCCTGGCTACCGCCCTCAACACGCGCAAGCCGCTGGCCCAATCCCACATGCAGCTGGCCACCGCACTCTATAAGAAGGGCAACCAGGACGGCGCGGTGGCGCAGTACCGCCAGGTGATCTTCGAGTTTGCAGATACAGAATACCTGACTGAGGCCCGCCAGCAGGCCGCTATCCTCCTGCTCGAGATCGCCCAGGGCAAGCTGGCCGCCAAAGAATACGATGACGCCATTCTGGGCTACCAGGACATCCTCAAGAACTTCAGCGACCAGCCCGCAACCAAAACTGCCGCGGAGGGGATCGCCCAGGCCCACCTGGAAGCCGGCAATGCCCTCTACGACAAGCAGGAGTACCAGGCCGCCCTAAAATACTACAACGTCCTCCTCTCCACCTACAAGACCAGCGCCACCGCCGGGCAGGCCTCCGCCCGCGCCGCCGAGATCCACCTCCTGTTCGGCAAACAGGCCCTGGAGAAGAAGGACTACCTCGCCGCCCTGCAGGACCTGGACGTGATCCTCAGCGACTTTTCCAGCACCGCCTCGGCCGCCGAGGCGCGCCGCAAGGCCGCCGAAGCCCACCTGGGGCTGGGGGATGAATATGCCAAAAAGGGCAGCGCCGAATCCGCCCTGGAGCAGTACGACCTGATCCTCAAGAGCTTTACCAACACGCCCTCCGCCGAGGCCGCCCTCTCCAACAGCGCCACCGTGCGCATGCAGGTGGCCGCACTCTACCACCAGCAGGGCAAGTACGCCGACGCGGTCAGCCTCTACACCCAGATCCTGGACAAGTACAGCGGCATCCCCGAGACCGCCGCGGCCGCCGAAGCCCTGCCCCAGGTCTACCTGGACTGGGGCCTCCAGCTCACCCAGGATAAAAGTTACGAGGACGCCCTCGCCAAGCTGGACGTGATCACCGCCAAGTTTGCCACCTCCACCGCCGCCACCCAGGTGGCTTCCGCCACCGTGGATGTCTACGTCGCCTGGGGCAATGATCTGATCAGCCGGCAGCAGTACATCGAGGCCATCGACAAACTGGGCGCCGTCCTCAAATCCATCACCGATCCCAAGGTGCGCACCGGCGTGGAGACCGCCTACCAGGACGCCGTGCATGCCCTGGCCAAGGACACCGGCGCGCAGGGCCAGGCGGTCATCAGCGAGACCATCGCCCGCGCCTGCGAGTTGAAGCCGGCCCTCTCGCCTGCCGTGGCCATTCTCTCCGGCAAGGTCTACGGCGTGGTCTGCACCGGCTATCTCTACCTGGATGACCAGTACTACCCCCAGAATCCCGGCAACTTCTATTATGCCTTCTACCTGAACGAAGGCTACAACAACATCGAAAGCTGCGACTATACGGGTTCGCACACCCTCATCCGCCAGCAGGTCTACTGGACCGTCACCGTGCGCAACGTGGCCACCATGGGCGTGGCCGGCCAGCAAACCTTCTACGGCGGCACCCCGCCCGAATGCCCCAGCTCGCGCTATTTCTATTCCTCCACCGATTACTCCACCGGCACCAACCCGGATTCCACCGCGGTGTACAGCTTCATGTACGGCTTTTTAAACCCGTAATTTTATTCACGCACGGACGAATACGGATTTTCACAGATTATCTAAAATCATCCGTGTTGATCCGTGTTATCCGTTAAATCCGTGTTAAAAACAGTAAATCCAGCGCCGTGCGCTGTCAACTGTCAGCCATCTTACGTTCGACCGGAGAGGGCTATCTTTTCCTCCGCCGCCCGCCGCAGCAGGTCCAACAGCGCCTCGGCGCTGTCGAAAGGCTGCGCCGCCTCCCCCTCGCCGATGCGCTGCAGCGTGCCGCGCAGCTCCCCTTGGGATTGCTGCGGGTCGATCACCAGGCGCACAATGACGGTCAGGGTGGATCTCATGCTGCCATTATCCCATCCCCCTTTGCCAGTTCGTTGCCAATGGTATGGGCACTGGTAGGGGCAGGCTGCCATGTTCCATCCAGGAATCGCCGGTTAACCAAAGCCTGCCCGCCGCGAAATCTTTTACGCCTGCGGGGCGGCGGGCGCTCCTTGTCGGTTGGATGAATCCCTTTCCCCAACATGGCGGAGCGCCCCTAACTCAGTTTGTAGGTGCGTTGGCAACCCTACTGCCCCCTGATCTCCCTCTCTAATGCCTGCAATTCGGGGCTGGGGGCGATGCCCAGCTCGCTGCGCAGGGTCTGCTCCAAGGCCCGGTAGCGCCGCAGCGCGCCGGAGACATCCCCCAGCGCCGCCGCGCAGCGCATGGCGATCCAGGCCGCGCGCTCGTTCCAGCCGTCCAGCGCCAGCAGGCGCTCGGCCGCCGCCAGCCCCGCCGGGAAGTTCTCCCCCGCCAGCTCCGCCTCCCCCACCGCCAGCAGCGCGCGCTGGAACAGCATGGAAAGCTCCTCCCGTTTGGGGATGGCCCACTCCGCGTAGCGGAATTCGGGCAGGAACTCGCCACGGTAATTTTCCAGCGCCTCGGCCCAGCGTTTTTGCGCGCAGGCCGCCTCGAGCTCCTCGTAATCCAGCGTTGAACCGGGTGGCAGGCGCAGTTCCAGGCGCCCCTCCCCCGCCTCCAGGTAGCGCGAAGGGAAGCGCCGGTCGGGCAGATCCGGCTCCAGCGCCCGCCGCAGCGCCGAGACCGCGTGCTGGATGAAAATGCGCGCCGCGTCGGGGTCTTTGTCCGGGCAAAGCGCCTCGGCGATCTGCTCATACGCCAGCATCCGGCCCGGCGCCAGCAGCAGCACTCCCAGCAGTTCGCCCGCCCCGCGCTGGCGCAGGGCGTTCTTTTCCAGCGTGCGCCCCCGCAGGCTCACCTGCAAACCGCCCAGCGTGTTCACCCGCAAGGGCGGCGCGGGCAATTGCAGCAGGCGCTGTAAAATGGCCACGCTCTCGGCCTGCTCAAAATGCTGCGCCAGCAGGCGCAGCCCCAGGGCGCGTTCCTGGTCGAACAGGAACCAGAACCCGCCGCGCGTGATGGTCTGCAGCGCCGCCCGCCAGTCCTCCGCGGAGAGGGTTGCCCCGGCCAGCAGCAGTTCCGCCCGCGCCCGGTCGAAATCCAGCTCCAGCGGCGCCAGCTCGCCCAGCGCGGCGCGGTAGTCCGCCGCCGCCGTGGGGAGCTCGCCCAGCCCTTCGTGCGCGCGCCCGCGCTCGATCAGCGCCATCCCGCGCAGGTGCGCGTATCCCTGCGTGGCGGCCACCGTCAGCGCGTCCTCCGCCCAATGCAGCGCCGCGGAGGCATCCCCCGCCAGGCGGCGCTGGCGGCTGCGCCCCATGCGCGCCTGAAAGCGTGCCTCCGGCGAGCCCAGCCGTTCGGCGATCGAGAGCGCCTGGACCAGGTCCGGCTCGGCCTGCTCCAACTCTCCGGCATCCAGCGCCAGCCCGGCGCGGATCACGTGCACGTAGGCATCCCCCAGCGAGCCGAGAATCACCAGGGCCTGCAATTCTTCCAGCAGTTCCGCGGCGCGCGCGTTGCGCCCGCACAGCCAGTGCACCCAGATGGGAGTGGTCAGGGTCGCCCAGTGGTGCGACATCGCTTCCGGCGTGTCCGCGTGGGCGCGCAGGATGCGCTGCGCCTCCTCGTCGTGCGCCAGCGACAGCTCGAACTGCCCGCGCGGCATATACACCCCTGCCGACAGGTTATGCAGCGTGCGCGCCAGCATCATATCGTCCCCGTTGCGGCGGGTCAGCGCCACCACCCGGCGCAGGTAGGCCTCCCCGGCGCTCATCTCGTCTGTCTCCAGCGCGATGATCCCCAGCAGGCGCAGCGCGTCCACCCCCGCCTGCTGCTCCTCGCCCCGCGCCAGCGCCAGCTCGCACAAGCGGCGCGCTTCGGCATAATCTCCCAGGCGGAAGAAAGCCTGCGCCTGCGCCACCCGCGCCTGGTCGCGCAGATCCACCTCACCCGCGACCTGCGCCATCTCCTGAGCTTCCCGCGCCGCCTGCAGCGCCGCGGCGATCTGCCCGCCGCGTTCCAACGCGCGCGAGCGGTCGATCAACGTTTCGATTTGTTGGCGGGTGGGCATGCGGCTATTATAACGCCGCCCCGCCCCTTATTGGATGATCATCGGCAGGAAGAGTGCGTTCTTCTTCTGGTACAGCGGCCCGCGCACCACCACGCTGTTGGGCTGGGTGTAGGTCACGTAATAGCCGTACCCCGCGGAGACATCAATAAAAGTGGCATAGGCCGCCTTGTCGGTGCTTTCCAGTGCGGTGCTGTTGACCAGGCTGAAATCTTCCAGGCGCACCGCCAGCACATGCGTGATATTGGTGTCGGTGGTCAGGTAGAGATAGCCGCCCTGCGGGTCGATCTGCCCGCCGGCGATGACCTGCTCGCCGGTGAACTCCAGCACGCCCTCGCGGGTGAAGCTGTCCAGGTCCACCTTCATGATCTTGCCGTTGTAACCGTAGTTGACGCTGGAGAAGTAAGCCTTGCGCTCCAGCGGGTCGAACAATCCAGCCCGGTAGGGAATTTCACCGGCGTTGAGGGTCAGTGTGTTGGCGCGGGTGAAATCGTCCAGGTTGACCTGGACGATCTTGCCGGGATCAACGCCCAGGCCAAAGTAGGCCAGGTTGTTGGCGGGATCGATAAAACTGGAATAGACCCAACCCTCGCCGCTGGACAGGGTCAGCGCCTCGGCGCGGCTGAAGGGATCCAGGTCGATCTTGACGATGCGCCCCGGGTTGGTTTCGGTGCCAAAGTAAGCAAAGCCGCCAGCGGTGTCCAGGCAGGCGGAGACCAGATTGTTCTCTCCGCTGTTGAGGGTGATCGCCCCATCCCGGGTGAAATTCGACAGGCGGATGCGCACCACCCGGCCCGGGCTGGTCTTGGTGCCAAAATAGGCGTAGCCGTTGGCGGTATCGATGGCAGAGGCATAAAGGTAGTTCTCGCCGTCGGGCAGGACGATCGCCCCAACCCGGCTGAAATCGGACAAACGCACCTTCACCACCTGTCCCGGCGCGGTGTCGGTACCGATATAAGCGTAGCCGTTGACCGTATCCACCACCGCGGTGTAGGCGTTCTTTTCGCCCGCCGAGAGGGTCATCCCGGCGCTGCGCGTAAAAGTGGCCAGGTTGACCTTGACCAGCCGCGCGGGGGTGGACCAGGTGCCAAAGTAGAGCGCCTGCCCGGCAGGGTCGATCAGGGCTGCGCGCGCATCCCATTCGCCGGAGCTGAGGTTGGTCACCGCCTGGCGCGTGAAATCCGAGAGGCGGATCTTGATCACACGGTCCCCTGCCGAACTGCTACCCGTGGCGTACAGGAATCCGGCCGCGGTATCCAGCGAAAGGGTCATCGCCGAGCCTTCGCCGGAATTGAACTGGATGCCGTCCTTGACCGAGAAATCGCTGAGCTGGATGCGCACCACCGCCCCCTTGCTGCCCGCCAGCCCCAGGTAAAGATACCCCCCGGCGGGATCGACCGCGATCGAACGCACGCCCGAGCCGTACCCCCAAAAATAAAGCGGAGCAACCTGGGAGAAATCCGACAGGCGCACCTTGACCACGTCGTTGGAATCCATTCCCAGGTAGAGATACCCGTTGGTGCTGTCCACCGTGGCGGAAAGCACTGAAAGCTCCCCCGCCCCAAGCGTCAACGTGCTGTTGCGGGTGAAATCGGAAAGCCGCACCTTGACCACTTTGGCAGGCAGACCCGATCCCTGCCAGGTGGCAAAGTAAGCAAAACCGCCGCCGGTGTCGATCGCCCCGGCGTACAGGCCCTTCTCCCCGTCCAGGGTCAGTGCGCCCACGCGGCTAAAATCAGACAGGCGCACCTTGACCACCTGGCTGGGGGTGGTGGACATGCCAAAGTAAGCCATACCGTTGGCAGCGTCCAGCAGCCCCACCTGCGGGCAGTTCTCGCCCTCACCCAGAATCAAGGTGTCCACGCGGGTGAAATCGGACAGGCGCACCTTGACCACCCGCCCGGGCGAAACGCATAAACCGAAGTAGGCATAACCGCCCCCCACGTCCAGCACCGCCGCGCGGGCGTTGTTCTCGCCCTCAAAGAGCGGCAGGCGCGGTAGCGCCGCCTGAACGCTGCTGGCCGACAGGGTGCTGCCCAGGCCGTAAAAAGCGCGAGAGACTGCATGAACCGGGTTGGCAGGCAAGCCAAGCCCCGCCAAAAATAACCCGAAGATCGCTAACAAATGCAATAATTTCAAATTTTTCATCTTTGTGTGTTCCTTTCCCCCAGTGTAGCCGCTGCTTTTGCCAATAGATTGCCAAATAATTGTGAGCGGCAAAGGATGGCCTTTGCCGCTCACAACAAACCCGCGCTGCTTACTGGCTCAATTCGATCGGCAAGTCCAGCACCGCCGGGTCGTCCGCGGTAATATCCAAATAACCGGTGATCGGCGCGTAGCCCAGATCATTGTTGCCAACCACCACGCCGTAACTCTCTTCGCGCGCCAGTTGTTTGTCGATCTGGTAATTGCCGTACGCGTCCGTCTCCACCCAGGTCAGCGTGGTCGATTCCTGCGGATCCATGATCCACGCGTCCGGATCGACGCCCGGGTTCAGGATCACCACCAGGATGCCCTCGATACCCTTACCCGTGTTGGCATCCGTCACCTGCCCGCGCACGGTCACGCCCTGGGTGGGATCCACCACCGCGCCTCCGCCCACGCTCACATCCTGGCGCGCCACCAACGTGCCGTTCAAATACAACGCAAAGGTGTAGCCGCCGTCCGGCAGCACATCCCCGTTATTCTCCAGATAGAAGGGGAAGCAGGTATCGTCCGCACCGTAGGTCCAGTTATCCTCGGTGCTGGCGATCTGCCGGCCTTCGTAGCTCCAGACCGATTGGAAAGTAGCTCCGTCCGGCACGTTGGAATAGCTGAAAATGGCCGCCATCGTCTTCACCCCGCTGGGGAAGCTGCTCACCGCATTCAGCGGGCAGCCGTCATCGTCCCAATCCTCGCTCCAACCCACCAGGTCAAACCCGGCGTCGCCCACCGGCCCCGGCGTCGGCTGCGGGTTAACTGCCGTATCGTAGGGGCTGACATAGGCCTTGCCCGCCCGGGCTGCATCGATCAGCGGCAGCGCCCAGTTGACCGGGCGGATGCCGTTGATGAAGCCGCCGATCGGGATGCAGCTGTCCTGGTTATTGATCTGGCCGTCGCCGTTGGTATCCTGGATCACGCGGCAGTCGGTCGTGTCCACTGCCGTGCCGGTGCCGGCCTGGCTGGGCACGCCGATGATATGCGCGCTGTCGTCGCTGGCCAGTCCGCCCGAATTGCCCCCCGCGATGGTCGCGTCGGTCTTGATCCAGGCCCGGTTGCCAACCGGTGATTCTGAATCAAACCCGGAGACGCTGCCCGAGGTAAAGGTGATCGAATCCCCACCGATGCCGGGGAAGCCGAAAATATACAGCGGGTCGCCCAGCCCCACCTGGTCGGAGTCGCCCAGCGGCACGTACGGCAGGTTCAGGTCGCTGGAGCTCACCTGCGTCCCGTCCAGCCGGCTGGTGATCTGGATCACCGCCAGGTCCAGGGTCGGGTCGGCGGCCATCACTTTGGCATAATAGGTGGAGACCGGCGGGCGGTCGTCCCGCTCGGTCATATCCACGATCAGCGCGTCCACCCGGTCGATCATTCCCATCGAGACCGGATCGGCCACGTGGCAGTTGGTCAGGATCAACCCATCCGGCGTGATGATCGTCCCCGAGCCGTTATACAGCAGGATCGGGTCGCCGTTGTTGCGCAGCTCCACCCCCCAGATGCGCACCGTGGCGCTGGAAAGGTATTCCCGCTCCTGGCGGCTCAACCCGGCCGAGGGAGTTTCGTTGTTGTTGTTGTTATTATTGGTCACCACCGGGGTGGCGTTCGGCGCCAGCGGGGTGGGCGCCGCCGGTAAATTGCAGGCCGAAAGCAGCCCCGCCGCCAGCAGCAGCGCCAGCCCGATCGATAAAAAGCGAGATTTAATCTGCAAGCTGTTCATTATTCACCTCCGGTCACGCGGATCGAATCCAGGAAGTGCATGAACCTGGGCTGGTCGGCCGCGAACGTTCTGGCATCGTCCTCCATCGTCACCACCAGGATCTTCCCGTTGTAGTCCAGGTAATAATCGATCCCTTCCACCACCAGCGGCAGCACCCCTGCCTGGCGCGGGTCCACGTAGGCAAAATGCACCATGTAGCCCGCCCGCGCGTTGTGGTACTCCACTGCCGTCTGGTCAAAAATGCGGTAGAGTGTCAGTTGTCCGCCGCGCTGGATATTTCGCTGCAGGGCCAGCGTGTCCAGCTTGCCGTCCACCGGCGCGGGCATCTCGGTCACCAGGTAACGTTGGGCCGGTTTGAGCGGGTCGGTCGCCATGAAGAGCAGCGGCTCGGAGGCCATGCCCTTCTCCAGCTCCCAGCCGGCCGGGTAGCGCGCCGCCACCCCCGAGCGCTCCACATCGCGCGTGGCCGACTCCAACCCGTTCTTGATCAACCAACCGCCAAAGACTGCCGCGGCGGTCAGGATCACCACCAGCCAGGCCGAAAGCGCCGCCGTCTTCGTAATCCCGGGGTTTTCCTCTTCCACTGCGCTGCTCTGGCGCGCCTGGTCGCGCTGGATCAGCCAGGTCAGCCCGGCCACCGTCACCAGCGCCAGGATCGCCGCCAGGATCAGCCCCGCCCACGGGTTGACGAACGCCCCGCTGGTGGAGATGGTGGCGCGGCTCAGGCTGCCCCACAGGTAGAAGAACAGCCCGTTCAGCACGGCCGAGATCAGCACCCCCAGCGGCATCCACGCGATGCGCGCCCAGGGGTGCCAGGCCGGGCGCCGGTCCAG
The DNA here is from genome assembly GCA_964424115.1 of uncultured Anaerolineaceae bacterium. GTDB lineage: Bacteria > Chloroflexota > Anaerolineae > Anaerolineales > Anaerolineaceae > CAYRHN01. The sequence continues at coordinate 282,115 of CAYRHN010000003.1, forward strand.
CTTCTCGCAGGCCAGGAAGTAACCGGTGATCCCGGCAAAACTGGCTTGCGCCAGCGAGGTCAGCGTCAGGCGGATGGCCGCCATGCCCAGATCGGCCCCGCCAGTATTGTAGATGAAAAAGGCGTTCAGCACCACCGCAAAGCCCAGCCCGGCGGCGATCGCGTAGATCACCCCGTCTGTGCGCTCGTTGAACTCATCGGTCTCGTACACGCTGAAGCGCACCGCGGCGTACTTGACGAACTCCTGCACGAAGCCGATCACCAAAATGCTCGCCCCCAGCGCAACCCACGGGCTGCTGTACATCCAGGCGGAGACGTCGAAGCCGCCTTCCACCAGCGGGATCGCCACTGCCGCTGCGCCCAGCCCGCCCAGCACGACCACCTGCAGCACCATGCCTTTCGGCTCCGGCTCGCGGCGGTCCTGGCGGTAGAAGAAGAACAACCAGACCCCGGCCGGGATCAGCGCCATCAGCATCCCGGTCAGCACCAGCCCGGTGGTGGAAAAGACCGGGTGCAGCCAGCCGGCCACGGCGAAGGCCAGCCCGATGAACACGGCCAGCACCCCGAATGAGGCCAGGTTGGAGAACAACAGATTCCAAACACGGCGGTTGATCGAGTTCGCGTCCTGCATAACGCCTCCTTTTATGGAAGTGAAAGGGTTATGCTAATTATATTGCAATATTTCATCTGGCCATGGGTTTAGACCCCCGGCTGTTAATTCTCGTGCCGCCCAGGGCAAAGCAGCCGGAACATGGATGATCCTTTCCAGGCGCGCTTCTCCCCGGCTGCTTCTCCCCTACAATAGATTTTTCGTCCTTTTCGTTTATTTCGCCTGTTTCGTGATTCTCTTTACCTCCCCTTCGTGCGCCTTCGGTTCCAGGTGCGGTCCTCCCGGTTGCTTCGCCTTCCAGATTTTTCTCCGTGCCTCCGCGGCTCTGCATGAGATTCCGTTCCCAGGCTGAAGCGCTTCGCGTCCCAAAGGGGTATTGTGGCAAAGCTGCTTCTGCCCTGCAAAGGGAGGCAACGTGCACAGATCTCGTTTTATGTTACCATTGGGGTATGACCTATCCCTTCTGGCTGGCGGTGGAAGCATGCCTGAACCTGTAACCACTTCTCCTCTGCTCACCGATCGCCTGCGCTTGCGCGCCTTCCGCGTGGAGGATGCCGCCGACCTGTACGCCTATCTTTCCGACCCGCGCGTATACCGGTTTGAGCCTGGCGCGCCACTGGACCAGGAGGGGGCGCAGCGCACCGCGCAGGAATTTGCCGCCGACCCCAATTTTTGGGCGGTGGAACTGCTGATTGAAAGCAGGGTCATCGGGCAGATCTATTTTGCCCAACAAGAGCCTTCCCGCCTGCTCACCTGGGAGTTGGGCTATATCCTCAGCCCGGCCTACCAGCGCCAGGGCTATGCCAGCGAGGCCGCTGCCGCGCTGGTGGATTACGGTTTCCGCTGCCTGGGCGTTTACCGCGTCATCGCCCATTGCAACCCGCAGAATCTCGCCTCATGGAAGCTGCTGGAAAAGCTGGGCTTCCGGCGCGAGGCGCACCATCTGCGCGACAACTTCTTCCACCGCGACGCGAATGGCAGCCCGATCTGGAACGACACTTACGTCTATGCCCTGCTGGCGGAGGACAGGGCTGTATCTCCCAATTAAAACGCCGCGCCGGGGGGTAAGGATGCACGGTATTAGATTTTTTCTCCGCGCCTCCGTGGCTCTGCGTGAGATCCCGTTCCCAATTCTTTCGCGTTTTTCGTTTATTTCGCCTGTTTTGTGGGCTTCTTTTTTATTCCCTGGCAGTTCAATGTTTTTCCCTGGTGATCTTGAACAAGATCCTCAGGTGCTTCTCCGCCAGTTGCACCGGCATCACCGGCTCGGCCTTGCCCTGCAGGCAGTCCAGGAAATGCCCCACCAGCGCGCGGTTGTCGTTGTGGCCGGGCACGAAATTCGGGTCGGCCGGCGGGTGGGTGGAGAAATCCGCCTCCAGCACCTCGTCGCGCGCCGCCTCGTCGCGCTGCGGCCCGGCGTGGCTGAAGATCACCTGCGGCGGATCCCAGGTCGGAAAGCTCAACGTCAGGCAGCCCTGCGTGCCGTAAATGCGCGTCTGGCTGGGAATGTTGTTATACACCCCCGCCCCACGCTCGTAATAATAGGTCAGCCCGCCCGTGAACTCCATGAAGGCCGCCCCGTGCTGCTCGATATCGCTGCCCGGCGCCAGGCGCGACATATCCCGCAGGTCCCCGCGCGCGAAGGACAGCATCCGCACCAACTGCGGCGCATCCCCCAGCACCCCCAGGTGGAAGGACAGGTCGTACTCCCCCCAATCAAAGAACGGCCCCCCGCCGGCGGATTTGCGGTACATCGCCCACTGCCCGCGCGGATTGTATTCGATGAACGTGCGCGGGTAGGCGCTGTTGTGGTGGATATGATACACCTGCCCCAGCCGCCCCCCGGCGATCATCTCCCGCACCAGGCGGAACTTGGGCTGCAGGCGCGTGTGGCGGCAGGAACACTCCAGCACCGTCAGCTCCGGGTGGCGCTCCGCCTCGCGCACGATCCGCCGCGCCTCGGACAGGCTGGTCGCCATTGGCTTTTCCAGCAGCACATGCTTGCCCGCCCGCAGCGCCTCCACCGCCATCTGCGCGTGCGTGCCGGGCGGCGTCGTGATCACCACTGCGTCCAGCTCTGGGTCGCGCAGCATCCGGCGCAGATCCGTGCAGCTGTGCGAGATGCCGAATTCCTTGGCGATCTCCCCCGCCGGCGCCGCCGAACGCGACACGATCCAGGTCACCTCCGCCCGCCCGTCCAGTTGGAAGCAGCTCGCGTGCACGCGGCTGTACATTCCCGCCCCGATGATGCCGATGTTGTAGGTGTCTTTCATTTTGGCCTCCGCCTGATGAAGATCGATCCGCGCAAATCCGTGTTCGAAGGCCTTTTTTTACCCCCGGCTCTTCGGCACGCGGTAAGCCAGCGCCAGGCTGCCCAGCATCCCCAGCCCCGCCGCGATCGCCAGCCAGGGCGTGCTGCCCAGCCCGGGCGATTCGATCAGCAGCCCCTGCAGCCAGGGCACCACCATCCCGCCCAGGCTGCCAAAGGCCACCACCAGCCCGGTGGCCTTGCCCCCCGCGCGCGGAAAGGCCGCCGTCACCAGCGAAATGCTGGTCGGGAAGACCGGCCCAAAGCCAAAACCCAGCAGCAGGATGCCCGCCACGCTCCACGCGAATGTCCCATATCCTAACACCAGCAGCAGGCTGCCCCCCAACACTGTCAGCAGGCTGATCAGAAGCAGCGTCCTGCCGCTCAGGCGCATCCCCAGCCAGATTGCGGCAATTCCACCAGCCAAAACAGCCAGGTTGAAACCAGTATCCACACGTGCCATTTCTATCGATCCGCGCGCGATGTTAATGAAATTGGAAGGGACATACACAAACATCCCGCTGTACAGCAGGTTCACGGCGCAAAAGGCCCACAGGAAAAGCGAGGTGTACGGATTGGCAGAGACGGTCTCTCTTTCGTCCACCGCCAGGTGTGCCTGCCCACGCGGCAGGCACAGCGCCGCCGGCAGCAGCAGCAGCAAGATCAGCCCGCCGCTCAGCATCAGCGAGGGCAGAACCGTATCCAGCCTGTTCAACGAATATGCGGCCAGCCCTGGGAGGACAAACGACCCCGCCCGAATAATTGAATATAGCAGGTTCATCGCAGGGCCGCGTTTTTCCGCGAACAAGCCGGAGACCAATACAATCAAGGCAACGCTCAGCACGCCGTGTCCCAGCCCGCCCACCGCTGCAAACAACAGCAGCAGCGGCACAGAGCGCGCCTGCGTCAAGGCCAGCAATGCCACGCCCAGCACCCCCATCGATCCAAGGATCATCGGGCGCGGGCCGATCCGGTCGATCAGCGAGCCGCCCAGCAATTGGCTGACCAGCGCGCCCAGGGACAGCGCCGTTAATACTTTCGCCATCGCCGTCATCTCTCTGCCAGTCTGCGCCGCCAAATCCCTTAACGCCAGGATTATATCCACATCAAACAGAGCTACGCTCAAAAGAATAGCGGCTGACAGCACAAAAATTTGATTGCGGCGTACTTTCATATCTAAATTATATCCCTTATAAATTTTAGTGTTTTAAAACCCAAACCTTTATGCCATTGTATTCGCTGCCCGTTACCCCCGGTTCTTCGGCACGCGGTAAGCCAGCGCCAGGCTGCCCAGCATCCCCAGTCCCGCGGCGATCGCCAGCCAGGGTGTGCTGCCCGGCCCGGGTGATTCGATCAGCAGCCCCTGCAGCCAGGGCACCACCATTCCGCCCAGGCTGCCAAAGGCCACCACCAGCCCGGTCGCCTTGCCTCCCGCGCGCGGGAAGGCCGCCGTCACCAGCGAAATGCTGGTCGGGAAGACCGGCCCAAAGCCAAAACCCAGCAGCAGGATGCCCGCCACGCTCCATCCGAACGCGCCGTAGCCCACCCGCAGCAGCAGCCCGCCCGCCAGCGCCGTCAGCAGGCTGAGCGCCAGCAGCGTCCTGCCGCTCAGGCGTGTCCCCAGCCAGGTCGCCGCGATCCGTCCCACCGTCAGCGCCAGCCAGAAACCGGAAACGACTGTCGCGCCCACTTCCGGCAGTGTCTGGGTGGTGCGCTGCAAGTAAATTGAAGACCAGCCGCCCATCCCGTTCTCGATCCCCACATAGAGCAGGATCAATGCGCCGAGGACCCACAGGCGCGGCGAAGTATACGGATTGGCAGAGCCGTTCTCCCCATCCTCCTCAGGCAGGTGCTCCTGGCCGCGCGGCAGCCACGCAAACGCCGGAGCCAGCAGCAGCAAGATCACCGCCCCGCCCAACCCCAGCGAGGGCAGGGCCGTGTGTAGCTGATTCAGCGTCAACCCGGCCAACGCCGGGCTGACGAACGCCCCCACCCCGAAGAACACGTTCAGCAGGTTCAACGCCGAGGCGCGTTTTTCCGCGAACAGGCCGGAGACCAGCACATGCGTGGCGATATCCAGCATGCCGTGCCCCAACCCGGCCACCGCCGCCAATCCCAACAGCAGCGGCAGCGCGTGCGCCTGCGTCAGGGCCAGCACCGCCCCGCCCAACACCCCCATCGAGCCCAGGATCATCGGGCGCGGGCCGATCCGGTCGATCAGCGAGCCGCCCAGCACTTGCGATGCCAGCGCGCCCAGGAACAACGCCGTGAACACCCCCCCTACTGCCGCCAGGCTGCTGCCGGTCTGCGCCGACAGCTCGTCCAACGCCGGGCCGATCGCCGCGGTGAATAACCCCAGCGCCAAAAAACTGGCGCTGGAAAGCGTCAAAACATAGTTGCGATGATTCTTCATGCTCGAATTATACCCCCCGCCACAAAGAAAAACCGCCAGGACGCCAAGGCGCGAAGGTCTCAATTATTTTTCTGGTCACCTGACAGTTCTAAGCTCATAAGCCATACGTCATTGCGAGTACCCGAAGGGTACGAAGCAATCTCCAACCAGGCACAAGGGTTAGAATTTCAGGGAGATTGCTCCCCTGCATGCAAGGGTCGCCCGCGCAGTAGACGTTATATAACTTCTCAGCTCGCTCCCTTGGGGCTGGCCTTAGCGGTTAAAGCATCTTTGCGCTATAATGCGTATAATTTCCTATAGGAGACTTGCCATGCTCAAACGATCCATCTGGTTCCGCCTGTTCAGCCTGCTCGCCTTGTTCGCCCTCCTCCCTGCCCTTCCGGCGGCTGCCGCGGACATCAAAGATGTGGAACCCATGGTCTACAACGTCAACGACTACCGCGACCTTCCCGATCTGGTCAATAACGACGTCTGTTCGGCCATCACCCCCACCGATGGGCCGTGCACCCTGCGCGCCGCCCTGGACGAAGCCAACACCTGCGATTACTCCCGCTGCGGCGACTATGCCACCATCGAACTGCCCCAGGGCATCTACACCCTCACCCGCGCCGGCAGCGGCGAGGAAGACAATTCCACCGGCGACCTGGACATCACCAACACCCAGATCCAAATCGTCATCGAAGGCGCCGGCCCCGGGCGCACCATCATCGACGCCAACGGGCTTGACCGCGCCATCCAGACCTTCTACTCCGGCACCACCGTCACCCTGCGCGAATTGACCATCCGCGACGGCTTCCTGGATCAGACCGACGCCTATCCCAATCAGACCGGCGCCGGGATCAGCCACGGCAACGGGACGATGTGGCTGGATGACGTAGTCGTCGAAAACAATACCATTGCGTGCCACACCGCCAACTGTTCTTCTGGCATTGGCGGGGGCATTTTCGCCTACGGCGAGCTGCACATCGGCACTTCCGAGATACGCAACAACTACGCCAACCGCGGCGGCGGGATCTTCTACAACGGCGGCACCGAGCTGATCATCTACCACTCCACCTTCAGCGGCAACCAGGCCGTGGGCGGCGGCGGGGTATTGCTCCAGGGCGGCTCTGCTTACGCGGTCAACAGCACCTTCAGCGGCAACCAGGCCAGTTCGCTTGGCGGGGTTGCCAATTACAGCGGCGGCACGCTGAAATTGCTCAACGTCACCATCGCCAATAATGGGAGCATGCAGTTGTTCAACGCTGGCGGCTCCACGCTGTGGATCAAGAACTCGATCGTCACCGGCTCGACCTACAACTGCCAGAACTCCGGCACCTGGACCTCTTACGGCTACAACCTCTCCAGCGATTCCAACTGCTTCTTCACCGCCACCGGCGACCAGACCAACGCCGATCCCAAGCTGACCGATCTGACCTACTGGGGCACCAACACCGCCGTCCACGGCCTCAAGCCCGGCTCCCCCGCCCACGACGCCAAGGCCACCGGCATCTGCACCGATTTCACCGGCACCGGCGCCATGACCATCGACCAGCGCGGCCAGAACCGTGACAACAAATGCGACATCGGCGCCTTCGAAGGCGTGGCCACCCACTTCTACCAGTATCTGCCCGAAATTCTTCGATAAAAAACACAAAGACCCGAAGCAACAAAGCGGCACGGGTGAGGTTTTAGGGTTTTTCCTTGGATCCCTTTGTGTTCCTTTGTTCCTTAGTGCCTTCGTGGTGAGGTTTTAACCGTAACTTCAATCGCTGCTTCCATGCCCCCCGCCAGGCGCGGCGCGCTGCCTGCACCTTTCTGGCCTCCGGCGCGCGCGGGCTGAACTGCGCCTGCACATACACCTCGGTCACCTCGCGTGCCGCTGCTCGCAGCGGCGCGAAAGACTGTTCCTTCACTGCCTTTGCCCCCTCCACCGCCGCCAGGAACTCGTACGGTGTATCCCCTGCCTGGGCCGGCACCCCGTCCGTGCTCAGCTCACGCCGCATCTGCGTGTACAACCCGCCCGGCAGGTGCGCCGCGCGCGTCTCCCGGTAGCGCCGCCACAACACCGCCGGACCCGGAACCCCCAGCCGCGCCAGCACCACCCACAATACCGCCAATGCCGCCAGGATTCCCGCCGTCCACAGCGCCGCGCGCAGACCGGGGAACTCCTCCAACGCCGGCAGCGCGGTCGCATTCTGCGGCACGGCCTCCGCCTCGCCCGGGTAGACAATTCGCGAAAAGGCCGAGGTCGGTTCGAACTCCACCCAGCCGTAGCCGGGGAAATATACCTCCACCCAGGTGTGGCTGGCTGCGCCCTGCACCCGGTAGGCCCCCTCCTGCCGGTCGTACTCCCCCATCAGGTAGCCGGAGGCCACTCGCGCCGGCACCCCCTCGGCGCGCAGCATCACCGTCATTGCCGAAGCGTAATAGGTGCAAAAGCCGCCCGGCGCGTCGAAGAGGAAATAATCCACTGCGTCGCGCCCTTCCGGCGGGGTGGATACATACGGATCATACTGGTAATTGGCGCGCAAATAGGCCTCGATGCGCAGCGCCTTCTCATAGGGCGTCTCGGCCCCGCGCGTCACCCGCGCCGCCAGCTCGCGCACGCGCGAGGTCAGGCTGTCCGGCAGCTGCAAATAGACGGCGCGCACCTCCTCTGGATAATTTGTCCCCGCCCCCTCCAGGTCGGCGGCGCTCACCCGCGTCGCCCACGAGATCACCTGGTAGGTGGACAGGTTACCCTCCAGCAGCGTGCTGCCGCCCGCCGCGCTGCGCAGCGCCCCGCCCTCCGGCGCCCCCACCGGCTCGCCCACCGCAAAGAGCGCCGCGTCGTGCTTGGCCTCGATGCGGAAGGTCTGCACCAGCCGGTAGCGCCCCGCCGGGATGCCGCTTCCGGCTTCATCCATGCTCTTTGACCCCACCAACCCGTCCGTTGGCGCCAGGTCCCAGCCCCGCCCGTTATAGGCGGCGTAAATGCTGCTGCGCCAGTAATGCACCGGCGGCGCCTGGTAATCCGGCCCGGCCACCTCGGCCGGCAGCGGGATCGCGTCGCTCACATTCACCCACATCACCACCGCCTGGTCGCGGTTGATCGGCTCACCGATCTGCGCCAGGTCGGGCCGCTTGACCGATACCGTCCCGTCGCTGGCTTCCGGCGTGCTCACCCCGGCGAAGATGCGCCCGGCCGGGTCGCCCACCTCCTGCTCGGTGCGGTGCAGCAGTTTGGAAAGTGCCTCCCAGCCCTGCGGCGTGCCCAGCAGCGTGGCGCCCCACATCAGCCCGGTCAGCAGCACCGTCAGCGCGACAGTGTTGAGCCCCCAGGCAAATCCCAGGTCTTCCGAATAATCCACCCCGGCCGCCATCCAGCGCCGCTGCTCATCCATCCAATTCGTCACCGCCACCAGCACCAGCGCGCAGATCAGGAAACCCAGCATCGTCGTGGCAGCCTCCTGGTTGAGATACACGTTCAACGCCAGCAAGAAACCCAGCGGCAGCACCCCCGGCAGCGCGCGCCGGCGGCGCAGCACGCACCAACCCAGCCAGGCCCCCGCGCACCACAGGCCCCCACCCACCAGCAGCACGAACGCGTCTGCGTCCCTCACCGACCCGCCGCTGAAAAAGGCCTGCCCCCATCCAACGATCCGTTCCAGCAGCCCCATCAGGCGCTGATTCATCAACCAGAAGAAATCCCCAACCGGCAGGCTGCCAATCCGCTCCAGCGGCGGCACGCGCGCCACCAAAAGCAGCAGCGCCCCCGCGCATACCGCCAGGTTATGGGCCAGCGCCGCCGGCCAGCGCCAGCGCGTCCAGGCCAGGCCCAGCCCGACCGCCAGCCCGGCCAGCATCGCCAGCAGCAGCGGCAGGCTGTTGCCCACCCACCCGGCTGCCTGGATGCTGGAGGCCAGGATCGTCATCATCGCCACGATCGGCACCAGCAGTGCCCACCACACCCAGCGTGGAAAATTCCGCGGGGAAAGGCCCGCTTCGTGCGCGCTCACGGCCGCCCCCCTTGCAAGGCCCGCCCGGCTTCGCGCGGTTTGCGCCGCGCGTATGCCCGCCCGGTGCCCAGGGTGGTGAACTCCCAGCGCTGCAAGGCCCCATACGAACCGCTTTGCGGGTGGATGTCTATCGCACGGATCGTGCGCGCCGGCAGGTTCATCCCTGCCAGCAGGTCCAGCACCCCCGCCGCGCGTTCCTCGCCGCCCGCTTCCAACAGCAGCACCGCCGCTGCCCCGCCCCCACCCGCCTTGCTGCCCGCCAGGCGCTTGAGCGCATAGGTCCACTCTCCTTGCAGCGAAGGCGTCAGCACCAGCAGCAGGTCGCGCCGCGAGACCACCCGCGCCGCCTGCTCCAGCGTCGCCGCCAGGGGTTGTGCAGAGGCCGCCAGCGGGGCCAACCCGCGCAGCACTTCCCATAAATGTCCTGCCCCGGCCTGCGGCGGGATGACCGTATCTGCTTGCTGCCCGCCTGACGGCGCAAACAACCCCACCGCCCGGCGCTCGCCCAGTAGTTCGGCTGCCACCGAAGCGGTCAGAATGATCAATTTTTCCAGGCTGCCCTCATCCCCCTCGCCAAAACCTTGCGCTCCGTCCAGGTCGGGGATCAGCCAGATCGAGGAGGAGGATTCCGGCTCGAACAGCTTCACATAGGTCTCGTCGTGGCGCGCCGTGCTGCGCCAGTGGATGCGGTGCAGCGGGTCGCCCGGCGCATAGGGGCGCGTGCTGACCAGGTTGATCGTCTCGGCCTGCACCGGCTGGCGCAGCAGACGCTGGTCGCCCACCGTGCGCCCTTTCGGCAGCCAGTTCGGCGGGAGCGCCGCCAGCGGCGGATAGACCAGCACCTCCTCCCGGCTGGGGAATTCCATCGTCAGGCGGAAAATGCCGAACGGGTCGCCCAACAGCAGCCGCCACGGCCCCAGCGCATATACCCCGCGGCGCGTGCATAGCGTCGATGCCCGCCAATGCGGCGAGCTGCGCCCGTCCACCCCGCGCACGCTGGAGAGGGTGTAGCCGGGAATATTGGAATGATCCTCGAACTCCACCCACAGCCCCGGCACGCGGGTCGGATTTTCGATCTGGATCTCCTCTTCCAGTTCCTCCCCCACCTGCACCGCCCCGTAGTGCAGCCGGCGTTCGGCGCGCAAATGCACCGCCGGCACCCGCACCCATAAAAACCCGGACAGGATCATCCCCCCCAGCGCCACCAGCGCCATCACCGTGGTCGGCGAGGGCGCCGCCAGGTACCAGGCCAACACGACCAGGAAGGCCGCAAATGCCAGCCATTGGCGCACCCGGATCGTGACCCGCGCGTCGGCGCGCTCGATCTTCCAGATCCCGCGCACCCGCCGCCAGGCCGAGGCAAAGATTTTCCGCATGAGGTAATTATAGTATCATCTGCCGCGCGCTACTCGCCACCGGCCACCCAGGCCACCCAACGGGGAAAGGAATCGCTCTCCGGAATGGTGACCGTGAAAAATTGGATCTCCCCGTCCTGAGGATAGAGCGCCAGGGTTGCGCTGGCGGGGTCTGTGTGCGTCTTCAGCAGACAGGCCCTCGGGCTGGATTCGTCAAGCCGCTGGCAGCCGAGATTGAAATCGGGTTCAGGGGTCAATGTCACCGCTGCCCCGCTTTCCTTATAAATGTATTGGCCGTCCTTGACGGCGTACTGGGAGCCGTACTTTCCAACCGGCGCGGGAACGAACACTGCCGGCGTATACCCCTCGGGCACGCTGACCCCCGCCAGCAGGTCCGCCACCGCGTAAGACTGGTAATCCTCGTAGGTGGCGCCGTTGGTGAAGATCCGGCCCTCTTCCACCCACAGGATCATCTTTTCAAAAGCAAACTGCCCGACAAAGCTGCCGTCCAGATTCAAGACGCTGGCGGTGTCGATCTTTCCAAAGACCGCGACTCCCTGGTCGGCAGCCACGGTGATCGTATCCGGAAATTGGAAACTGTTGTCGAATAACCCGGCGGCATGCGTCACCAGCAGTTGGTCCGCCGAAAGCCAATAGACCCCCTCCACCCGCAGGCACCATTCCCCGCCGGCCAGGTTGGGGGCCGGGGAATACTTGTGGCACTTGGGACTGAACAGGGCTTTCTTTTGCGCGGTGGCGGTGTCATAGAGCACTACCTGGCTCGCCTCCGGGCGGGCCAGCCACCTGCCGTCTGGGGAAAAAATCTCCGAACCGTAGACATGGTCAAAATCCAGCGCAGCCGACTGCCAGGTGAGTGTGGAAAGCAAGGCGCACTTCGACCTGTAGGCGATCAACACATACGCCCCATTCGGAGAGGCGATGACACGCTGAACGCCCGCTTCCGGCCAGGCATGGAACGTGGACACCCCGCCGGAAGTGACCTCCAGGATGCCGGTGCTGCCGTAGAACAGCATCCGCCCGCTGAATTCCGCCGGGGGCGGGGTGCTCTCCCCAGCCTGGCATGCCACCAGGAACAAGAGGAGTACGCCGGGCAGGATGATAAATGCCAGTTTTTTGAGGAAGTGGGACATGAAAGCTCCTTGAGGTTCGCAGCAAAGATGATGAGACAACCGATGTGAATTCGGCCTTGCGAAACCCGCGACAGCAGAATTTTTTCAGGTAGGGGCGCTCCGCCATGTTGAGTGGATCAATGAATCCAATGGACAAGAAGCGCCCGCTGCACAGGCGCAGGGATCTTTATCAATAATTTTACGCCAGAATGAGATTATTATCCTCTTCTCTTCTCTTCAAATGTCAACGGTGAGCAGTGTATAATTACTCTATGATCCCCCCATCTCCTGAAATCCTGCTTGGGCGTTTTCGCCTGGATGCCCGCCTGGGCAGCAACAGCCTCGGCTGGGAAAGCTACCGCGCCTTCGACCTGCGCCGCGACGCGCCGGTCAGCCTGAAACTGCTCCCCCCTGCCCTCTGCCAGGATGCAGCCCTGATGCGCCGCTTCCAGCGCGAGACCGGCGCGCTGCAGAGTCTCAACCATCCCAACCTGGTGCCGCTGATCGGCTTCTTCCAGATGCCCGATAGGGCGGCGTTGGTCAGCCAGTGGGTGGAAGGCGGCACGCTGGCGGATGTGCTGCGCGCCCAGCGCGGCCCCCTGCCCCCCGAAGCGGTGCTGGCTATCCTCAACGTTCTTTCGTCATCTGTTGGCTATGCGCATGAAGCCGGCACTATCCACGCCAACCTCAAACCCTCCAATATCCTCATCGATCCCCAGGGACAGATCTTCGTCACCGATTTCAACCTCCTCCCCACCGACAGTTTGCCGCCTTCTCCCTACCGTCCGCCGGAAGCTACCTCCGGGCAGCCCCTCCGTCCCTCCGCCGATGTCTTTTCCATCGGCGCGCTGCTCTACTCGCTCGTCACCGGCCTCGTCCCGCCCCTCGGGCGCATCCCCGACCCGCGTCGCGCCAATCCCGCCCTCTCCCCTGCCATGGCCCGCCTGGTCTTGTGGGCTGCCGACCCGCAGCCCGAGCAGCGCCCGCAATCCACGCGCTCTTTCTTCAATGCCGTCTGCCAGTCCGTCGGCCGCGATCCCGCCCAGGCGCCCACCCTTGCCCTCGGCCTCTCCGCCGTCCCCGATTGGCTCGATTCCTCTAATCCCCCTCTCCCTTCGGGAGAGGGCCGGGGTGAGGGTCGTCCCCCTCTCCCGCAGGGAGAGGTCTCCTCTTCCGCCGCCACGGCTGCCGTACCCGTCCCCCGGGGACAGGTCTCCTCCGCCGTCACTGCCGCCGTGCCCGCCCATCCTCATCTCCCGCCGCGAGAGGTTCCTCAAACGGGGCTGCGCGCTTACCGCTGGCCGATCCTCTTCCTCGGCGGGCTGCTGCTGATCGCCCTGCTGGCCCTCCTGGCGCTCAGCCAGATGGCTGGTTCCCCCTCCGCCCTGCCCCCGTCCCCCACCCCCATCACCCTCGTCACCCCCACCGCCACGCTCCCACCCACCGTTGCCCCCACCCCACTTGAGGCCACCCCCACCGGCAGCCAGCTCAAG